>NFUV01000001.1:0-2055533 GCA_002127295.1 Chitinophagaceae bacterium IBVUCB2
TGACTATCATGTTAGAAAGGCTATAATGCCTATGGGGTTTTACGGTCTTATTCCACCTCTTGTTCTTTCTAAATCTGTTCTTTTACTCTTACTAAATTTATTGAATTGTAAACATAGGATGCGGTTTTCTGCTATGCTGGCGGAAGAATATATCCTGATCGACATATCGCTTATCAGCTGTAGTCCGGGCTGAAGGAATAAATCTCAACTACATAACGTAACTTCAACTTCAGTTTTTCAATCGGCTTCTGTTCCGGCTGAAGTAACACAGAATATCAGCACAGCAGAAAGCCCTGACCGTTAGCGGTCATACTATTTGACACCTCATTAAAAATAGCAACATCATTTGAAACTGTTCATTTACATAACGCCACTTCTAATTCTTTGCTCATGTAACAATAAACCTAATAAGGTTACTGAAACCTTACCGCCTGAGCAACCTAAGACCCAGGTCGCAACTATTGACACGGCTCTTATATTTAATTATCAAACTAATTTTGTTGATAGAAACATTATCAACAAATCTGACAGAAAAGTTGATTTGCTATTTAATGGTGTTAAGGGATACTTAGGTGGACAGAGCATCTCAAACGTAAGTTTCAGGACTGAATGTATGGGTTGTCAGTCTATCCAAGAATTTAAAGGTGGACTATTGTTTGGCAAGCGACTGCTTATAACTGCTGAGAAAATTAAATATTACAAGAATAATTTTGACATACCAGACACTATTAATCGCATAAACACTTTTTCTGACGAAAGAGAAAGAACAAATCCAAAATTCAATTTTCAAGATGGTAAGGGCAGCATCAAGTATATTGGCATTTCTTGCAATGACGCTGACTTTAATAAGGTACGTTTGACATTTCCTAAAGGAGAAATAATAATTGACAGTTTGATAAACGCTTCCTTTTTTGAATATGACTTAGACGCAGACGGACAGAACGAACAATACTTATTTGGCTACAGAAATTGTAATCAAGAAATGGTTATTTTGCGAACAAGAAAATGAGACAGAAGTACGAACCTCCGCCCTGGTAGGTGTTAGCTATAGCATCACGCCTCGGTTGGTGTTTTCTTCCACCAACCGATTAAACCAATATCAACCAAAGCGTAAAAAATTATTTATTTGCCTGCCTCTTTTCATAAACCCCCTTTATCATTTCCCCCGCAGCCAGCGATTGCATCATAATGATCGGAAAATCCGCCGACATCTTTTGTCCCGCACTGGTTTTGTAAAACTTTACCAGTTGTTTTAATTCTTTATAAGTAAACCGTTGCCGGTATATCCATATTACCGCATTATCGAGCCATTTCTTACCATCACCAGTTTGCATAAAAGCAGCAAACTTGGCAAAGGCATCAGCAGGTATCTCTGCCTTTTGTTTATCCTCTTCTAATTTATAGTCAATAGCTTCATTAATATTAAAACCACCTTTTAGTTGGCGTAGTTCAATTATTTTATTGGTCAGCTTATCATTCGGTGCCGCAGAAGTATCTAGTTTATAATCTTTAACGGAGTGGGTTATTTTCTCAAATATAGAAGAGTAAGTAGCCGTATCTTTTTGCGCCGAGGCGGATACACTTAAAAGAAGAATAAAAAATCCAAAACATCTTTTCATTGTTTCAATATTAAGGAGGTAAAAAGAAAACAGAAAAAACAAACATATTATTCCTTCTCCAACTCATCCAGCATTTTTTTCAGCTTCTCCAGCTTATTCACCGGTAGCTTCTTTATCCGTTCCACCGGGTTAGCCACAGGTGCTTTCGGTTTCAACTTATACAAAGGGTGGTTATCCGCCACGGTGGTTTTCTCATCTTTCACCCAGGCAAACAGTTCATCCGGGGTGCATTCACAGATCAGGCACAGTTGTTCCAGCATCGGGTAGGTCATGCTTCCCAGTTTTCCGCTCAGCAGCCGGTTCGCCTGGTGGTATTTCATACCATGTTGCACTAAGTACTTGGCAGGGTTATCCACACCCCGTGCCCGCAGGAGTTCAGTTACAGTCAGTGTCAGCATATAGTATTGATTTTTAAGGTTTATTACGGGTTGCTTGTCAAAAAAGTTCGCAAAAATGGCCTAAAACAGCGTCCGGAAGCCTTCTTACCTTACCGGGTTGTTCGCTTACTTTACCGGAATGCTCTCTTACCTTACCGGGAAAGCAACTTAGTTTAAATGGAAGGTCACTTACCTCAACGGAAAGGTCGCTTACCTCAACGGAAAGGTAAATTATTAAAAAATTTTGGTCACTTGTTGTAAAAAAAAGGTTCCTTCTCTTAAAAGAAAGGTCACTTGCTTCAAAAGAAAAGCTACTTAGCTTAAAAGATTAGTCAATTACTTTAAAAGGAAAGCAATCTGTATTAACAGATTTGTCAATTATTTCGTTCAAAATTCACCCCATCCAACCCTTTTTTCTAACAAAAATTCCAGGATACTCATTTATAATTATGGGTTCCAATTCTCCTGCATAGTATAGATCACCTGCCGCCCAAAGATCTACAGCAACCTAAAAGGAGCGGGGCATTAAAGAAAGAAAATGAATAGCCCATTTCAAAAAATGTAATACAACAATAAACAAGCAAAGCATTGTTACAGCAAAATGGAAAACAAATGCAGTGTATCTTTTACCTGTCGGAAGGTACCTATAATTTGTAAGTCAATTTTTTTGGGGTGAAATGATGAGGGTCATAGGTGGTTAATGCAAAACTGTTTTCCTTTGAGGAAGTTGATAGAGTAGTTAAACCGGAAGGATATTTAAAGCAGTAGAAAGCCTCATAGTTTCTGTCTATCATTTAATAACTTATATAGATAATCATTTCGGCAAATCATCGATATTTTCGTCACTAATTTTTAAAAATATAAAACCACCCGGTAATGGATACAAAACAAGAAGAAACCCCGCCACTAAGTGCTGTCAAAAATGAAGGTGATGGAGAACGAATACCAAAAGCAGATATAAGCCAATGTCCCTTTCATGGTGGAGCATTAAAGCAAGCAGCAGGCAGCGGCCCCCGCAACCGTGACTGGTGGCCCAACCAGTTAAAATTAAATATCCTTCGCCAGCACTCTTCGCTGTCAAATCCCATGGGCGAAAAATTTGATTATGCAGCAGCATTCAAAAGTCTTGACCTGGCAGCAGTAAAAAAAGATATACTTGAATTGATGACCACTTCGCAAGATTGGTGGCCGGCAGATTATGGAAGTTATGCTGGTTTATTCATCCGCATGGCATGGCACAGTGCAGGTACTTATCGTATTGCAGATGGTAGAGGTGGAGCCGGTGCAGGTACGCAACGTTTTGCGCCACTCAACAGTTGGCCTGATAATGCCAACCTGGATAAGGCCCGTTTATTATTATGGCCTGTCAAACAGAAATACGGTAAAAATATTTCCTGGGCCGATCTGATGATACTGGCCGGTAACTGTGCATTGGAATCAGCCGGATTTAAAACCTTTGGCTTTGCCGGTGGAAGAGAAGATGTATGGGAGCCACAGGAAGATGTTTATTGGGGAGCAGAAAGAGAATGGTTGGGTGATAAGAATCGTTACTCCGGTAAAAGAGAATTAGAGAGTCCCTTAGCAGCCGTGCAAATGGGATTGATTTATGTAAACCCGGAAGGACCTAATGCTAACCCCGACCCGGTTTTAGCAGCGCATGATATTCGGGAAACCTTTGGTCGTATGGCCATGAACGATGAAGAAACGGTTGCACTGATTGCAGGCGGACATACATTAGGCAAAACACATGGTGCGGCAGATGCCACCAAATATGTTGGCAAAGAACCGGCAGCTGCTGGTATTGAAGAGCAAAGCATGGGTTGGAAAAATTCATTTGGTACGGGTAATGCAGGCGCCACAATTACAAGTGGTCTTGAAGGTGCATGGACAACCACACCAACAAAATGGAGCAACAATTTTTTTGAAAATCTATTCGGATATGAGTGGGAGTTAACAAAAAGTCCTGCCGGTGCTCATCAATGGAAACCAAAAGGTGATGCCGGTGCTGGTTTAGTACCCGATGCACATGATGCAACAAAAAAGCATCAGCCATTTATGCTAACTACGGATCTGTCATTGCGTTTTGATCCGGCTTACGAAAAAATATCAAGAAGGTTTTTAGAAAACCCAACAGAATTCAATGATGCATTTGCAAGAGCATGGTTCAAACTAACACACAGGGATATGGGACCAAGGGCCCGTTACCTCGGTGCAGAAGTTCCTGCAGAAGTTTTGATCTGGCAAGATCCTGTTCCGGTAGTATCATATCAACTCATAGATGATAATGATATTGCTGCACTCAAAGCTGCAATACTTGCTTCCGGATTATCGGTGTCTGAATTAGTATCCACTGCATGGGCATCTGCATCTACTTTCCGCGGGTCAGATAAAAGAGGTGGTGCAAATGGTGGCCGCATTCGTTTAGCGCCGCAGAAAGATTGGAGAGTAAATAATCCTGCACAATTAGCAAAGGTGCTAACGGTGGTAGAGAATATTCAAACTGATTTTAATAAAGCTCAAACTGGCGGTAAGCAAGTTTCTATTGCCGATCTAATTGTATTAGCCGGCAATGCAGGAATAGAAAAAGCTGCGAGCAATGCAGGTCATACTGTTACCGTTCCATTTACAGCAGGGCGTACAGATGCTACACAGGAACAAACCGATATAGAATCATTCGCTGTATTAGAACCTCAGGCAGATGGTTTCCGCAATTATGTAAAAACAAAATATACCGTATCGGCAGAAGAGTTGCTCATTGATAAAGCACAACTGTTGAATCTGACTGCACCAGAGATGTCAGTACTGGTTGCAGGTATGCGGGTATTGAATATCAATTTCGATCAATCACAAAATGGTGTATTCACTTCTCGTCCCGAATCACTCACCAATGATTTCTTTGTGAACTTATTGGATTTAGGCACCACCTGGAAAGCAGCGTCAGAATCAGATGATGTATTTGTAGGCAGTGATCGTACAAAAGGAGGCATTAAATGGATTGGCACCCGTGTCGATCTGATCTTTGGTTCCAATTCCGAGCTCAGGGCAATTGCAGAAGTATATGCTTGTGCAGATGCACAGCAAAAATTTGTGAACGATTTCATTGCAGCCTGGAACAAAGTGATGAACGCCGATCGTTTTGAATTAGCGTAATAAAACAGGTTAGTGTTACACATTAAAAGGCGGCCATAAATTGGCCGCCTTTTTTATTTCTTGCAGGTAAACCCCGACCAAAGCAGTTTAAGTTTTTCCCAAATAGTATGTGTGAAAGGTTGAGGGGAAAGTTCATAGAAAATGATCGTCTTATTCTCTTCCGTACAGCGGGTAAGATGTACGATACAATTCAATGTTATCGGTTTCAGTTGTAAATAATCCATCATCTCTATCGTGCCGGTATATGTTTCCAGGTCGCCGTTACCTTTTTTTACTTTTTTAAAAATAGTTGTTACAGGAATTAATTTGGTAGCAGCTTTCTTTGCACTATCGGTATTAATATTAAATAAGCCAGTGTAGTAATTCTTTAAATTTTCGGCAATTATTTCTTCATCCATTTTTACGTTGCCATCCAAATACCACAAAAAAGCATAAGTCCAATATTCTTCACTTTTTACTTTAGCCCAGCCGGGAGTAAAGCGGATATCTTCCACTCCTGTATATAAAATTTGAGGTGCAAAACTAATAGGTATCTGAAATCGTTCGATGCCCCAATCTTTTGGCGTGGGCAGATGGTAGGGGGCTTCCCATTTATGGCCATCAAACACTTCCTGCCCATACATGTTTAGAAATGTGATGCAGAATATAAAAGTTATTATGTTCTTCATTGTCAAATTTTAGTAGCTGCAATTAAAATAGCTATAATGTTTGCCTTTTCACTAAAGTAAAGGATGAACGGCGGCCAAATGATCGGCTCACTATTTATGCACAGTTGTTGAAAACCAGTAAGAATACAAAGGGTTACCTTCTTTTAACTATTGTATTAACGGTGGCAGATAGTCATTTCCGGCTATTTTTGCCGACAATCCACGATTTCTTGCCTCTCTTTTTATTGTAAAACAACAAATTTATTATGGCGACAAAAGTAACATTTACGCTTTCAGCGGATGTGGTTGCAGATGCAACAGAAGGTTTATTACTTGGCGAATTTAATAATTGGGACCAGGCCAATGGTATTAGTTTGAAAAAACAAAAAGATGGTTCTTTAAAAGCAATTGCGAACCTGGAAGCAGGCAGAACATACCAATACCGCTATTTATTGAGCGATGGCAGATGGGTGAATGATGACAAGGCCGAAACATTTGCTTTTGCACATGGCTTTGCAGTGGAGAATTGTGTAATAACAGTACCTGTAGTTGAGCCCAAAGAAGTGAAAGCAAAAAAAGTAGCTGTAAAAAAAGCTGAACCTAAAGCAGCTGCTATTGCAGACGACCTTACTAAAATCGAAGGCATTGGTAAAAAGATAAATGAGTTATTAGCAGCAGAAAATATAATATCCTTCAAAGAGTTATCTAAGCTATCTGCAAAAAAGCTAAAAGCCATTTTGGAGGCAGCAGGAACTAAATTTGCTATGCATAATCCAGCATCATGGCCTAAGCAGGCTAAATTGGCTGCAGCAGGTAAGTGGGATGAACTGGCTACACTGCAAAAAGAACTGGTAGCAGGGAAATAATTTTCTTCTAATATATTTTTTTCAATGTCAACCCTGAATTGTATTCAGGGTTGACATTCTTGTGTATTTTAATTGCCCTGGTTTGAACCCGGCTTTTATGATTGAATTAGTGGCTTTAGTCAAATATGATGACAGGGTGTCCGGCCGCTCTATTCATTTGGCCAGAATAATAAATTCACTCCCCGGTTCATCATCACCAAAACTTCCTAGTAATGGCCCCGAAGGAAGTTTTTTTACAAACTCAAAAAAGTTAGTGGAGGTTAGTATCTTATCTGCTGCTCCCCGGGTTTGTAAACATTGAATCAATCTTTGCGCAAAAGGGGAGTGTTTTCCTTTATAACCATCCGGTACTTCTTTTTTGCCTCCAGATGTTAGGTATAGTCTTGTCTTCTTCTTCAGCTTTTCTGCAAAATAATTTTCAGCACTCATGTTATCATACATATCATTTTTCGACCTCGCCTGGTTTCGTACCACCCTTTCATCAAATGTGCCGCCAAAACATACATCCAGAATCATAATAACCTGCTGGGCAGGCAGCTTATTAATCATTCTTGAAAGCTTGGAATACTGAATATACGTATTTCGATAAGCATCGTTTTTAGTGGGTTTTGAATCCGCACAAACAATAAATCCGTCATCAAATAAACGATCATCAAAGTCACCATGACCCGCCACATAAATCAATAGCTGGTCATTAGGCTGCAATATCTTTGAAAGGCGGATTATATTTTCATAAATACTATCTGCTGGTTTATCGTATAAGGTAATTACATTGAAACCAAAACCAGTTTGTAGCTCTTTTGCAATATCCTTTGCATCCAGTACAGGATTATTCAGGTCATTCCACTCTGGTTTGCCTGCATAAATATCAGTACCTACAATCAATGCATACCTGTTTGAAATAGTAGAAGCGATGGTGGCTTTATCTTTTTCCTGCACTTTTAATCCCCGGCTCTGCATTACTTCATCGGGTAATAAATAACGGAGACTGCTGATGAACTCTCTTTCAAAGAAAATGTCAAAGTATTCCGTACGGAAATAATCACAATCCACTTCTGTTTTATTCAATACAAATTTCACAGCGTCTTTATATAGGCCGCCTTCAAATAAACCAAATATGTTCAACTCATCCGGTAAGCTTGTAACGAAATAATTAATGGGTCCATGATCTTTGTTGATATTGTTGCAGGAGAATTTATCAAGACCGCTTCCTTTGGGAACTATAAAAATCCTGTTCTTATTGGACAAGGAAGCAATGGATGGACTTGTTTCAATCAACGCCTGGATAAACTCTTTTTGAAAATCATTGGTAGAACCCGCCTCGGTTATGAAAAGCTGGTTGTTGGCGGGGATCAGTTGAAACAGGTCTTTTAACTGATTCAGCGGAATTCCTTTTTGTCTTACTTCCAGTGAATCATTCAGATTATTTAATCCGTAAGGAACAAAATAAGTAACCTGTTTGCCATTGGTATCCTTCAATGGTTTGCAATAACCTGAAAAATTGAATATAAAATAATCCTCCGGTTTTGTATTGGAAATGGCATAGTTGATAGCAGACAGGATACTGTCTTTTGTAGCCTCCTTATTGATCAGCAAGGTGGAGAAAATTTTTTTCTTATTCTTAGTATTGGATATTTGTTCAAACTGGTTTTCAAAAAAGCTTGCATAAGTCCGGGCATCTGAAGCACAGTTTATAAAGCTCAGATCAGTCTTGTTTTTTTCTTTGTATTCAGAAATACCAACGGATAAAAGAAATGAATTGCCGGATTGTTTTAATGTGGGTAAAACTGCGAGTTCCTGGCCACCAGGCATTTCACTCTCTTCAAACAGAAACTGTGTCTCACTGGCGAGGTAACCCGGGGTTTGACGTTTGCCATTTCTTTTCAAAAATGAAATTACCTCTTCATGCAGTTCAGCCGTATTCAAAATGCTTGGGTTGGAAAATGATTTAGCTAATGCCAAAGAATAAGCTCCGTAAGACATATTATTCTCATCCCGCATTTCCTGTCCGAATTCGTTTTGATTTGTTCCCGTATAAATAACTACCGGTGCCGTTTCATCTTGCACCAGGTTAAAAAGCATATTATTACTTTCTCCCCGCATAGAAATGTTGTTACCTTTAATGGTAGTAGTATCTCTGTCACCATAGGTTAATAATTCCCCGGAGTGGCTTACATCCAAAGAAACAATCAACTGCCCTGTCCTTCCAATCTGTTTCTTAATTGCATTGAGAAAATTCTCCAATTCAAACTGGTAAATACTATTCCCTTTTGAAAGGGCAGAATCGGTCGGATAATTTGCATCCCTGCAGGGAATTAAGAGTCCTTCATATTTTTTCAACGAATCAGCCAACTTACCCGATAAAGATCCGTGACCTGAGAAATGAATGAACACCAAATCTCCTTTTTTCAATTCTGCTGAAAACTTACTAAAAGCAGCCAGCATTTTAGTTTTTGTAGCGTCATCATCAGTTACACGACAAATATTTTCAGGATTGAATCTTTTATCATTGATTAAAGTGGACGATAGCAACTTGACATCATTTACAGCACCATCAATATCACGCCAATAATTTTTTAATCTAAGTGCTTTAGGGTCAACTTTGGTTTGAAATTTATCAATACCAACAAGAAATGCTTTTTTGTAATTATCAAATCCTCCTTTATTCGTAGTTGTATCGGTCACTCTACCTTTTTCATATATCAATTCCCGTTGTAGTTTACCGTCTTTCTCAAATGTTTGAGATTTCCCGTTCAGCAAACCTCCTTTAGTAGAATAAATATTTTTAGTTTGGCCGTTACTGTAAAACTCTTTGTAAGTGCTGTCTTTTAAAATATTGTTATGGTAAAATCTTGACAACCGTAAGTTCTGGTTGGAATAATAAATATCTTCTCTTCCTGTTTTTACTAATTTTGGATTGAGATCATACCAGGTACTATCAAATTTTTTTCGTTCAAGACTGTCTCTCAGTCCAACTACATATTGTGTACGGATGCTGGTAGCACCTGATTCATAAAATTTTTGTATTTCGATACCTTGGTTGAATACGTCTGTCAACAGGCATTCCCTGACTAATTTCCCCTTGCCTGAAATATCCTGGTATTTGTAAATTTTTCCGGATGAGTTTTTATAATAACACCTGAAAAAGGCTGCATGACCCAACTCAACTGTCTTGGCAATGATCTGCCTGTTTAAAAGAGTATCTGCATCATAATCTTCTTTTTGCTTTTTTCTTTTGACTGAATCAGGAAGAGTTGAATTAATGACCAGCTGCTTTTTTAAGAGGATGGTTAAAGAAGAGTTGGCAAGAATAAAATTATCAGACTGAAAAAAATTATTATTAGTCGCATATAAATCCGTAATACCAGACAACGATTCTTTGAAAACTATGGTTTTGGGCTGTTTGAAAACAAGCACGGCTGAATCGGGTTTATTCCCTCTTAAAAAATGATTATAGTTTTTGGTGTAAACGGGAAATGTTTTGTATTGAATTCTTATTTCGGTACCGGGCGGTTCTTTCCCAAAAGCAATGCCATTTAAACAAGAAACAAAAACAGCTAACAATAATTTTAACCACATAAAACGGGTGTGCATTGGCTTCCTAATTTATAACTTTTATGCCGCTGTTAGTTTTTCTTTTCGCCAACAACTTGAATTAAAGTTACTTTAAAATAAAATAGGATAGATAAGGATAAGCTGCAGAGGTAAAAGAAAATAGTTTAATTTAATTATTTATTTAAAGCTCTCTTTCATTGCCATTTTTACCATCGTTTCATATTCTTTTAGCTCTAAAGCATCTGGTGGCAGGCCGACTAACATATGAATTTGCCCGGCAAAACATTTATCCCAAACCTTTACACCATTCTTCCTCAGCTTCGCAGCATATAAAATGCCGTCATCTCTTAGCGGATCAAATTCGGCATTAATAATTACTGCCGGAGGTAAACCGATCAGATCTTCTGTAAGTAGGGGAGAAACTTCCGGATGGTTATACTGACCCGGTGCATATAATTCCAATGCTAAATAGCAAGCTGCTTTTGTTTGCCAATATCCTTTGGCATTTTCCTGGTAGGATATAGCTGTTTCCATGTTTTTGGGGCTGAGGTCAGCAGGAAGCCCATTCAATACCTGCAACTTTATTTTATTACTGATCTTATCTTTTTTTGCTTTTTGAGTTATCACTGCTACTAAATTAGCACCTGCACTATTTCCTATTAATGTAATGCGACTGGTATCTCCACCGAACTCATTGCCATGTTCTGCTATCCATTTAAAAGCATTATAACTGTCATTCACCGCAGCAGGAAATTTGTTTTCGGGTGCTACCCTGTAATCAATAGCAAAAACAATGGCACCAAACGTTTTCGCTTCCTGCCATAAAGAATGTTCTAATCCTTTCAATAAAGGCAAAAAGAAACCACCACCATGGTAATTGATAATAATGGGAAGATTTTGTGCATGTGAAGGATTGAAAACTAATACGGGAATACTGTCGGCAGTTATTTTAATTCTTTTTACATCTGCTGCAGGGTAGGGTCTAGCAGGTGGATCGGCTGCAAGCCTGAACTGCTGGATTGGTATAGTACGCAATTGTTCATGGGTCATGTCTTCATTTCCAATTATCCTCAAGAATGAAGTTACTCTCGGATCTAATTGCCGGTTACCACATGCCTGACCTAAAAGTTTCTGTCCGGTGCCTGCAATAAGGATAATTAGAAAAATAATGAACATTGATTTTTTCATGATACAAATAACTTGATTGAAAAGAACCTTTTGATGGTACGCAAGCAAATACCGTAGCAATAAAACTATGCTAATAATACCATTCACAAATCAACACATTTTCAAATACTCAAATCCGCTACCTTTGCGCCATGACAATCGAAAAATTGAATGATATGCGGTCCCGCATTGCCGGGGTAAGGAGGTTTCTTTGACGTCGAAAACCGACGATATAAAATTGAAGAAGACAAGCAGCTTTCGTTAAGTCCCGGTTTTTGGGACGACAACAAAAGGGCTACTGAAATTCTCAAAAACACTAAAGTAAATGAGTATTGGGTGAAACTCTATGAGACGGCTGAAACGTCGGTAGAGGATTTTGCTGTGCTCTTCGAATTCTGGAAAGCTGGCGATGCCACCGAAGAAGAAACGAAGGAGGCTTACGATAAAGCATTGGATGTATTGGACGATGCAGAATTTAAAGCGACACTTAATGAACCCGAAGATGAGCTGAACGGTGTTTTACAGATTAACTCAGGTGCCGGTGGCACTGAAAGCCAGGACTGGGCAGAGATGCTGGCCCGGATGTATCGTATGTATGGCGAAAAGCAGGGATGGAAAGTAACCGAACTGGATTGGCAATGGGGCGATGGTGCAGGGATAAAAACCTGTACGCTGCAATTTGACGGACCGTTTGCTTACGGGTTCTTAAAAGCCGAAAGTGGTGTGCACCGGTTGGTTCGCATTTCTCCTTTTGATAGTAATGCAAGACGACATACTTCTTTTGTAAGTGTGTATGCATATCCGCTAGTGGATGATACGATCAACATTGAAATAAATCCGGCCGATGTAAAAATGGAAACGTCCCGTAGTGGTGGTGCCGGTGGGCAGAACGTAAACAAAGTGGAAACGAAAGTACAGTTAACGCATATTCCAACCGGTATTGTAGTGGTTTGTCAGCAGGATAGAAGCCAGTTAGGAAACAGAGAACTGGCCATGCAAATGCTGAAAAGCCGTTTGTATGAAATGGAATTGCAAAAACGCAATGCATTGAAAGATGCTACCAATGCCAAAAAGAAAAAGATCGAATGGGGTTCTCAAATCCGTTCCTATGTTTTTCATCCATACAAAATGATCAAGGATCATCGTACAGATTTTGAAGTTGGTAATGTTGGGCCCGTAATGGATGGTGAACTGGATGGATTTATAAAGGCCTACCTGATGTCGGAAAAAGAAACGGAGAGTTAATTGTAAGCAAAGCCTTAATTGTATTCTTAGCGACTTTACGAGATAAATATTTATTGCTACTAAAAAACACAATCATGAGTATCGGAACTTTTTCTTACCCAATGCCAGGAAATGAACCAGTATTAAGTTATGGCCCTGGTTCTGCAGAAAAGAAACGTTTAAAAGAAGTGTTAGCGGAGTTAAAAAAACAGGAGATCGATGTACCCATGTATATCGGCAGTAAAGAAGTACGAACAGGGAAAAAAGTTTCCATGCATCCGCCGCATGAAACAAAACATACACTGGGTTATTTTCATGCAGGAGAAGAAAAACATGTAGTCCAGGCAATAGAAGCAGCATTAGCGGCTAAAGAAAGCTGGGCCAATATGAGTTGGGAAAACCGTGCTGGCATATTTTTAAAAGCTGCGGATCTGATGGCCACCAAGTATCGTCCGTACATGAACGGAACAACGATGCTGGGGCAAAGTAAGAATGCCTACCAGGCAGAAATTGATGCTGCTTGTGAGTTAATCGACTTCTTACGTTTCAATGTTCATTTTCTTTCTGAGATTTATAAGCAACAACCTATCAGCAGTCCGGGTATGCACAACAGGATGGAGTATCGTCCGCTGGAAGGATTTGTATTAGCGATCACACCATTCAACTTTACAGCTATTGGGGGCAACCTGCCAACATCTGCTGCCATGTGTGGTAATGTGGTTGTTTGGAAGCCAGCCAACACTCAAGTGTACGCTGCACAAATGACGATGCGTATTTTAAAAGAAGCTGGTTTACCAGATGGTGTTATCAATTTAATTTATGTAGATGGACCAACGATCGGTAAAGTATGTTTCAATCACAGGGATTTTGCAGGAGTACACTTTACCGGATCTACCGGTGTATTTAATAATATGTGGGAGACGATTGGTAAGAATATGTCGAACTATAAATCGTATCCAAGAATAGTAGGAGAGACGGGCGGTAAAGATTTTGTACTGGCACATAAAAGTGCAGACCCTGATGTGGTAGCCACTGCTTTGTTGCGTGGTGCATTTGAATTCCAGGGACAAAAATGTTCGGCTGCCTCAAGAGCTTATATTCCTTCTAACATTGCAGAAGAAGTAAAAAAGAAACTGATAGCAGGAGTGAAGAGTTTTAAAATGGGAACGGTAGAAAATTTCACCAACTTCATTAATGCAGTGATCGATGAAAAAAGTTTTAATAATATCAAACGGTATATTGATAACGCAAAGAAAGATCCGAAAGCTGACATTTGGGTAGGAGGAAAATGTGATAGTAAAGAAGGCTGGTTTGTGCAGCCAACGATTATTGAAGCAAAGAACCCGAAGTATGTGACGATGTGTGAAGAAATTTTTGGACCGGTGCTGACTGTTTACATTTATCCTGCTAACAGTTTTGAAAAAACCCTCGGCTTGGTTGACTCAACTTCTCCATATGCATTGACCGGTTCCATTATTTCTACTGACAGGGCTGCGGTTGAATTAGCAGTAAGTAAATTAAGAAACGCAGCGGGTAATTTTTATATCAATGATAAGCCAACAGGAGCAGTAGTTGGCCAGCAGCCTTTTGGCGGTGCGAGGGCCTCGGGTACTAACGATAAGGCGGGTTCGATTTTGAATTTATATCGTTGGTTAAGTGCCAGAACAATTAAAGAAACATTTAATCCACCAACAGATTACGGGTATCCATTTATGCAAGAAGCATAGACAAAAAAATAGGAGAACGAATTAGTTTTTTGATGCATGCGAAGATTTGTTTTTTAAAACAAATCTCCTACATTTGCGACCTTAATTAACTAAAACTATTCTGACTTTATGAAAAAAGCAATGCTGGGCTTTGCCCTTGCTACAGTTATTTCTTTCTCTGCAGTAGCACAAGATGAATTAAAACCATTTAAAGTTGATGTAAGCTTCGGGTATGCAATTCCTGGTGGTAGCGGAGCTAAAGGCGGTGTTATCTTCGCTGTGGAACCCAAGTATGCAGTTATTCCAAACCTTGCTGTTGGTTTACGTATGGAAGCAGCGGTTGTGGCTCGTTTTAGCGGTTACGATAATAACGGGGATGAATTGGATGCTGATGTAAAAGCGGCTGGTTCTTATTTAGCTACTGCTGACTACTATTTCAAAGACACTTATTCTTTCCGTCCGTTTGCTGGTGCTGGTGCTGGTCTTTTTTCACTGGCAAGTGCTTCTATCACTTCTGGTGGTACTGAAAGTTCTGGAACTAGCTCAAAATTCGGTGGTATGGTAAGAGCTGGTATCGAAACAGGTCACTTCCGTTTTGGTCTTGAGTACAACATTGTACCAAGCAGTACCTTAGATGGATTTGATGCTAATGGCGATCCTGCTAAAGTGAAATCTCAAAACAGCTACATCGGTATTAAACTCGGTGTTTGTTTTGGTGGTGGACCAAGATAATTTACTATAAATTATTACTACAAAAGGGGCTGTATAACAACAGCCTCTTTTTTTTTGCTTATTTAAAATTAAAGAAATCTATTATCCTCCACATGAATTCTATAACTGATTAACAATAAATACCATTTTCCAAGGAGGAGTATGTGTTTCATTTCCATGATAGTTTAAGAGGAAAGAGTATTGATTTTTACCATTTTGGCATGGTTTTGCATTCTTCGTTTATGAGAATAGTACTATTCTATAAACTAAAATCAATACAATGAAAAAGCATTTGGTCCTTATCATTTTTTCTGCTCTCTCTATTCCTGCTTTACATGCCCAGCATACCAATTTTGGTATTAAGGCAGGATATAATTCATCAAGTGTACAAATAACTAATTCTAATGATTATGATTCTAAGAGTGGCTTGCATGTAGGTGGATTGGCCCACATACATATCAATAAGCATTTTGCGGTACAGCCAGAACTGGTTTATAGTTGCCAGGGAGGAGAGTCGGGAAATACAAAATTGAAATTAAATTATCTGAATGTTCCGGTATTACTACAGTATATGGTAAACGATGGATTTCGACTGCAGACTGGTCCGCAAGTAGGATTTTTAGTGACCGCCAAACAAAAAATCGGGAATGTAGAAGTTGATATTGACGATACATATGATGCTGTAGATTTTTCCTGGTCGTTTGGAGCAGGTTATCTTTTTACTTCTGGAATTGGAATAGACGCCAGGTATAATTTGGGACTAAATAATATAAGTGATGATGAAACTTTTGAAGCCAAAAACAGGGTGTTTCAAGTTGGGTTATTCTATCAGTTTAAAAATGATAATAATAAACGTAAATAAGATTTTCTTTCTAAAGCCCCGTAAGGGGCTTTTTTATTTTAGTGAACTCTTAAAAAACCTTACCGGAAAAAATTAGATCATCAACTGTATAAGTTCACAATAAAATAATATAACTAACTATTTGCTTTGTTCACTACAATTCTGAAACAGTTTATGCTGTCAAATCCAATGGATAGATAGAGTGATGATAATCCCAAAAGGGGAAATGGGGTGAATTTTGCCATTAAACCAAGATAATAATAGATAAAAATTATTAGATCATGTATTACTGGTCCATTTATCATCGTGGCACCGTATTTGGCAACCGTGGGTAAATCAATAACAAATTTTATGAAAAGAGTGATTTTAGTTTTTGCAGTCGTTTTATCTTCTGTTATAGTGAATGGCCAGGTTAATTTTGGAATCAAAGCGGGGTTGAACAATTCAACACTCGGTGGCGATGGTGCTGACATATCCGGAAAGAAATCGAATACAGGTTTTAATGTTGGCGTAATTGCAGCCATCCCGTTGAGTACCCATTTTGCATTTCAGCCTGAGATTATGTATTCGGCTAACCAGGGTATGGAATTCAGACCCACAACAAATTCAGAAACCAATTATAATCTGAACTATGTCAATATCCCGTTGATGTTGAAGTATAAGTCTATGGGATTTTATGGTGAGGCTGGTCCTTATTTTGGATTCCTGACATCAGGAAAGGTTAAAACCAAAACTGGTTCAACAACTACAGAAAGTGATATCAAAGATTCTTTTGATGGAACTGATATGGGAGTAGCCTTGGGTACTGGTTATATTATGAACTCAGGTTTAGGCTTTGGTGTTCGTTATAATATGGGTCTTCAAAATATTTATGATGCAACTTCTCCTGAATTTAAAAACAGGTATTGGCAGGTAAATTTGATTTATATGTTTTCGAAGAAATAAATAAATCTCACATTATGCAGGAAAAATAATGATCGAATTGATAGTAAGAGAATTGCCGGGTTTATTTATCCCGGCAATTTTTTATATAAGCTGTGTATTCTGGTAAATTCTTAAATGCCTTTTTCAAACTTTTAAGATCCGCACAGGTAAAATAACCAGCTTCCTTGATCTCCCTCAGTAGTGCAAAAGCCTCTCTCATTTTATCTGAATTAAGATAGGAGCTTGCAAGAAATGACATTACTTCATATTTATCAGGAACCTCATAAGCTTCCATTTTTTCAATGAGTAATTGCTGGGCAGTTTCAGCATCCCCATTTTCTTCAATATATTCTGCCAAAGTTTGGAGGTACAGAAATTCTGCGGGAACAAGTTCAACAGCTTTTCGGTAAAAAAATTCTGCAGAATCTGCATCAAAAACCTCTTCCTGGTAATACTTGCCAAGTGTATAATAATAGTCACCAGAGTCATGATTGTTTCTCAAAATAAGCCTTACAGAGTCAAGAGAAATAAGTGATAATGGTATTCCAGCAAATTGGTTTTCGAACCGGATTCTTAATAATCTCATTTCAACAGAATCGTTATATAGCTTTAGTTTACTTATTAATGATTCAGCAACAGCAGTATCCTTGCTTTCAATAGCATAATCATACAAAGAAAAGTAAGCGGTAATATCATCTGGAAAAAGTTCTATTGACTTTAAAAGATAGTCCGCTGCTTTTTTTATCTGCTTCAATTCAATAGCATATTGGGCCAGGTTTTGCAGTATACATTTTGTACATTCAAAAGTGTTATAGTGCGGGTCTTTTTGCAAAACGGCTTCGTAATATTCAATTGCTTTGGCGTAATTTTTTTTGCTGGCATAGCAGCTTCCTAATTGGTATTTGGGAATTAACCAACCCGGACTCTTACTAATCGCTTTCTCCAATAGCTGAATCGCTTTTGTCCAATTTTCTTTTCTCATTTCAACAACAGCTTTGGCTGTGAGGAGGTAAGCAGCTTCAGGTTCTTCTTTTATAGCAGAGTCAATAATAATCGAAAGTTTTTCAGCGGGCACCTTGTTTGAAGTTTCATGAAACCACGTCGCTTTACCTTGTACGAACAAATACCGCTTTAAATTTTGAAGGTACTTTTCGTTAGGTAGCCTGAGGTCGTTATTCTGTAATACTTGCTCAATCAGTCCAACACCTTCTTCAAATTGGCGTTCTGACACCAGTTTTTTCCCAATAAATGAGTTGTTGACTATTTCCTGGGCATTATTCATCAAAGCAGCGAGTAACTCTGAATTGGCTTGCAAAATAAAGTCGGTATCATTTGTACATGCTTTTAATTGGCGATATAATACCGTAGCTGATCCTTGTCCCGTAAAGCCAAATTTTTTTTTATCGATGGCTTTTGTCATTTCCTTAAAATAATAATTGCAACTATCGTCCGGTACTTGATAATAAGATTTGCCTTTAATACTATTTCCACCCGTCTTTTGCACTGGCTTTATAACAGGTGCTTTCAACGTAGCAAGAACAGTTGAGAATTTATTAGGGCCTTCAAAAATGGGCTGTTGTTTATTATTTGTTTCTTTCGCCACATTACTGCCTACATACATTTCCAGTTCGGCTAGTGTAATAGTTGAGTCTTTGTTGGTATCTGCTTCGCCATTTAATCCGTTGATAAGAAAATATGAAAAAACTCCCCGTCCGTTTCCCCATTTTTTATCTTCATAAGACAACTGACCGGGCTGAGAACTCAGGATTTTTATTTCATTCTTCCACATACTGCTGATGGCTGCAGCAGCAAACTCAGCGCCTTTAATACCACCCGCTAATTTACCAGAGCGGCAGGCATCAGTAATAAGTATCACTTTTATATCTCTGCTGAGAAGGGTAACAAAAACATCTTTCAAATCGTTAACTGCAACAGCCCCTCCCCAATAATTATCAGAATAAGTGTCATTTGTCAACAAGTAACCTTTGTTTAGCACTTCTGGTGATTCTACATCGCCATGACCTGAAAAAAAGAATAGCAGGTTATCGCCGGGTTTTAATGATGAAGCGATTCTTGTAAGCTGTGTAATCAGGTCGCCCCGTTTTGCTTTTTCATTTACTAATAGAGTAATATCATCTTTGGTAATATTCCAAAATCCTGTAGTGGCCAGGTAATCTGCAAAAACCTGTGCGTCTCTGTCCGCATATTGCAATGAGTCGATAAACTGGTACTTGGAAATGCCGACAATAAGGGCTTTTGTTTTCCCTTGTGTGCGGCTATCTTTTTCAGCTACGATAAGTCCTTTGGGTGTCTGAGAAAATGCAATACAGGGAGAAATAAAAAGCAACAAAAGGCAAAGGAAAAATCTCCAACAAATATTTTTTCGATTACCCATTTTATAAAGTTACTCTTTGGAAAGCTATAAACAAATACCCTGTAATGGGTAGGAGATGTTGGTGTCAGAACATTATTTATATCTAAATGCCATTACGTAACTTCATCCCAAAATCAGTTTAATGCAGGTTCTCCTTTCATCAAACCAACTTTCTGAAACAGTACACCAATTAGCAGCACAGTTAAGCAGCAGACATACAGATTTAGATGATGTTGTCTTTGTGGGAATACAGCAAGGTGGGGTAGTAGTAGGTAATGACATTGTTACATCAATCCAACAAAACAACTCTTCTAAAAAAATACAATATGGCCAGTTAGATATTACCTTTTACCGGGATGATATTCGCAATGAAATTCTTACTCCCGACACCATGAATCTGCCCTTCGCCATCGAAAATAAAACGGTGGTGTTGATAGATGATGTGCTTTTCACCGGTCGTACCATCAAAGCGGCCTTGGATGTATTGCTTGATTATGGTCGCCCCGCTAAAGTGGAATTATGTGTACTCATTGACAGAAAAGAGCATCGCCAGTTTCCTATACAGGCTGATTATGTGGGAGTAACAGTACAAACAAACAAAACTGATAAAGTAAAGCTGGTGAATAAGGAAGTGGTATTGATCACCCGGTAAATATTTTTCTCTGTCATTCTATACAATCTGTGGCTAAATCCTTTAATTTCGCTTTTTAATGCAACTATCCACTCGTCACCTGCTGGGCATTAAGAACCTCACTACAGAAGATATTTCATTAATTCTATCTACAGCGGCCCAATTCAAAGAAGTTTTACAACGACCCGTAAAGAAAGTACCGTCTCTCAGGGATGTAACTATTGTAAACCTTTTTTACGAAAACTCTACCCGTACCAGGTTTTCCTTTGAACTGGCAGAAAAAAGATTGAGTGCTGATACGATCAATTTTGCATCTTCTTCCTCTTCTGCCGCCAAAGGTGAAACTTTGCTGGATACAGTTAATAATATCTTATCTATGAAGGTGGATATGGTAGTGATGCGTCACAGTGCAAGCGGTGCACCTCATTTCTTAGCACAACATATTCCGGCTGCAATTATTAATGCGGGTGATGGTATCAATGAACATCCCACGCAAGGTTTATTGGATGCCTTTTCTATCCAGGAAAAAACTGGAACATTAGCGGGGCGAAAAGTCGCAATCATCGGCGACATCATGCACAGCCGGGTTGCACAAAGTAATATTTATCTGTTGAAAAAAATGGGTGCAGAAGTAACGGTTTGCGGACCGCCAACATTAATCCCCAAATATATAAGTGAAGCTTTAGGCGTAAGCGTAAATTATAATTTGAAAGAAACATTGGAGTGGTGTGATGTTGCGAATGTTCTCCGCATACAGTTAGAAAGACAGAACCAGGTATTATTTTCATCACTCCGGGAATATAGCCTCGCTTACGGTATTAACAGAAACTTACTTGACAGCCTGCATAAAGAAATCGTCATTATGCACCCCGGGCCCATTAACAGGGGAGTAGAGATGGATAGTGATGTAGCCGACAGCAAACAATCCATAATTTTACAACAGGTAGAGAACGGAGTGGCGGTGAGAATGGCAGTCCTTTATTTACTTTCTGGCAGAAATTAAATAATAAGCACAAATTAAGAAATACGAAGTACGTTGCGTACTTTCAAACTCTATCGTACTTCTAACTTATAACTTCGTATTTGTTATGGCTCGTATCTGTTTATTTCCCGGAACATTTGACCCTCTTACGTTAGGGCATGTAGATATCATCAACAGGGCATTGCCACTGTTTGATAAAATTGTAGTAGGTATAGGCTTAAATGCTGCTAAAGCGCCGATGTTCTCTCCTGATCAGCGATTGCAATGGATAAAGGATATTTATAAAGATGAAGACAGGGTAGAAGGTGCCGTATATGAAGGATTAACGATCGAATTTTGTAAAAAAATTGGTGCCCACTTTATTTTGCGGGGGATTCGATACGTCAGCGATTTTGAATATGAAAAAACAATAGCTGATGCTAACCGTACGCTGGATAAAAATATCGAAACAGTATTCCTGACGGGAGAACCCAAATACACTTCGGTAGCCTCTACTATTGTCCGTGACATCATACGAAATGGCGGCGACGCTGCTCCATTTTTGCCAGAAGTAGTTTCATCGTCTCTTATAAAATAATACTATGTCGATCTGGTTTAATAAAGAACTTTTGCTGAGTGATTTTGAACATTTTGGTAAAGGAACCATGGGTGAATATATAGGTATTGAATGGGTAGAGCTGGGGAATGATTTTCTAAAAGCTAAAATGCCTGTTGATCATCGTACCAGGCAACCATATGGTTTGTTACACGGAGGTGCTTCCTGTGTATTAGCAGAAACTATCGGAAGTGTGGCTTCAGCCATGGTTATCGATCATGCATCTTTTCAATGTGTGGGACTTGAAATAAATGCCAATCATATTTACAGTGCAACTTCCGGTTATGTTACAGGTATTGCTACACCCTTGCACCTGGGACGAAGTACCCATGTATGGGATATAAAAATTTATAATGAAAACGAGAAAATGGTTTGCGTAAGCAGGCTTACCGTAGCAATAATTGAAAAAAGAGATTTTAATAAACCACGGTCATTGTAAATTCATTTAGCGAATTCCTTTATTACATCGATCACTGAAGGAAAACTTTCAGGAAAGAAAGCCTGGGCTTCTTTCATACTCACCCATTTAATTTCAGCTATACCTTCATCTGTTTGCGGAATTAATTCCTGTTCACCTTTTACACTCATAGTATACCAATGTGATTCTTTTAAAACAAATTTTGAACCTTCATGATAGGTGTGGTAAGTAATAATGAGTGGTGAAATGAGTTTTACTTTGGTTAATCCTGTTTCTTCTTCAACTTCCCTAACTGCACATACTTCCAGGCTTTCTCCTTTATCCAACTTACCTTTTGGCAAATCCCATTTTCCCCGCCTAAAGATGAGCAAAATTTGTTTTTTTTCATTTTGCACAAGACCGCCTGCAGCTTGTACAATGGTAAACTTTTTATAAAACGCTTTTTTTAATACTGCTAAATCCGGGTGATAAAAAACTCCTGCATGCACTTTATCAAGCTGCATTTCATGTATCATTGATTTAACGGTGTGAGTATCCAATTCATCGATAAATATTGCATCATCATGATGAACATAAGGCTCGATCTCCCCATCAATTGTATCACACAGATAAAGCGGCTTATTATCAAAGTAGATCTTGATGTACATAAAAAAATAATATGACACAAGGTACAAGAAGCAGGGGACAAGTGCTATACGTTGGTCATAGCTTTTTTTCTTATGCTTTGCAGCTTGTACCTTTGTTCAATATGACAGATGCAAAAGTAGTAGCCGAAAAATTATTACAGGTAAATGCCGTTAAATTAAATCCGGACCAGCCTTTTACCTGGGCAAGTGGATGGAAAAGTCCCATCTATTGCGATAACCGAAAAGTGTTATCATTTCCTTTTATACGGGATTATATAAAGTCAGAAATGTGTAACGTGGTGTTTGAAAAGTTCCCTGATGCAGATATGCTTGCAGGTGTAGCCACGGCAGGTATTGCCTGGGGTGCTATGGCCGCCGATCAGTTAAAGCTTCCCTATATCTATGTGAGACCCAAACCAAAAGAGCATGGGTTAGGCAACCAGATAGAAGGACATTATGAAAAAGGGCAGAAGGTAGTTGTGATAGAAGATTTAGTTTCCACCGGCAAAAGCAGCTTGCAGGTGGTAGATGTGCTGAAGGCGCAGGAATTGGATGTGATCGGGATGGTTTCAATCTTTACTTATGGTTTTGCAGCTGCAACGGAAGCATTCAATAATGCATCATTGACTTACTATTCGTTGACCACTTATGCTGATTTAATAGAATCGGCCATTCAGAAAGGAATAGTTTCAGCCGGACAACAGGATATTTTGTTAAAGTGGAGAGATGATCCGGCTAACTGGAAAGGCAATTCGTAATTTTAAGTTTAAATAAATGTGTGGATGAAAAAGATATTATTTTCCCTGCTTGCAATAACAGGTTTATCAATCGCTGGCATATCACAAACAAAGCCTTTGGTACAAAAAGTTATTAAAACTCCCACAGCGTTATGTGAAAGTTGCAAAACAAGAATTGAAACCTACCTCAAACGTTACGACGGTATTCTTGAAATAAATGTAAACTATAGAAAAGGAGAGACGAAGGTTAAATACCTGACAGACCGTACGGATATAGAACAGATAAAGACTGCTATTGCCAATGCTGGTTATGATGCTGATGATATACCTGCAACAGAAGATATGTATAAAAGGTTGCCGAAAAGCTGCAAAAAGCCTGAAGATGGTGGAGGTCATCCTAAACCTAAAACACCACCGCCACCACCGCAACAATAAATTATAACCCTCTTTGATCAGAGGGTTTTTTATTTTAATAAAGCCGCAATATTCTGCTTGCCTTCATAATTAATGTTATAGTTGATGTACACAAAACTCTTTCCCACTTTTGCAATTCCTTTTACTTTCAGTATTACCTCATTACCCAGCAAAGCTGCAAATGAATTTTTAAGAAGTTTACTCATGTTCACCTTTAATTTAACGGGTAGATAGAAGGAGTCTTTTGCCGGAATATGAATTAATGTGTCCATGGAGAAACTGCCCAGGAAGTTGCCCTCCAGCCAGGCATTACCCTTCACTTCTTTTAGTTTCAGCTTTGAATTGTTGGGATTAAAATAATAGAGGTTGAGGGACAGTGTAGATTCCTTCATTCCTAGCTTATAAAGTTGTATGTTATCAACCCGCATAAAATCTGGCTCCTTAAAAGATCTGCAGGAGTGTAAATGAATAACTGAAACCAGCAGACAAATAAGGTAAAATAATCGGGCTTTCATCCTGCAGTTATTTTATGCAAAATAGGGGAAAGGAATCCTCAATGCCCGATTTCTGCCGGATACGGGCAAAGACCAGTTATCCACAAAAAAGGTCAGCTAATTAATTTATAAGCACTGATAATAATAGTAAAAGTCCGATTGCGGAGTCATGAACGAGAGGGCTTGCAACTCCAAAATCTAACCAAATAAATTAACCAAAAAACAGTGGAATGGGATATAATGACCCTAATTAGGGGGAATGAGTTCGCAATTTACCCCTACGGCTAATAACCAACAATTTACCCTTTTATACATAGTATCAGGAAGAGCCAAAAGCTAACTTCCAATGTATTAAAACAAACAACAATACCTAAATACAAGAATAAGACGGTAGCTACTTAAAGTAGAATTTGAGGTAAGGGCATTTGGCCGGGAGAGCGTACAAATACTCGATGTGGGATAAAGTGTTATTTATAACACTTTATATTTGTGTAGAAACTAAACGAACTATATTTTTATACTGTTATCAGTTAGTAACTATTGACTGGTAAGCACAAAAAAGCCTCTTACTTTCACGATAAGAGGCGAAAAACGCCGAAAGGCATTTTTACTTTGGCAAAATGGAGGCTACCAGAATCGAACTGGCCGTACATGGGTGGGAATCCGACGACGGTCAACCAGAACAGCCCCCTTTAACTTTTGAAATAGCCTCTCTTTTGAGAGGTTTTTCATTTAGTAGATGGGCTGTGGCGAATATATTTTTTATAAACAGAATTTCAAACCTTCAAATATTAACATTTAGTGGATAATTGCAGGTAAGTACCCCGAAGTGCTTGGTAGTAATGAGTTTGATAAATTTGTAAACTCACATATTTTATCTAATAGCCTGCTTTAAAACAGTATCTACGATGGTATTTGAAGGACGTACAACAGGGTAAGAAGCCGTTTTGGGAGAGGATACCGTATCCCCTTGCTTCGTTGTTGTGTTTTCTGATTTCGATTCCTTTGATTTATTTAGTCGTGCTAATCCTAAAGCTATTAATGCCCCAACTATTCCGCCCATAACATATTTGGATATTTCTACTCCAATCCAATATTTCTTCAACCACAAATCTCTTTTTTGTATTTCATAACTACGGGCAATAGATAATTCTATTTCAGCCTCTTTTAAGTAGTAATTATTTCTAAATGCTAAAGCTCCTTCATTTTTCAAATAAACAACTCGTTTCATATTGTCAGAATAAATATGAATTTCAACAGGTGTTTCTTTGATATGATTGTTTAATGCCAAAACTTCTAAAGCCTCACTTACTTCTGCCCATTGGTATTTCATTTCTGCTTCGGGAATAACTTCTTCGTAAGTAACGGAAAGATTTTTAAGCCATCCAATTACCCCAATAGGCATTTTATCATTGGTGTATTTTTCAGGGCTATTTAAAATATCTACGAGAGTTCCAAAATGTAATGATGAATACTCATAATCTCTTTTAAATACAGGTGTTGTTTTACCCATCTTGCCTTCTCCTCTTATGCCAAAAGAAATATAGTTATACAGAACTTTTAAAATTTCATGCTCTAATAGGTAGGGGTGGGCGGCCATTTATTTTTTCTTTTTAGGCAAGGGAGTGGTAGCAGCAAGTTTTATTAATTCTTCAAAGGTCATACCATCAGGGGGCTTGACGGTTATATCGTACTTTCCTTTTTTCTTTGCTTTCTTTTTAGCTGCTTTTGCCATGAGTAGCAAGTTACTACTTTGCCGTTAAATCTTTCCATTTTAGACGGCCTTCTGTTTGTTGTAGGAACTGCACAAACCTTTCGTTGTCTTTTACCTTGCGGCTATTCCAACGTCCTGTAAATTCATCACAGTATCTATGTAAATGCTTAGGGCTTACTTGGTGGTAAATTCCAAAAACCATTCTCTTAAAGTGGCTAAATGCTCCCTCTATTGAGTTGGTGTGAAATATTCCATCCTTATATTGTTGAATAGAGTGGTTAACAGAATTATGCCCTGCATATTCATAGTTTAAACCCACATAGCTTTTGTGTGTATCTGTTACCAGTTGTGCATTTTCATCTACGTTTTGCCTAACTAAATCTTTGAAAGTTTCTTTACCTATTACTTTTAATCTTGCCTTGCCATCCCTTTCAATCATTCCCATTACGGGTACTTTGTTATCAATGCCTTTATCCTGATACTTCTTTCTTCTGCCCCTGTGCATATTCTCAAACTTTCCTCCAACGTATGTTTCATCAATCTCAACTATGTTATCCAATTTCTCAAATGTTTTAGCCTTCATTATCTCCCTTATACGGCATAGAACAAACCATGCAGCTTTTTGTCCTACTCCCAAATCCCTGCCTAACTGGTGGCTGCTAATTCCTTTCTTATGCGACATTACCAAATACATAGCAGTAAACCATTTGCCTAATGGTAGTTTGGTAGCCTCCAATAGAGTGCCTTTAGTTATTGAAAACCTACTCCCGCAAGATTTATTCCGGCACTTATAATGTATCATATTACTCATACGATAGGCTCGTTCAGTTAAGCAATTAGGACAAATAATATTGCCGTCCTGCCAACGTAATTTCTCAAACATATCTCGGCATCTTTCCTCACTTGAAAAGTAGTTAACAGCTTCGGGGAGTGTCTTAAAATTGAACATGGTTAATTTGATTTAATTTCGTCAAAACAACTGATTATGCCATTTGAAAATGCTCTATTCTATTTAGCCCTTGTTGAGGGCGGCGGTCAAATCCTTATCAATAAAAGGGAAATAGTTTTTGCAAAAAGTTTATCTCAAACCAGAACGGAAGTGTTATTCCGAAATGGAGATAGGTTAATTCTTAATCTGAATTACGGTGATTTGATGTTCCATTTACAGAACATTGAACACAAGAATTGGCAGGGAGAATAGTCTCTACTACAACCAATACTCTTTTAGCATCTGACAATGAAATGCCGGATAGGGTAGCTATTACCTTTTCAGCAAGTTGGTCAATTTCCCCTCCACTCAATCCTTTAGCTAATTTATCCCCACCTTCTTTAGCAGGGGCTTTTACTACTCTTTTACTCTTATTTTTTTCACTAACCCCTTTAGATTTTACAGGGGTATTTTGAGAAGTTGTAGCCTAATTAGGGCTTTAATGTATTACTAATATGTTTAGAAATTAGACAAAATAATTATTTTGAGATCAAGCAAATTAAATTAGTTTATATTTTATTTTAAAATATTTCTTTATCAATGTATTAAGAAAGTTATCTAAACCTAAATAGTGATTTTTTGGAAATAAAATATAGAATTATTATACATAAAATATATTTAATTATTTATTGTAATAAATAGAATATAAATATTTGAATATTAATAATTAATGTTTATTATATGTATTTTTACAGCAATTAATAGTACGAATATGTATAATTATATATATAAAGTGTTGATTAATGGATTATTTGATGATCGTTCAGTTTACAAAAAGCACATAACTCTTTCATTACCGTATATATACGAGCAAAATTTGCTGCTACTTATTTATCCAGATTGATGGTTAATCCCTAGTATTTTAACTTTCTATTTTGTAGATTCGTTACTCTTTCTTCACGATTCAGGACTTTGGACCCAATGAGAAAATTTTACCTACTAAGTACCCTTGTACTAGCCATGATATGTGGTAGTACCTCTTATGCTCAAGACTTTTCTAATAAAGGGAAAGATTTTTGGGTGGCCTATGGTTATCATCAAATAATGAATGCTGGAAATGCTCAACAAATGGTGTTGTATTTTGCAGCTGACCAGGCTACTGTTGTAAATGTTTCTATTCCTGCAACAGGCTATTTTCAAACCTATAATGTAGCAGCTAATTCGGTAGTTACATCAAATCCACTCCCTAAAGCTGGTGCACAGGATGCACGGCTTACGGGGGCTTCTACTTTTCCGGAAAATAAAGGAATACATATAACAAGTGATAAGCCCATCGTTGCGTATGCACATATATACAATGCCAGTGTTTCGGGTGCTACTATATTATTCCCTACCGCAACTTTAGGAAAGGAATACTATTCTGTTAACTATACTAATATTTCTAACAGCGCAAACTCCAATTGTTGGTTTTATGTTGTAGCTGCAGATGCCGGATCTACAACTGTAGAAATAACTCCAAGTGCGGCCGCTATAGGACACCCTGCAGGAGTTCCCTTTACAGTAACGTTGACGCAAGGGCAGGTATATAATGTTATGGGAACTTACAGTGGTAATAGCGGCACAGATTTAACAGGCTCTACTGTTAGGTCTATCAATACAGGTGAAGGTTGTAAACGAATTGGAGTATTCGCCGGTAGTGGCCGTATCAGTATTACTTGTAATGGTAGCGCTAGCTCATCGGATAATTATATGGTTCAGGCATTTCCAAAATCTGCTTGGGGTAAGAAATATTTAACTGCATCTGGAAGTGGAGGTATGACTAACAATTTTTACAGGGTATGTGTTTCTGATCCGGCAACAGCAGTTACAATAAATGGCGCACCTATAGCAGTACCATTGCAAAATGGTTTTTATTACGACTTGCCGCTTACATCCGCTCCAATGCGTATTGAAGGAAATAATCCTATTCTTGTTGCACAATATTTTACATCTACCCAGGGTAATACAGGTTGTGGAAATAATGGTCCGGGGGATCCGGAAGTAATGTATTTAAGTTCTGTAGAGCAAAATATAAATAAAGTATTGTGGAATGCTACCCCAAATTTTTCTATTGCTCAACATTTTTTTAACGCAATTGTTCCAAACGGTGGAACCGGAATTAGTTCATTTAGATTGGATGGAGCCCCACTTCCCCTAGGTTCATTTGTTGTACATCCCCAAGATCCCAACTATTCTTATGTAAAAGTTCCTGTTGGTGGCGGTCAACATACGATTCTATCTGATTCAGGTTTTAATGCCATTGCATATGGTTTTGGAGACTTTGAATCTTACGGCTACAATGCTGGAACTAATATTAAGGATATCTATCAATATATATCTGTACAAAACCCTGCGGCAACAATTAATTTCCCTGCTGCCTGTAAAGATGTGCCGTTTTATTTCACTATGACTTTCCCATACCAGCCTACCAATATACAATGGGACTTGGGTACTATTGGAAGTTTTTCAATGACTGACCCCAGTATATATTATACAGGTCCAATCGTAGTCGCTGGTAAGACCTTATATCAATACCGCATTCCAACGCCTTACACAATAACTGTTGCTGGAACTTACCCCATAAAAATTACTGCTTCCAACCCTACACCAGATGGTTGTGGAGGCACACAGGAAATTGAATTTGATCTGCAGGTGTTCGATAAACCCTTAGCAGATTTTAATTTTACTACCAGCGGATGTATAAACAGCCCGGTTAATTTTATTGAAAATAATAATAGTACCAGACCTATAACAGCCCGGTATTGGAATTTTGCAGATGCTACTCCTCCGGTAACAACAACTAATCCTACCCACACATATGCTGCTCCTGGTTCTTACCAGGTAAAGTTTACTTACACAAATGATATAGGTTGTATAGCTGATACAGCCCGAAAAATTGTAGTAATAGATAATCCTCCCGTTGCAGATTTTAGTCATGCTGGTCCTTATTGTGTCGGGAGCCCTGTAAACTTTACAGATTTATCAACAGCAATTCCGGGAGGTACATATGCCTGGAACTTTGGAGACGGTAGTCCTGTCAATACCACACAAAACCCAACACATACTTATACAACAGCCGGACCTTTTACCGTGAGTTTAACTGTTACATCCGCTTCTGGTTGTGTAAGCTTACCCATCACTAAGAACATTACTGTTAATCCTAAACCCACGGCCGACTTTGCATTGCCTGTTGCTTGTTT
Organism: Chitinophagaceae bacterium IBVUCB2; assembly: GCA_002127295.1. Lineage (GTDB taxonomy): Bacteria > Bacteroidota > Bacteroidia > Chitinophagales > Chitinophagaceae > JJ008. Next base: position 29,940 of record NFUV01000001.1, read on the forward strand.
ACCTGCCGGTACTGCTCAGTTTAATGATGGCTCTACACCGGGTGCTGGAAATACTATTACTACATGGGCCTGGACTTTTGGTGATGCAGGAACTGCGAATACACAAAATCCATTACACACTTATACAACAGGAGGGCCATTTACAGTAGGTCTTACAGTTACTACTAATACTGGATGCAGTGATACGAAAACTCAAACACTAACTACTATTTATGCGGAACCACAAGCTGCATTTATTGCCCCATTAGATGTTTGTCTCGGCTCAGTAGTAAACTTTACCGATGGAAGCACAGCAGCAGGAAGTTCTGTTACACAATGGAGATGGGATTTTGGAGATGGAAGTCCGATAAGCAATGTTCAAAACCCAACGCATACTTATACAACAGCTGGTCCGTTTATTGTAACACTTAATATTACATCTGCAGCAGGTTGTGCCACTGTAAATAATTTTGCTACCCGGACAGTTAATGTAAGAACATTACCTACAGCAAATGTAATTGGTGCGGCAACTGTTTGTCAAAATGGTACAGAGCCTGTCATCACATTTACGGGAGCAGGCGGCACAGCACCTTATACTTTCACTTATTCAATTGATAATGGATCCGGGCCGGTTGTTCAACCAACAATAACAACGGTTTCCGGTAACTCGATAACTTTAAATGTACCTACAACGGTTGCTGGTACTTTCAGGTATGCATTAGTAAATGTTAGAGAAGGAAGTACTGCTGCTTGTAGCCAGGCTCAAACTGGATTTATAGATGTAACAGTACGACCACTACCAGGCGCTACTGTTACAGGTGCAACAGAAGTTTGTGTAAATGCACCATCACCAACTATTACGTTTACCGGCTCCAATGGAGTTGCCCCTTATACTTTTAAATATCGGGTTAATGGTGGACCTATACAAACGATTAGTACAACCGTTGGCAACTCCGTTACTGTTGCAGTTCCAACAACTGCTACAGGCACATTTACCTATGAATTAGTTGATGTGCAGGAAAGCAGTACAAGTAGTTGTTTGCGAACATTTGCGCCGTCTGCTTCTACTGCTGCAATTATTGTAAAACCATTACCGACCGCTACGATAATTGGCTCGGCAGAAGTTTGTTTAAATGCAGCTACTCACAATATTACTTTTACAGGGTCAGGCGGTACATCGCCATATCAGTTCCGTTATAGAATAGTAGGAGATCCTACACCATTCTATACAGCTAGTACAATAGCTCCATCAAATACTGTAAATGTACCAGTGCCTACTAATGTAGCCGGAACATTTACCTATCAGTTATTAAGTGTGCAGGAGGGTGGTGTAAGTGCTTGTAGTCAACCACAAACTGGCTCTGTCACTACCACTGTTAATCCATTGCCAACAGCCAATTTTGCACCCTCACCTACTATTTGTGTAAACAGGGTAATATCATTTAATGATTTATCGGTACCCGGTGCAGGCAACATTGTATCATGGGCATGGAATTTTGGTGATCCCAACGCATCATCATCAAACCCTAATACTTCAACGGTTCAAAACCCTACACATATTTATACAGTTGCAGGAACCTATGATATCAAACTTATTGTTACTACCGATAAGGGTTGCGAAAGTATTGAGGTTTCTAAATCGATTACTGTTAATGTAAATCCTACAGCTGATTTTACAACACCTATTGCCTGTGTGGCGGATGTAAATGCACAGTTTACAGATTTGGGGACTGTCAATCCGGGTACTGTTACAGGATGGGATTGGAATTTTGGCGATCCTAACTCAAACGGTGCAAATCCCAATACATCAACGGTAAAAAATCCTACGCATCATTTCACGGTAGCAGGACCTTATACTGTACGACAAATTGTTATCAGCAATACAGGTTGCAGGGATACTACTTCAAAAACTTTTACGGTGAACGATTTACCGGTTTCCAATTTTACTATTGAGAATACTGGTTCTGTTTGTTCCAATCAATCCATCACTATTAAAGATGCTGCAACAACTGCATTTGGAACTATAACAAAACTGGAAATATTCTGGGATTACCTGAATGATCCAACAGCTAAAACAACAGATGCAACTCCTGTTGCAGGCAAAACATACACAAATACTTATGCAGAATTTGGAACTCCGTTAACCAAAACATTCCGCATCAGGTATGTGGCTTATACAGGAGATAATTGTATCAGTTCATTTGAAAGGGATGTTACATTACTTGCTACACCAACATTGGCTTTTGCACCGGTGCCTGGTATTTGTTCGGATGTGCCGGCTTTCCAGATAACACAGGCACAATTATTAAATGCACTGCCCGGTGGTCCTGCTGTATTTAGTGGTAATGGTGTATCATCAACTGGCTTGTTTAATCCTGCTGTAGCAGGCGTTGGTACACATACTATTCGTTACACCTATACAGGTACTAATGGTTGCACAAACTTCCTGGAACAACCAATTGAAGTTTATCCTGACCCGGTTTTAAATGCCGGTCCTGATAAAGTCGTATTAGAGGGAGGCCAGGTAATGTTGACACCAGCTTCTAATATTGGTTTAACAGTTACTTATTTATGGACACCGGCACTTGGGTTAAATGATCCAACATCACCATTCCCCATTGCATCTCCTGCAACAGATATTACTTATACGCTTACCGTAACTTCTGATAAAGGATGTACGGACAGTGACGATGTATTTGTTAAAGTGCTGAAGAATCCTTTAATACCGAATATTTTCAGTCCTAATGGTGATAGGGTACATGATACATGGGTAATTGCTTATTTAGAAAGTTATCCTGGTTGTACAGTTGATCTATACAATCGCTATGGGCAGTTAGTGTATCACTCTGTGGGATACAGCACTCCTTGGGATGGAAAAGTAAATGGAAAAGATGTACCGGTGGGTACTTATTACTATGTAATTGATCCTAAAAATGGCCGTGGTAAATTATCCGGTTATGTAGATGTAATACGATAAACAAAAGTATTGAGCCAAAAAACTAAACAGGTGAAAAAGATTTTTATTACAGCAGCGATGATTTGTGCAGGTGCGATGATGGCAATAGGACAACAACGTCCGCATTATACACAGTATGTCATCAACCCATTTATTATTAATCCCGCCCTTACCGGAATTGAAAACTATACAGATTTAAAAATGGCGGTAAGAGATCAGTGGGTAGGTATTAATGGAGCCCCTAAAACTGTTTATTTAACTGTCCATGCACCGATTGGAAAAGGTGATGATTATGCCACTTCTGCTACGTCATTTGAAGTGCCGGGTCAAAATCCAAGAGGACAGGCCTATTGGAGAAATTATACAGCCGCCGCGCCTCACCATGGTGTTGGCCTTCAAATTATAAATGATCAGACAGGAAGTTTCCGGTTTCTTACCGCCAGTGCAACGTATGCTTATCATCTTGGATTGAATGCAACAACGAATCTCTCAGGAGGATTTTCTGCCGGTATTACTAAAGTAAGTATTGATAGAAGCAAACATAGTTTTGATGGGAATGGTGATCCTTCTGATCCTGCATTAGGCTCTGCCTTCACCGGGGAGCTTACAAAGACAAGACCCAATTTAGGAGTAGGTCTATGGTTGTATTCCCGTGACTATTTTGCAGGCTTCTCCGTTCAGCAGGTAATACCACAAACATTAAGTTTTGTAGATGATAATCCATCGATACTGCAACAGGGAAAATTCGTTCCGCATATTTTCTTAACAGCAGGCTTCCGGTTTTTGTTATCAGAAGATATCAATATGATCCCATCGCTGATGGTAAAATATATTAAAGGCAGTTCAATCAGGGAATTTCAACCAGAAGCAAATGTGAAGTTGCAGTACCAGGATCTCTTTTGGTTGGGTGGTAGTTATCGTTACCAGGATGGCTATGCAGGTATGATAGGCTTGAATGTAAAAAACACTTTTAATGTTAGCTATGCATACGACCGCAACAATGCAAATTCTCAACTAAACGATTTTAGCAGGGGCACACATGAAGTGGTATTCGGATTTTTACTTGGAAACAAGTATAGCCAGGCATGTCCCAGGTGCTATTAATGTAAACTTTATTTATAAAATATTATCAGAATGCCGGGCTTGGTCTCGGCATTTTTATTTTGAACCACAAAGGGAGCTGAAATAATCTACGACAGGGGTAAGAAAAAAGGATGCTCATAAGAAATAGGCGGATAGACTATAAGTTGATATAGGCTCGGTTGAACAAGAAACGAAGTAAGGAGAGAATTTACAGTCGAACTATTTTCTTGGCTCTGATTGCCCTGACATTATTTAATGCTCTTAACGCATCTTTTCTTTCCTGCTCAATGCGTTTTAAAGAAACATCCGTATCAGGAATTCCTTTTACATCGTTAGCAATTAGCGTAGACTTAACTTCTTCCAATTGAGAAAGTGCCTGACGATATACAGATTGAATGCTATCAATTCTTACCTGCTGTACAGCATTGGCGAGTTGACTATTTACATTTTCCCAATCTACTTTGTTATAAGCCAGGCGAAGATTGTTTTCCCATTCGTTCCAATCGATCTTATTGATTTCGTTTTCGTAAGTTGATTTTAATTTTTCTTTTTCACTTGCTGTAAATACTTCAGCCATTGTTTTCTCCACATATTTCCATTGTGCACTTTCCAATACTTTTTTCGAAGCCTCTAAAGCTACCTGTACCTGGTCTTCCTGGTATTTTTTTAATTGTGGAGCTTCTTCCACTATTTCCATTCCAGCTTGCCTGTACGAAGGATTGGTATAGGCAATAGGGGCTAACATAGGTAATGGCTCAGCAACAGGAGAGAGGCTTTCATCCTGTTCTTTCCTGGTTGATGTAGTTGCAACAACATGGTTTATTACCGGCTCACTGGCTTTTAATTCTTCCGTCGCAGGTACATAATCAGCTTTATCATATCCGTCAAAGAAGTTGAAGGATGAGGATACATCTCCAATAGAATTTACTTTATTGCCGGAAGGTTGTTTGCTTATAATAAGAATGGCATTTAATAAAAAAACGATCAACAGGCCGGTAAACAACCCGGCTACCCGTTGAAAAGAAAAAATTTGTTTTTTCTCAACGCCCAGTATTGATTCGATGCGGTTTAAGAGATCATTTTTTTTGCCGGCAGCAGCTATCGCTAAAGGCTTATTAATATGACTTGTTTTTTCTAAGGTAAGCAGTGCAGAGGCATACTCATGCGAATCGTATTGAAACTGCAGAACCATTTCGTCACAGCTTTTTTCTCTCTCTCTTTCCACAATTTTTACAAAGGCTTTTACAAAAGGATTGAAATATAATATAGCCTGGATGAAATTAATGATCAGGTTGATAAAGTAATCAGACCGTTTGATATGCGAAAGCTCATGCAACAATACTGCTTCCAGTTGCTGGGGAGTAAGATGGTTGATAGCTGCCAAAGGAACTAATATAACAGGCTTTAAAAAACCAATCGTAACAGGAGAGGAGACTAATTCAGAAACCCAGATATTTACTTTTTTCTGAATGTTCATCTGGCCGGCAATTCGTGTAACGAACATACGCCATTCAACATTGATTTTTGTAAGACCATGTTGACGGATAATTTGCACATAGCGATAATTCCGGATGAAGCCGAGCAATGGTATCACCAATAAAATAAGATACAGTGCCGATGCTATAGGAAGAATTTGTTTTAACCAACCACCTAATGCAGGATTTTCATTCGTATTTGTAAGTACTGATGAAAGGGAACCTTCGTTCACCGCATTACTGCTATACACTGTAATGAAAGTGTACACAAACCAGCCAAAGCCAATCATTAATAAAGAAGACGCCAATAAACTTTTTGCTGAAGCCCTTGAGTTGCTGAACATAGCAGTAATAACCTGGTATATTACCCAGAGTAATGCTAGTTGCCAAAGGCTGTTAAGTACAGCCCAACCCAGGGATTGAAAGAAATTAGCCTGGCCGCTGGTCATGGTTTATTATTTTTTAAGACTGTCGAGTAATTGCTGAATTTTCTCCAGTTCCTCACGGCTTGCTTTATGGTTATCGTCGCCCAATGCCTGGATAACAAGCTGTGTAGGAGAACCACCAAACAAACTATCGATCATCTTACCTAATATATGTTTTTGTGTTTTTTCTTTGTTCACTGCTGCCTGGTACACATGGGTACGCATTGAATCATCTCTTTTCACAATCCCCTTTTCATTCATGATCTGCATTAGCTTAAGGGTAGTGGTATAACCAGCCTCTTTTGTTTTAGCCAGTTCTTCATGTACTTCCCGTACGGTAGCCAATCCTCTTGACCAGAGAATTTGCAATATCTCTAACTCACTTTCTGTAGGCTTTATCAATTTGGGTGCTGACATAGTTTTCCGATTTATAGCCCGAATATACGACCTTTTTCGTAAGACGAACAAATCCTAACCTTATTTAATTTTTTTTAACACTCATTAACTGTTGAGACGGGGTAGGGCTGAAAAGGTTACAATCTTTTAATTATTAACTTATTCTATCTTTCTTCATTTCCATTGAGCTTCTCCTCGTTCTAAAATCTGCTTCCTTTTCTCAAAATTTATAGTATGAATACAATACGAGTTGAAAAAAATAAGCCTAAGATAAGTAGGCCAAAACCGGTAATAAGATATTACTTGAAAATCAACTTTCTATTCCAATATTAGTACATAATAATAATTGTTATACCACTCAGAAAACTTACAGTCCCCCACACTATATTGTTTACACGATCATAGTTTTCTTTTAGTATTTTTTTTGTGTCATCAAACCCCAAGCTTATCCAAAACGACTTTTTTTTATTTTTAATTCCGGCTATTATACTTAACAGACCATATACTACAAGAAAGATAGAAGATAGATATACTATTAAAGTGTTTGACATTTTTATAAGCTCATGAAGTTATTAACTAGTCGGATACTAAAGATAAATGCTTCTAAAATTAAGAAACCTTATGAAAGCCAATAATTATAAGGTCTGACATTTCTTTTCAATTTCATAACACTATTTTTACAACTACAACTCTTACAATAAATGTCTACACCCGACCAGGTAATTGAGCAAACAAAAAAATGGATCAACGATGTGGTGGTGGGGTGCAATTTTTGTCCATTCGCTGCCCGGGTAGTAAAACAACAGTCCATCCATTACCAGGTAGAAAACAGCAACGGACTAAAGGAATGCCTCACATCATTAATGCTGGAAGTACAGCGACTGGATAATAATGAAACCATCGAAACCAGTTTTCTTATTCTTCCCAACTCATTCAACGACTTTGATGAATACCTGGACCTGGTTGATAAAGCAGAAACATTATTAAAGAAAAACGGCTATGAAGGAATTTACCAATTGGCTAGTTTTCATCCGCAATATTTATTTGCCGGGTCATCAGCAACAGATGCAGCTAACTATACCAACCGTTCTGTTTACCCAATGCTTCATTTGTTACGGGAAGAAAGTATTGACAAAGCACTCAGGCATTACACATCACCCGAAAACATTCCGGAACGCAATGTCAATTTCGCCAGGGAAAAAGGATTGGTCTATATGAAGATGCTTAGGGATGCTTGTATTTGAGTTACGAGTTTCGGGTTTGACGTTATGAATTATATCTGCTTTAAAACTTTTGGTTTTCCTCTTTCTCTCTTTTCTCTCTGTGCGGGGTCTCTCTCTGGAAGAGCCACAAAAAATAAGCCCCCCTGTAGAAACAGCGGGACTTAATGTAATGGTTCTGATTAAGATCTTTATTTATACTGAACAGTATTCGCTGTATTCACAGCAGCAACAGGCGCAGTCTTAATTTCAATTTTATGTTGTTTTACTTCTACGGTAGCATTTTTCTTCGCAGCTATCTGCGCAAGGCTTGGTGCTATTACCAATGATACGATTGACATCAGTTTAATAAGAATGTTCATAGATGGACCAGAAGTATCTTTAAAAGGATCACCCACTGTATCACCTGTTACAGATGCTTTATGTGGTTCAGATTTTTTATAGAACATCTCACCATTTATCTCCACACCTTTCTCAAACGATTTTTTTGCATTATCCCATGCACCACCGGCATTGTTCTGGAACATTCCCATCAATACACCGCTAACAGTAGCACCAGCTAAAAATCCACCCAATGCTTCAGCACCAAGGCCGGGCATAAAACCAATGATCAATGGAGAAATGATTGCAATAGCACCCGGCAACATCATCTTCTTGATAGAAGCTTGTGTAGAGATAGCAACACATTTATCATATTCAGGCTTGCCTGTTCCTTCCATAATACCAGGGATAGTACGGAACTGGCGGCGAACTTCTTCCACCATCGCCATAGCTGCTTCACCCACTGCACGGATACATAGTGCAGAGAAAATGAACGGAACCATTGCACCTACAAATAAGCAAGCCAATACATTCGCTTTATAAATATCAATACCGGTAATACCAGCCACACCAACAAAGGCTGCAAACAATGCCAGTGCAGTCAATGCAGCAGAAGCAATCGCAAATCCTTTTCCTGAAGCAGCAGTCGTATTACCAACCGCATCCAGTACGTCTGTTTTTTCTCTTACATCACTTGGTAGTTCACTCATTTCTGCAATACCACCTGCATTATCTGCAATCGGGCCAAAGGCATCTATCGCTAATTGCATAGCCGTTGTAGCCATCATACCGGCAGCAGCAATGGCCACACCGTATAATCCGGCACACTCATAAGAACCCCAGATACCACCTGCCAATACTAATATTGGTAAGAAGGTAGATTCCATTCCTATTGCCAAACCACCAATAACGTTGGTAGCATGACCAGTGGATGATTGACGAATAATAGATTTTACCGGACGTTTGCCCATCGCTGTATAATATTCAGTAATGATGCTCATTAAAGCACCTACTACTAAACCAACACCAATAGCACCCAGCACACCCCATTTAGTAAATATTACACCACGCAGTTCCATAGCTTCCGGCATCAACCAGTACACTAAACCTGCAGCAGCAATAGCAGTGAGTATCATCGAACCCCAGTTACCCATGTTCAATGCTTTCTGCACCGTATGTGTATTGATACCCGCTGTATCGCTGATGCGAACAAACAGAGTACCAACGATAGAAAATAAAATACCAACACCTGCAATAAGCATCGGGAGAATAACAGGAGAGAAGCCATTCAATACATCATCTCCACCCAATACAGTTGTTTGTTGTCCTAATACAATGGTAGCAAGAACCGTTGCCACATAAGAACCAAACAGGTCGGCACCCATACCCGCCACATCACCTACGTTGTCACCAACGTTGTCGGCAATAGTTGCCGGGTTGCGGGGATCATCTTCCGGAATACCTGCTTCCACTTTACCTACCAGGTCAGCACCCACGTCGGCAGCTTTGGTATAGATACCACCGCCTACACGGGCAAACAAGGCTATAGATTCAGCACCCAACGAAAAACCAGTCAGTACTTCAATTGTTTTCAGCATTTCTGCATCACCAATTGCCGCATCCGGTGCAAAAAATTGTTTTAATACAATGTATAAACCACCTAAGCCTAATACCGCCAAACCTGCCACACCAACACCCATCACGGCACCGCCGGTAAAGGATACGTTCAATGCTTTCTTTAAACTGGTACGGGCAGCATGTGCAGTACGAACATTGGCTTTCGTTGCCGCCCTCATACCAATATAACCAGCCACCGCACTAAGCACAGCACCAATTACAAAGGCAATAGCGATAGACCAGTGGGAGTGAGGATTCGCCTGCGCCATTACAGCCAGCAGTATACCAACTATCACTACAAAGTAGCCCAGCACTTTCCACTCAGCTTTCAAAAAGGCCATAGCACCTTCAGCAATGTATTTGCTGATCTCTTTCATGCGGTCGGTACCGGCATCCTGCTTTGCCACCCATCTGAATTTGATCCAGGTATAAAGCAAACCAATAATTCCCATAGCCGGGATTGCGTAAATCAATTTGTCCATAAGAGTTGATTCTTAATCAAAATTTAATAGTAAACAGGCATTTCTGCCGGGCGGCAAAGATAGGGGAAGGCCATCAAATTTTGAGGCAGGAAATTAGGCTGTAAATCAGGGGTTTTAAAGGCAATTATTGGCCCGACTTAGTGCTACTATCAGCCCAGTTGCGTCGCACTCTTCAGGGTTCTGTTCGCTATTCAGCTGCAGATTCGCAGAATCCACTTACAATAGCGAAGTAATTGGTTTAAAGTCCATCTTCTCTTTCCCATAACCATAGGGCTTCTTCATTGCTTCCCAAATTGTATTCGCCTTTTACTAGTAGAATGGGTGTATCGAATCCAAACAAATCCGTAATTATTTCGTTTTGCCTTGAAAGAAGTATTTTCCATTCAGCTTCAACTTCCGCATAGCGTTTAGATTCTGGCAAACTGTGAATTCTAAACCACCTGTCAGGATAGTCGTATTTAAGCAAATGGGAAATGGGAACTGCTTCAGGATAATTTAAAGACCAAAGTTTGTAAAATTCTTTTTTTGTCATTGTCACATTAATTCTAATAATTTCTGTCCCGCTATACTTATAGAAGGTAAAAAAACTTCTTTGTATTCTTTCTTTGCAAAATCATTCAGAGAAATTACTTGTTGAATAATATAACTGCTAGAGATTCTCATCTCTGATAAATTTTCTTTAACTGCATTAATTGTAAATCGTTGAAATTCAAAGCTAATATCTAGCAAATTCCAGTCTTTTATAACAGGTCTTGAATATTCAACCAAGGAATAGTCGAACGAATCTCTACTAATTGTATCTAATACAGAATCATGAAAAAAATGAACCTCTCGGGGTATACTAAGTTTTTCCATTAAGTGGTAGAATTCAGGAGAGGGTCGAAATAGAAAAGACCCTGGAGGTATTATGAAAGCAGAAGGACTAGAATATTTAGAGCCATTGTTTGGAATTCCGTCTTGGAGAATTGACGAAACATAAAAAAAAATTTCATTATATTCTTTTTGAATTGAATCAATTTGAACCTCGTCTATAGTTGTCTCAAAAACTTTAATGAAATTGTCCATATTCCGCCCAACATTCAGGGGTGTGTGCAAGTGGCATTAGTATTCCTACACTCATTGCCCTCGTTATTAAAATTATTTTGCTAAAGATAAGAACAAAACTTCTCAGCGTTTCTTGTCCATCCCTATATTGTACGAACCAGTTATTTACAAATAACATTTAACTCTTTCAATCCTTCGCTTGAGTTTATATCAGAAGCAGAAAGATCAAGTCCTTTTGAAATTTCAAATGCTTCACATGCATTTAAAAAATCTTTGTCGTAATAATATGACAAAGCCATATTTGAATAGTACACATAATTATTAGGGTCAAGTTCAATTGCTTTCTTAAAATCAACTATTGATTTTTTTTCTTCATACAGGTTATTGTGGTATAGTCCCCGGTTATTGTAAAATGGAGCATATGAACCATCTAGTGTGATCGCAGTATCCAATAACGATATTGCTTCCTCAAGCTTATCCAGTAGAGCATAACAATCCGATAAGTCAAAAAATAATTTAGGATTGTCAGGTTCTATTTTGATCGCTTCACGATATAAATGTATAGCCTCATCGTATTTTTTTGCTTCTTTTAAATCGAAAGCCTCAATACTAAGCTGTTCCGCTTTAGCTGACTTAAATGTGAAGGGTGTCGATATTGTAAGGGAGGAAAAGCCATTTGTTGAGGGCTTCTTCGATGGTAATGTAATAAGGATGAAAAGAAGACCAGCTACAACAAGGATTGATATTATAATAAATTTTTTCAATTTCGGGTAGAAAAAAGTTTTTTATTGTGCCTGATGTGATGGCTTTCTGTTATGAGATCTTTGATCGCAAAGCCGGTAACCGATTTTGTTTAAAGATACAAAACATGGTAGCATATTCTAAAGCTCATCCGTAACCCGGAAGTTCAGAACGATGTTCAGGATGGCTACATAAAAAACACATTGAACCGATGCCCATCCGGGTCGGCAAACCAAAAACCATAATAGCCGTTGCCAAATTCCGCTGGTGGAGAAATAATTTTGCCGCCGGCACTTTCCACTTCTTTCGCCCAATCGTTCACTTGTTCTTTGCTGGAGGCAGAAAGAGTAAACAACACTTCATTTACTTTTTGGGAGTCAGCTATCTCACCCTTAAAATTTGGTAGCAGCACATCTTTTAAAAAAAAGTGCATAATGAAATTATCATCGCTTACAAAAAAACTGGTAAGGTCTTTATTGCGGCCGTTAGATCTAAATCCTAACGCTGTATAAAATGTAGTAGTTCTCTCTAAATCTGCTACTGCAAAGTTCGACCATATCTTTTTCGGATTCATACAATTGCTTTTGTTCAATTTACAAAGATTAAAACAATATCTGCTCTAACCGGCTCACCCTGATCAAAATATCATATTTACCATTATAGGTATATCTTTGTTTACTTATATGCTGGTTGTATAGTTGCCGCTGCTAAAAGGGCAACATGGAAAAACAGGAAGATAATACCCGGCAGCCATAAGTAAATAATTTCACTAACCTAAAATTTAATTGTATGCCGAAAAAAACAGCTGAACCCAGGAAGAATAAGCCTACTAAAAAGAAAAGCTCAGCACAAAAGAAAGCGAATCCAAAGAAAAAATTACGCTAAGAGTAAAACGCAGAGAGCCCGGTTCACAGCCGGGCTTCTTATATAATGTAACTCACAAATAGAGGGAGAACATGGCTTTTTTTTATGTATTTCTTCCGTTTGCTGAGAATATCTTTTGTAGATCGTCCGAGTTACAGAAGTTGGGAACTGAAGCTGATTAGCGAATCGGAACGATCAGTATATATTCTTCAGACAGCATAGCAGCAAATCCAATGTTGGCTGTAGTGGCTTTGTGTCCTACAACGAAAGTTTAATGCCTACACTTAGATTTAAATAATTGTGTCCCAATGTCAAACCATTACCATTTTGGTTAGAGATATATTCATCTTCTTTTACATGATGTTTATAAGCATATGATAAAGAAGATGTCGCTTGAAGTTTCTTTGTCAATTTGAAGTCAGTGCCTAAGCCAAATGTCAGTGAATATCCTTGCCAATGATTTTTTTTGTAAGCTCCGTCATACCTTGAAAAATTAGATCTGTAGGCTGTGTTCAATAAGTAGTTTCCTGCCAAGCCTGTCGTAATAAAACTCTTGAACTTAGTGGTCGATATAAAGTTGTATCCAATATTAACTGGAAAAGAAATGACTCTATACGAAACTGATTTTGTTGTTACCAGTTCGTTCGTAAAACTTTGTTTTGGTGGTGGCAATGCTGCTTGGTTTAAAAAATTCGCTGTATTTAGCGTCCGTGATATGAAACCTACTCCAGAACTTACAAAAAGACTTTTGTTAATGTTATATTGAACTATTGATGCAACACCAATATTAAATGTTGATTTATCATTATTTTCCTTCCACCATGGATAGCTGTCTTTATGGAAAGTAAGTTCAGGCTGCAACTGAATAGATAATTGCCACTTATGGCTTTGTCCGTATGAGGTAACTGAAAATATCAGTAGTGTCAATAAAATAATTTGTCGCATAATATTGATGACAATTGAAAATATAGAATCGTTGCTTTGTACTGCGATTACAGCCAACGAGCATGGCTTTTTGCAGGTTGGGAATTAGAATTCCGTCCGCCCGGCTAACTGAAGCTAAATTTATAAATAAAAGCGGATGATTTGCACATGGCTAAATTAATAACGTCCTACTAGATATGAAGCCAAATTGAACAAAAAGTTGAAACACGGCTTTCGTCAGCGGAGCGTTTGCGTTTGCCTTGATCTTTTTGTTTCTTTTTGCATCAAGGCAAAAAGAAAAGCAAGAAAAAATATCATTTGCCAAACGGGCGGAGCCTTCGGGTTTGCCTTGATCTTTTTGTTTCTTTTTGCATCAAGGCAAAAAGAAAGGCAAGAAAAAACATGACCAACTAATTTATTTCCTGCTTTTATTAGTGGATTTTCTATCTGCTTCGCCAGTAGTCGTCTTTAACGTATCGGCTTCATCGGCTTCAGCATCTTTCTCTTCCCCATAGTCACCAAAAATATCATAAGCACCATGCGCTGCATAATAAATGCTGCGGGTAAATTTATTACCAAGTATAATGATCGTTGCTTTTTCATCCATCAACCTGGTAAAAGCTGCATTGTTGCCATGCCATTTGCCAAAATGATAAACGATCTTTTTCCCGTTCGGTAAATTTTGCATGCGCCAGCCCAATCCATAATTATGTATGGATGGCTTTTCATTACTATAAGGAGTAAAAGCAGAATCCAGCAGGGCAGGAGAAATCACCTGGTCGGTATAAAGAGCCTGGTCCCATTTCAACAGATCTTGCGGGGTGGAGTAAATATTTTTATCGCCATAAGTAGCATCCAGAAAATCAAAATCCCAATAAGTACCATTGCCGGTAAATGATGGAGTGGCGGTGAGTGTATCTTTTAAAGTAAATACATAAGTGTTTGTCATTTGCAGCGGGCCAAAATATTTCTGCTGCATGTATTGCGGAAAAGTTTGTCCGGTTACTTTTTCTATGATCATAGCCAGCAATACATAATTAGTGTTACAATAGTTGAAGCGGGAATTGACAGAGCCGGTAGGGTCGGGTCTCTTGTCCATCATCATTTGCAGCACATCTTCATTGCGGGCAAATTGTTTGTTCCATTTTCCTTTTTCATCAAGCCCCCATTTATTATTACTCATAAAATATAAATAATTGGGCAGGCCGCTTCTGTGGCTGAGCAACATCTTCACCGTGATGCCCGCATAGGGAAAGCCCGGAAAGAATTTATTGATACTATCGTTGAGCGACAATTTTTGTTCCTGTATCAATCGCAGGATAGCAATACCGGTAAATGTTTTACTGGTAGATGCTATATGCATGGAAGTATTGGCAGTAATAGAATCTTTTGTTCGCAGGTTAGCATAGCCAGCATAATTTTCATAAATAACAGAACCATTCTTGGCGATGAGGATGCCGCCATTAAATCCATTATCTAATAAAGTGCTGTCAAAAAATTGACTGAGTTGGCGAAAGTAATTTCGAAATTCTTCTTTACTTAACTCTTTGGGAGTGGGAGGATAGTATTGTAATGAATCTTCCGCCACTTCCTCTTTTTTGGAAGAATTATTACAGGCAGCAAGCAAAACAGTCGTTAGTACAAATAAAAAAAAGGTCTTCAAAGAAGTAGGTTTTTGTATTGTGGCAAAATAAAAGGCTGTAACCGGTAAGGTACTGATTAGTTTTCCCCATAACTGTGCCAAATGTTAATAGCATTATCAGTGCATTGCCATCAACTGCTTTATTGAGATAGTATATTTGTAATATGGCAAAAGCAGACAAAACAAGTTATCCCAAAGAAAAAATCAAGATACTTTTCCTGGAGAACATCAGTGATATAGCAGTGAAGAATTTTCAGCGGCATGGATATGTACAGACAGAAAAAATTTCGAAAGCACTCACCGAAGAACAGTTGATAGAAGAAATAAAAGATGTACATATACTGGGTATCCGTTCCAAAACACAGATCACAAAAAAAATTTTAGATGCGGCCAAAAAGCTGCAGGCCATCGGTTGTTTTTGTATTGGTGTGAACCAGGTAGATCTGAAAGCCGCTACAAAAAATGGGGTGGTGGTTTTTAATGCCCCCTATTCCAATACCCGTTCTGTTGCAGAATTAGTAATTGGTTTAGCCATTATGTTGATCCGTCGCATACCGGATAAAAATAAAGCAGCACATGAAGGCATCTGGATGAAGGATGCGAAAGGCAGTTATGAATTGCGGGGAAAAACATTGGGGATTATTGGCTACGGTAATATCGGCAGCCAGGTAAGTGTGATGGCAGAATCGTTAGGAATGAAGGTTTTGTTTTATGATGTAGAAACAAAATTGCCACTGGGCAATGCCAGCGATGGAAAAACATTGAAAGAAGTATTGAGTAAATCTGATGTGGTGACATTGCATGTGCCGGAAACATCACAAACAAAAAACCTTATCAATAAAACCAATCTTAAATATTTTAAGAAAGGAGCGATACTGTTAAACTATGCAAGGGGAGAAGTGGTAGACCTTGAGGCACTCCGCAAAGCCATTATTGAGGAAGCAATTGGTGGAGCTGCAATTGATGTATTTCCCTGGGAGCCGGAAAAGAATGGCGATCGTTTTCAAACACCTTTGCAGGACCTGCCGAATGTAATTCTCACACCACATATCGGTGGTTCTACAGAAGAGGCGCAACAAAATATTGGTGAAGATGTAAGTGTGAAGTTGTTCAATTACCTGGAAAAAGGAATCACATTTGGTTCGCATACGGTTCCTGCATTGGCATTGCCGCCGCAGGAGGGAAGTCATCGCATTTTGCATATACATCATAATGTGCCGGGAGTATTGTCGGAAATAAATACACAGCTTTCTAAGTTCAAGATCAACATCCTTGGGCAATACCTCAAAACAAATGAAGCAATTGGCTATGTGGTGCTGGATGTAGATAAGCAGTTGTCTGCACAGGCACTGGGTTTGCTGCGGGAAGTAAAGGCAACGATAAAAGTCCGGATGTTGTATTGATAAAATACTACGTCAAAACTACCTGCTATTTTATTTTCCTATATTTTCAATAATTATTGAAAATTGTGTAAGTTTGTACTGTAAACAGAACGTATATGAAAGTAGTAATAGTAGGTGCTGGTTTTGGTGGATTAAGACTGGCCCGTAAACTGAACAATAAGGCAGGCTTTGAAGTCACATTAGTGGATCGTTTTAATTACCACCAGTTTCAACCTTTATTTTACCAGGTGGCCACGGCCGGCCTGGATGCCAGTAATATTTCATTTCCGTTGCGGAAAGTATTTCATAAAACAAATAATGTAAAGATCCGGTTAGCTGAGCTAAAGCAGGTGGTAGCTGCGGAGAATAAAATTATTACAGATACGGAACAAATCAGCTATGATGTACTGGTTATTGCCACCGGCGCTGATACCAATTTTTTCGGCAATACGCAAATGGCGGAAAATGCTTTCCCGATGAAATCTACAGTAGAAGCTTTACAACTTCGCTACCGCTTGCTACAAAATTTTGAAAATGCATTAACAGTAACAGATAAAACAGAGTTGCAGCGGTTAATGAATTTTGTAATTGTAGGTGGCGGGCCAACAGGAGTGGAGCTCTCGGGTGCTTTGGCAGAAATGAAAAAGTATGTATTGCCTAAGGATTACCCGGAGCTTGATTTTTCAGATATGAATATTTACCTGCTGGAAGGAACTGCAAAGACCTTAGCTACCATGAGTGAAAAATCATCTGCCAAGTCTTTGAAATATTTAGAACGGTTAGGAGTGAAAGTGATGACCAATACCCTGGTAAAAGAATATGATGGTAATACAGTAACATTAAATGATGGCAATTTCATTACTGCAGGCACTGTAATATGGGCTGCAGGTATTAAAGGAAATGTACCGCAAGGAATCGACCAATCATTAATTGCCCGGGGCAACAGGATAAAGATCAACCAGCGTTGCCAGGTAAATGGGTATGATAATATATATGCCATTGGTGATATTGCGTATATGGAAACGTCAGCATATCCTAACGGCCATCCACAGGTAGCACCGGTAGCCATGCAGCAAGCCGATCTTATAGCCGGGAACTTAAAACTCATTGAGCGAAAAGGAAATTTAAGTCAGCAGTATGAATTTGTATATAATGATAAAGGTTCTATGGCAACAGTCGGAAGAAATTTGGCAGTGGTAGATGTCCCTAAACCTAAATTACATTTCGGTGGCTTCTTTGCCTGGATGATCTGGATGGGTCTGCACCTGATGCTGATACTCGGAGTAAAGAACAGGTTCTTCGTTTTCAGTAACTGGTTATACAATTATATTACGTATGATCAAAACTTGCGATTGATATTTAAGGAGTTTAATAAACCGGACAAAAAATGAAACTCATAATTCCTGATTGGATTATTATAGCAGGTGGTATAGGTCAGATATTTACGGCAGTAATATATCCATATATACGTCACGTTGTTTTTGATTGGTAAATGATATTAAAAAATTGAAACCGCTGAACCAGGAGATTGCAAAAACCTACGGCAGGTATATTCAGGGATTAAATTTTTCATTCGGATTAATTTCAATTTTGTTAGCATCGGATTTAAAAAATCAGTCAGCACTGGCTATAGCTATAACTGGGTTAATTGCTGCGTATTGGATTGGCAAAGTATTTACCCAATTTGCGTATTACCCGATGTATGAAATTCCTAAAAAAGCAATATTTAAAATTGGAGAGATAGCAATGAATTCATTGTTTATATCATTTGCTGTTGTCTTCGCCTGTTTATTTATTTATAATCTCATGGGGTATATAAAAACGCATTAAGATGCTTTCTCTTTCAAAATTTTTCGGGCCCTGGATCTGAAAGCAGCTGACTCATTGTCCCATTTATCTTCAATGATTGATTTTATCTCTGGTAAAATATCCGGGTATTGTTTTGCCAGTTGTTGCAATACAGCTAATGAAAAAGCTTTGATGGCCGGTTTTTCATCGGGAGAAATAATATAATTAAAGCAGGTGTTCATCACTTCTCCATGAAATTCTTCGGGGATTGATACAACTTGCAATAATCGGAGTGTGTTTCGCTTTACTGCATTATGCAGTTTTGGTTTATGCAGATTCTTTAACAACCGGGAAAAATGTTTTTCAATAAAAGAAGGGTGGGCTTCAACCGCATAACTTAAAGGCCAGCCAGCCCTTTGTACAATAAGTGGTTCATCATTCAGGAAAAGCTCAAATAATTGATTAAAGCGTTGTTGGTTGTGGCCAACCCAGTTTACAATTTTGACACAATTCGCTTTTGAATGTTCAGCGAGTATAGTTTCCCGGAGATTCATCAATTAGGAACATACCGGCTGCCAACTAATATCATTTCGCCTTTAGTTAGTTCCATGCTTTTTAATTTAACTATATGACAAACTATAGAATTACCACGGGTGGTATTGGGGATCTTAACTGTTTTCTTTCCGCCCGGTTCTACATTTTGTATGGTATAATAATCCGTTCTGAATTCTTTACCGTCACCCAGCAGGATACTTACTTCGACAATTGCTTTTTGAAAAGTAACATCAGGTAAAGTATTCTCGATACTAACATTCCCGTTTGTAATTCCACCGGCTGCACCAGCACTTGTAAAAGTTACTTTGGAAACTAAGTAATTGTCAATATTGGTTAATATATCATCTGGTTCTGTACTAATATCAAGGCCACGGGTAGTTCCTGATTGTGCGGAATTTGAATCCGGATTTTTTTCATCAGTAAAATTTGCAGAGTCTTTCGCATTAATTGTATCAGCTGAATCATCTTTTCCAGCTTTTGTTTCCGCATCACCACAGGATGTAAATATTATACCTGTAACAATTAATAAAAGAAGGCATTTCTTTTTCATTGCAAATATGTTTGATGTCTGTAATGCAAGTTACACCTGGCTACAGGGCTATACAATACCCAGTATCCACAAATCAACAGCAAACTTGTCTTATAATGTATACTACGTTATGTTAAATAAAAGTCACGAGGGCGGGGGTTTGAGTCTTACTTTGACTCCGGCAGAGATTCAAGAAATTCTTTTAAACGAGAAGAAACATCTTGAATATTGGATTGCATGGTATCAGCGCAATCAGTCTTAGGTCTATTGCTATTGTAGATTGTTTGTGCAAGAATGGCTTCTAAAAGAAATTCAATTCTTTTAATTGAAACGTATATGTGCTTTTCTTCGAACTTTCTTGTTTCTTCCATGTGCGTTGGCAAGTGGCTTTATTTACACATAACGTATATTATAAGAAAACCTTCCTTGCCCCTGTAAATTAGCGAAATTTTACTTTCTCTCAAAATTTCGCTAATTTACAGGGGCAGTATTAATCATTGTTCTGTTTTCTTATAATTAACATTATGTTAAACAGGCACACGAAAAGAAAAGCCACCGTTAAGTAGCTTTCCTTAAGAACCAATTATTTAATAGAGTCGTATCTGTCAGCCCACTTCTTCTCTTCTGCTGTATACTTTGCTAAATCAGCCGGCTTACCTTTCGACTGTACTTTTTTGAATGCAAAAATATCGGCCAGGTAGCTGGCAGCTTTTTTATACTGTTGTTTTGTTCTGCTGTCTATATCTGGGCGGGCAGCAAATATCGCACAAGCTTTTTCATAAGGTTCCCTGGCTCTTTCTAAAGCTTCTCCATATTCTTTATCAAGTGCTTCCCTTTTCGCTACATCTTCTTTGGATGCCATAGTGCCCGGTTTCGTTCTCTTTTTAGTGTCTTCTGCATGTGCCTCCCTGGCATCATTTACTTTAACCGCTTTATTTATGAAATAATCGCCCAGAAACAGATACGCCACTTCAGATTCAGGCTTTGCAGCAGCTGCATTATTAAAAGCAACAATCATTCTTTTTTCTAATTCTGCTGCATTGGCCGGCATTACCGGATTCTCTACACGGGAATTTAATGTATCATAGATAATTTCTCCCAGTATTTGATTGGCTTTGTAATTAGTGGGATCTGTAGCCAATACTTCATCTAACGCTTTTAATTTTCCATCAAAACTTTCTACAAGCCCTACTGCAAAATCTACTTTATCGTAAGAAAAATAATCACTCTCGGGGTATAATTGCTTACCCAGGGCTTTGTACTTTTCAAAAGCAGTATAATCTTTTTTGCTAAAATAATAGCTTACCAAAAATCTATAAACACTTTCAAAACCCTCACCTTTTATATTGTGGTCGGCAAGACGTTGATAGTGTTTTACTGCTTCTTCTTTGTTATCACTACTTTCAGCAGTTACACCTGCTAATATTAAAACATTAGTATCGATGGTTGCAGTAAGAACTTTTTTACTGATCAATAAATCAGATAACTCAACTGCTTTTTTAAATTTTTCGTAAGCAGCCTTCCAATTTTTTGCAGAGTAGTCGTTATAGCCCCCGGAATAGTAACCTGAATACAGGTTAATAGGACCATTTTGATAAATTGGGTCAGAAACCAGGCTCATTTCCGGATCCATTTCTCTGTACTTTTTGAAGGCAGCATCAGCTTCCGCTGCTAACTGGTCACCAGCAGGAGTATTTTTAGTACCTTCTTGCGTTGCCAGGCCAGCATAAATAGTGGTCTTTAATATATAAGCTTCTGCCTTGGCAGTAAACTTTGCATTCGTCATGGCTTTATCTATATCTTCTTTTGCCTGCTTATACATATTAAGCAAAAGTTTATTTTTTATGTCCTCATGTTTTTGTGCTTTAACCATAAAAGCAGATAAACCTAAAATGAGTAGCAAGAAACCTTTTTTCATTTTTATCATATATTAATTAAGAATAGAAACTTATTCTGTTGTGCCCCCTGTAGATGAAGATTCATCCGCAGAAGTTGCGTTATCGTCATTTGCTGGCTGATCTATCACAATTGTCGTTTCACCATTAACAACCTGTTCCTGGTCATCCAACTGAGTAATTGCTGCAATTTCATCACCCTCGTCCAACCTGATCAACTTCACTCCCTGTGTTGCCCTGCCTTGTTCACTTATCCCACTAACAGGCATCCGGATGGTAACACCACTCTTGCAGGTGATCATGATATCCTGTGTTTCTGAAACAGCTAATAAACCAACTAATGAACCTGTCTTTTCCGTTACACTAATAGTTTTCACTCCTTTTCCTCCACGATTCGTATAACGATATTCATCCACTGCTGTTCTTTTACCATATCCTTTCTCACTTACCACCAATACAGTCTTAGACGCATCCGTTTCAGGATTTACACAAATCATGCCTACTACTTCGTCATTATCATTTTCTACTTCTATTCCTGCTACACCGATAGCACCACGACCTGTTGCTCTAACTTTTTCTTCTGAAAAGCGGATAGCTCTGCCACTCTTGACCGCCATCATAATTTCTGATTTTCCATCTGTCATTCTTGCTTCCAGCAACTCATCACCTTCCACTATATTAATTGCATTTACACCGGTTTGACGGGGACGGCTAAAGTCTGTCAGATCAGTCTTTTTAATAATACCTTTCTTAGTACACAATACAATGCTGTGTGATTTTACAAACTCTTCATCTTTCAAATCTTGTACATCTATGATAGCTCTTACTTTATCATCTGGCGGAAGCTGCATCAGGTTTTGAATAGCTCTTCCTTTCCCTGTTTTTTCTCCTTCAGGAATTTCATACACATTCATCCAGTACACTCTTCCTTTTTCGGTAAAGAATAACATGGTGTGGTGCGTAGAGGCTACAAACAGATGCTCAATATAATCTTCATCTCTTGTTTTTCCACCAATCACTCCCCTGCCACCACGACGCTGAGCTCTGTATTCATCGGCTGGTGTACGTTTGATATATCCTAAATGAGAAATGGTGATAACAACATCTTCTTCTTTAATCAGGTCTTTGATCTTTACTTCGTCATCCAGATAAGTAATCTCTGTTTTTCTCGCATCGCCGTATTTCTCTTTTATCTCCAGCAATTCAGTTTTAATAATTTCGAATCGCAATCCTTCATTGTTAAGTATTTCATTCAGATGCGCAATCAGTTTCATCAACTCATCATACTCGGCTTTGATCTTCTCTCTTTCCATGCCTGTCAATCGCTGTAAGCGAAGTTCCAGGATAGCTTTGGCCTGTATTTCATCCAATCCCCAACCGGCGTTGATCAAATTTTCTTTGGCAACTTCTGGCGTAGAAGAAGAACGTATCATACTGATCACTTCATCCAAGTGATCTAATGCTATGAGGTAGCCCTTTAAAAGATGAGCTCTTTTTTCTGCTTCTTTCAGCTCAAATTGGGTACGGCGAACTACCACTTCATGTCGGAACTCAACAAACTCGCTGATTAGGTCTTTGAGGTTCAAGGTCTTTGGTCTGCCCTTTACAATGGCAACATTATTTATACCGTAAGAAGTCTGAAGATCAGTAAGCTTATAAAGCTGGTTTATAATTACGTTTGCAATAGCATCCCGCTTTAAATCTATCACTAAACGGGTACCTTCTTTGTTATTTGATTCGTTGTTGACATGAGAAATACCGTCAATAACTTTCTCATTTACCAACTCACCAATACGATTAACCAATGTATCCCGGTTAACCTGGTAAGGAACCTCGGTAATGATTATCTGGTCACGGCCACTGGCCTTTGTTTCTACTGTTAATTTTCCTCTAACCACTACACGGCCACGACCGTAGTGCATGGCAGCCTTCACTCCTTCCATTCCATAGATAACACCACCTGTCGGAAAATCAGGGGCTTTAACATGCTGCATTAATTCTTCTATGGTAATTTCTTTATTATCGATAAAAGCAACACAACCATCAATTGCTTCTGTAAGGTTATGCGGCATCATATTCGTTGCCATACCTACAGCAATACCACTTGAACCATTGATCAATAATTGTGGTATGCGGGTGGGGAGTATCGAAGGTTCTTTTTCAGAATCGTCAAAGTTCAATTGAAAGTCAACGGTGTCTTTTTCAATATCATCCAACATGTGTTCACCAAGCCTGGCTAATCTTACCTCGGTGTAACGCATTGCAGCCGGATCATCTCCATCCTGGTTACCAAAGTTTCCTTGCCCGTCAACCAGGGTGTAACGCATATTCCACTCCTGTGCCAAACGAGCCATGGCAAAATAAACTGATGAATCTCCATGCGGGTGATATTTACCCAGCACCTCTCCCACTATTCTCGCAGACTTTTTATAAGGCTTGTTATGATTTAAGCCTAATTCATTCATGGCAAACAAAACACGGCGGTGTACGGGTTTAAAACCATCTCTTACATCGGGTAAGGCACGGCCAACAATTACCGACATTGAATAATCAATGTAGGCAGTCTTCATTTGCTCCTCAATATTAACAGGGATAATCCGGTTGCTATCCTGGGTTTCTTGTGGCTCTAAATTGTCTTCCATTGGTGATTTTTCCTTCTTAACTTTTTAACGAATTGAACAAGAAAATAGCTTTTCAAAATTGGCCTTTTCAAGGTTCGCAAATCTACCTTTTCTGCACCTGAAAACCTGATAAATAGCATTGTTTTTTCACCCTTTTTTAAAGATTTACCGGAACAATTTTTCCTACTTGTCAGTTCAATTTATAACAACCCTTTTGCAGATAACGGCACAAATTTTTCGTTATATGAAAGTCATCTTAATCCAGCAAATGAACAGCTATATTCTCCTTCGTGATAATAAGGAAACGGGTCCTTTTAGCCTAGATGCTCTGCAGCAAACCGGGCTTAAACCAACTGACCTCATATGGATAGAATGCCAGAGCATGAACTGGCGTCATCCCCATGAAATAAACGAATTAAAAGGATTGGTAGCTGATGATAGTACTTCAGCGCCTGTTGAAATTAAGGAGCAAATAACCATTGTCGATGAATCCAAAACCAGAGAAGTCACTCTTGATCCGATAGTTGAAAAAAAGCTGGTCTTTGTGGAGCTACCTAAGGAAAACAAACCTGTAAATGAAAAAAAGAAAACGGTCTTCCCTGATCCCGATATAGCAGACATCCAAAAATATAGCGGTATTGCTGATTTTGAGAAACCTAAAAATGAAATTAGTACTGCTGAAACCAGTATAAAATATTCCCGGCCATTAGATGAAATAAAAGAGATGTATGTAAAGAGCCTGGAACAAAAGGGCCGGTCGAAAAAAAATATTTCTTTTGACTTACCTAAAAAATACCGGCAGCCGGTAATTTATGTAGCCCTGGTATTGGCAGGTGTAGTGGTTACTCTTTTTTTTAAGAATTCAGGAAATAAGAAAGATGCTGTTTCTTCACAAAGTATTCAGCAACCAATAACTCCCCCAATAAGTGAACAAATTCAAGAAGAACAAGCAACAACTACCGAAATAATTCCGGTAAAAACGGAAGAACAAATTTTTCCCACTGAGGATGCTCAATTAATTCTTGACGGAGAAAAAACGAAAGAGGTGCCCGTAAAAAAAAGCCTACCCAGGCAGCAAGATGAAAGTTTACCAGTATCAGCAGCCATAGATAAAACTGAAAAAAATAATCCATCAGCTACTGTTATTACATCCACTAAACCTGCATCTGCTGAAAACGTATCTTCCAAACTAACCTTGCATGCTAATGAATATGTCGTTGGATCTTTTGGAGGAATCCGTAACCTGGAAATGACATTACAGAATAATTCCAATTATTTATTGGATAAAGTAACAGTAACGGTAGAATACCTGAACCCTGAAGGAATTATTTTAAAAACGGAGAACATTTATTTTCAATCTGTACATGCCGGTGAAAAGGAAACACTTGCTGTAAAAAAAAGCAAACGGGGTGTAAAAATTACCTATAAGATTACAAAAATAGAATCGAAAGATATAAGCAGCAGTACCGCAGCCTTGTAATATTATTATTCTACTTCTCTCTAAAAAATAGTGCTTACGCTGTTTTCGGCTAAGTATTTACACCCGTATTTTTTCCGGTTTTATTGATTTTTTCGTACTAATTTCCCTGCTTCCTAGATTAGTTTTATATGAAGACGATACTTTTATTTGGTGCAGGAAAATCGGCTACTGTTTTGATTGATTATTTATTGGATAACGCAGTTATTGAAAACTGGAAAGTGACAGTAGTTGATGCGAATCTTGAATTGGCACAATCTAAAACGGCTCATTCGCAAAGAGCAACAGCCGTTTCTTTTGATATTATGGATGTTTCTGAAAGAGGGAAATATATCCGGCAGGCCGATATAGTTATTTCGCTGTTACCACCTTCATTACATATTGAAGTGGCAAAAGATTGTGTAAAGTATCATAGGAATTTATTGACGGCATCGTATGTGGATGATGATATTAAAAAATTGCAGGAAGATATTACCAGCAATAAACTTCTTTTTCTCTGCGAAATGGGCCTCGATCCTGGTATTGACCATATGAGTGCTATGAAGATCATTAATGAAATACATCAGAAAAACGGAGTTATTACTTCTTTTAAATCGCATTGTGGTGGGTTGGTAGCTCCGGAGAGTGATGATAATCCCTGGCATTATAAAATAAGTTGGAATCCCAGGAATATTATTATGGCTGGAAAAGCTGGTGCACATTACAAAGAAGATGGAGAGGAGAAAAAAATTACTTATAAAGAATTATTTACCGGGGAGCATTTAGTGGAGATACCGGAAATTGGTTTGTTGAGCTGGTATGCTAACCGTGATTCTCTTAGTTATACTTCTCTTTACGGATTGGAAGAAACAAAAACATTTATTCGTACTACACTTCGTCATCCTGATTTTATGTATGGCTGGAAAAATATTATCGATCTGAAGCTTACAGAAGAATCGCCCCAGTATAATACGGATGCAAAAACATTATACCAGGTATTTAAAGAGCACATGGACAGAAATGGTTTTGGTGAGTGGCTGGAAGAAAAATTGAATGAACGTTTTGCTGAGACCAAAAGCATGATGGAAAACCTGATGAAACTAGTGGAAGCAGAACAAGAAGCGAAAGAAGATGGGGAAGATATTCCGGAGGCATTTATGTCGGCAGATGAGAATGGCAATATTCAAGAGATTGAAGTGGATGAGGTAAAAAATAAAGCGGCTGCTTTTGTTGCACAGAAAATGCATGAGGCAAATCTTACTTTGAAGCAGTTATTCTTTTTAGGACTTGATGACCAGGATACGTTGGTGAATAAAGGTATGTGCAGCCCCGCCGATATTTTACAATTTGCTGTGGAGAAAAAATTAAGCCTGAGGCCTTATGATAAAGATATGATTGTGATGCTACATGAGATTGAATACAAAATTGGTGAGCAGATATCGGAAATAAAAAGTTCATTGGTAGTAAAGGGGGAAAATAATTTACGGACTGCTATGGCTAAAACAGTTGGGTTGCCATTGGGCATTGCAGCTAAATTGATACTGAATGGTACGATTAAAATTACGGGGCTGCATATCCCTACAAGTAAAGAAATTTACGAACCGGTTTTAAATGAGCTTGAGCAGCAGGGGGTGAAGTTTGAAGAAAAATTATTTTAACGAAGTAGAATTTTCCTTAACTCTCCTATTCCCTCTGTTGCTGTTTTTTCAATCACTAATAAGTTTTGCATGGGTGCTGTGTAAGGAATCTTTTTATCAATGATATATTTCGGTGTTTCCAACGCAACATAATTAACCAAACTGGCCGCAGGATATACTGCCAGTGAAGTTCCTACTACAACAAAAATATCAGCAGCATACACAATAGGAACAGCTTCTTCCATTTTTGGAACTGGTTCTTCAAACCAAACAATGTGCGGACGGAGTTGTGTACCATCTTCAGCAAAATCTCCCAACTTAATATCTCCTCTTATTTCTGAGATCAACGATTCATCTCCTACACTTCGCATTTTAAATATTTCTCCATGCAGGTGAACTACATTTGTGGAGCCAGCTCTTTCATGTAAATCGTCAATGTTTTGGGTAATGATGGTTACATCAAAATCCTTTTCCAGTTCTGCGAGGCCAATATGTGCTGCGTTAGGCTTTGCATCAGCTATATTTTGTCTTCTTTCATTATAAAAGCTAAGTACAAGTTGAGGATTTTTTCTCCATGCTCCCGGGGTAGCTACATCGGTTACATTATATCCTTCCCACAGTCCATCACTATCTCTAAATGTTCTTAAACCGCTTTCCGCACTTATACCTGCTCCACTCAATACAACCAGTTTTTGTTTAGCCATTCTCAAATTTAAAATATTGTTAGCAAAAAAATCGGGAAGTAAATAAATCATATTATTACTTCCCGATTCCATCTCAACGGAAAAATTATTTCGCTTTGATAAACAAAGTCGTAGTACTGTCTTTAGATTGTATCTGTAAACTGTCTTTAGTTAGTATTACAATTGAGTAGATTTTGCCAATTGTATCAGCGGCATTTTCTTTCCATATTAATTCATTAGACCTGCTCCATTCATAATAAGAACTGTCTGTAATTGCAGAATCATTCAGTGAATGAATAATAGTTCCTGCTTGCTGAAATTCGTAATGGTAAATTGGTTGTGCAGAATCTTTTGCAGATTGTTCTGCTACTGCTTTCCATCTACCAATAATTAATTCTTTACTAAGAGAATGCTGGAGGGGTTTGTTGCAAGTTCTTTGATTGAAATAATAAAAAGCTCCTGCTCCGGCCGCTACGACGAGCAGCCCGATGATAATTTTTTTCATGGCTATACTTTTTTAATTGAAAAATGTGAGAATCAGATGTTGATACCACCAATCCTAAAAAAGTAACCCACCGAAATTGTTAAAGGAAATATTGAACAAAAATATAGTGGCCAATGAGCAGAGGCTATAGACTCATTTCTCTCCTGATAACTCCATCACCACACTCCATTCTTCATCCGTAACAGGCTGCACAGACAAACGACCTAATCTTACCAGGGCCATATTGGCAAGACGTTTATCTTTTTTAATTGTTTCTAAAGTAACGGGAGTTTTAATTTTTTGTACCGGTTTTAAATCAACCGCCACCCAGCGTTCGTCGCTAGTAGTGGGATCTTGATAAGCTTCTTTTATAACTTTGGCTATACCAACAATATTGGTTCCTTCATTACTGTGATAGAATAATACTTCATCCCCTTTTTTCATGGCACGGAGATGAAGCCGGGCTGCATAATTTCTTACACCGCTCCAGCAGGTTTGCTTTTCTTTTACAAAGTCATCCCAACTATAGGTAGTAGGTTCTGATTTTGCAAGCCAGTATGCCATAAAAAATAGTTTACAGAATTAAATAATTAACAAGTTCAAATTTACAGGTTCATTATTTAAAAAATAATTTCTTCTTTAAAAATCCAAAACTATTTCGATGGACGTATCTGTACTTGCTAAGTAATTATTTCATCTACAAATACTATTTAAAAAGAAAAATTATGAAATCCCTAAAATCAATCGCATTGCTGCTTACTGCAGCTTTTGTATTTAATGCATCTTATGCGCAAATGGCAGAAAAAACAGTTGAAGTTGGCGGAGCAGCCATGTATCCTTCTAAAAATATAGTGGAGAATGCTGTTAACTCAAAAGACCATACAACATTAGTTGCCGCTGTAAAAGCTGCTGGTCTTGTTGAAACTTTAATGAGTGCGGGTCCTTTTACTGTGTTCGCACCCACTAATGCTGCTTTCGGTATGTTACCAGCCGGTACGGTTGAAACATTAATAAAACCCGAGAATAAAGCAAAACTAACCAGCATATTAACTTACCATGTTGTACCTGGAAAAATAGATGCAGGTGTGCTAAAAGAAAAAATGAAAGAAGGTAAAGGCACGGCGGAATTAACAACTGTAGCTGGTGGCAAACTTTGGGTGATGAAAAAAGATGGCAAGTTGTGGTTGAAGGATGAAAATGGCGGAATGGCGGAAATAACGATTAAAGATGTGTACCAGAGTAATGGTGTAATTCATGTAATCGACCATGTAGTGTTGCCAAAATAAACCAGATTGCATAAAAAAACTCCCGCCTTAGACGGGAGTTTTTTTATGCAATCTGGAGATAAAATAATCTCGTAAATGAGTTAAAATCCGTTAATAAAATCTAATACCCGTCCACAATAGCCTTGAAAATAGCCACATATTAAGGGGAAAATTTTACCGGTCTTCATAACAGTCACGGTAAATATTTTAATTAATTACTATGGAAACTTGCTTTGTAATTACCAACCACTCGCCAACACATCAGCCAAATGCATGGTTTGTAATTTGTATCCTTTGTGGTTTATATATCCTTGTAAATGCATTAAGCAGGAATGGTCGGTTGAAATAAGATATTCGGCACCCGTAGCTAATGCATTTTCTACTTTTTGCTCGCCCATGGCCACAGAGATAGATTCAAATTTTACAGCGAATGTGCCACCAAAACCACAACAGGTTTCTACATCATTCATTTCTGTTATTTCCAATCCCTTTACATTCGATAGTAATTTTCGGGGCTCTTCTTTAATTTTACATTCTCTGAGAGCTGCGCAACTATCATGATAAGTGGCTTTACCTTTAAGGCTTGCCCCTACAGTATCGATCTTTAAAACGTCAATCATAAATTCAGAGAACTCAAAAATACGTTTGCTCAAATCTTTTACTTCATTGTGCACAGATGAATTTTCGAATAATTTAGTGTAGTAATTGCGTACAAAGCCAGCACAACTTGCACTCGGAGTTACAATAATATCAGTACCGCTAAAATCTTTGATGAATTTTGTGCAAACGGATTTTGCTTCGTCCCAAAAACCTGCGTTAAATGCGGGCTGACCGCAACAGGTTTGCGCTGTATTATATGAAACGGTACAACCGCACTTCTCCAGCACTTTAATCATATTAAAAGCTGTGTCAGGGTAAAGCTGGTCAACAAAACAAGGTATAAAAATCTGTACGTTCAAAGTATATTACTTCTTGAATGAATTTACCAATCCTATCATCTTGATTGCAGTTATTGCTGCTTCTTCTCCTTTATGGCCATGCTTGCCCCCTATTCTTTCTTTAGCCTGCTGTTCGTTTTCTACTGTCAGCACTCCAAAGATAGTTGGTACCGGTAAGCTGAAATTTAATTGAACAACACCATCTGTTACAGCTTTACATACATAATCAAAATGTGGCGTATCCCCACGAACTACACACCCCAATGCAATAAAAGCATCAGGCTTATTTTTTTTGCCTGCATTATCCCAATAGCTTTTAATAGCAAAGGGAATTTCTACTGCACCCGGCACCTCAATAACAATAGTTTTTGCTATCTCATATTTTTCCAGCACAGCAATACAGCCCCGTTCTAATTGGTCAACAATAGCTGCATTCCATTCAGTTTTCACTAAAACAACACAGGCATCCTTTTTAAGAATGCCCGCATTAATATCAAAAAGGTTGCTGTTACTTACATCAGCCATAATTAGTTGGTTGTATAAACTCCCAGTTGCGCAAGGTAGTTATCAGCATCAGCTGCTTGCTGTGTTCTTGGAAATTTTTCTTTTACTTCTTTATATAAAGCGATTGCTTCTTTTGAATCTTTTATTACTCTATCAGCAAGATATGCTGCAGCAAAAAGGTATTCAGCAGAGTTTGTCTGATCTTCTTCAAAATGGCGGCCTGCTTTTTTGTAATAGCTCAATGCGTCGGAGTTTTCACCTAAATCAGCATGTGCATCGCCCAATAATTTGTAAGCCCTTGCTTGTACAGGCTTTGAATCGCCACTGAATTTCTTTAAATACTTAATTGCATTTTTATTATCATTTAGTTTGATGTAGCAACTGCCAGCATAAAAACTAGCAAGATTAGCAGCATCAGTACCACTGTACTTGTCAATTACTTTTAAGAAACCAAAGTTCTGGCCATCACCATTCAATGCTTTGTTGATAGAGTCCATTCTAAAGTATTCTTCTGCTTTGAACAATACATCAACGGCTTTTGTTTCTTTTGGTTTTTTAATAAAGTTCTGGTATCCATACCAGCCACCGATTAATACGATAACAGCTAAACTTATTATAGTTAGCTTTTTTCCGTGTTTGCCCCAGAAATCTTTTGCTTTCGCAATTACCATTTCGTCATTCATGGATTCATCCACTTTTTTCTTGTCTGCCATGTTCTTGTTTTCTATTTAGAAATATTTATTGATAAATTTTTATTCAAACAGTATTTTCCCAAAACTTCCATTCAGGAGCTTGGGATTAATCAACAATAAAGGGATAATTTTTATCTACGTACACATCCTTCAACACTTCATCATCATCCGGCCATGGACTTTCTTCAGCAAATTTTACTGATTCATCCACGATAGCATCTACTCTTTTGTTAATCGCATCGATATCTTCCTGTGTTGCAAATTTGTTATCCATAATAGTTTGCAGAACCATTTGAATAGGATCTTTTGCTTTGTATTCGTCAACCTCCTCTTTTGTTCTGTATTTCTGTGGATCGCTTATGGAGTGCCCTTTGTAACGGTATGTTTTAATTTCCAGTAATGTTGGTCCGCCTTTTTCTCTTGCTCTTTTCACTGCACGGCCCACACCTTCATGTACAGCTTCAGCACTCATACCATCTATAACATCGGCTGGCATTTCATATGCGTCAGCCAGTTTATAAATATCTACTACGTTTGAAGTACGACTTACAGAAGTACCCATTGCATAGTTGTTGTTTTCACAAATAAAAATTACAGGTAACTTCCAAAGCATAGCCAGGTTAAATGTTTCATGCAACATACCTTGCCTTGAAGCACCATCGCCAAAATAACAAAGCACTACATTATCAGTACCCCGATATTGTTCTGCAAACGCAAGTCCTGCACCGGTACCAATTTGAGCACCAACAATTCCATGTCCGCCAAAAAATCCAACGTCCTTACCAAAGAAGTGCATGCTTCCACCCTTTCCTTTTGCACAACCCGTTGCTTTGCCATATAGTTCGGCCATACAACTGTTTACAGAAACACCTTTTGCAATAGCCAATCCGTGGTCACGGTAAGCAGTGATCATCATGTCTTCAGGACGGGTAGCTGTCATACATCCTGCTGCAATTGCTTCCTGCCCGATATAGGCATGAAAGAAACCACGGATCTTGCCGTCCATTTTATACTTCTCTTCGGCCATCAATTCAAACTGGCGGATAAGTTGCATTAACTCGTACCAGTACAAATAAGTCTCTTTGGAAAATTTTGCAGCCACCGGCGTTGAAATTTAGGTCGCAAAAATAAGGGGAAAAAGGGAATTTTAAAGCAGTGATTTTGAGGGGATAATCAGGGTTCTGTTCCCTGAGCATCGACAGTTGCGACGCTCCGTTCGGGGTTCTGTTCGCTACTCGTCAAATACAGAGCTGAGAGTTACAGGGACTTAGGGATTTCCCCGTGGTTTTCTATAACGAAGCACTTCTCTGGGGCTCGCATCAAACCCTTGTAACTTGAATCAACCCCTTTATCTTGCAGCTACTTAATGCTTTCGCTCAAAAACATATCACTCCTTCAATTCAAAAATTACAGCAACCGGTCCTTCGATTTTTCGGAGCGGATTGTGGGTATTTGCGGTAATAATGGAGTGGGCAAAACCAACTTGCTAGATGCTATTCACTACTTGTGCTTTACCAAAAGCTATTTTACGAGGGTTGATGGCAATAATGTGAGAAAAGGCAATGATGGTTTCCGGCTGGAAGGAAACATTGTCTTGCAGGATAAGCCAGAAAAAGCTGTTTGCATTCTCCGTGAAACCGGCCGTAAAGAGTTTTTGATAAATGACCAGCCATATGAGAAATTTTCGCAACATATCGGCCGCTATCCCTGCGTTATCATTGCGCCAGATGATGCAGAATTGATCACCGGTGGCAGTGAAGAGAGGAGAAAATTCCTTGATTCATTATTATCGCAGCTTGATGAAGAATACCTGCAACACTTGATAAGCTACACAAAAACGTTGCAGTATCGCAATTCATTACTAAAAAATTTTGCTGAAACTGGTAAAAGAAACATTGAGTTGCTTGATATAATTGATGAGCAACTAATCAAACCTGGGGAAATTATTTTTAATAAACGAAAAGAATTTCTCGTATCCTTTTTGCCTATTGCCAAACATTTATATAATGATATTGCCGGACATCCGGAAGAAATAAACTTGTTTTACGAAAGCGAATTACTGCAAGCTAGTTTCAGTGAACTTTTACAAGCTACCCGCAACAAAGATTTTATTATACAACGGACTGCATCCGGCACACACAGGGATGATCTTGATATTCAATTAGACAACCAGGATTTTAAAAGTATTGCTTCACAGGGCCAAAGAAAGAGTTTGTTATTTGCATTGAAGCTTGCCGAAATGGAAGTGTTGCAAAAAGCAAAAGGCTTTGCTCCTCTCCTTTTGTTAGATGATGTATTTGAGAAACTAGATGAAAGCCGCATCAGCAATCTCCTGCGTAAAGTATGTATTGAAAATGAAGGACAGGTATTTATTACTGATACGAATGAGGGGAGATTAAAACAGCATTTGGATGATTTATCGGTAAGGCACCAGTTAATTGAATTATAAATTTCTACCTTTGTTTTATGGGCGAATATTCTCTTGGCGATGCAATGAAACATTTTCTGGAAGGCAGCCGGATAAAAGGCGGTATACAAGCATTGCAGATAGAAGATATTTGGGAAGATATTATGGGTAAAACAGTTGCCCGCTACACCGATAAACTCCAGATCATCGGTGATAAATTAATCATTTCTACTTCCGTTGGCCCGTTAAAGAATGAACTGATCTACCAAAAGGAAAAGATTAAGCAGCGGGTAAATGAGGCAATGAAGCAGAAAGTGATCGGGGAAGTGATCATTCAATAATTTAATTGCTCGCTATTTTGGATCTTCAACAACTCGTTTACGGGCAAGCTTTAAAAAATATTTTTCAAATAGTTCATACGATAAGGCAGCTAGCAAAATTGTGCAGCCGACAATTGCAATTGGTAGTAGTACATATAAATAAAAAGCAGAGGATGGGTCGCCGGGAACTACTTTTAATACAAAAACAGTTGCAATGGGATGAAGCATATAGAGACCATAAGAAATTTTACCAAGATAGACTACTAACGAGTGGTTAAGAAAGCTAAATCGTATTTCGGTAACAGTTATTGAATAAATAAATACCGCAAATAGTAACGAATATGCCTGTTGTGTAAAAATAGAAAAAGTTATCCCTGTGCCAATTAAAAATGCCAGTACTATCATTAAAAAAATGGAGCATAACCTCTTACTTAATAAAGCTAACACGGAAATAGGTTTGTTTAGCGGTAACACAAGAAGAGAGGCAGCAAATCCCCCGGCCGCAAAACTATAAATACGATACCTGTCGAGATATACTGGTAACATCCATTTGCCTGATAAATACTCATGATTATTTACAAAGTGAATTCCTATTGACAATATAAAAAACAAGATTATCAATAGAACAAGAAACCTGCGTATATTCTTGAGTGGTATAAAATAAATAGCCAGCGGGAAAAATAAATAAAAAAACTCTTCCACACCAAGCGACCATACCTGGCCCAGGTAACCTTGTCCTCCATACTGAAGTTGGGTGTAATTAGGCAAGAAAAAAGTGTAACCGAGAAGTCGTTGGGTGTTTATTGTTTCTTCTATCGGTTGAAAATTGCTTGCCAAAAAAGAACTTTTGTTTAATACAAAAAAAGCCAGTACAACCAATAAATAGTATAAAGGCCAGATCCGCAGAGCTCTTTTTTTGTAAAAGCTTAATAGATTTATATGTTGAGATTGACTTTTCTTTTTTTCTATTAATAATAAGTAAGTAATTAAAAAACCACTTAATACAAAGAAAAAGGTAACGGCAAGTTGTGCTGAGTTGGTAAAGAAACGGAAACTACTGGCTTTTAAATTGAAGTATGTTTTAAAAATTTCAAGGTGACAGATTACTACTATTAGTGCAGCTAAAAATCTCAACCCGTCTAAATTATACAATCTCTTTTGCATCTTTATAATAACAGGTTGGTATTATTCTACCCTTACTCTTGGGTCAACAACCCCATATAAAATATCAGCAAGAATATTTATCAGAATAAAAAAAGTAGCCGCAACAAGAACAGAGCCCATCACTACCGGGTAATCTAATTTCTCCAATGCATCCACCGTTACTTTTCCTATTCCCTGCCAGCCAAAAATATACTCTACAAAAAAAGCTCCTGCTAGTAATTCTGCAAACCAACCGGTGATAGCAGTGATAACGGGATTCAATGCATTTCGTAAACCATGTTTCCAGATAACCTGACGTTTGCTTAATCCTTTTGCATAGGCAGTGCGGATATAATCCTGGTCAAGTACATCAAGCATGGCGCTTCTTGTAAGTTGTGTAATAATTGCCAGCGGTCTTATACCTAATGTAATGGCAGGCAGAATTAAATTTTGCATGGTTAGTTTTCGGGTTCCATCTTCTGCTATTACAAACCAACTCCCTGCAATTTGTAAACCCGTCCAGTCACTTAGCACAAAGCCAAACACATACACCATGATAATACCCATAAAGAAAGATGGGGCTGATATACCAACGATACTGGAAAAAATAGCTGTTGTATCTAACCAGGTGTTTTGTTTAACCGCTGCCATTACTCCAAGCGGTATACCAATAAGAACTGCGATGAACATGGCAGCAAATGCAAGCATTAATGTGCCGGGGAGTGCTTGCATTAATATACTCCATACCTCCCTTTTAGATTGATATGATTTTCTGAGGTAAGGTATTTTGAGACCAAACTTTTTTTCATCTCCAATAAAAAAGCCTTTCAGATTTTTAGTGGAAATTTCCTCTTTACTATGAAGACAAACTGGAGATATATCATTAAGATAAAGAACAAACTGTTTCCACTTTGGTTGATCAAGATATAGTTCTTTACGAATATTGGCTTGTGTGGCGGAGTCGCCAGATTGACCCATGACCAAACGAGAGGGATCACCAAAACCCTGGAATAAGAAAAAAACTAACACCACTACCCCTATCAGCACTAGTAAGCCATAGAGAATTTTCTTAGTGATGTATTTCAGCATGATTAATTATTGTTTGTAGTATCTGAAGGTAAGGGTTCTTGCAGTACAGGTACTACCGTTTGCTGTGCCGGTAATTTTTTAAGCACATCCAACACATTCTTCATTCTTTTATAACTTTCCTTATTTATAATAGAGCCCTTTTGTAATAATAGAATAGCGGGATTTGTACGGGCTGCAGTTCGGATGGCTGTATAATCACATTTAAAAACTTGTATGCCGGCAAAAGATGTGCTTTTTATTTCCTCCACTGCTTTTGCAGGCTGCGTGGTAACTAAATATGCCGGAATATTTTTTGTTTTAGCTTCTGAATACAAAGCAGCAAAATCTTTTTCCCATTTAGAAACAGGAATAGAAAAATCTTCGCAGAATAACAGTACAGCATAAGGATGAGCTAATACAATCTGCGTAGAATCTATATCAGATACACCCGATAAAGCAAATCCTTTGATCGGTGGTTCTGCATTGCCTTTACGTATCAGTTTGTCTTTACGGCTAACAAATTTATAGGTATCCAAATCTGCAGGTAATTCAAGCGCAGAAAATTCAAATTCTTTACCCCCTTTCTCATATACAAATACTATCGCAAAACTATCCGGCAAAGCACCCACTGGTATTTTCATCTTTTCCCCAATATTGTTTCCTTTTTTAAAAGGAAGACAATCTGCAAGCGGCATATAGTTAAGCGTATACCATTGCAGCGCAAAACTCAGTATTGTAATACCCAGCATGGCTATAGTGTTGGTTCTATTGGAAAATAAAGGCTTTATTTTTTCCCGCTGCCAGAAAAGGAAACTAATTAAAGCTAATAGCAAAATATCTTTAAGAAAAGATGTTTTTGCGGTGATAAGCAAACAATCGCCAAAGCAACCACAGTTTTTAAACTTCCCTGAAAGAAAAGCATAACCGGTAAGAAAAGTGAAAAAGATGATGAGTAATAACAGCAACCAGCTAAATAATTTTATTCTCCACCCCAGCAGTAAGGCAAATCCTGCGATGATTTCAAAAGCATTCATTATTACAGACATTGTCAGTGTCCAGGAATTGAATTGTGACATGCCCCACAAATCAAAAAATTCCTGCATTTTGTAACTTAAACCCAATGGATCATTGGCCTTAACTAAGCCAGAGAAAATAAAAAGTATTCCTACAATTACCCTTGCGATTGTTACTGCGGCCTTCATATTACATAAGTATTAATGCAAATACTGCATAATTAATAATATCATGATAGTTGGCATCAACACCTTCACTCATGATAGTCTTACCATCATTGTTTAAAATTTGGCGGATGCGTTGCAATTTCATTAAGATGAGGTCAACAAAACTTTCCTGGCTCATGCTACGCCATGCCTCACCATAATCATGGTTTTTATCCATCATCAGGGTTTTAGCTGTTTGTATGTATTTATCAAATAGAACGGATACTTCATTAATATCCATTTCTTCTGGTGCATCTTCCGGAAGGTCTAGCTGAATTAGCCCTATAGCAGCATAGTTAATAATGCCTTTAAATTCGGCAGCAATACCATCAGATACTTTTTGCTCTCCCTTTTCCTGGATGGTTCTAATGCGTTGTGCTTTTATAAATATCTGATCAACGATGGAAATAGTACGAAGTACCCGCCACGCTGTGCCATAGTCTTTGGCCTTCTTTACAAAAATCTCTTTGCAGGAAGCAATCGCTTTGTCGTATTGTTGGTTGGTTGTTGTCATACAGTGAACGGTGAGTGGGTAATGATTGAAATTTTTAAGCTCATTTTCTTTTTTCTACTTTCCACTCCCCTATCTTAGCTTCAAAAATAACGAACTAAGGCTAATGTTTACACTCAATTGTAAAGGAAGGTTGCTGGTAATTGACAAACCGCTTGTAATGGGTATTATCAATGCTACCCCCGACTCTTTTTACGGCGGAAGCAGGTTTAATGGGACAGATCAAATACTGCTTCAAGCTGAAGAGATGTTGAAGCAGGGAGCCACTATCCTCGATATAGGTGGACAAAGTACAAGACCGGGTAGTGAAAAGATTAGTGATGATGAGGAATTGGAGAGAGTGATCAAGCCTATTGAAGCAATTAATAAAAATTTTCCTGAAGCTTTTATTTCAATTGATACTTTTTATAGTAAAGTGGCTGGCGAAGCTGTTGCTGCCGGAGCAAGTATTGTAAACGATATCAGTGCTGGAAGTATGGATGAAAGTTTAATTTCTATAGTAACAAAACTAAACGTTCCCTATGTGTTAATGCATATGAAAGGCACACCGCAAATAATGCAACAGCAACCAGATTATGAGAATGTAACAACTGAAGTACTTGATTTTTTGATTGTAAAAAAGCACACATTGCATTTGGCAGGAATTAACGATATTATTGTTGACCCTGGTTTTGGATTTGGCAAAACCATTGCACATAATTTTGAGTTGTTGAAAAATCTTTCCGTTTTCTCAATCATGAAAGCACCTGTACTGTTGGGAATTTCCCGTAAATCATCGATCTACAAAACTTTGGGAATAACAGCAGAGGGATCATTAAACGGTACATCTGTTTTGAACACCATTGGACTCTTAAATGGAGCATCAATTCTTCGGGTGCATGATGTAAAAGAAGCTGTAGAAGCAATTAAATTATTGCAGGCTTATCAACAAGCCTAAATAAAAAAGGAACAACATTTATGTTATTCCTCTTCATCTGGACATTCTTTTCGTACCAGGTTCGATTATTTCCACAAAATGCGGATAGGTACTGGTGATTTAACCATATGACTGGTTTGTTTTCTTGCTTATGGGGGTGCGGAGGCTTGATATAGATTATGGACTAAAAACGGAGCCAAAAAAAACCTGCCCCATAAACTGGGACAGGTACAAAAATGCGTATTTATTTAATACAACGTAAATTATTTTACTGACCACCAGGATTGCTTGGAGGCGGTGGCGGTGGCATTGTTGGCTGGGCCGGTTCCTTATCCTGAATATTCAGCAGTTCTATGTCAAAAATCAGGTTTTCGTATGGTTTAAGATTAGGTGAACCCGGGTTTGCACCATAAGCAAGTAAAGAAGGAATATAGACCTTAACTTTTGCTCCTTTATTCATAAGCATCATGGCTTCGTCAAATCCTTTTATCATTTTTCCTACACCAGCAGTGAATGAATAAGGTTCTACATGGTGAAATGAAGTGTCCGTATTACTATCCACTTTTTTGCCTGACCAGCTTGTACCTGTATAATTTACGGTTACATATTTGCCTGTATCAACAAGATCACCTGTACCCGGTTTTACCATTTCTACATAAGCACCTGATGGTGTTTTAGTAGCAGTTATTTTTTTATCGGCCAGGTATTTTTCAATTATCTTTATTTCAGTAAGAGCCCAGTCTTTCTTTGATTTTTCATCGTCAATTCTTGCCAGGGAATCATTTTTAAATGCTGCAAGTATTCTAACATACGTCATAATCCTGTCACCCTTTTTAAACTGCGGAGGAATTCTGTCTGGAGATCTTTTAATGAAAGTATCCATCATCTGTGTAGTGATAACGCTATCGCCAACTTTAAGTTTTGTCCAGATTTCAGATATGTCATACGGCTGTACGGGAGCACCATTTCCACCCACTGGCAGATAAATAGGTAAACTACCTTCTGTGGTGAAGTAAACGCTGTCTTTAATTTTTTGTGTAAAATGAACTTTTACAAAATCACCTTCCCGGATGCTTTGTGTGTCTTTTCCAGAAATCACCTGGTATGGCATACCACCCGGAGACTTTTTATACGAACTTTTACCGCAGCCCGCCATTACCAGCGCCGCCATAAGAAACAATACCCGATTCTTCATTGTCTTCATAAATTGATTTTTATTATTGTAAGAGATTTGCATTTTCTTTTATTACTTCTTTAAATCGCTGCACAGTTCCGTCTAATGAATCG
The DNA here is from genome assembly GCA_002127295.1 of Chitinophagaceae bacterium IBVUCB2. Taxonomy (GTDB): domain Bacteria; phylum Bacteroidota; class Bacteroidia; order Chitinophagales; family Chitinophagaceae; genus JJ008. The sequence continues at coordinate 70,410 of NFUV01000001.1, forward strand.
CTGCTCCTGCCACCCGATGCATTATAATGACCGCCACCCTCGAAATATTTTCTGGCAAATGTATTACAGTCAAACTCTCCTTTGCTACGGAAACTCCATTTTCTTTCCTCGTCCCTGTCTATCACCAGGGCTACCAGTTTAATTCCTTGTATTGATTGGGGGTAGTTCACCAGCCCCTCAGTGTCACCTGTTTTAATATTATACTTTAATAAATCACTTTTTGGTATTGCTATCAGTGCCGTATTGTATTCATAAAAAACCTGCATCCTGTTTAACAAAACATGGCCGGTAAAGCGGAGCCTGTTTTCCAAAAAATTATCAAACAGTTTTTCATGTACATAACCATGTTGCAGGCCTTTTGATTTTAAATCGGCCACTAATGTATGTACACCAGCATGTGTAGATGAAAAACGGAACGAACCAGTGTCTGCTACCACACCTGCATAAATACACTGGCTTATTTCATTGTTGATCTTATCAGCATTTCCGGAAGCGATAATAAAATCGTAGATCATTTCGCAGGTAGAACTTTTGGATGTATCGCTTACACCATAATCAAAAGAAGGCGAATCCGGCTCCTGGTGATGATCAATTAAAATTTTAATGCAAGAGAGTGCCTGTAATTTATCTGTCATCGCTTTGGTACGATGAAAAATATTAAAGTCAAGACAAAATAACCACTCAGCTTTTTCCAATACGTCATCGCCTTTTTGTTTGTCCTGTTCGTAATTCATTACCTCTTTGGTTCCGGGCATCCAATCTACCCATCCCGCCCAATTAGTAGGAGAAATTACCGTAACACTGTGTCCCAATTGTACCAACAGGTGTTTTAATGCCAGGGATGAGCCCATTGCATCGGCATCGGGTTTCTGGTGGGTGGTAATTACCACATTTCTGGATTGATTCAGTAATGGAAAAAATTCTTGTATGGGTTTCATAAAACGGGTGCGAAGATACGGGATTCGGGTTTTGAGTTTGGTGTTTATTGTTTTCCTAAAAGAGGGAAAAAGCATCCAGATTAGCTGAAATAACTCAAAACCAAGAAACCTAAACCCAAAACTTTCCATTACCTTTGCGGCCGAAAAAACAAACAAAGTAACTATGAGTAATCGTACATTCACAATGATTAAGCCGGATGCTTTTAAAAATGGGCATGGCGGTGCTATACTTGACCGTATTTTACAGGAAGGATATAATATCAAGGCGCTTAAAATGACAAAGCTGACCCCGGAAAAAGCAGCTGAGTTTTATGCTATTCATAAAGAAAGACCCTTTTTTGGTGAGCTGGTTTCTTTTATGTGTGAAGGGCCGATTATCGCTGCAATTTTGGAAAAAGATAATGCGGTAGAAGATTTTCGTAAACTGATAGGTGCTACTGATCCTGCTAAAGCAGACGAAGGTACTATCCGTAAATTATATGCAGCATCTGTTGGAGAAAATGCAATTCATGGAAGTGATAGCGATGAGAATGCAAAAATTGAAGGTGACTTTATGTTCTCTGTTTTAGAGCAATTCTGATTATTAAGTTTATCATAAGTAAAAAAGCCCGGCTCATCCGGGCTTTTTTTTATATAACTAAATTGAAAAATCATTTTTCAAACCAGAAGTCATGTGTTTTCAGGTGTTTTATTAGATCGCCATTTTTATAAATTATATCTGCACTCAGTTTAAGATCATGTCGCCCTTTACTCAAATTGAATTCTGAATAAGGAATAAACAATTGTATGTCCTTATATACTGATTCGGCATAGGCAGGTTTCAATGTTTTATAAGCTGCCAATTGTCCGCTTTTACTTCTGAATTCAGTATTTGTTCCAATAATTTTTTCGCCATCCTTTTTTTGAAAATAAAGTGCGAGGTAGCAATCAACGTCCTTTAATTCTACCAGTTTGCATTTAACATGTACCCGCATTCCATTCTGTCCATTTTCAGTTACATCATAATCTACCCAAATATTTTCAAATATTGCATTAACCCAGGTATCAGTATTAATAGTAGGGCTACCGGGTTTACTGTATTCAAAATTATGTTTGGTCAACGGAGAAATTATACCTCCTGCTTTATAAATTACCTTAATATCCATTGTAAGATCATACTCTCCCGGTTCAAGATCCAGTTCATTGTAAGGCATAAATAATTGCAGGTCATTATACACAGCTGGATCATAAGCAGGTTTTATAGCAGTATATAACGCTACATCACCAGCGGTGCTGTACATTTTTTTATTTTTATCTTTTACTATCCCCCCTATCTCATCATTATATTCAAAGTAAACGGCAACAAAAGCATCCATGTCTTTCATACCATTTGCAGTAAACTTTAAATGTATTTTTAAGCCCTTTGTCCCATTTTCTGTAATATCATAATCGATCCATATTTTATCAAATACCGCATTCGGAGCAACGGTAAACTTATACAAGGCAGGACTTGCAGCATTGGTCTTTGCTGCAAAGCATAGCATGATTACAGATAGGTAAAGAAATTTTCTCATCAGGAGTTTTGTGCTCCTTAAATTTAAATAAAAAACTCAGGCTTAAAAAACTTTTTGGATTAAAGGATTCTGAGAATTGCAGAAAAGGAGACGTACATAAAGAATAAATTTGTTAGTACCGGGCTTTAATTTGAGTCGTAATCACAGCGTTAGCAGTAAATTTAAAACTAGCTTTATTGTATGCAGGCGGGCCGAATGCACCCATTACATTGTTAGAGAAACCATATCCTTCTTTTGGGAGGCCAAGCATATTGGTATTCATTTTGGCATCGTCATTCTCATCATGCAAAATTGCGATGGCATATGTACCTGCGGGCAATCCTTCAAATAACAATGTTGCGTTTTTATTAATGATAGCCAGTTTTGCTTTTTTAAAAGCTTTTTCGGGCTTGTCGGGATAACCTTCGCCATCTTTAAAAAGACTTATTAATACATGGCCTTTATTGCTCCGCAAATTAGTAATGTTAACTTTTATTCCAGCATCTGCCATTGGCCTGAAAGAAGCCAATATTACAACACAAGCTAAAGCCAAAAATATAGGCAGTAAATTTAATTTCATCAAGATATAACAGCTACATTTAAAAATGGTTTATATCTCTGTTACTTTGTTTGATTTATTTTCTACAGGAGTTACTTTATATCCTGCTTTTCTCAACAAATTAATTACACCAGTTTCCCCGGGTAAATGACCTGCTCCTACAGCAATCACCAAAGGTTTTTCTTTCAATAACGTTTTTAATTTCTCCACCCAGTTACGGTTACGGTTATTGAGTAGTACATCCTGGTACTGCATCATACCTGCATCACTTTTAGTGATCATAGCACCCAACTTTTCTAAATCCTGATCTTTGTAGGCCTTCATCATTTCAGAAAATTCTTTATCCCCTTCTGTATCCTTTTCTCCAATGCTGATACTTTTTAATAGCTCCTGTGCCTGCATTTTATAAGGGATGCTGTCGAACACACTCATCTGGTAAGCCATCGTTTCCAATCCTTCAATACGTTTACCTTTTTTCTTTGCTTCTTCCATTATCAGTTGTTCCATGGCTACCTGTTCATCACAGCCAATGCCACTTTCCATTAATAATGCGGAGATCATTAATGGTTTATAAGTTTCCAGCATAGAAAATGGTAACATAGTGCTCTTACTCTCAAAATGTGTTTTTATCTTCTGGTATTCTTCTGGTGTAAGTAAATCCGCCAAGGTGGTATCATTGTTCATTTTCATTTTTGCCATGGCACCAAACATCTCAAAGAGATTGTCCATGTCAAGTTCGAGGTAAACTCTGTCCGATTTTTCGATAGCAGCCAATAGATTGCTGCTTAGAAATGCGTCTTCTTTGCACAGCATGTGAATTGTACCAAAAAGATAAGAAGGCTTATCAATTCCATTACCGGAAATTTTCCAGAGCAATGTATTATTTTCTTTATGTTGTTGGGCTACTGCGGTAAGGGCCACAAGGCTCATCAGCAATCCTGCACTCAGTCGTTTCATGTACGAGAATTTTACTCAATTTAATGAAAAGAGGCCGGGCAATAGTATTCCGTTGCACCAGCGGTTTTTAAAGCTGAAGAATGTTTGACAAAGACCAATCCAAAGTTTGGGGTGTGACTTTGTGGCAGAAAATGAATTTTTTAATGCACTCTTAATAAAAAACTTCCTCCCAATGCCTTGAAAAACCTGTTCCCCATTTCACTACTAACTCTTCAGAGGAAATAGGCAACCCAAGTTCTTGCTTAATAGCCAGCACAGGAAGATTTACACCAGCACCCAGTGCAGCAGATATAGTGCCTTGTACCCGTGGATTAATTTCGAGAATAAGAAATTGGCCTTGAGAAGATTGTTTTACCTGAATACCTATATTACCATGCAATTGTAATTCATGGATGATCTGTTTACAATAGGTAATTATATTCGCATCTTGTACAAACTCTCCTTCTGTACTAATGCCATTGATCATTTTTTTTCTGCTGCGGGGAACGATTAATATAGATTGTCCATTATTGGCGAGGCAATCAACAGAATACTCTGGGCCGGGCAAATATTCAGATACTAATAATTCAGGGAACTTACCGGAAGTAAGTATACGTACTGCATCTGGATAACTGATATAGGTATTACCGGGTTTGTAATTGAACAATAGATCCAATTCATTAACCTGGCTTGTAACTATTCTAAAACCACGGCTGCCGTTAGACACAGAAGGTTTGAAGCAAACCTGCTTATCAGGATAGCTTAATTCTTGTAATGCAGTTGTAAACTGTTCTCCTGTTTCAACAACCCGAAAATCGGGAATAGCAATTCCACGCCATTGCAAAAATTGATACAGACGACTTTTATTGTTGGCAATCTCTAATGATTCTGCAGATGATACGAGTAGTTTTATTCCCGAAGCTTCAAATTTATTTTTATGTTGTGCTAACGGAAGCAGCTCTTTGGTTACAAGCGGAAGAATAATATCAATCCTATTTTTTAAGCAAACTGACAAAACTGTTTCAGCAAACAATGGTGCTGTGGCCATAGGGATTTCATGGAAATTATCAACAAGATGTTTGCCTATAGCTTCAGGATTTGCATCGGCAACATGTATGGTAAAAGATTTGTCCTGTTGCAAACATTTAATAATGCCTGCAGCACCGGGTGCTCCGCCGCCAGTCATTAAAATATTGATTGTTGCTTGCGCCATTTCTATTTTACTACAGCTTCTTCACCGTACATCTGTCCTTTAAATTTAAGCGAAGGAGATGGAATAAAAGCACCGATATTTAACTGGCTCCATTTTTCATCTATTAATCTTATTGTTTCATCATCAGCTACAATAATATTAGGCCAGTCCCGCTGAAAATTGTCATGCTCTTTTGTTTTGCGGGTGCCATCGAAACCCATACAAGCTGAATAGGAATTGCGGAAAGATTGTTTACCCAGATGATAATCTCTCTTGGGGTCAAGATTATTGCAGAAACGCCAAAGTGCTGTTGTAAGATCGTTCGCATCTACTGTATGCTCTACATATAAAATCATCTTCACTCCTTCTATCTCGGGCAATGCACAAATTTGTTCGTGCAGTTCTTTAATATGTCCGGGCCTGTTTTTTTCAACCGAAATAATAAGACAGGGGATTTCTTTTTTCAATAAAGAAGCATTCACAACATGAACCTCTGAAAATTTCTCCTTAATCAAACTTTCCCATAACCCGAAACCAGAAGCTCTAAACGCATAGGCCTCATCTTTCTCTTCCTCATATTTTGCAGTACCATCAATACACATTTTCCCGCCAAAGCCCAATTTGCTACAGCTATGATCCAATACATCCATGGGGCCACTTGCAAAAGCGATATCAGTAGCAGGGTTCAAATTTTTGAAAACATATTTTGCCAATGCTTCATAATCCTGGATGCTAACTCCTTCGTCAGCCATCACTAAGATTTTATTGAACATCATTTGCCCGGCACCCCACATAGCATTCATTACTTTTTGTCCCTGCCCTGCATATTCTTTTTTTATTTTGGTAATAACCAGATTATGAAACACACCTTCTACCGGCATATCCATATCCATTATTTCCGGCACCATTGTCATTTTAATGGGAGCTAAAAAAATTCTTTCCGTTGCCTTGCCCAGCCATGCATCCTCCTGTGGTGGAATACCAACAATAGTGGCAGGATAGACGGCATTTTTTTTATGGGTAATAGCGGTAATATGAAAACGGGGATAAAAATCAGGCAGAGAGTAATAGCCGGTATGATCGCCAAACGGACCCTCCCAAATCAATTCATCATTGGGGTCAACATATCCTTCAATAATAAAATCTGCATCGGCAGGTACTTCTACATCAGGTTGAGTAATACATTTTACCAGCTCTACTTTTTTCTTTCGCAAAAACCCGGCTAGCATGTATTCATCAACATTCTCTGGCAATGGAGCTGTAGCTGAATAAGCATATACCGGATCACCACCGAGTGCAACAGCTACAGGCATTCTTTTATTCAGCTTTTTATATTCATTAAAATGTTTGGCAGAAACTTTATGCTTGTGCCAATGCATGCCGGTAAGGATTGGTCCGAACACCTGCATACGATACATACCTACATTGCGGGAATTTGTATTGGGATCTTTGGTATGAATAACTGGTAATGTTACAAACGGCCCTCCATCTTTTGGCCAACAAGTAATGACCGGTAGTTTAGTGATATCGGGATTTTCCATCACTACTTCCTGGCATTCGCCTCTTCCCTTTTTTACTTTGGGCATCCAACTGGCAAACTGTCCAAGTTTGGGTAACAATTTTAATTTATCAATAATATTTTCTTTGGGAGAAGATAGTAAATGAAAAAGTGATTCAATTTCTTTTGCTACATCATCGAGGTGATCTACACCCAATGCCATACACATACGTTTTTCACTTCCGTAAGCATTCATTAAAACAGGAAAATCATAGCCTGTATTTTCAAAGAGTAATGCTTTACCCCCGTTCCCTGATTTACTTATACGGTCTGTGATCTCTGCAATTTCCAGATTGGGATCTACATGTGTTTTAATGCGGAGAAGCTCACCGGCTTTGTCTAATGCTTCAATAAATTGTTGTTGATTTTTCCAGGCCATGCTTGTATATAAACCCTATACTTCAACTCTTCGACAAGCTCAGAACTTAGTACTTCGGGTTTGCAAAGTTACAACACAGCAAGGCAGTATTTGTTGAAAATAAGAAGAGATTATCAATAGACATTAGTAGGGCATCCCATTTTATTTTTTCGTCCGCCACCACCAATTCCACCGCCACCTCCGCCTAATTTGTAGGTAAGGTGAATACCGGCGAAATAATACATGTCTTTGCTTTCGGGGTTACCTCTTTGCGAAGTTTTATCAGGGTAAGTTAAACTGCCACCCACCTCATCACTACGATAAGAAATATCAACAGCCATTTGTCCTTTTGCTGCTAATAAATCAGCCGGATCGATATAGTTCTTACTGGCATCATCAAGATAGTCTGTAAATAATTTACGAATGCCACCTTCCAAACCAATTCTCAAATTATCTGTTACAGCGAATTTGATGCCTCCCCCAAATGGAATGGCAAATTGTGTTAGGCTATATTCTTTTCTATCAGGATAATTACTTAAGCCCTGTCCTTCTGTGCTCAATGGCCGTAAAAAAATTTTTTGCTGGTTGCCGTAGTATGCATAAGGATTGAATTTATAGATAGCAAGACCTGCAAAAGCATAGGGAGAATATCTCCTGTCATATAAGTTCAACAAATAATATTCACCTACGGCACTAAATTCAAAAATCGAAGTTTCGAAAGAGAGGTTGCGCATTTGAATATCTGCTTTATCACTAAAACGGTCCGCACCTCCAACAACAGTATATGTAAGGCCTGCACGAAGCATGATCTGGTCTTGCAGTTCATAATTAACGGTAATTCCCAAAGCTCCATTTGTCACCTTTTTGGGGAAGATCTTGTCGGTCAGATCACCATTATAAGCAGAGGCTCCTCCAAAAACTCCTACATGCAAACGCTGCGCAGATAATACCGTAATTGAAAGAGTAAGAATAAGTGTAGCAAAAATATTTTTCATACAATAACGAGTTCGAAACGCTATTGCAAATTTAAGGCCGTAAAATGGTTTAGGGTGGTAAAAATACCTCACGACTGTGGAGAAGTAATACCGAATCAACATTTAGTAGCTAACATTCCGGGGGCATCGCTGGCTGTTGACCCCTTTCTTATTAGTCGTGTTACTGAACAAACTCCCTATCGCATGCAATTTTATTTCTGAAGTGAACCCAAAAAAATAGTACCAATCCATTTCAGAAGGGGTGCCCCGCTGATCGCCATGACCTGGGTATTGTAATTGCCCATTAGGAATTTCATCACCACGATATGACAGTTCTACTGCTTTATCTCCCCGCTCCTGCCGCAGTATATCCACATCAACAAAACTGGAGCTTACATCATCTAAATAATCGGTAAATGTTTTACGCTGGTTAAGTTCAATTCCAATTTGTAGAGCATCTGAAATAGCAAACTTAAGACCTGCACCAAATGATAAGGAAAACTGCGTAAGCTGATAAGGTTTTCTTTCCGGATAGGCGGATAAGCCTTGCCCTTCTGTACTTAAGGGTTTTAGGTAAATTTTTGTTCCTGTCTTGTCATCTGTCCACGGATTAAAATGAAAAACCGCCACTCCGCCATATAGATAAGGCGTAAATCTTTGCGTTGAAATATCAAGCACATTTACCTCGAGGCCTGTATGAATTTCTTGTAATGTTGTGGTGAAGGAAAGGTTTCTCATTTGTAAATAATCCCTGTTCCATTTGTCTGCCGCCATTATTTTTCCCACTGTTATTCCTCCCCTGAAAGTAAACCAACGATTGAGTGGTTTGCGGTATATAAGTCCCAATGTGAGACCGGAATGTGAAAACTTGAAACTGCTGGGGTTAAGATCTCCCTGGTAATTCATAGCACCGCTAAAAAGGGCGACAGAGGCTGATTTATCCTGCTCTTGAGAAAAACTGGCAGTATAGCCAAGAGGGATATAATGAATAGTAAGGTATTTACTGGTTTCACAAGTACTGGATTGGGTTTACAAGGATTTGGACTATCTCGTACAATAACGCTATATCTACCAGAATGGTATAACGTTATTTATATTTTTTTATAGAGTTTGTAACATGTTGCAAAGGAATAGTTTGGAATTGCAGGATTTGAGAAATCCGCATCATTTATTGATGAATATAAAGCTGCTATGCATTGTTGGAGTTACTTGCTGTACAAACCTGTATAATTGATGCCCAACCCGGCAGCATCACTATAGCTAATCTTTCCAAAATCATATCCGATACCAGTTGCAAGATCTTCTTCTAATAATAAAGGACCATCCATATCAACATGATCAATAAATGGCAATAAATGCGCAATGGCGGCAGAACCAACAGTTGATTCGTTCATGCAACCAACCATAATTTTCATGTCGAGTTCTTTTGCTTTATCAATCATTCTGCGGGCTGGAGTAATGCCACTGCATTTGGTGAGCTTAATATTGATGCCGTGGAAATGATTATGACATTTTTCAACATCTTTTTCTGCTACGCATGATTCATCAGCATATAATGGTAAGGAAGATTCTTTGTATAGAATTTTCATTCCCTCCCAATTATCTTTGGCTAGCGGTTGCTCTACTAACTCCACACCTAATTCTTGCAATTGTGGAATTAATTGTAAAGCTGTCTCTACGTCCCAACCAGCATTAGCATCCACCCTAAGTGTAGCGTCTGTATTTTCCCTTAAAGCTTTTACAATTCCTATATCATCTGCAGTGCCCACTTTTATTTTATAAATAGGCCACGGCTTTTCTTTCATTTTCTCTACCATTTTTTCTATGCTATCTATACCAATGGTATAATCGCAAATTGGATTCTTAGTTGTATCACCTCCCCATATTTCGTACAATTTTTTCTTTTTCATTTTTCCATAGATATCCCATGCAGCAATATCTAATGCGCATACTAAAAATGAATTGTTGGGTATCAAATGATGCAGATAATGCCAGTAACGTTCAGGATCCGTGAAAGCAAATTTTTCTATCAATGTTTTTTTTGCTTCAATATCTTCTATCATTTTTTCTACCGGTATATGGTAGTAAGAAATTGCAGGGGCTTCACCATAACCCTTTATACCAAAATGCTCCAATTCTACAATTAGTGTTGGCTGGTGTGTTTTGGTTCCCCTTGAAATAGTAAATGGATGGCGAAATTTTAAACTGTGCGACCAATATTGAAGTTTCATGAGGCAAAGATAACTGTTATCCTCTTCCGCTATTTGCAACATACCCGTTCAATTCCTCATTAAATTCTTTTTGCTTGATCAGATCTTCTAATGAGATATGCATCCTGTATTGCCAATAATGTTTTGGATTGGCAGGGTTATTAATTCTTTCGTCGTTCGGATTTTCCCGGCGAAGTGTATCACTCATTCCCATTATATCCTGCAATTGAAAAATGCTCCACATGGCAGGAGAATAAAGATGCTGCAATACAACTGCACGGTTGATCCATGGTTCACAATACGCTGGCGCATCACCCCATTGACCTAATACGTTATTGTAGAAATGCTTTGTACGTTCCCGGTTTTCTTCCCACCATCCTCTTACCGTACTCATATCGTGTGTGGATGGAGTAATAACAGACATGTATGGGGCATCATTGGGTATAAAAAATTCTTTCTGGGGGTCTTTCGGCATACGTTGGATTTCCAAACTCAGTATCCCGAGCTGGTTCATTACGTCAGGGACACAATGCGGCACCATTCCTAAATCCTCTCCGCATACAAGCATGTTAGTGGCGGATTTTAATTGGGGCAGCTTGTGTAATGCTTCTTTATACCAGAAATCATCCTGGCGACGATAGAAATAGTTAATGTAAAGGTTTTTTAATTTCTCCTGTACATGCGGAATTAAGTGCCGGAAGGAAGTAGTTTTTTCCATCGAAATACGGAAATGAAATTCCTGTCCCTGTGAACCGGTTTCTTCAAAGAAAATTACGTTTGAAACTAAATCATACAAGCCCAACTTTAATAGTTCGTTCTCTTCCGTTTCATCCATCGAATTAAAATATTCTTCTACTTGTTTCTGTGTTTCGTATTCGGATAACAAATCATAACCACCAAATTCATTGGCAATAACAAACTTCTCTTTTACATATGCTGCGTATTGTCCAAAAATTTCTCCTAATACTTCATCTGTAATAAATGGCCGGCAATAACGCTGATAATCGAACCAGATACCGTTTTCTCCAAACTCATTTATATGTACAGGAAGACAAGGAACAAATCGTCCCATTATGCCTTGTACCGCATTGGCTGGTATACTCCAGATGCGGAAAAACCCAAGTATATGATCTATGCGAAAAGCATCAAAGTAATTACTCATCTGCTCAAAGCGCTGTTTCCACCATGCAAAACCATCCTCTTGCATTTTTTTCCAATTGTAGGTTGGGAAGCCCCAGTTTTGCCCTACAGCTGTAAAGTCATCGGGAGGAGCACCAGCCTGCCAGCACATATTATACATTTCCGGAGCTACCCATGCATCACAACTATATCGGGATATTCCAATTGGAATATCTCCTTTCAACACCACTCCTTTTTTATGTGCATAATCTGCAGCTTCTTTTAATTGAAGATGCAGGTGATATTGAATGAAATAATAAAAGCTGATGTTTTTACAAACAGAAGAGGCAGGAGCACATAGTTTATCAATCTCTGATTTTTTATAAATAGCATTGGTTTTCCAATTATCGAAATTGGAACTGCTGTACTTATCTCTAAAGTAAGAAAAGGCTGCATAAGACTCTAACCAATGCTTATTCTCGCTGAAAAATTGTTTATAATCTTCTGATTCAAAACAATTTTCGCCCATTATATCATAAAGCTTTTTTAATACAGGAATTTTGAACTTCATAACCTCCTCATAGTCCACATTGGCTAGTTCATTCAGTTGCTTTTGCTTTGTCTTTAGAGATCGGAGGTTAGAAGCATATTCTTTACCCGCCACTTTTTCCAGGTTGATGTATAAAGGATGCAAGGCAAATGCGGATATGGCCGAGTAGGGGTAAGAATCGGTCCAGTCAAAATTGGCCATTGTATCATTTACTGGCAATAATTGTATGAGCTTTAACCCTGCTATTTTGGCCCAATCTACCAACAATTTAATATCACCGAACTCCCCTACTCCAAAACTGTTTTTGCTTCGCAGGCTAAATACTGGAATTGCTACTCCAGCACCTTTCCAGGTATTATTCGGCAAGTGAACAAAGCCATCATGAAGAATTGTAATTTTCTTTTTGGCAGCATCTCCATATAAAAGCCTGTTATTACCATCCTCATATCTCACAAAGCTTTTCTCTTTGGTATTATAAATACCATATTTATAAGCTACAGGAAACCCGGCTTCAAACAAATTAAGCTTTGCAGTCCACCAATCCCCATCCTTTCCCAGTAAAACAGGTTTTTCCAGTTCCCAATCATCAAATCTTTCGCCACTCCCAGAAATACAAACCACTTCATTCTTTTTAAGTAAAGGAGCTTTTACCCGGAAAACATGGGAGAAGTTTTTATCAATAGTTCCTTTAACTTTTGTTTGCTGTGATGAAAGCAACACTTTACTAAAAGCTGCGGAGAAGAACACATTTTCATACTCACCTGCATGATTCCATACATCGACTAATTGTGCTTCTTGCTGATCTTTATTAAAAACATTTATCCGCCGGTCATTGCCCCATTCATAAAGAAATTCTCCTTCCTTATTCTTAAGTATGTATTTGTAAGAAACTCCTGTTTTCTGAATGTCTTTTCGCTTTATGTCTATTCCACAATACCAAAACTCTTCATTCAGATAATCCATTGGAATAGCTTTGGCGGGGTCGTTATTTCCCAGCTCTTCAACATTCCCTGAGATCCACAAACTTTGACCGAATTTGGTATGGAAACGTAAATAAAACTGCAGCTTCATTTCAATCGTTGATTCAGTGGTTTAAAGGCAAGAATTGTGTATTAATAACACATTGTAAACGAAAATAAAAAAAACAAACAAGGTTCGTACATTTATTTGAAAGAAAGTCCAAAAATTCTTTCTAATTGTATGATTGTCCGCACAATTCACTGGCAAAAGCTGTTTTTTTTCTGCCTGGGGCTTTTTGTTGGTACTGCCTTTTGCATGAAATGGATGGAATCCGATTTTGTCTTGAATGGGGATATTTTTACCATAATCGGGCTGGAAAAAACTTATTCAAGGGAAAAGGTTTCGGCAATTCTGACCGGTTTGGATAGTTCAGTAAAAAATATTCTCCAATATCATCTTGCATTTGATTTTGCTTTTATGGTCGGTGTATATCCGGGCATTGCCGCCCTGTGTATGCTTGCCCGTGAAAAATACTCCAGCAAAATTTTGCGCAATATTCTTTTCGGGTTAGCTGCTTTGCAAACAGTTGCTTTTGTATGTGATGTTGTTGAAAACATATACTTGTTTAACTGGATTAAAAATCCTGAAATTAGCAGCTATGATTTTTCCAATTACCATATAGTTGTTATTACTAAATGGATCATTGCGCTTACAGGAGCCTTGATGGCCATTCCTTTATCATTAAAAAGACAAAAGAAAATTTAAATCTCTTTTTTTGATTTAACGCCACCGCCTTATTTTTGCACCACTTACTTTAAAACCCGGAAGATGGAACAGACAAAAAAATATAAAGGAATTTGGTGGTTAGTATTTTTTGCTTCAACAGCTGCCTTGCTTTTTGCAATTGTAACCCATTGGGAATGGCTTACATTAATTCTCCCCTTTCAAACCACAGCCTTTGTAAAAGCTATGGATATCATGTAAAAAATTCACACTTGTTGATATTTTATTAAGAATAGCCTGCTTATCGTAGGCTATTCTCATATTTCCGGCATTTTAATTGTGCATTATTGATTTTACAACTTAAACTAACAAAAATGAGAAAGACTCTACTCCTGCTATTCAGTTTTTTTATTGTCATTGCTCCAATTACCCAGTTATCTGCCGCTATCGTTGTTCCTGCTTCGGCTGTTTCTACTGAACCCGATCCGGCAACAGTGAAAGCTGCGACTGATGCCTTTAAGAATCTATCCAAGAAAGAGAAAAGAGAAAAGGCTAAAGAAGTAAAAAAAGAAATCAAGGCTTTTAAGGCAGCAAAAAAAGCTGGTAATGCTGCTGAAACAAATACTTTGCTATTGGTAATCTTAGCCATTTTGTTACCACCACTGGCTGTTTACCTGCACCAGGGTGAAATCAATAGTAAATTCTGGATTAGCTTATTGCTGACTTTATTGTTCTGGTTACCGGGTGTTATTTATGCATTGGTAGTTATATTAGGCAACAAATAATTTTACAAAACCATTCCGATATTTCCCAAGCGGTAATTTTTGAATGCTGCTCATTTTGTAAAACAAAAAAGTCCCGCTTTTGGCGGGACCTTTTTTTGCTCAGAGGGTTTATTATTTTACAGAATCAACCAGGCTTTTAAAAGTCTCAGGGTTATTCATTGCTAAATCCGCCAATACTTTACGATCGAGTTCAATCCCTTTCTTATTCAATTTGTTGATGAACTCTGAGTAAGTCATACCTTCTGCACGGACAGCTGCATTAATACGGGCAATCCACAGTGTACGATATTCTCTTTTCTTTAATTTACGACCTACGAACATATAGGTCATACCTTTTTCTACTACGTTTTTGGCAACGGTCAATACGTTTTTACGTTTGCCATAAAAGCCTTTGGCTTGCTTTAATATTTTTTTGCGGCGGGCCTTGGAGGCTACTGCATTTTTTGAACGAGGCATGTTGTTAAGTTTGAAGTCAGAAGTACAACGTACGAACTGACATGAGTTTTAAAATTAGTTAACTAGAAATAAAATTTTTGTTTATTTCAGGCGAAGAAGACGTTTTACAAAATCTACATGTGATTTTGCAACAGTTCCGTCCATTCTCATGTTACGTTTACGTTTTTTTGATTTCTTCGTCAGGATGTGACGTTTGAAAGCTTTCTGGTGCATGATTTTTCCAGTACCAGTTACTTTAAAGCGTTTTTTGGCGCTGGAGTTTGTTTTTACTTTAGGCATTATACCAAGTATTAAATATTATACCCTTGAGGCGTTCCCCACAGGGGGATCCTTTTCGAACCTCTTCAGGAAATGGTTTCCCGCATAAGGCGGGATGTATAAGAACTTCCGTTTTTTCCTTTGACAAGCTCAGGATTTTTCGGAGTGCAAAGGTAGGCCGTAGAAGGTTAGTAGCAAAGTATCTACATAAATAAGTTTATAAGGTGATTAAAGCAAGTCAAAAAGAAAAAATGATCAATTTATGAACAGTTTTATTTGAAAATCAACTACTTGTAAAAAAAATAGACTGTACAATGGACAGCCTATTTGTAAATGACCTAATGTCTTTTTAAGTTATTTTGGTTCCAGTGCAGTTTTAATTCTGTCTTGAAGATCCAGCAAGTGATTTTTAGAAGCCGCATCAGCGTAGGCTGTAGAAGCGGTCCGTATTTCAGCCGCTAATGTTTTCAACTGTGCTTTAACAATTGATATACCATCTCCTGTTTTTGCAAAACCAGTAGAAATTGTAAACGTAGTTCCTCCCACATTAACGGTTTGAGGTTCGGATGGTTTAACAAGACTAATCAATTTTTCAGCCAATGATTTTTGCAACTGACGACGATAAATATCTATTGGTTTACGGGTAGCTAATTCTGAAAAAACTGATTTGCGAACGTCGTTCAGCATTTCACTAGCTGTGTAAGCATTGCCAGCATCTTCTGATTCAAAACGAATAAGGTTGTTGATTGTATTTACATTCACCAATCCATTTAATGCTCTCTCCTGGATAGTACCAATAGTAGCAAGTGGTGTTAGACCAGTTAAACCTGTGATCTTTTTCTGAATAACCCATGTTGGAGTATTGAAAACATTGGATTGAATCCATGAAACAGCTTCTTTTTGAGTTGTTTTAGGAGTGAATTCAAATACAGAACCATTTTGTTCAACTCTTTTCGGAGTTCGTTGAATGCCGCCTACATTATTTGAAACATGACCTATATACCGTCCAAACTGACTGGTAACCTGGCTGTACATTTCTGCTAACCCACCAAAGTCTTTGTGCGGCTGCTTAGTCCACTCTGGAAGATTGACCATGATTCTTTGTAAGTTTTTCAGCCCATAGCTACTTGCTTTCATTGCATTGTCGCCAATATCTTCTGTCTGGCTACGGGGATCTCCACGATTGCCTTCTCCATCACCCCACCATAGCCGGCTGTTGCTTTCAATTTTTTCGATAGTCCATTTATTCAAAATAGAAACTTCAGCGTCGGCTGATTTTGCTTCTGGAAACCAACGGTAGCCCCATTCAATAGCCCATTTGTCATAATCGCCAATGCGTGGAAACAATCCTATTTGTGAAATATTATCTTCTGGTTGAGCTACATAATTAAAACGGGCATAATCCATAATTGATGCAGTGTGTCCATTTGCTTCCACCCATGCTTTATCTCTTAGCTTTTCTACAGGCGTAGTTGAAGAAGAACCAAAGTTATGTCGAAGCCCAAGTGTATGTCCAATTTCATGGCTACTTACAAAACGAATTAACTCACCCATCAATTTATCATCAAATTCCATTTTTCTTGCTGCAGGGTCTACGGCGGCAGCTTGTACCATATACCAGTTACGTAAAAGACTCATTACATTGTGATACCAGTTTACATGACTTTCAATGATCTCTCCGCTGCGGGGATCATGAATGTTTGGACCGCTGGCGTTAGGTATATCAGATGGTTTGTAAACAATGGCACTGTGACGGGCATCATCTAAACTAAAGGTGCTGTCTTGCTCATATGTAGGTGCAATCTTACCAACAATTGCATTTTTAAACCCAGCCTTTTCAAACGCCACTTGCCAATCGTTAACTCCAGCAATAAGATAAGGAATCCATTTCTTAGGTGTAGTAGGATCGATATAATAGATAATTTGTTTTTTGGGTTCTACTAACTCACCTCTCTTATATTTTTCAATGTCCTCATCTTTTGGCTCTAACCGATATCGTGCAATGAACCTATACCTGTCAACTCCCTGCGGGTTACGATCATAATCAGTTATGTTTTGTGTAGTGAAATAACCAACCCTATCATCGAAATAGCGTTGCTGCATGGGTACTTTTGGTAATACAACCATGGAAGTATTTAATTCTAAAGTTACAGGACGACCTGTTGCTCCAGCCATTCCTGTTGTACCGCCTGTAGCTGGCGGTATACTTGTATATGATTTTACTGTTTTTATTTCAATGTTGTTAGGGAACGATTTTAATCCAACTATATAAGACTTATCCGATTGAGCAGACCCTGTAAGTCCAAGACTACGTTTCGCATTTGCATTAAAAAAGAAAATATCATTATCACCATTGATATAATCAGTCATCTCAATAACAGACCCTGCCGAGTCTTTTGAAAAGGCCTTAATATCAAATGCAGCAGCTATAGCCTGAAAGTTACTATTCAAAACATTTTTATACATTCCTTCTGTACTATCCCTACCTATTTCCTGGAAGGAAATTAATTTTAAAAATATTTTATCCTTTGGTCCTTTATCAAAACGAATTGTTTTTTGATTGATAGGATCTCCTGCATATGCGTCTCCATCCGCCGGTGCTTTTGAAAGTCTTGACACAATAAGAATGTCTCTGCCAAGCATATCATTGGGGATTTCAAAAAAATACTTATCATCTATTCTATGTACTTTGAAAAGCCCGTCATCTGTTTTTGCCTTATCGGTGATAATTTCTTTGTAGGGACGAATACCAGTAGTGGGTCGGCCTGCGCCGGGACCTCCAGGCATTGGATTTCGTGTAGTATCCGGTCGGGTAGGTTGTGCTGATGCTGCAATAGAAATGATTGATGAAATAACCGCAAAGCACCAACTCTTAAAAGTGGAATTCATATACATTGTTTAATTATTAAATTATGGGGCTCAAGATACGGAAAGCAATGGCTTGTTTTTGCCAACTGTGGAATCTTCTATGGAATAGAAAAATCAAATTATAAACATCAGTTATATCAATAAAAAAACCGTCTTGAAAAAATCAAAACGGTTTACATATAATATAATTGCAGCAACTATGCTTTCTTCTTTCCTTTAGGTGCAAACATCGCCAGCATTCTTCTTCCTTCCATCTTTGGCATGCTTTCTAAAATTCCTGCTTCTGCCAATCGCTCAGCAAATTTCAGTAATAACAACTGACCTCTGTCCTGGAATTGAATTGCACGGCCTTTAAATTGAACGTATGCTTTTACCTTATTGCCATCCTTTAAAAACTCAACAGCATGTTTTGCTTTGAAATCAAAATCATGATCGTCTGTATTAGGAGTAAAGCGAATCTCTTTTACTTCAGAGACCTTACTCTTTGCTTTCATCTCCTTTTCCTTCTTCTTCTTATCGTATAGGAATTTATTGTAGTCAATAATTTTGCAAACAGGGGGATCAACCGTTGGTGAAATTTCAACCAGGTCCAACTCCTGATCCTGTGCCATCTTCAATGCTACGGCAGTATCGTAAATACCTACTTCTACATTTTCGCCCACTAACCGAACTTGTGGTACCCTGATGAAATTGTTGATACGATGTTCTGCTTCTTTGCGGGGAGCAAATCTGCCCCTGTTGAAACCGCCTTTGTTAAATCCGCCGCCTCCGGGTTTGTATCCTCCCCCGCCTGCCGGCCTGTTGAACCCGCCTCCGGGTTTTTGTGGTACTGCCATTTACTTTTTTTAAATGAATCCTGCTTCCTGTTGCAGGCATGCTTTTTTTAAATTATTAATTCCTCACCCAGGATTTGAGGTTACTAAAATACATTTTATTCTCCTCTCCGCGCCTTAATTTCTTCTACTGCTTCTGAAATAAATTCTGTAACTGCTTTTACTCCTACATCACCTTTACCTTGTCTTCTTACAGCTACCTTATTTTCATTCATTTCTTTTTCACCAACAACCAGCATATAAGGAACTCTCATCAACTCAGTATCCCTGATCTTTTTACCAATCTTTTCATTGCGGTCATCTACCTCACTACGAATATCCGCTTTTTTCAATTGCTGCGAAACAGATTTAGCGTAATCCAAAAACTTATCGCTTATGGGCAACACTTTGACCTGTACTGGTGATAACCACAGAGGTAGTTTACCAGCATATTGTTCAAGCAAAAAGCCAATAAATCTTTCGTGAGTGCCCAATGGTGCCCGGTGAATGATCAATGGTGTTTCTGGTTTGTTTGACTGGTCGGTATATTCCAACTTAAAGCTCCTTCCCTGCGAGAAATCCACCTGGTTGGTAGCCAGTGTAAATTCCCTGCCAATAGCACTGAATATCTGTACGTCAATTTTTGGGCCATAGAACGCTGCTTCATCCTGCACTTCTACATATGGAATATTCGATTCGGTCAGCACATTTCTAACCATGGTTTCTGTTTCTTTCCACAGTTCCGGTTCGTTCACATACTTCACCCCTAATTTTTCAGGAGAATGTAAAGAAAGGCGCATTACATATTTATCAATTCCAAATATTTTGAAATACTTCAGGTACATATCATTTACGGCACGGAACTCATCGTTAAATTGTTCTTTGGTGCAATAGATATGTGCATCATTCATATGGAGGCATCGTACCCGCATTAATCCAAATAATTCACCACTTTGCTCATACCGATACACTGTTCCATATTCCGCAATGCGGTATGGAAGGTCACGATAACTTTTTGGCTCCGCAGCAAATATTTTATGGTGATGCGGGCAGTTCATTGATTTCAGGTAATATTTTTCTCCATCCAATTCCA
Source organism: Chitinophagaceae bacterium IBVUCB2 (assembly GCA_002127295.1). Classification (GTDB taxonomy): domain Bacteria; phylum Bacteroidota; class Bacteroidia; order Chitinophagales; family Chitinophagaceae; genus JJ008. The sequence goes on from NFUV01000001.1 coordinate 90,291, forward strand.
TGGGGGGATACATACTATCTGCATAGTAAGGAAGGTGACCGCTTGTGATATACATACTCTCTTTAGCGATATGCGGTGTAACCACTCTTTTATACCCAGCTTCAGATTCAGTTTCCTTCGCCAATTTTTCCAACTCTTCAATTATCACTGTACCGTTTGGCATCCACATAATTAATCCTTGCCCTACATCGTCATCCATGGTATAAATGCCTAACTCTTTACCAAGTTTTCTATGATCCCTTTTTTTAGCTTCTTCTAACAGGGCCAGATGTTCTTCCAGTTCTTTTTGAGAAGGAAAGGTTACGCCATATAATCTTGTAAGTTGCTTATTCTTTTCATCTCCTTTCCAATAAGCACCGGCGATATTGGTAAGTTTTACAGCTTTTATTAACCCGGTTGACGGAATATGCGGACCACGGCACAGGTCAGTAAAATTTCCCTGTGTATAGAAAGTTATTTCTCCATCGCTTAAGCCGCTGAGCAGATCAAGTTTGTATTCATCTTCTTTTTGAGCAAAATATTGAATAGCTTCTGGCTTGGTAATTTCTTTACGTATAAATGAATTGTTTTGTTTAGCCAGCTCATTCATTTTTTTCTCTAATGCTGTCAAATCATCTTCATTGATTTTTTTATCGCCTAAATCCATATCATAATAAAAACCCTGTGGATTTTCTGTGGCTGGCCCAACCCAAAATTTTACACCTGGAAATAACTGTTCCACTGCTTCGGCCATCAGGTGAGCAGAGGAATGCCAGAATGTTTTCTTACCATCCAGGTCATTCCAGGTCAGTAATTGTAGTGTAGCATCTTCGTGTATTGGGCGGGATGCATCCCAAACCTGTCCGTTGATGTTTGCTGCCAGAACCTTTCTGGCTAATCCTTCAGAAATTGATTTAGCAACATCGAATGCAGAAGTTCCTTTTTCATATTGCCTCACAGCGCCATCCGGTAGTGTAATATTTATCATGCAGTAAAATCTTCTTTTAATTGGAGTGCAAATTTAGCGAAGTTTAGCCTTAAAATTAACAAACTATTGCCCGGATAATCGGGTATTTATGAGCTTATTTATTAGTTTTGATTTGAGATGAAACGGACTATATCCAGGTATTTACTGTTATTAATTTTTCTGGCCCCATTTACCCAATCAACCCTTTTTGCTCAAAATCTTACGGGTATTTGGAGAGGGTATTTTGTAACCGAAGGTTTCGAGCAATATAAATTTGAATTACAGGTAAAGCAAACAGGTAGTTCGGTAACCGGTGTTTCATACTCTTACCTCAGCACTGTTTTTTATGGCAAGGCTACTTTAGTCGGGAATTTTAATAAATCTGGTCAGAACGCTTTAATCCGGGAAATAAAAACAGTGGAACTGCGTATGTCTGGCGGTTCCCAGGCCTGCATCATGAAATGTGTGTTTAAATATGAGCGGTCTGGCAAAGAAGAATTTCTGGAAGGTACTTTTACCAGCAAATTTGAAAAAGATGGGTTTGTAAATAAACAAGGAGATAATTGTGGTGGTGGTAAAGTTTACCTGAGAAGAGTAACGACCTCTGATTTTTATATTGAGCCTTTTTTACGGGGAAAAATAAAGACAACTGACGTAATTGTAAATAAGGCTCCTACTAAGAAAACTATTCCAACCCCAATTCCAGAGAAAAAAACTGTTACTGTAAAACCTCAGCCCGTTATTAAAAAGCCTGCAGAAAAAACAAATCCACCTGTTGTAAAAAATAATCCGCCGGTAACAAAAACTGATACTACTAAAACAAAAACTATAACTCCACCAGTTGTAAAAAATAACCCACCTGTTACAATACCCAAACCGCCAGTTTTAAAAAACAGAACTAATGAGTTGGTAAAAACATTGGTAGTTAACAGTCCCGATGTAACGGTGAAATTGTATGATAATGGAGAAATAGATGGTGATACAATTTCTGTTTATCTCGATAACAAACTGGTACTTTCATCAAAAATGCTTACCGCTTCTCCCCTAACGGTTAAGCTTAAAATGGATGAAGAAAACGACGAACATGAATTAATAATGGTAGCTGAAAACCTGGGTCGTATACCACCCAATACATCTTTAATGATTGTGGAAGCCGGCGGGCAACGTTTTGATGTACGAATAACGTCTACCCAACAAAAAAATGCAGTAGTTCGTTTTAAATACCAGAAACAATAGACATAGTTGAATAACCTGTTATGTTACCAATTATTTATTACCGTTTCTGTAAGCTGAGTGCCGTCAGGCAATTTTTTAATGTTCACTTCCGCATTTTCATTTATTTTCCCCTTTAATATGCCCCGATTATTTATTTTTTATTGTTTGATGCTCCTCAGCACATCATCGGGTGCCCAGGATATAAATGGCATTTGGAAGGGCAAGCTGGTAATGGCACCTGGCGGATGCTTTCCTGTTTATAATATTGAATTACAAATACAGGTGGCCGGAACTAAAATTACCGGAACGGCCTATCACTTTTCTGACTCACTTAATTATGTAAGAGAGAATTTTGAGGGTACACATAAAAAAGACAGTAACCAGATCTCTATTCAGGAAAATGGCATTATTACGTTTAAGATTAAAGAAGAATGTGTGCCTTGCATAAAAAACTATAAGCTTACGTACCACAAAGGTGGCGGGAATGTGGTTTCTGAAGAACAATTAAGAGGCTCATGGACCGGGAAAGCATCAGATGGAAAAACAGCTTGCGACCCGGGAACAATTGTGCTTACCAGGTTTGACAAATCTTCTTTTAAACCGGATATTAAGCTTCCCCCTTCGCTTACCAAACGGAAAGCGGAGTTAGTAAAAGAAATAAAGGTAGATACAGGCACCATTAAAATAGATTTTTATGATAATGGTACAATAGATGATGACACGATTTCGGTATATGTAAATAATATGCCCACCGTGTCAAATAAAAGATTGACTACAAAGCCAGTTTCCATTACGTTGAAAATTGACCTGAAACGTACGGAACAAGAATTGATTATGGTGGGTGAAAATCTTGGATCGATCCCCCCAAACACTGCACTTATGATTGTAACTGCAGGTGACAAGCGGTACCAGCTTTACCTTACATCCGATGACCAAAAAAATGCCATGGTGAGGTTCATTTATGAAAAGCCAGCCGGTTCTCCAAAAACGCAATAAATTTCAGGAAATATTCCAGAGTTTCTTTATCTTAACTTTCTATACGTTTTCCCCCTCTGAAATCAGCAGGATGGTCTGTGCAGTTTAATTCCCACTCTATTTATTTTTTGTAGCAGGCCGATAGTAAAGCTGTTTAGCAGTTGCCATTTGTTGGATATGCTGAACTTTTAAATTAAAACACCTAAAGAGCCAGTAAAATATTGCACCAGTAAATAGTTTATCAGTTGTTACTGTTTTACAAAAAAAGCCGCCCCTTAATTGGGGCGGTCTTTATTTAAACTTTTTTTGAAATTCTATTGTTTTATATCAACTACATATATAGGATCTTGCCGGCAAGTTGTAGCAGCGGTGCACAAATTAGTTAAGCTGAGGTTTACTGTTGAGGCCTGCGCTTCTGCAATTATTTCTTCCCATGTTGGGGATGTTGTTTGAAATTTGCTAAGGTATTTTTCCAGCGAAGTAACAAGGTTAGAAGTAAAATAACCACCGAGATCAGTATTCCCGTAAGCGTATTGCCCTTTTTTTGCTGCTGTAGCAAGTATAGAGCCTTTCGATTTCATGAAAAGATTATAGCAATACGATTGATCCCAGGTTAATAATGATTTTGCAGTTTGAGCAAAGTTTTTACCTTCTGGTTTTAAAAGACCCAGGTTGGAATTACAACAATCTGTTATTATCAGGTTAAGTCTGGCATTCTTTGCTTTTATTCTATTAAAAACATCCGAAGCATTTAAAGTAGCCACCTTAATATCATCAAATCGGCTTTGTCGTAAATCGAATTGCGGATAAGGTTGGGCAGGATTGTCTTCATTACTATAACCATGACCTGAATAATAGAAAATAACAATATCGTTAGAACCTGGTTTTAGATTATTCAATGCCGTTTCAACACTGGCTTTTCCAAACTTGCTTCCCTTTACTTCTGTATAACGAAGTGGTAGCTTTAAAAAAGTAGCAACATCTTTTATTTGGCTATAAAGGTTGTTGACATCTTTTACTACACTGGTTCCTATCCGGGCATCTTCTGTATTTGCGACAACAATTAAATGAATAGAACTGCCTGATGCCGACGGTACTGTAGTAGTTGGAGGTGAAGGTTTCCCTCCCGTTACAACTTTATTATCATTACTAGCAGGCTTAAAAAGATTAGTATAAAAAGGTTCATTCTCCAGGAAATAGGATTTTACATATGCCCTTGTTAGATCAGCGGTGTTCATAAGTTTAATGGAAAGAATTTTTCCTTGCTCAAACGTACCGTCAATATTTTGCGATGTTACTCCCCAGGGCACAAAGTTTGGTTCTGAAGGAAGTTTTTTAAACCATAATACATCTGGATTATAAGCTTCATTGGTTTTAATATTTGTGGAATTAACTACATAGAAAGGATTTTTGCCTTTGAATTGCAAGGTTAAATGCAACTTCCCATCAATTTTCGATCGGCTCTCGGCTTCTTCAAATTCCATATTCACTACATAAGTATCTGTATAAGTCTTATTAAAGTATTTAACCCGCATAAAACCTGTACCGTTTCCATATCGAACCAGCATTGCAGTATATTTTGGAAAATCAGCGTTGCCTTTAAATTCATAGCTTATTTCATAAATGGTAATGGAATACACATTCATGCTAATAAGAAAAACAAAGCAACATAAAAAAATGATTTTCAGTTTACCCATATGTAGAGATATGATTAAAAAAAATGGATATCTAAATTTAATTTATTTCGGATAATAAACCATTGGTATCTATGTCCGGCATCATATTCCAATAGGTACTTCTCCCCGTTCATCATAAAAAAAGCTTGCCTCATCATTAAAATTGGGTTATCAACGAAACTTGTCGTAATTTAATTGAAACAAAACACAATTGCCATGAAACAGAGAATTCTACTCCTTATCGTAATGACTTTTGTTATTACAGGTTCTTACGCACAAAAAACAGACAAAAAGATAACTGGTTATGCTATTACCGGTCAGCAAAAAGGCCATAAGGGCTGGAAGGAAGTTCGGTTGGTGGATGTAACTACCGGTGATGAAGTAAAAACTATTTTCAATAGCACCCAGGAAATTGAAGCCCTCAATGCCCGAACAGGAAAGCCAATTGTAAAAAAAGATGCAGCTGCTAAATCTGCTGTAACAACTATCAGCACATTAGCTCCTACAAGAAAAGTAATAAATCTTGACCAGGAGTTGGACAAAGCGAATGGGGTAAAAGTAACTCGGGTCGTTTACGTGGCACAACGGATTCAATCAGACAAACCTTTTGCCACCAACTCCGCAGCAATGGCGTATGATAAAAAGCATGAACGCCTTTATTATACCCCCATGAATATTAACCAGCTCCGTTACATTGACTTGAAGTCGTCTGCACCAAAAGTTCACTATTTCGAAGATGAAGCTTTTGGCACTGCAGGAAAAGGAGGTGTAGATAAACAAATTACCCGAATGGTAATAGCTTCAGACGGGGAAGGCTATGCTTTGACAAACGACGCAAAAAGTCTCATTCGGTTTACCACAGGAAAAAATCCTGTTATTACTGATCTTGGCTCCTTAACTGATGATGCAGCAAATGGAAAATTTTCCGTTCATAACCAATCATGTTATGGTGGTGATATGATTGCCGATGCGTCTAAGAATTTATATCTTATTTCAGCTAATCGCCGGGTTTACCAAATCAGCATAGAAACTAAAGTGGCAAAATACCTCGGCTCTATTAAGGGCTTGCCGCAAGGTTTTGGTACAAACGGAGCAATGGTGGAACAGGGAAGTAAAGTAATTGTTTGCAGTTCCGAATCTACTGAAGGTTATTACCGGTTTGATCTAACAACATTAGAAGCTGAAAAAGTTTCTGGTAATGTTAGTGTTTTCAATGCTTCAGATCTTGCCAACGGGAATCTTGCTTTTGATAAAAAGAAAAAGGATAAAAAAGAAAAAGCAGAACAGGCAAAACCTCAACCTGTAGTTGAAGACGCTGTGGTAGCTAAACAAGAAACTACAAACGAGCAGACAGCAGGGAATGAAATTGCAGTTTTTCCTAACCCCGTTACTGATGGTTTGGTGAAATTGTCTTTTACTAATCAACCGGCTGGTAAATACCAGGTTCAATTGCTTGATCTTTCGGGAAGATTAGTGAATACCCAACAAATAAATATTAATGGTAGCAGGCAAGTAGCAGAATTCAGATTACCTGCTTTAATAAGTGCGGGAACTTATTATATTAAAGTATTTAGCGAGACAAATAAATTTTCAAGCACAACAAAATTGGTAGTTCAATAACTAGCTTTTTAATCAGTTTCAGCCGTGAAACGAAAAGGGGTCTTCGAAAGGAGATCCTTTTTTATGTTAGCCCGGTAATGCAAACGATTGTGAGCAGATCAACAATAGCTATGAATATGTAAATCTACTTACTGGTTCATTTTTTAACCGTAATCAATTTGTTTGTTGAAACAACTAATACCTGTAACACTTAATTTGCAGCGTTAATAATTTTGATTCAAATTCAATTTGAGAATGAAGCCTGTTTCTACAGGCTTTTTTCGGCTTTACACTTCAAACAAAAAAACCTTCCTATACAGGAAGGCTTCTTTTAAGTTCATAGTAATTATTAATTACAATAATAGGCATCTCCACTTTTACCACTACCCTGCGGATAACAAAAATTCAATTGCCTGCTGGTAATACTTGTAATGGTTGCTACTGCTTTTCTGGCTTTCTTATTTTCTGGTGCTTTGCCGTTCAAACCAGACTTAGGAGGAACATTATATATTGTAATTGTTTCAGTACTCACAATTTTATCTTTCTTTTCTTTTTTATAATAATCTATTCGTACGGTAACCTTGTTTAAGGTAACATCCGTTCCATTTATAACGGGTACATCAAAGGCAGTCATTCCGTCATCTCCTTTAGGTTGATAATTTAAGGAACCTAATGAAATATATTTTGACCAATTATTCCTCATTTGCAATTGTTTTGCAGCCAATGCCTGCGCTGCTAATAATTTTTTCTTCTCATCTTCTGCCTTTTGCTTAGCCAACAGTTGTTGCTTTTTCTTCTCATCTTCAGCTTTTTGTTTTGCCAGCAACTGTTGTTTATCTTTTGTATTTGTTGCTGTAGTGGGATCTGTAGTTGCAGGACTAACAACTGTGCTGGTAGTGTCAGCATCGATAACAGTTGAAACAGCGGTATCCGAATTATTAACATCAGATGTTGTTACTGGCTCTGCATTAGCAGAGTCTGTAGAACTGGTTGTCATATTTAAAATTTCAATAGCATTGCTATTCCCTTTGTTCTTTTCGATGTCCTGGTAAACAAAATATCCCACTCCACCCAGGACTAAAAGTGATAATAAATATGATAACCAGGCAGTGCTTTTTACACCAGTTACTTTTGCTACTGCCGGAGTAGCTGCTGCTGCAGTAATTGTTTTTGATATAACTGGTTCCGTTACTACAGCGTCTGAGTTTGTTGTAGAAGTAGCCCAGTTGTTTTTTAATTCAGCTATCTGTTCTGCGGTTTTCCATTCTGTTTGAAATTCGTCTCTCACCGGAGTATCGGCTGAAATGTTAAGCTTTAAAAGCTCTTCGATTGACAATGGTCCTTGCTCCTGCCCTGCGGCATCTTTGTAATAATAATTTGGCATTCCTGTTAGTTTAATGGTTAAGGTTTGATATAATGGGAACGAACTAAATAGGATTAACAGGGGCGGGAAGAGATTATAAAACTAACCCGTTTGATGGAATGTCCCAAATTGTATTGCAAAAGCTTTAGAATTATGTATGTGCTATTGTAAAGCAACTCCTACCCTACTTTATTTTGTCAATTTTCACATTCCACTAATGTTCCCACCAACCTTTAACGGGGTTGTGAACTCATCAAGGACGACAAAGCCAACCTCCAGAACAGAAAACCTGGTGAAGGATTGGAGGATCTGGTAAGAATAATATTTAGAAAAATAATGCTTGCTGACCACTATTGCAGCATCAGCATATCTTTTACGAATCAAAGCAACTTGGTATAGGGAATTTGCTTTCTATCTGGTATGGTTATTGGAAATTAAATATTATTCATTCTAATTTATTAAAACCCATCTATGCCAACTAAAACCGCAACTAAAAAAGCTCCTGCCAATAAAAAGCCTGTAAAAAAAACAGCTACTAAAAAAGCAGCAACAAAGAAAAAAGTAGTTTCAAAAAAAGTAACTCCGATTAAGAAAAAGAGTGCAACGAAAAAGAAAGCCACAAGCAATAAACGGAAAAATGTTGTCCGTGCAACTAAAACAGTTACAGATAAAAAGGTAACTCCCAATGCAGTTTCAAAAAAAGCAAGTGAAAAGACCAAAAAACTGCTTAATAAATTAGTAGAGCTTCCAACGGAAACCAACTTACCACCTGTTGAAGAAAAAAGTCCGACAGTAAATACACCAGCTATAGTTGCTCCTGATAGAGACAATAAATTATTGCAGCGGGCCGCAGTTCGTAATTATGTAAAGCATCAAATCCGTTTATCAAATAAAAAGGGGGGATTGAAGCCTTCTGGTAAAAAGCCTTTATGGTAACCAGGTATTTGTACAAAGGGTAGAATCTATTGCCCGTTTTGGGGTAAAGCAAAACCTTTTTAATAAATGTCAGTGGACTTATTTGAGAGATTCTCCTAAGTATAGGTAATATTCAAACTGTAAAACCTAAAATAAAAAAATCACCGTAAGACTTCTACATTAGATATCCTTACGGTGATTATTATTTTTTACTAAAACTATAGACTATCTTTTGGATTCATCTTTTCTTTAGTTTTTTCTCCATCGATGCTGGTTTTCTTTTTAAGTACGCTACCGTTTTCTGCTATTAAGGCTTTTGCTTTATCGCCGCCCTTTTCAAGTTCAACTTCGTAAGCTGTTCTATTTTTATCAGATTCTTTATCTACAGAAACAATAGTGTAGCCAGGAAAAGTTGATTGAATAGTTTTATTTACTGCTGCTGGTAAACCTGCAAAATCAGTAACAGGCGAAACTGTTCCTATCCATTCACCATCATTATACCATGCCCAATACTCTGAACCATCCTGGTTAAACCTTACCATATAATCTGATGAATCAATTGTTGGCCAACCAGTCCAATCCCATTCAAATGCATCAATTGGCTGGTAGCTGCTCCATGTTTCATTTGTTACAGTTGGATACTTTGTTTTAAAAGATGTCTTAATCCCTTCAGGTACTACAACTGTTGCAGTAACCGGAGCAGGGTCAGGCATTTTGTTGTTATCAACTGTAAGTGAATCGGCAGTATCTGTTTTTGTGGAACTATCTCCACAAGATGTAGCAAAAACAATCATTGTTGCCATTGCTATTCCGGTTTTAAATCGCATAAATTAATTATTAGAGTTAAGAATAACCGTTTTTCGGTTTTTACATCTTAGTTAATTAAATTATTGTGCCATACTTTTTTGATCAAGAAAAATATTATTTGCCTATGTATTTATACACAAAGAAAAAACATCAGTTATTAAATTTTTCTCAGTTGCAGGGATGCCATTAATTATAAATCTGTTTTATTATGGCAATAAAAATTATCCCTTTCTTCCTGATAACAAATCTTATCTTACTTACTTAACTAAACCTATTACATGTGCTTTTCTGCTACTGCAAGTTTTGGAGCCAGTGCCGTGCTAGGAACCGTTGGGGTAATTGCTGTAGCCAAAGCCAAAACAACCCCGCAGCGAACATTTGCTTCTATCCCATTGTTTTTTGCCGTTCAGCAATTAACGGAGGGTTTACTCTGGCTTTCATTGAAAAATGCTGACATGGCATCCTGGCAATCCTCACTTACGTATATATTTCTTGTATTTGCCATGGCAGTTTGGCCATTTTGGATTCCATTTACCATTTGGTTACTGGAGAAGAACAATAAGCAAAAGGAAAAAATCAAAAAATTTGTATGGATAGGAGCAGCAGTAGCAATTGGGGTTTGTGTTATACTTTTTGCTTACCCTGTGCAGGTGGTTACTCCTTTTTGTTTTAATTGCCCTGGTTCTTCCTCACTTACTCCCCGTGACCATCTTCATTATGAATTTGCCATCCCTCCCGTTGTTAGAAGTATGATTGTAGCATTTAGTATGCTTTATATTGCAGCTACTATTGTCACCCCCTTTCTCTCATCCATAAAAAAAATGAAATGGCTGGGTGTTGTATTTCTCGCATCTTATCTGTTTGCTATTAGTTTCTATCGGGGGTTTGTTATTTCTGTATGGTGCTTCTTTGCTGCCTTACTCAGTTTTGTAGTACTATGGATAATTATTGATTTGAGAAAATTAGCAGATAAGTAAGTCTGTAAAAACAAATGCCACAAAAAGAATCTTGTGGCATTTGACAATATATTAATCTATGGTTTATTCTAGTTCTACGTTGCTATTTTTATTAATCTTATTCACCTTAATGATTTTAACCAGGCTTAAAAACCGTATGATCGGGTAAGTAGGGTCAAACTCATACCAGCGTTTACCAAAGTTGATGGCAGAAGGTGTTTTATGATGATTGTTATGATACGCCTCCCCCATTAAAAACAAATCCATTGGATATAAATTTTTAGAAGTATTGTTAAGTTTGAAATTAACGGTACCATATTTATGTGCAAACCAATTTATAACTGCACCATGTAATGGAAGCATTACAATATGTATAGGAATCAGCAAATACCACCAGGCGGATGGTGCAAACATAATATAGAAAGCAATATAGAAAGCTATCCAGCCTACCCTAGATATCCAGTTATGAGCAATTTTGTCGAGAGCCGGCCAATCAGGAAGATTTTTTAAAAATCGTTCTTCGATCTCTATCTTATTATTAAATACTCCGGAGGTAAAATTGCGGCTGCGCCACATCATTATCCAAAGATTGTCATCATACTTGGGAGAATGCGGATCTTTTTCAGTATCAGTATAGGCGTGATGCATTCTGTGCATGATGGCATATACCCGGGGACTAACGTATGAAGATCCTTGTCCGATATAGGCAAGCAGGTAAAAAAAACGTTCCCAAAATTTATTCATACTGAAGGCAGCATGTGATGCGTAACGGTGTTGGAGAAAAGTTTGCGAAAAGATCGCCAGGTACCAGTGACACAAAAAAAACAAAAGTATTATTAACATTAAAAGAACTGGGGAGTGATAAACATAACGATGTTGACCTGAAAGGTAGTCTTTGTATGTTGTTAAATGCTTTTTTGTTTAGCGTTTCTTTGTTAATTAAAGCCAAACTCAATTATCTGTCCCTTCATATAACTCATTTTGTCAATTTCATTCGGCAATTGTAGATTTATAGTAAATAATTTTCCAATGATGTATCGCTTTCTATTGTCGTTACTGTTGTTAACTACAACTTATGCAAATGCAACTGTTACAGACTCAACCATTACTTATAACTTGCCGGATAGTGTAAAAGCTGTTCAGTTTATAGCAGAGATAAAAATTACAAACCTAAATAACCCAAAACGTTTTAGAGCAGGTATTAGCACCAATCTGGGCTCTGTTTATTTATATGCCCATAAAGAAAAAAGAAGTGTCTCAGTTCAAATGCATGAATTAAGCAGAATAGTCGCAACAGGACAAGGCGTTAAAGGTCTTAGCTATGGTCAATTCAATTTTGACTATCAATGGCAAACCAATAAAACGTATAAACTAATGGTAGCAATGGCCTCAGATAGTGCCGATAATATTTGCATTTACTCTGCGTATATTTTTCTTCCGGATGAAAATAAATGGAAATTTATTGGTAGCCGCAGACATCCATTTTTGAGAAATAAACTGGAAACCCCAACAACATTCTTATATCAGCATAAAAAAAGTACAGGAGACATTACCACTGGCGAAATATGGTGCCAGCGAAGCAATGGTTCCTGGAGATTTATGAAAGATGGCACCACTGCCCCACCTACCCCCATTATTAATTATTTTGGCCATGTAGATAGTGTGCAGCAACGTCAAGTGGACATAAAGTTGATCAATGATGCGATGGTGGCTGGCAAAACAGATGTTAAAAACAATATCGAAGGTGTTTATTATACCATGTTAAAGGAAGGAACAGGCAAACAAGTTTTAGTAAGTGATACGGTGGTGGCCCATTACAAAGGATATTTATTCAGTGACGGAACAGTATTTGACCAGACAAAAGATAAACCTGCTAGTTTTCCTTTGCAGCGATTAATAAAAGCCTGGCAATTGGCGGTGCCGCTATGTAAAGTGGGTGGAAAAATTAAAATTGTGATTCCATCGGATCTTGCTTATAGTATAAGAACAAGGGCGGCAAAAATTCCTCCAAACAGTATTCTTATTTTTGAGATTGAAGTGGTAGATACAAAATCAAAGCAATAGATTTTATGCGAATACTTATTCTGGGTGCTACAGGTCGAACCGGAAAACATATTCTTGAGCAGACTTTGCATAAAGGCTATATTGTGCATGTACTCGTTCGGGACAGAAGCAAGATTCACCTGGTACATAATCAACTTCATATTTTCGAAGGTTCCCCTGCTGATATTACTGCTATCGAAAAAGCAATGAAAGATTGCGAGGCAGTACTTAGTGCATTGAACATCTCCAGGACTTCTGATTTTCCATGGGCAGGACTGCGAACGCCGAAAGATTTTCTTTCGGATACGATGAATAAAATTATTGCCGTCTGTAATAAACTGGGTTGCAAACGTATAATTGTAACAACGGCCTGGGGTGTTAATGAGTCAAAAAAAGAAATTCCGGGATGGTTTCGCTGGTTCATCGAAAATAGTAATATAAAATATCCGTACCGGGATCATGGTTTATTAGAAGAATTACTCAAAGCCTCCTCGCTTGACTGGACAATTATCAGGCCTGCAGGGTTAATAAATTCATCGAAGGAGAAAAAAGTAAAAGTGAGTTTTAATGGCTTACCGAAGCCGGGCTTAACTATTAGCCGCAGAAATGTTGCCCGTTTTATGGTAGCAGCATTAGAAGAACATGCTTATATAAAGGAATTACCTACTATTTCTACCTAGCTATTAGCCAACTGTATTTTTCTTTGCTTTTTTAATTCTTTTTGGGAACTTTAAGAGCTTGTATTTGTTGCACAATGATTAGAAAGTACAAGAGTGCGACGCAAGGAACGATGCTCTAAGAACAGAAAGACCGGAAAAAAATTAAAAATCATATACATGAAACAATTTCGCCTTTTTACTGCAGCTATAATTGTCGCAGCATTTTCATTAACGTCTTGTAACAATGATGAAAAAAAAACAGAGCCTGAAATGAAAGAGCCAACGTTAAAAGAAGAAAATATTACTTATACTGGTGACAGTATAACAATGAATGGTTATGTGGTATATGATGAAAATATGGAAGGTGCAAGACCGGCTGTGTTAGTAGTACATGAATGGTGGGGCATGAATGAGTATGCTAAAATGCGGGCAAGAGAATTGGCGAAGTTGGGTTATATCGCTATGGCGGTAGATATGTATGGAGATGGAAAACAAGCCGACAATCCTGACTCAGCAGGTAAACTCGCCACTCCTTTCTATATGGATCCGCAAATGGCTAAAACCCGTTTTGATGCGGCATTAACTAAACTAAAAACTTATAGCCAGGCTGATGTAAACAAAGTAGCTGCTATTGGATATTGCTTTGGTGGTGCAATGGTTTTAAATATGGCCAAATTGGGCGAAGATCTTAAAGCAGTTGTTTCATTCCATGGTAATCTTATTGGTGTGCCTATCAATAAAGACCTGTTGAAAGCACAGGTATTAGTTTGTCATGGCGCAGCTGATCCTTTTGTGCCGCAAGCTGAAGTGGACCAATTTAAAAAACAAATGGATTCAATCGGAGCTAAATACACTTTTAAGGCATATCAAGGAGCTACTCATGCATTTACTAACCCTAATGCCACTGCTATGGGCGAGAAATTTAAAATTCCTATTAAATATGATGCAGCCGCAGACTCTGCCTCCTGGAAGGATATGAAAGATTTTTTTAGTACCACTTTAAAATAATTGAATTTGTTGGTCAATAACGACAAGCCAGGATACATAATTCCTGGCTTTTTCTTGCTCATATATCTAAAAAACTCAATAACAGTAGCTTATCACCCATAGTACTAATTTTAGATAATATAATCTAACTCATTAATGCACAGTATAATTACTGAAAGCTGATGTAAATACTTAGAAAAAATACGAGAAATAGCTATGTAGTGTCAAGATCGGTTTCTATTTTGTCACCCCATTGAATCTAAAATCAAAACCTTTGAAACAAACTTTTACGCTTTTAGTAGCTTCCGTCTTATTTTTTTCTGCTTGTAGAAAAGAAAGCAATTTTGCAAACGAACTGTCACCCATGCAACTTCCTGTTGCTGAGGTTTGTTTGGTTCAAAGAGATAATCCTTCTAATCGCTCCTATACTTCTGACTCTGTTGTTGCTGTAGAATATTCCAAATATCATTGTGGCTTTATCCCTTTAAGCAGTAAAAATTACTGGGTGTACGCTGATTCCATCTTTACGGATGGAGTATTTCTGAAAGTTCAAATGGATACATTGCGGTATACAGCAAAGTTCAAATCATTAAGCGATGGCCTAATCTGGTGGGAAAGTAATATGTATGCAGGTATACCGGAATTATTATATGCCAATGATTCTTCTTTATTTGAGATTGGCGACAGGCTATTTACACAAGGAATTAAAGATGTGAGAAAAGACTATAGTCTTTTTGCCGGTGATTCTATCCGATACCTTGCCAATTTTGAAGATGCTGCCGCTATGGGCCGCTCAATAAAATTAGAAGGTGATTACACGGTGGCTGGCGATAGTTATAGTGATTGTATTTTCTTTGAGAAAAATGCCAGAGACTATCGCAGGGACAGAGTTTATTTTAAACCCGGACTTGGTGTAGTAAAATACATACATGAAAAATCCCCGATGGGACAGCGTTCAATAAAATTACAACAGGTATTAACGCTGGTTGATTTTCATATTGAGTAATAATGCTCCACAATCAGATATAAAAAAATAATTAGCGAGGCTAATTATTTTTTTTGCTTAGAATACATCAGATTCTTGTAATTGATAAAAGTCCTCCTGTAGTTTTTACAGGAAGACTTTTTTAATAGTGATCAGCTGTACAGAATTAAGGTAAGGTTATCAGTCTTTGATTATTGCCATTATTCCAGGTAAGCAATGCCTTATTATCGCAGTCGCCATTAGAGGGTGCTCCGTAATTAAGAAATAATACCCGGTTATTAATTTTTATTTTCAGTAATCCATCACTGATCCAATGACAGGATACTTTCTTTATTAAAGGTGACTCTGTATTCAATGTGACAGTAAGTCCATTGTTAAATTGTGTTTGTGATCTTCCTTCAATACTATACACATCATCTCTGATGATATTAGTACCGCCACCTTCTACCTGTTTTACATACTTCAAAGTTTGATACTGGTAGCCTCTTCCATTCGGAAAGGTAACAGCACCACCTGTAACCTGCACGGTAAATTTGATATTACCGTTTTCACTGAGATTACTTATTACTTTCGTTCCTTCAATATGAGCCCTGTTCAGGAAAAAATTGCGTAAGGAAATTGTCATTACCGAACCAGAACGACGGATGGGGCCGGTCAGATGAATAATAACTGCTCCTTTTCGGAATTTGCCATCAGCACAAATGCAGCCATCACCAAAATCAATAGTAATAGTTTTTGGATAAGTGTTGTTGTTTGGAACAACTGTTACGGTGGCACAAGAACCTAAACGCAAACGCAGTTCATCAAAAGAAGGAAGGTAAGGCCGTATATTGTTAGTACCTGCCTGGCCGCTAAAAGCTCCTGTGTTTGCACTTGCTTCGCCTTCTTCTTCTGCAGCGATCATACTCACATCCTCTACATCATCAAAGCTGGCTTCTGCCTGAGTACTTTCATCAGATAAAGCAGTTGCTTCTTCCTCGGTAATTTCTGGTTGGTTATCGCCCAAACTACTTTCCTTTTGACAGGAAAAAATAATGGTTGAAAATAGTATCGCAATTGCTGCGATTGTGATCCGGTTGAATGATAAAGTTTTCATGGCTATACTTTTTGGTTGATGATTTATTTAACGTTACATAGGAACAGAACCCATAAAGAAAGTTTAACGACCGGGTTTAATTTTTTACTTTCCGGTTCTAAATGAAGCAAATAACAGGGTATATAAGGAAGTTCATTTACGAAATCGATAAGCCGGTGCTTATTATTGCATCTGCTTTTATGGCCATTTTAATATTCCTTAATTATTATTTTGAGCTTGATAAAAGTATCAGTAAAGAAAATTCTTTCCAGGTTAAACTTTTCAGTCGCTATTGTATCTTACTCGCTGCATTTGGCCTTCCCTGGTTATTGTATTATTTGACCGCTCGGAAAAAATATAACCAGCGGTTTCTTTTTCTTTTGCTGCTGGCACCAGCCATTTTTGCTTTTAAAATGGCATTTCTGCCAGCCATAAACTTTAATTCAAATGAAAACTGGAATAAGTACTGGAACCATATTGCCTACTGGCCTTTACAATTAGTTATTATAACAGGCATTTTATTTATTACCTGGAAAGTATTTGATAAGGACCAGCCTTTTTATGGAACAACAATAAAGAATATTAACTGGAAACCTTATGGCTTTATGTTACTGATCATGATTCCGTTGATTGTTATTGCGGCATCGCAACCCGATTTCCAGGCAATGTATCCTAAATTAAAAACCATTGAATCCCTATACCGGGCAGAAGAAATGCAATGGTGGCACAAATTATTATTTGAACTTTCGTATGGCAGCGATTTTATTACTATCGAGCTTTTCTTTCGTGGCTTTTTGATAATGGCTTTTGTTAAGTGGGCCGGTAAAGATGCTATATTGCCAATGGCTTGTTTTTATTGTGCCATTCATTTTGGAAAACCATTGGGTGAATGTATCAGCTCCTATTTCGGTGGATTATTATTGGGAATAATTATTTACAATACCCGTTCCATTTGGGGAGGTTTGTTGGTTCATTTAGGTATTGCGTGGATGATGGAAATTGCAGGATATATAGTAAGCCATTCTATCAGGTAGTCCATTCATCATGTACAACTCCAATAAGATAATACATCTCTCCTTTCTTTTTAAAAACAAGACGGAGACTACGCCAATCCATTCCATCATATTTTTTATCGAATCCTGAAAAATGACTTTCTACAAAGTCCCTGTCTTTATAAATAAGTAAAAGGTTGTTTTGTGTATTACCGCCCGCAATAAATTCGTTTACTTTTATTTTCTCAGGCTGAAGAAAATCCACATCATAAACAAAGTCTTTTATATAATCATCGAACACCAGGTTGATTGATTTCCCGCTTGCATCTTCCCCACCCCATACCATTTTTGCTTGTTTTTTTCTGTCGTTCTGTTGTTTAATCCAATCTGCGTTCACTACTTTGTCACTGCTTGTATCAATAAACCCATGTGGTGAAAATCTAACCCCTTCATCCGGGTGTATAAAAGTTGAAAGGGTTAAATAATCTTTCTGCTTGATGGCCGCAAGTATTTCTTTTGTTAAGGTAAGAAGCATAGAGTCTTTGTCAGGACTTCTTACGGTAGTGGTATCATTCGTAACAACTTCTATAGGATTTTCCTTTTTATCTGTTGTCTTGTTTTTACAAGCCACTATCAAAAGGTTTATCAACAATACTGTGATTATTATTCGCATAGCAGAAAGGTTTTTAAAAAAGCTACAAGCCGGTAAGCCGGATTCTGTCGGGGGCTATCATTTATCTGTTCCAACATTTACACATTGGACTCAAGCTGCCTACCCTGGTTCTTGAACGAGCCGTTCTCAAACGAACCTATATGTGGCATTTCAGCATGCAAGGTTTACCCGCCAATGATGTTACCATCAAAAGCTGTGAGCTCTTACCTCACATTTTCACCCTTACCCGAAGGCAGTTATTTTCTGTGGCACTATCTCTTGGTTGTTGCCAACCAGCCGGCTCTTCACCGGTGCATTGCTCTGTGCTGTCCGGACTTTCCTCCTCCTAAATAAATAAGAAGCGATAGCCTGGCTTGTAGCTATGCGAAGATAATTGTTTTTATTGGGTGGGCTGAATTGCTACTAGGATCGCCTGTTGTGTCACTCACTTCATCGTTCGGTAATTCTACTGGGCATTATGCATCTATACCTACATATTTCGAAAATCCAAACTTTCGAAATTTTATTCTATCGCCTTCATCGAATTAATTGTGCTAAAATATTTTCTTACAACTTTCCTTAACCACCTTCTTTCTTTAAGGGAATATGTGTTAAGATTTGAATTAAGAAGCTGTTGTATCAGTAACTTCTCATTGTGTTTAGATAAGTAAAACAAAATTTCCTTAAAGTAGAAAAATTCTGATCTCGAATTTTCAATTGCCTTTTTATAGTATGCAATAGCAGAATCTTTCAAATTTTCGTATTTAAAAGGTCTTTCCGGAACAATACTGTTGGGAATCTGCTCTAAAATCTTGATGCTGCCCCATCGCATCGTATTCATTTTTTTCCAATCTACAATTTCGGTATTAGCATTAATAGCTTTGACATAACCCATGTGACGGGCCAGTTTTTCATAATAGCTATCCGAATAATAAAGCCCCTTCATATAATTGTAATGAGCTTGGTCAGTCGTTGTTTTTATAAGATTTTGCACAGAATCTAATCCAGTTAAAACCAGTCGTTCTTTCAAATACCATTCTAACCTGATTCTCATCAATTTGAAAAACAGAATGGAATCAACCTCATATAACTTGCTTAAAAGTTGGTTGGCCCACAACTTATCTTTCTGGGTATAACTTTTAAGGCCAGAAAAAAGAGATTCATATTGACAAGAGAAGCCTTGTGATTCTGTGAGTCCTTTCCTGAGATAATATCTCACTGCTTTTCGAACATTGCCTTTTCTTTCAGAAAAATATTTTCCTTTAGCTGAGATTTGAGTTAAACCAGTATATGGAAAAGCCAATATAAATATTAACAGAAAGCAACGAAAATTCATAGTTGCACTAATTTTGCTCATTATAAGAATTCAATACTGAAAATAAATCTCCGTCGCCCCATATCCATAATTCGGATGATATTGGTTCACAAAAGATTTCACTTCTTTCTTTAGGCGTAGTTTATCATGTATTTCATTTCGCAAAACACCTTCCCCTACTCCATGTATAATAGTAAGCGAAGGTTGATGATGTGCCAAAGAGAGTTGGTAATACTTTTCAAAGGTTTTTAGTTGCAGCGTTAGTATTTCATAATTGCTAAGATGTTTCCAATCGTCACTCAGCTTTTCTATATGCAGATCAACCACACTGCGGGCTGGCTCTAAATGTTGCCGGGCTTTAGATGCTTCATACACTTTATAACCAGCGGCTGCTAATCGTCCCATCTCTATGGTGTCTTCATACAATTTATCAGGATATGTTTCAAACAGCAATTGAGAGAATGTAGCCTGGCTCTTTTGTTTCAGTTCTTCGATCTTTGCAAAAAGTTGTTTGGGTTTCAATTTTACCGATGCTTCAAAATGGTCGGCTTTATTTTTCTCCGGTTTTAACAAGGAGAAATCAAATTCAAAAGAAGGGCTGTCATTCAGATCTGCAAAGTCCACATCATGCAAATAAAAATCTTCAAAAGGTTGTACAGTATTCTTTAATTCAAAATCTGGTTTGCCAAAGAAATGAAGCTTGTAAATAAAGTTGTAGGGAGTTTCGGTACGGTTAATCAGATGCAACTTCAATTCTTCCACTATCGTATCTCCAAACTCATCTATATCCATCACCGGTAAAAAAGTAAGCCACACACCATCGGCCACTCTTTTTTCTGTCGAAGGTTTTTCTTTCCGTACATCATCCACATATGTCTTTTCTTTTTTTTGGGGAAAAAGTTTTTTCTCTGTAAAGCGTTTGAAATAAGGAAAATCAACCTGGTCTTTATATACCGGAAAAGAGACCCCTTTTATATCTACCATCAACATCTGGTCATTAATAATATCAACAATGGTTGCTTCCTCATTAGAATGCAGGATCAAAACAATATCACCAATCTGGTACTTCATGCTGCAAAAATAAGAATGCCGCACCGGATTAATCCGGTGCGGCATTCAATAAAAGACCTTTATTAATTGTCAGTTTTTTGTTTGGCCAGTTTGCTATGAGTATAACTATAGAGAAAATAGATAGCAAGCCCAATTGCCAGCCATATCATAAACCGCATCCAAACTTTATGTGTCTCCTGCGCCATCAGGTAAAAACAACTTATCATACCCAACACAGGAATTAAAGAAAGCTTTTTTGTAAACGATAAATAACCCATAATAAGTGCTATCAACCAGAAAGCAGCCATCGGCCATGTTTCACCTGTCCAGATATCTTCCGTAAAATGAGTTGGTACATTGGTTACAATCAGTACAACAGCAACGATTAGTAATATGGGATAAATGAACTGCGCATTAGCATACGGAACTTTGAATTTACTTTCCGGCCTATCCTTCCGTTGCTGCAATACAAGTATTCCTCCGCAAACCATTACAAATGCAAACAATGTTCCGATACTGGTAAGCGATAATACTTCGCCGAGGTTAAGAAATAGTGCCGGAACTGCCACAACTATCCCTGTCAGTATGGTAGAGAAAGATGGTGTGCCGTATTTTGGATGAATTTTTGAGAATATTTTAGGTAATAATCCATCACGGCTCATGCTCATCCAGATTCTTGGTTGTCCCATCTGGAATACCAATAATACACTGGCCGTAGCAATGATTGCACTAACCGCTACAATACCGGAAATAAATTTCATTCCCCTTGCATCAAACACCATTGCCAGTGGATCGCCAACATTTAGTTTGGTATAATGCACCATACCTGTAAGTACTAATGCTAATAACACATACACAACAGTGCAGATAATGAGGGAATTGATCATTCCCTTTGGCAGATCCCGTTGCGGGTTCTTACACTCCTCTGCCGTTGTAGAAATTGCATCAAAACCAATATAGGCAAAGAAAACGGCCGACACTCCTTTCATTATGCCTCCAAAACCCTCAGGACTGAACGGGGTCCAGTTATCCGGGTTAATGTAGAAAGCGCCTAATACAATAACAAAGAATATAACGGCTAGCTTCAGCATCACCATTAGATTGCTCGCCGATCTTGATTCTTTAATACCACGGAAGACGATATAAGTAATTAATGCAACAATCATTAACGCTGGTATATCCATAATAAGCCGGAACCCACCAATCTGCGGCGCATCCGTCCATGCCGATATCGCTTCAGGAGATGCAGAAGCTTTCGCAGTCATATAATCCATCGTCATCCAGTCAGGAATATGCAAACCGGCTTTTGACATCAGGTTTGTGAAATAATCACTCCAGGAAATAGCAACAGCAATATTACCAATTGCATACTCCATCAAGAGATCCCACCCAATTATCCAGGCAAAAATTTCACCGAAGGCTACATAGGAATAAGTATAAGCACTTCCAGATACCGGAACTGTTGAAGCAAATTCGGCATAACATAAGGCAGCAAACCCGCAGGCAATTGCGGTAAAAATGTATAGAAATACAACACCCGGCCCGCCGCTAGATGCTGCAGAGCCGATGCCACTGAAAATGCCGGCACCAATAACGGCTGCAACACCAAAGAAGGTAAGGTCCCGAACACCTAATACTTTTTTAAGTCCTAAAGAATGTCCATCACCTTGCCCGGCTTCCGCTTCTTTTAAAATGTGAGAAATAGATTTTTTCCTGAATAATTGATTTGCCATATCAGTTGGTTTTGAAGGGGTTAAAATAGGAAAAAAAATGATTGGAGAATGATTTTCTTGCCGCTTTTAGTTAAGTACTATGAATTGGCTGATTTTAATCATTCAATCCATAAACAACTGTCATCTTTTCCTGGCCAGTATTGCAACAATTTTGTGTCAGCAAAAAAATAATTATATGGAAACAACAATCAAACATGTGTATGCACCAACAGCGGTTAAGCAAAAAAGCGGCACTTCATTGTGGAAACGTTTTATAAATTGGGCTGATAAGCAGGAGGAAAATCGTTTTGGATGGACTGCCTTTTCAATAGCTGGCCATGGCTGCGTATTTACTGTAATAACGGTAGCAATGATACTTTTTACAGGCAATAATTTTATGCTTTGGCCTTTTGCAATAGGTGCTATGGCAATTTGTCTTGTAGCTAACCTGGCTGCTTTGCCTACTAAAATTACAATACCCATACTGTTTTTTAGTGTTCTGATCGATCTTGTAATTATTGGTATTTGCTTAAGCTATGGATTTGACATGGCTGCCAGTTACCGGTAATTAATGCTCTCTCTTAACTAAAAAGTGGGCAAGATCTTTTAATGGTTGTTTTCTTTTAGATAAAACAGCAATGTCGTCGAGGTGGGCTAAGGCTTCATCGAGGTATTTGTTCTTTAATGTGAGAGCCCACTCATCTACTTTGCAATCCCGGTAGATCGATAATACTTTTTCAATTTTGTCGGTGGAGTTGTTAGCAAGCAAAAGCTGCAACTCCTTTTTTTGTGCTGGTGAGGCAGTTTCCAACACATGCAATAAAAGAAATGTTTTTTTATTAGAGAGTATATCACCGCCAACTTGCTTGCCGAATTTTTTGGGGTCACCAAATGCATCTAAATAATCATCTTGCACCTGGAATGCAATGCCAAGTTTTTTTCCGAATTCATACAAAAGCTGTTGGTTTCGTTCTCCAGCACCGCCTAGTATAGCTCCTGTTTGTAAACTGGCAGCTAAAGCTACAGACGTTTTTAGTTCGATCATTTTAAGATAAGCATCCAGGTTTACTGAATCCATCGCTTCAAAATCCATATCCATTTGCTGACCTTCGCAAACTTCTTTAGCTGTTGTATTGAACAAACGAAGAATGGATTGCAGGTATTCGACACTAATTTTATTCAGCTCCTCATAAGCAGTCACCAGCATTACATCTCCTGCAAGTATCGCTGTATTTTCTCCATACTTTGTATGCACTGTTTCCATGCCACGACGCAGTGGAGCTTTGTCCATAATATCGTCATGTATCAATGTAAAGTTGTGAAAGAGTTCGATGGCTGTACCTACATGCCAGGCATCTTCTTTTATTTCATCAAAAAGTTCATTCCCCATCAAACAAAGAACAGGTCGTACTCTTTTCCCCCCGATTTTTAAAAAATATTCATTGGGGTCATACAATGAAGCTGGCTCTGTTGGAAAATGCCTTTTATCGAAGTGAATAGCAAATTTTTGGGATAACAGTTCGAATGATTGCATAGAATTTGTTTAACCAGAAAAACAGTAAGATTTAGGTAGAAATAATATGTTTTATTTACTTTGAATTTTTTCGGCTTGCTTTTTTCTTGGGTATTACTTGCTCATCATCTTTCAACTCACCGGATACTACCCACTCATAATCTAATTGTCTTTTTGTAAGATTAGCGGCTACCACTTTTATCATCACCTTGTCTCCCATCCGGAATTTCTTACCGCTGCGCTGACCTACTAAGCAATAGTCAGTTTCTACATGGCGAAATTCATCATATTCAAGCAAACTATTTACACTCACCAGTCCCTCGCATTTGTGTTCTACTGTTTCAACCCAAAAACCAAAACTTGCGACGCCGCTTATCACTCCTTCAAATTCTTCTCCAAGATAATTTTTCATGTATTGCACCTGCTTGTATTTGTTTGAAGCTCTTTCTGCTTCCATCGCCGCTCTTTCTCGTTCGCTGGTATGTTTACATTTTTCTTCTAACTTTTTATCTGGATTGATCTTGTTATTTAATACTTGTTCCAATATGCGGTGCACCTGCACATCCGGATAGCGGCGTATGGGGGAAGTAAAATGACAATAATGTTCAAAGCCCAGTCCGTAATGACCCACATTCTCAATGGTGTATTTTGCTTTTGCCATTGTGCGGATGCCTAATTGCTCCAGTACATGCTGCTCAGGTTTGCCGTGTACATCTTTTAATAATTGATTGAAAGATGCAGCAATGGCATCAGGAGAAGATGTATCAAATGTATGCCCGAACTTTTTAGCGAAAGCGGCAAAAGGCAACAGCTTTGCTTCATCCGGGTCATCATGCGTACGATATGGAAATGGTAAAGGCTTACCGTTCACTTTAATTTTTGAAATATTTTCTGCAACTGTCCGGTTGGCGAGCAACATAAACTCTTCGATCAATTGATGCGCCTCTTTACTTTCCTTTATCATGATACCGATCGGGTCGCCTTTTTCATCTAATTTAAAACGGACTTCCTGTGAGGAGAAATTAATAGCTCCGTTATTAAATCTTTTTTTGCGAAAACGTTGAGCAATATCATTCAGTATCAAAACTTCTTCAGCATACAATCCTGCTTTTTTCTCAATTGTTTCCTGTACCTCTTCATAAGTAAATCTATGGTCAGAATGAATTACTGTTTTACCCAACCAATATTGTTTTACTTCGGCCTTTGGTGTTAATTGAAAAATGGCAGAGAAAGTAAGTTTGTCTTCTTTTGGCCGCAACGAGCAAAGAAAATTAGAGATATGTTCCGGCAACATCGGGTTAACCCTATCAGGCAGGTAAACCGAAGTAGCTCTTTGGTATGCTTCTTTATCTAATTCATTATCTGGTTCCAGATAATGACTCACATCGGCTATATGTATTCCAACCTCATAGTTGCCATTTTTCAGTTTTCTGAATGAAATGGCATCATCAAAATCTTTTGCATCCACCGGGTCAATTGTAATTGTCAATACATCCCGTATGTCTTTCCTTTTTTTAATTTCGTCACTTGAAATAGTGTCAGGTATTCTTGCAGCAACTTCCAATGCTTCATCAGAAAATTGTAATGCAAACCCTGCTTCCAGCAAGATTTCCTTCATAGCGGCATCGTTACTGTTTTCCGCAGTAAGTACTGATACAACCTCACCAACTGGCCGCTTACCATCTGTGTCCCATTGTACCAGGCGGACGACTACCCTATCATTTTCAGTAGCTCCGTTAATACTTTCCTGAGGAATATAAAAATCCGGCATTGGTTTATCAGTTTCAGCCACAAAAAAGGCAAAACCTTTATTCATTTGTAATTGTCCAATAAATTCTGTTCGTTTTCGGTTCAACACTTCTCTGACAAATCCTTGCATACGACGGTTGCCACTTTTCACTTCTTTCACTGCTACCCGCACAGTATCACCATGAAGGGCCGTATTAAAATCAGCAGGGCGGATCAATATATCAACCTCCATACCTTCAATCGTTACGAAACCCATTCCAGAACGGGTAATATCTAAAGTACCTTTTAGCACTTTATTATGTCCTGATTGTGGTTTTCTTTTTTCTTCTTTTCTCTTTTTAGAATTCTTTCTTCCCATATAATGTTTTAAAACTTTTTTGCAAAAGTGGTAATAAATTTTTCTACAAGGTTATCAAACTGCCTTGCTTCATTAAATAAAAAATGATGCCGGACCGGGAGAATGTAAAGTGGCAGATTCCTTATCTCAGTTTCAAATTTTAAAAGCCGAACGGCATCTTTTTCCGTTGTCAGAATGATCCTGCTTTTCTCATCCATTGTTTCCAATTTCTTTTTTATATCATTTAAATCATCAATGCTAAAAATATGGTGGTCTGCATATTGCATCATGTAATATACTTTACTTTGGTTTTCCAGCATTTTCTTCAAGGGTCGTGGGTTAGCGATACCCGAAACCAATAACACCTCCCGTTGTTCATCTAATAAAAGCAGCGTTTTATTTTTTATGTGATAGGGAGCACCATATTCGATTGCTGTAAAAAAAATATGCTGATTTGATAATGGGTTTATTTCCTGAATTATTTCTAGCTTTTCATTCTCAGACAAATCGGGCTTGCACTTCGTCACAATAATTATTTCAGCTCTTTTATAAGAGCTTTTGTTATCTCTCAGATCCCCGGTTGGCAAATAAAAATCCCGGGTAAATAAATTGTTGTAATCAGTCAGTAAAATATTCAGCCCTGCTTTAATAGTGCGGTGTTGAAATGCATCATCAAGCAGGATCGCTTCTGTATCAGGCTTGTCATGTAATAGCTGTGGTATAGCTACAATTCTTTCTTCACCCACAGCTACCGGTACATCCGGAAATTTCAGGTGGAACTGCATCGGTTCATCACCAATATCTAATGCTGTAGTACTTGAATTTGCCAGTGCATAACCTTTTGTTTTTCTTTTATAACCACGGCTAAGGGTAGCTACTTTAAACTTGTCTTTTAATTTTACTACCAGGTATTCTATCATGGGGGACTTACCTGTTCCTCCAACAGAAAGATTGCCAACACATATAAGAGGTAAAGCAAAACTGGACGATTTGAAAATTCCCTTGTTGTATAAAAAGTTTCGGACACTTATACCCAGCCAATACAACAAGGCAAATGGTAATAAGAGTATGCGGAATGACTTTAGAAAGAAGTTAGAAAACATAAACGTTTTGAGGCGTTATACAAAGGTCTAAAGGTACGTCAAAATCTTCCCTATCGCTTATCTGCTCTATCGGCTCAAAATAGCTAAAGCCTGCCTTAATACATTCCTTTCGGCAATTAGACAGAAACTTATCGTAGAAGCCTTTGCCATAACCCACCCGGTAACCATTTTTATCAACTGCTAATAGAGGAACCAGGATCATATCGATTTCTTCCGGATCTACTGAAGCCCCTTCAACAGGTTCATATATGCAATAACTGTTCCTGTTGAAAGCAGTTTCTTCCGTTACAACAACTGCTCTCATTTCATTACTAGTAAAGTCAGATTTTGGGTAGGCAATTACCAGTTCCGGGTTTCGGAATTCAATATAATCGGTGAACAAATGAGTGTTGGGTTCTTTGTTGGCTTCTATCGGCCAATAGGAAAATAAAATATTGATGAAAGGAAGATTAACAGTTTGCAATTGTATCAGCAATAGATCATCCAACCGGGAACGTTCAGGAGTAGTAAGGGTATTTCGTTTTTCTCGGTATATTTTACGAAGTTCTTTCTTTGTCATGATTCCCTGTTCTCGACAAAAGTAGAAAAAATGGTTGTGCCGTAGTTTCTTTCTGTTTTATAAAAAGGGAAATTTTTGTAATCATTTCGTGGCGTATGCTCCAGTACAAACCATCCATTCTTATTGAGTAATCGCTTTTCAAAAATTTTTTTAGGAAGGTCATCAATGGTGGTTAGCGCATAAGGCGGGCCGGCAAAAATAAAATCGAAGGTATCGGTACAGTGATCAATAAATTTGAATACATCCATCTTTACTGCCTTCAACCCTTCAATGCGAAGTGTTGTTGATGTTTTTTTAATGAATTCATACATCACAGGATCTTTCTCCACAATGGTTAAATTTTCTACACCTCTTGAAGCAAGTTCATAACTGATACTTCCAGTGCCGCCAAATAAATCCAGTGTTTTCAGTTCTTCGAAATCCAGGTTATGCTGTAATACGTTAAATAAACCTTCTTTTGCAATATCGGTTGTAGGCCTTGTATACGGCATATTCGTTGGCGGGTTGAATTTTCTACCGCCATGTTCACCTCCTATGATGCGCATTTTGCCAGATCATTGAGAGAAGTAAAGAAATGTGCCGGACTTTCATTATTCGGCGGAGTTACCCATGCAGCATTTCGGAATATTACTTTCAGGAAATATTGATGCAATTCCCTGTATAAGGCCGATTGTTGTTCTACCAATCCTGACAAGTAAATATTCACCTCCTGTTGTTTCAAGCCAAACTGCTCGCAAATTTTCAGCAAATAAAATATTACATCATCGGGTGTTGAATAAGAAAAGACCTGTGCTAATAATAATTGACCGTTAGCTGAAGCCAGAACTGTAAAGTCGTCGTTGCGGAAATTAACCAGCAAGTTGCCACCTTCAGTTGTAGCGGTATTGTTTTTTATGTTCACGGTATTGCGGTGCCAATACTTTCCCGTAGAAAATGCTTTGTTAATCCGTTCATGAACTTTTTGCGGAACAATATAAATATTGTTCACCTGCCACTCATTAATTGCTTCAGCAATTACAGATGATGCGGAAGGTATTCCGGTCATGTTGCTCATCAGTGAAGATCCATCTTCAGGCTTGTAGTATTTTGAAGGTACTAAACAGCTTTGCGGATAATCATAACAAACAAGTACCTGGTAGAAAGAATTGTTCAATACCGGGTGTGAAGAAAACAGCTCAGTTAGAAAATCTTCATCGATTTCTTCTGCATTATAATAAGCTAATTGCTGTAGCTCCTGCGAAGCAAAGTCAGTAATTGAAAAACAGCAATGCTTTTCACCCAGCTCGATTGAGAGAACCGGTTGTACACTTTCCTTTCCATCTCCTGTTATCTCAAATAATTGCTTCAAAGTTTCTTTTTTAATTGCGTGCAATATTAGCCAAAATTTAAATATCGTAGGTTTGCCAACTTTTAACAATGGCCAGAACATCTCCACATTCAGATTTACAGGTTCAAATCACCAATAGGCAGATTCTTAAGATTGCCCTGCCTATTAGCCTTGCCATTTTTATTCCCCAACTTAACTTTATTACCAATAATATTTTTTTAGGGCATTATGATAACGACAGCCATGCCCTGGCTGTAGCTGGCATTACAGGTGTATACTACCTCATTTTTGCTGCTATTGGTTATGGGCTTAATAATGGGATGCAAGCTTTAATTGCCCGCAGAGCTGGCGAAAACCGGCCTGATGAAATAGGTAACATATTTACCCAGGGAGTTTTGATCGGGGTAATTATCTCCGCAGCGGGCATTATCATTACTTATACCATCACACCTTATTTATTCAGTCTTTTACTTCACGACCCTGTTATACATAGAAAAGCGGTAGAGTTCCTGCAAATAAGAATATGGGGTTTGCCATTTTTATACGTCTTTCAACTTCGCAATGCATTGTTGGTAGGTACTAACCAGAGTCGTTATTTAGTAGCCGGCACATTGGCAGAAACGTTAACCAATGTTGGCCTGGATTACTTATTGATTTTCGGAATGCTTGGTTTTCCTGAGCTTGGTTTTAATGGTGCAGCAATAGCATCAGTAATTGCAGAATTTGTCGGCATGTTTGTTATATTTCTTGTTATCCGCTGGAAAGGGATCAGCAAACGGTTCAATTTATTTCGGAGATTGAAATGGAGTAAAGAAAATAATACACTTATCTTTTCCATGTCCGCTCCGCTAATGTTTCAGCATGCTATAAGTATTATCAGCTGGCAATTTTTCTTTTTATTGACGGAGCATCACGGTGAAATGGCATTGAAAGTTTCCAATGTGATGCGAAACATCTTTGGCATTTTCGGATGCGTAACATGGGCATTTGCAGCCACCACTAATGCAATGGTGAGCAATGTTATCGGACAGGGAAAGCAGGAACAGGTGCCAGTATTATTAAAGAAAATAATTACCCTGAGTACGGGAGTCGCTCTTGTATCATGTATTTTACTTAATATGTTCCCCGTAACATTCCTGTCTATATTTGGACAAGGTGATGAATTTATTATTGCCGCACTACCGGTGTTGCGTGTAATAACAGCAGGAATGATATTAATGTCTTTTTCAATTGTAATGTTAAGTGCAGTAACAGGAACCGGCAATACAAGAATCACTTTTTATATAGAGCTTTTTGCAATCATTCTTTATTGCATCTATGTTTACCTGGTTTCGGAGTATTTCTTTCTGCCAATTAAGTTTGGCTGGATGAGTGAATGGCTTTACTGGCTTAGCCTGTTTGTGCCATCGCTTTTATATATGCGAAGTGGAAGATGGAAGAATAAAGTTATTTAGCCAGCGACATTGCTACTTTCATCAAATGTTGCGTCGCACTCTTCATCGTTCTGTTCGCTATTCAGCACCTGCGAATACTCAAGAAAATATTCTAAAATTCTTTCTCATACTTCACTCCCACTGTTCCAATAAACTTCGGAATGGGGGGATTTAATTTTGTAGCATCGATCACAACTTTTTTTACCTGTGGAAAAGCAATATGAATATGCTCTGTCACCTCCATTAAAAAAGTTTCAAGCAATTCACGGGGTTTCTGCATTTCAGTTTTCACCAGCTCAAATAAAGCAACGTAGTTTACTGTTGCTTCGATGTCATTTATAATAACTGTATCCGGAGAATATAAAACAGAAAGATTTACTTCAAATTCGGTTCCTATATTTTTCTCCTCCGCATATAAGCCATGATAGGCATAAAAGCGAAGCTTATTAACTGATATTGTAAGTAACCCTCTCATTAATGTCCTTTTGCTCCTAAATATCTTTCTGCATCCAATGCTGCCATACACCCACTTCCCGCTGCCGTAACAGCTTGCCTGTATATTTTATCCTGTACATCCCCAGAAGCAAATACACCTTCTACATTTGTTTTTGAACTACCGGGGGTTGTTATTAAATATCCGGCTTCATCCATATCCAACCATCCTTTAAAAATATCAGAGTTGGGTTGATGACCGATCGCCACGAAAAATGCACTTACTGGTATATCTTGTTTGTCACCAGTTTCATTATTCTTAATTCTTACTGCTTCTACTTTTTTATCACCCAGCACTTCATCAGTTTCGCTATGCCAGTATATTTTAATATTTGCTGTTTTCAGCACTCTTTCCTGCATCACTTTACTTGCTCTCATTTCACCCTTTCGAACTATCATATGCACCTGGGAACAGATTTTTGAGAGATACAATGCTTCTTCCGCAGCTGTATCACCAGCACCCACAATAGCAACTTCTTTTCCTTTAAAGAAAAATCCATCGCAAACAGCGCAGGCACTAACTCCATATCCGTTCAGTCGTTGTTCGCTTTCCAATCCCAGCCATTTGGCTGATGCACCGGTAGAAATAATCACAGAATCAGCTTCGATCCACTTCTCTTCATCGATCTGCACTTTATGTACCGGTCCGCTAAAATCAACTTTGGTGGCTAATCCATAACGAATATCCGTACCCATACGGGCTGCTTGTTTTTCAAAATTCACCATCATATCGGGCCCTTGTATTCCTTCCGGATAACCGGGATAGTTTTCTACTTCCGTAGTTATTGTCAACTGTCCTCCCGGCTGGATGCCCTGGTATAAAACCGGGTTTAGTCCTGCTCTTGCAGCATAAATAGCGGCGGTATAGCCAGCAGGTCCTGAACCAATGATCAGGCAATTAACTTTTTCTATTGTATCCATCTGTTAGTTGTGAAATAAATAATCTTGTAAAATTAATGGTTAATGAGCAATCAATCCGTCACTTATGCGACTAGCGGATATCAATGTGTACAATCTCTGAAGAACAAAATCATCTTGGGATAACGATAGTTCGATATTGGGTTGCATATCCTCCAAAGTAACCCAAACCTCCACCGTTAATATTACTAATGACTTTTGTGGGAGAAGAAAATGGATTACCAACGCTGGCATAGGTAAATTCCATCGTACGCCAAAAGTCATAGGTAGCTTTATCAATATTACTCAGCTTAAGTGTGACGGTATCTCCTTTATCAAAGAAAGAATAACCTTCTGGTGTGGAGCCGGTTCTTGGAATACCTCTTTCAACTTGAACGTTGTAAGTGGACCCATCTATTACCTGGTCATCATACACTGAATTAAATCCGGGATAAAAAATTTCGCTATTTCTTTTGGTGAAGTAGCGAACATAATCGCCAAAACCTGGTTTATCTGTTGCTTTTATCATCACGGCAACTTTCTCAGCGGGGTTGCCGGCTGGTGCCGGTTTCCAATAAAGAGAATCTATTCTTCGGGTAGTGTCTGTTATCCATGTGGTAGCTGTATATTCTTTTCCTTCTGCTACAATTCTTAATGAATACTGTTTATTTATTTCTCCAAAAAAAGCCGTAGCAGGACTTGCAGGGTCATTAGAATAATAATAAAAATTTATACCGGGGCCCAGTGGAACGGTGTACTCTTTTAGCTTATGTGTAGTAATGCCATTGGACACATAAACTTCTGCATTACGAACAAAACTATTGGCTAGTGTATTTAAATCGATAGACGAAAAGTAGGCCTGGCTTTTGGAAAGATATATCACAGGAGCTTCATTGTTTTCGATGGTGCCTTCAACAACTAATTTTGGGCTAACATCGTTCAATTCAAACTCTACCACTCTTTCACATGCGGAAAAGAAGAGTAAGGAGGTGATGACAGCCAATAAGAAACGTATTTTCATAGCTTAACAAAATTAACCATTGCTAATAAAAAAGGTTCAATACAATTGTGTAAAAAATAACTCCGGCCAATTAAGACCGGAGTTATTTATAAAAACCCATCAAAGTAATTTTAATTAGCCCAGGTATGCTTTTAAAGCACTGCTGTAACGGGCTTTCTGTAAACGTTTAATTGCTCTTTCTTTGATCTGGCGGATACGTTCTTTGGTAAGGTCGTATTTCTGCCCGATTTGTTCAATGGTTACTCCGTTTTCACCATCTAAACCGAAATAAGCATTTACGATTTCAGCTTCTCTTGGAGATAATGATTTCAGCACACGACGGATTTCATTTCTCAAAGAATCTTTCATTACATCATCATCTGTATCATCACCACCTTCCAGCAAATCTCCCATGGCTACATCTTCTGCTTCATGCACGGGTGCATCAAGGGAAGTATGACGGGTATTGCTTTGGAAAATGTTGTTGATCTCTGTTTCACTCATCTCCAGTAATTCAGCTAACTCTTCTGTTGATGGCTCTCTCTCATGTTCTTGTTCAAAAGCCATGTAAGCTTTGTTAGCCTTGTTGTAGGTGCCAATTTTGTTTTGTGGCAAGCGGACTAATCTGCCCTGCTCTGCCAACGCCTGTAGTATAGATTGGCGAATCCACCACACAGCGTAAGAAATAAATTTGAAACCTTTGGTTTCATCGAAGCGTTGTGCCGCTTTAATTAAGCCGAGGTTGCCCTCGTTAATAAGGTCACTTAGTGACAAGCCCTGATGTTGGTATTGCTTTGCAACAGATACCACGAAACGAAGATTCGCCTGTACCAGTTTATCCAAAGCCCGTTGTGAGTCTACAGGGTTTCTGGTGAACATTTTGATGCGCTGGGCAAGAGTGGTCTCTTCTTCCGGCGTAATCATCGAAATTTTTGAAATCTCCTGTAAATACTTTTCAACTGCTTGAGAATCCCTGTTGGTAATCTGGGTAGCAATTTTGAGCTGCCGCATAACTAAAAAATTTAAATATCAACGAATAAAAGACAGTCTTTGTTTGCAAGTTGATGCAAATGGATAGTTAATTGCAGGAATATGAAATTTTACCGTCCGGGACTATCTGCAAAAGTAGCTAATAATGCTCGTATCTCATAATGATTAGTCCTGAAAATTACTAACAGGATGTGTGCAACCCTTCCTGTTATAGTTTTTGACCATATGTGGTGGCAAAAGCGGTGTATTTCTGGAACATGTAATTACTTACTGTTATTAGTTATGGCAGCTTTTGAAGCTTTTGCCTTTCGGACCCGTACGATCCAAATAGCTAAACCTGTCAAGAAAAGCAGGGTTGAAATAATTTCAGCCTGTGTTGGGTGAAAACCAAAAAAATTGATGGTCGTATTCACTCTTATTTTCTCAATAAAGAACCTTTCAAGGCCATTTAACATCAGATAGAGAGCAAATAATGTACCCGGAACCTTTAATTTCTTACGAAGCGACCATATGAGGAGGAAAAGCAGGAAACAGGCCACTATTTCATAAAAAGGAGTTGGATAGACACCAACGGGTAGTTCATTACAAAATTTATCATCCACACAGCCGGGTATTTTAACCCCTGATTCATTTACATTATGAGGATATTTATAGGACCACATCCAGTCGGGCATCCAGCTAAATGGCTTTGGGCTGGTGTTTTCGATTCCCCAATCCCCATCCCCTGAAACCTGGCAGCCAATACGGCCTAAAGAATAGGCTAACATCATCGTAGGTGCCATCGCATCATTCAGGTGCCAGAAGCCGATTTTATGCTTTTTTGCATACCACCAAACCGCTAAGGCTGCACAAATCAGACCCCCATAAAAGGTTAAACCTTTTGGAGAAAGAAGATAATCTGACGGATGTTGCACAAAATCAGACCAGTTTTCAAAAATGTCGAAAAGCTTGGCACCCAATAAGCCAAATACCAATGCAATAATCGTTATTTCACCTACCCTGTCATGTGGCCATATCCGGACTATCCTTTTTTCGGGTTTGGCCAGCTTTTGTTTGTTTTTATCGTACCACTTTAAGCCTGCAAACAAAAGGCCCAGCAATATACCCGCCGGCCAGCTTCCCAATGTAGAAAATATGAATGCTTGCGGATCTTCTGTTGCCGAGCCATCCATAATGAACAAGGCTACAATTTTATATCCTAGTAAAAAGCCAAGTAAAAAATTTAAACCTAAATCAAGCCAGGTGGCAGGCTGACCTACCATTACCTGCATTTCCGTGGGCTGGAATAACCCTTGTTTGCTTTTGCGGCGCAATTCATTTGCTAAAACAATAGCACATACAATGAACGCAATAGCAACAAAAAAACCAAAGGAATTAACGAAACGAAGAAATTTCCATTCTACGCCAAAAAGGTCTTTAAATGCGTAATATAGATTTGGATACATGAATTATAGTTGGTTGATTTATGATGGACGAATATACTAAAGAATGTTACGAGTTTGGAGTTTGGAGTGAAGGGGCGAAAATCATTATTACGAAGACATTACTTTCTACCTTCCCTAAAATAAAACGAGTTTCGGGACTTAAGAACCCGAAACTCGTAACCCGATACTTATAATTATTTAATTGCAATGCTGCTCGAATGCACCGATAAGGTTTTGAGCAATCATTTGAGCCGATCTGCCTTCAATTTGGTGTCTTTCTATAAAATGAACCAGCTGGCCATTTTTGAATAATGCAATTGCAGGTGATGATGGTGGGTAAGGCATCAAGTGCTGGCGCAATGTTTTAATTGCATCCACATCAAACCCTGCAAAACTGGTGGTCAGAAAATCAGGTTTTTTGGCAGCATTAGCTGCGGCCAATAATACACCTGGCCTGGCTGTGCCAGCTGAACATCCGCAAACAGAATTAATCATAACAAGTGTGGTCCCTTCTTTTGATAATTGAGACTCAACATCAGACGGAGATAAGAGTTCAGTAAAACCGTTATCGGTCAACTCTTCTTTCATGGGTATTACTATTTCTTCTGGATACATTTTGTTTATTGTTTTATTGATTGCAAAAGTACACAAAATGTTTATTGAGGAATGTAGATTGAACTCTACAGGAAATTTTGACAGCAGAATTTCCTCATTTCGGAAATTCTGTCTTCTTCAAATATTAGTTTCAGCCTGTAATGACAGTAGAAAACTTGCTGGTACGGCGTTTGAAACTACTATACTAAAATTATAAAAAGAAAAAACATATAATCATGACAAACGTAAAATTCACCCGCAAGCCTTTTGAAGGAACTTTCAACACTTTGGTAAATGACCTGTTTACTGAAGTACCGGCTTTTTTGCAAAAAGAATTTAACCAAACCGTAAGGAAAGGTTTTGTTCCTGTCAACGTCAAAGAAACAGATAAAGCTTATCAGTTAGAGGTAATAGCTCCTGGTTTTGAAAAAGCAGATTTTAAAATCAATCTTGATCAGCAGTTATTAACTATATCAGTTGAAAAAGCGAATGAAGTAAAAGAAGAAACTACAAAGCAAATAAGAAATGAATACAACTTTTCTTCTTTTAAGAGATCTTTCACATTGGATGAAAAAATAGATGCAACGAATATTGAAGCATCTTACATCAATGGTGTGTTGACGTTAAACCTTCCGAAGAAAGAAGTAGTCAAAGCATCAGCTACAGAAATTGTAGTAAAATAATAACGAATTAAAAATTTCTCATAAGCAGTTGGTTTTGGTTTACACCCCTCGTTTCTACGAGGGGTTTCTTTTTTATTCCAATGCTACTGAAATTTATTGTTGAACAACACAGCCTTGTTTTCTTCTTGTATCTATTAAATATTGAATCTTCCATTCTCCATTCAACCGAATAAGTTGAAATGAGTTTACCCCACAATGACTGAAGGCTCCTTTATAATAAAAATTATAAGGTGTCCAGGCGATAGCAAGAGCTCCGTCAACTTTCACTACATCAAATACTATTCTTTCATCTGCATTGCCGGGTGCTTCTTTACTAATGAAATTGATAAAACCCACAGGGTCTACATTCTTGACCACATCCCGGCCATCTTTATTTTTTGAAATTGCCTGAAAAACTAAGCTGTCCGAAAAAGTACTTTTTAAATTATCACCATTGCCTTCTTTCATTGCCAGGAACATTTTGTTGATCACTGCTTTTACAGAATCCTCAGCCGTTTGTGCTTTACTTGAAATTCCACAAGCCAACATTGTTAAGACTATCAGAAATTGTTTCATGCTAAAAGATTTTATGATTTTATGGCAAATGAATTGGAACACAAATGCGTTGGATTTATTTACATAAAAATAAAACCTCAAATAATGCAAACAGCAAGAATATTACAAGCGGTGACCTTAATGATGATTGTGGCACTTGCAGCAAGTTGTGCTTCCAGTAAGGAATATACCAGTAAACTGTTTGCTCCCCGAACGCCGGCACTTAAAGATTCCCAAGCTGTAGCTCTTCGTTTTCTGGAGTTAGATGCTTTTGATGCGGAGAAGCAGGGAGACGGTTGGGTAACTACAGATATAATTACCGGCAGAGATACAACTAGCCAGACTGCTGTACTGGACAATTTTGTAAAAACTTTCCCTGTAAAAAAAGATACACTGAACAACGTTGCTCTAAAAGATTCGAAAGAGGTAAAAACGACTCCTGTATTAACAGAGCCAGCACCC
This sequence comes from Chitinophagaceae bacterium IBVUCB2, assembly GCA_002127295.1. Classification (GTDB taxonomy): domain Bacteria; phylum Bacteroidota; class Bacteroidia; order Chitinophagales; family Chitinophagaceae; genus JJ008. The sequence continues at coordinate 127,310 of NFUV01000001.1, forward strand.
GTAGCAAAAAATGCCAAGCCCGGCGAAGTAAGAAGTAAAAAAACAAGAGAGAAATAAATAATACCCGATCAGAATTCTTCAACATACCCAAACCCGTTGCTAAAAAATGTTCGTAATAACAATTGATAATTTAAACCCTAAATTTTGACACATGAAAAGAACATTTATCTTAACAACAATTACAGCTCTTTCTGCTGTAATAATTTTTGCCAGTTGCAAGCCCAGCAGGGTTTATGCAACTAAAGATCGGGATGATGAATATGAAAGAGAGAGGTACACTCCTCCTCCGCCACCCCCACCTCCCCGGTATAGTTCTCCTGCTCCACGCTACAACACTTACGCCGCACTTATCATTAGTCCCACGCCTGGCTTTACAATGAACCGTCATTCCAATGGATTGTATTATCACCGCAGCCCTAATGGTTTTATGTATTGGAAAGGCTATGATAACCGATTTTACCTTGACAGAGGTTCTCTTAACAGGGTTAATTATACCCAGCGAGAATATAGCGAATGGAAAAGATATAGCCGCTCCAGCAGGTAATTGATCAACTCATTCAATATTTACTGAAAACAAAAGAGCCCTTTTGCAATGCAAAAGGGCTCTTTATTAAAATAGGTTGGTACAAGTTCTATTTGTACCCTAATATTTTCAACATGCTTTGTGCTGTTTGTTCTTTTGCATATACCCAGTCAACTAATTTCCCGTTTTTATCATAACCCACTATCACATGTTTTGGCGATGGAATAAGACAATGCTTAATTCCTCCATAACCGCTAATCTGGTCCTGATAAGCACCCGTGTGAAAAAATCCGACATACAATGGGTTGGGGTCTCCATTTGTTTTAGGAAGAAACACTTCATTAATATGCTCCTCCGAGTCGTAGTAGTCATGACTATCGCAAGTGATGCCCCCTAAAACTACCCGCTGGTAATCCTGGTCCCATTTATTCACAGGAAGCATCAGGAACTTTTCACCGATACCCCAAGTGTCGGGCAAAGTGGTGATAAAAGAAGAATCGATCATGTACCATGTTTCCCTGTCGTTCTGTACTTTTTCTGCGATTACGCTGTAAATATGCGCCATACTCTCTCCTACTGTATAGCTGCCAAATTCTGTAAAGATGTTGGGCATTGGCACCTTCGCTTTTTTACAGGCTGTTTTGATATTTCGTACAATTTCATTGATCATGAACTGGTAATCGTAATCAAACCCTAATGAGTGTTTGATAGGAAATCCTCCACCGATGTTGATCGAATCCAATTCAGGACAAATTTTCTTTAACTGGCAATAGAGATTGATCACTTTATTCAACTCACTCCAATAGTAGATATCATCTTTAATACCTTTATTTAAAAAGATATGAAGCATTTTCAATTGAAACTTGCTTTCGTATCCTTCAATTCTATCTACATAAAACTCAAGAATGTCTTTTGCCCGTATCCCTAATCTTGATGTGTAAAAAGGAAAATTAGGTTCTTCTTCTGCTGCCACCCGGATGCCGAGTTTAAATGGAACTTTTACAGAAGTAGCATAATCTTTTAACTCATCCTTATTATCCAGTACCGGAACTACATTACTAAAACCTGTATTTAACAGGTTAGCAATACGGCGGGTGTAGCCTTTTTGCTTAAACCCGTTGCAAATTATGTGGATGTCTTTGTTGATCTTCTTTTTAGCGTAAAGCTTCTTAATGATCTCAATATCGTATGCATAAGAAGTTTCGAGGTGGATCTCACTTTTTAATGCCTCTTCTACTACAAAACTAAAATGCGAACTTTTGGTACAATAGCAGTAGTAATATTTACCCTCGTACTTGTGCTTTTTAAAAGCATTGGCAAACATGGTTTTTGCCTTTTTTATCTGCATACCGATTTTGGGCAGATAAGTAAGCTTCATGGGAGTACCGTATTTGGCAATCAGGGCGTTTAGATCAAGGTTATTAAAGTAGAGATTCCCATCTTCTACTACAATGCCTTCTTGTGGAAAATTGAACGTTTGCTTTACAAGGTCGTGGTATGAGTTTGTCATTCCTGAATTAATGGGTTTGGCAAATAATTATTTACCGCACAAAAGTATAGGATTAGCGAAACTGCGGGGCAAAAAATTTGAAGGCTGCCATTTGTTGCTTTTTGGCAAACATCTTATAAAAGGTAACGCCAATCCTTCCCTTACGGGTGATTGGCGTTACGAATAATTGGAAACGGATAACTATATGAGTTTATCTGCTATAACGGCCATGTGCAGTATTTGCATTTCTACGAATATTCCACAGTTGCGCATAAGTAAACAGTTGTTGCTTTGCTTTTGGCATTTCAATGTCTGTTGCTAATGTTTCCTTTACTTCTCTTACCAGGTTATTTAAAACTTCTGGTTCCATCTGGACAATAGATGGCGTCAAATCAATTTTCATGATATTATGGTTTAATAAATGACACTATATTTTTCCGAACAAAAAACCGGGAGAAAAACACTAAGAATCGTTAGAAGAAGTGTTGAATTCAATCATCCGCAGCATGCATGCTGATATGTTCAGATTTGAGCTGCAAATGTACGTCATTTTGCCCGATTGCCAAGCAAAAAGTTAAAGTAAAATGCAAATGAAATTATAATGTATTTATTACGGCAGGTAAGTATTTCAATAAAAAATTAATTAACCTGGTTTAAAAATAAAGGAAGACCTGATGTCCATTCATCGTCTATGTATAATTCAAAAGAATAGCGACCTGCTTTTTCAAACTTTAGTTGATTAAAGTTGATAACAATATTTACAGAAGCAAACTGCCCGTTAGGCGGTTCGCCAATATTAATGTTCCCTTCTACCGGTAGTAAAAGTTCTTTCCCTTCTGCATCTATTAAACGAAGCCTGAAATCATGTTCGCCTGTTTCTTTAGCACCAAATCGTAAACGACATGCAATGGAACAGGCAGGATGAGCCACCGGAAATTGTCTTGCCTGTATTGCATCAAAAGTGCCTACGATGGTAAGTTTAGAATTATTGTCTTGTGCAAAATCGGCGAGGGTAAATACTTCAATTTCCATGTTAGTTTTTTTATGAGTACTATAAAGCTAAGATTTATTGATTAGCAAGAAAAGGAACGAATAACCGTGCCGGGAGAAAATAATAGTTCCAGCCCTGTCAATTATTGAATTTGTGAGTTTATTGCTGTCAGAGCAGCAGAATATCATGCCATTGGAGCAGTGTAACCCGATTCTAAAAGAAAATAAATAAGGCTAAGACGGCCAGCAATTTTTTTGATAGTTGAAATATTGCTGGCCGTTACTTAATGAAGTTTACGAAAAACTTAATTACATCATGGGTGCAGGCGCAGCAGGGACTGCAGCCGGTGCTGCTTTTTTCCTCCTGGCATTGGTGCCGCCGGTATTGTTTTCTTCAGCAGGATCAATCATTAAATTATCAAGGAAGGTATTGAATGCTGTTACACAGGCATTATCACTGGCAGATAATTGTACAAAATAAGTTTCCTTGCCATTCGTGAATGAATAAAAATAATTACGAAATGATACCCCGTTTACAGTGCCGTTTCCATAAGAAGAAAATGAGATCATACCATTTGCTTCATTTTTGGTGATAGAACCCCGGGCCGTACCGTAAGATACATTTGCCACACTCAGTTTATTACGGAAGCGGGTATAATCTAAAACTAAAGAAACAGCACCGGGTTTCTCCGTTGAAAAAATGCTGATCTTACAGATACCATTCTTTGTTTTATTTTCTATTGTAACAATGGATGATTGCTCAGTTAGTTCCCAACCGGCGGGAACGGTATAGGTTGCAATGCCGAATTTTTGCTGGGCAGATACGGTACAGATACTTACCAGGAAGCTAAGAGCTAAAAACATTTGTTTCATAAATAAGGTTTTTGATTTGAAATAAATTACTACGTAAAAATAGAAGCTTAGTTATTTGCAGGTATCCTGTAAAAAGAGGATTTTAAAAAGTCTGCTTTACGTAATACCGGTATACCCCGAAGTAACTAACGCTTTTGCGTAGTTGCGGTTGTTGATCTTTTGGAAACTGGTATTGATTGTTTGACAACAGTTATCGTTTGTTTGACCACAGCCTGTCATTGCTTCAGTACAGAATGCCATTGCTTCAGTGCAGATGGTCTTTGCAGAAGAGCAGATGGGGTTTGCACGACAGCAGATGCTTCTTGCAGGGTTGCAGATGGTCTTTGCCTGACCGCAGTATGTCATTGCTACAGCGCCGACTGTCATTGCTTCAGCGAAGATTGCTCTTGCTTGACAACAGATGGCTTTTGCTTGAGAGCAGATTGCTCTTGTTTGAGGTGATTATGTGTTAGTTGTGTTGTAAAAGGATAGATTACGGTGTAAGCTTGTTATATCGAACCAGTATTCAGGGTTATACCGATAAATGATATCAAAATTTTTATGAATCGCAAAGAATGCAAAGACAAGGTGGTCGAAAACCTTATTCTTTTTTTTGATGAGTTTGGATTCTTTGAGATAGCATTGTGGTTTTATTGGTTCACTTCCTCTTTGCCGGTATATAATCATTTCCTGCTCTATTCTTTTTTTGGCAATCCAATGTTCGAAACCGACATAGTCAAATGGAAGCTCAGTCTTAAGGGAAGAATGATTTTTCTCAATTATAATTGGTCTGTCTTCTGAATAGCCCCAACTACCTGCGATGGGAAGTTCTTTACCAGGTGAAATTAACTGAGCAAATACAGCCTCTTTAAATCCAACTTCATAATCAAGCCGTAGTTTTTCAAGTTTATATATTTCCATACTTGAAAGTAATAATTGGCCTTCGCTACTTAATCAGCAATTATCCCCTGCCTGTTGATATTTTTATTGGAGGCAAGAGGGAGCAAATCCCTCATGTATAGGGTGAAAATGTGATTTGTTACAGTGTACTTTCTTTCTGCAATTTTAAATTGATAAACTCAGTCCAATCCTGGTTCTCTGCCTGCAAGTACCATTTGCCTGTGAGTTCTGAATTTTCGTCATTAATAGTTCCGATGAATTTAAGGCCCTCTCCTTCGATCCTGAAATCATTACCGGTTAAGGAGGCGGACATTAGTCCCCTTTCTCCTTTTGAATTAAAGTATTGCATGCTGGCTTTGCCGGATGAATTGTCTATTGAAATAAGCTCCACCGTTTCGCTTTTTTCTTTTCCCATTTTTACATTGGCCTTATGTAAAATAAAATTTCCATCCAATATGAACTCATAGCTATCTGTACCATCAAGGATACTGTTATCCTTTACTATCTCTCCGGATGTTTTCCAAATACCAATGAGGCGTTTGAAATTGGTTGAGTTTATTTTCATAGTATTTATTGTTGGTAAATTATCAAAAGAGATAACTAAGACCATGCCGGGAGGAAGGGAAAATGCTGCTTTTCTTTTTGTCCTGATACAAAAAGATCAAGGCCTTGAAGACACTCATAGTGCAGGCTTGCCTGGATTATGGTTTAATTGTGATTGTGGGTAGTGTAAAAGCTGCCACTGCATTTAACAGTTGCGATTTGTTTTTCTTTAGCGAAGATAGAAATGCATCTACGCTATTTCCGTAAGCTCTTTCGCTTGCTCCAAAAAGCATAACACCTTTCTGTCCATTTTTTCCTGAAAAGGCTTTATAACGATAAACATTTCTCTCTATAATATTTACTTTATCGCCAGCATTTTCGCTTATTAAAAAATCCAGTATTATTTCTCCGTTTTTTTGGAAGATCTCATAATTTATTAAAGGGTTTGTTAGCTTAAGCTGTTTTAATTCGTCCATTTTTGCTTTTGCGAGGTTGGCTGCTGTTGCATCACTAATAAGCAGTTCCACAGATACCATCTTAGTATATTTCTGAATACTGTCTTTAGCAGTAATATACTCTTGCTTATAATAGTTGGCAGAGGGATGAGATGTCCAGGCTAAATGGAAAGTGTTTTTGTTTAAGATAATGGGCCCCGGAACAGTTAGATATTCTGTTATCCCTTTCTTTGTTTGTGCACCAGCAAATGAAATAGTAAGAAGTGCAGTTATTGTGATAAATAGTTTGGGGTTTAGTTTCATTTTTTACACCGTGGTGGTATTTGTATTTCTCCAACCACTGAGTTATAAAGATATTAAAGAGTTTGGTGTACTATAGTGCGGGGTGTAAATAAAAAAAGCTGCCCTTCAGCAGCTTTCAGATAAGTATTGTATTATTAATTACCACTCTTTGGTGGCGTTGGTTTTGGCTGTTCCTCGTAAAACTTTTTAACAGCTGCCAGTTGCTCTTCCGTAAAAAGCTCCTTCATCTTTTTTTCCTTAGCTGCTTTTAATTCTGCAAATTTTACTTTACGGGCATCTTCAGTAAGATCTTTTAAGGCCGCCATTGCCATGCGCATTTCATAATTGAGTTCTATGATCTTATCTGCCTGTGCATCGGTCAGCCCTGTTTTCTCTACCATTTGTGGTCTTATTTTATCTTTCATCTGCTGTAGCTGAGATGGCGGGTCGCCAGCAGGTTGCGCATATGTGGCAGTAGAAATTAGTGCACAAAAGATCAACGTCAGGAATAAAAGCTTTTTCATACTTCATATTTTTATTAGTGAAGTTTAAAGTTATTTATTTGTAAGGCACTTTAAATAATTACTGGATAAGCGGTTTTTAACCGAAAAGGGTATGTCTGAAAATTACATGGACCGGCTTTTACAAAGCCTATGCATAGTCTTCGACTAAGCATAGCAACCCAAAATTTTTGTTTATTGGATGGAAGACCCAGGAGAATCGGGTCATTACTTTAATAAAATTGAAAACTCATTTGTGAAAGGAGGCAGTCTATGATTTTTTTAATCCGTTATCAAAAAGCTTTACCAACAAAAGCCCTGCTATAAATCCGCCGACATGGGCTGCATAAGCCACACCGCCACCGCCTTGCGTGCCGCCCAGCATGCCCATGCCACTGATTACCTGAAAAACGATCCAGATACCCAGTGCTACAAAGGCTGGCACTTCTCCAATTCCCCTGCCCATAAAAACTCTTACTTTTCTTTTTGGGAATAATAGCAGGTAACCGCCCATAACCCCGGAAATAGCCCCCGAAGCTCCCAGGCTTGGAATTAATGAATTGGCTGAAGAAGCACCGGATATAAAAACATGGCATAAGGAAGCGATGATGCCACATAACAAATAAAAAATAAGATACTTGCCTTTGCCCATCCTGTTTTCGAGATTATCCCCAAAGACCCACAAAAAAAGCATGTTGCCACCAAGATGTGCCCACCCGCCATGCATAAACATGGAACTGATAAGCGTAAGATATACCGGCACCGGTGTAGGTTCTAATCCATTTGTAGCGATATCATTTCCTGTAAGTATTTCTGCAGGCACCGTGGAGTAAGCATAGGTAAATTGCAGGTTGCTGCCCATTCCCTGTAACAAAACGAATACAAGAATATTAGCAGCAATTAAAACATAATTTACAATGGGTGTACTATGCCGGTCTGTATTATCGTCGCCTATAGGGAGCATAACTAAAATTTAGTCCTGTGATTTGATGAGCTGTTGATGTAAAAGTATTATCATTTTAGCATACCTCGATAAAAATGAGGCTGATCTCTAAATCAATTTGATTATCCCCAGAAGGGTAAGACTTCAACAACTCAGCTATCGGCGAGTCCAGCGTTAAATTCTTTATACTTTATAAGTACTGCTGCTGAGACTTCGCCTTGGAATAGTTTTGAATTGAAGACCCGCTTGAGAAGAAGTTCGGAAGCTATACGAAAGAACTCGGCGAGGAAGAAATTATTTGAATAGAAATATGGCTCTATTTTCTCTTATTATTAGAGATGTGCTTCCAAAGCTCAAATTTTTAGAGCCATTATATTCATTTAATAAAAGTACCAGCTCTTTAATTTTAGGTTCGTTCAACTTATCATTAATTGAGAAAACAATTTTAGGTTGACCGGTTTTTATAAATGTATTCCTTTTCATTTCAAAACCTGCAACCTTCATCATGGCACTTAATTTAGCTAATTCATCCTTTGAAATGGATAATCGAATCATTTCTATTTTTGTGAAAAGTTTTCTTGTTTGTACTGAATCCTGAGATAGAAATTTTTTCATACTAACTTCAGCAGAATCTCCAAGCCCCCATTTTTTGTAGGTTTCAACTGAATAAGAGCTTAGCATAGGTATTAGGTGGTTTGTTTTGCTTTTGTGCAATCTTCCATGAGATTTGAAAATGACTTCCGAGAGTTTAAAATTTGGACCCTCATAATCATAAGAAAGCAAAGAATCTTTCGTAACCGATTTTAATGATTGTTCCAATAACTTGCCCTGTCCCGGATGTCGGCTTTGGAAAATTATATAGACAGAACCTCGTTGAGTAGCAAAATAGCCTTTATTGGGATTGAAATGAATGAAGTTTTCTTCTCCATTTATATAAAAACTAACCACAAGTGGGGAGGCTTGCATGGTATCATATGTTGACCTTCCTAAACTATCACGGATGAAAATTTCCGATACAAGTTTCTCAAAGTCTGTTGAATCAATTATGATTTCTATATGGCTGAAATCAGACTTTGGTGATTGACAAAGTCCATTTATGGTTAGCAATTGGCTCGTCAGAATGATAAATAGAATGGATAGTTTTTTTAACATGGTATAAAGTTTAATGGCCGCTAACGTTGAAGCATTGGCGATGTGGCGGTATTCTGTGTTCCGTCTGCCTGGTGCCGCAGCTGATTAAAGATACAAAAGCTCATTGTTTATTCTGTTGCTCGGTATTATTCTTCAGCTGAAACCGAAGTTGATTAGCGAACAAAAAGCTGAGAATTTATTTGTCGCCCCGCCATATTGCCAATGCAATGTTAGGTGAAGTTTTAAGTCCTAGTCTCCTTGAGTAAAATGTCCATACATGTCTTTTATTTTCTGTTTTTTTTCATCTGTGTCAGCCTTGTCTAGCAATCTTTGATATAGTCCGGATTTAATGTAGAATGACTCCTTGCCCGTATAGAAAAAGTCGTGAATAAAATCGTTGGCTAGTTCAAATATTATCGACACTTCGATGAGAGGCTCTGTTTGAAATAATATTACTGTACTATCCCCTGGATTGTCGTCATACTTTACAAACTGCTCTTTGAAATTCCTTGGGAGTTTATTAATGTGATCAACAAATTTGTAAAGTGGATACAAAATCTGAGCTTGAAAGAGTGAGTCATTATGTTTTTTAGCTGCCATCGTTTCAACTGTTTTTTGATAAATCGATGACAACTTATGAGTACGTGGAGGTGTTATTCCATTTAGCGATAAATAGGCTTTGCAAAGTACTTCAATATAGAATATTATATTATGGTATAGAGCAGGTGCTAATTCGCTTAAATACCCAAAATTGTAGGAGTCTATATCATAAATATCTTCTTTTTGGCTTACCTCAATCGCCTTATTTAAAAGAAGTGAAACAACTGTATACTGACTCAGGCATGAGTTAACTGCGCTGTTGGTAGTTGGCTTATCTCTTGCTACTAAGCCAGTAGTGCTAATCCAAACGTAGCCAAACTCACTTTCGGAGATATGCAGTTTTCGACTATCGTCGTAATAAAAGTACCTCTTTGTAAAATCATCATGGTTAATTTTCAGTGACTCCAGTAAATTGATAAAGAAACTTCTATCAGAAAATTTGAATTGGTCAGCAAATACTTGCCCTCTAAAAAACCTATCAATAAGTGTGTCCAACTGATTTTGATCGGATATCAAAATAAAATTTTCATCAGTGTCCGCCATGTCTTTCTGAATCTTTAAGATATTTTATTGAGCTCAAAAAAATCAATTAACGTATGCATTTACGCTATAATGCGCTACTCGAATATAAGAAACAATATTTTTAAGTAACTCGTTTACATAGTGTTCGTTAAAAAACCGCAGGTATAAGGAAGTAGCGCAAATACAATGAGCCACTTCGCAAATGCTGAATAGAATTACAGAACGATGAAGTGAGTGACACAACAGACGATGATAGTAGCAATAGGCTGGTAACAAAAAAAGTGTGCGCATAAAAAAGCCCCTACAAATTTGCAGGGGCTTATATGTTTTTACAACAATCTGTTTGTTACTTCACTTCTTCGTAAGGAACATCCGTTACATTATCCGCACCGGCTGTAGCATCTGCAGTTTGCTGGCCTGCATCAGCACCGGGTTGTTGTGCGCCGCCTTCAGTATTCTTATACATGTCCTCACTGGCGGCGGTCCATGCTGCATTCAATTCAGCCATTGCTGTATCAATTGCTGCAATGTCCTGTAGCTTATGTGCTTCTTTTAATTTTTCTGCTGCTACTTCAATCGCTGTTTTCTTCTCCGCAGGAATTTTATCGCCGTATTCTTTCAATTGTTTTTCTGTCTGGAATACTAGGCTGTCTGCCTGGTTCAGCTTCTCTACTTTTTCTTTCTCGGCTTTATCAGTTGCTTCATTGGCTTTAGCTTCTGCTTTCATTTTTTCTACTTCTTCTTTGCTTAAGCCGCTGCCTGCTTCAATATGTATCTTTTGTTCTTTGCCTGTTCCTTTATCTTTTGCAGTAACATGTAAAATACCGTTAGCATCAATATCAAATATTACTTCGATCTGCGGTACACCTCTTGGTGCCGGTGGAATATTATCCAGGTTGAACATACCAAGGCTCTTATTGTCCTTACTCATGCTGCGTTCGCCCTGCAATACATGTATCTGTACACCGGGCTGGTTATCGCTGGCCGTAGAGAACACTTCTGATTTTTTGGTAGGTATGGTTGTGTTACTCGGGATCAACGGAGTCATTACTCCACCCATTGTTTCAATACCGAGAGAAAGTGGTGTTACATCGAGCAACAACACATCTTTGATCTCACCGGTCATTACCGCACCTTGTATAGCTGCACCTACAGCCACCACTTCATCCGGGTTTACACTGCGGTTTGCTTTTTTACCAAAGAATTTTTCTACTATCTCCTGTACTTTCGGAATACGGGTGCTACCTCCTACCAATATCACTTCATCAATTTGCGAAGTAGATAAACCAGCATCTTTTAATGCGGCTTCACATGGCTTTAAGCAACGGGCAAATAAATTATCGGCCAATGCTTCAAATTTTGCACGGCTTAATTTTTTTACTAAGTGCTTTGGCACACCATCTACTGCAGTGATGTAGGGAAGATTTATTTCTGTTTCAGATGATGAAGACAATTCCACTTTTGCTTTTTCAGACGCTTCTTTTAAACGCTGTAAAGCCATCGGGTCTTTGCGCAGATCAATTGCTTCGTCTTTTTTAAATTCATCCGCTAACCAATCCATTATCACTTTATCAAAGTCATCACCACCGAGGTGTGTATCACCGTTGGTAGATTTTACTTCAAATACACCATCGCCTAATTCCAATACAGAAATATCGAACGTACCACCACCCAGGTCAAATACAGCAATCTTCTGGTCTTGCTTAGCTTTATCTAAACCATAGGCCAATGCGGCGGCAGTAGGTTCGTTCACAATACGGCGAACATTTAAACCGGCAATTTCACCCGCCTCTTTAGTGGCCTGGCGTTGTGCATCATTGAAGTAAGCAGGTACGGTAATCACCGCATCTGTCACCTCATGCCCGAGGTAATCTTCAGCTGTTTTCTTCATTTTCTGAAGCACCATTGCTGATATTTCCTGTGGTGTATATAACCTGCCATCTATGTCAATACGAACGGTATTATTGTCACCTTTTGCCACTTTATAGCTCCAATGGCTGATCTCTTCCGTTACTTCATCAAACTGGCGGCCCATAAAACGCTTTACCGAAGTAATAGTGTTATGGGGGTTGGTGATAGCCTGGCGTTTAGCCGGATCACCCACTTTACGTTCGCCATTTTTCAAAAAAGCCACTACAGACGGGGTTGTACGGCGTCCCTCGTCGTTGGCAATTACCACGGGTTCGTTGCCTTCCATTACTGAAACGCAACTGTTAGTGGTACCTAAGTCAATTCCTATTATTTTTCCCATGTCTTAAATTTTAATGAGTTCGCAGAATGTAGTCAATCATTGTGCCTAGAGGGTGGAAAGTGAAAAAATGGCAGAGAGAAAGGTTCGGGGTTTAGCGTTTAGGGTTGGCGCAGCTGCCGGGGCAAAGAATTAACCCGGGTTTCAGGGCAGTTGGCAAGAAACCCTGAACTATGAACTTCTCGATTATTTCTCCAACTATTTCAGGTTTTGAATAATACCATTCTGCGTATCGCTGATTTTTTTCAACAGGTTGGAAAGGGTGCTCATCATTTTACTCATTCTGTCCATGGCCATTTGCAGGCGTAGTGATTCCATTTCTCCCATTTCATTCATGGAATCAAGATCATTTTTAATCTTGTCTATTGTATTGTCCAATTCTTGTTTGGTGACTTCTTTTGTATGAACAGTTGACCATTTAGCCGCATCCGAATCAACTATGCCTGACTTTTTTGGTTTCGTTAAAGTAGTATTTGTTCTTTTTAGTGTTTGGGGAAGCAGCTGAAATAATAGTTTAGCAGAGTCAAGCTTTTGCCTGTTCATTTTTGATGCGTTGTTATTCAAGTCCGTCATTGTTTCCCGCATCTTTTTTTTATTCTCGTTAATTGTTTTTACTCCATCCATTATACTTTTCAAATCTTCCTGTGCAGATTTAGAAGCCTGCATTAATACCAGGAAGCAAAGAGCTTCAATATCTGCGTTATTCAATGAACCCAGTACCGCCCAGTTGGTTGCCTGCGCTTTAACTTCTGTTTCTGTTTGTCTTTTCTGATTTACTGTTGCAGCCGTAGTCCTTACCCAATTAGCATGTTTGGGATTTATCTGTCCCATCATCTTTGTAAATAAGGCGCCAGCACCAATAGTATCCGGTTTTTGTGAAAAGACGGGCAAACAATAAAAACTAATGCTTATTAGCAGGAAGATAATTTTCATAACAATGGTTTAGGTACTTAAAGTTCACTTTTTTAGAGTAAAGCGAAAAAAGCAATTTTCACGAACCGGTCATGGGTTGAACATCTTATATTTATTCCATAAAAAATCAGAATGGCAACTTCCATTTCCGACAAACTAAAAATCAAACCCCAATTTTCGTTGTTAACGATCAATGCACCCGCCAATTTTAAAAAAGGATTACAAACTTTACCTGCCGGTGTAAAAATCAGCGATGCAACAAAAGAGTATGACCAGGTGCATTGGTTTGTGCTGAACAAGGCACAGCTGGAAAAAGAAATGAGCAAAGTAATGAAGCTGGTAAAACCGGAGGTAACTATTTGGGTATATTATCCGAAAGGCACATCCAAAATACAGACAGATTTAACAAGAGATAAGGGTTGGGATTGTTTATTAGCCGAAGGCGATAAGCTTACCTGGATAAGCCTTATAGGCTTTGATGATACCTGGAGCACATTTGGTTTTAGGGCCAAGACAGATGCCGATAGAAAGAAAGAGGCAAACCCCAGGGAACGGGAAATCTTTAAATGGGTTAATCCCAAAACAAAAGAAGTAAGACTTCCGGATGAACTTACTGCTGCTTTAAAAAAGGATAAGAAACTGGAAACCTATTTTAATAGCCTGGCCTTTAGTCATAAAAAAGAATACATTGAATGGATAGTTACCGCCAAAAAAGAAGAAACAAAAGCAGCAAGAGTAAAAGGAACTATTGAACGGCTCGGTAAACAATGGAAAAACCCTTCTAACCGGGGTTGACAAGCTATGAAGACGACCCGCAACATAGATCCAGACTTTCTCTCTCTCTTAGAACTGAAAGAGAAGAGCATCATTGACCTTTTCAAAGATCTACGAGAGTATGTTCTTGACATTCATCCCAACAGTAATGAAATGTTGTACCACACCCATGCACTAACATCAGTATTCTCTATTTCTGAAAAACTTGCTGATGCTTTTTGTATGATCAATATCTACAGTAATCATTTAAATCTTGGTTTCAATAAGGGTACGCTGATCAGCGATCCGCATAAATTATTAGCGGGAACTGGTAACCTGATACGACATATTCCCATTGCGAGTACAGCTGATTACAGCAATAAAAAAGTGAAAGACCTGGTAAAAGCAGCCGTTGCTTTTGCTATTAAAGACATGGATCAACCAACCACTGCGATTGGTAAAACAATATCAAAAATCAAGAAATAACCCATGCTGACTTTAAAAAGAACAAATAGCAGCGATAAAGATTTTCATTTGCTGGTTGAAAAACTGGATCAATACCTGTTAGGTCAATATGGTCAGCTACAGAATTTTTACGGCCAGTACAATAAGATTGAAAATATACCGACCGTTGTAATAGCCTATATAGATGAACAGCCGGCAGGCTGCGGTTGTTTTAAACAGTTTGATGAAAGCTCCGTTGAAGTAAAAAGAATGTTTGTTGCAAACGAACACCGGGCAAAAGGCATTGGTGCTGCTATTCTTACTGCATTAGAAAATTGGGCAGCAGAGTTCGGGCAAAAAGCTACTGTTTTGGAATTAGGAAATAATCAACCGGAAGCTATTCGCCTGTATACAAAACAAGGGTATACCGTAATTCCTAACTATGGTCAGTATGTAGGTATGGAAGCAACCAGCATTTGCCTGAAAAAAGAATTAACTTAATGCTCCATTGCAAATAACAACCGACATATATCAACGAATAGTAGCCGCCAAAATTTATATTGACGAGAATTACCGGGAGGATATTGACCTGGAACAAATTTCCAAACAGGCCTTTCTGTCCCGGTTTCATTTTCATCGTCTCTTTACACATATTTATAAAAAAACGCCTCATCAATATGTAACGCAAACAAGAATGGATGCAGCTAAAGTTTTATTAGCCAAAGAAGGCATCAGCATTACCGATGTTTGCAACAGTATTGGTTTTGAAAGCCTCGGCTCCTTCAGCTCCCTGTTCCGCAAACAAAATGGTTACTCACCACAATACTATCGCAACATTGCCTGGTTGAAAAAGAAATTGGAAAAGGAACAGCCGAAAAAATTTATTCCGCATTGTTTTGTAGAGCAGTTGAAAATTGGATAGCAACCTTGTCTCCTATTTCTATAAAAGCAAGATTCAAGAAACCCTTTTACTAATCTGTGCCTACATTCGGAGTATTAAACTCAATCAACATGATAACAAAATTCTCCCACACAACGCTATTCGTTAATGACCAGGAAAAGGCCTATGATTTTTATGTAAACAAACTGGGTTTTAAAGTACATACAGATGCTACTATGGAAAGCGGTTATCGCTGGCTTACCGTAAACCCGGCCCAGCAACCCGATCTTGAAGTTGTGCTGATGCCGGTATTGCATGAGAGCATGGTGAAAAGCGATAGCTGCCCGGAAGGTTTTGATGAGGAAACCCGCAGTGCTTTTAAATTACTGATGGAAAAAGGAATACTTGGCGCAGGTGTAATGTACACTACGGATTGCCGTGCTTCCTTCGAAGAGCTGAAATCAAAAGGGGTTTCCATCACAGAGCCAAAAGAACAGTTTTATGGTTTAGAATGTGTGGTTAAGGATGGTTGCGGTAATTGGTTTAGTATGACCCAGCCAAAAGAAATGTAATTATACGCCGGATATCTTCACAATTCCTTTTCCTTTCTTTCTCTATTTTTGATTATCAATTAATCAAATGAAAGGAAAAGGAATTCTTGTTCTAATATCTTTACTCACTGTTCTTCATTCGTATTCTCAGAAAATTAACCCTGCCAATCCTGATTTATCACCCGGTAATTTCAAACTGGATTCGCTACCTAATTCTGAAATCAATATACCCATTCAGATAAACCTGAAGCCCATGTATGCGATGGCGGAGAAAAGTGTTGATACCATTTTTACTTCACCGGGTTATCCGGATGGTTGGGTACAGGATGGTTGTGATACAAGATTCAAATATTCTTTTCGCAGAAGCCCTTTGCAAATGACAGGAGCTGGTAATTCCCTTACCATCGGTTTTATGGGGTATTATAAAATTGTTGGTTCAACAAGAGTTTGTGTAAATGGAACAGTAATATCTCCGTGGACACCCGCCTGCCGCTGTGGTTATACTGAACCAGAAAGAAGAGTGAATGTTTCTTTTACCAATGCATTGGCGGTACAACCTGATTTTAAAGTAAAGCTTTCTGTGAAAAGAAATGAACCACAGGCATTGGATAAATGTGAAGTTTGTTTTTGGGGACAGGATATTACCAAACAAGTGATAAAAGGATTGACAGAAGAGCTGGATATTTCGAAAAAAGATATGGAGAAAACTTATGGCTCCGTTGATTTAAAACCCCGTTTTCAACAGATATGGAACCAGATGAACAAAGTGTACAATTTGTATGGTTTGGGCTGGTTGAAAATAAATCCGCAAAAGATCCGCATCAATAATCTCTTCATTAATAAAGATTCGCTGAATATTTACATGGGGCTTTCGGCAAAACCTTCCATCAGTTTTGAAAAGCCGGAAGAAAAAAACTCCGCTATTCCAAACCTCGGGACATTTAGCAAACAGCAAGGGTTTTCGATCTTCCTGGATGCTGTATTGAGTTATGATTCGCTGAGTACGATAATGAATGCGCAAATGCAGGGGAAAGAGTTCTCTTTCAAAAAAGGTTTTATAAAAAAGAAATTCATTATTGATGACTGTAAAATATATGGTGGCGGATTTGAAAAGTTGATCATCAAAATAACCTTTTCGGGTACTAATAGCGGCGTTGTTTACCTGGTTGGAAAGCCTGTTTATGATCATGATAAGCGAACCATTGAAGTGTCAGATATTGATTTTGATATAAAATCAAAAAACGTTTTACTCGGCTCTGCGGATTGGTTATTTGATAAAAAGATAACTAAAGAAATAGGTAAGAATGCAAGGTTTGAATTAGGAAATTATATAGACACTGCTAAAATCAATATCAACAAACAACTGAACCAGGAATGGATAAAAGGCATCCGCAGTTATGGAGATATAAAAGACATCAAACTGATCGGCATTTTTCCTATGCAACAACACCTGGTAATCCGTAGTAATTGTAGCGGTGACTTATCGGTAAAAGTAGAATCAGTCAATATCAGCCTGTAGCATCTTCTTCTGCTGCTGAAGCTTTAAAGGAAAAATTTCGCTGGGCCACATAGCTAAAAAGTACAACTATAGCAATGGTCATTACCTGCGCTAATACCGGGTAGATATGAAATTTTTCGACAAATATTTTCAACAGTATATAATTCAACGCCAGGTTGAAAAGGCAGATCATAAAATAGCGGAACAGTTGTATCCTCCCCTTCATATTTGAATCGCTGAATACAACATATTTGGACATAAAGAAACCTATAGGGAAAGTGATGCAAAAGGAAATAAAAAGGGCAGCTATATGTCCTTTAAAAGCATAGATGCCAAAATGAAATGTTTTTTCAAAAAAAATGTATTTGAAACTGACAAAATATATGAGCAAACCAAGTACTGTGTTGCCACCACCCGAAGCTGCATAGCGAAAGGTTTGCAGGTTCATCAGCCTGCGAAAAGGCGGATAAAAAAAATCAATAATGGGAAGTATAAAATCCCGGGCACTATGTATGTGTTTTCGCATGAATGTGGGCAAAGGTAATTGCTAAGAGAATATAAAGACCTCCCTGCAGGCAGGGAAAAGGAGTTAAAGAGGCTTTCTGGATGCAGGTGCTTAATTTTGCACAAAATCAACAAAAAGGAATGAATATCGTAAGCCAGGTAAAGCCCCTTGTAATAAAAGTGTTGAGTAATTTGTACGGGCAGGAATACAATGAATCGGATCTAACTATTAATACCACCAAGCCGGAGTTTGAAGGCGATTATACATTGGTTCTTTTCGGTTTTGTAAAGCAATTAAAGAAATCGCCGGAACAGTTAGGGAAGGAAATTGGTGAGGCCTTGGTAAAAGAGAACCCCTTTATTTTCGTTGCGCATAATACTATCAAAGGGTTTTTGAATCTGACTGTTACCGATAGTTATTGGATTGACTTCTTACAAACCAATTATACCAACAAAAAGTTTGGTGCTAAGCCGGCAAATAACCAGAAGGTAATGGTGGAGTATTCCTCTCCCAATACCAACAAGCCAATACATCTTGGGCATTTACGGAATAATTTTTTGGGTTGGAGTGTGGCGCAACTATTAAAAGAAAGCGGCTACGAAGTAATTAAGAGCTGCATTGTAAACGATCGTGGCATTCATATTTGTAAAAGTATGATCGCCTGGCAAAAGTTTGCGAATGGTGCTACACCACAATCAACCAATACTAAAGGTGATCATTTTGTAGGCGAATACTATGTACGGTTCAACGATGAATATAAGAAAGAGGTGGAAGAATTAGTAGCAGGTGGGATGACTAAAGAAATTGCTGAAAAAGAAGCACCCATCATGAAAGGCACGCAGCAAATGCTACTGGATTGGGAGAATGGTAAGCCTGATGTAATTGAACTATGGAAAAAAATGAATGGCTGGGTGTATGAAGGATTTGATGTAACGTATAAAAGAATCGGCAGCGACTTTCAAAAAACCTATTATGAAAGTGAGACTTACCTGCCAGGTAAAAAATTTGTAGAAGAAGGGTTAAAACAGGGTGTATTCTTTAAAAAAGATGATGGTAGTGTATGGATCGACCTGACTGAAGAAGGACTGGATGAAAAATTAGTGCTAAGGAAAGATGGTACATCTGTTTACATTACCCAGGACCTGGGATTGGCAGAGGAGAAGTATGAAGATTTTAAATACGACGAGAGCATTTATGTGATAGCGGATGAGCAAAACTATCATATGAAAGTGCTGAAGCTGATCTTGAAAAAATTAGGGAAGCCTTATGCCGATGGAATTTATCATTTAAGTTATGGCATGGTGGAACTGCCCAGCGGAAGAATGAAGAGCCGTGAAGGAACGGTGGTAGATGCAGATGAGTTGATAGAGGAAATGGTGAACGTAGCCAAAAACAAAACAGAAGAGCTCGGAAAAGTAAAAGATTTTACAGTAGAAGAATTGACAGAATTATATGATACGATTGCGCTGGGCGCCTTAAAATTCTTTTTATTAAGAGTTGATCCAAAGAAGCGAATGATCTTTAACCCGGAAGAGTCCATCGATTTTCATGGGTTTACAGGGCCATTTGTACAATACACTCATGCAAGGATCAAATCAATATTGAGAAAGCAATCTGGAGTCTCTAGCCATGAGACAGGCGCCGGAAGTCTCCTAAAACTTGAAAAAGATCTAATTGTTTTATTGGAACAATATACGGTGGCGATTGAACAGGCTGTTGCGGAACATAATCCTTCTGTTCTTGCCATATATGTATTTAACCTGGCAAAGGCATTCAATACTTTTTACACGGCTCACTCGGTAACCAATGCAGAATCTGAAGAAAAGAAACGACTAAGGCTGCAATTGTCTGAAATGACAGCTAATGTAATTGCCAGTGCGATGAGTTTATTAGGAATAAAAGTTCCTGAAAGAATGTAATATTGAATTGGATTCACATAATTAAAAAAGCCTCCGATCGGAGGCTTTTTATATGCTCAGGGTTAAATATATTAAAGACCGGCCATTTGTTTCTTCTGCTTATTAGCAGCCAGTCCAGGATCCATTTCAATAGCTTTATCGCAAAGGGCAATGCCTTTCTCTTTTTGACCACTCTTTTGGTAAGCCATACCAATCATGAATAAAGAAGAGGCAGATGTTTTATCATAGGTCAACACCTGGTCCCAGTAATCAATAGCTTGCTGGTATTTACCTTTATAATAGTACGCCTCCGCTACCATATTTAAAATATTCAGATCGCTTGGTTTTCTTTTTAAAATTTCAACCAGCATGGCCACTCCCTGTTCCAGGTTGCCAACGTTCAAATAGGCGATACCAAGATTTTCCAGGTAATCATTATCTTTTTTGTAGCCTTTCTCCCCTGCTTCCAGGATGTATTTCAAGGCATTTTTATCATCATGCATTGCATAACAGATCAAACCCAATTCATATACCCAGTAGTTTTTTGTAGGGTCTAGTGCTATTGCTTTCTGAAAATAAGGGATAGCCAGTTTATAATTCATCATATCTGCATAGCTATGAGCAATCATGTAAGGCACTTCTGCATTTTCAGGATTTTCTTTCGCTGCTTCATTTAAGAATTTGATAGCCTCGCCATAATTGTCCATGTCGTAATTTACTTTACCAACATAGAAATATACTTTGGCTGATGGATCCACTCTTTTAAGTTTATCAGCATATAGCAATACATCATCGTTTTGCTTAAGCTGAAAAGACAAGGTCATTAACT
This sequence comes from Chitinophagaceae bacterium IBVUCB2, assembly GCA_002127295.1. Taxonomy (GTDB): domain Bacteria; phylum Bacteroidota; class Bacteroidia; order Chitinophagales; family Chitinophagaceae; genus JJ008. The sequence goes on from NFUV01000001.1 coordinate 147,558, forward strand.
GGTTATAATTAATGGCGGTTTCATCACCTAACTCAACTAATTTTTTGTATGACTCTCTTGCATGTGTATAACGACGCAAGTCAAGATAAGCTGAAGCTAACTCTGCAGTAATTACTTTGCTATTGCCATCATACTTAGCAGCTTTTTCAAAGTTTTTCAGGGATTCAAGGCGGCGACCATTTTGCTTTTCAAGCAAACCTTTTTGGAGGAAGTAATCGGCGCTGTCAACACCAACACTAGCTACATTAATTGCCGTAATGGAAGTCTGGGAGTGAGCCAACATTGCTGGCAGCACCATGCACAATAACAGGATTTTACGGATCATAGGGATTTTTTTAGGATGGATGCGAAAATTAGTTCTCATCGCTAAAGTAGATTTTACAAATGACTAATCAAAACTTAACCGTTGGATTCTAAGCGAATACCATTCCAAAATAGTACTATTTCAGAATGATTCCTCCCAAAGCTGGTAAATTTACTATAACCCTGTGTTTTTGTTGACTTTCCTCAACCAATTCGCACTGAATTGTTGGATTAAAGACGTCTCCGGTACCCCAAAACCTTGTTTCGTCACTGTTGAAAATCTCTTTCGTATACGTCTTGCCAGTCACATATACCTCCCAATCATTTCTTACCACCGGTGTCATATTGAGAATTACTAATAAATCATCGGCACTTTCTTTTCCTTTTCGCTTAAAAACTATAACTGATTCAGCCCGATGATTAAGGTCAACCCACTCAAAACCATCTTTGTTGAACTGATTTTCGTGTAAAGCCGGTTCTGTTCTTAACAGATTATTTAATCCGGCTATACAATCTTTTAACAGCCGGTGACAATCGAATTGCAACAGCTCCCATTGTAATTCTGATTTGTAGTTCCATTCATTGGTTTGTCCAAACTCATTACCCATGAATAAAAGTTTGGCCCCCGGATGTGTCCACATATACGTATAAAGCAATCGCAGGTTAGCAAATTTTTGCCATTCATCTCCGGGTACTTTATACAGCATCGGGCTTTTGCCATGTACTACTTCATCATGACTCAGCGGTAACATAAAATTTTCATCATAGTAATACATCATACTAAATGAAAATTTATCCTGGTGAAACTGTCGCAGCAATGGATCGAGTTTGAAATAATCTAATGTATCATGCATCCAGCCCATCATCCATTTCATACCAAAGCCTAATCCGTCATCCCAGGTTGGTTTTGAAATACCCGGCCAGTCCGTTGCTTCCTCAGCAATGGTTTGCACATCGGGGTAATCCCGAAAAATAGTTTCGTTCAAATCTTTTATAAAAGCAATTGCTTCTAAATTTCCATCCCCACCAAATTCATTCGGCTCCCACTCTCCTTCTTCCCGGGAGTAATTTAATTTCAACATGGAGCTTACGGCATCCACCCTGATTCCGTCAATATGAAATAAATCGAACCAATACCTCGCACTGCTGATTAAGAATGATTTTACTTCTCCCCTTTTATAATTAAAAATGTAACTATTCCAATCCGGATGAAATCCTTTTCGCATATCCGCATACTCGTACGTATGAGCACCATCAAACATAAACAGGCCATGTGCATCATAAGGAAAATGTGAAGGCACCCAATCCAATATCACACCTATACCTTCCTGGTGAAATGCATCAATCAGCCGCATCAGTCCCTGAGGGTCGCCAAATCTTGAAGTTGACGCAAAGAAACCGGTGCATTGATAACCCCAGCTTCCATCAAATGGATGTTCTGTTACCGGCATAAATTCAACATGCGTAAAACCCAAATTTTTTACGTAGGGAACAAGTCTTTCCTTTATCTCATCATAACTGTTATAACTTTCTTCATCATACTTGTTCGGTCGTTGCCAACTGGCCAAATGCACTTCGTATACACTCCACGGAGCATCCAATGAATTATGTTTTTTCCTGGACTTCATCCAATCCTCATCTTTCCATTCATAATACATATCCCAGGTAATACTTGCTGTATCTGGTCTTTTCTCCCAAAAATTAGCAAACGGGTCACCTTTGTCAATTTCCCGTTTTGCATAGCCCACAATATGATATTTATATGCTTCTCCTAAATTGAAACCCGGAATAAACCCTTCCCATATTCCACTTTTGTCCCAACGGGGTAATAATTCGTATTCATGATTAGTCCAGTCATTAAAATTTCCTTTCACTGAAACGGAAGTTGCATTGGGTGCCCACACACAGAAGTACATGCCCCATTTATTATTGACCTTTATAGAATGAGAACCAAATTTTTTATAGAGCTGATAGTTGGTACCCGCCTGGTAATTCTTTACTTCTTCATCTGTGAGTAATGAATAATTCCAAACTGGCTTAGAGGTGTTAATGTAATTGGCTTCTTCATACTTTTTATTGAGCTCACCTTCAGTAGTACTTTTTGAAGTGGCGGATAATTTCGGGTTATCCTTGCCGTTATTACCGTTTAGTGGATCATCTGCCATGTTTTTTTTTGCTGCCATTCGGGTGGAATTTATTTAACCGGTATCTCTCTCAACTTACATCTTTTTACTGGAAAATTAACAATTGTATAAGTTCAACAACATGCTATTCTTACCGGAAATCATCAAATTTGTGCGGTTCGAGTAAATGTCAATGCTGGTATGTAATCATTTCGATATTTTCCGAACTAGTTAAAAAACCAACATGCTAAAAGCTGCTTTATTCACCTTCTTCCTATTTTTTTTTATAATATCGACTCAAGCCCAGCAATCCATAATTAGTGGAAGGGTTACTGACTCTTCTGAAAGAAAGAATCTGCACCTGGCAGTTGTGTCCTTGTTGAAAAAATCAGATACCACATTGGTAGCTTTTTCACGAAGCGATGCCACCGGAAAGTTCAATTTTTTAAAAGTTGATACGGGCAACTACCTGTTGCTTGTTACCTATCCCCGCTTTGCTGATTTTATGGAGCAGGTATATGTAAATGGAAATACAGATCTCGGCGATATTTTTATGACTCTCAAAAGTAAAATGCTGGAGGAAGTTGTAATCAGAACGGGTGCCGCCATTCGTTTAAAAGGCGATACTACAGAATTTGTAGCTGATAGCTTTAAAGTAAAGGAAGGCGCAACAGTAGAAGACCTGTTGAAAAGACTACCTGGCTTTTCTGTAAATAGCAAAGGTGAGATTGTAGCGCAGGGAAAAAGAGTTGATAAAGTATTGGTAGATGGTGAAGAATTCTTTGGCGATGATCCAACCATGGCTACTCAAAACATTTCTGCAAAGGCAGTAGACAGAGTGCAGGTGTTTGAAACAAAGACAGAGCAGCAAAATATGACTGGCATGAGTACCGGAAGCGAAGGAAAAACTGTGAACATAAAACTGAAAGACGATGCGAAAAAGGGTTCCTTTGGAAAAGCGATTGCGGGGACTGACTTTACCAAATATATTGACAGTAAGTTATTGTACAACCGGTTTGTAGGAAAGAAGAAATTCTCGGTGTTTGGTACCCGTACCAACATTAATGCAGGTAGCCTGAATTGGGAAGACCGGCAGAAACTAGGTATTGAAAATGACTTTGAATATGATGAACTAAGCGGCTACTATTTCAGTTTTGGCGGTGGTGATGATTTTAATGATTGGAACCTGCGTGGTTTACCGGATGCATATACGGCCGGTGCATTATATAGCAATAAATGGAATGCGGATAAACACAATGTGAATGTTTCGTATCGTTTTAATAGTCTTGGTACAACGAATGTTGGAACAACACTCAACCAAAATATTTCACGCAACGGGCTTAGTTACAGCAACAGGTACAGTACTAAAGATGCCCTTAACCAGCAACATGCCGTTAATGGAAAGTATGAATGGAAATTAGATTCTTTGGCTTCTTTAAAACTAGTTACAGCGTATACGAATAAAACAAGTCATACTATTGGCAGAACAAAAGGTGAGTTCTTAAAAGAGAATCTTGACACTGTGAACACAAGTTTGAATATATATGACAATGATACAAAAAGAGACCAGGTAGATAACCAGTTTACCTATAAACAATTATTTAAGAAAAAGAACAGGCAATGGCAAACTGTTTTGCGTTATGGAATAACGGATGATGACAATACCGGTTTGAATAAAACTGATATCCGGTATTTTGAGAATGGTGTATATAACCGCAGCGAGATCGTAGACCAGCAAAAAACATTTGAAGGCCGTTCTACTACATTAGGAATAAAAACCTCCTTCATTGAGCCTTTGTCTGATAAATGGATGCTGGTAGTAGACTATGCGTATAATAAAAATCATTCCCGTTCATTGCGTAATACATATGAAAAGGATTTTAGCGGCGATTATAAAACAAGGGTGACAGAGTTCAGTAATAACTTTGAACTGGATGCTTTTTCCCATAGCAGCAATGCTATATTCCGCTACACAGGTAAAAAGATGCGGTTAGGTCTTGGTTCAGGTATATCATCGGTGAAGCTTGGTTTGCAAAACCTGGATAATAACAGCTTCAATACTTTCAAATTCCTGAACATTACTCCGCAGGCGCAAATAAATTTTATGCCGAAAACGCAAATGAATATCGGCATTAATTACCGCGGCACAACAAGGCAGCCAACACTTAATCAATTGCAGCCATTAAGGGACAATACAGATCCGTTAGTTGAATACCAGGGAAACCCTGATCTGAAAGTAGGTTTCAATCATGGTATTTCTGTTTTCTTTAACCGGTATAAAGTTTTAGCACAAACATGGCTTGGATTTCAATTCTCGTATAATATTGTAGAAAATGCCATTACACAATTCAACACTATTGACCAAACAACAGGTAAGCGAACATATTATCCTGTAAATGTAGATGGCAACCGGAACTGGAATTTTTGGTCTGATTACAGCAAAGAAGGCGGAGGAAGAAAGCTTAACTATGGTGTGAGTATCAATGGCAGCGGAGGTACGTTTAATAATTTTGTAGATGGCGACCTGGTGAATACAAATTACTATACTGCAAATCTTGATTTCAGGATACAAACCCGGGTAGAGGATAAATATGATTTTAGCATCGGGCCAAGAGTTGGTTACAATTCAAGCAAATCATCTGTAGAAACCAATACCGACAATAATTATTTTACCTATGGAGGCCGTGTTGAAGCGACTGTTACATTACCATGGAAAATGGAAATTTATTCAAATCTAAATGCAGAATTGCGCCAGCTTACAGATGCGTTCCCGGTTAATAATAACCTGGTAGTATGGAATGCAGGTTTATCAAAAAAGCTCTTTAAGAAAAATACAGGGAAGATCAGCTTTATAGCAAACGACCTGCTCGATGATAACAAAGGTGTTAACCGCAGTATCAATAGCACTGTTATTACTGACGAACGTTTTCAACGGGTAAGTCGGTACTTCCTATTAAAATTCGAATGGTCATTCAATAAAATGCCGGGAGGAGAAGTAAAATGATAAAGAAATTAATAACTACAACGTTTTTAGCATTTGCTGCCGTACTGGATGTATCTGCACAAGCCCGTTTTTTTTCCACCATCAGGGTGGAATTTGAAAAAACAACGAGTATCCGGCAATTGATGAAAGATCTTCAGGAGAACAACAGTTGGTATGAGCAGAATAAAGATCGTTACCCGGTTTCAACAGTCGATCAATATATTTTTATCGGTGACAGCACTAAGTCATTGTTTCAGCCCGGAAAAGAAACACCGCTGGATCCAAGGGCCTGGTACCGGCCTGTTGGCGATAAGAATATTGTTTATACCGATTATCAAAGAGGAGTTTCTATTTCGCAAAAACCTGTTTTTGAAGAAACATTTTTAGTAGAGGATAGTTTGCAAAAAATAAAATGGAAGATTACAGCCGATGTCAGAACTATTGCAGGCTTTGATTGCCGCAAAGCAATTGGCATACTAAATGACTCTATTGCGATTTTTGCTTTCTATACAGATGAATTAATGGTGAATGGTGGACCAGAAGGTATTAATGGCTTGCCCGGAATGATATTAGGGGTGGGAATACCAAGACTCCATGCTACCTGGTTTGCCACTAAAGTAGAAGTCTTTGATGTAAATATGAACAAAGTAAAACCAGCCACGAAAGGCAAAAAAGTAACCCGTACCACCCTGATGAAAACATTAGAGGCAGTTTCGAGAGAATGGGGATCTTATGGCAGTAAACTATTGATCAATTTTGTGATATAGTTATTTCAGAAGTTCAAATACATAACTTTCTTTCGACTCTATTTCAAAACCCGATAACGGTTTAACCTTTCCTGTGATAACATTTTTCACTTGTGAAAAACCTTTTATTCTTTCATCATATAGATTCCAGTCCGGCTTTGCCGTTTTTTCTCCTGTGTTGGTTATCACCATTACTGTTTGTTTATTATCGTAACGGAAATAAATATAAAGCCCCTCCTTGGGTATAAACTGCATTGTTTTGCCACTAGTTAAAGCCGAAGATTTTTTCCTGAAGTTGGCTAAAGCACTTACATGTTCAAAAGCTTCTTGTTGTTTATCACTTCTTCCTTCTTTATTAAAACGATTTTCTTTTGCTTTATCATCGGCCCATCCACCCGGAAAATCTTCCCGAACAGTAGCATCTGTGTTTTCTTTTTTATTTTTCATCAACACTTCTGTTCCATAATAAAGTTGCGGAATACCTCGTAACGTAAGCAACCAGTTAAAACCCATTTTCATTTTCTTCAAGTCCTCATCAATTACCGAAAACACCCTGTCCATATCATGGTTATCCAGGAAAATACAATTGTTCATCGGCTGCTTATATAAAACATCCTGTGATAAAGTGGTATAGATCTTACTAACCCCGGTAAGCCATCCATATCCTTCGTTCATACCTGCCAGCATCGCAAAGCAAGACTGGAAATCCAGCATGCCTTCTGCATTGTGTTTAAATGGTGTAGCCATGTTGTTCTGCGTAAAATATGCATTCGCTACTGTGCTGTTAACCCACGACTCACCAAACACTGTTAGGTTTGGGAATTCTCTTTCCAACGCTGTATTAATATTATTCATGAACTGCTCATCGCAGTATTTATAAGTGTCAACTCTCCAGCCATCAATTCCATATTCTTCTGTTGTCCATACTGCATGTTGAATTAAAAAATTAGCAACGAAAGGATTCTTTTGGTTCAAATCAGGCAGATGCGGAACAAACCAGCCATCCAGCATTTGCGTTTTTTCATTTTGCGAAGCATAGGGATCATAAAAAACCTCTTCCCGATGATTAGGGGCTTTATCCCCTTGAGAAATATTGAACCAGGACTTCATTGGTGGGTCTATTACAAACCAATGATGGTTACCTACATGATTGTACACAGCATCCTGTATCACTTTCATACCATTGGCATGAAGCTTATCACAAAAATCTTTGTAGCCTTTATTGCCACCAAATCGCTTATCCACCTCGTAATGATTGGTAAACCAATAACCATGGTAGCCAGCAACATTGTTACCCCACTCACTCATCAAGGGCATATCATTTTCAATTACAGGTGTCAGCCATAAAGTTGTCACTCCCAATTGATTAAAATAATTAAGATTATTCTCTATCCCTTTAAAATCACCCCCGTGCCGGGAGAATTTATCTTTACGGTTGCTTGTCTTATCCCTGTAATCATTGATAATATCATTGGATGGGTCGCCATTCGAAAACCGATCCGGGATCATGAGGTAAATAAAATCTTTAGCTGTTACGCCTTGAATTCTTGTTTTACCATTCTCCTTACTGCGGGATTTCAATTCATAAAATACATCTTCTGTACCGATGCCACCGCCTGACATATTAATTTTAAAAACTCCTGCCTTGGCTGCCGCGGTAATATTCAAATCGAGGAAAACATAGTTTTTACTTTCTGCTTTTGTTACTTTTTCAATCTTTATGGAAGGATTAGTACTGGTGAATTTGGTAAAGAGTCCGATATTTTCTCCATGCAACATTAATTGCAGTTTAGGATTTTTCATCCCTACCCACCAATGAGTTGGGTAAACACCGAGCATGTCTATAGCAAAACTCTTAATTGAAATAACCAGTAAAAGAATTAGAAAGTAACGTTTCATAATTATTTATCTTTTATTCTTAGTGTTAAGAAAGCTGCGATTATCATGGAGCATCCGCCAACTACAATGGTCATTATTGCATTCCCGTTGAAAACATGTTTTGTTAGCATCCCTAAAAGAGTTGCTGCTAATATTTGGGGAATAACAATAAAGAAATTGAAGATACCCATGTATACACCCATTTTTTTAGCAGGCAATGCTTTTGTAAGCATTGAGTAAGGCATAGCAAGAATACTGCACCAGGCTAAACCTATTCCCGCCATACTTATAATTAATAAGTTTTCATTCTTGAAAACATAGAAAGAAATAAGTCCTAATCCCCCGGCTATTAAAGCAATCATGTGTGTAGCGGGTCTTGAAAACTTTTTAGCCAGCACCGGTAATAGGAAAGCAAATAATGCTGCAAAGCCATTATACCAGGCAAATAGAACACCAACCCAATTTCCCATATCGTTGTACGCTTTGGAGGTAGTATCTGTAGTACCTGATAAGTGTTGTGCAAGTGCCGGTGTAGAATAAATCCACATAGCAAATAAGGCAAACCAGGAAAAAAATTGTACCACCGCTAATTTCTTCATTGTGCCGGGGAGAAAATTCAAATCATCCATCACTTCCACAAAACCGTTTTTACTTTTATTCTTTTGAAGCAATCCAGCTATTAACTGGCATATTCCAAAAGCAGCAATGCCCCCGGTTAATACATATAATTCTTTTTCCAATTTGTTTGTGGCGGAAGAATTGTAAAAATAAAGAGCCGCTGTAAGTGCAAGACCAATCACGGTCCATATCATTCCTTTTTTATTAAAAGAAGAAGCCGGCGTTTTAATATTTATATCATTATCCGCATCTTGTATTTCTCCAAATGCTTTTAGCTGTTCTGGCGAATATTCTTTAGTTGTAAAAACAGTGTAAGAAATTGCTGCCATGTATAAAACTGCACCAGTTATAAATGAAATTTTAACAGAGTCCGGTATCATTCCTTCCGGAGCTTCATTAGCAACGCCAAACTCAGTAAGAAGATACGGCAACAAAGAAGAAATAACTGCACCAATGCCGATGAAGAAACTCTGCATCGCAAATCCGCTTGTTCTTTGCGAATCAGGGAGCATATCGCCTACAAATGCACGGAATGGTTCCATTGAAACATTAATAGATGCATCTAATAGCCATAACATAACTGCGGCCATCCATAATTCTGAAACTTCCGGAAAAACAAACAAAGCAAGCGAAGCAAAGATTGCTCCCACCATAAAATAAGGTCTTCTTCTTCCCCATTTCTTATGCCAGGTCTTGTCGCTTAAATGCCCGATTATTGGTTGAATGATCAAACCTGTTAGAGGAGCTGCAATCCATAAAATTGGAATTTCTTCAATCTTCGCACCAAGGGTTTGAAAAATTCTGCTGACGTTTGCATTTTGAAGACCGAAAGCAAATTGGATCCCAAAAAATCCAACACTCATATTAATAATCTGGCTAAGACTAAGCTTTGGCTTTGCACCAAGGTAGGCTGTTGACATAAGCAATCATTGTTTTAATCAGGCAGGATGAAGATAAGACAATATGTAATAAGTACACATTGATTTAGTAAAAAAGAAAAATCCCGCCTTATAAACGGGATTTTTAGATCAGATTACAAAACCATTAGGTATGATAGCTCCTTTTTTAATTACTATAATTCCATCCTTTACGGTGTATAATGCATGGTCAATGTTCTCAAGATGAGGTCCCCCATTTATACGTACATCATTACCAATTCGTACATTTTTATCAAGGATAGCATTCTTAATGTAACACCTGTCTCCTACACCCAATACCGGAAAGTTGCCTGCCAATGCCTGTGCTATTTCAGGTAAGGTTTCATAATAATCACTACCCATGATATAAGTGTTGACAAGTGTAGAGCCTGTCCCAATTCTTGAACGTATACCAATCACTGAATGTTCAATCCTGGAGGCATTAATGATAGAGCCTTCTGCTACCAATGTTTTTTCCAATGTAGTTCCGCTGATCTTTGCAGGCGGTAACATCCTTGGTCTTGTATAAATGGCATTGTCGTTATCAAACAAATTAAAATCCGGAAGATCCTCAGTTAAACCAAGATTGGCTTCGAAGAAAGAATAAATATTCCCGATATCTGTCCAGTAGCCCTCATACTGGTAACTGGCAACTGTAAATTTTTTGATCGATTCAGGAATAATTTCTTTCCCAAAATCTGTTGCTTTCAAATATTCAGTTTCCAAAAGATCGAATAATAACTTACGGTTGAAAATATAAATACCCATGGAAGCCAGGTAGTTTCTGCCTTTTGCTTTCATCAGGTCACCCGTATCACTTGTCCATTCCGGCAACAATTCTTTTTTGGGTTTTTCAATGAACGATGTGATAAGCCCTTCACTGGATTTTAATATTCCAAATTCAGGTGCTTCTCTTTCTGCAACCGGAATGGTAGCTATCGAAATATCTGCACCAAGCTTTTTATGGTTATCCAGCATTTCAGCAAAATTCATCTGGTATAATTGATCGCCGGATAAAATAAGTACATAGTCGCTATCAAATGGTTCGATATGCCGCAAGCCCTGGCGAACAGCATCTGCAGTACCCTGGTACCAGGTTGGATTATCGGGTGTTTGTTCTGCCGCTAAAATATCTACAAAAGCTTTGCTGAATGCACTAAAGTGATAGGTGTTCTTGATATGCCTGTTCAGTGATGCAGAGTTGAACTGCGTTAATACGAACATTCGTCCTATTCCATTATTTAAACAATTGGAAATGGGAATATCCACCAACCTATACTTACCGGCAATTGGAACTGCAGGTTTAGACCGGCTCGCGGTTAAAGGGAAAAGCCGGGAACCAGCTCCGCCCCCCAGTATAACGCATAAAATTTCTTTTGAATGAGTAATTGTTCTTATCGCCATAACCAAATTTTATTTCAATGATTTGTATAGATCTATGTATTGCTGCGCTGAACTATCCCATGAGTGATCGATCGTCATCATATGTCCACGCATCCAGTTATAAAGGTCAGGTTTATTATTGTACAAATCGATAGCTCTTCCTACCGAATATGTAATATCACTAACACTGGCCTGGTCGAATCGTATTCCAAAGCCCTGCCAGTCTCCCATATCAGTTACAGTATCTCTTAGACCACCAATATTCCTAACCATTGGCACGGTTCCATAGCGAAGGGCATACATCTGGTTCAGCCCGCAAGGTTCTACACGGCTGGGCATTAATAAGAAATCAGAACCTGCATACATCAAATGGCTTAACGGTTCGCTATATCCAATATGAGAGTTGAAATAACCACCAAACTGGTGTTTCATTCTATCCAATTTGTCTTCCAGTTCAGGATCACCCGAACCCAACACTAAAAAATTGGCGTGGCCATTATGCTGGTAAATAGATTGACTGATCGCATCGGGTAATAAATCTGCCGACTTCTCTCCCACTAATCTCCCAATAAAAGAAATCAATGGTTTCTCAGGATCTAATCCAAATTGACCTGCCAGTTCTTTTTTATTTTTTCTTTTTCCTTTTTCAACCAGTTCTTTATCATAATTTTTAGCGATCATGTTATCGGTTAACGGATCCCAAACCTGTGTATCAATTCCGTTTAATACACCAAAGCTTTTTCCCTGTTCATATTGAAAAAGATTTTCCAGCCCGTTGGCGGCTTCTTTCAATTCATCAAGATAACTATTGCTAACTGTTGTTACTTTCCAGGCACATTTTACAGCTGAAGCCATTGGATTAATAGTATTATTCCAATCTAACATACCCCATTTCCAGCTATCAAAAGCTGGTAACAGGTAATATTTATCCCAGCCGATCCATCCCTGGTATTGTGCATTATGTACAGTGAAAACAGTTGGTACATCTGATAATTTTTGCCGGAACTCCAAACTGTATTTAACCATGAAAGGAATAAGCCCTGTGTGATGATCATGGCAATGAATAACATCTGGTTTATGTTCCCATTTATTCAGCCAGTCGCATACAGCCACCTGGAACGAAAGAAAACGTTCCGTGTCATCTTCATAACCATAAATTTTTTCCCGGTCAAGCAATCCATTGATATCGACGAGGTATAGATCAAAGCCAAGCTTATTTGTTTTTTCTTTAATGATACTGTAATGGAAATAATGAGGCCCGATATGCTGTCCACCTTCATGCACCAACTCCCAGTGATTGTCGTAAAGAAATTTGGTGCGGTACATGGGCATTACCACTTTTGTTACATGACCTAATTCAGCCTGGTACTTTGGCAGGGCCCCTACCACATCACCTAAGCCGCCAGCCTTTGCTACCGGATAACATTCTGCCGCTATATGAACAATTTCCATTGATTTATTTTGGTTACAAGGAATTAGTTTGAAATTAAGGTGTTTTTACTGACAATTGAAATCTAAGCAGCTAAAAAATTAAGGGTGATTCACAGCTTTTTAAAATACCCCTATACCGGAGTTGCTTTTTTTTGTACAAGCTGTCAACATCAAATTGTTACATTATGCCAGCATTAAAAAATGTTTTACTTTCAACACTTCATCAAATCAACTCCCGATTGCTATGACTCAAACTAAACAGCCTACCAATTATGGGGCTTTAAGCACATTAGTTACCGTTTTCTTCTTTTGGGGTTTTATTGCTGCTGGTAACAGTGTCTTTATTCCTTTTTGTAAACATTATTTTAATCTTGATCAGTTTCAAAGCCAGCTGATCGATTTTGCGTTCTACACAGCCTATTATGTAGGTGCTTTATTGCTGTTCATTTTTGGTACCATCCGTGGTAAAGACCTGGTGGGTAAATGGGGGTATAAAAAAAGCATTGTATATGGCCTTCTCTTTTCTGCACTTGGTGCAGCTGCTATGATATTAGCCGTAAATGGAAACAGTTTTTCGGGAATGTTAGTAGGTTTATTTATTGTAGCACTTGGTTTTTCTTTGCAGCAAACAGCTGCGCAACCATTTTCCATAGCTCTTGGCGATCCCTCAACTGGTGCCGCAAGGGTAACTTTGGGAGGTGCGGTTAACTCTTTCGGTACTTCCATCGGCCCACTGGTTGTTGCATTGGCTCTATTTGGTACCACTGCCGCCATTACAGATGAAAAGATTGCTTCCCTGAGTTTATCAAAAGTTATTGTGTTATACATTGGTGTGGGGGCTTTATTCATTAGTGCAGCGGCCTTATTTAATTTTTCTAAAAAAGTACCAGCAGGCATCATTGAAGAAAAAACTGAAAGCGGAAATAAAGCGTTGATTGTTTTACTTATAATGACAGTATTGTTAGGGGCCATGTTTGTTCCTGTTTTCGGAACGTATAAAAATATTGATCCCAATCTTTCTGACGCCGATCAGCATGCACTGGAGCTTTACCGGCTCAAGTGGTTGCTTGGTGCATTAGCGGTTGTTGTTATTGGTTTATTAGTGGCTAATCTTAGCGCAAGAAAAAAACCCGAGGGTTGGGGCGCAATGCAGTATCCTCAATTAGTGTTGGGTATGTTGGGAATTTTCACTTACGTTGGAGTGGAAGTAGCAGTGGGTAGTAACCTCGGAGAGTTATTAAAGCAAAAAGAATTTGGATCCTTATCGGCTTCACAAGCAACACCATATATAATGATGTATTGGGGCAGCTTAATGATTGGCCGTTGGACAGGCGCTGTAAGTGCTTTCAACTTTAGTAAGGCCACTAAAAAAATATTGCAATTGATCGTTCCTCTTGTGGCCTTCGGTATCCTAATACTTATCATTTATTTATCAGACTATGATGTTACAGCATTATATTATTATATCCTTTGTGTACTTGTACTGATCGCAGGCTTCTTTTTAAGTAAAGACAAGCCTGTACAAACCCTTTTAATATTTAGTGTATTGGGAGTAATTGCAATGGTAATAGGGTTACTTACTACCGGCACTACTGCTATTTATGCCTTTTTAAGTGCTGGTCTTTTCTGTTCAATTATGTGGCCTTGTATATTTAGTTTATCAGTTGCGGGTCTTGGTAAATATCAATCGCAAGGTTCTGCATTTTTAATTATGATGATTCTTGGGGGAGGTATTATACCACCAATCCAGGGAAAAGTGGCCGATTTAATTGGAATTCATCAATCTTATGTTATTGCTGTAGTTTGTTTTGCATACCTGGTATTGTTTGCCATTTTAGTAAAAGGTATTCTTCGTAAACAAGGAATTGACTATGATGCGGAAGTAAGCGGTGGCGGGCATTAATTCATAAATTCATTTTACATTTATCACCCTGTAGCAGTTGCTACAGGGTTTTTTAAACATTCATTTATGGCAGATTTTGCAATTGGTATAGATATAGGTGGCACCAACACCAAATTTGGTATAGTTGATAAAAACGGTCATATTTTAAAGCAAGACCGCTTGCTAACAAACAGTCATGAAGGGGTCCAGGATTTTATTGACGACCTACATGCCAAACTAATGCCGATGATCAATGAAGCCGGTGGCCCGGGCAACATAACGGGTATTGGCATTGGTGCACCTAACGGCAATTATTATACGGGCAATATAGAATATGCTGCTAATCTTAAATGGCGGGGTATTATCCCATTTGCAAAAATGGTATCTGAAAAGTTTGGATTGCCTGTTAAATTAACTAATGATGCTAATGCTGCAGCCATGGGTGAAATGATGTATGGCTGCGCCAAGGGTATGAAACATTTCATCACCATTACATTGGGTACCGGTGTTGGAAGTGGTATTGTGATTGATGGAAAAATTGTATTAGGTCATGATGGATTTGCCGGCGAGTTAGGTCATACTATTATCAGGCCCGGTGGAAGATTACACCAGGGAACAGGATTGAAAGGTTCTTTAGAATCCTATGCATCTGCAACCGGTGTAAGAGAAACTGCATTGGAATTACTTGCTGAAAATCCAAATGTAGAAAGCCTGTTGAGAGATTACTCTATCAACGATCTTATTACAAGCCAAACAGTATATGAATGTGCTATTAAAGGAGATAAAATAGCCAATGAAATTTTTGAAAGCACAGGCAAAATATTGGGTGAAGCGTTGGCCAATTTTGTTATGTTCTCTTCGCCGGAAGCGATCATATTGTTTGGAGGGCTTACAAAGGCAGGCGATTTAATTATGAACCCTACCAAACAAGCAATGGAAGCAAGCCTGATACAAATATTTAAAAATAAAGTGAAGTTGCTCTACAGTCAATTGCAGGAAGCAGATGCTGCGATATTAGGAGCAAGTGCTTTAGTGAGAGAATAAAATAGTAGCTGTTTTTGATGCATATATTTTAAAGCCAGAAAGGGGTTTAAAATCTCATTTTTGCTTTATGATGAATACTGCAGGAACTGGTCGCTGTCCACCAGCATCAGAAAATTTAATTGTTTCCTTACCATTCACCAACATACAACTGCTGCCCCCACCATCCAGATTTAATGCTTCAGCGCATCCGAGGTCTTTAAATATCTGAGCTTCCTGTGTAAGTGTAGCTCCTTCTGCTTTGCCGGGGTTTCTTCCTTCAATAACCAATATAATTAGTTTATTGTCTCTAGTGTAGCCCATTGCAGTACGGGGATGTTTATCATCAATAGCTTTACCACCGAATTTCATTTCTTCATTATTGGTGATTTTAATTTCGCCATTTTGTAAAAGAACAGGTCCACCACCTACTGCGGTTTGCATTTTCCATTTATCAAATCCTGTATGTTGAGGAACTGAGATTCTCTCAAAAAGATATTTTTGTTCAGGAGTTTGAATTGAATCTTTGATAGCAGGAACAACGAATTGGCTTGCTTGCGGAATTTTCATTGTGGAGTCAGTGAACAACCACGCAATATCCGCTTCTCTTCTTTTTGAAATACCAATTGCACTGCCAAACGGATGACGATAGGTAAAAGTATCTTTCCCTCTTCCATTTATTGTGTGAATATTATACCCAACTAATTTTTTATCTTTTATAACCACATTCAGATTTTGATTGGTTGCAAATGAAAAGAAAGTAGTATTTACAACAAGAAGTGGGTTGTCATTTTTCTCAAAAAACTTTGAAGGAGTTAATCTGCGTTGATAAGTAGTATCCACTGTAAACTCAAGTTTCTTATCTTTTAGATCTGCTTCTACATAATAAGCAATGTTTGGTTTACCATCCAGCAGGCTGGTTGTTTTATATACATGAACAGAAGGAGGTAATGGCTGAAATTCAGCATCAACATTTTGCCATTGAAGCTGGCTGTTGACATGCAGCGTAGAAAATAAACTGACAATAAGTATTGGAAAAAACTTTATCATACTCCCTGCTAATGACTACTAACTCCTGGCTTACTCATCTCCCATTCTTTTCTTCCCAGTCCGGCAAATACATGCCGTTCGCTATGATAGCTTGATCGTACTAGCGGACCGCTTTCTACATAATCCAAACCAAGGTTGTAGCCAATCTCACGGTATTCGGCAAACTCATCCGGGTGAACAAAGCGATGAACAGGTAAATGTTTTTTTGTGGGTTGAAGGTATTGGCCGATCGTAACTACGTCGCAGCCATTTGCCTGCAGGTCTTTCAATGTTTGTATCACTTCTTCTTTTTCTTCGCCAAGGCCGAGCATGATACCGCTCTTGGTTCTCATACCACCTTCTTTCAACGTCCGTATCACTTCCATACTGCGCCAGTATTTGGCCTGTATCCGCACTTGTCTCGTAAGCCTTTCTACTGTTTCAATGTTATGACTTACCACTTCCGGTGCTGCATCAATTACCCGTTGTATATCTTCTTTATTCCCTTTAAAATCTGGAATTAATGTTTCTAATGTAGTATCAGGATTTAAAGCTTTTACTGCTTTGATAGTGTTGTTCCAGATGATAGATCCCCCGTCCTTTAATTCATCCCGGTCAACAGATGTAATAACAGCATGCTTCACTTTCATCAAGTGAATAGCTTCGGCTACCCGTTGTGGTTCATCCCAATCAACCGGTTCAGGGCGTCCCGTAGCTACTGCACAAAAGCCACAGCTCCGGGTACAAGTATTGCCCAGTATCATAAAAGTAGCAGTACCGGCACCCCAGCATTCTCCCATATTAGGGCAGTTGCCGCTTTCGCAAATTGTGTGGAGTTTGTGATTGTCCACCAGGCTGCGTACATGCTTGTAGCTTTCGCCGATGGGAAGTTTAACCCTAAGCCAATCAGGCTTTTTTACTCTTGTATTATCAACTGCACTTGAAGCTATCGGAAGTTCGATCATTAGGCAAAAATAAGGCAGTTATTTACGCTTGCCAAACAGTATGGCAATGTATCCCTGGAAGAAGAGTTGTTTATCTTTTTGGTCGGCCATAATGGTAATTTTAGACCCATAGAATTCTGCACTAATTCCTACTTCAATACCTGACACAATTTCATTAAAACGACCATAGTCGAAGCGAAGGGCAGTTTTTGCAAATGCACCCGGCTTTATTTTCATTTCACCCCACCCTTTTCCAAGTCCGCCACCGCCAACTATAGTAGGTCCCAAAAACAAGTCCCTGTCATCTTCGGAATATTTAATTGTTTTATTTGGGCCTCCCATCGGATCTCTTATCTCCACATAATAAGGACGTAGCAAACCAATAGCCAATCCTCCGTTAGCAACTGCCGAAACAGATACACCATTCTTATTTCCTTTTTGACCAAGGATTCGCTGCTGACCTACTCCTAAAGTGAGCTGGTAAAAGTTATTGATCTTTCCATAAATAAAAGGATTACCAAAAAAGAGACTACCCGGATCGTTTGCTGATAGTTTTTCTTCTTTTTGATTTTTTATTTCGGTAAAATCAATTCTGTAGGTACTTGTTTTGAGGTTTGTTTTCATCCTCCCCAACTCATAAAAAATTCCATAGCCATTACTTCTGGCCTGTATGCCAAAAATGCTTTGCTTTCTATACACCAGCACACCTTCTTCGGCTTGCTTAATCATTTCACTTACCTTTTGCCGTTTGGCATCTTTCTTTGCGGATTTACGTTTGTCGTTTTCTTGTGCAAAACAAGCAACAACAAAGGCTGAAAGAAATACAGTGAGGAGGAGTTTCTTCACGGACATACTTTTTAGTTACACTATACCGTAAATTTAGGGCAAAATATTGATAATGACTTCTTCTGTAATTTATACTGGTGATTTAAGAACTACCTGCACCCACCTGAAAAGTGGCAACCATTTTGAAACGGATGCCCCGGTTGATAACAACGGAAAAGGAGAACGATTTTCCCCTACTGATCTTATGGCCACAAGCCTTGCTACCTGTATGATAACAGTTATGGGAATTAAAGCAAGAACAATGGGATTTGATTTGAACGATGTAAAAATTGAGGTATTAAAAATAATGAAGGCCGATCCACGCCGGGTGAGTGGGATAGAATTAACATTTTATATACCTGACACATTGAAAAATATTGACGAAAAGACAAAAACGATTCTTAAACATACTGGTGACACATGTCCTGTAATGCAAAGTATTCATCCGGATATTGAGGTGAAAGTGGATTGGGGAGTATGGAGCTGAAATCAGGAATTGCCTGAAAATAAAAGAAGTTACTTATTCTTCTACTTGTCAACTTGCCTGAGCAAGCTATTCCCGATTGCACAATCAAGACATCGCTTCTTTACACAATATTCATTTCGCAATTCTATCAATGCCTGGGAATCAAATGCATTTTTATGCTCCGCTCCTATTAGTTGAAACCCCTTTGTGATACTATTAGTTTCTGCCGCCGTTTCTTCCAGCCACTTGAGTGCTTTGCTTTTATATTTTTCTTCCCTGTGATAATTTCCATAGGCAAACAAAACGGGTGCTACTGTATTGATGATAATATTATCAATCATAGCAACTCCCAGGTGCTTCTTTTTAAAAGCCGTTAATTCATCAAAACGATAATGGTAATGCCAGTAATCATTGGCGGTTGCATCTAACCATGTCTTCACATCCTTCAATGATGCTGTGTCTTTTATTTTAGAAAACAAATGGGTTGATGTAGTAATCAGCATCGCCAATTGGGCCAACCGTATGGTTGGAAAATTGCCTGGTCTCATTCTCAAAAAATGGATGGGGTGATGTATAAGATTCAACTTATACTTTGCTTGCAGGAATTTGTATTCCCGTTGTAGTAATTGCGGATAGTCATCTGCAAATTTTTCTTTGAGTAAACCGGCTTGCCCTAACAATAATGCTTCAAGCTGGTGTATCTGGTTTTTATGTTTGGCCAATACATTTATGGGAATTGATTTGGCGATTGCTTCAAATGCATCGGCATTTACTTTAATGCCAAAGTTGCGGGCCAGCATCCACCAGAATGTTTCTTCCCAATGATAATTATTTTGACTGAGTTGTGTTTCTACAAGAGCTGCTTTTCTTAAAAGTCTTTCGGCCAGCAATCGGTCCTTCCAGCTTCTCCATGTTATATCTTTTACGACAGCAATATTTTTTTCGCAGGGAATAAAAAATTCTGCATTCATTAATTCTTCATATCGATCCAGTAAAATCTTAGAAACTCTTCCATTTAATTGTAGAACGGGAATTTCATTATGTTCCTCATCATCTTCCCATACCACATGGAGAATAACATTATTATAGTTTTTATCCAGCTGATGATGATGTCTCTTCCAATCAGAGGTTTTAATATGCAGTTCTATCGTACCCGCCCAAGTTGTATTTCCTATTTTAACTTGCGCATCAGAAAAATCTGGCCCCTGGTTCGTATTATATTGTCCTGGAAATTTAATTTGAATTGTTTCTCTGGCAGTGGTTTGCAATTCTCCTTTATTAAAATATTGAAATTGCCAGATGAATTGCAGCAGCCGTTCGGTCATATGCAAGGTTTACTATTTTGAAGTTATTAAGTTCTTTTGAAAAATAACCCAAAACTTAAACCCGGGGACTTAGAATTTTTTCAACTCCCTTACTACCCGGCTTACCGGCAATCCCATTACATTATAGAAGTCGCCATTGATGGATTTAATTCCTACTACACCTATCCATTCCTGTATGGCATATGCGCCGGCCTTATCGTAAGGTTTGTATTTGTCAACATAGAATTCAATTTCTGATACAGTAACGTTATGAAACTCCACCTCCGTTACATCAGCAAAAGCAATTTCATTATTTCCTTTTTTAATAACAACGCCGGTAATTACTTTATGTACTGAACCGGATAGTGCTAATAAAATACTGACAGCATCTTCCCTATGCACCGGCTTGCCAATAATGTTATCACCTAAAACAACAATTGTATCAGCAGCCAATATCACTTCATCTGCATTTCTTTCTGCCTGTACCGCTATAGCCTTATTACGGGCAATGTAAACGGCTACTTCTTCCGGTTCTAAACCCGGAGGAAACCGTTCATCGGTTTCTTTCACTACGATTTCAAAAGGAATTTCCGCCCATTCCAATAATTGTTTTCTCCGGGGAGATTGCGAGGCAAGAATAATTTTTTTCATAAATAGAAATAGAAAAATGCCATGGAAAGTATACCTGTAAACATTACCAGTTTTGTCAATGTACTTAACCGGTGAAAATCTTTACTGGTAACACTTTTTCGTAGTTTGAATAAAATAACAATTAATGGAAAAATAATAGCCGGTACACTGTAAGCCACAGCTAACCACCATTTAAATTGTAAAACATATACCTGCAAAGTGACCAGAACTGCAATCAACACAATCAACCATACGGCCACATATACTTTTGTCGCATTTACTCCCCACACAATGGGCATGGTCCGGCAACCATATTTTGAATCACCCGGCATATCTTCCATATCCTTGATTGCTTCTCTTATCAGTGAAATGATAAATGCAAATCCTGCATAAAGAATCGCTAACCTAAAAAACTTATAGCTTACTGTATCCCCGGCACCAAAGGCATCTGTTAAATTAAATTTTGAAAAAAAGATTACCAATATTGTCCATGCGGTTAATAAGGAGATAACAATGTTTCCAGTCAATAAACTCTTTTTAAAATTTGTAGAGTAAAACCAAAGCAAAACTACACACAGCATATTGGCTACTATCAAATACCATTTTTGAAAAAAAGGTAAAGCGAAAAAAGTCAGAATTATACCCGTGGTACTGAGCATAAAATGCCAGGCAATGGCCCAGCGGCGATTAATGAGCTTATCGACCACCATTTTTTCTGGTTTGTTTACCTCATCAATATTGATATCAAAATAGTCGTTAATAATGTATCCAGCAGCAGCAATCAATAATGATGCAAGTACCAAAAGAATAAATCGGGTTAGATCACCTGCCGGAACGGCCTGTTTATAGAGGGTATGATAAATGCAAAACTGGAAAAGCACCTGGGTAAGTGCCATAAAGAAGAGATTGGGCAGTCGCACCAGCTTTAAAAACGCTGCAATCAATCTCATGGATAAAATTTAGGGAAAGATACGAAATACAAATATGTAGTCAGAGGCTGGAAGTATGAAGTCAAAATTTCATATACACTGGTAAAGTTCCACCTGGCTCCGGTTATTTATCTCGAAGTAACATCAACTCTATAATGCCAGTGATCGTTTAATTTCAACACTTTTTCAATCACATCTCTTACACAGGCATTGCCCCCGTTTACCGGAGAAATATATGTAGCAGATTCCCGTACTTCATTTACCGCATCAGCAGGACAACAAGGCAAACCAACAATCGACATAGCTGGCATATCCGGTAAATCATCTCCCATGTACAATACCTCCTCAGCTTTTAATTTATTCGTAGCAAGGTATTCTTCAATAAATGCTTTTTTGTCCAAAACAGACATGGTAACATTTGCAATCCCTAACTTATGCAACCTGTCAACTACCGGTAATGAGTTCCCTCCGGAAACGATTATTACATTGTAGCCGTTTTTAACAGCCATCTGCAATGCAAAACCATCTTTAATATTCATTCGTCTTGCTTGCAAACCATTTTCCAATACCAATACAGTACCATCGGTTAGCACTCCATCAACATCAAAAATGAAAGTGGTGATTTTCTTAAATAGTTCAAGAACATTCATAATTGGCAAATCTATTTCTGGTTATCCCTCCACTCATAGACCCATGCACTCTGGATCATTTCCAGGTGTCCCTCACTGCTTTGTTCACGGGTACCTTCAAACCCGGGAATTTGTAAGATCCATTCCAGCAAATCAGTAAAGCGTATGCGATATATTTTTCCTTCTGTAAAATCATCACCAAAACGTTCATACAGTTTCATAGCAATATCTTCATGATCGGCCCAGTTTATCGGTGGTTCAAAATGATTCATAATCTTTTATCTTTTTCTTGTATTTAGCTAGCAGCTAATTGCTATAAGCAAACAACTTTTTTATTATTCTCCCAGAAATTGTGTTTGGTCCGGTAAGGTTACTTCTATTACACCAGATCCTCCTGCATTCAGCAGGCATTGGCAACCTAATCTTGAACTTAATTTTGGTGATACTGCCCTGTCAATAAAATCTTCTTCTTTGTCGCTCAGTTCTTCCAGGAAATCAGCTCCCTTTTCAACATATAAGTGACAAGTACTGCAAGCACAAACACCACCACAATTATGATGAAGCTCAATATCATTTTTTAAGGCAATTTCCAATAATGATTGACCATCTTCCACATTTTCTAATGTTACCGGGACTAATCCTTTTTCTTCAAAATTGAATTTAACTGTATACATCTCTTTTTTCGTTTCTTGTTCACCACCATTGTATTTTATGAGGCGGGGTGCAAAAATAGCCCTAAAAGGAGTAATAAGTTTACTTGATTGGGAAAATGAAAAATGCACAAATAGGTTGCAGCTAAAACTATTTAGCCTGCTGAATACTCTCTGTCAGCAGCACATAAATATTCTTTAATTGGGGGTGAGATTTCAATAAATCGAGGTGTTTGTGAATCGTTTCACTATCATGTCGCAAAGCAGGCCCGGTTTGTACCTGCTTTGCTGAAGAATCTTTCAGCCGGTTGGCAGTTTCTTCAATAAGTGGAAGCAATTGTTTAAAATCGAGCCCTTCTTTTCTACAGTATTCTTCCGCTAATGAATATAAATGATTGGTAAAATTGCTTACCACTACTGCTGCCACATGTAATTTCAAACGGTCATTGTCATTTCCATGCACAACTTGTTCGTCCGAAATGGAATGCGCCAGTGCTTCTAATTTTTGTTTGGTAATTGAATCGATCCCGTCAAAAAAGATAGGCACCTCCGGTAATGAGACCATTTCTTTCCGCAGACTTTGCAATGGATAAAAAACGCCATAATGTTCAGTTACGGGTTTCAATACTTCTTTCGGAACAGATGCTGCTGTATGTGCTACCACCTTACCTGAGAGACGAATGTCTACAATTACATCGTCTATAGCATCATCACTAACCGCTATGATATAAATATCAGCGTTTTTATTAATGAGAATTTTGTAGTTCGTTGATTCCGTATCCCATTCATATGCCAGCTCTGTTGCAGCAGCAGCATTGCGGCTATATATCTGGACTATGTTGTGCCCCGCCGCTTTGAATTTTCTTCCCAGCACCGCTGCTACATTTCCCGAACCAATTATTACAATATCCATATGCCCCGTTTATTTTTCTTATGATCAAGTACGCAATTCCCTACTGCATGCCCGTTATAATTGTGTGAGGTGAAAAACAACTATACAGTAATCCTAAAGGTACATCCTATTTTTGCCAAGTATGAAGTTATCCCAACGTTTAGCACTTCGTTATATCCGAACAAAATTCAAACTCTTAACGGCTATCTCCAAAAAGAAAGCAGCGGAAAAAGCATTTGAACTTTTTTGTACGCCCCAGTCCCGCAATAAAAAGAAAATACCCAGGATATTTGAAGAAGCCGAAAAGCTTCATTTTGAAATTGAAGGCAATACAGTTCGTGGCTGGCGGTTCAACCATCCTGCAGAAAAAAAAGTATTAATTGTGCATGGCTACGAATCTTCTGTAATCAATTTCGACCGCTACATCAAACCATTAATTAAAAAGGGATATGAAGTACTGGCTTTTGATGCCCCGGCGCATGGTCGCAGCAGTGGCAAAAAAATCACAGCTCCTTTATACAAATCAACTATTCAAAAGATAAATAAACTGTATGGCCCGGTGCAATCTTATATGGCACATTCATTCGGTGGCTTAGCTGTAAGTTTAGCATTAGAAGATATTAGTCATACCAGCGATTATAAATTAGTATTAATTGCTCCAGCTACAGAAACCACAACTGCAATTGATACATTTTTTGCATTCCTGCAAATCGACTCTTCAGTAAAACCGGAATTTGAAAAAGTCATAATCAAACGTGGTGGCGTAAGCCCGGAATGGTATTCCATCAAACGGACTATGAAGCATATCCGGGCTAAAGTCCGGTGGTTTCATGATGAAGATGATGACACTACTCCACTTGCTGATGTACTAAAAGTACAGGCCGAAAACCATCCCAATATTGAATTCGTAATTACTAAAGGTTTAGGTCACCGAAGGATCTACCGGGACAACAAAGTGACTAAATCAATTGTTGAATTTTTATGAACCAGATTTTACTATTATTGTTGCTCTTTACCTTCGGTAATGCCTGCAATAAAAAAGATATAATGCCTGCCTCCACAACTTACAGCTATCTCGCTTTGGGTGATTCTTATACCATTGGTGAAATGGTACCAGCCACTGAAAATTTTCCTAATCAGGCTGTAACAATAATGAAAAGTGAAGGCTATAATTTTAAAGCAGCCCGCATCATTGCCAAAACTGGCTGGACGACCGACGAATTGGAGAATGGCATTGCTGCGGCTAATTCCCTCGAACCTATTTCCAGTAATTACGGTTTTGTGTCTTTATTAATAGGTGTCAATAATCAATACAGGGGCCGTAGTGTTGCTAATTATCGTTCCGAGTTTGAAGAATTGTTGAAGAAAGCCATCAAATATGCGGGCAACAGACCAGGCCGTGTTGTAGTATTATCCATACCTGATTGGGGAGTTACCCCTTTTGCTGCTGGCAGAGACAGAGCTCAGATTGCTCTTGAAATCGATGCTTATAATGCCGCCAATAAAGAAATAGCCCTCCGGTATAATGTACATTATATAGACATCACTCCCTGGACAAGGGAAGCTGCCTCTGACAATAGTTTGCTTGCTTCAGACGGCCTGCATCCTTCAGGAAAAGAGTACAAAAGATGGGCGGAGGCCTTGAAATTATTTTTCAAAACAAAAATTTAGTTGATTTTCAGAGGGAAAAGCACTTAAAAGTCATCCAGAAATACATGACGAATAAGCCGGTAAACTTTTGTTTCCAGAAAAATTTATTATCCTTGCCATAACTTGCAGCCGCTGAAAAGCGGTTGTACCATTATATATAGTATCCTTTATGGCGAAAAATTTATTGATAGTTGAGAGTCCTGCGAAAGCTAAAACGATCGAAAAAATCCTGGGAAGTGACTTCCAGGTGAAGAGTTGTTTTGGGCATATCCGTGACCTGGAGAAAGCTGGAATGGGTATTGACCTGGAGAAAAATTTCGAACCTCGCTATATAGTTCCGGATGATAAACTAAAGGTTGTTAACGAGTTAAAGTCTTTAGCTAAAAAATCACAGGAAGTATGGTTGGCTACGGATGAGGACCGTGAGGGTGAAGCAATCAGCTGGCATTTATGCGAAGTTTTGGGCCTTGACCCTAAAACAACCAAGCGTATCGTTTTTCATGAAATTACCAAACCTGCGATCCAGGCCGCTGTTCAAAATCCACGAAAACTGGATATGAACCTGGTGATGGCGCAGCAGGCCCGGCGAATATTAGATAGAATTGTGGGATTTGAACTAAGCCCGGTTCTATGGCGCAAGATGAGTATGCGGAATAATCTGAGTGCAGGCCGTGTGCAAAGTGTGGCTGTAAGAATAATTGCTGAAAGAGAAAGAGAGATCAATGCCTTCACTCCCGTAAGTACTTTTAAAATAGAAGGACTTTTTACAGCGAAAGATGTATCTGATAAAGCCGTAACTTTTTCTGCCGAAGGCAAAAAACAAAATGTAGCTGAAGATGCAGAAGCTTTTTTGAAAAGTTGTATCGGGGCTGATTATAAAGTAAAAGATATACAGGTTAAACCTGGTAAACGTTCTCCTGCCCCACCATTTACTACTTCTACATTGCAACAGGAAGCTTCCAGGAAATTAGGATACGGAGTTGCAAGAACCATGCAGATCGCACAGCGGTTGTACGAGAATGGTTATATCACCTATATGCGTACAGATAGTGTGAACTTAAGTAATACAGCCCTGGGTGATATTACCAATACTGTTAAAAGTATGTATGGTGAAGAGTATCACCAGTTCCGTAAATTCAAAAACAAGAATGAAAGTGCCCAGGAAGCCCACGAAGCTATACGACCCACTTATACCAGCAATGCTTCTATTGAAGAAGCAGAATGGGCAAGATTGTATGAGTTGATCTGGAAAAGAACAATGGCTTCGCAAATGGCCGATGCGGAATTGGAAAAAACAGTTGCTAAGATTGAGATCTCTACTAATAAAGAAGAACTGACCGCAAGTGGTGAAGTATTAAAATTCGATGGTTTCTTAAAAGTATACCGGGAAGATAAAGATGATGATGAATTAGAAGAAGAAGCAAATGAAGGAATGTTACCGCCGCTCACTGTTGGTATGCAGTTGCCATTAAAAGAAATGAAAGCAACGGAACGTTTCAGTCGTCCTCCCTCCCGTTATACGGAAGCTTCATTGGTAAAAAAAATGGAAGAGCTTGGTATAGGAAGACCGTCAACTTATGCACCTACAATATCTACCATTTTAAAAAGAGGTTATGTAGAGAAGAGGGATAAAGAAGGTGTTATCCGTTATTACACTGTTTTCAACTTAAAGAATGATAAGGTTGGGAAAGAAATGGCGAGTGAAAATACCGGTGCAGAAAAATCAAAATTATTCCCTTCAGATCTAGGATTAGTAGTTACAGATTTTTTGAAGCAGTATTTTGATGACATCATGGATTATAGTTTTACTGCAAGGATTGAAGAAGAGTTTGATGAAGTAGCGGAAGGCAAGATGAAGTGGAACAAAATGATCGATGATTTTTACCTGCCATTTAAAAAAGATGTTGAGAACACTATTGAAAATGCAGAACGTATAAAAGGTGAAAGAGAATTAGGTGTTGACCCGGAAAGTGGAAAACCTGTGGTAGCAAGAATGGGACGTTATGGTGCCATGATACAAATTGGCGTTGCTGATGATGAAGAGAAACCCCGTTTTGCAAAAATACCTACCGGGCAAAGTATTGAAACGATCACTTACGAAGAGGCGATGAACCTGTTTGGTGCACAGGGCTCCATGGGGCAATATGAAGAAAAAGAAGTATCGGTAAATGTTGGTCGTTTTGGGCCTTATGTAAAATGGGGGGATGATTTTATATCGCTGCCCCGTGGTACTGACCTTGGTACAGTTGATTTGGAAACTGCGATCAAACATATCAAACAAAAACAAATTGCAGATTCACCGGTAGGTTCATATGATCAGAAACCAATTATAAAAGGCACGGGTCGTTTTGGCCCTTATATCAAATGGGATGGCATGTTCATCAATGTGCCCCGCCGCTATGATTTTGCAAATTTGTCGCAGGAAGATATGAATGAGTTGATCGATGCGAAAGTGAAGAAAGAAGCCAACCGATATATCCATCGCTGGCCCGAAGAAAATATTTCGGTAGAGAATGATCGCTGGGCTCCTATCATCAAATTTGGCAAGAAGAAGATCCGCTTACCGAAAAAGGCTGATGATACCCGCTACACTGCCGAAGAAGCAGCAGCCTTTACATTGGAAGATGTAAAGAAAATTATTGAAGCAGAAATTCCGGGAGCATTTACTAAGAAAACGAAGAAGACTGCTACCAAGAAAAAAGCTCCGGTGAAGAAAGCAGCTTCTAAGAAAAGTTCACCGGCAAAAAAACCGCCAACCAAAAAGAAATAAGATATAAGTAAAAGCCTTGCTCCCGCAGGGCTTTTTGTTGTGGCGGTTTATGAATTTGTGGAATAACTTTTAACAGCTATAACACACCAAAGTGTATTTTGTGAAAAATAATGCTGCATGAAAAGAACTTACTGGGAAAAAATGGCTCCCTCATACAACGATGAAATATTCGATGTGCTGCATAATGATAAAAAAGCCCTGATACGTTCTGTTATAAAAAAATATTCATCAAAGAAGAAAACAGTTATTGATATTGGTTGTGCAATCGGAAAATGGCTGCCAGTTCTCTCCCCTGCTTTTAAGAAAGTTGTAGCCGTTGACATCTCAGCAAAGAATTTGGAAATAGCTGCCCAGCTTTATCCGCAATATAAAAATGTAGAATACCTGCGGGCAGATATGAGCGGTAAAAAAACAAAAGTCCCCCAATGTGATTTTGGTATTTGTATCAATGCCATACTTACACCGGTTCAAAAAGACAGGGATATTTTCTTTCAATCTTTATCTGTTTGTGTTAAGAAAGGCGGACGGATTGTAATAACTATTCCCTCCATGGAATCGCATCTTTTAGCCAGTGTAATTCAGCAGCAATTTAAAATTGATAAAAGCCTCTTCCCTGCTACAAAGAATGGAAAAGAAGCAATCCGCAAATGGAATAATATACGGCAGGGAAATGCTGATATAGATGATGTACCACATCATCATTACCTGAAAGAGGAACTACAATTGCTACTTTCGCAGGTTGGTTTTATTGCCGAAGAGTTTCAGAAAATAGAATACAACTGGGATACAGAATTTATTAAAGCTCCTTCGTGGTTGAAAGAACCAAGACCATGGGATTGGATGGTGGTGGCAAGAAAGTCTTGAGCCTATAGTCGGGAGTTATGAGTCGAGTTTGATAATTAAGTAATCTTTTTGTAAGCTAAATTTACTTACTGCCAATATAAAGCATCACGCAAGACTCATGACTCCCGACTAAGTAATCCCGACTCAATTTACTAATGCATACACCGCAAAACTTGCCAACCAATGCTCTCCTCCATATTCTCCGCTAACTACATGCGGTAAGGCGGTTGATAGATGATTGACTGATGAACGAAGTAGTAATTTCTTTCTTGCATCATTGGCAGGTAATACAGCCGCCAATCCTTTCATACACCAGCTACGGCTAAAAGATAAACCATCGAGATGAACGATTTGCAGATCCGCCCTGTCTGACACTACGGGTAAGATAGTCAGATGCTTCAGGCTTTGCATGGTAAAGAATTGATTGAACCAGATTGTAAACTCTTTAGGTGATAATACTCTTCTCATCAGGTCGGCTTCTTCTAAACTGGGTGATAAGAAGTCGGCCCCATTCGGCTCCCAGGTGGCCGGTGCATTTTTATCTTTTCCGTAAATCTTCTTTGCCGAAGCAATGATCGCATTTTCAAATGATGTGTTCTTTTCTGCTCTTGCATAATCCAGAGCAAAAACTAACCCGAAGGCTGTGTTAGGATGCACACCTGTGCGGTTAGGGTATGTTTGCTTGGGTAAAAATTTAGTCCACAAATCAACTATTTTTTTTGTTAATGGCTGCATGGCTTCATGCCAGCGTTTTGCATCAGCATCATTCCAGTTATATAGTTCTTCATCTAATTTTAATATCCAGGCCCAACCATAAGTTCTCTCCCATGATGCGGTTAGCGGCATACCGAAATATTTTACCTCGTCCAGAATGTTTTGCTTTGTAATTGTTTTATTGAGTGTTTCTCTTATCAAAGAAGCCTCCGGCATTTGCGGGAACAGTTTCAATAAGCGTATCAGCATCCAGTGACCATGAACAGATGAATGCCAGTCAAAACATCCATAAAATGTTGGATGCAATTGCTTAGGCAGCAATACATGATCGCTGTCAGTATTAGAAGTATGATTTGTTTTGTTGGGAAACTCCTGCAACACACATTTTAATGGTAACGAAGCAAGATGTGAAGCACCTTTTAATGTTAACTCAAATCCTGAACTGTCTTTTCTTACCGTAAACAATTCATTTACTTGTGACTTTGCCATTGCTGTTAGCAATAGAAAAACACTTAACAATAGTTTAGATTTCATCTATCAAACATAAAACTTTCTCTTAACACAAAGCACTTCTGTAATAATGAACTACAAACAACAAGCTACAAACTGTATCCCCACCTGTGGAAAAGTTTAACTATTTCATATCAGGTTCAATAAAGATATTGTGGAGGAATCGCCACCATGGAAACAAACAAAGAGATATCGGCTCTGCTTACTTTAATTGATGATCCTGATGAGGAAGTCTTTGGACTTGTGTCTAATAAGATTGTTGACTATGGCACTAACATCATTCCTAATCTGGAACACCTCTGGGAAAGTACTCCTAACGAAGAAATTCAAACAAGGATCGAGTTATTAATTCATCGTCTTCATTTTACAGACTTAACCGAAGATTTTCGTCAGTGGAATATTTCCGGGCATCATGATTTAATGTTGGGTGCCATGCTTACTGGTAAATTTCAGTTTCCAGATGTTTCTACTGCACCAGTGCTGCAAGAAATTGAAAAAGTGCGACGCAATATCTGGTTGGAATTAAATAACTACCTCACACCACTTGAGCAGATCAATATTGTTACCAGTATTTTGTATAGTTATTACGGACTAAAAGGGACTGAAACTAATTATAAAGAACCGAATGAGTTTCTATTGCATAAAACATTAGAAGCAAAACGAGGTAACCAAATCAGCAATGGAATTTTATATTTAGTGTTGTGTGAACTACTTGATATTCCTGTACGGGCTATTAATATTCCGCGGCAATTTATTATTGCTTATTTCAAGCCTGGTTATTCGGATGAAAATCTTCCTAATCCTGTTCATAAAATTGAATTTTATATTGACCCGACTTCCGGGCAGGTTTTTACCCAACAAGATGTAGAGAGCTATTTCAAAAGAATTTCAGTACCGCCTGTTGGCGCCTATTTTAAACCCCGTAAAAACAAACAGGTTATCCAGCAATTACTGGAAGAATTCGGTAAATGTTTTACTTCTGAAAAGGATTTATATAAGCAATCAGAGCTGATAGAATTAGCTAAACTTCTTGAGTAATTCCGTTCACCCTTGTTATAAACTTAAATCCCATCCACTCCTGTACTCTCTTCTTACAAACTGGTTGGCTTCATCAAAGTTGGTGATTTTCATATTAGCAGCATCCCATAATAATTTTTTGCGTCCTAAATATTTATCACCCCAACCTGTCAATTTTGGATTCTTCATCATCCAACTTCGAATAGCGAGATTACCCATTAATACACTTTCAGTAAATGGTCCTGCATAGGAAAACGGTGAGCTGGTTTCTCCTTTTCCATAACCAGCTATACAGGCATTTACCCATTGCAGGTGATGACCTTCGGGCACCCGTTTAATTTTTTCTTTCGGCATTTTTTTCTCTGTCATCAAACGGGTTGGTAATAAACGGGGATTGGCGCCATAGCAATCGAGCAATAATTTTCCTTTTGTTCCAATAAACAATACACCGCCATCCCAATTACCAAATGGTTCTTCCGGAAGTAATTCATCCGGACGGTCAGGTAATAATCCTCCATCATACCATGATACTTTTATACTTCCTTTTCCATTTGTTCTTGGATAATTAAGATGAATGATGGATGCCGGAGGGCAGGCATCCGGGTTTTGTGTATCATTCCACATTTCTTTCCAAACTGTTCCAACACTGCATTCCGCAGAATCAGGATATTGAATAGGCAGTATCCTGTAAATGGGATCCATGATATGACAAGCCATATCTCCCAATGCTCCGGTACCAAATGCCCACCATCCTCTCCAGTTGAATGGCAGGTAGGCAGGATTATAATCTATATGTTTAGCGGGGCCGAGCCACAGATCCCAATCCAGTTCAGAAGGAATATCAAACTTACCCGAAGGAGTTGCTAAGCCCTGTGGCCAAACTGGCCTGTTCGTCCATGATTGTGCTTCTGTTACTTTCCCAATCATTCCGGCATCTATCATTTCTTTTGCCTTGCGTACGCCATCGCCGGAACCTCCCTGGTTACCCATTTGTGTTACCACTTTATACTTCTGTTCGGCCTGGGCTAATATTCTTGCTTCATAGATATCGTGTGCCAATGGTTTTTGTGTGTACACATGTTTGCCCAATCGCATTGCAGCCAATGTGGCAACTGCATGTATATTATCTGGTGTTGAAATACTACAGGCATCAATATTGTTTTTTTCTTTTTCCAGCATTACCCGGAAATCTTTATGATAAGTAGCTTTTGGAAAGGCTTCTCTTGATTTTTTTGCTGCCCTGTAATCAACATCACATAAAGCAACAATATTTACATAGGGGCTTTTGGCAAATGCCTGTAAATCTCCATGTCCCATTCCCCCTGCTCCAATCCCGGCAATATTTAACTTGTCACTGGGAGCAATAAATCCACGGCCCAGGACATGCCGGGGTAATATTAATACTCCGGCGCCTATTGCGGCTGTGTTACGAATAAAATTTCGACGGGAAAGATTTGATTGGTATTTAGCAGTTTGAGGTACTTTTTTTTCAGGGGTCATTCTTGCAAATTTTCATCAAGTTTACATTAAAATTGTAAGATGACAATCAACTGGAGTGATTTTGAAAAAATAGATATGCGGACAGGAACAATTATTACAGTAAATGATTTTCCAAAGGCCCGGAAACCTGCTTACCAATTGACCATTGATTTTGGAAATGAGCTCGGGATAAAAAGATCATCGGCGCAAATAACGGCACATTACAGAAAAGAAGATTTGTTGAACCGGCAGGTAATTGCAGTCGTTAATTTTCCACCCAAACAAATAGCTGACTTTATAAGCGAATGTCTTGTACTTGGGGTATATGATGAAAACAAAGATGTAATTTTATTGCAACCCGGTAAACAAATGCAAAACGGGATGAAAATTGGCTAAGCATGTCAGAAAACTACACTACATATTATCATTCACCTGTCGGACTATTAAAAATTTCCGGTACGAATGATTTTATAAGTGAAGTAACATTTCACGACACTTCTCAAAAAGCAGAAGGTAACAAAAAACATTTGCCTCCAATGCTTATTAATTGTGTGGAGCAATTGATACAATACTTTAATGGGGAAAGAAGAATTTTTGAGTTGCCGTTAAACCAGTCCGGTACTGCTTTTCAGCAGGATGTATGGAGCCTGCTAACACAAATACCATTTGGTAAAACAATCAGCTATCTTGATCTGGCAAGGCAAACAGGTGATACAAAAGCTACAAGAGCTGTTGCCAATGCAAATGGAAAAAACAATATTGCTATCATAGTTCCGTGTCATAGAGTAATCGGCTCAACCGGAGAATTAACGGGCTATGCCGGTGGCTTATGGAGAAAGAAATGGCTGTTAGAATTAGAGGCAAAAGTGGCACATGGCGTACAGACCTTGTTTTAGGGGCAGATTTTTCTGGCTACAGTATCGTTGGGGAACACAGCATTTTTTATTACAAATATTTTTTGTTGCAATAATCCATTTTCCTGTGCAATGAGGCAGGTTGTATCTGCAAGACGACTCCAATCTACGCCAATAGTATCTTTCACATAAATACAAAGTGTATCTGACCCTTGTATATTCGTACAACGATAAGCTCCATTCACATAGCTTTTATTTGCCCTGAGTTTCTCTGAAACCCTACTTACTCTTTCACAATCTCCCTCGCAAGGGACGCTATATGAAGTAGCAATATAGAGGGCTGCATACAATAAAACAATTATTGGTAATAGTAAGATTGAATGTTTATTTTTTTTCATACCTCCTTCTAAGTAATACAAATGACAAACAAAAGGCCAGCAACGCTGCACATACATCCCACCAATCCAATGTAAATTTTGCTGTAAGAATAGGCTGAATAAGCTCAGATCCAACTAAGATTATTAATACTATTACCGGTAAAAAGCGAAATCGTTTTTGCTGATTTGCCTCCCATAAAAATAAAGCAGAAGAAAAAGAAAAGGCCCAGCAGAAATCTGAACCTGAGAAGATCAATATTTTTTCGATCAGGGAAAGCTCATTAATATTAACAATAGCCTCTCGCTTATCAATAATTTTTACAAACCAATAATCGGGACGAAAGAAGAAATAAATAAAATACCCGGTTAACAAAGGCAGGAAAACATAGAAAAAGATTTGTTTTCCGATCCGGCTCATATTAATTCAGAACTCGTAAACGCAAATGGCAGTAAAAAGCTGGCTGTTTTTATTATGTAAACATTGCCTTCCTGCCCACTAAGTATTAGTCGTATAGGCTTTTCAGTTCTTGTTTCATATTCCAATAAAGCCTGGCGGCACATACCACAGGGAGAAATGGGATGGTCGCTTTTAATTACCTCACTGCTGTAACTGATTGCAATGCTTTTTACAGGTACTTTAGGATGCAAGGTGGCGATAGTGCCCAACAAGACTCTTTCTGCACAAATACCAACCGGGTAAGAAGCATTCTCCTGGTTTGTACCCGCTACTACTTCGCCATTTTCAAGTATTGCTACAGCACCTACAAAAAAATTAGAATAAGGGGCATACGCATTTTCTGTAACTGTACGGGCTTCTGTCAACAACCATGCATCTGCTTCACTCAACTCGCTGATGTCATTGTACACTTCATATTCAAACTCAAATTTGTTTTCTTTCATTTGGGAAGATTCGGTTAAAGACAAAAATGCCCCTGAAAAATATCAAGGGCATTTAAAGTTAGTTTATTTTATCATACGGAACAACCTGTTCCATCTTGGTCCTCCGTCATAACTAAACCATATCATCCAGGCTTTACCTACGATCCTGTCTTCGGGTACAAAACCCCAATACCGGCTATCCTGCGATCCCTGGCGGTTATCTCCCATCATCCAGTAATAATCCATTTTAAAAACGTAATCAGTCACTTCTTTTCCATTCAAAAGGAACTTGCCGTTCTGCATGGAGAAATCATTTCTTTCATAAACACGGATTGCTCTTTCATATATGGAATAATTCTCCGGGGTTAGTTTTAATGAAGTTCTTTTCTGTGGTATCCATACCGGGCCGAAATCTTCTCTCGTCCATTTATGAAGTGTGTCATAAGGAAAAACATCTCCTCCTCCCCCATTGTATGCTTCGTCTAACACAATGGAACTAACTAATCCGCTTTTTAATAATTTTTCTTTCGCTTTATGTGTCAGCAACATCCGATATTCATTCATCTTGACTCCTGTAAGAGAGATGTCACCTTTTTCAGCATTCAAATCATATTCTTCTTTCATTACATCAAAGTCAAGACCTGTGTTTGCAGTTACTATATAATTGATCTCGCTGTATGGAGGAATCTCTTCTTGTTTACCATTAACAAACACAACATTCTTCTTTACTTCAAGCATATCGCCGGCAATACCTACACAACGTTTGATGTAATTATCTGATTTATCAACCGGGTGCACCACTATTGGAAAGTTGGAGGGATCATTTAATACCGCTCTGTCATCTGGTGAACCTAAGGCAGCTCTTCTTTTAATATCATAATAAGGATTTGCAGATTCAAAGCCCGGTGCATGTATCACTGTATCTCCAGCCGGGAAATTAAATACAACTGCATCTCCCCTTTTTACAGGTGCTGCAAACCATCTTGTGTAAGGAATTTTAATAGCTGTGGAATATGATTTTGCAGTACCAATAGGCATATAATTATGCACAAAAGGAACTGATAGTGGTGTATTAGGAATACGGGGGCCGTAACTCAGTTTGCTTACAAATAAAAAATCCTTTACGAGCAACGTTTTTTCCATAGATCCAGTTGGAATAGTGTAAGCTTCAAATACAAATGTGCGGATCAATGTTGCTGCCACCACTGCAAATACTGCTGCATCCACCCATTCTCTCCAACCAGCTTTCTTATTTCTTTTAACTCCTTCTTCCCCGATGAAATTTGGATTCTTTTTATAGGCGAGATAAGGGAAATAAACAGGGGCTGCTAAAGATGCTGCAGTATGACTGCCAAATGAAAATTGTCCGAATACTTTTGCAAACTCAATGAAAATGCCCGGACTGATAAACCAACCAACTACCGGAATGAATTGCCAGAAAACCCAGTGCTTGGGACGCTTTGCCAAATCCTGCATTACCCATGTATTATAAAAGGGAACATAAGCTTTCCAGGCTGGCGCCCCTGCTTTTACAAAAAGCTTGGCGAAGCCGAATGAAGGCAGGAAAACAATCAGGGTGCTTATAAGGTAAACAATGAAAATATGTTGTAGTGGCATAGCGTAATTTAATAAGCGACAAAAATATCATAATTATTTGCGTATCAAAATTTTAATCTTCAAAGTTTTGCTAAAGAAGCGTCCGTATTTACCCGGAAATAATTCTATTTTCGGTATCCGTTGATATGAACCATTTTACGATTAAGGATATAGAAAATCTTTGCGATATAAAAGCTCATACATTAAGAATATGGGAGCAACGATATGAGCTATTTACTCCCAAAAGAAAGAAAAGCCTTCATCGTATTTATGATAACGAGGATCTGAAGGAACTTCTACGTATATCATTCCTCTATCACAGTGGTCATAAAATCTCAAAGATCGCAGCTTTAACACCGGAGGAGATACAGCAACTTGTTGAAAAATCCTCTTTGCAGAAAAACAACCAGGAAGCCTATGTTCACCAATTAATTGAAGCCGGGATAGATTTTGACCAGGAGAAGTTTGAACAAATCATCAACTCGGTGATACAACAGGTAGGATTAGAAAGATGTATAATCGAATTATTTTATCCTTTCCTGCAACGCATAGGACTTCTATGGATGACTAACAATGTAATTCCAGCACAGGAACATTTTAGCAGCCATATTATCTGCAAAAAAATAATAATGGCTATTGATGGATTGAAAAATATTGATGAGAACCTTCCTGCTATTCTCGTATTTACACCAGCCGGTGAGTTTCATGAAATCCCACTACTTGCTGCGAATTATTTTTTGAGAAAATACAATAACCGAACTGTTTATTTTGGTATCAATGTACAACAACAAAGTGTTGAATATTATTTACAACACCAACCCGTAAGCTGTGTATATACACATGTAATTACAAAACTTACTGAAGATGGAACAGAAAACTACATTAATTGGCTATGCAAGAAATTTCCTGACAAAAACATCACTTTATCTGGCCCTGCAGGAAAATGTATTGAACAGATTCCTCCCAATCTTCGCATCATCCGCTCGGTTGATGAAATGATTACATTTGCAAAAAAAAGAGGCGAAGAATATAAACTCTCTACTTAGGCATTACATAATTGCTCACATCTTCTGCCGTAATTGTTTTTCCAGATAAGATTACGAGGCGTTCCACTACGTTTCTTAATTCCCGGATATTACCTGTCCAATTGTATTGCTGCAAAAGTTTAATGGCATCTGCATCCATAGGTTTTTGTGCTATACCATAATCAGAGCATATATCAGTCAAAAATTGATCAACCAGTAATGGAATATCATCCCGCCTGTCATTAAGCGAAGGAACATGAATAAGTATAACACTCAGGCGGTGATATAAATCGAGACGGAAATTTTTTGCCTCTACTTCTTTTAATAGATCTTTATTGGTAGCTGCAATAACACGAACATCAACATTAATATCTTTATCTGCACCTACCCTCGTTATTTTACCTTCTTGTAAAGCTCTCAGCACTTTTGCCTGCGCATTGGCACTCATATCTCCTATTTCATCCAGGAAGAGTGTACCCCCATTGGCAGATTCAAACTTTCCAATCCGTTGCTTGATAGCAGAAGTAAATGATCCTTTTTCGTGGCCAAACAATTCACTTTCGATCAGCTCTGATGGAATAGCAGCGCAGTTAACTTCTACCATAGGCCCTGTAGCTCTGTTACTTTTTTCATGCACCCAGCGGGCAACTAATTCTTTACCTACCCCATTTTCTCCCGTAATAAGTATGCGGGCATCAGTGGGGGCCACTTTTTCAATTGTTTCTTTAATTTTTTTAATGGGAGTTGATTCGCCAATCATTTCCTGTACTTTGCTCACCCTTCTTTTCAACACTTTTGTTTCAGTAACAAGAGTGCTTTTGTCCATTGCATTCCGGATGGTGATCAACAAACGGTTTAAATCTGGCGGCTTCGAAATATAGTCATAAGCACCTTTCTTAACAGCTTCAACGGCCGTCTCAATATTTCCATGCCCTGAAATCATGATAATGGGAACATCGGGATTTATTTCGCCGGCTTTTTGCAAAAATTCAATGCCATCCAGTTTTGGCATTTTTATATCACATAAAACAAGATCAAATGTTTTTTCTTTGAATTTTTTTAACCCTTCTTCGCCATCAGCAGCTTCCTCTACTTTGTAACCTTCAAAGGATAATATTTCCAGCAGGGTCTTGCGAATTGCTTTTTCATCATCAATAATCAGTATGTCAGCCATCAGAAATTTGATTTAAGTCGTAAAAATAATTGATTTGGGGCGAACGAAGACAAGTTGCAGAGAATCAGCTAAAAACATAAACTGCTATATGGATCAGCTAAATGGGGCTTATAATAGACCAATCTGACGGATATTATAGACTTGGGTAAAATAAAAGGCCGGGTAGAAACCCAGCCTCGTTTTAAAATCCAATATCCTATGAAAAACCGTTGTAAAGATGCGGAGAAAATATCAAACAGTTGCAATTAATAAGAGTTTTTTTCAATAAATACCACAAAAGGGGTATGCCTTGCAGTATTATTCTTTTAGAAGCGAGGTTTATTTAGTTACCAATATAAAAACCCTGCATTAAGCAGGGCTTCGTAGATTAAAATAAGATTAAAAGAAATTACTTGACCTGGTACATTACCTCTTTAACAAGCTTTACAGTTCTGGCTACATCTGGTAACGCAGCAGCTACCAGGTTTGGCGCATAGTGTAGTGGTGCATCAGCAGCAGTAATACGGCGAATAGGTGCATCTAGATAATCAAATCCTTCTTTTTGTATACGATAGGTAATTTCAGAAGAAACGGATGCAAATGGCCATTGTTCTTCTACAATAACCAACCGGTTTGTTTTCTTTACACTTTCCAATATAGTCATCCAGTCAAGCGGACGAATGGTACGCAAATCAACTACTTCTGCACTGACACCTTCTTTTTCCAGTTCAGCGGCAGCTCCAAGAGCTACTTTCATCATTTTATTAAAAGAAACGATGGTTACATCGGTTCCGGCTTTTTTTACATCGGCTTTTCCCAGCTCTATATAATATTCTTCTTCAGGAATCTCCATTTTATCTCCATACATCTGCTCACTTTCCATGAACATAACGGGGTCTTCTTCGTAACGGATGGCTTGTTTCAGCAAACCTTTTGCATCATATCCATTGCTTGGTGAAACCACTTTAATACCGGGAATATTAGCATATAAAGCTTCGAAAGCAGTTGAGTGCTGAGCACCTAATTGACCCGCAGAACCATTACCACCTCTAAAAACGATAGGACAAGAAATTTGTCCTCCACTCATTGCCAGCATTTTACTGGCAGTATTGAGAATTTGGTCTAAAGCTAATACAGCGAAATTCCAGGTCATAAATTCCACGATGGGGCGAAGTCCGTTTTGAGCAGAACCTACACCAACAGCTGTAAAACCTAGTTCTGCAATAGGTGTATCGATTACTCTTTTAGGGCCAAACTCTGCCAGCATTCCCTGGCTTACTTTGTAGGCTCCATTGTATTCAGCCACTTCCTCACCCATCAGGTACACCCTGTCATCTCTTCTCATTTCTTCACTCATCGCCTCTCTTAGGGCATCCCGAAATGCAATTGATCTTGCCATTGGTTAGTCAAATTTTAGGTGGGCAAATTTAAGCGAGAAGGCGGATAAAACCTAAACGAAAAAGCCCGGGTTACTACCCCAGGCCTTACATTATATTGAAAAATGGTCCTTATTTACCAAGACATTCTTTTATTGTTGCTTGCATGGATGGAGTTTGCAGATCTGCTGCAGTAACAAAACCGATTTGTTAGTTACCCGGTAAACAATCTTGAATCATTTTTTGCATTGAAGGCTTTTTTAAGTCGGCTTCTGAAAGCCTGTTAGCATCAGCAAAGGTTGGATATAATTTTTCAATTTTATACTGCATACAATCGCAATAACTCTGCGCATCAAGGTCTTCCATACCACCGTTTTTGGCTTCACGGACACAACCATTCACAAAATCAAGTTCTTGTTTTCTTGACCATCCTTCTGAGCTGGAAGAAGTAGAGGGGTTTTGTGTAGCCACGCCACCACAATCCTGTATCATTGCTTTTATTACAGGGCTTTCCATATCAATTTTGGCAGCATCATTCTTATCAGGATATTGAGTTGTAAGTTTTCTAAGCATACAATTACAATATGTTTGGGATGTGCTTTTTTCTAATCCCTTCTTTACAGCAGCATTAACACATTCATTGGTAAAATCACTTATGTCCGAACTACTCCAGTTTGCTCCTTCGGCAACATGATTACCTTCTTCGTTATCATCTACTACATCATCATTATTTCCTGAATTTCGATCAACAGCATCTTTACCATCATCTTGCTGGCCTTTGTCGTTATCCTCATTTCCATTTCTATAATCATCTTTACTTGTTTTTTCGGTATCCTTGGCGGATTTAGTTTTATCATTTTTACAAGCCGTCAACAGGCTTATTGACAATAGAAGAATTAGCAGTTTTTTCATCTTGAAAGGTTTAAGTTAATCAGGTAGTTAATTCTATTAAACAAAATAGCTATTCTCCACGAACCTGAAAAATTAAGTTACCCTCCTCTTGCCTGGTAAAGTGCTTTTATAAATGAGGAAAGTTTAATGGGATCCAACTGTCCGTTGGTACGAACACCACTGCAAATATCTACTCCAAAAGGTTGTACCGCAGCTATTGCTTCAGCTACATTTCCTGCATGAAGCCCTCCTGCCAGAAAAACAGGAATACCGACCTGCTCCACCAATTTTCGGCTGATGTTCCAGTTGTGTGTATTACCAGTTCCACCCAGAATTTTTATACCTGCTGAAGGATTGCCACTATCCAGCAGTATCGCATCTACTTCATCTTTTATTTTGAGTGCCTGTTCAATATTCTCCTCTCCTGTTACATGAATTACCTGCACAATTTTTAAATGTGGTAATGCATCCCGGATTTGCTGATAACTGCCTGTTGTCAATTCATCCACAATTTGTACGGTATTGGTATTTACTTTTTGCACATGATTTATAATCCCGCTAGCAGATTGCTCGCTGGTCAATAAAAAAGAGGAAACTGGGGGATGAATTGCTTTAGCAATAGCAGCAATCAAATCATCAGGTATCGGCCCGGGGCCGCTGGGCATTTTTCCCACCAATCCTACGGCATCAGCACCCAGCCTGATAGCTAATGCTGCTTCTTCAATGGAAGAGATGCAACATATTTTAACTCTTGTTCTCATGCTTTACAATTTTTCTATTTCCCTCAGGTAGTCAAATTGCAAATCTTCATGCAGGCTTGCCAGTACAACATGGATTTTTTTAAGTTGCGACAGGTAAAGATTATTAATCACAGGGTTTTTAGTAATGGGTATGCCCGAATCCTTTAACGTACTACAAAAATGAATACGTAATGACAATTCTGTTTCTTTACTGTTACTATAGCGGCAGTATTTATTTATGATCCGTACAATTTTTCTAAGACTTTTTTTGGCAAAATATAAATGGGAAAGATTTATGGTTGAAAATTCTTCATCGATCTCATTCTTAATACCTGTAACATACGATTGTTCATCATGAGCCTCAAATAATAAATAAGTGAGTAATTCTTTATTTTCTTTTTTGAATTTGCCAAGTCGTAAACAAAGTTCTGCCAGTACTGCCGGTTTAAGCGTTAAGAGTTCCTGCTTTATTTCATGGATGGTAGCTGCCTTCATCCGGCTAAAGTAAATTAAATACATATTGGTTGTGACGGGGATGCTTAAAAATATAAAGCCGCAGCAACAGATTTAATTATCTTCAATACAATGAAATTGATATTGCTCTATTTGATGTCCCTGCTTTACG
Organism: Chitinophagaceae bacterium IBVUCB2; assembly: GCA_002127295.1. Classification (GTDB taxonomy): domain Bacteria; phylum Bacteroidota; class Bacteroidia; order Chitinophagales; family Chitinophagaceae; genus JJ008. The sequence continues at coordinate 189,639 of NFUV01000001.1, forward strand.
TTGCAGCAGGCATTTACCATTTTATCCGGCCAAGGTTTTATATGAAAATAATGCCCCCCTGGTTGCCATGGCATTTGGAGCTTGTTTATATCAGCGGTGTTATTGAAATTATTTTGGGATTGTTATTACTACCTGTTGCAACAAGGTCGCTGGCCGCATGGGGAATTATCATATTGCTGATTGCGGTGTTTCCGGCAAATATTCAAATGGCCATAAATTATTGGAATAAAAACAACCCATATTTATGGATTGCGCTAATACGACTACCCCTACAATTTTTATTGATTTGGTGGGCCTGGCAGTATACTAAATAAATACTATTCTTTACGCTACTCTTTAATCAGGATCTTTTCCCCCGTTTGTTTTACACGGTAGTATTTGCCATTTTCAATCAGTAATCCTTCAGTGTGGCCTTTTGCATGATGAACATCTGTATTAATAACTTTACCTCCGTACAGCATACTAATTGTATCCGCAATAACAGTGTGGCCGGTTGCAATATGTTTTACTTTAAAAAGAGAAAGTGTACTGTCTACTTGCTCCTTTGATGCCTTTACTGCTCCGTAATAATAGCCACGGTACCAAAAAGGTCCCTGGTCACCGAAGAGAATATCTGTTTCAAGGTTAGGGTATTTGTAAGTTGTATCCGGATAAAAGGGACGGGCCAATTTATTAATTTTTGATACCCCTATATCGATAGTATTTACTTCTTGCGAAATACCGGCATGTGCATACAATATATGACCAACCTTCTCTACCACATTTTTGGTACGTAACCATCTTCCTATTTCAGAATTTTCACCGTACAGTGTCATGTGGTGTTCATTCATCAAACTATCACCTTCGTTGTATTTGCCATGGAGATAACGGAGATCGCCGTTCATATTCATTATTTCATGATTGCCCAACACAAAGTGAACATGACCTCCTGCGGCGTTTGCTTTTTCTTCTAATGAATAAATGAGCCACAATACTTCTGTTTGCTGATTACCCCTGTCAACAAAATCACCAGTAAGTACTAAATGACCGTTGCCAAAGGTCCAATTGAAGTTTTCATCTATTACTCCGTTTGCCTGTAATAATTTTCGAAATGCCCCAAAGTTTCCTTCGATGTCAGAAATGACAAATTGCTTATTGACCTTATTAAATTCTGCTTTTTCATTGTTGAGTTCTTTTTTCAACTTAACGGTGAAAGTTTTCCCCGGTTCATCTGTCAATACAGTAAGTAAAACATCCGCTTTTTGAGCCAGCAGAACACTATCAGTTTTTACCAATTTAACCCCATTTTCTTCTACTATATATTTAGTATGGATCTTTTCATTCCTGTACAACACATAGGGTCCATCCAACTGTGTAGCTCCAACAGCCGGTTTATCATTATTAACTGCTGTACTGTTAAAAAAAGCATAACCAGCCAGGAATAATGGAAGGAAGGAAAATACTGTTTTTTTCATTGCCCTGTTTTTGAGTGTTATTGATAGAAAGACAATAAACAGGCCAGATTTGGTTGCTTTCCAGTTCAAAAGATATTTGAATTATAGCATCATTATCCCCGGCTATTCCAGTCGTCAATTGTCATTTCAAACTTCGTTTCTCCCTTACCATAAACCCCAATTTCTTTCCATCCTGCTTTGCGATAAAATGTGTCAGCTCTTGTACCCGGGCTGGTGCTTAACCAGATTGTTTTATCCGTCTGGCTAAAGTACCAATTCATCATCTCATCATGAAGTTTTTTGCCAACTCCTTTTGCTTCATAATCGGGGTTCATAAACAATGCCCATACATTGTTATCCGTTACACTTACTATGGCAAAACCAGTTATCACCGAATCCAGTTCGCTAACCCATCCTTTTCCACGGTTGATTATATAATCTTCCACATCTTTATCGGTAACTAATGCAGGATCCGAAAGCATGTTTTCTTTTACGGAATTTCTCACCATTTGTATTTGGGGAATATCTTCTATTTGTGCTTCTCTTACTATCATTTTGTAGAAGGCATAATTAAATACTAATTATTTGACCACCATGAATAGATGCTAACTTTAAAAATCACTACAATTTTAGTAATCCAAACTTGTACATTGTGCTTATCGGTTTGTTATCCCAAAATAGTTCAAAATCTTCAAGACCCGCCCTTTCATAATCATCTTTTATTTCCTGTAGTGTGTACGTCTTAGGATTGTTAATTGATATTTTTTGAAGCGTATTAACAAGCCACTCCCCTTGCATTTTTGGAACCTGGACTTGTTGAGTAAGTCTATTTGTAACAAACCCAATATTCATCATTTCTCTTGTATTCCCTTTTTTGGACTGGGTAAAATGTAATGTAGTAGTATGTTGACCAAGCCATATAATTTTAGCGGAAGGCTTAAATTGTAAATACTCATCATCTTTTAAGGCATTCAAAATATATTCTGGCGGAACTGTGGTACGGGGTACACTAAAGTCAAACCATTTTTGTAAGGCATCATCAAGGCAAAGCCCATGCATATAATTGAACAACGATTTTTTCAATCCAAAACTGAATAGCTCATGATCTGCCCCGGTAGGATCAATATGTTCAATATCATTGTTGGCAAATGTTCCTACCAACGCTGTTTTCCTTTTTACTTTATATTTTTCAGGATTTAACCCCACAGGACTGTGAGCCGTCATGGTAAACAAATGCCAGAATGCCGATTGTAACACCCCTGTTTTAAATAACTGCCGCACCATTTCCAATGAGTCAATCGTTTCCTGTGCTGTTTGTGTAGGAAAGCCATACATTAAATAAGCATGTACCATTATCCCGGCATCTGTAAAATGCTTGTTCACCTTAGCCACTTGCGATACAGTTATTCCCTTATCAATTAACTGCAACAATCTATCTGATGCAACTTCTAATCCCCCTGACACTGCTATACAACCAGAAGCCTTTAACAGCAAGCATAAATCCCGGGTAAAACTTTTTTCAAACCGCACATTCGTCCACCAGCTTACCGTAAGTTTTCTTCTGATGATCTCGATAGCTAATGCCCTCATCAATGCAGGTGGTGCTGCTTCATCTACAAAATGAAAGCCACTCTCTCCTGTCTGTGCTATCATTTCTTCCATCCTGTCGCAAAGCAAGGATGCTGCAACCGGCTCATACAATTTTATATAGTCAAGCGAAATATCGCAAAAAGTACATTTGCCCCAATAGCAGCCGTGTGCCATCGTTAATTTATTCCATCGTCCATCACTCCACAAACGATGCATTGGATTTATTACCTCAATAGCGGAAATATATTTATCGAGAAAGAAATCACTGTAATCTGGTGTGCCCACCTCACCCTGTTTATAATCAGCAGAAGATTTATTGTTGATATATACAAGTTCATTGTCAACAATTGTAAAAGTTCTTTTTAACTCATTCACATTTTTTCTTCCTTCAATATGAGCTATTAAATTTTCAATCGGAGCTTCACCGTCATCCAGGGTGATAAAATCAAAAAACTCAAATACTCTTTTATCAAATAAGGAACGTAATTCTGTGTTGGCAAATCCCCCGCCCATAGTCGTTTTAACATCGGGATAATTTTGTTTTACCCATTGTGCACAACGAAAAGCTGTATATAAATTGCCCGGGAAAGGAACTGACACTGCTATCATTTTTGGCTGCAATGCCTCCATCCTTTCTTTTAAAATTTCGATTAAGATGTTATCTAAATAGGTATATGGTTGATGTAATGCTTTATATAACTCGTCAAAACTGTTGGCTGACCGTCCTAACTTTTCGGCGTAACGACTGAAACCAAAATGCGGATCGATACATTCTTTAATAAAATCAGAAATATCTTCCAGGAACATGGTTGCAATATACTTGGCCATATCCTGTGTACCCATATTGCCAAACGCCCAATTCAAATCATTGGTTTGTTCAAACCGGGAGGCTTCCGGTAAAAAATCTCTTTTGCAAATAAGATGCGCCAGCGTTGGATTCTTTCCTTGCAGAAATAGAATAACCGAATCTATTTTCTGGATATAATCTTCCCTGAGTGCTACAATTCTTGCCGCATTGGGAGACAAATCAGTTTTAAGAGGATCAAGTTGAGCAAACAGTTTTTGTAAACCCTCTTTACTAAATAATGCTACCGTTACTTCTATTCCCAAATCCGCCTGAAAAGAGGAAATATTTTTCGTATTCAAAAAACCTTTCAGGTATGCAGTTGCCGGATACGGCGTATTCAGTTGCGTAAATGGAGGTGTTATTAAAAAAACGGTAGTACTCAACCAATATAGTTTAATTACAAAACTATCTATAATAGAGTGTAATTCAAATTTTAGCAAATGACCCGCAAGATGTGAAACCGGTTCAAATATTATTTATAATTATCAATTCTTGTCCGCAAACAGATACATAAACAGACTGTTATTCCTCATCTTGGAATCTTTATCTTTAGCTACTAAAATTATTACACATATGAAATGCCGTCTCCTTTTTCTGTTAGTTCCTTGCTGTTTTTCTTTTTTTGCAATGGCACAACAAACGCAAAAGCCTCCCTTGCATGGAAAAAACTGGATGGCCATTACCGGTAAACCATTAGCAGCGACTGCAGGTTCTATTATTTTTCAAAAAGGTGGTAATGCAGTTGATGCAGCTTGTGCGATGTTGGCGGCAACATGTACCATGTGGGATGTGCTTAGCTGGGGTGGTGAAACACAAGCATTGATTTATAATCCAAAAACAAAAAAAGTTATTGCGATCAATGCAATGGGTGTCGCCCCAACGGGTGCAACTGTTGATTTTTTTAAAAGCAAAGGATACAATTTCCCTCCGGAATACGGGCCGTTAGCAGCAACAACTCCGGGTACACCGGGTGGCATTTGTTATATGCTGTCGGAATACGGTACCATGAGTTTAAAAGAAGTGCTGGCTCCAGCCATGGAATTAGCTGCCGGTTATGCCATTGATGCACAAACTGCCAATAGCATGGAACGGGGAAAAACAAGAATTAAAGAATGGCCCTATAGTAAATCAGTATTCTTACCGCATTTGGGTGAAAGAAGAGAAGCCCCTTCTGCCGGAGAAATATTTGTACAAAAGGATTTACTGGCTACACTCACTAAAATGGTGGAAGCAGAACAAGACGCTTTGAAAAAAGGTAAAAAAAGAAAAGAAGCTATCATGGCGGCCTTCGACCGTTTTTATAAAGGCGATATTGCCAAAGAATTTGTGAGAGGATGCCAGGAACAGGGAGGATTAATTACCGAACAAGATCTTGCTACCTGGAAACCGATCGAAGAAGAGCCTTTATCTGTTAACTACAAAGGCATTGATGTATATAAATTACAGGGATGGACACAAGGCCCGATGTTGCTACAATCACTTAATATCTTAGAATATTTTGATTTGAAAGGAATGGGCTACAATAGTGCAAAATATATTCATACGCTGTATCAAACCATGAATCTCACTTTCGCTGACAGGGATTTTTATTATGGTGATCCCTACTTTCCACCTGCTGAGCCAATGAAAGGTTTGCTGAGTAAACAATATGCGATGGAACGGGCAAAGTTGATCGGCTTTGAAAAAAATGATCCGGGAATTGGCCCCGGCGATCCTTATTCATTTGAAGGAAAACAAAACCCTTATAAAGAGCTTCTAAAACAAAGAGCTTTTTCAACAGACAGTGCAAAAAGGAATTTTGCACCTGCACATGATATAAGAAATCAATTGGCGTTTAATGCAAAAGAAGAGGCTGAATACATGGACAGATTATGGAGAGGTACTACTTCTGTTGAAGCGGCGGATAAAGAAGGCTGGGTTGTTTCAATTACTCCTTCCGGCGGATGGCTACCTGCTTGTATTGCAGGAAAAACCGGGGTAGGTATGAGTCAACGTATGCAAAGTTTTGTACTGGATGAAACTATCAATCCATTTAATGTAGTTGCGCCGGGTAAAAGACCAAGAGTTACTCTTACACCAACACTGGCTATGAAAGATGGTAAACCATTTTTAAGTTTTGCAGTTCAGGGTGGCGATACCCAAGAACAAAATTTGCTGCAATTCTTTTTAAATATGGTTGAGTTTGGTATGACAGTACAACAAGCCAGCGAAGCTGCTAACATCAATACTAACCAGCTTTGGTTATCGCTGGGAGGAACTAAAATAGATGACAGAAAACCAAAGGCCGGAAGCATTCTATTGCATGATAAAACAACTGAAGCAGTTAGGGCAGAATTAAAGAAAATGGGATATACTCTTTCTTTTGATGACCGTACCAGCGGCCCGATCAATGCGATCTGGTTCGATTGGAAACATGGCAGCTTTTGGGGTGGCTCATCCAATCATGGAGAAGATTACGGAATTGGTTGGTAGATGTTGAAAAGATAAAAATTTTGCCGGGAAGGAAGTTTGTTCTTCTTCCCGGCAATTTTATTTATAAATAATCAATCTTTTTTCTCAGCTGGAACTTCCTCGGGTTTCAGTAATTGGAAATAAGTTACTTTAAACTTGTCGTCTTTTACTTTACCCTGCACTTTTGCCATGCGAATGGCTTCACAAAAACCATCCTTTGCATGAGCATCCCCATGTTCATCGATGGTGGTTCCTTCAACGAAATAAGCTTTCCCATCGATACGTACTGCAAGGTCGCAGCCTTTCTTGGTTTTTAATGCAAACTGGCATTGACCACATGAAGTTTCAACGATCTGCACTTTCTTTTTGCTATCCGGAGTAGATTTCAACTGTGCGGAAGCAGTTGTAGCAATAAATAAAAAAGCCGCTGCAACAAATAATGATTTCATAGATTTCTATTTAAGTAGAACTGTAAAGTTAATCAGTAAAGACAATCCCTTTTCCAATATTTTTGCCGCACAAATATGCATCCACAGTTACAGATTTTATTAAAGTGTATTGACCTCGAGGAAAAGGAACAGGCAAACCGTTATAAGCTTGATCAATCGCATACACTTAAGCAATTAAAAGCAGAAGGACTTGCGTTGCATCCCGTAATCGTTACCAAGAAGAATTTCGGGTACGCCGATTACCCCGAAATAACTTTCAAACTACATTTCCCGCCGGAAGCCAATATGTTCAGGGATGGTGCAGCTATTGAATGTTTTATAAGTGGTGAAGAGCCGATCAAAGGGATACTGATGAGCCTTGATGGGAAAAACGGGGAGTTCCGTTTGTTTGCTCCCGATTTTCCGGATTGGATAGAGGATGATGCTGTTGGCATAAAGCTGGCTCCTGATACCCGTACTACCAGCATTATGAAAAAAGTGCTGCATGAACTGGAGAATAACAAACCTTTATTCAAACTGTTTGAGCAAATACATGATACAGCAACAACAGCGACAGTGGCTTCACCTGAAACCACCGATATCCATTTTCGTAATCATAAATTAAATGAAAGTCAGCAACAAGCGGTGAAAGCAATTGTTGCCAACGAACAAATCACCATTGTGCATGGTCCGCCCGGTACCGGTAAAACAACCACACTCATTGAAGCGATCGTTCAATTAATAAAATCAGGAGAGAAAGTATTAGTATCTGCTCCCAGCAATACAGCAGTTGATAATATTTCCAAGGGGTTGATAAAGCAGGGAATAAAACTGCTGAGAGTGGGCAACATCACTAAAGTAGATGAAACAATTTTTGCCCATACACCAGAAGGAAAATTAAATAACAGTAAGCAACTAAAAGAAATCAAGCAGCTAAAAATGAGAGCTGAAGAATTCCGAAGAATGGCTCTTAAATATAAACGCAGTTTTGGAAAAGCAGAACGGGAGCAACGCAACCTCCTATTCAAGGAGGTAAAAAATATCCGTACCGAAATAAAACAACTGCAAGCTTACAATGAACAAAAATTATTTGCAGAAGCAGAGGTAATTGCTGGCACTCCGATAGGTTTATATGATGCAAAGATCAATCAGTTGAAGTTTGACACTCTTGTAATTGATGAAGCGGGGCAATGTATTGAACCTTTGGCCTGGACAATTTTTCCCCTGGCAGATAAAATAGTGCTGGCGGGTGATCATTGGCAACTGCCGCCTACTGTTTTAAGCAATGAAGCGGCTCAACTTGGTTTTAACCGTTCAATTCTTGAAGTCTCTATTGATCATACTCCGGCTGTGTATTTATTAAATACCCAATACAGAATGCGACCTGCCATCGCTGGTTTCAGCAGCCAATATTTCTACAACGGCTTATTACTTACCGCTGCTCATCTTATTGATGTTGGCATCCATCTAACTTTTATTGATACAGCAGGTTCTGGTTACAATGAGAAACATGGGCCCGATGGAATGAGTTTACAAAATGAGGGAGAGTTAAGTATCGTTCAACAATTATTAGAAAGAGAAAATCTATCCTCATCTGCTACTGCTTTTATTTCTCCTTACTCCGGGCAAGTAACAGCGGCTAAAGAATTGTTGCCATCTCCAATGCGTATCAGTACTATCGATAGTTTCCAGGGACAGGAAAAGGAAAATATTATTCTTTCGCTTGTTCGAAGTAATGATGATGGTGATATTGGCTTTTTAAAAGATTACCGCAGAATGAATGTGGCTATAACAAGAGCTAAAGAACAACTTATTGTAATAGGTGATAGTGCAACCATTGGCGCTGATAAATTCTACAACGAATTTCTTTCATACGTAGAAAAGCATGGCACTTATCGTACCGTGTGGGAATTTGAGATCATTTAAGCAAATCTACAGCGACAGACCTGCCAAAAAAAACCCGCTGTAATGCTATACAACGGGTAATAAAAATATTTTGTTTCTTTATTTTAACCCTTTTAGTAGAAGACGACATCCTTCATCCATTGCTTTTTTTGCAGCGTCGTCCGGCTTACCATCATATTTACCACTTACACTTTGTTGCAAACGGGTAGATCCGTCCGCCAAATTAGTAAGAAAAAGATTTGCCTCAATAGTATAAGATGAAGCAGCATTGGGGTCTGTGTTTTTTATTGCTTTCAATAAACCTCCTACTTTACTGCCTGATTTTACTTTTACAAATTCTGTATTGAGTATTAAATCACACTGATATTTCTTTGCCTCTTCCTCAGATGTAATAGAAACCGCTTCGATATTACCACTTGAAAGATTTCCTGCAATATATTGTTGCAATGAAGAAGAAGTTAATTGTCCATCAGTTTTTGGTTCATACACTCCTATCCGGATCACATTGCTTTTCTTTTCTTCAGTAACTGTTGGAACCGGGTCATTTTTTCCGTAGTTCGAATTACCAGCCTGCTTCATTATTTCTGCTACATCATACTTATCCTGTAATTCATCCGCACTTTTAGCCAGCGTATAACCGGGAGGAATTTCAAACAACATAGAATCCAGTTTACCGGTAATCAGTTCCAGGGTTTCAAGATCTGTTACAAATTCGCTTGTTTGTGCCGCTCCATTACCCATTATCATTGTTCGCTTTTCAATTAAAGGGAAACCCAATTTTCCTTTTCCACTACGGTGAGAAACATAGCGGTCCTTACAATCAGGCTGTTGATAACCACCGTTGTTATTTGAAGGCGTATAACGAATCGGGCAATTAAATTCAGGTAAGTCGATATACCAGCCATCTGTTTTAATGATCATACTGTCTTTCATCATACAAGCATCGGGAGAAGGTTTTATCTTTTGTGTGGTCCAGATGTGTCGTGCAGTAAATCCATACATTTTCTTCCTTTCACCGGTGTCAGTAATATTGTAATACATGTGAATGACACCACCAGCTTTCTGAACAACAGGTGTAGCTTTTGTTTTTACAGCAGGTTTTGCATCATCATCAATTATTTCTTCTGCATCTTTTGAAAAGGGCTCAATATAATAGAGTTTCTTTTTATCATTAATGGTAATGGTACGTTGTTTATCGCATTGTTCAATGGTGGTAAGCTTTGCTCCCATCCCTGACATATTACCACCTTCAGTTCTTTTTCGCATGCCTTTTACATAGATGGTTGTTTCCGATTTCATGCCCATCATACTGTTTACCTGGCGAAGTTTGTATTGCTGTTGCGCAGTAGCGGTGAAGTTGGTTGTTATACCCATTATCACAGTTGCAGTGATAAGGAATAAGGTTGATGTTTGTTTCATGTTGCTGGTTTAATAATCCAAAATTATTATGTTTCTCAATTTTGACCATCCTAACCTGCATAAATTGAGTATAACAGCGGATGAACCGGATTTAACTCCTTTCAGCAGGAAAAACTTAACTTTAAAAACATTCAATCAACCGTTATGCGGATTACCCTCTTCATTGTACTACAATTTATTGTCATGGATATTGTTGGCCAGTTGAAACCAGTTGGTTCAGGTGTATTTCATTGGAACGAAATTCCTGTAAAAAAAGATGGGTTACGGGAAAGCCGAAAAATATTGGAAGGCACTACTAATGAATTCTCCTATTTCGAAATACATGCTACCACACAGCAAAAAGGATCTTTACCCCGTCCACCACATGCACAGGATAGCTTAGAAGAACTCATCATTATAAAGGAAGGCACTCTTAAATGTACTATTGGCGATAAAACAGCAACACTTGGAGCAGGTAGTGTCTTGCTTATTCCACCCCATGAAATGCAAACTTTTGAAAACACCGGAGAGGGCCCGGTTACTTATTATGTTTTAATGTTCCGGTCGAAAAAGCCAATCAGTATGGAAAGAAGTAAACAAGCTGGCGGCACTTTATTAATAAACCATGATACACTAACCTATAAAGAAGCGAACAACAGAGGTACCCGAAAATACTTTGACCGGCCCACGGCTATGTGTGAGAAATATGAAATGCATACTACTTATCTAAAGGTAAAAGGACCCAGTCATGCTCCTCATCAACATATTGATACAGAAATAATTTTGATGATCGATGGAGAAACTGAAATGACAATTGACGGCCAAACCTATAAAGCAGGGCCAGGTGATTTATATATAATGGAAAGCGGCAAGCTACATGGTATTGCCAATGCTTCGGACAAACCCTGCAGCTACTTTGCATTTAAGTGGCGATAGTTAAAGGTCGTACTCCTCATTTCGGGGTAATCATTTCTCTAATCGATGCAAAATCCTTGTTGAATCTGTAGAAAGTGCAAGTATTAGCTCTGGCACAGAGTTTTCAATATTACTGTTAAAACTACAACTCATGAAAATGGATTCTACAATTCAATTTATCAGTAAGTGCATTTCAGATGCAGGACAGGCAATGGTTTTCAGACAACTTGATAACCATGGCAAGCAGGCTTTAGGTATAAAAAACGCTTTAAGCATTGATGAAAAAGGCCAGCTCTATTTCACCATGAATACCCAGTTTGAGGAAAATATTGCTGATGATTATTTTCCAGTTGAGGTATTTATTTACAAGAAAGGCAATCCAGTATGTGTATCAGCCACCGGAATAGCTGAAAAACTCTGGGTTTCCACCGGTGAAAAAAATGTGTGTGTAAGAATTAATTCCATCGAGGTTATACAGAACGAAAAAAAAGAAAAAGGCTTTATTAAAACCTTCCTGGTTAATACCGGCAAATTCATAGGTCTGTTTTAATAAACCAGTTAACGACCTGCGTTAATAGTACTGCACACAATATTCATTCTTTCATTTACCTGGGTAATATTCAGGTTAATGACATCTGCCTGCCGGCTGTCATTGTATAATTTATCTATTTCAATACTCGTTTTATTCAGCTGGTTCTGGTCAAGATTAGGTATACTTGTTTTTAATGAAGCGATCAGTTCTTTCATCTCCCGGTAATTTTCATTATAAATCGTTTCAAACTCTTTTTGAATTCTTTTAATTCCTGCTGTTACTAACTTAACGGAAGTAGGTGCATCAGGGGGGTAAAGCGAGCCTTCTTTTTGACTATTAGTTGTGTCAAGCCATACTTGCAATTTTTGCGGGTCGTAATACTTCTGCAACAATACTTCTACCTGGATATCTTTTAGCGATTGTTTCGTTATTGAGGGGTTCATGGTATTAATACTTTCTACCAGGAAGTCTTTCAGGTCTTCTTTTATCTCTGCTGATTTTTCCAATAATTTTCCTACCTGTTCACTGAATTGTTCATTAATGGCGTTTAGCTTTTCATACTGATAAAAGTACTGCTGCACTTTATCCATAAATTTGTTTAGATCTTCTTTGGTGATACTTTTCTCCACGATCACCAGGTTACCAACTAAAGAAAGAACAGTAGTAAATATGCCAATGGAAGGAAGATATTTTTTGACTGATTTAATTCCATTCTCCTCGGGCTTGCTCAGAAAATTTTCAATAATGTCTTTAAATTTTCCGCCGTCTGTTTTCTTTACTTTATCCAGTATGGGTTTCAATGCCGTAAGGATCTCATTCTTCAGACTAAAACCAAGTTCATTATTAACAGGGTTATTAAGTGCTGTGATTTTGTTCCTGTAATTGTCTTTTCGCAATAAGCTGGTAAGAGAGTTCACAGAATTATTTGCACTCTCAATAAAATAGGCAATGGATAAAATACCAGGTTTGTAATCTTTTTTTGCCGCCAGTGGCTGTGCCATCGTTACGAAGGACATCGTGTTGAAAGTGATAAATAATGTTGTAAGGATGGTATGATAGTGGGCTATTCTCATATCCTGCAGTTTTAAGCAGGATGCAGGTGATTTTCTCATTACACAATACTTGTAGAAATTGAAGAACGAAATATTTCTCCATTTGTGGCAAATGAAGTGTTAAGGTGTGCAGCTATTTACAAGTATTGTTGTCCGGGAGCTAATAGCATATTTAATATACTATACCATTTTTAATTGTTGAGTATCATTCTACAAAATGCCAGCATACACCGGCGAGGTCAATAATGTTTACTTCACGGCCATAGGGTTGATCAGATATTTCACCCATCCGAATGCCAAATTTTTGTGGAAATTGTTTTTCGAGCAGCGCAGTCCGGAAAGCTACAATATCAGGCACATTTACCGTGATCATTAGATTCTCAGCAAACTCCTTTTGATCATAATCCTGAAGAATAAACTTACAGTTTCCATTTTCAAACCCAGCATAGCCACCCATATCCCAGGTACAATTAAAGCCAATTTCCTGGAAAAACTCTTTTGACCATTGAAAATTTTTTCCAGATGGAATGAAAGGACGAAGTGAAAGGAATTGCATAACAGATTTATTTTAGTAAAAAATCGATGCCGTACTGGTTTATCAGCACGGCATCGAAAATCAATAATAGTTTGTTTAATTTTTCCAGATAGCTCCTACCCCTGCTTCCCAAAGGAGCTTATTAAAATCCGGGATATTTTTATTCAATATTTCAGTAGCTCTTGCTTTTAATCCATTCCATTCAGTCGTCAATTCCTGTAAACGGTCAAGTGAAGATTTGTTTACTCTTGGTATATCACTTTCTGTTTGGTTGATCATAAACATATAATTAGCCGTAAACTTATTGGGAAAATTTTCTACATCATCATATGCTTTTGATTTGCGTTGTACCATTTCTTCGTCCCATGTTTTCATTCGTTGTAATAAAGCTTGCCCTTCTGTTTTTACTTTATTGTATTTATCCCCTGCTGGTAAATTAGCCAGCAAAGATTCTAACTGCCCTTGTTTGGAGTAAATACTATTAATATGCTGGTGCATGATGGTTAATTCTTTTTCCATACTACTCATTAACTCGTCATATTCTTTATACGTAGCAGCGGTAGTAGTATATAGTGGATTGGGCAATATTGTCGCTGCAGTACTGATTGATTTAGAACCATTCAAAATAGTAATAGTGTATTTACCCGGTATAGATTTATGTCCGCTATAACTACTTTCGATATAAACTCCCGGCACACCAGGCATGGAAGCATGTCGCATGTCCCACACAAACCGGTTCAATCCTTTTGATGTTGATAATAATGGCTCTGCTGAAGGACCCCCATCATATCTTCTATACAAACTATCTTTTTTAGAACGAATAGTGCGAACCAATTTCCCTGATGCATCTTTTATTTCCATTATTAATTCATCAGTTGATTTCAACGTTGGTAAATGATAATAAATCACAACCCCCGTGGCAGGGTTTACACCTCTTAAACCTCCACTACCATCAAAATCTTCATCTGTTTCGTCTAAAGGGCTATAAGAATTAACCAGGTATGCATCTTCAGGTTGATAAACTGCAAACGAATCTGTAACAGGTTTGTGTTGACGAATCAATCCCAAATCATCCAGTATCCAAAAGGATCTTCCCGAAGTAGCTGCAATTAAATCGCCTTTGTGTACCCGTAAATCAGTAATAGGTGCAATAGGTAAGTTCAATTGAAACGGCACCCATTCTTTACCTCCATTCCATGAGAGGTAAACACCTGTTTCTGTTCCTGCAAATAAAAGATCTTTACGTTCCTGGTCTTCTCTTACTACTCTTGTAAATGCTCCAGTTGGAATTCCGTTATCGATTTTAGTCCATGTTTTACCATAGTCCGTGGTTTTATATAGCCCGGGTTGATGATCGTTGAACTTGTAACGGGTAGTTGCGATATAAGCTGTTGCCTTATCATGCGGTGATACTTCAATAGCATTGATTAAACATTCAGCTAATCCTTTTGGTGTTACGTTCTGCCAGTTTGCGCCACCATCTTTTGTCAGGTAAACGTACCCATCATCACTACCTGTCCATATAACTCCTTTCTCATGTGGCGACTCCATAATATATGCTAATGTGCCATAATTTTCTGCACCTACTGCTTCATTGGTATAAGGCCCACCACCCTTTCCTTGTTTATCTTTTTCGTTACGGGTAAGATCCGGGGAAGCTTCCGTCCATGTTTTACCCATGTCGGTTGTTTTCAATAAATATTGTGCCCCATGATAATAAGTATTTGGCTCATGCTTGCTCCAGACAATCGGTGCATTCCAATTATAGCGATACTTCATTTCTTTGGTCTCTCTACCCAGGTATTGAATGGGGGCAGCCATAATATTTGTACCAGCCTTTGCCTTAGTGTCGATCACTTCAATTGTTCCAAGATAACTTCCGCCTAATACATAACGGGGATCGTCAGGATCGAATGCAAGGAATGCACTTTCACCTCCGGCAGAAGCTGTCCAGCTGGAAGGTGATATTCCACCACTTCCCAATTCCCGATGCGCTATAGAAACAGAAGTATTATCCTGTTGCCCTCCATAAATGCGATAGGGGAATTGATTATCTACATTGATCCTGTAAAACTGTGCCGTTGGCATATTGCTTTGCGTACTCCATGTTTTCCCAAAGTTTACCGACACAGCAGCGCCACCATCATTGGCAATTACCATGTTTTTAGGATTATTAGGATTAATCCACAAATCATGATAGTCGCCGTGGGTACCCGAAAGGTTTTCCCATGTCTTTCCACCGTCTTTAGAACGAAGTGCCGGTGCACTCAATACATAAATAGTATTTTCATTTTGCGGATCAATAAACAATTCAATATAATACCAGGCTCTTTGTATCAACCGGTGATCTTTTGTAACCAACGACCAATTGGCTCCACCATTATTTGATACAAATAAACCACCTTGTTCTTTATCGGAATCACTCTCAATTAAAGCATACACTTTTTCTGAATTAGAACGGCTTACTGCAATTGACATTTTACCCAACTCTTTTGGTAAACCGTCCTGTATTTTATTCCAACTTTCACCTGAGTCAGTTGATTTATATAATCCACTGCCAGGTCCACCACTTATAACTTTCCACGGCAAGCGGCCATGCTCCCACATGGCAGCATACATGATCCGTGTATTGTTCATATCAAGCGACAACTCCACACAGCCTGTTTTATCATCTACATATAAAACATTTTTCCAGGTTTCTCCGCCATTGGTAGATTTATAAATACCCCGTTGTGTTGATTTGCTATATAATGCTCCCTGTGCTGCTACATACACTACGTTGGGGTCTTTGGGGTGAATTATAATTCTTGAAATATGCTGTGTAAATTCCAAACCAATTTTCTTCCATGTTTTTCCGGCGTCTGTTGATTTATAAACTCCATCTCCATGGTGTGTCATCACACCACGAACTGCATGTTCTCCCATACCTACATACACCACATTAGGATCGCTTTCTGAAACAGCTACTGCACCTACAGAACCTGTTTTAAAATAGCCATCGGAAATATTTTTCCAGGAAAGACCCATGTCTTCTGTTTTCCAAAGACCGCCACCGGTGGTACCCATATAATAAGTAGTTATATCGCCAACAACACCTGTAGCAGTATTAGAACGTCCTCCCCGGAACGGTCCTATACTTCTCCACTTAACGGGTTTATAAAAACTATGAAGCTGTTTATTAATTTCAGCATCTTGTTTTGTTTGTGCCTGTAAATTATATACCAGGGAGAAAAGAAAACAGTACAGCAATATTTGTTTTGGCATGGGAGAAATATTTAATGGGGAAGATAAATCTTATTTTGAAAACTGCGTAACATCAGTTTTCAGATATTAATAAAAAAAGCCATCCTTATTCAAAGGATGGCTTATAAGTTTCTTTACTTATTATTTAAGCTTTAGGGTTATCTGCCCATACCGTGGTTTCTTCCCATGTATCAATATCATTTTGTAATTCTGCTATTTTATTTCGGATACCTTTTAAAGCTCCAACGCCCAGCATTAAACGTAATGGTGGTGTAGCAGATTCAACTGCTTTGATGATAGCTTGTGCAGCCCGTACCGGATCGCCGGGTTGATTGCCACTGGCTTTACGAATTGTATTTAAGTTAGCATGAGCTGTTGTTTCATAATCCGCTATCACAACTTTTGTATCATTAGCAGAACGACCAGCCCAATCGGTACGGAAACCACTTGGTGCAACAACTGTTACTTTAATTCCTAATGCACCTACTTCTTTTGCCAATGCTTCCGAATAACCCGTAACGGCAAATTTGCTGGCATTATAAAAACCAATACCTGGGAAAGCAACTAATCCTCCTACCGAAGAAATATTTACTATATGTCCGCTGCGCTGTGCCCGCATAGCAGGCAATACTGCATTTGTTACGGCAGCCAGTCCAAAAAAATTGATTTCAAACATGCGACGTACTTCTGCCTCTTCACTTTCTTCCAAAGCGCCGAAATATCCAATACCTGCATTATTAACCAACACGTCAATTCTTCCAAATTTTTCCAATGCTTGTTGTACAGCATTTTTTACCTGCTCCGGATTTGTAACATCCAGTTTGATTGCATAAGCTGTTTCCGGAAATCTAGTTACCAACTCCTGTACATCATCCGTATTGCGGGCTGTTACTGCTACCTTCCCACCATTTTGTAAAACTTCCTGCGCCAGGTTACGGCCAAAGCCAGTAGAGCAACCTGTTATAAACCATACTTTAGTCATTGTAAATCTTATTTAGCGTTAAGAAAACAAATTTATCTGACAATAACTATAACCGTTTACGTTAAAAGGAATAAATCTATTAACCCAACTTAAAGAGGTAAGTAATGATGAAATTATTAAAAGCGAAAAGACTTTATGGTTTATTTGCTTTTAATGCAGTGCAGAAAAAATGAGGGAAATGAAAGCCGATGAAATAAAAAAATGATTAATATTTCGATTCATAAGTGCTGTTGCAGTCGAATATAGAACGCAACAGCACTATGTTTTGCAGGATATCGCATAAAAACGAGGCGATTATTCACACAGTATAAATGCGGATTAGTTCTTCTTAATTACAACATCCACTTTCTTCCCTTCAACCTTTACACCGTTTTTATCTAAAGTAACAGTAGTAGTTTTCTTAGCCGGTTCCTTTTCTATTATTACACGTTGTGTTGAAGAAGGAACCACTATAACTTCTTTCTTTTCTTCTCCGGATCCGCAGGAGGAAATTACTACAAGAGATACAAAAGATAGGAACGATAAAGCAATGATTTTTTTCATAAAAAAAATTAAATTGAATGCTGCATTTTGTTATAGCCTATGCATGGCTTTATACAACACACAATAGTGTCAAATACCATACCCCGAAAGCAAAATGGATGATAATAAGATCTTTCAAGCCATATAGGCGCAAGCCAACGGTATTTGGGGAATTAATTGCCGATAATTTAAATAGCATCAGCCAGAATATGTCTTGCTTGTCGCTATTATACCTTATTTGTCAAAGGTTTTTGCGCTGCAAAATCTGTAATATTCTGCAAGGTAACCCGTGCTATCTCGGTCAATGCTTCATCAGTTAAAAACCCCTGGTGAGAAGTGATTAAAACATTCGAAAACCCCAACAGTCTTACCAGCATATCATCTGTAATTATACTTTCACTTAAATCATGAAAAAATAATTTTTCTTCGAGTTCATACACATCAATACCTAAATAACCAAGCTTACCATTCTTCAAGGCAGCTATAACTGCTTTTGTATCTATCAATGCGCCGCGGCTGGTATTAATAAGCATAGCACCGTTCTTCATGGTACTCAATGAATCTTTATTTATAAGATGCTTTGTTTGTTCGGTTAGCGGGCAGTGGAGCGATACAATATCACTCTGTTGTAACAATTCTAACAAGGGTAGATATTTGACACCACCACTCTCCATTTCTTTGTTAGCAATAAGATCAAATGCCAATACTGTACAACCAAGTCCCTGCATAATCCGGGCAAAGCATTGTCCAATTTTCCCTGTACCGATAACACCAACTGTTTTACCATATAGATCAAACCCGGTCAACCTGTCGAGTGAAAAATTTCCTTCCCGTACCCGATTATATGCTTTGTGGGTTTTTCGGTTAAGTGTCATCAGCAATGCCAGTGCATGCTCGGCAACAGCATGAGGGGAATAGGCAGGTACCCGTACAACTGCAATGTCGTTATCTCGGGCAGCCACCACATCTACATTATTAAATCCCGCACATCGCTGTGCTATAATTTTTATTCCCATTTCTTTTAAGGATGTAATTATACCCGCATCCAAGCGGTCATTTACAAATGCACAGATTGCCTCACAACCTGCTGCCAGTTTTACTGTTTGCTCATTTAGCCGGGCTTCAAAAAAAATGATTTCGTGTTGATCATTGTAACGTTCAAAATACTCTTTATCGTAAGGTTGGGTTGAGAAAAAAGCGATTTTCATGTTATAAAGCTACAGTTTGTTATAAATTACAAGCCGCTATTATTTGTAATGGTCGAAAATTCATAGAATAGAGATCCAAGCCTTATTTTTACATACATTAAAATACCATTCATGCAAGTAAGAACTTTCATTTGTTTATCAGCCATACTCATTGCGGCTTCTTCAACCAGGTGTAATGATAGCAACGCCTCCACAGAAAGAGCCGCGGATATAGATACGGCTATCGCTCCGGTAGAAACTAAAAAAGCAAATAGCAATTACAAACCTGCTTTCAAAGGACAAACCAGAATTGCAGGAGTAAAAACAACTACTGCTTATAAAGTAGATAAGATAGCAGATAAAATAGGCAGACCCTGGGCCGTAATTCCTTTGCCCGATGGCCGGTTGCTGGTAACAGACAAAACCGGTTTTATGCAAATCTTTGATGCTAATGGAAAATTGGTTAAAAAAATAACAGGCTTACCGGCGGTTGATGCAGGTGGACAAGGTGGATTATTGGATGTAGCATTAGATCCTTCGTTTGCACAAAACAAAATGATATACTGGTCGTTTGCTGAAAAATATGGTGTTGGTAATCTGATGTCGGTAGCAAAAGGAAAATTAAATGAAGCTGCAGGTACTGTTGAAAGCCCGGCAGTAATTTTCAGAGCAACACCTGCACTTAAAAGTGGATTGCATTTTGGTTCAAGATTGCGATTTGATAAAGACGGCCATCTTTTTGTAAGCACTGGAGAAAGATCAATAATGGAAGGCCGGGTACAGGCCCAATCACTTAGTTCTGGATTGGGAAAGATCTTTAAAATAACTAAGGAAGGAAAACCGGCTCCCGGCAATCCTTTCATCAATAAAAAAGATGCAATGCCGGAAATATTTGCATATGGCATTCGCAATGCACAAAGCTTAGATATACATCCGGTAACAGGTGAATTATGGGAAGCAGAATTCGGCCCCCGCGGAGGTGATGAAATAAATATTATTAAAGCTGGCAAAAATTATGGCTGGCCGGTAATTACATATGGTATTGAATACGGCGGCAATGAAATTGGCGAAGCTATCCAACAGAAAGCAGGTATGGAACAACCCATTTATTATTGGGATCCTGTTCTTTCACCAGGTGGGATGGTTTTCTATACCGGCAATGCTATACCTGAATGGAAAAATAATTTATTCATCGGTGGGTTAAGCAGCCAGCATATCGCCAGGTTGGTTATTGTAAATAATAAAGTGGTGGGTGAAGAAAGATTACTGGCCGATAAAAATGAACGTTTCCGTGATGTGGCCTATCATAATGGCATGTTGTATGCAGTTACTGATAATGGCAGTATGTATAAGGTGAGTAAGAAATAAAAGATTTCTTTAAAAAAATTAAAGTCCGTAGTTAGATACTGCGGACTTTTTTTATATAGAATATTTATAGTCCCATTGCCTTTTTATAATCTTTCCAAAAAAACTTCACAGCTTCCAATACTTCTTCTTCCGATTTGTTTTGCGTATTTGTCAGGGGGATTTTTTTTCGAATACCCAAATTGGTTCCCTCTTTTCTAAATTCCACCACCATCAGAAAATTGTCCTGTATCTCAAATATTCTCTTTTTTTCTTTTTGCGTAAGAAAAGCGTTGAGAAAATTGGACCAGTCAGTCACTAATTTTTCATCCTGGTAAATGCCGGTGTTATTAATGCGGATATAAATTCTTTTACTATTGCCTTTTCTAAAAAAAAGAACCGCTGCAACAAATGCAATCAGGAAAACAAAACTGGAGGCACTGAAATTGGTGAACCGTTGCTGTATGGCATCAATTAAGCCGTAGCTAAATAATGCCAGGCACAAAAAAGCAAGTACATAATCCAGCCCCTTGTTCTCTCCTACAATAAACTGACCGTCTGTTGTTAATTGTTTTTTTGCCATGCCCTGTATAAAATGTCGTGGAGAATTTAGATTAACTTTTTTTCAACGCTGTTCTCACTTTCGGTGCTACTTTAGTTCCGAATATTTCAATCGATTTCATCAGTGATTTATGGGATGGCCCGCCTACATCCATATGTGCAGAAAAACGAGTAAGTCCAAACAATTCCTGCATCTGCAAAATTTTATCGATCGCTTCGCTGGCATCTCCAATAATCAAATGACCTTTCTCACTTCTACCGGCATCATATTGCTGTTTCTGATACGGAGGCCAACCCCTACTGCTTCCCACTCTATCCATTTGCGAGGAATAAACAGGATAATACTCTTCCGCAACCTGCTTACTATCTTCTCCAAACAATGCATGCATATGTACTCCCACCTCTAATTTCTTTTTATCATGACCGTAATGGTCATATACTTTCCGGTAATAATCAAAGAGCTGCTTAAACTGTACCGGGTTGCCACCAATGATAGCAAAGATCACTGGTAAGCCATGTCTGCCTGCTCTTAATACTGATTCGGGTGTTCCGCCTACAGCTACCCAAATATTAAGATGGTCATTCATGGCACGGGGCCATACTTCCTGGTCTTTTAATTCAGGTCTGAATTTTCCTTTCCAGTTGATGGGATTCTCTTTATTTATTTTAAGTAAAAGTTCTAATTTTTCCTCAAACAATTCATCATAGTGCTGCAGGTTGTAACCAAACAATGGAAATGATTCAATAAAACTACCACGGCCTGCCACCAGTTCTGCCCTGCCATTTGTAAGTAGATCAATCGTTGCAAAATTCTGGTATAGTTTTACCGGGTCGGAAGAACTTAATACCGATACAGCACTGCCGAGTTTAATATTTTTTGTAACGGTGGCAGCGGCGGCCAAAATAATTTCCGGTGCAGAGACTGCATAATCGGGGCGATGATGCTCACCAATACCAAAAAAATCCAAGCCCACTTCATCCATCAGTTTTATTTCTTCAATAATTTCCTGTAGCCGCTGGCGGGGAGCCAACGGTTTACCATCTTTATCATAATGATTATCGCCAAACATGCCAATGCCTAATTCCATAATTGCCTTGTTTATGTGCAAAGATAAGTTGGATATAGAAGCAAGAAGAGTTGCTGTAAGAAGAACGATTAAGAGGAAAAAAACAGCGTTGTAAATCCGTCCTGGTTTATCGATCGCTGTGTATCTGCAATTTTTCAATCAATTCATCTGTTTCTACATCGGCTGAAATACCATAGCCATTTACAAGGACACCTTTCGCATCAAACTTTAGTGATGAAATGGCATACAGTATTGATTGATCTTCCGGGTTGGTTGCCCCTTCAAACCTATATACTTTATCAATCTTAAAATCTTCGGGAGATAGTTGTCCGTTAATTTCATTACAGACAAGACATTTTTGACTGACATTGAAATCCAGTGTATAGCCTTCCTTTTTCAGGCCATTGATAGTTTCTGACAAAGTGCCATAGCTCTCTTTCATGTTTGAACTAAATTAAATTTAGAATAATAAGACTTTGTTTAATGACTCCTCAAACGTCCGATAATTTTGGTAAGCGAAGACTTTAATTTATCAATCGCAGCAATCACAGCATTTTCATGTGTATCAGAAAAACTAGTAACTGCAATTGGCTTCATACCTTCCAGCCTGGCTTCAAGCAAACATCTTTTATCATCCAATCCTTTTTTGGAACCATTTTCATCTGACAGGTGTACTTCAATTCTTGTAATATGTTCACTAAACCTGCTTAGCTCGTCTGTCAGCAGATCTTTCAACTTATTTCCGAATGCCTCGTGGATACTTAAGTTTTTATCTGCGTTTAATTGAATTGTCATTCTAGTAGAGTTGTTTAAGGGTATATTAATTTTTGTGTAGCCAATTAAATTGCCGGCGATTATTTCACCAGTTTCAATATCATTTTAACCTTGGCTAAATATACTTAATTTATTGGGGTTAAAATTTTTATAGTACCGTATTTTTTGCTCCGCTGAAAAAGAATAGAGTTCTATTAGATACAAATTGCAGTACAGAGATTAAGAAGATGCTAACATATTTCCGGCTTACCTTGCAGGGTAAATTATTGGAACAATACCCCGCTTAAATAGTTGTAAGATGAAAAAAATATTTCTATTAGTATTGATCATAACTACTGTTACCGCCAATGCCCAATCACTGAAAGATGCACTGTATGGCGGAAAGCTTAAAACAGATAGTGGATCGGTGCTTCGTAAAGGCGAGGATCTAAGTTCGAAAATTGATAGTAATCGTAAAAAGCCTGTGGTTGAGGAAAAGAAAATAGCAGCCTTATCTATGGATTCCATAAAAAAATGGACGACTAAGGCTGACACCACTAATAAAACTGTTATCGATAAAACTGATGCAAATGCGGTAAAAAAGGATAATAATAAACTTTGGAAAGAATTTATGGATACAGTGATCAGCACTTTAAAATCTGAAGTGATGGCTTCCAAAAAATTTAAAAAAGGTGATTACTATGTAATGGTTGATTATACTATTGGTCTTGATGGTTCGGTAACTATCGGCAATGTATTTGTGTCGCCAGAAAATAAAACATTAGAAACCCAGGTGAAAGAACGGTTCAATATTGATACACCTAAACTCAATCCTGTATTGGGCAGTAATGGTGTTGCCCGCAAAACGGTGAAGCGATCTAATTTTACGCTGACGAGTGATTAATATTCACTCCCGCTTCATAAAATAAAAATGCATCGGGCGGGAAATAACAAATCCAAGTCTTTTATAAATAGCAATAGCCCTCTCATTATCTTCCCTTACATGCAAAAAAGGCACTTGCTCTTGTTGCAGAATAATTTGCAGTTGATGTAGCAGCAATGCATTTGCATATCCTTTACCTAAATAATCAGGATGGGTACATACGGCGCTAATCTCTGTACAATTTTCTACGTGAAGCCGTTGCCCTGTCATTGCTATTAATTTATCCTTATCAAAAATTCCGAAATAAGAACCAAAATTGATTGTTTTATTTGCAAATGGTCCCGGCTTGGTAAGATGTGCCAATTGCACCATCTGTTCAACATGTATTTCCGACAAGGGTTTTACATCCGGAAATACCGTTTGTGCTGGTCTACCTCCTTCGTAAATAAATTGCAACCCGGGTATTTCATGTTGTACCTGCCAACCTGTGGGATGAGCAATGGGAGATGGATTAGCATACAAAATTTTTCGCCCCGGAGAAAGTGACTCATACAAATCTGAGAATCCTTTTGTATAATCATGTTCAAAACCGGCAAATGGAGAGACTTCTTCATCAAAGAATTTCACCTGCTCATTTCCAAAACTGAGAGGCTTATCGCCAGTTAGCAAAGCATGGTAAACAGGATTGTGCAATAATTCCTTCACCACCCAAAAATATAATTCTTAACCGATAATAGAAATTCCAGGAGAGATATGCCGATGAATTAAAACTTAGTAATGATCAATTTATAATAAATCCCTTCTGCCGGCAGTTTTCGTCCTCCTACAAAAACAATAAATACTGTTGTTTTCTTAACATCGAGAACGATTGGCCGGTCAAAATCTACTTTTAGGGATTTCGTTATAACGACATTGTCAGATACTGAGGTGACTGTTTCTGTTATTGCATCGCCTTTATTATAGCCACAACTATAGTTTAACTCTTCATCTTCTTCGTTGGCCAACACCACAGTAATTGTACAAGTTGTACCGGCCTGCAATGTTATATAGGTCTTCTGCCCCATGTTTAAATCAGTTCCTTCTTCTCCTTTTAATAATAAGGCTTTATTATAAATCACTTTTTCAGGTTCATGGTTTTTCAATACCGCATTTGCAAGTTTAACTACTCTGGCACTGTCTTGTGCTTTAGCAGTACTAATATTCAGGAAGACGAGGAGAAAGAGGGGAAACGTTACTTGAAGTAATTTCATGATGCTGATTTACTGGTTAATGATAAAATGCATACTGCAATTTTCAACCAGTAACTCGGATTGGCGGAATAAAGAATGTATGAACAAGTAATGTAAGCTGTTTTACCGACAACCTGTTTTTTATATTAGCACTTGTGCATTACACCAACTTCATTCCATAATAACCAATAGCGGTAAAAACACTGCAACGAATGATAATACCAACGCAGCACCAAACCAATAATTTTTTTAGATTCACATTTAAGCCGGTTCCTACCGCAATGCTGATAGGTGCACCCACTGTGATGGTACCTAAAGTACCAAGACCAACAACACCATATTTATTCCACAACTTTGTTATGACCGGGTGTCTTTTTGTTTCCTCTTTGGGTGTTCTTTTTTTCTTATGAAAGAAAGCCCTGATCTTATCGCCAAAAAAGGCCGCTACTACAGCTCCAACCAGGCCACCTATTACGCTGGCAAAAAAGATCGTCCAGGGAGAAAGACCAAAGGCAAATCCAGCGGGAATAGCAGCATAAATTTCAAAAGTAGCGAGACCTGCTACAGTAAGTATTTTCAAAAACATAGATACGGTGTAAATAAATTATTTGTGCTCAAGGCGGCAAAATTAACTGAAAGAGAACTGATAAGTTTAAAAGCTGCTGTTAAATTGTTTGTCATTCAAATAAAAGACTCAAAAAAAGCATATCATTTTTTTACCCGAACTGTTACCGTTGTGCCTTCGCCCTGTTTGCTCACAATTGAAAGTTCGGCTTGCATGGAAGCTGCTAATTGTTTAATGTGTTGTAACCCGGCAGATGACATATGTTTATCAACATCAAACCCTATCCCGTTATCTGTGATCGTAAGGAAAATATATTCTCCTTCTTCCTTCAATGACAATTTAACCGTAGTAGCTTCTGCATGTTCCATTATATTATGAAAAGCCTCCTGGCTTATCCGGAACAAATCGATGTGGATGGCGGGTGGTATGCTACTCTCCTCGCAACTGCTTTCAAATAAGCAGGGTATTCCATTCAGTACGGCGAATTCATTACACTCCCATTCCAGTGTTGCACTAAAGCCAAGGTCTTCCAGCATTTTTGGACTCATAGAAAATGATACCCTGCGTACCGACTTTATTAACAAGTCTGAAACCTGCAGGGCTTCTTCCATTTTTTCCTTTGCTATTTCTGCTACACCGGTTATATGTTGATTTATCCAGGCCACATTCATTTTAACTACGCCGGCTAGCTGGGCCACCTCTTCATAAAGTTCATGCGCAAGGTATTTCCGGTTTTCTTCGGCCCTGTCTTTAAAATGCGTGGCCATTATTTTATAGGCATTGTACTTTTCCTCGATCTCCTTTTCCTTTCGTTTGCTCTCCGTAATATCTTTAGCAATAGCAAATACAAAATCCTTATCCGGCAAAAAAACAGAAGTCCATTGTAACCATACAATGGAACCATCTTTACAGATGTAACGGTTTTGAAAATTAACCAAGGCGGTTCCTTCCAGCATCTTGTGCCTTGTGCTGCGGGTTAATTCCTGATCATCCTCATGTATATTTGAAGCAATGGGACGGGAAAAAAGTTCTTCCTGTGTGTAGCCTAATTTTTGTAACACCGCCGGGTTTACTTTTTTAAAATATCCGTCTTTACTGGCAATACAAACCAGGTCGGGAGTTAGTTCAAAAAGGTCCAGCATTTCAAATTCATAGTTTTCAGAGTCGTTCATCAACATGCCCAGGGTAATTTTCATGAAAATAATGGAAATAAAAAATCTGCGTTGTAGTAGATTAATGACATTCGGGGTTTACCATTACTATAAACAATGGAAGTAACTTTTTGTTGGAAAAACAGCTTTACCCGGTGATAGTTGGTGAAGGATGATGAATAGAAGAAAAACTACATACTTTCTATTTCATTCATTTTATCTTCTATGGCTTTTACGATGCTTGCCCGGATAGATGCATTATGTATTCCTCCCGCTACTATTTTCCAATCAGCTCTTTTGTATTTAAGTCCTTTGTTTCGGAGCAGCAAGCGGTTTGTTTGAAATCGGAGTGAAGTGTTGCGGGCTGTTACTTCAAATTGTTCTATTTCCTGGGTATGGACTACCCTCTCTACCCTTAGGCGGATGTTTTTTCTATCATGCTTTATCACTATTCCAAACTTCACGGTTCTATAAATTATTGGCAGGTATTGGTGAGTTTTCCCGGCATTTAAATATACGAAGCAGCAGCAAAAAAATCCCGGAATAAAAATTCCGGGATCACTCTAAATGTACTTACAAATTCTTGGTGGACGTTTAACGGCTTTTCACAGGATGGATAGTTTCAAAGGGGGTTTTCTTTTGGATATTGGATCGTTTCTCAATCTGGATACAAAGAAATAGTTTTTGGAAATACCTGCCAGCAGAATGAGAAAGAATGATCTGCGATTACGTAATCATACTTAGAAATTCTAATTAGAATTATTAACCGTCACCATACTGCAGTTCTTATGCTGCGCATAGAGGTAATAGAGTATAGCCGCCCACACTCCTGTTTTACAGTTAACTATATCCAGTATGGTTAGTGCAACAAATGATCGATCTGTATTGCATCAAGATATGGAGCCAGTTGTTTTGTATTTTGAAACACCCTGTATTCCATAATTTCTTTGCTTTTGTTGCAGCAAAGTGTTTCCACGTAATACTCCTGTAATTGAAAAAGAAAAACATGGCGATCTGGAAGCTGTCGTTTGCCGATGGCCACTCCATGTGTCATAACAACAGATCTTTTGTGATCTTCTGGTAAACCGATAAATTCTGATAGTTTCATAAATGCTGCATTTTACAATTAAATAAAAAAGGCAATTACAAAAAAACCGCAATGGAAACATAGTGTTATGTTATCATTTGCGCTGATCAATGAACTTACGAGGCTGAGGCAGTACTAAGAGAGGCTGAACCATAAATGCCGGAAACCGGCATGCTGTAGAAAACAAATATAAAAGCGATTTGGAAAAAATCAAATTTAATTTAGAATAGCATCCCCACCGGGTGTTCTTTGTGCCGGGATTGAAAATTTCTTATTCAGAAGTGGTTGAGTCAGTAATGCTTATCCATGTCTGTTGCAGCCCTACTGTTTTCACCAGGGCATTAATGATTTTAGCATTATCGGGATGAAGGCGAACACATCCATGCGATGCTTTGGTGCCGAGTTTTGTAAAATTGCCGGTAGTAGTTCCGTGAATAGCATACCCACCCTGTACAAAAATGGCATAAGGCATATTTCCTAATCCCATATAATTACCACCCGGAAATTTGCGGGATGTATATTTTGTTAACACCGGCCCTGCGGGACGGCGACTGAAAAGAGGTGTTTCATACTTACCTGCCTTACCTGTTGACACCAGGAAACTATCTTTCAATTCACCGATCAAATAGAGATACAGTTTTTGTGTTGTCCTGTTAATTTCTAAATAGACCAAACATTCTTTTTCTTTACAGGTAGTAACGGGCAGGGAATCTTTTGCCAGCAAAAAGGAATCTACCACCCCTATGTTTTCTTTAATGATCAATTTCTCTGCTGCAGTAAAACCCGGTTGCTTTGACAATCCTTTTTTTAGTGTATCTAAATTTTCCATCAGGTTGGCTTCCTGCAGCCAGATCCATTCCATTTTAGTGAGCAACGCTTTTACAGAGTCTTCGGCCGGTATAAAACTGGTATCATCAAAAATATTGTTTGCCTCCAATAAAGTATCGGGATTGCTGCGGATAATAGAATCTTTAAAGTCCTCGTATTTAAAATCAGTTAAAATGGTTTTCTTTCTATCGGACTGGCAGGATTGCAGTACCATGAAAAATGTACCAACTAAAAGAACATAGTAAGCTGCAGTAAATTTTGTCATAACAGGGTATCGATTTTTTTACAGGTTGGAAAGATAGGCTAAAGTTGATGACGGGTCTTCCCGGATCAATCCATTATCGTTAAAATCAACTATTGATCAATACCCGTTGCTGGGGATATGTGTTATTCCTCCTTATCAGCAAAATGGCAAATACAATCACCCACAGCATGTAAGCAGCAATGTTGATACGTTCCCATATACCAATATAAGGTGTGGGAAGACCTGCTTCTATTCCACGGCTTTCTATGGTTGTTAATATACCGAACACAAAAAAGATCAAAACAACTATTGCAGAAAAGACCCGGAAACCTTTTCCAAAAACTGCTGCACCAAAGCCAATCATCAGCAGCATCAATAAAAGATGAACAAAGGCCCATACCAGGTGGAGGGTATCTGTAAGTGTTCCGCCCCCTGCAGCAATAACCTCCTTCTGGTGCATGGGCGGCCAGTAGATGCCGATGAGTGCATCCACCATAATAATGATAGCAACGATCCGCAGCTTCCTGTTTTTATTTGCTGATAACAAGATGCCATACCCAAAAGCTAAAAAAAGCAGGGAATAGAAAATGCAGAGTATAAACCAAAATGTACGGGTAGGTGTTTGTATGGCCGACAATTCACTTACTGTTTGCGAAGCACTGTCATATCCGGGGTATCGCATCGGAACAATAATGTTCATGGCTACATACCATAACATAGCGATAATGCCACAAAGGGGTAAACTTTTCCGGGTCATTCAATTGAAAGCTTAATAAGGGCAAAGGAAAATAGTTTGTGAGCAGGAAACAATGATTAATATCATCCAATTGATCTTGCCTTATCAATGTACAGCGTTGACATTTACTTTTTCTATTCCTATTAAATGCAATTGAATGTGCCTGTCGTGTGCTTTATTATGATATTCGCTGATGATCTCTAAAATGTCGTAATCAATAAAATTACACTCACTGCCATCAATAGTAAGCACACTATTTTCAGGAACTTCGTCCAAAACTTTTCGCAATTTCACTTTGTTCAGAAACGTAACATTGGTATTTAGTTTTATGTAATCAGTTTCAATTCCATTGTGAAGGCTGCGGGTAATTTTATATTCTGCTTTAAAATTATTCCGTACAATAAAGTAAATTGAAATCAATAGCCCGATGCTTACACCAATCAATAAATCGGTTAAAAGAATTACGATGATGGTAAGAATAAAAGGAATGAATTGTTTCCATCCTAAACTCCACATATTGCGAAACAGTTTTGGCTTTGTAAGATTGTAACCTGTAATTATTAAAATGGCAGCAAGCGAAGCATACGGAATTTTATTTAACAGAAACGGAACAAGCAATACTGCCAATAAAAGAAAAAGTCCATGAGTGAATGCGGAAAGTTTTGTTCTTGCCCCGGCATCAACATTCGCTGCACCTCTTACAACCACAGCCGTAATTGGTATTGCTCCTAAGAGCCCACATGTCATATTACCAATACCTTGTGCAACGAGTTCACGGTTAACCGGTGTGATTCGATTGCGTTTGTCTAATTTATCAACTGCTTCAATGCAAAGCAAGGTCTCCAGAGTTGCAAGCAGCCCGATAATAATTCCATCTTTCCAAACCTGGGTGCTGGAAAACAATTTTGTAAAATCCGGGAAGGTAATTTCTGAAAAAATATTGGAGGGAATATTAACTAACTGAGTTTGGCTTAGCGATAACCCGGCAGCCTGGTTGGTGAAAATAATGTTTGCAATAATTCCGATGACAACAACCAATAAGGGCGCAGGAATTATTTTTAATTTTTTAGCCGACGGAAGTTGAAAGAGCAGGAGAACAATCAAAGAAATAACAGTGATTACAATGGCTCCCCTAGTAAGGTGATGATTTAGATTTTCAATGCTGCCCCAAAAATTATTGAAAGTAAATAGTTTTATAAAACCGCTTGTCCAGAAGTCGGGCTGGTCATACCCCAGTGCTAACGGAATTTGTTTAGAGATAAGAATAATTCCAATGGCGGCCAGCATTCCCTTTATAACTGAAGAAGGAAAATAGTTGGCAATAACTCCCAATTTTAAAAGCCCCAGCAACAATTGAAAAAGACCCGCAATGATAACAGCTAATAAAAAAATCTTGTAGTCGCCCAGCGAAATGATAGAAGCGGCGACCAAAGTTGTTAAACCAGCAGCTGGCCCGGAAACTGCAAGTGGAGAACCGCTAATTAAAGAAACGACAAGTCCGCCGATGATGCCGGATAAAAGACCTGCGTAAAGTGGTGCTCCCGAAGCCAAAGCGATTCCTAAACAAAGCGGAAGTGCAACCAGGAAAACAGAGAGCCCGGCAGGTAAGTCGTGCCTGAGCCAAATGATCCTGTAATATTTTATAGTTCTTTTCATTTACCTGTGAAGCATTTGACACAAGGTAAGAATTTTGAAAGGTGGAGAAGATGACCTTAGACCGGGAAAAGGTTCTTCTTTTTTTATTATTGAAGTTGTTTGCAGGACAACAGTTGTCGTTTGCATGACCGCAGCCTGTCATTGCAGCAGCGCAGACTGCCATTGCAACACAGCAGATGGTCTTTGCAGAGGAGCAGTTGGCTATTGCAGGAGAGCAGATAGCTTTTGCAGGGAAGCAGATTTTTGTTGCAGAACCGCAGCCTGTCATTGCAACAGCGCAGGCTGCCATTGCAGCAGCGCAGATTGCTCTTGCAGGGCAACAGATGGCCTTTGCAGAGAAGCAGATGCCTCTTGCACGGGGTGATAACCTGTTTGTTATGCTGAAAATGGGTGTTGTTAGTTGGCTTAACTATTCTTCAATAGCTACAATAACCTGGTCTTACAACTTTCCCAATCCGCCTTTTATAGTTTTTAGCTGTGCTGCTGAACTGAGGCCGCAAGTATAGCTGCAGTACTGCTTGTTTGGTTATTTATTTTCTACCGCTTTTATAATATCCTTTAATACGGCAGCCGAAATCATATTCATGATACTCCATAAGAAGGACATTTTATTTTATTGACACGAACCAAGGCGAGAGATAATGCTTCATCAAATAATTTATTAAGTAAGACAATTAAAAGTTAGCAGCAAATAATTAGTTAAGTTAATTGATTTTAAAAAGTGATGTGATGCCTATTCACAAATTTCAATCTGTTCTGTTCCGAGATATGAAGCCATATTTTGCATCTAATTTTATAGTCTCAAAAAAAAGAAAATAGATATTTCGGCCGATAGGCTTGAAATTTAGTAGCGAAAAAAAACACAGCGAAAAGAGTAACTTTATAACTTTCAGCAAAAACGGCTACATGGAATTTATAGACTATTACAAAGTCCTAGGCGTTGATAAAACTGCTTCCGAAGAAGAAATAAAAAAAGCTTATCGCAAGCTGGCCAGAAAACTGCACCCTGATCTTAATCCCAACGATAAAGAAGCTCATCAAAAATTTCAGCAGGTTAACGAAGCCAATGAAGTATTAAGCGATACGGAAAAAAGAAAAAAATATGACCAGTATGGAAAGGATTGGCAACATGCAGATCAGTTTGAGCAGCAACGCCGCAGTCGAACCGGCTCACAATATACCAGCGGGGGAAATTTTTCAGGTGCTGAAGAACATGACTTTTCAGATTTTTTTGAATCGATGTTTGGAGGATCGGGTCGCAGCAGACAAACGAAATTCAGGGGACAAGATTACCAGGCTGAATTACAACTTAGTTTAAGGGATGTGATGAAAACACATCAACAAAGCCTTACTGTTAACGGAAAAAATATCCGCATCACTATACCAGCGGGTGTGGAGAACGGGCAAAAGATAAAATTAAAAGAATATGGTGCCCCCGGTGTAAACGGTGGTCCGGCTGGTGACCTGTATATTACTTTTACTATTGCGGCAGATCCGAATTTTAAACGATTGGGCAATGATCTTTATACTACCGCTACTATTGACCTGTACACGGCTATACTGGGAGGAGAAACAATTGTTGATACCCTGACGGGGAAAGTAAAGTTAACCGTGAGTCCAGAAACACAAACCGGCTCTAAAATAAGGTTGAAGGGAAAAGGTATGCCGGTATATAAAAAAGAAGGCGAGACCGGCGATTTGTATGTTACGTATGAAGTGAAATTGCCCACGAACCTAACAGCGGAACAAAAAGAATTGTTCAACCAATTGAGTAAACTCCAATAAATCCCTTTGTATGCAAACAGAAGAAATGATAGCAGCCGATGAATTTTGTATGTATCACCAGATTGAGCTGTCCTTTATTAATTCTTTAAAAGATAGCGGCCTCATAGAGATTTCGATACTGGAAGATAAAATCTTCCTGCCGGTAAGCCAGCTTAGCCACCTGGAAAGAATGGTACGTTTGTATTATGAGATGGATATAAACCTGGAAGGTATTGAAACGATAACCCATCTATTGCAACGGATGAATGATATGCAACAACAGATCCGGCAGCTTTCTAACAGGCTAAGCCGGTATGAGAATAATTGAGCAAAAAATTAAACAGCCGAAAAAAATAATTACATAGTGATGACTGAGCCGAGAGGGTAAGTACTGCGGCAGTACTGTTTGTTTGTTTGGTTATTTATTTTCTACCGCTTTTATAATATCTTTTAATACGGCATCAGAAATCATATTCATAATACTCCAATCTTTATCAACATAGTTATAATAAGCAATTACAATTTCCTTTTCAGGATGTATCAATAAAGCCTGGCCACCAAAACCACCTTTCATCATTATTCCATCGCTGGCTAAATCCCATTGATAGGTCCATTTGAAGGGAGCTATCGGGTTGTCGATAGGTTTAGCATCAAATATTTCTTTTAGTTGTTTGAAACTGATGAGGTTTTCTTTTCTTTTTTTTATTTCAGTGTTAGTAAAGAGCATACCAAAACGGGCCAAATCCCTAAGTGTTGCTGATATACCTCCATGATGCCAGGGAACTCCATTTGCTGAAAGACAAACATAGGCATTGGAAGAGGCGCCCATAGGTTGCCAGATCCTTTCTGCTACGAGATCGGTATATTTCTGCCCGGTTACTTTTTCTGCAAGCCAACCCAACACAAAAGTGTTGATATTGGAATACTCAGCGGCTAATCCAGCGGCCTTATCTTTTTTTATTCCCCTGATAAATTCGTAAGCAGATAAAGGTGTGTTGTCTGCTTTGGGCAGAATACCCAAGGCTGATTCCAGCTGGTAATTTTTATGCTGTGGATTAGTAAATGGTCCGCTTTCAAAATCGATGGATTTACTGTCCATACCCGACCGCATGTGTAAGATATCCCTTACAGAAATTCCCTGCCAGTCCGTACCGGCCAATTCAGGAATATATTTTTCAACCGGTTGCTCAATACCGATCTTTTTTTCGTTGATCAAGCTGGTGATCAATGTTGACGTTATTACTTTGGATACAGACTGAAGTGTATGCTGATCTTCCTGAAGCATGGAGAAATACTTTTCATATACAATATTTCCTTTATGAACTACAATGAAGCTGGCGATATGAAGTGTATTCAGATATGCTTCAAAACCGGATGTTCCTTTCTTTGTTTTGACAATGATATTTTCAATGGATCTTTTAGGAATGCTACGAAAATTATATGGCTGGGCTGGTTTATTAATTATACCTACCGGGAAAAACTCTGACATATAGCGGAAGCTATATTTGGATAAGCTACCACCCACATCCCAGCGGCTTTGGTTTATACTATCATGAATGGCAAAACTTTCTTTTGTAGTATACTGAACGGGTTGTGCCGTAGTAACAAAATGTATCCCGGTCACTAACAGGGTAAAAAATATCCGTATGCTGACTTTCATAATTTCTGCTGCATTGTTTAAAATAAGGGTGGAATTAAATATACGAAGCAACAAACTGATTTCTAAAATTTGCTGAGGGATAAATTTTATTTAGTCTTCAATAGCGTCAATACCCTGGTCTTTCAATTTTGCCAATCCATCTTTCATAGCTTTTACCTGTTCTGCTGGGTGAGGTTGCCAAATGGTAATTTCTCCCACCACTTTAAAAGGATGCAACGAACGGAATGACTTTGTGGGATTACCCGGGAATTTTTTGTCGGTTAAATTAGGATCATCTTCGATTGCACCGGTTGGCTCGACTAAATAAATCCTTTCTCTCCCATCGCCGAGTGCAAGCTCTGCACCCCAGATGGCAGCATCTAAGGTGGCAGTGAGATAAATATATTTTGCATTTTTTTGTTGCCCATAGTTGGAGCTAAGACCTGCTTCTATAAAGTCACCGATCTTAAGATCTGCTTTTGTACCGTGGAAATAGGTTTGGGTAAAAGGGCTGTGAATGGTTTGGTTTTGTTGCATTGCTGATGTGTAGATGTAAATATTTTTTGTACAATTAGTGTACCTGTTTATAATAATACTTTAGCATAGCTGATGATGAGATGCTACTGAGTAACCCACGCAACATCGGGCATGTATTTTAATAACAAGAGCAAGGGCGAAGGAAATAATTTAATTAAGCGGTAGCACTTTTTTTATTTTATCATACTTGTTGCTATGCCTCCAGTATTTTATGATGGTTCCTGCAGCATCCCTTTCAAACCTTAATTCTTCTCCCAATGTATTATCCGCTCTTACCCTTCTGAAAACATCTTTGCCGGAGGGAATAAAAAGCGACATATTTTTACCGGGATCCGTATTGGGTAACCCAAACATAGCCAGCTTACCCTGCCATGGCATGATGACTATCTCACCTCTCCATGCATAATTATCGTAATAGCCAGCATACTGTTCCAGGTTAAGTGAATCAATTACCGTCATTGCTGGTTTTGCTTTTTGTATGATTGAAAAAATGCCATCCGTATAGATGCCCATGTCATTTCCCTGTGAATTACTCATGAGTACCACTCCTAGTTTATCTTTCATATCCATTTGCAGGACTGATTGATAACCCGGGCATGAACCATCATGGCCCGTATACGTTTTTCCATCCAGCTGGTAAATAACAAAACCCAGTCCCCATGAATTTTTCCAATCAGGATCTAACCAATGTACCCGCTGCATTTCCCGAAGCGTAGAAGCTTTTAATATCTCTTTCCCGCCATTTTTTAATAACCGGAACTGCCATGCAGCAAATAATGCAAGATCTTCGGCGGTTGATGAAAATCCTGCTGCGGGTGCAATGCCATTTGCATTAAAATATGGCAATGGTTTTCTATTGCCATCCCGGTACAAGCTACTGTACCCGATGGCCAATTGTTTACCCCATAACTCTTTGGGCATAGACGGACGGGTATTAGCCAGCCGCAGAGGTTTTAATATATTTTCTTCAACATATTTTTCATACGACATACCCGAAATTTTAGCAACGACCTGTCCCAGAATAGTCATCCCTAAATTGCTGTACTGTAAATAGGTGGAAGCAGGATAAAGTGTTTCCTGTGTTTTTAGTTTTTGAGTGATCTGTTGATCATCCGGAAATTTGAATTCAGTCCAGTAGGGAAAATCCGATTCTCTTGGAAATCCTGCTGAGTGGGTAAGCAATGACCTGATCGTTATAGGGCCACTCTCCGAAAATTTTTGTGTTAATCCAAGATTGGGCAGCACGGCTGTAATTGAATCATCCAACCTGATTTTTCCCTGTTCCCATAATTGCATGATGGCAACAGATGTAAACAGTTTTGAAATAGAACAAATGCTATAAATGGTATTAAGTTGAGTAGTTCCGCCGGTTTCTATATTGCTGCTACCATATCCTTTATTAAAAATAATTTGCTGATCTTTTATTACGGTCACGGAAATTCCCTTTAGTTTATCGAAATCTTTTTGGGCATCCATCCATATGTTTATCATACGCTGTGATTCCCGGTAATCAATTTTGTCTTTTGATTCCTGCGTGGACGGAGCAGGTTGTGCAAAACAAAAACAGGTAAATACAAGACAGGATAGAAAAAGATAAAGCTTCATAAAATAGATTTAAGTAAATAAAACCAAACCGAAAATATTCTTACTTCTCCCGGCAACCACATTCATGATGTTTATTAATATAGGCTATCGACTCTTTGCAGAGTTTCTGTAAGACCGGAATATTAATGTCTGAAAGTTTTTTTATATAAATGCAGGCCTTCGCCATTTTATATTTACCAAGGTCGCCTAACAATTTTTTGCTTTCTTCTGTTGGAGAAAAAATGTAGAGTGAAAATGCTGCTTTGCGGGGAGAAAAACCAAGTATGGGAGCATCTCCTTCATGGCCGCTTGCATATTTATAATGGTAATTGCCAAATCCAATGATAGTTGGTCCCCACATGGTAGGTTTAAATCCTGACCATTTACTCATTAACTCCATTAGTTTTAAACTATCTGCTTTCTTCTCGTCATTGTCCACATAAGCGTTAATGAAATCAATGACTTTAACTGCGGTATAGGTTGTTTTGGTTTTAGCCATGCGGTTAAATTAATGACTGCCATTAAAGCTACGTCTTAAAGTTATTTAAAAAAAACGGGGGTACATATTTTATACAGTTGGTGGATTTACTTTGACATGCAGTGTACGGGAACTGTTCTGATCCATTTAGCGAATACCTGCCACGGTGGTGTTACTCTTTAATTTTTTTGTGAAAGAAACATTGATGCAGAGGGTATCCATATTAAACATATAAAATACCCTTGTCATACTGTTTTTGTGATATATATTATTAAAATTTTCAATTAAAAAAAATCTGATAGTGTTTTTGCTTTTTTTACAGCCATCTTTTATTTTTAGGACATGAAAACTATTTATAAGCTCTTCTGCACTTTATTTCTATTGATTTGTTTTTTTATCAGCCATGCTCAAACCGAAAAAATTACGAAGGAATTGCGTGAAGCTGATAATAAATATTTTGCAAAAAACTATACCGAGGCCGGGAAAATTTACCTGGAACATTCAGCTCTCTTAACACCTATCCAGCAATTCAACCTTGCCATTTGTTATTATAATGTAGGTGGAAATAATCCTGAAAGCCATACCGCTGCAATGAAATTGCTGATCCTATCTGCAGACCGTGGCCATACGGAAGCAATGACCACTATTGCCTATTGCTACGAAACCGGGTTAGGTGTAAAAAAGGATTCGGTGCAACAATTAGCCTGGGTGAAAAAAGCTGCCGATTATGGTGATGCTAATGCAATGGTATCGCTGGGATATTATTTCCAAAAAGGTTGGGCTGTGCCGAAAGATATACAGAAAGCAAAAGAGTTATATACTAAAGCACTTGAAAAAGGAAATATAAATGCCGGATATTTCTTTGGACTGATGGAAAGAGAGGCAGGCAATTCTACCAACGCTTATCATTACATGGAAAAATCTGCCAGCAAAGGATTTGCACCTGCTCAATTGGAACTTGGTAAAATGTATGAAGAAGGTTTTGGTACGGGTAAGAAAGATCTGGATGAGGCGAACAGGTGGTATCATAAAATAAAATATTCGGCACAATATGCCAACTATTATACCGAGGCCAATGGACGTATAAGAAGTTTTGGCATGGATGAGCCATCCACCGATCTGCAAAAAGTAAAACCGTTATTGCTAAAATTGGTTTCCCGTGCCAATGAAAGTTTTTATGACCTGAAAGGAAGAATTATTGATCCTTACAACAAATCTCCGTATGATAATTTGGGAAACAGTAAAAATGAGTATTATACTTCGCTGCTCGATCTGGGATTTAAAAATGCATATATCCGCAAAAACAATTTCGACCAGATACAAAAAAACAATTCGATAAAAAAAGTAGATAACTTCATTTACAATGCTGAGATCATTCACTCATCTGGAGGTGAGAACACTTACCGTGTATATACAAAATGGGCCAGTATATTGAAGAGCATCTTTACCGGATGGAATTTATCGGAAGAAAATTTTGCGCATCAGAAAACAGGTACCACCACCCTGTATCAACATCACAGCAATGGCCGCACCACTATAATTGTATTAAAAACCTGCTGCCCTAATGATAAGGTAGAGATTGTGATCAAAAACAATCATAACCCGCAATGATAGTTTTTCGGTGGCAGAGATACGATGGAGGAGGATATGTCAGCATTTCAGCAATAAATGTTCCCTCTCATATTTGCTTATTATTTGATCGTTATGGCCTGGTTTGTTTTTCCAGGTGGTTATAGTGCCGGAATTATTCGGTTGGTGGAAGAAAACACCAACCAAGGCGTGTTGCTTTTGGAAACACCTGCCTAGGCGGAAGAGTCAGGAGTACTGGACATTGAATTACTATTCCTCCTTCTTAACTTCAAATGCCAAAACCTTTTCTTGGATTTTCTTCTCCCATCTTTCCTTATTCAAAAATGTAACTGATTTTGAAATATCAATCAATTCTTTATTTAATAATTTAAAAGAAAGGGGTTTGCCAGAAATCGACCCAGATTTCTGAAATTCACTGTCATAAGATTTGTTTGAAAGGCAAAAATTTGTGTAAGCTTGTATATACGCATCCGAATCTGACACTGCTATGATTTGTAGTGGTTTCTTTTCTTTAGGAACAATAGTGTCCCGATTTGTAAGCATAGCTGTTTCGATGTAATTATATTCTTTATTGCTTTTACCAGTACAGGCAGAAAGTACGGCTAGTAGAGAAATAAAGATTGGCAGTATAAAATATTTTCGATTTTCCATTTAATAAAACTTTAGACCCATACAGAACAAGTGATATATGTGAAGTTTAAGCATTGGCTGATGTTATAAATTTCATCAGTCACTAAGCTATAAAGTTATTTGAAACCTTGGATATAATTATTCTATTCGGTTGGTGGAAGAAAACACCAACCGAGGCGTGTTGTTTTATCGAACACCTGCCAAGGCGGAAAAAAGACTAAAAAGAACCGAGGCTGTACTTATCGGGATTATTCACCATGTCAAGTAACTCCTTTTTGTTCTTATTCATAAGAGAATGAATATATTTTTTTTCAACGTTGTCGAATTGAGGATCGTCTGGTTGATTTTCATAAAGCACTTTCAAAATTTTATTTGCTTTTGCTGAATCATTTAACATTATCAAGTTTATTGCTTGATTGGTTGTGAACATTACAAAATCTCTGTTTTTACTATTCATTGTGTCAAGTACAGCATTGCATATTGTCAATGATTTGTTGAAATATCTATTTGCAGATATTGAGTCCCCAATTTGATGGTAAAAGACTCCTCCA
This sequence comes from Chitinophagaceae bacterium IBVUCB2, assembly GCA_002127295.1. Classification (GTDB taxonomy): domain Bacteria; phylum Bacteroidota; class Bacteroidia; order Chitinophagales; family Chitinophagaceae; genus JJ008. The sequence goes on from NFUV01000001.1 coordinate 229,536, forward strand.
CTCAAATAAAGATCATGTGCTGACGGTCTTAGTTGTATTAGCTTATTGTTTGTCAAAATTAATTTATCAAACTCTTGAAGTTGATAATAGAACATTAATTTATTCGAGTAACCAAGAAAATAATTGCTGTCTATTGTTGTGGCCTGGTCAAGAAGAGTGATTGCCTTTTTTGAACTGTCGGCATTTTCAATATAAGGAACCAACATCATTGCTTGATTATTGAGTTGCACCGCCTCTGGATCAGGTTTATGCTTTTTAGATTGTTGTCCACATGAGTAAGATGCAACTAATAAAAATACTGTTATAAATTTTAGGGTATTCATAATTTGGAGGTTATTGTTCAGGGCTTGCTACTGTGCTGGCATTAAGAATATCCTGCTCGTAACTGAAGCTTAATAAATTTACTGATGATTAGGTTAATAGCAAATTTCCGTTGCTATAATCGGTTGGTGGAGAAAAACACCAACCGAGGCGTGTTGCTTTTAATCGAACACCTGCCAAGGCGGAAGGAATTTTTGCAGAGGTGTATCGCTGTCCTTAGAGGCTGTATTTGGTTTTTAGAGCCTCCCAATCGATTGACAACTTAGGGTTATGTTTATTAAAAAGTTTGCTGTCAAGTTGAATACCACCCCAAGAAAGAGTTTTTTCATAGTTTATCACATTATCAATTATTAGAGGACTTCTCTTATTCTTTGCCACATGTGCAAAAATGTGTTTGTAGGCGTCAACTATTCGTTTGATATGAGAGTGAAAAAATATTAACCTTACTGTTTGCTGAATTATAGTAAAAGGCAAAGCTATTTGAATAAGGGCTGTTAATGTTGACTGGTCAGTATAGAAAATAACAAGTAAGAAAAGAAGAAGAATTATTACACACTTAATAATCCCTGGAGTAATCATTTTTTTTGAAATCGCCTTTGTAAAAAAGGAATTTTCAAACCCATTAACGCCTAATTTGTATATTCCAACAGGAAAGATGTCATTAGAAAAATACCCCTGTGAATTTTCGTCAGATAATTTAGTTTCAAGACTGTTATCAATAAAGTCATTTTTCCGATTTAATTCAGCCTGTTGAAAAAGATAGTTTTGTATAATGTCTATTAAGAAGTATAAAATGGCCAATATTGCTAATCCAGCGTTAAGGTTCTCGTTATATAGTTCTTTCGTTGCAACAAAATTCGTTTTGTCAATGAACAGTAATGCTAATGCAATTAATGCAGAAATACAAAGTATTAAGGATGCTATGCCACTAACCTTATTGATTGTTTTGTAATTTATTTCGTGAGGAACTATTCTATTCATCGTTTAATTGTTTTGGAATGTTATGTGGCGCTTCGGGACCATACCACTTATTTGTTTGTAGCCAGACTTCATAAAAGTATATCCATGCTGCTGTCCAATCCATGATTTCATTTGCAATTAGCTTTTCCTTGACCCAATTAAAATTTGAAGGATGATATAAACATAGATTTTTTTTTGTTGGATAAATGTGTGGTGCATTATCTGCCAGCAAGGGTTTCAGTACTTTCACGATTGGGTTTTTATTACCTCTATATTGAACAGATATTGTGTATGTCGGTAATTCTGGCTTAACCTTTAAATCACCAACGAACTCTATATCATACTTCTCCCTTTTTTTACTGTTAAATTGGGGATATCGTTGCTTCATTGCCCAAATCTGAATATCAGAGTTATATAATTTAGTCGTTTGAAATGCCACCGAAAAATCCTTTTGAAGATGAAACTGCTTTGCCCACATTCGTTGATAGTAACCCACTTGAACTAACCTTTAGTGACCCTTCAGAAAGTGATTTAGAGAATTGTTTTGCTTCTTCTATATCAACAGTCGGAAATTCTTTACCAAAAACGTCTTTCCAAATTTGTATAGCATCTCCTTCCTTTCCTTCATCATATTTTCCCTTAGCATCATTTAGTTTATCCCTAACACTTTTAATTTTTTTCAGTATTGCATTATACTCTTCATTTGAATTCAACTCATACGATTGAAGGTTATATTCTGCATTATTAAACCATAGCCGTATACATTCTTCATAATTTTTAAAGCTATTTATTTTAAAAATGTTTATTGCTACTTCTTCAATATGAAAGGAAGGAATTAATTTTCCTTTATCTCTATTCCAATACTTAATAACTTTAATTAAAGGCTTGAGCTTGTAATCGCATTTTTTATGTGTGGCTTCAAGGTCAGAAGACAATAGTTCCGGGTAAGTTTTTATCCATGATTTTAAATCATGATTGGGGATTTCATACCCACCACCAACTAATTCAAAACTTGGGAGAATATCAAAGTCCTTATCGCTTAATTCAATCGTAACACAAGGTCTATTCTGGCTGACTTTGTCCTTATAGTCATTCAGTCCGTTTAGGTAATTTTTGAATTTGCTTAATACACTTTGTGGATTTGGAAGTTGGTCATATTCATCTTTCCAGTCATCCCTTTTAAGAACAGCAAAAATATCAATGTCGTCCAGCGGCCGAATATTCGTATCCCTTTCGTAAGACCCGTTTGTAAATGTCCTGCTTATACTGAGGTCATTCTCTTTGTCATTTAAATAACCTCCGATATTTGATACTGAGGCTTTAATATTTGTTTCTTGTCTGTCGCTTACTGATATATTTTCTATAAGCGTATTAATGCATTGCAGTAGTGTTGGCATAATTCTTTTTTGGAAGAGGGTTCAATTGTCATGCCTATAAATATGTCCTGCTAAAATGGCATATTGTAACGAGAAGCGTAAATACAATTAACCTCTGCTTCGCAAATGCTGAATAGAATTATAGAACGTACAAGAGTGCGACGCAAGGGACGATGATAGTAGTAATGCAGCTGGTCTAATGCAGATTGCTTCGTCGTTCCTCCTCGCAAAGACGATGCAGATTCCTCCTTCGTCGGGATTACAAGTCACTGAGCGATTTGGAGTTGTTGCGCCTAACCGTTTACTTCAACCGATTCTTGAAATCTAAATCGTTTGCCTGTAAAGTTTCTTCGGCGGCCTCACCCTCCCGTCCCTCTCCTTCAGAGAGGGAAGCTACTTCATCAATCTATCCGCTAAATTTAAGTTATTGGCTTTTGCGGTTTCATTGGCGAGTTCGTAACCTGCATCTGCATGTCGTATCACTCCCATGCCGGGGTCGTTTCTTAATACACGGCGCAATCTTGCTTCGGCATCGGCAGTACCATCTGCAACGATGACCATGCCGGCATGTATGCTATAGCCCATGCCTACGCCACCGCCATGGTGCAGGCTTACCCAACTGGCGCCGCCTGCTGTATTAACGAGTGCATTAAGAATTGGCCAGTCGGCTACGGCATCACTACCATCCAGCATAGATTCTGTTTCTCTATTGGGAGATGCTACGCTGCCGGTATCTAAATGATCCCGACCAATAACAATGGGTGCTTTTACTTTTCCGGTTCTTACTAATTCATTAAAGGCGAGACCTGCTTTTTCTCTTTCTCCCTGCCCGAGCCAGCAGATACGGGCCGGTAATCCCTGGAAGGCAATTTTTTCTTTGGCCATCTTCATCCAGCGGAGCATGCCTTTGTTTTCGGGAAACATATTGATGATGAGTTCGTCGGTAACGGCAATATCATTGGAATCTCCACTGAGGGCTGCCCAACGGAACGGGCCTTTGCCTTCGCAAAACAACGGACGGATATAGGCTGGTACAAAACCGGGGAAAGAGAATGAGTCGGTAGTCTTTAGTCCGGAGTCGGGAGACATGCGAATCTCATGTTCTCTTGCACGGGCACGGATATTATTTCCATAATCAAAAACGATGGCCCCCATGTCTTGCAGATCTTCCATCAGCGATACATGATAGTAAATGCTTTCGTAACTGCGGTCAAGGTATTCCGTTGGATTTTTTTCCCGGAGTACATTGGCTTCTTCATTGGTCAATGTGTTTGGAATATATCCATACAGCGGATCATGTGCAGAGGTTTGATCGCTGAGTGTATCGGGTACCACTTCTCTTTTGATGAGGCGTTGTAATAATTCTACTGCATTGCACAACACGCCGATGCTTACGGCCTTGCCTTCTTTTTTATATTTTACTGCTGCATTGATGGCTTCATCAATGTTGGTATATTTTTCATCGAGGTATTTTGTTTCGATGCGTTTGTCGATACGCCACTCTTCTACTTCTGCAATGAGTGCAACACCTTCGTTCATGGTTATGGCGAGTGGTTGTGCACCACCCATGCCACCAAGGCCAGCGGTAACGTTGAGTGTTCCTTTTAATGTGCCATCGTAAGCGGCTGTTATAATTATCTCATCATCATTGGCATCATATTTTTTCTCGGTTGGTTTTTTGGAGAAATGTTTGGCTGCTACTGCGGCATAGGTTTCGTAAGTGCCTTGTACAATGCCCTGGCTGCCGATATAGATCCAGCTGCCGGCGGTCATTTGCCCATACATCATCAATCCTTTTTTTTCCAGTTCATCAAAATGCTTCCAGTTGGCCCAGTTAGGAACCAGTTGCGAATTACTGATAAGTACCCGTGGTGCATCTTTATGTGTTTTTAAAATACCTACGGGTTTGCCGGATTGAATGAGGAGTGATTCATCATTCTCCAATATTTTGAGTGCGGCGATAATATTATCTAGTGCTTCAAAATTTCTGGCTGCTTTGCCCCTGCCTCCATAGACTATCAGATCGTCGGGACGTTCTGCTACTTCGGGATCGAGGTTGTTGAGCAACATTCTTAGTGCGGCTTCCTGTATCCAGCCTTTGCAGCTAAGGGTTGAACCGGTGGGAGTTTTATACTTGATGGCGTCGTAGCGTTTCGTTATTGTATTCATATTGGTTAATTTACCACAGACTACACTGATTTTTTTTCACCGATTACACTGTTTTATCTATGCCTTAATCTGTGTTATCTGTGGTTTGTACAAAAGTCGTTAATCTCCGATAAAAAAGTTAACTTAAAGTGATAAACTACTGCCATGAGTGTCCACATTAGTGCCAAAAAAGGAGAAATTGCGCCTGTTGTTTTGATGCCTGGTGATCCGCTCCGGGCAAAATACATGGCCGATAATTTTCTGCAGGATGCTAAACTGGTAAGCCAGACCCGCAACATTTTATATTATACCGGAAACTATAAAGACAAAGCCATCACTATTGGTGCCAGTGGTATGGGCTGCCCTTCTATCGGTATTTATTCTTATGAATTATATAATGAATACAATGTAGAATGTATCGTTCGCATTGGAACCTGTGGCGCTTATACCACCGGGCTCAGATTATTTGACCTGATAAATGTGGAGAGGGCTTTCAGCGAATCTACTTATGCCTTACATGCTTTTGGTTATAAATCCGATCACCTCTATCATGAAGGCAATGCCTATGCGGCTATTAATGATGCGGCCGCTACCCTGGGTTTGAAAATGCAGGCAGGGGCCATTCACTCCAGTGATGTTTTTTATCGTTCTGAAGAAGGGATACCTGATATTGCCTATAAAAATGATTGTGTGGCGGTGGAGATGGAAGCTTTTGCATTGTTTGCCAATGCGAAGTATCTGAAGAAGTCGGCTGCTACTTTATTAACGGTATCGGATATTATTCCTACGCATGAACAGATATCGGCAGACGAAAGAGAAAAGGCATTGTTACCAATGATGCAACTGGCATTGGAGAGTGCAATGAGAATTTAGTTTTTTACCACAGATTGCACAGATTTTTTTCACAGATTATACTGTGTTAGCTGTGCTGTAATCTGTGTTATCCGTGGTTACTTGTCATTAAATTCATCGAAATTCTCATTCAGTTTTATTCCTTTGCCTGCTGCAAATGCATTCACCTTCTCTACAAAAGAAAAATCTTTGATGATGCCGGCTACTTTATTGATGTCATCCGCAAAGATGCGGTCTTCGCTGGCGAAGCCTACAAACTGCCGGACATGATCATGTGCAAATTCTAACAAAGCCGAACTTTTTAACGGACTTCGGAATTCAATGGCCTGGCAGGCTGATAATAATTCGATGGCCATGATGTATTCCAAATTATCCAATACCCTGTTTAATTTTCTGCCGCTGATGCTGCCCATACTTACATGATCTTCCTGACCGAGTGAAGTTGGAATACTATCGGCACTGGCGGGGAAACATAAGGTTTTGTTTTCTGTTACGAGTGCTGCCGTGGTGTATTGCGGAATCATAAAGCCGCTGTTCAATCCTACATCTTTCATCAATAACATCGGCAATCCCCATTTGCCTTCCAGTAATAAATAACAACGGCGATCGCTGATGTTGCCAATCTCGGCCGCAGCAAAACAACAATAGTCTAATGGCAAAGCCATCGGCTGCCCATGAAAATTTCCGCCGCTGATGGTATCCTGTGCGTCGAAAATGATCGGGTTATCCGTTACAGCGTTCAATTCAATTTCTGTCAGCTCTTTTAAATGTAACCAGGCATTGCGGCTTGCACCATGTACCTGCGGCATACAACGAAGACTGTAGGGATCTTGTACCCGTCCGCAATCCACATGGCTTTGCATGATGGCGGAATCCTTTAACAATAAACGTAACCGTTGTGCTACTAATTTATTTCCCGTAAAAGGACGGAGATCATGTAAACGTTCATCGAAAGGTGCTTTGGTTCCGGTTAATGCTTCCAGGCTCATTGCCCCGATGATATCTGCTGCTTCTAAACAATTGTGCATTCGTTGCACTGCTTTTACCGCAAAGGATAAAATGAATTGCGTTCCATTGATGAGTGCCAAACCTTCTTTAGGCCCGAGTTGTATAGGTGATAATTTAAATTGATGGAGAATTTGCTGTGCCTTTTGTCTTGTGCCATTATAAAAAACTTCACCCAAACCTATCAATGGTAAAAACAAATGTGCCAGGGGTGCTAAATCACCACTGGCGCCTACACTACCCTTTTCCGGTACCACGGGAATTACATCGTTTTCAATATGCCAGATTATTCTTTCCAGTGTGGAAAGTTGTACGCCGCTAAAACCTTGTGCCAATGCATGCACTTTGGTGATCAGCATCAGCTTTGCAACTTCCACCGGTATAGCATCTCCCACTCCCACACTATGGCTTTGTAAAATCTTATATTGAAGTGTGGCGGTATCTTCTTTTGAAATGGCGGTATTGGCCAGTATACCAAAACCAGTGTTTATTCCATACACCGTTCTGCCCTCATCCACAATTTGCTGCACGGATTGCTGGCTGGCTTTAATGACTTCAATAGCTTTATCACTGAGCACAGCTTTTAGTTTACCATTCGCAATAGCAAGTACGTTGGAAACCGTAAGTGTATCAATTCCGTAATTAAAAGTAAGGGGCATAGCAGGCAGTTAAAGGCTGCAATTTAAAAGATTTGAACCACTGTCTATAAATAATAAAGGGTGCAACCAAATGCATATAGCATTTATCTTTACACTCTAATCCCTAACCAATAAAAAGATACGATGCGCCAACTCTTATCACTGCTGCTGGTTTGCTCCTGTTATTTTTCCGGTATTGCGCAAGACAGTCCCAAAGAATCGAAAGAAGCTGCTAAAGAAGCAAAGGAAGCTTCGAAGCAAGCCGCCAAAGTTGCTATCAGTACAACGGGCTGTACAGTAGAAGTGTTTTGTTTTCCTGGCCGCTTTGATGCGTATGACCTGGAAGATGGTTCCACCGTGTATGCTGATGACTGCGTAAAGGATGGAATAACCTGGGGTATTTACCTTGTGAAACTGGTAAAGCCGGTTGATGATCTTGCTGCCGCTGAAGACACCGTCATTTCTTATCTCGATTTTATGAAATTGGATAATGGCATAGTAAAATCTAAAGGATATAATAAAGGCCATACATTGAATAAGGATCAAACTACACGGGGTGTTTATGATACCTGGGATGATGTGGACAAAGAGAAATGGAAAATAAAGGCCTGGACGAATGGAAAATTTATTGCGGTATTATATGTGCATAGCGCCAAAGAATTACCTGAAAAAAAAGTTGAACTATTCCTTGAAGGTTTACGTTTTCCGGGAATGAAATAATTACTAATCTTAACAACTGTTTGCTGTTTCCGTTTACCTGAATCCTATTTTTGCAACATGTTCACTAAAATAATCTTACTCTTTGCTTTTCTTACCAGCAGTGCAACAGCTTTTACTCAAAGCCTGAAAAAATATACGATCAGTAAATCAGGTTGTTCGCTTTATAACTATTGCGAAATGAAATTTGAAATGGCAAAAAGCCAGGATTCATCTGTTGTGTACACCGGGGAATGTGTGAACGAAGGTGTTACGTATGGCATCATCTGCGTTAAACTTTTAAATCCGCTTACCGATCTTGTGGCTGCCGAAGCGCTGCTTGTATCTTATGCGGATTACCTGAAAGATGGTTTTGAAATTACTAAAGCAAGCGGCTATGGTCGTGGCCATTTTTTAAATAATAATGAGAACACCCGTGGCATTATTGACTATTGGGAAGACGAGAAAAAAAATTCGTGGAAAATAAAAGCCTGGACAGATGGCAAGATCATCGGCTTTTTATATGTGTTGAGTAAAAAGCCATTGCCCGAAGGAAAAGTGAATGTGTATTTAGATAGTTTCAGGATGCCAGGAATGTAGAGGAAGAGTCGGGAGTTTGGAGTCATTAGTCTGGAGCCAGAACAAAAAAGGTCCTTTTTTAGTTCGCCAAAAAGCATATATCCCCTATCTTTGCCGCCTCTTAAAAGGCCCGGTAGCTCAGCTGAATAGAGCACAAACCTTCTAAGTTTGGGGTCATTGGTTTGAATCCAATCCGGGTCACAAATGCCTTCCACAAAGTGGCAGGCATTTTTATTTGGAAGTGTTGCAAGCTTGCTTGCAAAAACGAACAAGTAAAAATGGCTGTCTCGGCAGTATGCGGAGAAAAGGCTTTGGGTAAGCTCCCAAAAAAAGGATCATAGAATAATCAATCCGGGGTCACAAAAGCGAGGTCAATACGGCTTCGCTTTTTTACTTTTACCGAAATTTCAAATTGTAATGGACGTTAAGATCGATGAAAGCTGGAAAGAAGTATTAAAAGGAGAATTCGCAAAGCCTTATTTCCCACAGATCCCGTTACACATTAAAACAGAAAAATCGCAAGGCAAAACAATTTATCCGCCCGGCAGTTTGATTTTTAATGCTTTCAATACAACTCCATTCAATAAAGTAAAAGTGGTGATCCTCGGGCAAGATCCTTACCATGGAAAAGGACAGGCTCATGGTCTTTGTTTTTCGGTTCAATATGGAGTGCCACCTCCCCCATCGTTACTTAATATTTTTAAAGAATTGCAGGATGATATTGGTATCGAAATACCGGGTCATGGCAATCTTACACACTGGGCTGAACAAGGAGTGTTTTTATTGAATGCCTCCTTAACGGTAAGATCCGGTGAACCTATGAGCCATGCAAAAATTGGTTGGGCACAATTCACGGATACCGTTATTAAAACGATCTCTCTGCAAAAAAAACATGTAGTGTTTTTATTGTGGGGAAAATTTGCACAGGAAAAAAGAGTGCTGATAGATGAATCAAAGCATTTAATATTACGTTCTGTACATCCATCTCCGCTATCAGCTTATGGAGGTTTTTTTGGGTGCAAACATTTTTCAAAAACAAATGAATATTTATCAAGCAAAGGGATTGACCCGATAGACTGGTCATTATAATTAATAAAAGTTATGCTGATACCACCTGATCTGATATTGGAAACTGACAAAGTGCTGTTGCGTTCTATGGAAGAAAGTGATCATGCCGCTTTTCTTGCATTAGCGAAGCAAGATTATGACATGTGGTATTATTTCTCCTATTATCTCGGCGATGAAACCCAATTAAAAAATTGGATGGAGATGGCTTTTGCTGATAAGAAAGCAGGAACCCGTCTGCCCTTTACCATTATTGACAAAGCAAGTGGTACCATTGCAGGCAGCAGCAGCATCGGCAATATTTCCTATCATGATCTGCGATTTGAAATTGGCTGGAGTTGGTTAGGCCCTGAGTATCGCAGCACAGGAATAAACCGCCATGCAAAATTTTTGATGATGAATTATGCGTTTGAAAAATTAAATTTCGAACGGGTAGAATTTAAAACAGATGTAGAAAATACAAGAGCAAGAAAAGGGTTGGAAAAAATTGGCGGCATAGAAGAAGGTATTTTACGCAGCCATATGACAATGTGGAATAACCGTCGCCGCACTTCTATTTATTACAGTGTATTAAAAAATGAGTGGCCGCATTTAAAACAAACTATTTTTAATGACATAATCCTTTTATGAAAGTCATCAAAAATATATTCGGACGCATTTGGGCCATATGGGGCATACTGAGTTTTGTGGGCACTTTCCTTATTGTTTTCATTCCAACCATGACCACTTACCTGATACCTGACCCAAAAGGATCCGACATCTTTATTAAAATGTCAAGGGTATGGATGCGGGTATGGCTGACCTTAGTGGCCTGCCCGTTGAAAGTAAAAGGCCGTGAAAATTTTGCACCCGGCAAAGCTTATATCGTAACCTGTAATCACAATTCATTATTAGATATTCCTCTCTCCTGCCCTTTTATTCCCGGGCCTAATAAAACGATTGCTAAGACCTCCTTTACAAAAGTTCCTTTGTTTGGTTGGTTTTATAGAAAGGGTTCTGTGTTAGTTGACAGAAAAAGTGAAATCAGCCGCCGTAAAAGTTTTGAGGAAATGAAACGGGTATTAGCAATGGGCATGCATATGTCTATTTATCCCGAAGGCACCCGCAACAGAACAAAGGAACCACTAAAAAAATTTTATGATGGTGCTTTTAAGTTAGCGACTACCACGGGCAATGCTGTTATACCGGCGGTAATTTTCAACACAAAAAAAGCATTGCCAGTCAATAAATCATTTTACTTTATCCCACATAAATTAGAAATACATTTTCTTGCTCCTATTGAAACAAGTAATTTAAGCTCCGAAGAATTAAAAGAAATAGTTTTTGCAACCATGCAGAACTACTATTTGCAACATCAACCTTAATAGCTGGAGAAGAAACGGGTACGGTTGATCCTTAGATCCTGCAGCACGGCTGCTTTCGGACTGATGGTAAAATTGAATGATCGATACAAGCCAATGGGTGTAACATTGATGGACATTTGCCAGCAATGCATTTCCCTGTTGATCGACATCTGGAAAGTTTGCAGCTTACGGGTATCAAAATCATAATAGCCATTCATGGTAAAATTCCATTTTGGCGTTAAGCTAAAACTTCCGCTGAAGTTTACATTCGAACTCAGGTCTTTATCAAATCTTCCTAATTGCGGATCAAAGCGATTGGAAAAGTAGAGTGAGTAACCAAGTGTAACAGACCAGGGAACATTAAAATCAACAAACTCGGATGGATTTTGCTGCATATAATTTAACAGCTGTTGCTGATCTGCCACCAGGTTTGGATCATCAAGCATGGCTTCAGCATCTTTTTTTCGTTGTGCTTCCTTTTCAGCATCTCTTGGCTTGCTTTTAAAACTGGTACTTACAGAAATACTTGCGGATGATAGCCTTCCTAATTTAAATTGCCCGTCTTCCCATACAAATTTATCTATATCAACTCCGTTTGCATTTACCTGGTACGGTGTCAATATACCCTGTGCGGTTATACTTATTTTTTCAAACAGTGTAGACCGGATGTATAAATTAAATGGATAGAGCTTCATTGAATCCTGTAGAAAGTTATAACCGCTATTGAAACCATATCCGTCGATCAGCCTTATTTTCTTAATGGCATTCTCCCCTGTATCTTTTTTAGATCGCCATTTCATTTCAAGATTGTTATCCACCCCAAAACTGATACCACCCGTTCTTCCCTCGGCATACCCGGGATATAATGCACCACTATATTCTGAAAACCGGTATGCGAATCCCGGCGCAATTGTATCAGTAAAGTAGTGACCCTTTGAAAGATCGGGGCGATAATTAAAACTGATAGAAGGTCTTATTACATGGCGCAATGCAATGATCCTTGATTTTTTAAACTGGTAGGTTCCAAAAATGGCCGTATTCAAACCCAATGAAAATCCTAACTGGTGATCGGTATAAAATCCTTTTGTAATAGTAGTATCTGCTTTTTGTGTAGCAGTGTTCCATTTGCGGCGAAACTTCTGTGCTATCCAAACATTGGAATAAGAAATGGATGGGGCAACTATTATAGCACCACCCAATATTGGTGGTAATGATAAAGTAATAGGGAAATTATGTTGTGCTCCCCACTGCAAAGTATCGATCAGTCTCTTGAATGAAAATGCTGTATCATAAAAAGAGAACTGGTTCCTGAAATTACCATTGTAACCAACGCCTAATTTTTCATACCATTTTGCTGTACCAGCTCCATTTTTTCTTTCAAATGGATATAAAGTGCTTACCGTAAATCCTGCATCCGGCAAGCTTACACTAATTAAACGAAGTGCATTATTCTGGTTATGATTAGCACTCAGTGTAAGATTATAGGGTTTGCCTGCCCATGTTTTTGAATAAGCGATCGAAGACCCCAATAAGTTTTGAAAATTCTGTTGTGTATTATTTGTAATTAGCTCATTGTAGCGGGTTGATTGTGCCTGCACATTGGCTGTAAAAGTAGTTCCCGGTCTTGCTTTACTATCAACCGAATGATTCCAGTTAATAGAAAAATTATTGCTCTTTCTATAATCCGGATCTCCTTTAAAATTTTGTTTTGAATTTAGTATACCAATATTAAATGCTCCGCTGTACCGGTATCTTTTTCTATAAGTAGGATTAAGGTTTACTGACCAGCCACCATAGGAGTAAATATTTCCGTACAGTTTTGCATCCCAATATTCACTCAATACTTTATAATAGCCCAATCCTTCCAGTCCCAAACCAAACTGCTCACTAACGGCAAACCTTGGTGGTAATAATCCAGAGTGACGCCCCTGGCTTAGCGGATAAAAACCAAATGGCAAATAAATAGGAATAGGAACATCTTCAAACTCCAGGTGTGCAGGTCCTGATACCGCCAGCTTTTGATTGATCACTTTCATTTTTGGCGTTACAATAGAAAAATGCGGATGGTCGAGATTACAGGTACTAAATCTTGCTCTTTTAATAAAAGTAGTATTCGCATCCACCTTTTTTGCGACCTCACCAAAAACTATAAACTCACCCTGCGAAGTATAGGTATTCTTTGTCAGACCCACCTGTGATTTAAAATTATATCGAATGGTATCGCTGGTGAATTCACTTTCTCCACTTTTAAAACGGGCTTCTTCTGTAATTGCTCCTGTGCTGTCTTTTGCGTTCACCGCCGTTACTATCTGGGTTGCCTGATCTACTTCTACTTTTGGTGCGGTAAGCGTAATGTCCTGGTATTCTGTTTTGGTTTTTCCGTACAGAATAATTTTTTTCTCTTTCACCAGTGCCACCGCCGAATCTTCTGCGGCATACTTCAATGGTGCTGCCAACGAATCCTTGGATATTTTTAGTGTAAAAGTGTCTGTTTTTTGTATAATACCGCTTGTATCGGTTGATGGCAATTTTGTAGTGTCTGCGTTCGTTAGTGGTAAGGGCCGAAGTGGTAATGGCCGAATGGTGTCTTTTTTAAGAAGCGGTTTTGTGGTATCTGGAATTGATGTTAAAGGACTGCGAAAATCATGATCATTGATACCGTTAGCAGCTGTTTTCCACGTCAATGTGAAAAATAACAGTGCAGTCAGTATCCCGTATAAGAAAAAATTTGGCCTAAATTTGTACAGTTGCATCATCAGGTAGGTGGCAAATGTAAATCTTTATCGGGTAGGCTACATCCCACTGACCGCAAACAATTTGTGAATATTCCGGCAACCCATTAAAAAAGGAAAAACCATGATTAAACGAACCGTTCTCTTTTTTCTCGTCACCGCTTTTTGTCTCAGTTTTTTTTCTTTCAACAAAACAAGTCCCGCCAGGATACAACAAAAAGCTATCAGAACAATTGTAATTGACCCCGGCCATGGAGGATCAGATGCCGGAGCAAAAGGTCAATATTCTTACGAAAAAGATATTTGCCTTGATGTATCCTTAAAAGTTGGGGCGATGATTGAAAAGCAGTTTCCGGATATAAAAGTTTTGTACACCCGTAAAACAGATACCTACCCTGCCCTGCATGCCCGGGCTAATTTTGCCAATGAAAATAAAGGAGATCTTTTTCTTTGCATCCATGTTAACTCTGCACCTATGAAAAGGGTGTCAGAACAAATAGGTACCAAAAAAGTAACGTATTATGTTGGCAAGGGTAAAAACAGGAAGAAAAAAACAAAAGATGTGCCCCAGTACCGGTATTATAATTTACCCAGCACAGCCAAAGGCACAGAAACTTATATATGGGGTGCCGGAAAAACAGACGACAAAGAATTAGCCGTTCGGGAAAATGCCTCTATGCTTACAGAGGATAACTACAAAGAAAAGTATGGTGATCTGGACCCAACATCACCCGAGTTCATTGCCCTTAGTTTATTAAAAACCAAACAATATTTTAAACGTAGTGCTACACTGGCCGGCTATGTGCAGGATGAATTTGTAAAAGTTGGCCGTGTGGACAGAGATGTAAAACAACGTCCGGTTGGTATTTGGGTATTACAAGCCACCGCTATGCCGAGTGTATTGGTAGAAACAGGTTTTATTTCAAACCCTGAAGAAGAGAAATACCTCAATAGCGATGAAGGTCAGAAAGAGCTTTCTACCTGTATTTTAGAAGCATTGAAAAAATATATTGCCTGGTTAGAAGAAAAACAGGAAACGGAAATAAAAGACAGCAATACTCAAAAAAGCAGCCCTTTGCCTGAATTGGATGCGAAGGCTTTTCTTGAAATGATCGAACATAAAGAAAAACAAACCAGGGGCAGGTAATAAATTCAACAATATTTAAGGAGAAGGGGCAGACATATGTTTGCCCCTTCTTTTATTGATAAATGCCTCTTATTTAGATGGTTAAAAAAAAATAAGCTAATTTGCCCTTTGTTAATGGCCTTTGGCCCCGCAAAAGCAAATTAATGAAGATAAGTAACGAAACAAAAGTCGGCATCTTAACCATAGCAGCCCTTACCATACTCATTTTGGGTTTT
Source organism: Chitinophagaceae bacterium IBVUCB2 (assembly GCA_002127295.1). Classification (GTDB taxonomy): domain Bacteria; phylum Bacteroidota; class Bacteroidia; order Chitinophagales; family Chitinophagaceae; genus JJ008. Next base: position 244,613 of record NFUV01000001.1, read on the forward strand.
AATTTTTTGAAAGGCAAAGACACTTTCAATAAAACACAAAAAATATATGCCATTTTCAATAATATGGGTTCACTCGAAAAGTCGAATGAAGTAAAGATCAATGGACTGCCGGTAGGAAAAGTATATGATAATAAAGAACTGGATAAAGAAGTAAGTGCCGTACTTATAACTATCAACCTGACAAGGGATGTTAACATACCCGACAATTCCGTTGCTTATATCGGCTCAAGTTTAGTAGGTGCTTCGCATATCGTAATTGAAAAAGGGGATTCAAAAACTTTTTTGAAGATCGGCGATACTTTACAAACCCGGGAACAAAACGGACTTTTAGCGCAGGTGTCTTCACAACTAAATCCCACTCTCACTAAAGTAAGAAGTACACTTGATACATTAACACAAACACTGAGTGGTGTGAATGGATTATTGAATAGCGATGCAAAAATCAATTTGCAACAAACATTTGCTAATCTAAACCGGGCCAGCAGTGCATTGAATGGTTTACTCGATAATCAAACCGGCTCATTAGCTGGTACACTTAGAAATACAGAATCGCTTACTGCAGCATTGAATAAAAACACTGATAACATCACCAGTACGATCGGTAATTTTAAAACAACTTCGGAAAAATTAGCGGCATTAGAATTGAAACCTTCTATTGATTCATTAAATGCAATGATCAGCCAATTAAAAGGAGCTGTTGCTAAAATTGCCAGTAAAGAAGGTACTTTGGGTGCATTGATCAATGATCGTACATTGTATAATAAATTGAATGATGCGATTCTTAGTGCAGAAATATTAATGGATGATCTGCGCACCAATCCTAAACGCTACGTTAATTTATCAATCTTTGGCAAAAAAGATAAAGACGGGCCGATAACTTCGCCAGCGAAAAAAGATACTATTCCCGGTGGGAATAAATAATGCAACACATCAAAACATCTTACTGCCTTTTTGTATTCGGGTTATTATTAGCCTCCATAATTTCGCAGGCACAAGTAGTTACACCAGTTGCGGCGCCGGTAACCGACAGTTCGCTATTAGTTGAAATTTTACCGGGTGTACGTAAGCTTGAATTCAGAAAAGTAGATACTACACAACTTACCATTCTGGCAGGAAATGTGCGATTGAAACAAGGTACGAGTCTTTTCTTTTGCGATAGCTGTGTTATTAATAATAACAACAAAACATTTGAGGCCTGGGGCAAAGTACATATTAATGATGCCGATACTACTAATATCTACGCCAATCACCTTCGCTACCTGATCGATAAAAAATTTGCCTATCTCGATGGTGCTGTTCGTTTAACCGACGGCAAAGGAACATTAACTACACCTGACCTTGAGTATGACATGACAACCAATATTGGTATCTACAAGCATGGCGGTAAAGTAGTCAACAAGAAAACGGTGCTAACCAGTAAGGAAGGATGGTATTATGGCGGATTAAAGGACATCTATTTTAAAGACAATGTGGTACTGAAAGATCCGGCTTATAATATTACTACTGATTCATTAATGTACAATACACAAAATGGATTGGTACGATTCATTGCCGAAACATTCATTAAAGACAGTAGTGGCAGAACGATCGAAACAAAAGATGGTTATTACAACCTGCAAACTGGTAAGGCAGAATTTGGGCAACGTCCCATTATCAAAGATGGGAAAGTGACCATCATTGGCGATAATATTGCGTTTGATGATAGTACAGGTACTTCGCAGGCAAGAGGAAATGTAATTATTATAGACTCCGCACAAGGCACAACTATCATCGCCGGTGAAGTATTCAGAGATAATAAAAGAGACAGGATATTAGCGACCCGAAAGCCATTGATGATCTTAAAGCAAGACAACGACTCTATTTATATTACTGCAGATACTTTATTCTCTGCCCGTCTTTCTGATCTGTATGCAACAAAAGATTCTGTGGTGAAAGACACCGTTAAAGGAACTAAAGTAGTAACGGTAAACAATACAAAGGATAGTACGAACAGATATTTTGAAGGCTATCGAAATGTTCGCATTTTCTCCGATTCGTTACAAGCTGTGGCCGACAGTGTTTTTTATTCATTCCGGGATTCAACATTCCGCCTTTTTCAAGGACCAGTTATATGGGCTAAAGAAAGCCAGATAACAGGTGATACTGTATTTGTTTTTACAAAAAATAAAAAAGCAGATAAGGTAAAAGTATTTGAGAATAGTTTCCTGGTAAATAAAATGGATAACGAAATATTTAACCAGATCAAATCGTCACGTATGGATGGTTATTTTAAAGATGGCAGTATTGATTCTGTACGGGCCAATGGATTTGCAGAATGCATTTATTATATACAGGATGATGACAGTGCCTATACCGGTATCAACGAATCCAAATCAGATATCATTGACATCTATTTTAGTGAACAGGCATTGCATAAGGTAGTTTTAAGAAGCAATGTTACCGGCACTATCTGGCCTATCCGGCAAAAATCTCCCTCAGAAATGCGGCTTCCTAATTTTATGTGGTTAGAAGACCGGCGACCAAAAACCAAGTACGAGTTGTTTTAAAATATAAGACAGCTACAGATAAAACTCCCACCCTGCTTGTAACATTTGCATTTCCTTTAGACTTCGGGGCATCATTTTTCGTTAAGCTGATAGCAAAAAACAATCACCATGAAAAGAATACTCTTCACCGCCTTCGTAATTGCGGTAATTGGTTCATTTACCACTGCATCAGCACAAGGTTATAAAACCGCCCTGGGTGTTCGCCTTAGCAGTTCTTCTGCAATGGTCAACAACTCTGTTTCCATCAAACATTTTATCAATGAAAAAGTAGCTATAGAAGGGCTGTTATCCTTCGGCGACCCATTAGCAATTGGTGCTTTGGTTGAATTTCATAAACCACTAGCTGCATCTGGTCTTACCTATTTTTATGGTGGCGGAGGATACCTGGGTTTTGTAAAAACATTCAATACCAATACACAGAAAACTTCCACTGACCCCAATTTTGGTGCACAGGGTATAGTTGGCTTAGATTATAAATTCAATAATGTGCCACTAAATATTTCGCTGGACTGGAAGCCGGAATTAAACATTGTAACAGATATAAATTTTGAGCCAGCTGCGATCGGCTTTACCGCAAGGTTTACATTTGGTAAATAAATATTGATTTTCAACATATAAAGAAACCCCCGCTTTTAAAAGTCGGGGTTTTTGTTATTAAGTCCTCTTGGGTTGATTTCCACCATTTTTCCACTTCTTGCAAATTATTTCTGCTTTTTGCGTTTTTGTGCGGGAATTTCAATATTTTGTCCAATCAAATCTAACGAATGCTTAAAAAGGAAAGACAGGCTTATATCCTTCACCAGGTTAACCTGCACAACAAAGTCCTTTCATCACTACTCTGTTCTGAGATAAATGTATCTGAGGATACTATCCGCCGAGATTTACAAGAACTGGCCGATGAGGGTAAAGTAATTAAAGTACATGGCGGTGCTCTTTCACATTCTTTCAACCAGGTTTATTTTCCTACTAACGGTGTTTACTCGCAAAATCATAAAAAAACGATTGCTGAAAAAGCAGTTGGACTTATTAGCAACGGCATGTTTGTTCTTACAAGTGGTGGTACCACTATTATTGAGATGGCCCGTTCACTACCACCTCAGTTAAAAGCAACATTTATTTCTGGTAGCATTCCGGCAATTTTGGAATACATGTACCATCCCAATATCGAAGTAATATTAATTGGTGATAAAATTTCTAAAAATTCAAAGATCACAGTTGGATCTAAAGCTATTGCTAAAATAAAACAGCTAAAAGCTGATATATGTTTTTTAGGCACTAATGCTATAGATGTAGAGCATGGCATTACTGATAATGATTGGGAAGTGGTGCAGCTAAAACGGGCCATGATCGAGTCTTCTAAAATGGTAGTGTGCTTGAGTATTGCTGAAAAAATAAATTCAGCACAACCTATCCGTGTTTGTGGATTAGATGAGATTGATATGCTGATTACTGAATTGCCAGCTAATGATCCTTTATTAAAACCCTATATCAATGCCGGGGTAAGAGTGGCATGATAAATTTGTGATTGCTTATTCTAAATATTTAAAACAAAACAGTTATGAGAAGAATTCTTCAATTGTTTCTTTCATTGTTACTGGTGATGCTGCTTCTTCCACCAGCTCTGCAAGCACAGGAAAGAACAGTTACTGGTACAATAGTATCAGAAGACAGTAAAACTCCTTTGAGTGGAGTAACAGTCAGGGTAAAAGGAACCCGCCGTATTGTGCAAACAGATGCGAACGGCAAATTCTCCATTAAAGTAAATCCTGGAGAAACTTTAGTAGTAACCTATGTTGGTTATGTTTCAGAAGATATAAAGCCAGGTGATGGTACTATAGGTGTTAGCCTTAAAACGGCTGATAATACCATGGGCGAAGTTGTAGTAACGGCCATGGATATAAAACGCAATCCAAGGTCCTTAGGTTACTCTACCCAAACCGTAAATGGGGATGTAATTCAAGAAACACAACGAGAAAACTTTTTAAATAGTTTACAAGGTCGTGTTGCCGGATTAACATTGGATCAAACTTCTGGTTTAGCCGGAGCTTCATCATCTGTTGTTCTTCGTGGATTCAACTCACTATCATTAAGCAATCAACCTCTTTATGTTGTGGATGGTGTAGTATTAGATAACTCAACCATGAGTGAAACTTCTGGTGGAGGTACAGGTCTTGGTCTTGCATCAGACAGATCAAACCGGGAAAGTGATTACCAAAATCGGATAGCCGATATCAATCCAAGCGATATTGAAAGTCTTACAGTTTTAAAAGGGCCGGAAGCAACAGCCCTTTATGGTAGCCAGGCAAGTTCTGGTGCTATTATTATAACAACAAGAAAAGCAAAGACAAATAAATTTGCCATACAATATGATAATAGTCTTCGTTTACAAAAAATAACCCGTTTCCCTGAAACATTAGATATTTACAGTAATGGTACTAATGGAATTTCCGCTGCACAATTTGGAAGTGGTTTTTTCAGAAGATTTGGTGCGCCTTATCCGGAAGGCACTGAGCTTTTTGATAACAAAAGAAATTTCTTCCGTACGGGTACTGCACAAACACATAACCTGGGTATGGACTTTGGATTTAAAGAATCTAAATTCAGAGTATCAGGTAGCTACTTTAATCAAAAAGGAATAGTGCCTAATAATAACTTTAAGAGGTATAGTGCCAGGATATCTAACACTACGAAGCTCTTTAAAGATAAAATTGAAATCATTCCTTCGTTTGCATATACAAAATCAGAAAATGACAAAGTGTTGAGAGGTGGTGGTGGTTATTTGCTCAGCCTGATTATGTGGCCAAGTACTGACGATATAAGAAATTATGAAACACAAACTGGAGATAAAGGTGATTTGTTTGATGGTAGCTCTGCTAATGGCGAGTACGACAATCCGATATGGAATGTTAATAATAATATAGGTGGTGAGGAAGTTGAGCGATTAAATTATACATTGGGTGTTAACTTAAAACCTTTTAAATGGTTATCTGTTAATGGACGTTTTGGATATGATACTTATAACCAAAATGGATTCTTATTCTTTCATCCGCAATCATTTTATGTAACGGCAGGTTCCGGTGGTTCATTGGATAACTATTGGAGAAAGTATGCTGGTTACAACCACACTATCAATGCAACCATTACAAAAAAAGTAGGTAAAAATATTGACCTGCGCCTGATGGGTGGAACCATGTGGCAGGATTATAAAACAGAAATGTTTGCAGTTAGAGGAACAAATATTGTTGACTCGGTAGGTGGCTTATCTAACAGTGGCGGTAATGGTAAAATGTATTTGACGCCAAGAGATGCAAACGGTAATGTAATTCCTGGTGGCGTACCCACTGTAATTGATAACAGAGCTTTAAAAGCAATGTTGGGTGATTATATGGATAGCAGCTTTACCCGTCCAACTACCCGTGTACGTTTAAACAGAAATAAGTTTGGAGAATATAACTATGTACTTGTTCGCCAACTTGCTTTTTTTGGTGAGTTTGCTGTAAGCTATAAAAATTATTTATTCTTAAATTATACACATCGCTTTGAACAGGCCTCTACCCTGCCAGAAAAAAATAGAAGGTATGATTACCCGGGAATGAGTGTTAGTTTAATCTTAAGCGATATGTTACCTTCTTTAAAAAAGGGTAACATACTTAATTATTGGAAACTACGGGGTTCAAGAGCAAGTACTGCCCGTTTAAATAGCCCTTATTCAACACAATCTGTTTTTGTAGATAACCTTGCAAGCGGTGGTGGTTATTCCTACGGTTTCGTAAATAATAATGCAGAATTAGAGCCGGAAAAACAAAAAACATTTGAGCTTGGTACTGAAGTTCGTTTATTTAAAAGCCGCTTCGGTATTGATCTGACTTATTATAATACATTAAACACCGGTCAGATAATTGAAGGTTTCCGTTTAAGCTATGGTACTGGTTTTGTATTGAACACTCAAAATGCAGGATCTACCCGTAACAAAGGAGTTGAAATTTCTCTTGATTATAATGTAATAAAGAATAAAGATTTCACATGGGATATGCGATTTAATTTTAACCGCATGAGAAATAAAGTAGTTGGATTACCAAAGAATGTTGCGGAATATTATATTGCTGAAACATGGCTTTATACCGGAAGAGGTGGTTTAACATTAGGAGGACCTACTACCTCTATTACTGGTTCAGGTTATTCCCGTAATAACAATGGCGACATCTTAATAAACCCGGCTAATGGTTTACCAGTTATTGATGCTGTGTTCCGTGTAAGAGGCGATAGAAATCCAAACTTTACAACCGGTTGGAGCAATACCTTCCGTTATAAAAGCTGGAGAGTAAGTATGCTTTGGGACCTGAAAGTTGGAGGCGATATTTATAATGGCAATAATGAATTGCTTACTAAAAATGGTATTAGCAAATACACTGCAAACAGGTATGAACCACGAGTAATAAAAGGTGTATTAAATGACGGGTTGCAAAATTCTTCCAGCCCAACTCCCAATACTATTGTTGTTATTCCTGCCTATAACGATCAGTATTATGCCACATTGCCCGTTGAAGAGTTTATTGAAAAAGGTGTTAACTGGTTCCGTCTTCGTGACTTAACTGTTAGCTACTCTTTCAGACCAAATCTTATAAAAGGTGTAAAAAGCCTGAGTGCCTTTGTTACAGGCAATGATTTGATATTACTTACAAATTATAGTGGTGTTGATCCTGCCGTAAATGGTTTAACTGCAGGTGCAAGAGGTGTTGGTGGTTTTGGTTTTGATTACGGAACTCTACCAGCTCCTGTACAAATTAATATTGGTATTAAAGCAGCATTCTAATTCTATAAAAAAATGGATATGAAAAAAATAATAAATAAACTTCTTTATACTGTTGCTGCATCGGGGCTGCTTGTTACAAGCTCCTGCACCAAAAAAATTGAAGAGGCATTTTTAAATCCTAATGCCCAGGTAAAACAACCCATTGAACAGCTTTTACCCGGCATTATTGCAAATATGGTAGTTTCTGCATCTGCAAATGGCAGCTTATATGGTACACAAAGAGATGGCACCTATATAGGGCGATACATTCAAAACTTTGCCCAAAATACTACTGGCAGCCAGTATGATCAGATGGGTGATAATTTTGTAAACTCAAGTGACCTGCTAGGCGATGTATGGGCTATGCATTACTATGGACATGGTCAAAATATCAGCCGCATCATTGAATGGGGTACGGAAGAAAAAAAATGGGATTATGTTGGTGTGGCTCATGCTATAAGAGCATGGGGTTTCTTAACCGTAGCTGATATTCATGCAAACGCAATTATTGTAACGGATGCCTTTCGTCCGGATCTGCTTACATTCCGCTATAATCTGCAGCAGGAAGGTTACCAGGAAACAATCAGATTATCCAGGCTGGCTATAGACTATTTGTCAAGAACTGGTGATGGTGTTAGCCAGGCCAATCTTGCATTAGGTGATAAATATTTCAACAATGGTGATGTAAACAAATGGAAAAAATTTGTATACGGTGTAATGGCAAGAGCATTTCACCGCTATTCTAACAAAGCTGAATATGCCCCTGACTCTGTAGTAAAGTATTGCGATTTAGCGATGCAAACCAATGCCGAAAATGCCAACATTAGATGGTCTGGTGCAGGACTAACAGGTGAATTTAGTTGGTATAGTCCTATACGTGGTAATGCCAATGGCTTTCGCCAGGGAAGATTTATCGCAAATCTAATGTCTGGAATAAATAGTATGTTTCTTACTAATACTGTTGACCCCCGTGCAGCGTATATCATCAGGGAAAATCCAAACGGAACTTATAAGGGAATAAGACCTAACAAAGGTGCAGATGGATTAGCAACCGCAGACCAGCCGGATAATTTCTTTGGCGGCATTTTTAGCAGTGTTGCTTCCCCAGCCAATGATGATAACAGCAGGTATGTATTTAAGAACACTCCTATCTGGCCAATAATAACAGCCAGTGAAATACAATTTATCAAGGCAGAAGCCTTATTAAGAAAAGGTGGTAATGCGGGGGCAGCACATGCAGCCTATGTAAAAGCATTGAACCTCCATTTCGACCAGCTGATTAGTGATTACCAGGTATCTGTTCCTTTGGCCAGGCAAATTACACCAGCCTCAAGAGCTGCATTTTTTGCAAACCCGATTAATGTACCACCAGTTGGTAGTCTAACCTTATCTCATGTAATGATGCAGAAATACATTGCCTTATACATTTGGGGAGTTGTGGAAACCTGGGTTGATATGAGAAGGTATCATTATACCGACCTTGACCCAATAACAGACCAGCAGGTATATAATGAATTTACATTGCCAACGGGTACCGATTTATATATCCGGAATTTGGGCAAACCCACCTATCGCCTGCGACCAAGATATAATTCTGAGTATTTGTATAATGTTGATGAGCTAAACAGGGTTGGAGCATTTGCACAGGATTATATAACCGTAAGACCATGGTTTGCTGAGTAAAAACAAGTTCAGATAATTACTAAAAAAATTTACAGATGAAATCAATCAAAACAAATATAAAAGGTGTTGCTGCAGTTTTTATCGGGGGACTTTTACTAAGTTCCTGCGAAAAAACTTTTGATGCAAGACTTCCGTTGGAAGCTGATATAAACAATAAGTCTATTGTGCAGGTTTATATGGCTATGGTAAACACTGCCCGTAATTATGTTTATGTAGACTCTAAACCAGTAACTGGCGGAGCCATGGTACTTGGAAGTGTATTTCCTACAACTGGATATGGATTTAGTGTTCCAAGTGGCACAAGAAGTTTTTTAGTTCGGGATACTTCCAGTACTGCTACTCAAATTCCTCTTTCTTTTGCCCAGGACTTAAAGGTAGGAAAGCATTATACTGTTTTTATGTATGATACTCTTAACTCACCGAAACAAAAGACCGTAGAAGATAACATTGTTCCTGTTACGGACACAACTGCGAGACTAAGGTTCGCTAATTTTGTGTACTCAAAAACAGCTATCCCTGCCGTTGATGTTTATTCGGCAAATAAGAAAGCTAATATCTTTACTAATGTACAGGTTACGGATGTTACTGATTTCATTCCGTATGAAACCAACAGGACTGATACATTTTATTTAAGATTAACTGGAACAACAACTAACCTGCAGAATATTACACCTCCTACTCCTGCGCCAGGTAATGTATTAACTACTATTTCTTTTGCTGTTACACCAAGAGAAAAAAGATATTATACGTTAATTTTCAGAGGTAGTTATGCTACCATATTAACGAGTTCAACACAGGTAAGAGGATTTGGATTTATGACGAATTATTAATAACCCCAAAGCATATTAAAAAAGCTGCTCAACGTTGAGCAGCTTTTTTATTGTCTAAACTATTATATTATCCAAAGAAGATATAGGCCATTGCAATAGCCGTTATTATTCCAGCTAAATCTGCCAACAACATAGTACTAACAGCATACCGGGTATTTTTAATGCCCACTGCTCCAAAGTAAACAGCAATGATATAAAAAGTAGTATCAGAAGAACCTCTGAAAACAGAAGCCAGGTTGCCCGCAAAAGAATCTGCTCCGTGTGCATTCAAAGTGTCAATCATGATAGCTCTTGCCCCACTCCCACTTAAAGGTTTTATTAAGGCCGTTGGAAGGCTATCCACAATTCTTGTATCACCATTTAATAATACAAATAGTTGTTTGATACTATCCATTACAAATTCGAATGCACCGCTGTTCCTTAGCAAGCTGATAGCAACTAATAACCCCACGAGGTATGGAATAATTCGTACGGCTGTTTCAAAACCATTTTTTGCACCGTCAATAAATGCATCGAATATGTTTATTTTTTTATAGATTCCTCCCAGCACAATTAATAAAAATATCAGGAGAATAATTCCATTGCTTAAACTGCTGGAAAATAATTGAACCCCTTGTACATCCAGCGACCGGATATAAAAAATCAATGCCGCAATTACCGAGGTAATACCCAACACCCAGAGCATTATGGTGGCCTGGAATATTTTTATACGCTGACGATACGCTACGATCATCATCGCTGTAATAGTCGCTACAAAAGTGGCAATCATACATGGAATAAAAATAGAAGTAGGCTGTGCTGATTTTAACGCCACCCTGTCTGCAATAATACTAACAGGGATCAATGTTAGACCCGAAGCATGGAGGCATAAAAACATCAGCTGGGCATTTGAAGCCCTGTCTTTTTCAGGGTTAATTTCCTGCAAACTTTCCATTGCCTTTATACCAAATGGTGTTGCAGCATTATCAAGCCCCATTAAGTTGGCAGAAAAATTCATGAGCATATGTCCCATCGATGGGTGGTTCTTCGGTACTTCTGGAAAAATGCGGGAAAAGAATGGACCGATGATCCTTGCTAAAAACCGGACTCCGCCTGCAGACTCTGCAATACTCATGAAGCCCATAAATAAGGCCATTATCCCGATCAAACCAATACACAAGTTCACTGCATCTTTAGCAGTTTCAAAAACGCCATTAGCAGGAAGCAGTTTGTAAGCTGTATAGCTATCCCCTGTTTTATATACTTTTTCCTTACCCCAAACTGCAATTTTTTGGCTGCTTAATTGAGCATGAACGGTAGCAGGAATCGTTGCGGAATCCAATTTTTTACTTGAAACCGTATCTGTATTTTTTCCTGTTACCAGCTGGCTGAAAAGACTATTCTGTCCAGGTTGAAATACAAACTTGCAAGCAGCCACCAGTAAAGCAACAATGATAAATCCTGTCCAAATCCGACTTAAAGCCATATTTATTATGAGGTTTTATAGTTTACGCTTTGAAGTTAAGGACTTTAACTAAAGCATTTGCAATCCTCATCAAAAAGTGATTTACCGTATCTTTGCACCCCTTAAAAGCCCGCTGTATTTAAGGCAATATTTATTATCAAAAAAAGGAATACTTAAGATGGCTCTTCAAGCAGGAATTGTGGGATTACCCAACGTAGGAAAATCAACTCTTTTTAATGCAGTTAGCAATAGTGCAAAAGCGCAGGCCAGTAATTATCGTTTCTGTACTATCGACCCGAATGTTGGATTGGTTGATGTGCCCGATGCCCGTTTAAATAAACTGGCGGAGCTGGTTGTTCCCAACCGCATTGTTCCTACGCAGATTGAAATTGTTGACATCGCCGGATTAGTCCGTGGAGCCAGTAAAGGAGAAGGATTGGGTAATAAATTCCTTGGTAATATCCGTGAAGTAGATGCCATCATTCATGTGGTTCGTTGTTTTGAGGATGAAAATGTATTGCGGGAAGAAGGTGCTATCAACCCCGTTGGCGACAAAGAAATTATTGACACGGAACTGCAACTAAAGGATCTTGACAGTGTAGAGAAGAAAATACAGAAAACAGAAAAGCAACTTAAAATAGATCCCAAATTAAAAGCAGAATTGGAAGTGTTGGTAAGATGCAAAAATCATTTAGAACAAGGAAAAAGCATCCGTTCCTTAGACCTGGATAAAGAAGAAAAAACTGCCATTGCTGATCTATGTTTGTTAACCGATAAGCCAGTTTTGTATGTTGCCAATGTGGATGAACCATCGATGCACACGGGTAATAAATTTTCTGATGCATTGAAAGAAGCCATCAAGGATGAAAAGGCTGAAATGATCATTATGAACAATAATATAGAAGCACAGATTGCCGAAATGGAAAGTGCTGATGATAAACAATTGTTCATGGAAGAATATAAAATGACAGAGCCTGCATTAGACCGTTTAATTCATTCTGCTTACAGGTTGCTGAATCTTTACACCTATTTTACTGCAGGTGTACAGGAAGTGAGAGCATGGACCATACATGAGGGCTGGAAAGCACCGCAAGCTGCCAGTGTAATTCATACAGATTTTGAAAAGGGATTTATCAAAGCCGAAGTGATCGGTTACGATGATTTTATTCAGTATGGTTCTGAAGCTGCTGCCCGTGAAGTGGGAAAATTAAGAATTGAAGGAAAAGAATACATCGTAAAAGATGGAGATGTAATGCATTTCAGATTTAATGTATAAAACCCCAACATTATTTCTTTACTGTAAGTTTTGCTATTCCCTAAAGTGAGAATCAAACAGTTCTTTATTGTAAGACAAATTGCTCTCAAGAAATTATAGAAAATTAATAGTGACTTATCGACCTAAGTCTCCCCTTTAGGGGAACAAGGGGTTTTAGAACAACGCCGTAATAGATGCTCTGCCAACATGTACGGTTTTAGCACTGCCTGCTTTTCTTCCATCATATAAGAAACTCAGCTCAAGATTGTTGAGCAATCGTTTACTCAATCCAAGTGACCATAAAAAGTTTTTACCTGGCAATAATCCATCCAGCATAATATAACTAACAGTAGTATTAGCCGGTGCTTTGTAATCGATATTATTAAAAGTGAATTTACCGGTAAGCGAACTGCTTTGCAGAATATTATATTTTGACTCGATATTGACAGAATTAGAAATAGATTTTTCTCCGCCATACAAAGGCCTGTTCTTCTTACTATCAAATTTGTAACTAGTCACCAGCCGGAATGCAGTTTTTTGTATAAATGTAAGCGAAGGTTCTACGCTATAAATAGCAAGTTGGTAATTTCTGTTAGCAAATTGTGGTGTAAGCAAAGTGTTCTCCCCTTTTTTCCCATTAATGCCAAGCAAAAAGCTACGGCTGATATTCCAACGCCATTTTATCAACCAGTCATTCAACTTTCGGCTTTCATAACCATACGTTAGCAATGATTTACCGGTATTCCGCAAATTGCTTAAATCAATACCCCATTTGCTGCTAAAGCGATTAAAGGAGATGGTGTTGAGCAAAATCGTATTCAGCGTTATTAATGCTGTATCATTCACAGAATATTTGAAGGGACTAAATTCAAAACTTCCTTTTGCAATTGATTTTTTGTTTGTCTGCAGCGAGGTAATAACATTCAGGTTTGATAAAAATTTCCTGAAGCCTTTTAAATTAGCTGCACCCAGCAAGGAACGGGGACTTATATTCAAACTATAGTTGAATGCAGTATAATTTGCTTTAATGAAATCATTCGTTGGTGTAAGTATGCGGATGAATTTTGCCTGGTCAACAAATGCTGCCAGTTCAAACTCATTTAACTGCTGCACTCCATCGCTGTTATAATCTATCCAGGCATATTGACCAGTACCGGCAGGAACTTCCAGGTAGGCAAAATCTCTCCGTTGTTCCTGCCCTGCGCCAACTTCATATAATAAGTTGCCGGTTAATAACCCTTTCCATTCATTCATTACATACTCCGCCCGGCCCAAAATTGTTTCATCGTCTTTCTGTTTAGAAACAGTGGAGTCTAATATTTTAAGTTTTCTGAAAGTTGTATTCAAATAAAACTGTCGCTTTGGATTGGCTAATAACTCCGTTTGTAAATTCAAATTAAGACTACGATCGCCTTTTATAAAAACATTTTTTACCGGGTATTTATCAGCACGGGTAAAAAAAGTAATGCCATACCTGTTCCTCTTATTTTCATCTGATTTTAAATATACTGAGTAGCTATCGAATGAGAAAGTTAGCGGGACCAATGTGTCGGTTGCTTTGTGACGGGCAGCATTTTGTTCTAATGCATAGCGAAACCCTAACCGCCAGTTTTTTAGCTGGTTAAGTTGTTTACTCAAATCCAATACTGGACGCAAAAAAGTTCCCTTATCATTCAATGAATTAAAATTGGTGATAATAAACTGGTTGTTGAATTGCCATCCTTTAAAAATAGCAGTATGGTATAATGCATTTTGAACACCATTGTATTTATCACTTCGCCTATAGTTAGTAAATTGATAAGTAACAGCATGATTGTTTTTATCTTTTAGCCCTGCAGAGGCCTTGATGATATTCTCATCAACAGCAAATGGAACTGGCAGCAATGGTAATCCCCAGTCCCTGGTAAACTCAACAGTTCGCAATCTTTCCAACGGACGGAACTTTCGTTGCACATATTCATAATCAAGTGAAGTATTTAAACGCAGGTTTTTTGCAGCCCGCAGTACTTTTATATTACTTAGTTGAACCTTGCCTGCCCAACCTCTGTCATCACCATCATCAATTTTTGAAAAAGTATTTACATCCGTGCTGCTGGTTGCAATTTCTGCTTTTAGTAATGTGTTTTTATCAATAATATAATCAATACCTAAATTGATTAGTTGTTGCTTTTTAGGAGTTACTAATATTTGCACTGGTTCATAGTTTCCTTGTCTTGCCAAACCGATCGGGGCCACATAGCGATATACTTTTCCATTGGCACCATTAAAGTCAGGGATATAATTTCCGTTGCCCTGCCCCACTTCTACAAATGACAAACTATATTTGGCAACTAATGGATCGGTTGAATATTGATAGATGGAATCCGGCCCGATGTAAATTTTCTCATATAATATTTTACCTGCAGCAAAAGTATCAATAACGGCAGCCGGGTAAAATGCCCGTTGGATACTATCTCCAAGGTTAGCCAGGAATTGTTTCTGTTCAATATCTAATACCTGGTTAATAGATGAATTCTTGGCATCGCTATTATTGAAAGCCCCAATACGAATTTTAAGTTTATTGCTTACTTCAAACTCCTGTGATAGATACAGATTGGCATTTAAAAAATTCCGGTCGGCATATTCAAACTCCACTTGTATACGACTGTCTTTAGTAATCATTCGTCGTGGAGTAAATGTTATTTCAGCAGAATTATAATTGATGACATAATCCTGGTCTTCCCCCCGCTGCATTAACTCCCCATCAATAAAAACCCTTTCTGTATTGGCCAATACGATAAAAAAGAATTCACTATTGGCTCCCCGCAAACGATAGGGTCCCTGGTTACCTTCCAAAGCATCAATAATATTGCGGGTAAATTTTCCCTTGGCCACAGAACCACTGACCAATGTTTTTGATACTACATTTTTAGAAAGCCGGTTAGTAGTTTGAAAAGAAACTCCCTGCAATCGTTTATAAAAATTCAGAAAATATGTTTGATTTTGCCGGATATCAATATCACCCAAATTAAGTTGCCAGTTTCTTTTTTTGAATTGCAGGTAAACCTGGTCAAATTCATTTAATTGTTGTGTGTTACCATCTGGTTGTATTGGAATGTTGTTATCTGTAATGGCTGCTTGTATTTCAATACTATCACCCAGCATACCACTTAACTGTAAGTTGAGTGTAGAATTCAATACAGCATCCTGGCTATTACCAAATCCTACCTGTCGTCCAAAACTTCCTTCGGCTTTAAGTGTTCCAAAATCAAAAACTCCCCGTTGTGCATTGGTTTGTCCATTGTTGAATTCGTAGGGTTTTACATAAAAATTATTCATTACACTATCGAATCGCATTCGTTGTGCAACAGGGTCAAGCCGAAAAGGGAATACACGATAAGTGATTGTGATACTATCAAGACTTGGTTTTTTTTTCCAATATAGTATTGCTTTTATAAAATCGAGCCGGTAATCTTCCGCCGAAACATTGACAATGGAAATACTGTTGGGAATAATACTGATGCTATCCAACACTAAACTATCAGCGTCCAGTTTCACTATCTTTTGGCGGAGATTTGAGGTTGGAGTTGGAGTGCCGGCTATAGGAAACTGGGCACTGCTTCGAACGGAAACGAATGTCAGAAAAAAGATAACGGATATTCTACCTAACCAACTCAATAGCAGTGCATTTAGCTAAAAATCGTAAAATTTACCCTTTTTATTGCCTTAAAGTTATACTATCATGTTAATTACGGAAAAAGACTCAAATTTGATTTGAAATCAGCCTTAATAAGCATTGTATGTGGACTTTTTTAATCCGGAAAAACAGGTATCCTATTCTCTCCATAATCTGTCTTTTAATGGCACTATCCGGAATTGCTCAAGAAAAAAATGATAAGAATAAAGTACTACCAACAGGATACTCGAAATCAGTTTCGTCAGGTATAAATATTTCTTTTGGAGAGTTTGCTCAAACACATCCGTTTGGTGTAGGTACAAACTTTACATGGAGCAAAAACCGTTTAGGGTTAATGGGAAAAAAGCCGTCAAAGGCTTTTGGTTTTATAGCGGATGGCGGTATTGATTACTATTTTGGTAACAAAGAAACTGTTAGCTCCAATCCATATAAGTACAACAACTTTACATATATCCATACATATGCAGGTATTATTTACAATCTATGTAAAAAAGGAAATATAAATCTTGTTACAGGTCCTGCATTGGGATTAGAAGGAGGTTACACTACTTTCTTCTGGGGAGCAAATCTCGCAGGTGCATATTATATCAATGAAAAAATTGCCCTCGCTCCTGCTATTCAATTTATGAAAGACCCGGATAGTTATTACCCACTATTATCTATTTCCATAAAAGGAAGTTGGACATTTTAGAATCAAAAAAGCCCTTCGTTAAAAGGGCTAAAAAAGATATTTAGCTTGTCAGCTTTAGTACTACTATCGGCTGTGGTTGCGTCGCACTCTTGTACTACATTAACACGGATGAGCATTTTCAAATACTCCGAAATAAAACGACCATCATTCAAATCATTTCAATCCGGTAAACAGCGATTTATTTATCCGCTGAAGCACCTGCCATCATATATTCCCTGTTCAACCTGGCAATGTTCTCAATTGAAATTTCTTTTGGACAAACTGCTTCACAAGCACCAGTGTTAGTACATGAACCAAAGCCTTCTTTATCCATTTGCGCTACCATGTTCATTGCCCTGGTTTTTCTTTCAGGATTACCTTGTGGCAAGAGTGCCAAATGAGAAACTTTAGCGGATACAAATAGCAAAGCAGAAGAGTTTTTACAAGCTGCTACACAAGCACCACAACCTATGCAGGCGGCGGCGGCAAACGCTGCATCTGCGTTGTCTTTATTAATTGCTATAGCATTGGCGTCTACTGCATTACCGGTATTAACTGAAATATAACCTCCAGCTTGAATGATACGATCAAATGCAGAACGATCCACGACCAGATCCTTGATTACTGGAAAAGAATTGGCTCTCCATGGTTCAATAACAACCGTATCTCCATCTTTATAGGCTCTCATATGTAATTGGCAGGTTGTGTTTGCATGCCATGGTCCGTGTGGACGGCCATTGATATACATTGAACAAGCACCGCAAATACCTTCCCGGCAATCATGGTCGAATGCAATCGGGTCTTTGCCTTCGCTGATAAGCTCTTCATTCAGTACGTCGATCATTTCCAGGAAAGACATTTCTGAGGAAATGTTCTTTACGGGATAGGTTTCAAATTTTCCTGAATCACTTGCATTTTTTTGACGCCAAACTTTCAACGTCAGATTCATATTATAATGCTCCATAAGAACGAGTATAGTTCGTTAGTAATTTTATTTATAAGAACGTTGCGTCGGTTTCGCCACTTCAAATTTCAATTCCTCTTTATGCAAATTCCAATTGCTCTCCCCTGCATATTCCCATGCTGCTACATAAGCAAACTCATCGTCTTTTCTTTCCGCTTCCCCTTCTGCTGTCTGGCTTTCTTCTCTAAAGTGACCACCACAACTTTCATTTCTGTTCAGTGCATCTTTACACATCAATTCTCCTAATTCAATAAAGTCAGCAACACGACCAGCCTTATCTAATTCAGGGTTCATTTCACCAATGCTTCCCGGAATACGAACATCGCTCCAGAATTCTTTTTTCAAGTTTTGTATCTCTGTAATTGCTTCTTGTAACCCTTGTGCATTCCGGGCCATACCGCATTTCTCCCACATGATCTTACCAAGACGCTTATGAAAACTTTCAACAGTTTGCTTACCCTTAATGTTCATTAAGGTATTAATTCTGTCAGCAACAGCTTTCTCCGTTTGTTCAAATGCTTCATGCGAAGTTGGTATTGGCTTCGTTGCAATTTCATCTGCCAGGTAATTACCAATGGTATAAGGAATAACAAAATAACCATCGGCCAATCCCTGCATCAATGCAGATGCCCCCAAACGGTTAGCACCATGGTCACTAAAGTTTGCTTCACCTAAGCAATACAAACCTTTCACATTCGTCATCAATTCATAATCTACCCAGAGACCACCCATCGTATAATGTACCGCAGGATAAATTCTCATCGGCACTTCATATGGATTTTCTCCTGTGATCTTTTCATACATATCAAACAGGTTACCGTACTCTTCTTTTACCACTTCTTTACCCAACCGCATCAATGTTTCGATATCAGGATTTTCAATTCCTAATTTACCCGCTTCTGTTTTTCCGTATTTATTGATCAGGTTGAATTTGAAATCTAAATACACTGCTTGTCCTGTAGTACCAACTCCATAACCAGCATCACATCTTTCTTTAGCTGCTCTTGATGCTACGTCTCTTGGAACAAGATTTCCAAAAGCCGGGTATCTTCTCTCTAAGTAATAATCTCTTTCCTCTTCCGGAATATCATTTGCTTTTCGCTTATCCCCTTTTTGTTTTGGCACCCAAATACGTCCGTCATTACGCAACGACTCCGACATCAATGTCAACTTTGATTGATGATCGCCACTCACCGGTATACAAGTAGGATGTATTTGTGTAAAGCAAGGATTGGCAAACGTTGCACCTTTCTTATGTGCTTTCCATGCAGCTGTAACATTGCTTCCCATTGCATTGGTAGAAAGATAAAATACATTACCATATCCGCCTGTGCACAATAAAACTGCATGACCAAAATGCCTTTCCAATTCACCATTCACCAGGTTGCGGGCAATAATACCTCTCGCCTTTCCTTCCACCATTACTACATCCAGCATTTCATGACGACTGTACATAGTTACATTTCCCAATGCCACCTGTCTTTCCAATGCCTGGTAGGCTCCTATCAATAATTGCTGACCAGTTTGACCAGCCGCATAAAAAGTTCTTTTAACCTGTGTACCACCAAAAGAACGGTTATTTAATAAGCCACCATACTCTCTTGCAAACGGTACACCCTGCGCCACACATTGATCAATAATATTTACACTCACTTCTGCTAACCGATGCACATTCGCTTCTCTTGCACGGTAGTCACCGCCTTTCACCGTATCATAAAACAAACGGAAAACAGAATCACCATCATTCTGATAATTTTTCGCCGCATTAATACCGCCCTGCGCCGCAATAGAGTGTGCTCGGCGGGGTGAATC
The DNA here is from genome assembly GCA_002127295.1 of Chitinophagaceae bacterium IBVUCB2. Taxonomy (GTDB): domain Bacteria; phylum Bacteroidota; class Bacteroidia; order Chitinophagales; family Chitinophagaceae; genus JJ008. The sequence goes on from NFUV01000001.1 coordinate 264,285, forward strand.
CTGGAAACAAAATGCTTTTACTTTATAGCCCAACTCTCCCAATGCAGCGGCTGCCGAAGCACCCGCCAAACCAGTACCCACGATAATGATCTCTAATTTTCTTTTATTGGCAGGGTTCACCAATTTGCAATGGCCTTTATAGTCCACCCATTTCTCTTCTAACTTACCTGCGGGAATTTTTGAATCCAACATATACCTCTGATTACTTTGATATAAATGATTTGAATGATTCCATTTTTCTTACCAGCTTCAGTCTTTCATGGCATCTTCGTTGCTTCGCACTCTTAATCGTCCCATTCACAACTACACCCATCCCAAATACATACTCACCGGCATCATTGCAAATGCCAGGGAAATAATAATGGAATAACCAATTCCCACATTTTGTATTAAGGCCATGTATTTTGAATTGCTAACACCCACTGTTCTGAATGCACTTTGAAAGCCATGAATCAAATGCCAGCATAAAGAGATGCAAGCAATTACATACGCAATCACCACCCACAGTTCCTGGAAAGTGTATTGCATCAGGTTATACATATTGTGCATATGCACTCCATTAATTTCGATCTCAGTTAATTCTTCATGCCCTATAAAACGGGCAGGCACCCAAAAATGCCACCAATGCAAAATGAAAAACAATAAAAGAATGGTTCCTAACAGGCCCATGCTACGGCTATACCATTTGCTGCCCTTATTTCCCATTGGGACTTCATACCCTTTTTTTCTTTTACTGCGATTCTGAAACTCCAGCATAAGCCCCTGGATAATGTGTAGGAAAATGCCAAGAAATAGACCAATCTCTGCAATACGGATAACTACCGTACTCCCCATAAAATGTGCGGCCTTATTAAACATAACACCGCCATCATTGGCCCAGATACAGGCATTAATACCAGCATGTACAATTAAAAAAATTATTAGAAATAAACCCGTCAACGCCATCACCCACTTTTTGCCAATCGAGGAAGTAAACAATTCAGACCATTTCATATTAATATCTTAAAGGGAGAAATCCGGTTTCGGCAAAAATACTACCCGAACGCCAAAAACTGACAAAAGTTTTACATTATATACCATTAACTAACTAGAATTAATTATCCAACCTCGCCATTAATTCACCATCAATCTTTTTAAACAAATGATAAGGCTTATAAGTTCTCCAATTATCTAACTCCATCAGCTCTACATAGCGGTTCAACCGGGCATGTTTAAAGTCGTATTGTGTTTGTTCGGGCATGTTTAAACAAACCACCCACCCATTCTCATCTGTTACTTCTTCATATAATTCTTCATAGTAATCTTTCCCATCACTATGGAAGTTGAGAACGTTCTCGCCAACAAGGATAAATTTATAAATACCTTCCAACATGAACTTCTCCAGCACTTCTCTTTTAAGTTCCATGATGTCATTTTCAATCGCATCATTCCACTCACCAATCATTTCAAGTACGGCGTATTTTTCTTCATAATCTGCTATGAGCACTTTCAGGTATAAAGTGCGGCTGCCAAAATCATCCCATTGCGGATGTATATAATAATTATAAACTGTTTGAGAGAATTCGAACTCAGAATAGGTGCGGCCATGAAAAGGAGATCTTTCATCCTCTTCACTTATGTAAATATGCCGCCAGTTATAAAAAGGTTCAATGTTTTGCATACACGGAGTTCCAAAATGCAAATATAAGCTAAGAGAATATGCCTCAGATTTAGCTATGCGGAGGGAAAAGTCAGGTAGAAATGCCTTTACTTTATCAAATACTCTTTGAATTCTCCGTAGTCAGCCTTTATTAGTACCGATTGCTTTTCCCGACTCATTATTGATTGAACGGATTCAGGTATTTCAATGGAACTTCCAATACTATTTTCTACCGCATCCGGGAATTTAACCGGGTGTGCTGTTTCAAGTACCATTCCTTTTTGTGCAGGATGACTTTGCAAATAGCGTTGCAATGATAAATAACCTACTGCTCCATGGGGATCTAAAACATAATTATATTTATCGAACACTTCTTTAATTGTAGCTATGGTTTCTGCATCACTGATACTGTAAGAAGACAATTTAGATGTCAACTCGGGGAACTGTTGTTGAAATATCTCCAGGATACGTACAAAGTTGCTGGGATTACCAACATCCATTGCATTACTTAGTGTAGCTACAGCCTGTTTTGGTCTTAACTCCTGCGATAGCAAATATTCTGTCACAATATCGTTGGCATTGCAAGCTGCAATAAAATGGTTAACTGGTAAACCCGATTTCATTGCTAAAATACCGGCACAGATATTTCCAAAATTGCCGCTTGGTACTGAAATTACTGGTGGGCTATTTTTGTCTGCCCATTGCTTATAAGCAAAGAAATAATAAAACTGTTGAGGTAACCATCTTGCTACATTAATGGAATTAGCAGAGGTAAGGAATAGTTTATCAGTAATAGCTTTATCAGTAAAAGCTTGTTTTACCAGTTGCTGGCAATCATCAAAAGTTCCTGCTACTTCAAGGGCTGTAATATTTTTACCTAAAGTAGTCAGCTGTTTTTCCTGTACAGGGCTTACTTTGCCCGATGGATATAATATAACAACTTCAACTCCATCCACATCATAAAACCCGTTAGCAACAGCACCGCCGGTATCGCCAGAAGTAGCAACGAGTACAGTAACTGTTCTTGAATCGTTATTTACAAAATGCCCCAAACAACGACTCATAAATCTTGCACCGATATCTTTAAAGGCTAATGTAGGTCCATGAAATAATTCAAGTGATGAAATAGTGTCATTCACTTTCACTAATGGGATAGGGAAATTGATCGTTTCACTTACAATCTGAAAAAGTTTTTCATCTGGTATTGTATCACCGACATAAGGTTTAATGACCCGAAAGGCTATTTCTTCGTTGGATAGATTATTAATGTTATCAATCAATTCTTTTTCAACCTGCGGGATAGTTTCCGGAAAATACAACCCTTTATCTGGCGCCTGACCCTTAATAGTTGCTTCTTTAAAGTCAACTATTGGTGATTGTTTATTTGTGCTGTAGTATTTCATGCCCCTTTCCCTAAAGAGAAACTCAGTTTTGTAATAAATAATTGTTTTTAAAAATCTTACTATTCACTGGTTACAATTTCTACACCCTGTTTATTAATAGTTGTAACATAGGTATTGAAATCAATTCCTATTCTTGTGTAAACATCTTTCATCACTGCTTCAACAGCTTTTGCCGTTGCTTCATCTTTACTCAACATAAATACTGATGGTCCGGAACCAGATATACCACCGCCCAACGCACCGGCTTCTTTACAATTTTTTTTTACTTCAGCGAACCCGGGAATAAGTATACTGCGAACCGGTTCTATAATTACATCTTCTAAAGAACGGCCAATCAGGTCGAGATCATTCTTCATAAAGCCTGATACAAGGCCGGCAATATTTCCCCATTGGCGTATAGCATCTTTTAATAAGACCTGCTGCTTTAAAATCTGTCTTGCATCAGATGTTCGCACTTCAATTTGCGGATGCACAACCGTTACAAATAAATCAGGCGAAGGAATTGATACAATATCTAATGGATGAATGGAACGGATCAAACTTACACCACCTAAAATGCAAGGCGCAATATTATCAGCATGTTTTACACCCGATGCTAATTTTTCACCATTCATAGCAAATTGCACCACTTCATCTGTAGAAAAGATATTTCCCAGCAAATGATTGGCAGCAACTGCCGCACCAGCTGCACTGGCAGCACTCGAGCCAATACCACTTCCCGGTTTGATATGTTTTTCAATAGTTACTTCAAAGCCGATCTTACTTTCCAGTTTTTCAATGATGGATAGCAAGACCACTCCTGCCACATTTTTTTCTGCTTCTTTTGGTAAGTTGAAATTATCCCTGTTATGAATGATCACTTCCGGTCTGTCCAATAATGTCAACTCCATTATATCATTAGGTTCATTTAATGCCAAGCCGAGTATATCAAACCCGCAGACGAGATTGGCAACAGTGCCGGGACATTTTACAACAGTTTTTTTCATCCTTACTACTAATTAAAAAGTAAAAAATCAAAATTCAAACAACATTCAGATATAAAAGAGTCTCAATTTTGATTTCTTACTTTTGATTTTTGAATTATTTACTTGCTCGTATAATATCCGCAAACACACCACTCGCTGTTACTTCTGCTCCTGCACCAGCTCCTTTTACTACTAAGGGTTGTTCTTTGTAGCGGTCGGTATAAAATAAAACAACATTATCTTTTCCATACAAATGATACAGGTCATGCTCCGGGTCTATATGCTGTAAACCAACAGCCGCTTTGCCGTTCTCAAACGAAGCAACAAATTTTAATTTGCATCCTGCAGCAGTTGCTTTGTCGGCCAACTGTTTGAAATGCGATTCTTCTTTTGCCATTTCTCTATAAAAATCTTCTACTGTCCCCTGCATACAACTGGCAGGCATGAAGGAGTTATTGGCAATATCATCCATTTCAATTTTTTCTCCGGCTTCCCTGGCAAGTATCATAATTTTTCGCATCACATCCGTTCCTCCCAGGTCAAGTCGTGGATCCGGCTCCGTATAACCTTCATCCTGTGCTTGCTTTACAACATCTGCAAATTTTCGGATGCCATCATAATTATTAAACACAAAATTCAAGGTGCCACTTAAAACGGCTTGCATTTTATGCACCTTATCACCGCTGTGTATTAAATCATTTAATGTAGCGATCACTGGTAAACCTGCTCCAACATTTGTTTCGAATAAGTAACGGCTGTTAAATTCTCTTGCCAGGTCTTTCAATTTTTTATAATTAGTATATGCTGATGAAGCGGCTACTTTGTTACAGGCAACAACAGAAATGCTTTTTTGTAATAATTGATCATATACTTTGGCCACATTGTCATTGGCTGTAACATCAATAAAAATAGAATTGCGCAGGTTTCGGCTAATAATTTCGCTAATAAATTGTTGCAGATCGGCTTGTATTCCGGCATCTAATCTTTCCTTCCAGTTATCCAGGTTAATTCCTTCTTCCTCAATCAACATTTTCCGGCTGTTGCTTAAACCAATTATGCGAACCTGCAAGTGCATTTGCTCTTGCAAAAATTTAAGTTGCTGTTTTAATTGCGCTAACAATTTAGCCCCTACATTTCCGGTACCGGTTATAAATAAGTTTACCTGTTTATAGGTCGTTTCAAAAAATTCTTCATGTAAAACGTTGATAGCTTTGCGTACATCTTTGGTGGAAATAACAGCAGAAATATTTTTTTCGGAAGAACCTTGAGCAATTGCCCGGATATTAACACCATTTCTTCCCATGGCACTAAACATCCGGCCACTAACACCAGTATGATTTTTCATACTCTCTCCTACTAAAGCAACGATTGAAAGCTCATCTTCAATTTTCAAGGGCTCCACTTTCTGTAATTCAATTTCATTAGCAAATGCTGCATCTACTGCTTGCTTGGCTTTCTTTACAGAACCTGAATCAATACCCACACAAATAGAATGCTCTGATGAACTTTGAGTGATCAATATCACATTTATTTTTTCATTGCTTAAAGCCTCAAACAATCTTTTTGAAAACCCGGGAATACCAACCATACCACTTCCCTCCAAACTTATCAACGCAATATTATTAATGCTGGAAATTCCACGAACAATACCTCCCACCTCTAAAGGAGAGCCAGCGGCAGCACTGCTTGTAATTACTGTTCCATTATCATCCGGGCTAAATGTATTCTTTATCCAAACGGAAATTCCTTTATTCATCACTGGCTGTATAGTAGGTGGGTAAATCACCTTCGCACCAAAATGTGATAGCTCCATTGCTTCCTGGTAAGAAATACTCGGAATAATCTTAGCGTTGCTGGTTAACCGGGGATCGGCTGTCATCATACCACTAACATCTGTCCATATTTCCAACAAATTTGCATTCAATGCAGCGGCAATGATTGCAGCAGTATAATCAGAACCGCCTCTGCCTAATGTGGTAGTGATACCATTTTTATCAGCAGCAATAAAACCGGGCACTATGAATAAAGATGAATTATCTGCAGCAATCCATTCTTTGATCTTTTTATCCGTTTCTGTAAAGTCAACTTCTGCCCCTGTAAAATTTGAATTGGTAAAGATCAATTCCCTGGAATCTTTCCATACGGCTGCTATTCCATCTGATTTGAATTTAGCAGCAATAATTTGTGAAGAAATCCACTCACCATAACTACCGATCCGGTCTTTTGATCTTGCTGTTAATTCTCTCAATAAGAAAATACCATTGCAAATATCTTCTATCTCATTGCATGATTTTTTTACCAGGCTTAATAACTGGCTTTGTTGTGCAACAGGTATTAACTCTTTAACCGCTTCAAGGTGCCGCTGTTCAACTGTTACTAATTTTTCTTTGTATAACTCATCGCCTTCAGCGGCTAACGAAGCTGCATTCAGTAACAGATCTGTTACGCCACCCAGTGCAGATACCACTACTATGGTTGTATCCTTTCTGATCTTTTCATTTACAATTGCAACTACTTTATTGATGTTTTCTGCGTTGGCAACCGATGTGCCTCCAAATTTTAAAACCTGCATGTATCCTGATTTATCTGATTATGTCATTGAATGAAAATAAATGTATGCCATTAGGATTTCTATTTCCGTACAGCAAATTGCCCAAGTATTGATATGATGATATACAACCCTTAACGGGTTGTTGTTGTAGTTGTGGTTGTTGATTTAACTGGAGTTGCTAAATCAAGAAGAGAAATAATATCGTTGTAGCTGATTACCACTTTGTATTGATAGTGACACAATATAGAAATTAGTTGTAACAATTCAAGCTATTTGGAAAAAGAATCAGCAGCTTTTTTTACACTACCGTATTTCAATAATAAATCCTTTGCTTGTTTATAGTCGGTCATTTTGATTCTTTCCATCAGCATATGCGTCCCCCGATCTACCAACTTATCGTTTGTCAGCTGCATATTCACCATTTTGTTGTCTTCTACCCTACCCAATTGGATCATAACGGTGGTAGAGATCATATTCAGCACCAGTTTTTGAGCGGTACCGCTTTTCATTCTTGTGCTGCCGGTTACAAATTCAGGGCCTACCACCACTTCAATGGGAAAATCGGCTGCTGCGCTTACCGGTGATTCGGGATTACAGGAGATGCTGCCCGTAACGATGCCATTTTCCCTGCATTTTTCCAATGCGCCTATAACATAAGGTGTAGTTCCGCTGGCTGCAATGCCTATCACCACATCTTTCTCACATACATTAAATTCTAACAGGTCTTTCCAGCCTTGCTCTTTATCATCTTCGGCAAATTCCACCGCATTAGTAATGGCTTTTTCTCCACCGGCTATTATGCCGATCACCAAACCCTGCGGAACACCAAAAGTTGGAGGACATTCGCTGGCATCAACAATTCCTAACCTGCCGCTGGTACCTGCTCCAATATAAAACATACGGCCCCCCATCAGCATTTTATCTGCTGCGGCTTCGGCCAACTTTTCAATTTGGGGAATAGCCTTTTCAACCGCACCGGGAACGGTAGTATCTTCTTTGTTGATATTAGTGATCAGTTCAACTATCGACATTTTCTCTAAATGACGGTAATGACTGGATTGTTCTGTCTTTTTCTCGAATGCCATTGCTTCTTTCTTTTTACTTATGATACGCTACAAGACCATCCATGGGATTTTTCAAAATCTTACCTAATTCGAACTCGTAACTGTCGCAAAGTTGCTGTAACACATCTTTAAAACCAAATGCAACACTACCGGCAAAACTAACTGGCAAAGTCCATGTTTCCCTATACTTGCATAAATGGTTGAAGAAAAAATCGTTTAATCCGTCTTCAATAATATTCTCGATCATATAGTGCCCCCGGTTATCGGCCAAGAATTTTGTAAATCCTGCCAGGTAACGATTCGGTAGTGGCTTTTTATAAACATTTTCCAATATCTCCACACTACTTATTCCGTAAGTATTTTCAAATCGTCCTTTTAATTCTTCATCGAAAGTGTCATATAGGTAGTATTGAATAACTTTTTTTCCCAGGTAAGCACCGCTTCCTTCATCCCCTAACACATAACCAAGACCCGGGCTGTTTTTCACAATTTTCTTACCATTATAATAACAAGAGTTGGAGCCGGTACCTAATATACAGGCTACACCTTTTTCTTTACCACACAAAGCTCTTGCTGCGGCCATTAAATCATGTGTTACTTCGATCTTTGATTTCGGGATGATTTTACGAATGGCCTTTTTAACTGACTTTGCATTGTCCGGGTTAGCACAGCCCGTACCATAATAATATACTTCGCCGATACTGACGTTTTTAATTTTGGGTACTAATTCCTTTGTGAGCAGCGCAATTATTTGGTCTGTGTTGAGGAAATAAGGGCTGATACCTTGTGTAAAAATGGTTTTCTTCTTACCGTTATTAAGTAAACACCACTCTGCTTTGGTAGCTCCGCTGTCTGCGATCAGTTTTACAACTGCCATAAAGATTTGTTGAATTGGATGAACGAAACTCCTGTTCCGTTCAAATCCAGTATTTTGCGTTCAAATTACAGAATAAAGGTTTATGATGGGCAATAAAAAATTACAGGTTTGGCTTCCGCTTCTTTTTGCAATAATTATGGTAGCGGGAATGTTTCTTGGATATAAAATAAATGATGGTAAGAATAGCGGTAAAGGATTCTTTTCTTCTAACAAAAGAGGTTCATTACAAGAAGCCCTCGACCTGATCAAGATGAGGTATGTGGATTCTGTACGAATTGATACACTGGAAGGGAAAGCCATCCAGGAAATGATGACAGATCTTGACCCGCATTCTGTTTATTTACCCCCGGTAGAATTACAGGAAGCTAATGAAGACCTTGCCGGCAATTTTGAAGGAATTGGTGTTGAATTCAATATTTTTTCTGATACCGTAAATGTAGTGTATGTAAATCCTAATGGCCCCAGCGACAAAGCAGGGCTGCAAATAGGTGATAAAATAATAAAAGTAAACGGTGCCCCCCTTACCGGCAAACCCTTTACCATTGATGAAATAAAAAAACATATCCGTGGCGAAAGGGGCTCCAAAGCCGTGTTGGATGTATTAAGAAATGGTAAGCCAACTGTGGTAAGTGTTACCCGTGGCACAATTCCAGTTCCTTCTGTGGATGCAGCTTACATGGTTGATAATGCTACCGGGTACATAAAGCTGAATAAATTTACCGACAACAGCTACGAAGAATTTATGCAGGCGATGGAAACCTTACTGAAACAGGGAATGCAAAACCTTATTTATGACCTGCGGGGAAATGGTGGCGGTTTTATGAACGAAGCAGTGGATATGGCTGACGAATTTTTAGATGGTGATAAATTGATCGTTTATACACAGGGCGTAAATAGTAAGAAAAGAGAATACCGCTGTAAAAGACCGGGTCTTTTTGAAAAAGGTAAGCTGGTAATAATCGTAGATGAATTATCTGCCAGTGCCAGTGAGGTATTGGCTGGCGCATTGCAGGATTGGTGCCGAGCTACTATCGTTGGCCGCAGAACATTTGGCAAAGGATTGGTACAGGAACAATATTCATTAAGTGATGGTTCTGCCATCCGCTTGACAGTTGCAAGATATTACACACCGCTGGGCCGCAGCATTCAGCGTTCCTATGAAAACGGGAAAAAAGTATACATGGATCAGCTCTGGGAACGTTTTAACAGTGGCGAAATGCTTTCAGCTGACTCTATCAAAATACATAACAACGGGAAACGATTTGCTACTGCTTGCAGGGATACTTTGTTTGGTGGTGATGGAATAACACCAAGTATTTTTGTTCCGATAGATACCAGCTTAGTACGTCAAAACATAAACCGCTTGATCACTGCAGGAAATTTTAATAATGCGGTTTATAAATATTATCTCAAAAATAAGACTCTGTTTGAGAGATATAAGTCTTCCTCTGAATTTACCACTGGCTTTTCTGGCAATGGTGAGTTGTGGGATGAATTATTAAAAAGCCAAAATGGCGATGCTGCTAATTTTGCAAAGATCTCTGTAAAAGAAAAAGAGCTTTTGCAATTAAGATTGAAAGCATTACTGGCACGATACAAATGGAGAAACTCCGGTTTCTTCCAGGTGCTGAACAGCAGTGATGCTGCAGTAAAAAAAGCACTGGAAGTAATAGCTAAATAAAAAGGCAACCCTGTAAAACAGGATTGCCGGATAAGGTGTGTGTTATATTGATTGGTTATACTTTGTCCTTATTCTCATCCCACCACTGCTTTTCTATTTTATACGAACCGAATAATCCTAGTCCGCCGCCAATGGCAATCAAAGAAAAATAGATAGGTACATTTTCATCTCCTCTATGGCCAAACTTATCTATTTGTGCTGGCAACGCATAATTATCGAGTAAATAGGCAAGAAATAATCCAACCCCTGCCCCTATCAGCAACAAAGCCCATTTCAGGTTTTTATACGGAGCCGGCCGGTTGGCAAACTCTTTTGGGTTCATCCCCTTTTCGATCATTGCCAGGTTTTGGCGGGTTCTTAAATAGTAAATACCAAATATCATAGCAAACCCTCCGGCGAACATTACGATTGGTATTAAAACTTCTCCTCCGTGCATAAAATTGATTTTATAATTAAATAATGGTTGTTGTTTTTCTCTAAGACTACACCTCTTTGGGTTCGGTTACAGCCTTAAAGATCTTTTTTTCAAACCCTGTTACAATAACTAAGACTACAGCTGTTGCGGACAGGTTACAGGTTACTGTTGTACGAGTATATGATTGGTAACAGACCTTCGCCAAACTCAAAACCCGAAACTGGTTTTCAAAACTCGTAACTTGCCCTGTAACCTAATTGATTATCATGTAGTCTTACCAAATGCATGTCAACCGGACTGAATGATAATGAAATCATTAGCAAAGTGCTAAGTGGTGACCATCAGGCATATGCCATATTGGTAAACCGCTATCAAAACTACGTTTTCACCCTTACGCTGCGCATGATAAAAAGCAGGGAGGATGCGGAAGAGGTGGCGCAGGATGTATTTATAAAAGCTTATAAGTACCTGGCAGATTTTAAAGGGGCTTCCAAGTTTACCACCTGGCTGTATACGATCGTCAATAATACCTGCATCAGCTTTTTGAGAAAAAAGAAATTGGATATCCATTCACTTGACAATGAAAAAGTATTTGAAGCGGCGGACAACCAGGATTCAGGAATGAAGGCAAATATGGTAGAACAAAAATCAAAACTGGCCATGGTAAATGAATCCATCAATTTATTAAATCCTGATGATGCGCAGATCATCACCCTTTTTTATAAAGCAGAACAATCGCTGGAAGAAACTGCAAAAATTTTGGGTATTGAAACAAATGCCGCAAAAGTCAGGTTGTTCAGGGCGAGAACAAGGTTGAAAGAAAAAATGGAAACAAATTTTGCGGAAGAAGTTCGGAATTTAAATTGATTTTAAACTGAAGTGGTATGAATACAAACAATATTGAAGAACGCCTCTGGAATTTCATCGACGGTACAGCTACCGCCGAAGAAAAAACAGTGATTGAACAATTACTGGCCAACAATGCGGAGTGGAAAGAAAAATACCATGATCTGCTCGCCGTAAATAAATTATTGGAAGCATCCGAACTGGAAGCCCCTTCTATGCGCTTTAGTAAAAACGTAATGGAAGAAATTTCAAAATTGCATATTGCGCCTGCTGCCAAAAATTATATCAACAAAAAAATCATCTGGGGAATTGGATTCTTTTTCATTACTCTCCTCATAGGTTTTCTTATATACGGTTTTGGGCAAATGGATTGGACATCGTCAGACCAGGGAACTATTTCAAAAAATATAAATAAAGTTGATCTGACCAAAATTGATTTCAGCAAATTCTTTAATAATAGCTGGGTAAATGCTTTTATGATGATCAATGTGGTACTTGGACTGGTATTGCTGGATAATTATTTAACTAATAAAAGAAAGGAATTCAGAAAACAATAAAAAAAGTACTTGATGGTTATAGATCATTAAGTCCGGTAAAACCCTTCTGCTCACAGGAGGGTTTTTGTTTATAAGACTTTTGGCCTGCTACTAAACAAGCCTTTAAACCGCTTACCTATCTTTGCCTCCTATCAACTTAAATGTGCTGATGATTAAAGGCTTAAAGAGAGTTTATCAATATATTTTTCAACGATTACGGTTGAAACTGAGCCGGGTGCAATTCATTATGCTGATCGCAACGGTGGTTGGTCTTTTTTCAGGACTTGCGGCGGTTGGTTTAAAAACATTGGTGCATTACCTGCAAGAAACCATTGAAACGATTCCTGTTTCAAGATTTGCATATCTATTTTTTCCGGCGATCGGTTTGATCATTACAGTTTTTATTGTCAAGTATTTTTTTGCTGGTTATATCGAGAGAGGGATTGCCATGGTTCTACGGTTTATGGCAAGAGGCTCGTCTTTTATTCCTTTTCGTCATACTTACCAGCATATAATTACCAGTTCGATAACGGTAGGATTAGGAGGGTCTGCAGGCTTGGAGTCACCTATTGTCTCAACAGGTTCTGCTATAGGTTCCAATATTGCCCGTATCAGCGATCTTAATTATTCTGAACGTTCATTACTAATAGCATGTGGTGCGGCTGCGGGTATTTCAGCTGTTTTTAATGCCCCTATTGCAGGAGTGATTTTTGCTATTGAAATTTTACTGACAGAAACAGTCATCAGTTATTTTATTCCATTGATCATTTCTTCAGTAATTGGAGTGCTTTGTTCAAAAATAATTTTAGCAGAAACAATTCTTTTTAATTTTACCCTAAAGGAAACTTTTGATTACAGAAATGTGCCTTTCTATATTTTACTCGGCCTTGCTGCTGGCTTTCTTTCCTTATACTATGCCCGGGTATTTAAAAGTGTTGAACACAAATTGCAGCAATGGAAAGTAAACATTTATTTAAAAGCGTTGGCGGGAGGCATTTTGTTGGCCGCATTATTTTTTGTATTTCCACCGCTATTTGGCGAAGGTTATGAAAGTATTAAAGTAGTAGCCGGCGAAAACCTGAACAGCATTACTGAAAATACCCGATTGTTTGAATTGCTGGGAGAAAACTGGGGCTTGATTTTATTTACAGCATTGATTTTCTTATTAAAACCGATAGCTGCTGCTATCACTATTGGCAGTGGCGGCAATGGTGGTAATTTTGCCCCTTCACTTTTTGCAGGCTCTTATTTGGGATTTACGTTTTCAAAATTGATCAATAACACACCGTGGTTTAAGATTCCTGTAAGTAATTTTAGTTTGGCCGCTATGGCTGGCGTATTAAGTGGTGTAATGTATTGCCCGCTTACAGCTATTTTTTTGATTGCTGAAATAACCAACGGGTATGAATTATTTATTCCGCTCATGATTGTATCCTCTATCTCTTTTTTCATTGTAAAATCATATGAGCCCTATTCTATGGAAATAAAAAAACTGGCACTCGAAGGAAAAATATTCACTCACAAAAAAGAAAAGAATATCCTTACTTCCATTGAACCTGCTGAAATACTACAAGACAACTATGCCAGTATTGCAATTGACAAAAACCTCAACGACCTGGTTGAAATAATTAAGTATAACGATAAGAATATTTTTGCTGTGCATGATAATAAAGAACGTTTCGCCGGTATTATTGAGTTGAACGACATTAAACAAAAGCTTTTTCAGCCGGAACAGTTTTCGAAAGTGACTATCAGGTCATTAATGAAAAAACCTGCTGCAACCATTCATGAAGAGGATGACATGCATAAAATAATGGACAAATTTGATGTTACACAAAGCTGGTATTTGCCGGTACTTAGCAAAGAGAGAAAATTCAAAGGATTTATTTCCAAATCAAAATTGTTTGGCAAGTACCGGGATTTATTATCACAGCAGGGAGATTTATATGAAGAGTGATTTTTTTGTTGTTTATAAATTAAATCAAACGCAAAAATACTAAACGTTACAAAGCTGTTGGGAACATCCTCCCACTTGGCTCAGTATTCTTACCTTTGCTGCAAAGAATAATGCTTGCTATGGATATTAAGAATAATATACTCGAGACAATTGGCAACACACCAATGATTCGTTTAAATAAAGTAACCAAAGATCTTCCCTGCACTGTATTGGCCAAAGTGGATTATTTTAATCCGGGCAACTCCATTAAAGACCGGATGGCATTAAAGATGGTGGAAGTAGCCGAAAAAGAAGGCAAACTAAAACCCGGCGGCACCATCATTGAAGGAACAAGTGGTAATACCGGAATGGGATTAGCACTAGCTGCCGTAGTAAAAGGCTACAAATGTATTTTCGTTACTACCGATAAACAATCAAAAGAAAAAGCAGATATTTTAAAAGCAGTAGGTGCAGAAGTAATTGTTTGCCCAACGAACGTATTGCCAGAAGACCCCCGCAGTTATTATAGCGTAGCGGCAAGATTGGCAAAGGAAGTTCCGAATTCCTATCATATGAACCAGTATGATAACCTGGCAAACAGGTTGGCACATTATGAAACCACTGGTCCTGAAATATGGAAACAAACCGATGGGACAATAACACATGTTGTTTGTACTGCCGGTACAGGTGGTACGGTTACAGGTGTTGCGCAATATTTAAAAGAAAAAAATCCGAACATACAAATTTGGGCCATTGATGTATATGGTTCATTGCTCACCAAATATTTCCGCACGGGTGAAATAGATATGAATGAAGTACACCCTTATATAAGTGAAGGCTTTGGAGAAGATTTTGTTCCAAAGAATTATGATATGAGTGTGATTGACCATTTTGAGCAGGTAACAGATAAAGATGGTGCCGTAATGGCCAGAAAACTGGCAAAAGAAGAAGGCATATTCTGCGGGTATAGTGCAGGCAGTTGTATACAAGGCTTGATGCAATTAAAAAGCAAATTGAAAAAAGAAGATGTGGTGGTATGTATTTTTCATGATCATGGCAGCCGCTATGTCGGTAAAATTTATAATGACCAATGGATGATTGAAAGAGGCTTCCTGGATGTAAAAACTTTCAGGGATGTTGTGAGTGCAAGAGGAACCAAACGTTTGATAACCGTAGAGCCGACACAAACTGTTTTAGAAGCAGTGGAGCTAATGAAGAAATATGATATTGAACAAATACCCGTTATAAACGGCAATGGTCCTTTGGGTGCCATCAGCGAAAGTGGATTATTTCAAAAAATTTTCAATAACCCTGAGATAAAACACTCTTCCGTGCAGGATGTATTGGAACCTTCATTTCCTGTAGTGGCATTTGATACCCCGGTAGAGAAATTAAGCCATTTAATTAACAGGGAAAATGGTGCAGTGCTGGCCAAAGACGAAGCAGGCAACTACCACATAGTTACCAAGTACGATGTGATACAATCACTCGGCAATTAACGCACAATAATGCATTCGGTTGATTAAAAACAAGGCCGGTAACGTTTCCGGAACCTTTTTCCCGTAATTCTACGATATAAGGTTGTGTTGTTTCCGCAATAATACGATAGCCCGTTTACGATGATTTGAGTAAATACCATCGTAAAAAAATAGAGTTGTTTTGCTCTTTAATATTAATGTAATCACAATTACTTTTGTAAAAGAAGTTGATTGATAGCTAATCAATCAGAAGTCCAAAAAGTCCAATTGAAAGAAACCGTCCAAAAGTCCAAATCCAACTGAGGAACCGTCCAAATCCTTACAAAGACCGTCCAATTTAAAATCCAGTATCAATCAACTTCTTCTTTTCCTTTTTAGAAAAAGATCCGAAAAACTAAGTATCCAACATCCCATAATAAAGACCGAAAGAAGTCCATCCAATTCTTGAGAAACCTAAAGTCACCGTGTCCAAATCCATGAAAGAAACTAACAGTCCGGAACCCTCCTGCTAAATACAATTTAGCAGGAGGCGCGGTGAACAAGAAGACATTACCTCCACTCATTTTCTATTTATTTTCCCTACTTTTTGATTTTGTAAATTCGCAGCAAATATTTGCATGCCTGTTTTAATTGACCAAACCGGGAGAAAGGTTGCACTCCAGGCTATTCCACAACGCATCATTTCCGTAGTTCCTTCGCAAACAGAATTATTATTTGACCTGGGGCTTCGCAATGAAGTTATCGGCATTACTAAATTCTGCATCCACCCGGAAGAATGGTTTTATAGCAAAGCAAGAGTTGGCGGCACCAAGCAGCTTAAAATTGATATTATTCATGAACTCCAGCCGGATCTAATTATAGCTAACAAGGAAGAGAATGTAAAAGAACAAATAGAAGAATTAGAAAAACACTATCCTGTCTGGATAAGTGATGTAAATAATCTTGCAGATGCATATGCAATGATTGAACAGGTTGGAGTGATTAGCGGCAAACCAGAAAATGCCAGCCAGCTCATTACCAAATTACAAAACAATTTTGCTGAATTGCCCAGGCACGGCTCACAACTCCCAACTGCATATCTCATCTGGCAAAAACCCTACATGACCATTGGCGGGGACACTTTTATACATTCCATGCTGGAAAAAGCAGGCTTCAAAAATATTTTTTTAAATAAAAAAAGATATCCTGAAGTAACAGTAGAAGAACTGGAAGCTGCTAACTGTAAACTATTATTTCTCTCCTCCGAACCATTCCCTTTTCAGCAAAAGCATGTGGAGGAATTACAAAAACAGCTGCCCGAAACAAAGATCGTATTGGTAGATGGAGAAATGTTCAGTTGGTATGGCAGCCGTTTATTAAAAGCACCTGCTTACTTCAATAGTTTGCAATCAACAATTAATACACGACCTTAGAACCCAATCATTTTGACTTCTTACCAAATGAGTTTTACCGAGAATAAAAACGATAGAGAAACTAAGCAGGGCGATAAACCCACCCGAAAAAAACCCATGTACCCGGTTAACAATTCACTGCGCAACTATTTAAAGCTGCATGGCCGGGAAGTAAAGTTGCCAGTAACATATACCAACCTGCTGAATTATACATGGTCAACACCCATCAGAGATAAAAATGGAAAAGATACTTTGTGGGAAAAGCTATCGTATGACAGTCGTGACTGGGAATATATCCGGGATGGGTTGGTGAAGATCTATGCGATCTTAAAAACAGAAGGCGATTTTAGTTTTATCAGCCATTTAGATGTAGCAAGAGTAGATTATTGCACCTTTGGCAATTCTCATCCTTTCAGAATTAGGATTGTAAATAAATTCAATGACAACTACGACCATTATTATATTAAGATAGCAGATGCTTCAAGAATATATGGATTAGAATTAGAGCATATACTCTCTCCTAACCGCATTACTTTTTTTACCTGCGATAATACGTTGGTAGAAGAACATATTCCGGGCATACCTGGTGATTCGTTTATACAGCAAATAATGGATACACCCGAAACAAATAAAATACGTCTGGCAAAAGAATTTGTAAAGTTTAATGAACGTTGTTTTGTACGATTGCTTGGTGATATGCGCAGTTACAACTTTGTGGTGGATATTACCCCGGATATTGAAGATTATCAATATCGCATACGTTGTATCGACTTTGATCAGCAATCATACGAAGGAAGGAAAAATTTGTACCTGCCACAATTCTTTAAAGAGAACTATGCATTTGTTGACCTATCTCTCTCCCACCTGAATAAAGAATCTATAGCCCAATACCAGTTTGAAGAAAGAACTATGATCACATTCCGGGTTGTGTCGTCAAGGTACCGGATAAAGGAGTTGCTGGATATCATGACAAAAGATGAAATTTCTTCTGCAGAAAAAATTGCCCAGTTAAAAGATGAATTGAACATATATTTCAATACCACTGCTTTCAAAAAATGCAAATCAATGGGTGAAATTGTAAAGGTTCAGTTGAAGCACACTTTGCAAAAGAACCTGATGCTTGTACAAAAAGACCTTGGAAAGCATAATGAATAAAAATAGATACTCTAACACCTGTTCGTAATTCAACAGCAATAAATCGGTTATATTAGCAGCTGTAACGATTGGCTGCCTCCAACTTTTTTTGCCACATAAAAATCAAATACTACTTAATGAAAAAGTACAGAGCCGGTGTGCTGTTCGGCGACGAACTAGAAGCACTCTACAAAGACGCTAAAGAAAACCAATTTGCATTGCCTGCTGTAAATACTATTGGCACTAATACTATTAATGCCACCCTGGAAGCAGCTGCAAAAGTTAACTCACCCGTTATTATTCAATTCTCCAATGGTGGTGCACAGTTTATTGCTGGTAAAGGCATGCCAAACGACCAGTTACAGGCCAATATTTCCGGCGGTGTTTCCGGTGCCTTACATATTCATAATGTAGCAAAATACTATGGAGTGCCTGTTGTTTTGCATACAGATCATGCTGCAAAAAAATGGTTGCCCTGGATAAGTGGACTGATTGATGCAGGAGAACAATATTTCAAAGAAAAAGGTCAGCCGCTATTTAGTTCCCATATGCTCGACCTGAGTGAAGAACCGATCGAAGAGAATATACATACATCTGTAGAATACTTTAAACGAATGACACCGCTTGGTATGGGGATCGAAATTGAACTCGGTGTTACCGGCGGTGAAGAAGATGGTGTAGATAACAGCGATGTAGAAAATTCAAAACTCTATACACAACCGGAAGATGTAGCCTTTGCGTATAAAGAATTAAGCAAAGTTGGCAAACTGTTTACCGTTGCTGCTGCATTTGGGAATGTACATGGTGTATATAAACCAGGTAATGTTGAATTACGTCCTGTCATTCTTAACAATAGCCAGGAGTATATTGAAAAAGAATTTAAGACCGGGCCTAAGCCAGTATATTTTGTTTTTCATGGTGGCAGTGGCTCACCACAACACCAGATAAGAGAAGCTATTGGTTATGGTGCCATCAAAATGAATATTGATACCGACCTGCAGTGGGCTTTCTGGGAAGGTGTGCTGCATAATTATAAAAAGAGTGAAGGCTATTTGCAAGGTCAGCTGGGTAATCCTGAAGGCGACGATAAGCCCAATAAAAAATATTACGACCCGAGAGTGTGGCTTCGCAAAGGCGAAGAAGCATTTATTAAACGTTTGGAAGTAGCTTTTGAAGATTTGAATTGTATCAACCGAAATGCATAAATCTTAACCACAAGTCTTAGGTTTTTTGTGGTATAACGTACTAAATCCCGGCTCTTGCCGGGATTTTTTATTTCCATCCCCTCCCATATCTTTGCCCGAACAGTTGTTAGTTTACAACTCAACGTCTAACTCAAAATATTGCTTGCTATGGCTTCAAAAAAACTTACAGAACTGCTTGGCGATAAAGCTGAGTATTTACTCAATCACCAGTCCAAAACAATTGCAAAAGAACAACTGCACTTACCTGGTTCCGACTTTGTAGACCGCATCTGGACAACCAGCGACCGTAATCCACAAGTGCTGCGGAATCTTCAAAGTATGTATGGCAAAGGCCGACTGGCAAACACAGGCTATCT
Organism: Chitinophagaceae bacterium IBVUCB2; assembly: GCA_002127295.1. Taxonomy (GTDB): domain Bacteria; phylum Bacteroidota; class Bacteroidia; order Chitinophagales; family Chitinophagaceae; genus JJ008. The sequence continues at coordinate 283,762 of NFUV01000001.1, forward strand.
TTCTATCCTTCCGGTAGACCAGGGTATAGAACACAGTGGTGGTGCTTCCTTTGCAAAAAATCCTGTTTATTTCGATCCTGAAAATATTATCAATCTCGCTATTGAAGGTGGTTGCAATGCAGTGGCTACAACGTATGGCGGATTAGGTTTTCTTTCCCGCAAGTATGCTCATAAAATTCCGTTCATTGTAAAAGTTAATCACAACGAGTTTCTTACTTATCCAAATAAGTTCGACCAGATCATGTTTGCATCCATCAAACAATGTTGGAATTTGGGTGCAGCAGCAGTGGGTGCCACCATTTATTTCGGCAGCGATGAATCTGCAAGACAGATTCAGGAAGTAAGCAAAGCATTTGAAATGGCGCATGAGTTAGGAATGGCAACTATTCTCTGGTGCTATCTCCGCAACCCAGCTTTTAAAACAAAAGAAAAAGATTTTCATGTTTCTGCTGACTTAACTGGACAAGCCAATCATTTGGGTGTAACGATCGAAGCCGACATCATCAAACAAAAATTACCTGAGAACAACGGTGGTTATCTGGCATTGAACACCAAAGAATCTGCTTATGGTAAAAACGATAAACGCATTTATGATGAATTAACAACCGATCACCCTATTGATCTTTGCCGCTACCAGGTTGCAAACTGTTATATGGGTCGTGCCGGGTTAATTAATTCCGGCGGTGCATCATCTGGTGCCAGCGACATGGCCGAAGCTGTAACCACTGCTGTTATTAATAAAAGAGCTGGAGGTATGGGATTGATAAGCGGCCGCAAAGCATTTCAACGCCCCATGAAAGAAGGCATTGAAATTTTAAATGCGATACAAGATGTGTATTTAGATAAAGATGTGACGATAGCATAAGCTAATTGCATTGATTATATAATAAAAACCTTCCGGCAGCGGGAGGTTTTTTATTTTGTTATCTGCATTGCTAACTATCATTGCAAATCAATTAAATTTGGAATAAGATCTATCAGCTATACCAACGTTATTTAAAATGCTATGAACACATCCGAAACACACAATCAGCGTATCGCAAAAATGATATTTGGATCTGTTTATCCAATGTATGTGCAAAAAGTGGAGAAGAAAGGCAGAACGAAAGAAGAATTGCATGAAATTATTAAATGGCTAACCGGATTCAATGATAAAAAGCTACATCAACTCATTGAAAAGAAGGCAACATTTGAAACATTCTTTCAAAAAGCATCATTAAACCCTAATGCAAAACTTATCACAGGTGTAATCTGTGGGTACCGGGTAGAAGAAATTGAAAATCCATTAACGCAAAAAGTGAGGTATTTGGACAAACTGGTAGATGAATTAGCAAAAGGACGTAAGATGGAAAAGATATTGCGGGCAGTATAGAATTTATTTACTGATAAGGTACATAGAATTATATTAACCCGTTCAAACTCCTACCCTTCAACTCTCAACTAATAACTATTTTTACCAAAAGAACTACCGGATGATTTCTTACAACACTAAAGACTGGTTCACCTTTATTTTCAAATTTCATAAGGCTGATACTTTTCGCCAGTTATTACCGCTCATTGTTGCCATTTGTATTTACTCCGGCATTATTGCCTGGCTGGAGTTGGATTACTGGAGACTATCACAAAGCAGTTATGTAAAAAATATTCCGCTTATGCATGGTCTATTAGGTTTTGCCATCTCCATGTTATTGGTTTTTCGTACCAATACTGCCTACGACCGCTGGTGGGAAGGACGAAAACTCTGGGGTAGTTTGGTAAATAACAGCCGCAACCTGGCCATGAAGCTCGCCACAATTTTACCTGCAGATGATCAAACACAAAGAGCATTTTTCAGAAAAATAATTCCAGCCTTTGCTTTTTCCCTCCATAATCATTTGCGCAAAGAAGAAACCCGGCTTGAATTATTCCAGGAAAAGGAGCATGAGCATTTGTTGCATAAAATTGATAAAGCCAAACATATTCCTAACCAGGTTGCTTTATTAATGTATCAGCATATACACCAGCTACATGTTGATAAAAAAATATCGGGTGAGCAATTATTATTTCTCAATGCAGAGTTGCAGTCCTTTACTGATATATGCGGTGCCTGTGAAAGAATAAAGAATACCCCTATCCCATTTTCGTACAGTGTGTTCATTAAAAAATTCATTTTCTTCTATATAATGACATTACCGTTCGGCTATGTGTTTCAACTGGGCTTTTACGTTATTCCGGTAGTGGCATTTGTATTTTATGTTCTCGCCAGCCTGGAACTGATTGCCGAAGAAATAGAAGACCCTTTTGGAGGTGATGAAAATGATGTACCTACAGAACTGCTGTCGCATAATATCCACCGGCATGTAGCCGAGATTATCTGATGTTTTCTATGAAATATTTGAGAAAGGCAACTTTAATTAAACTTTCTCCGTTTCAACATTCAAAGTAGTCCATCTTTATTAAAACTTGCTTGTATGAAAAAAAAGGCTTTATATGTTATCAGCATTCTTACTATTTCCTTATTTACCATTATCGCCTGTTCCAAAGATGGTTCGGGGGGTGGTAATAACGGCGGAGGTTCCTCTGTTGATTGTAGCACCGTTTCCAATAAATCATTTGCAGCAGATGTAAACCCGATAATTCAAAGCAGTTGCAACCAGGCGGGATGTCATGCAAGCGGCAGCACCAATGGCCCCGGAGCATTAACCAATCATGCACAGGTACAAGCTTCTGCTGCTGCAGTTCGTTCCGCTATCGCATCGGGAAGAATGCCCCAGAACACTACGTTATCTGCATCACAAAAAAATTCCATTATCTGCTGGATTGACAGTGGAGCACCTAATAATTAGCATATCTCCATATTTATTTCAGGCAGTTTAGTTTCATTTATCTTTCTCATTTATATTTATAGCCTAAACTGCACCACATGCAAAAATGTATTAATTTGTTTTTAGTTGTGTTGATTTCCACTACTGCTGTAGCACAACAAGTACTAGGTCCGTTAACTGTTGAAAAAATAATGAGAGATCCAAAATGGATGGGCACTTCTCCATCCGGAACATTTTGGAGCCAGGATGGCAATACACTTTATTTTTTATGGAATCCTGAAAAAGCACCTTCTGATTCTATCTACTATATTACCACTACCAATAAAACTCCGGTAAAAGCAACAATAGCTGAAAAGCAGGCTTTAACTAACCAACCCAATATTATTTACAGCATTGCAAGAACTCACCAGGTTTATGCAAAGGATGGTGATATTTTTTATAAAGAAATAAAATCAGGAAAAATAAAACGCATAACACAAACGGTGGAGATAGAATCCAATCCACAGTTTTCTTTTAGCGAAACTAAAATAGTTTACAACCGTAACCAGAATTTATACGCATGGGATATTGCCAGCGGCGAAACCATGCAACTGACAAATGTAAGAACAGGTGATGCTGCTTCAACGCCACCCACAGGTGGTGGTTTTGGAAGAGGTAACGCTGGTGGAAATACACCACCAACTGCAGGCAGCAGTCCGCAGGAACAATGGTTGAAGAATGATCAATTAAAATATTTTGAAGTTTTAAAACAACGTAAAGAAAAAAGAGATGCCGCTGATGCATATACCAAATCATTACCAAAACCAAAAGAAAAAGAACTTCGTTCCATTAGTTTAGAAGATAAAGCGTTACAGGGGCTAAATGTTAGTCCCGATGGCCGATATGTTACTTATCGGCTTTTTAGATCAGCACCGGCTGCGGCTGCAAAATCTACTATTGTTCCCAGCTATGTTACCGAAACTGGTTTTACAGTTGATATTCCTGCCCGTACCAAAGTGGGGGCGCAACAAAGCAGTTCTGATTTTTATGTATATGATCGTTTGCGAGACACCATCATTGCTATTAAGCTCGACTCAATACACGGTATAAAAGATTTGCCCGATTATGTAAAAGATTATCCCAAACAACTAGAAGAAAGAAAAAAAAGAAACGCAAACAGGGGCATTAATGTTTCTAATCCATCATGGTCGCCAAAAGGAACAAATGCAGTTTTAGAAATGTATGCTGATGATAATAAAGACCGTTGGCTAATGTTATGGGATACTACTACCAATAAATTAAAACTGTTAGACCGCCAGCGGGACGAAGCATGGATTGGCGGCCCCGGTACAGGTGGATTTGGAGGGGGTAATACAGGTTGGCTGGATGAAAATACTTTTTGGTATCGTTCTGAAGTAACAGGTTACTCTCATCTATATACAATTAATGTAAATACAGGAGAAAAGAAAGCACTTACCGCCGGCAAGTTCGAAGTACAGCAAGTGCAATTATCAAAAGATAAAAAATATTTTTTCATTGTTACGAATGAAGTCCATCCGGGTGAACAACATTTTTACCGTCTTACTGTAGCAGATGGTAAAAAAGAGAAGATAACAACAATGACAGGCGCCAACCAGGTAACTATTTCGCCTGATGAAAAGCAATTAGCGATACTCTACTCTTACTCTACCAAACCCTGGGAATTATATTTACAAGAAAATAAAACAGGTGGAAAAATTGAGCAGATAACCAATAAAGCACAAAGTGAAGAATTTAGATCATACGCCTGGAAAGATCCGGAAGTAATTACTATTACTGCGGCAGATGGTGCACCGATCTATGCAAGAATATATAAACCTACAAACCCCGATCCTAATAAACCTGCAGTTCTTTTTGTACATGGTGCTGGTTATTTACAAAATGCACATAAATGGTGGAGTAGTTATTTCAGAGAGTACATGTTTAATAATATGCTTGCAGATAATGGCTATTATGTATTAGACATCGACTATCGTGGTAGTGCCGGCTATGGAAGGGATTGGAGAACGGGAATTTATCGTCATATGGGTGGTAAAGATTTAAGTGATCATGTAGATGCAGTAAATTATCTCGTAAAAAATCATGGTGTTAATCCAAAGAATGTTGGCTTATATGGTGGATCTTATGGCGGTTTTATTACACTGATGGGAATGTTCAATGAACCAAATGTTTTTGCTGCAGGTGCTGCATTGCGTCCTGTTACCGATTGGGCACAATATAATCATGGTTATACTTCCAATATTTTAAATGAGCCATATACTGATAGCATTGCTTATAGAAAAAGTTCTCCTTTCTATTTTGCCGATGGATTAAAAGGCGATCTATTAATATGTCACGGTATGGTAGATGTAAACGTACATTACCAGGATGCTGTAAAACTGGCGCAGCGTTTAATTGAATTAGGAAAAGATAATTGGGAACTGGCCAGTTACCCGATGGAAGACCATGGATTTGTTGAGCCAAGCAGCTGGACGGATGAGTATAAAAGAATATTCAAGTTATTTGAATCGGTATTAAAAAAGTAAATAGTGGGTGGTCAATAGTCAATGATTTCTAAAGAATATTCCCATTCCCCATTGACTATTCACTAATGACAACTTTCCTATATTTGTAACTTAACAATCGGTTATGGCGAAACAAATAGAAGATTTTGATGCCAACCTGGCTGGTGAAGAAGGTAAAACAGAAGAAACAAAGAGCAGCTGGTTTAAGCGAATTAAGAAAGGCATTAATACTAAAACATCTGAAAAAAAAGAAACACCTGAAGGACTTTGGGTAAAATGTCCTGACTGTAGTTTTATTTGTACTGTTTCAGAGCTAAGAGAAAGTCTTTTCGTATGCCCTAAATGTACTTTCCATCACCGCATCAACAGTAGTGAATACTACGAACTGCTGTTCGATAACAATGAGTTCACCGAATTATTTGAAAATATCCGCAGCAAAGATTACCTGGAATTTACCGACCTGAAGCCTTATAAAAAAAGACTGGAAGAAACCTGGAGCAAAACAGATTTAAAAGATTCCATGCGGGTGGCCGTGGGGAAAGTAAATGGTAACGACCTGGTGATAGCTTGTATGGATTTTGAATTTATTGGTGGCTCTCTTGGAAGTGTGATGGGTGAAAAATTTTCCCGTGCCGTTGATTATTGTATTCTGAATAAGATGCCGTACATGGTCATCAGCAAAAGTGGCGGTGCCAGAATGATGGAAAGTGCTTTTTCCTTAATGCAATTAGCCAAGACCAGTGGTAAGCTTTCTCAATTGAGTGATGCTAAACTTCCTTATATTTCTTTATTAACTGATCCAACATTTGGCGGTATCTCCGCTTCCTTCGGTATGCTGGGGGATTTAAACATTGCCGAACCGGATGCATTGATTGGATTTGCAGGCCCAAGAGTAATTAAAGAAACCATAAAAAAAGATTTGCCTCCGGGTTTTCAACGCAGTGAATTTATATTGGAACATGGATTTTTAGATTTTATCGTTCCCCGAAAAGAATTAAAGGATAAACTGGCCAAGGTGCTGCTATTGCTGAGAAACTAATAACTATACATGACTTAAATTAATAAGAGGTATTTTTGCCTCTTATTTTGTTTTACAGATGACAGAAATGAAGAACAGGCAGGTGTATCATGAATACTTCATAGATGCTAAATATGAAGCAGGCATGGTATTGCTGGGAACGGAGATAAAATCCATGCGAACCGGTAAAGTAAGCTTTAATGATAGCTACTGTCTTATATCGGATGGTGAGGTGTGGCTAAAATCACTCAACATTGCTCAATACAGCCATGGTACTACTAATAACCACGACCCGGTAAGGGACAGAAAGCTGCTGCTGAACAAGAAAGAGATCACTAAAATAGTTGCCAAGCTGAAAGAGAAAGGCTATACACTGGTGCCGCTTCGTATTTTCATGAATTCAAAAAACCTGGCCAAAATTGAAATCGGTTTGGCAAAAGGAAAAAAACTCCATGATAAACGGGAAAGCATCAAACAAAAAGATGTGGATAGAGAAATGAAGCGGTATTTAAAATAAGCTTGTGTAAAACTTCGTTATAAACCGGACTGATTTTTGCCGACCTTACCAGCCATGAAGAAAGGACTACTGATTCTTGCCTTATTGCTCTCTTTTTACTCCCAATCACAATCCGTTTTTGGTTACTGGTATGGCTATGCGAATGTAAAAACGAATAGCTCTGCTAATAATTATTTGGTTGAATTAGTGTTGCAACCTGAAAAAAATTATGTGACTGGGATTCTGAATTATTATTTTAAGAATACTTACCGTAGTATTAAAGTAAAAGGTGATTTTAATAAAACCACCCGACAATTAAGTCTATACGATATTCCCATTGTGTATTTCGGGTCTATCGCCAATTTTGAAGTGGATTGTATTATGAATATGCAGGCATCTCTTCGGGTGGCACAGGCAGGCTCTAATCTTGTAGGTGCTTTTGTCGGTTTGCCTGATTACAAATACACCTGTGCAGATATCCGATTAAATCTTACCCATAATGCTGATATAAGTAAAAAGGATTCTGTGCTAAAAGCTATCAGCGAATACAAAGAAAATATCCAGGTGTGGACTCCTTCTTATGACGACACATTGGTATCAGTTGATGTAGTACCAAGAAAAGTGGTAAACTATGTAACCGAGAAACAATATACCGAAAGAGAAAATATTGTGATCAGTGAAATTGAGGTTGACTCCGACTCCTTACAAGTAGATGTGTACGATAACGGCGAAATAGATGGAGATATGATTTCTTTGTTTTATAACAAACAACTAATTCTCTCTAATCAAAAGCTTACGCATAAGTCTATAAAAATTAAAATAGAACTGGATAGCACCAAAGCCGCTAATGAAATATCTATGTTTGCTGAAAACCTGGGATTGATACCTCCTAATACAGCATTGATGATCGTTAATGATGGGAAAAATAAACATGAGATCCGTTTGACGAGCAGCCTGGAGAAAAATGCAACCATTCGTATCAGGAGAAGAAAACTTCAGTAAATAGAAAAATTACCAATCAGAAAGAAAAAGATTTGACAATTTTATTTTCAAGTAAATAATTCTGTACCCATTGGATTTTATCTTCTGCAAGAACGATCTCTATCATTATTTCCAACTCATTATCCACCAGGGAAATTTTTTTCTCCTCGGCAAAAAATAGGCCATTGCCCAGCCCCTTAATTAATTCATCCTTCTGACTAACATTATCCTTTAAAATTTTAAGCTGGATCTGGCGGGTTATTTTTTTTGATTTAAATAATTTATTGATAAAAGGGGTTATAAAAATTATGAGTAATGCACCCACCATAAATGTACCGGCAAGGTAAAATTCACCAAAGCCAATAGCCAGTCCCACTGCCGCTGCAAGCCAGATAATGCCTGCTGTTGTAAGACCAGAAATAGAAAATCCATCTTTAAAAATGGCACCGGCCCCCAGGAAACCAACCCCACTTACCACATAAGCAGCAATATGTGTTGGATTGCTATTCCCTCCTACCTTATAAGAAAGAATACCAAACAAGGTAGCTCCGAGGCAAATAATAGTAATGGTTTTTAAACCAGCTACTTTATCTTTTAATTCCCTTTCAAGCCCAAGGATGATACCCGCTGCAACGGCGAACAATGCTTTGTAAACATCTAATATTTCCCAATGATCGATCATATCACAATTTACTCAAACAATTCCGCCTGGTTAGTTTCTTTACTTTTCACCCATTCCATTTCGGTTGACTTACTGAAGTCAGCCAATTTGGAGCCGACAGTTCTATAACCAGTTACTTCTGCAATTTTTACAATTTTCAATTTTGCTTTTCGTATCTGTGCTCCCCTGCCCTGTTGCATTAATAAAACTGGTTCGTTATCCAAAGTTACAGTTTCAACATAGTTCCCGTCCCCTTCCTTAATGAACAGGAATTTGGTTTTCTGTGTAGAAGTTTCAATTTTGAAACGTTTTACCATGTATTGCTTTTTCTCCACGTCAACATATACTGCGGTTATAATTTTGTCTGCATCAAACTTCCCAATGTGTAATACTTTATCAGGATCTATCTTCTGCGTCATTTCCTGGTCCGTCACTTCATAATTTCCATCATTGTATAAAACTAGTATCCTGTCATCTGGTTCGAAGCTACCGAGATATGTTCCTTTTTCTTCCGCACTAAGGCGACCAAATTTTTCATCAAACCAAAGTTTACGTCCGCTTAAGGTTGCTTTACCGGCTTCTTTGAATTTTACTGATTTGATAGGATATTTTGTAACCTGGTTACCCATACTGCTACGACCTTTGATGGCCATTTCTTCAAAATAGAAATCAAATTCTTTGATGCGGGCAGAGCTTCCGGGAGTTAGAACGATCTTAACCACTTCTGCCTCTCCATTTGGATTTATACTCAGGTAATGAACTTTACTTTTTTCATCGCCTTTTGTCAAATCGTATTCCTTATCTCTTGTTACACCGGTTACATTAAAACGTTTGGCATAACTCAAGCCACCCTTGCCATCAGAGTAGATCATGTTATAGGTTGTCCGCTCATCATTCTTCTGAAAAACGGCAGCATGCAAAATATCTTTACCGATAAATGTTTTATCAGACACTTTCACCACTTTCATAATACCCCGCTTTGCAAAAACGATAATATCGTCAAGGTCAGAACATTCAAAAAGCAATTCATCTTTTTTCAATCCCGTTCCGATAAATCCTTCTTCTCTATTTACATAGAGTTTGGTATTGGCAATAGCTACACTCTTTGCTTCAATTACTTCAAACTGTTTGATCTCTGTTTTTCTTTCTCTCCCTTTGCCATATTTTTTCAACAGGTTATCATAATAAGCTACTGCAAAATCAACCAGGTTTGCTAAATCATGTTTTACCTGCTTAATCTCAGCTTCTAATCCTTTTATCTGGGCATTCAACTCAGCAATATCCAATTTATAAATACGACGAACAGGTTTTTCCGTCAGCTTTATAATATCTTCTCTAGTTATATCTCTCTTCAGTTGTTTTTTAAAAGGAACAAAAGCTTTATCAATTCCTTCCAATACTTTCTCCCAGGTCTCATGCTTTTTTTCTAATTCCTTATATATTTTTTCTTCAAAGAAGATTTTCTCCAAGGAAGTGTAATGCCATTTTTCCTGTAACTCATTGAGCTTAATTTTTAATTCCTGCTCCAGCAAGTCTTTGGTTTTATCAACCGAAAGCTTTAATAATTCCTGTACACCCAAAAACTGTGGCTTATGATCTACAATTACACATGCATTGGGCGAAATAGAAACTTCACAATCTGTGAATTTGTATAATGCATCAATCGTAATATCAGGAGAAATACCCGGTGCCAGATCCACCTGTATTTCTACATCGGCCGCCGTATTATCTGTTACTTTCTTGATCTTTATTTTTCCCTGGTCATTCGCTTTTACGATCGATTCCATCAACTGTGTAGTAGTAACTCCATAAGGAACACTTTTGATAGCCAGTGTTTTCTTATCAACTTCTTCAATATGTGCCCTTACTTTTACTTTTCCTCCTCTTTTTCCCTGGTTGTAATCTGCTACATCGATCATCCCACCGGTAAGAAAATCCGGATTCAATTCGAAACGTTTTCCTCTCAGGTGTTTTATTGCTGCATCTATGATCTCGCAAAAGTTGTGCGGAAGAATTTTTGTCGAAAGTCCTACTGCAATACCATCAGCACCCTGTGCTAATAGCAGGGGGAACTTCATAGGTAAAGTTACCGGCTCATTCTTTCGGCCATCATAGCTCAATTGCCATTCGGTAGTTTTTGCATTGAAGGCAACTTCTAATGCAAACTTGCTGAGTCTCGCTTCAATATAACGGGCAGCTGCGGCATCATCACCCGTTCTTACATCGCCCCAGTTACCTTGTGTATCGATCAGCAAATCTTTTTGCCCCATATTCACCAGTGCGTCACCAATACTTGCATCTCCATGCGGATGGTATTGCATCGCCTGCCCAATAATGTTCGCCACTTTGTTATAACGACCATCATCCATTTCCTTCATGGCATGCAGGATGCGGCGCTGCACTGGCTTTAGTCCATCTTCAATAGCCGGTACCGCTCTTTCTAATATTACATATGAAGCATAGTCCAGGAACCATGTTTTGTACTGACCATGCAGGCCATTATCATTATTCTGAACTTCCGTTATTTTATTCTTTGCTGCACTCATTGCTTATTTCTTTCCTATTATTCCTAAATGTGTGTATTTAAATCCCTGGTTTGTTTTTAAACCGTAACCAAACAATCTATCCATAGATGAGTGGCCAAATAAAACTATCCCTATCATTTGCATCAGCAGATCAGGCAATAAACATCCAATTACAAAAACTATAATCGCAATCCCTTTGTGATGAAATAAATTATAGAAGGCTGCGCCTGCTTTATTTCCCCCTACGTAACCAAGCATACTTATATCGGGCCCCAGCACCAGCAAGATGTACCACCACCATTCTGCATTTGCATTATTTAATGCATAAATACTTACGCCCAGCATGGCTGCTTCTTCCAACCGAAGGATATCTTTCATTTTAAATAGTTGCTTCTTCTGTTTCAGCCACGGAAGATGATTTTGCACCCATCAACTTAACATCAAAATCCTTCCATGATTTGCCCAGGTCACCCGTCACTTCAATTTTTCCATTGTTTATCAATCCCTTCATCCGCCACATTAAAAACACATCACCGGTTTTTATTTTCATCCGGTGTAAGGTATTGCTCAATACCCTGGTAGCCTTTTGCCACTCGCCTGTTATGTTTTTTACAATTTCATTGTCATAAAAGCTTTCCTCTTTACCAGCAATCTTCTTTCCACCTTCCAAAATTCGTACTGTTGCATTTTCTTCGGCGATTCTTTTCCATTCATCCGGATCGATCTCAAATTCACTTAAAGTAATTGGTCTTGCCAGCTTCTTTGCTTTTACAAATTCTTTTGGCTGTATTTCATGTAACCAGGAGGGATAAAAAATTTGCCCTTTCTCATTAATAAAAGGAAGATTGTTCATATACAATACCATTATCCTTCCCTGGTAATCTTTTAATTGCGGCATCAGCCAATAATAGCCAGTTACATCATGCTGATTTTGCCCCATCCAAATCCATACTTCTTCCTCCGAATTCTCATCCAACTTTGTTTTAATCTTGCTTACAGTTTCTCTATCATCAAAACTTCCTACCAGGTCAGCAGCATAAGGTGAACCCTGCATCAAACCTCTCCACCATTCCAATCTCGCCTGCCAGCCTTCCTCTGTGTCAATATTCGCCAACGGCCCTACTGCAAAATCATCTTTGATCTGCCATACATCACCTGCCAACGTTTCATCCATTTCAATTACCTGTTTCATCAGGTCAACTTCAACTTCGTTAAAAACTATATGTATCATTTTAAATTATTATTACCAGGTTGAATAATATAATAAACACAAGTCGTAAAAAAATTCCTTATAAAAGGGATGGCTTTGATGATCCCTATCTGCTTTCTTGGTTTCCAGCCAAATTTCCATTCATAGATCGGGTTCAATAAATAATGTCTTATATGAAAAAAATTGTAACCCTCTTTTTTGCAAATTCTTTCAAATCGTTCAATACTTATTCCCGTATCTCTTATCTCCATCATCTCCTCCACATTCTCTTTCCTGTTTTTCAATATTGCCCTGTACATAAACCTAGGCAGCAAATGGATATAAGGCAATCTAGAAATTTTTGACTTACATATTTGCTGATGCCCGCCAAACGGCATATACCACGGCGGAAAACCAAAGAACACAATACCACCGGGCTTGTCTGCCGTGGCAGGATTTAAAAAATTCTTCATCCATCCAATCAATTTTGCCTGGTCATGTATATGTTCAATTACATCTTTTAAAACAATAATGTCAAACAGACCATCAAAATCTTTCTCTGTATCTACTTTATAAATGTCCTTAGTTACAAACTTCAATCTTCCGGCTGCAATATCTTCCGGTAAAAATTGCTGCGCATCGACTATCCTCGGAGCATCTAACTCAACTCCTACTCCTACACATCCTTTATTAATAAATGCTTTTAGTACACCCCCTTCACCACAACCAATTTCCAAAACTCTCATTCCAGGTTTTATCGGGAATCTTTCTTCAATAAAAGGAATGACATATTTCTCAGCGTTCAAAACCTGAATGTCAAAGTATCTTTTTCTATCGGCGTGGAATTCAAACACTCTTTTAGTTAGCTTCTACAGGAGCATCAAGCTCAAACTTCAAATTATTAATAATAAATTCCTGCCTGTCCGGGGTATTCTTACCCATATAATATTCCAGTAATTGCTGAATATGTTCTCCTTCTTCCACCCGCATCAATTGTTTACGCATACCGCTGCCAATAAACTGTCCGAACTCATCAGGGCTTATCTCACCCAAGCCTTTGAAACGGGTTACTTCTGGCTTCGGGCCAAGCTTCGCCATGGCATCTTGCTTTTCCTGTTCACTAAAACAATAGATAGTATCTTTTTTATTTCTTACCCTGAACAATGGCGTTTCTAACACATACACTTTTTCATGCTTTACTAAGTCCGGAAAGAATTGCAGGAAAAATGTCATCAACAATAATCGTATATGCATACCATCCACATCTGCATCCGTGGCAATAACTACATTATTAAATCGCAAGCCTTCAAGCCCGTCTTCAATATTCAATGCATGCTGCAATAAATTAAATTCTTCATTTTCATACACCACTTTCTTTGTCAAGCCAAAACAGTTCAGTGGTTTACCTCTCAAACTAAAGACAGCTTGTGTTTCTACATTCCTTGCTTTTGTTATTGAACCACTGGCACTATCTCCTTCCGTAATAAAAATAGTAGTCTCATTTTGCTTCACTACAAACTCTTCCTTCCCTTTCGATGGTGCATCATCATCCAAATGGAAACGACAATCTCTCAATTTTTTATTATGAAGATTGGCTTTCTTAGCTCTTTCATTGGCTAATTTTTTAATACCCGCCAGTTCTTTTCTTTCTCTTTCACTTTGCTCTATTCTTTTTTTCAACCCTTCGGCTACAGTTGGATTCTTATGCAGGTAATTATCCAATTCTTTACCCAAAAAATCCATCATAAACTGCCGCATGCTTTGTCCTTCGGGTTCAATGTTTACGGAGCCGAGTTTTGTTTTAGTCTGCGACTCAAACACCGGCTCTACCACCCTCACAGATACCGCTGCAACAATCCCAGTTCTTATATCAGACGCATCATAGTCCTTCTTAAAGAAATCTCTTATTGTTTTTACATAAGCTTCCCGAAAAGCCTGTTGGTGTGTACCACCTTGTGTAGTATGCTGACCATTTACAAAACTGTATATATCTTCTCCATATTCATTGGTGTGTGACATTGCCACTTCTATATCATCCCCACTAAGATGAATGATCGGGTAGCGGATTTCATCTTCATTGGTTTTGCGTTGCAATAAATCAAGTAACCCATTTTTACTGATAAAGCTTTTGCCATTGAAGATAATTTTCAACCCCGCATTTAAAAAGCAATAATTCCAGATCTGGTTTTCTAAAAACTCAGGATGAAATTTAAAATTTTTAAAAATAGTTTCATCCGGCACAAACGTTACCAGTGTACCATTTTGTTCGGTTGTCTTTGCTTCTTTATGTTCCTTAATTAAAAATCCTCTTTCAAACTCTGCTGTCTTTTCTTTTCCTTCACGAATGGCGGTTACTTTAAAATGATGACTCAGTGCATTTACCGCTTTTGTACCCACACCATTTAAACCAACCGATTTTTGAAAAGCCTTACTGTCGTATTTAGCTCCCGTATTTATTTTACTTACAACATCCACTACTTTTCCTAAGGGAATACCACGGCCAAAGTCACGAACAGTTACCGTCTTGCCTTCAATTGTCAACTCCACTGTTTTGCCATGGCCCATTGTATATTCATCAATACAGTTATCCATCACCTCTTTCACCAACACATAAATTCCATCATCGGGAGATGAGCCATCGCCGAGTTTACCAATATACATACCTGGCCTCAGCCGGATATGTTCTTTCCAGTCGAGAGATTTTATACTGTCTTCGTCGTAACTAAATAAGTCGCTTGCTTCTTTTTCTTTTGCCATTTATCGCTTCGTTTTCAGAAATATTATTTTGTCATCGATCGTTACCCCAGTTCCTGTCTGCCGGTATGTAAAACCATTCAAATCCAACAATCCCTGATACTTTCTTCATCTCATCTCAGACACACAAAACCTCCCAATCGGGAGGCATTGGGTGGGGCTGGGCAAATATAACAAAACCAACCCTCCATTCGGGATTCAGGCTTGTTTGGAGTTATTAACCATTGTGGAAAAGAAATTAGTACAGAAAACACCGTCTCATGGCAATCTCTATTTACTGCTTCAACGTACATGAAACTTTGAATATCTAAAATAAAGTTTATGCTAAAACAAGTAAATACAATTATTTCAATAGTTCTGATAGCCACCACCTGCTTTTTTAGCAGTTGCGATAAAAATGATGACAACATGGAACCCCCGGTTGTTAAACCCGATATTATTTTTTACGGCCTGTCCAATTCAAACCAGCTAGTAAAATACAATGCCAATGCTGCCGGGACAGTTATTTCAACCACTGGCATAACCGGTCTTACAGGTGTTGAAAAAATAATTGCTATTGATTTTCGTCCTGCTACCGGTCAACTTTATGGTTTGGGAAACAGCAGTCGTTTATATATTATTAACTATGAAAATGGCGCCGCCACTGCATTAGGTACTGCCTCCTTTACACCGGCTATCAATGGTTCTTTAGTGGGTTTTGATTTTAATCCTACAGTTGACCGTATCAGGCTGGTTACTTCTTCCGGGCAAAATTTAAGATTGAATCCTGAAACAGGTACCGTGGTTATGACAGATGGCTCAATAAATCCTGGTACACCAACTATTGCATCTGCAGCTTATACCAATAGTGTTGCTGGTGCTGCTACTACAGTGTTATTTGATATTGATGTTGCTGCCAACAAATTATACAAGCAAGATCCTCCTAATAACGGAACACTTGTTGAAGTAGGTTCACTAGGTATTACGGCCGCTATTGCTAATGATGGTGGTTTTGATATTTCGCCTGACAATGCGGTAGCCTTAGCTAATATTACGATTGGTGCTAGTCCGGTCTTATTACAGATTGACCTCACAACTGGTAAAGCAACAAATATTGGTAATCTTGCTACCCCAATTATCGGTTTAGCAATACCTACAGCACCGGTTGCTTATGCAGTAGATAATTCAAATAATCTCCAGATTTTTAATTTTAATAATGCGGGCACACCTGTTAGCAAAGTCATTACCGGTTTGCAAGCTGGTGAAAATATTTTAGGTATTGATATGCGTCCTGCCACTGGACAATTGTTTGCATTAGGGAGTACCAGTCGTTTATATGCTATCAATATGTCCTCAGGTGTGGCTACAGCAATTGGTGTAGCGCCTTTTATCACTCCATTAGCAGGTACTTCATTTGGGTTTGACTTCAACCCAACTGTTGACAGGATACGGGTAGTTAGTAATACGGGACAGAATTTACGATTGAACCCGAACGATGGAACTCTTGTTTTGGCTGATGGCAACTTGAATCCCGGCACCCCAATGATTTCCTCAGCGGCTTATACGAACAATTTTGCGGGTGCTACCACAACAGTTCTTTTTGATATTGATCACTCTACGGATAAATTATATACACAAACCCCGCCCAATAACGGAACCCTGGTAGAAACAGGTAGTCTTGGTGTAGATGTGACTGCAGAAAATGGATTTGATATTGGTGGGATTACTAACAAAGCATATGCGTTATTAACTGTTAGTGGTACTACAAGAATTTATACGATTAACCTTACAACAGGTGCAGCAACACAACTTTCCGCTTTCCCAAATGGAACAAGAGGATTTGCAGTGGGTTTAGGTTTTTAATTTTACTCCGTCCCTTCGTGTAATATAAATCCGTCCAGGTAAAACCGGGGCGGATTTTTGTTTTGCAAGAAATAATAATTGCAATTTGTAATTTTATTTTATGTCAGTAACCGATTATTTAACCACTCACCCAAAAAGCCGTAGTGAATGGCGCCAATGGTTAAAAAAAAATCATAGCACTTCTCCCGGCGTATGGTTTACTTATTTCAAAAAAGAAACCGGCAAACCACGAGTTAGTTATGATGAAGCTGTAGAGGAAGCACTTTGTTTTGGCTGGATTGATAGTCTTCCCCGAAAATTAGACAATGAAAGGAGCATGCTAAAGTTTACACCCCGAAAACCAAAGAGTGTGTGGAGTAAACTCAATAAAACAAGGATAGAAAAACTTATTGAAAACAAACGGATGATGGCTGCCGGTTTTGCAAGTATTGAACTTGCCAAACAAAATGGCAGTTGGGATTCTTTAACTGCCAGCGATAATGCTGCAGCCAATAATCAATTGCCGGATGATTTGAATATTCTTTTTGCAAAAAATAAAAAAGCCAAAGAAAATTTTCAACAGTTCTCTTTAAGTGTTCGTAAGCAATTTTTATCCTGGATCGATAGTGCTAAACGGCCTGAAACAAGAACAACAAGATTGAAACAAACTGTTTTGATGGCTAAAGCAAATACAAAGCCGGGGCTAAAAGGATTTAAACTTTAAAATTCTTACCTTGAAATATCTTAAACCCCTTGTATGAAAAAGCCTATTCTCCTTTTTCTATTGATTGCAATTACCCTGGCCTCATTCGCACAAAAAACCACAAAAAACGATGGTGAATGGAGCAAACAATTTCTTGTTTTAAGAAACACTTCAGAAGCAGAACTAATGATACGGGTTGGAGATATTGACAACCTGGGCTTTGGGTGGGAAGATGACTTTAATCCGTTTGCCGGTAAATCGACCCCGACCCATGATTATCCCTGGGAAGTGAGAATTAGTGATGCACCAGGAACAGATCGAATAATGGTTCCTACCAGTTATAATTATAATGCACCAAAAGGAAGTGAAGGTTATACCAATTTAACACAACGACCTGCCAATAACCCAATAGCTATTGCTATACCATTATACGAATTAAAGAATATTAAGATTGACTCAGCTTCACTTCAACTTTTTATTGATGATTTTCAAGCACCTACTATGTATTCAAAGTTTCAATGCAAGATAAATGGAGTACGATTTACCGAAGCAGAAAAAATGATCAACAAAATAAAGCAAGATGGGCCTGTAGGTAAACTCATTACTATTCGTCTTACTCCAGAGTTTCTTCAAAAGTTAGCTGGGGATTCGCTGAAGATTTTTATTGATGATCCCACAACAGGAATTGGTGACGGGTTTGCAATTGATTTTGTAAAACTGCTGATTAACCCTAAGGCAACTTACACAGGAAAACTACAAGGTAAAATAATTGATGCGGTAACAAGAGAACCGATCGCAAATGCTACTGCTGCTGTTGAAGGTTATGGTTCGGCAATTACCAATACAAAAGGTGAGTTTATTATTGATAATGTTCCGGCGGGTTTAACGATAGTAACTGGGTCTGCAACCGGGTATTCTTCTGATGAAAAGCAGGCAGATGTAATTGCACAGGAAACATCAGAGCCAATAGAACTGGAGCTTAAACGTTCCGGGAAAGTGTTCTATAATAATACAACATTGCAGGAAGGAGATAATCTTGTCATTAACAATATTCAGTTTACAGTAAATAGTTCAACATTATTATCAGAAGGGAAAAAAGAACTGGATAAACTTGCTGCATTGCTGAAGAAAAACTCAAACCTGGAAATACTATTGTCAGGTCATACTTCTTCAGAAGGTTCGGCAACACTTAACCGGGAATTATCGTTGAAAAGAGTAAGAAGCTGCAAAGATTATTTAACCAGCAAAGGAATTGATGATGGAAGAATTACAATAAAAGGATTAGGCCCGGATATGCCGATTGCTCCTAACGATACTGAAACAAACCGTGCAAAAAATCGCCGGGTAGAATTAAAAATTACAAAACTATAAGGGCTCTTTTATGTCAAACCAATGGAAGCATTTCACCAAACGGATCCCCATTAAAGCATCTGCAAAAGCTATTTATGATGCATGGACAACGCAACAAGGATTAGAAAGCTGGTTTCTACGGCTGGCACAGTTTACCAAAGCTGACGGCACAATAAAAGCAAAGAATATACCCATAGAAAAAGGCGATCACTATAAATGGTTATGGTATGGGTATGATGATAATACAGCAGAAGAAAAAGAAATTCTGTTTGCCAATGGTTGGGATCAATTAAAATTTAGTTTTTCAGGCGGCTGCATTGTTAGTATTTCGATTAAACAGGAAAATGGAGAAAACATCTGCCAACTCACACAAGAAATGCCCATGGAGAATATAAATGAGCAGCAACATTTTTATATTGATTGCGGTAATGGATGGACTTTTTACCTGGCAAACCTGAAATCCATACTGGAAGGAGGCAACGATTTGAGAAACAAGAATGTACTGTTGAAAGAAGTAGTAAATGCCTGAGTGGCTTCTTAGATTTTTATCTATTATTTCCACCATTCATCAAAAGCTTGTTGGGATGATTAAAAAACAGTGTAACTTTTACATCTAAAATTTCAGCTATGAAGAGAATCCTGGTAGTTTTTGTATTATTAGCTGGTCTTACAGCAGTAGCTTTTGCCAGCTTTACGAAAAGCAACAAAAAAGTTCAAACTGAAAAGAAAACAGAGAAAAAGGAATGTAAGAGGAAATGCCTTTTCAGTTAAACCCTTAGTAAAAAAAGATACCTCCTGTAGCCTGCTAAGCAGTTTGCAGGAGGTATTTTAATGTTTAGCCGCTTGTAGAATTTGCTCTTTTTGATTTGAGATAATAATAATAAGCTCCATTATGAGAAAAGCGTTGTTTTCGTTATTCTTAATTGTATGTACTCTTAGTTCACTGGCCTGCACCACCTTTTTCATTAATAAGAATGGTCAAATGGTATTTGGCAGAAATTACGATTGGGTAACCGGCAACGGCATGATTTGTACGAATCAGAAAGGAGTAACAAAAACATCAGCGAAAACAAGAGATGGCGAAACGATCAACTGGGTTTCAAAATACGGCAGTCTCACTTTTAACCAGTACGGCAAAGAATTTCCTACCGGAGGAATGAATGAAAAAGGGTTAGTAGTGGAACTAATGTGGCTGGATGGCACTAAATATCCCTCCCCTGATCACAGACCCGCTATTGATGTATTGCAGTGGATACAATATCAATTGGATATTTGTAGTACAATAGAAGAGCTTATTGCTACCGATAAAAATATTCGCATTGCCACAGCAGGGAGCACCCCGCTTCACTACCTGGTAGCAGATGCTACTGGGAATGCTGCCACTATTGAGTTTTCAAATGGCAAAATGTTAGTACATAAAGGCGAGCAACTACCCTTTCCCGTTCTTACAATACCTGGTATAGCGAATCAATACAAACCACAACCGGTGCTACCGGAGAAGCACCGGCTTTTAGAGATAATTCTCTGCAAAGATTTGTACAAGCTTGTTCAATGCTAAAAACATATCAATCCGGTACGGTTAACACACCTATAGTTGATTATTCCTTCGATATTCTTAATAATGTTGCACAAGGTTCCCATACTAAATGGAGCATTGTATATGACATCAGTAACCGAAAAATATTTTTTAAGACACTTGCTTTTCCCCTGGTGAAAGAAATTTCCTTTTCAACTTTCGATTTTAATTGCCCCGAAGATCCAAAAGCATGGAACATGAATCAAGCAGGAAAAGGAAATGTGACCAGCTTATTTGTTAATTTTTCGGAAGAATTAAATCGCCAGATCGTTGAAAAATCCTTTGCAGAAAGCACCAGCGAATTTGTGGCGAATTTGGAAGAAATAAGCCGAACCTGGCAGTATGCTGCCACTGTAACCTGTGCTAATTGATTGATTTTAAAATTTCAATAATTTACATAAATTATTGTTTATCAAGTGACTAATACTGATTTTAAATAAACAAATAGGCCGTTTACTTAAATTTCACAACAAAAAAATCTACAAATCCCTAATTTTGAATCCTGCTTCTAATCCATCAAATTCTTACAATTTCAACTGCATTGAGCACCCATTAAGTTCTAAAGATTTAACCTGGGAAAAGTATTGATGAATCATTAAAAAAGGGAGGTGAAATGTACTCGTATGACTTGCTGGAAACGGGTTGTTATTACTTGGTGAAGGTAAAAGAAGACTCACCTGTTACACTTATAAAAGTAGCAGTGGAATCCGATCATTGCCTTTTCATTCAGCGTTATGATGATCCGATGGAGACAGAATGGAAACTCAAAAAAGATGCCTTGCACGACATTATCGAATGCCTGAGCGATGACGCAGTGAAAGCATGGGAAACGCATTATAAAGCCAATGAAGATGCCTATTATGAAGAAGATGAAGATGACGAATAATGCGTGGTGATCCGTTTATGTAAATTAGTTTTAATGGTGATTGATTTGAACTACTTTTAGTTTAATCAATCACTTTTTTTATGCTTACCTCTATAAAAAGCCTTCTTGGGTTATCAACTATCACTTTAATGCTATCTGTTAGCCTGATTGCACAGCCTGCCCCTGGTGATACAGAAGACGATCTTCCAAAAGATTACCTGACAAAGGATTTTCATACCGGCCGTCGCATTGCTTTGAGAAACCAAATGCCTGACAATTCCGTGATGGTGATTTTTGCTTTCCCTACCCGCACCTATTCTAATGATGTGGAATATCTCTACCACCAGAACCCTGATATGTATTATTTCAGTGGCTACAAAGAGCCGCATTCATTGCTATTAGTTTTTAAAGAAGAGCAACATGATTCATTGGGAAATAGCTATAATGAAATATTATTTGTGCAAAAGCGAAATCCAAAAGCAGAACAATGGACAGGCAGACGATTGGGTATTGATGGTGCAAAAAACCGGTCTGGCATACAAACAGTTTATAATGCCACTGATTTTAAAAACTTCAACATCGACTTTTCAAAATTCAGTAAAATAATTTATGATAGATTCCCGGCTGATGTACCGGACGGTTTTGATAGCGCAGATTTGTTTGACCTGATAAAACAGTTCAAAGAAAAATCTGAAATGCCCGAGCAACTAAAAGAACAGAAACGTTTTGATAATCGCTTATTCATTGAGCTTACAGCAGGGCTGCGTGAAATTAAAACTGCAGAAGAAATAGATCTGCTGCGCAAAGCAGTTGAAATATCCTGCCACGGACAAAACGAAGTCATGAAAACAGTGCATCCTAATATGTCGGAACTGGAGATACAGGGTTTACATGAATTTGTGCATAAAAAACACGGTGCGGAAGGGGTGGGCTATGGCTCCATCATTGGTGCCGGCGAAAATGGCTGTATCCTTCATTATATGGAGAATACAAAAACGAAAGTGGGCAACAGCATGTTGCTGATGGATGTTGGCGCAGAATATCATGGCTATACGGCGGATGTAACAAGAACAGTTCCGGTAGATGGGAAATTTTCGCAAGAAGAAAAGACCATTTACCAGATTGTGTATGATGCACAGGAAGCTGCTTTTAAAACATTAAAGAATGGTTCTAAATGGTCGGACGCAAGCCAGGCAGCCAAAGACGTAATTGCTGAAGGTTTAATAAAGCTTGGCATCATCAAATATAAAAGTGAAGTAGGCAAATATTATCCGCATGGCCTTGGTCATCATATCGGAATGGATGTACACGACAGGGGCAACTATGGTACTTTGAAAAAAGATATGGTCATTACCATTGAACCTGGTATCTATATCCCAGAGGGAAGTGATTGCGATAAAAAATGGTGGAGCATTGCGGTGCGTATTGAAGATGATCTATTGATCACTCAAACGGGTTATGAGCTTCTCTCCCATTTTGCTCCCCGCAAAATTGAGGATATTGAAAAAATGATTAAAGAGAAAAGTGTCTTGGATAATTATAAATTACCGCCGCTGGAAAGCGGAAAGAAGAAAGGATTTTAATAAATAAGCCCGACTAAAAAGTCGGGCTTATTTATTCATGTCATTTTTAATATCGAGTTAATATCTTATTGTGAAGGTGCCTGCACCTACTGCTATAGTTTTAACAGCACCGGTTTGGTCTTTTACAGTTCCATCAAAAGTTCCTATAATTACTTTCCCTACCAGGTCATGTGAGGTAATGGTTACTTTTAAGTTAGTTCCGTTATTTGTAGGAATTGGTGTTGCTTCGAAAGTGACTGTTCCGGTTAAATTTTCAAAGTAAAAATCAGCTGCGTTTTCTGGTGGGATTTGGGTTGCATTTGCTTTATAAATTTCTCCAGCCAATATACCACCTGTTATGTCACCTAAGCCCAGGTAGAAATAATCTCCGGTAGCATTATCTCCTTCAAATTCCATAATTGTAGCAGGAGCTGCTGTTGAAACGTCATAATCTGCAGATAATTTACGTCCCTGATATGTAGCTCCTCCTGTAATTGTAAACTTCCAATCAATAGTTGGTGCTGCCGTTACTGTAATTGGTATCAAACAAGCCGGAGAACCAATTGAAAGATTATAAGTTCCTGCAGGGCCGGTGGGAGCATTGGCTGTATTACCAACAAGTGTAACCGAAGTTGTACCTGCTGGCAAATTGCCGGAAAAGGAAAAACTCATCCCGTTGATGGAAGTTGTAACACTATACGAGCCGGGAGTAGTTAAGTTTATTGGAATTACAATTGTGTTTGCAGCCGTCAAATTTACTCCAACCTGGTAAGTTCCATTAACAACTACACCTGGACAGTTGATAGTAAAAACAGCCGGCCCCGCTGCTGCTCCAATATTAATTGTAAAAGTACAAGTGCTGGTTCCGTATGTAACAGTAAAGACTTGAGGGCCGCTTGCATTCGGTGTACCGGTACCGGCTAATGTTATAGTTTGTAATGCCCCTGTTGTGGTACCGCTACCTGAAAAACTAATACCGGCAACTGAATTGGTACTTATGTTATATGCACCAACAGCAGAAGTAGTAATCTGTATTTGTATAGTATTGGCTGCAGTTAGAGTAACACCTTGTGTGTAAGTTCCGTTAGGAGTTACAGGTGTACAAGCACCGGGAGCACCACCTAATGTTCCTGTAACAGGAGCAACAACATTAACTGTAAAACTACATGCTGCAAAAGGAGCAGCAAAGGTGATTGTATTTGCACCGGCTGTTGGCGGAGTACCTGATGCATTTAGTCGTACAGTCTGATTGCCAGTGGTAGTGAACGCTGCTGTTCTTGCAAATGTAAGTCCACCTCCTGTTGCTGTTATTGTATAAGTACCTATAGTCGTAACATTAACTGTAACATCAACATAGTTAGATGAAGTAACGGCAGCATCCTTTATATAAGTACCACTTATTACAGCAGAAGCACAATTAGCAGGTGCGCCACCGTTAACTAAAGTAAACACAGCTGGGCCACCTGCTCCGGCTGGCAAAACATCAACCTGTATATCACACACGGTTCCTAAAAAGGAAACCACAAAATTATTAATGCCCTGCGCAAAAGGTGTTCCCTGGCTTTGAAGGGTAACCGTATTGACCCCCGGAGTTGTAAAACGGCCGGTACCTTTAAAAAAATACCCGTTTACTGTATCCGTAGTAATAGTATAAGTTCCGGCCTTAGTAACATTTATATCAACCGTAATTGTATTTATGTTGGGAGACAGAGCAACACCCTCTTCGTAAACCCCATTTACTGTTTTAGGTAAGCAGTCACCCGTTGTCTCGCTTTGAAGTGTGCCTTCGGCGGGAATGCCACTTAACTCAAAACTCACTTCTTTCTGACACCCGGTTATCAACACCATACTCAGTGCCAGCCAGTAAATCGCATATTTTTTCATAAAAGGGGAATAATTTTAGCCCTTAAAAATAGGGTTATTTTCCTAATTAGCAGGTAGATGGGACTTGGACCAATTGTCTCCCAATCCGTTGCCAGGAAAAACTATACCGTATTTTTGAAGTAAATTGATTGAATGAGAAACGTATTTTTTGTCTTTTTATTTTTCGCTTTTATTTCCTGCAAAGGTCAGGCCGTTTCCACTGCACAGGTAGGTGCGGATGAGTTTGAAAAAGGGATTAAAGCCGCCAAAGTACAGATACTGGATGTGAGAACTTCAGCGGAATTTAATACAGGGCATATTAAGAATGCATTACAGGCTGACTGGAATAATAATAAACAGTTCACAGACAGGGTGCAGTATATAGATAAGGATAAGCCTGTTTATGTGTATTGCCTGGTAGGTGGCCGTAGTGCTGCCGCTGCTGATTGGATGCGGAATAACGGTTTTAAGAATGTAATAGAATTATCAGGTGGTATAAATGCCTGGAAAAAAGCCACCAAGCCTTTGGAAGGTTCCACTAACCAACCGCAAATGACGTTGGATGAATACAAAAAAAGTATCCCGGCAACCGGTACGGTACTGGTGGATGTGGGAGCAACCTGGTGCCCGCCATGTGTAAAAATGGAACCAATTTTACAAGACATATTAGCAGACAAAAAAAATGAATTCATTTTTATAAAAATTGATGCGGGCATACATACCAATCTTCTAAAAGAATTGGATATTGAACCCATCCCGGTTTTTATTATTTATAAGAATGGAGTTGAAGTTTGGAGAAAGCAGGGCCTGGTGAGTAAGGATGAATTAAAGGAACAGTTGAAGAAATAATTTCCTGATCAATAATCAAGCAAGCAGCCAACATGAAAAGAAAAAATTTTCTGCAAACATCTGCAGCTGTAATTGGGAGTACACTGCTGCCCTCTTTGTCTTTTGCAAATGACGAGAAAAAGAAACCATTACGTTTTGCTTTTTTGTCGGATATACATGTTAAACCAGGTACTATTCCAGAAGTGGGTATGGCTAAAGCTTTGAACCATGTGCAAAGGCTAAGTCCGAAAGTTGATTTTATTATTAATGGAGGCGATTCAATAATGGATGCCTTGGCTATTGATAAAGAAAATACACAAATACAATGGAATTTATTTAAATCCATTCTGCAAAAAGAAAACAGCTTACCTGTTTATCATACCATCGGCAACCACGATGTATGGGGCTGGTTTATTAAAGAAAATAAACCGGAGAGTGATCGCCTTTATGGCAAAGTGTGGGTAGTAGAAACATTGCAAATGAAAAATAGGTTTTACAGTTATACTAAAGGCAACTGGAAATTCATTGTGCTGGACAGTACACAACTAAATCCTGCCGGTGGTTATATTGCTAAAATTGATACAGAACAACTGGTTTGGCTTGAACAGGAATTAGCAGCTACTTCTGCTGATCAATTTATATGCATCGTTTCTCATATTCCTATCTTATCGATTTGTGCAGGTTTATTTTTTGATAAAACAGAAGCAAATGGAGATTTGAAAATTCAGCGTAACCTGATGCACACTGATTTTATGCAGCTGAAGAAAATATTTATGAAGTATCCGCAAATAAAGGTTTGCCTAAGCGGTCATATTCATTTACAGGACGAAATAGATTACCTGGGTATAAAGTACTATTGTAACGGCGCTATAAGTGGCAATTGGTGGAAAGGAAGTTTCCAGGAATTTGCCCCTGCATATGCTGTCATCGAATTGTATGATGACGGTTCTTCCAAAAGAACAATGGTGAAATACGAATAGAAACTTTACTTTACCCTCTTATATTACTAATATGCGATTGATTTCTGTTCCCCTTGTTGCTGCATTTTTAATTTTATTGCCTATCGCCGCACTTGCACAAACCCCAACTATCGAAATACTTACTTCCGGCACCAAAACAAGTATCCGGGGTTTAAGTGTGGTTAACGACAATGTAGTATGGGTAAGTGGAAGTAATGGCATGGTGGGCCGTTCTAACAGTGGCGGAAAAAACTGGAGTTGGTTTACAGTTAAGGGTTTTGAAAAAACAGAATTCAGAGATATTGAGGCCTTTGATGCAAGCACTGCCATTATTATGGGAATTGAAAAACCTGCCTGTATTTTAAAAACAACAGACGGTGGTGAATCCTGGAAAATAATGTATGAGAGTAATGCCAAAGGAATGTTTTTGGATGCGATGCATTTTTTGGGTAGAGAATGGGGTATGGTTATAGGCGACCCGGTAGATGGAAAAGCTTTTATTGCGGCAACTGTCAATGGCGGAGAAAGCTGGCAGGAATGGGCCGCTGATAAAAGACCTACCCTCGATTCAGGTGAAGCATTTTTTGCTGCGAGTGGAACCAACATCCGTTTTTTCAGAGACAATAATTTCTTTCTCGTAAGTGGCGGAACAAAATCAAGATTATTTACGGAAAAATCCAATTCGGTATTGCCAATTATACAGGGCAAAGAATCTACAGGTGCTAATTCCGTAGCAGTGTATGATAATGGTAATTTAAAAGGAAGTAAAAAAATAATAGTAGTGGGTGGTGATTTTAGCAAGGACAGCTCAGTTTCCACTCTCAAAAATTGTTTTATGAGTAATGATGGTGGCAAAACATGGAAGGCTCCAAAAGTACCCCCGCATGGTTATAGAAGCAGCGTTGAATTTTTATCAATTAAAGATATAATGGCCTGCGGCTTAAATGGTGTTGATTATTCGTCAAACGGTGGCAAAGAATGGCAATGGATAAGCAAAGAAAGTTTTAATGTATGCAGGATCGCAAAATTGGGTACTGCCATTTACCTGGCTGGCAATAATGGTAAAGTAGCAAAAATTAATTGGCGATGAAACTTACACACCCGGAATAAATGTTTAAACGATTTTTCCAACAACTGAAATTTAAGGCCTTGGCCCGCCAGCTACGTAAACCCAGCGGGGCAATGGGCAAAAAGGTTGGCCACATGATGAATAAGGCCAATGCCTTCCTTTATGATTTTGCTTTTGAGTGTATGAAAATATGTAAGGGTAATGCAGTTCTTGAAATTGGCTTTGGTAATGGTAATTTCTTTGAAAGACTTTTTGCCCAGGCCAGTGACCTGCAGGTTAGCGGAATTGATTTTTCTGAAACAATGGTTAAGGCTGCAAGAATAAATAATCAAAAACTTATTACAACGGGAAAACTACAACTGCATCATGGCAGCAGCGATCAACTTCCCTTTGATAGCAATAGTTTTGATAAAATTTTTTGTATCAATGTAGTTTACTTCTGGGATGATCCAATACCACATCTGAAGGAAATAAAACGGGTGTTAAAACCCGGTGGCAAGTTCTATACAATCATCAGAACCAAAGAAAGTATTGAGCAAATGCCATTTACCCGGTATGGTTTTACTTCCTATACCGTTGATAGCTGGAAAAATTTAGTGAATGAAAACAACCTACATTTCGTTGATGTTATACCAGTAGATGAACCCGAAATATTATTCAAAGGCAACAGCATCCGGTCCAGGTCACTTTGTTTAGTAACAGAAAAAAAATAACCGGTTATAAATTATCAAGCAATTCTTTAACGCTGGGCCTTTTTTTATAATCCTGTTCAAAGAAGCGGTAGGTAATAGTAGATTCCTTATCTATAATGTAAACAGCAGGAACAGGAAGATATTTGCCATTTGTTCCATTGTTTTTCTCTATATCAATACCGGTGTTGCGATAGCGGGTCACTGTATTTTCCGGAACCTCAAATTCCACATCATAGGCTTTCATTATCTTCATATCCTTATCGTAAAGTACAGAATACTGAGCTTTTGTTTTTTCGAGTGTTTTGGAAACATTTTCCGGCATTTCCGGAGAAACTGCTACCAGTGTTGCACCCTTATCTGTAATAAACTGGATCGAATCCTGCAATCTTGATAATTGCTTATTGCAATAAGGACACCACTGCCCCCTATAAAAAACCAATATCACTTTTCCTTTTTTCAACAGGTCTTTTAATTCCACATCGGCACCATATTGGTTTTTAGCTTTAAAATTGGGTGCTTTTGATGAAATGAATAACCCTTCCGGGGCTTCTTGTGCAGAAGCTACCATTAAAGCAAGAAGCACACAAGCGAAACATATAAATTTTTTCATACCCAATGTTATTTAAGAGCCAAAATTATAGCCTGCTGAAAACTTTTATGGTCATCGAAATGACGATTAACATAAAATTATTTTTTCCTTATTTTTGAAATCTTTAAACTTTACCAAAACTAACCCAGTATGGCCAGTCATTCCGATAAATTCTTAACAAAACTTCTTTTTGGCTTTGCTGCAGTAATCGCCAGTGTTTTTGTAATTGTATTTGCCTGCTTTGAAAGAACAAAAGAAGATGAGTGGTATGGCTGGGGTTTAGTTGCATCTACCCTTTTATGCACCGGGTTGTATCTCTTGCTTAGTGCCTTTGTTCATAAGGTAAAATCAGATTTCAGTCGCCGCCAAAAATCAAAAGAGCAACAACGAACAAAACCAGGTGTTGAGTAAGCATGTAATACTTACCCGAATTTTTTACTGAACATAAAGTAAACCGCTCCCAGCAAAAAAGCAAAACTGATCAGGTATCGCCAGTGAAAAGGTTCTTTCAGGTAGAGTACCGCAAAAAAACCAAACACCACCAGAGTAATCACTTCCTGTATCATCTTTAACTGAAAGCCGGACAATCCTTTTGCATAACCGCTTTTATTAGCTGGAATCATCAGCATATACTCAAACAACGCAATAAACCAGCTTATAGCAATGGCTTTCCAAAGCGGCCATCCTTCCTGCTTTAAATGATAATACCAGGCAAATGTCATAAAGATGTTGGAGGCGATGAGGAGCAGGATTGTATTCATATTAAAATGATTATGAATGAAAATAAAAAAAGTCTGGCATTAACCAGACTTTCAATTTATTTGAGCTAATTCACAATTAAGCATTTCAGAATTCCCCAATTAATTCTGCTTCTCCAAGTTCCTGAAGTCCACACTCACCAATTTACTTACACCCGGCTCCTGCATCGTTACACCATAAATTACATCCACCGTACTCATCGTCATTTTATTGTGGGTTACAATAATGAACTGTGAGTTATCACTGAACTGGCGGATCATATTGGTAAACTTGCTGACGTTGGCATCATCCAGCGGTGCGTCAACCTCATCCAAAATACAGAACGGTGCAGGTTTGATTAAATAAATAGCGAACAATAAAGCTGTAGCCGTCAAAGTTCTTTCTCCACCGCTCAACTGCGTTAATGAGGATGGACGTTTCCCTTTAGGTTTTGCTATAACATCAATTCCACTTTCAGAAATATTCTCCGGGTCTTCCAATACCAGGTCGCACTGATCATCTTCTGTAAAGAGTGATTTGAATACTTTATTGAAATTAATTCGTACCTGGTTGAATGTATCCAGGAATTTTTGATTCGCTGTTACTTCTACCTCTTCTATAGTTTTTAATAAACTGTCTTTCGCATTTACCAGGTCAGTTTTTTGTTCTACGATGAAGTCATAACGTTTTTTCATCTCCGTAAATGCTTCAATGGCAGTTGGGTTTACCTCACCCAGGTTTTCCAACCGCTTTTTCATGCGGTCTGCTTTCTCCTGCAATTCTTCTACTGGTACTTCACCACTCCTTTCCTCGCCCAAAATATCTTCTAACACAATGCGAAACTCCACATTCAACCTTTCTTTCATGCCTGCTAATTGCAGTTTCAATTCATTCAGCCTATCCTTGATGGCAGTAAGCATGTATTCAATCTGCTCTTTTTCTTTTACCTGGTGGCGGATAGCACTTTCTTTCTCAGCCAACTGGTTACGGAAATTATAATAGGCCTGGTCCGCTTCATTCAAATTTACTTCTTCAGTCTCTTTATTCTTCATCAACTGCAATAAACCTTCTTCTATTTCTGTAAGTGATGTAGAAGATTGCTCAATGCTAAACACCGTATCAGTAAGATGAGAAGTATTGCTTTCTATCTGTTGCTTCAGGTCGTTGAGTTGGTTCGTTTTAAAATCCAGCTCTTGCTTTAAACCACTGATTTTACTTTGTTGCTTGCTTACATTCAGGTTGAATTCATTGAACTGCCTGTTTGCTTCATTGTAAGCACTGTCTGCCTGGCGGAAAGTTTCTTCTGCTTCGGCAAGTTTATTCGAATTCATCTGCAACAACTCATTGAACTCCCCCAATTGGTTTCTAACACCAGCTACTGACTCATGTGTTTGTTGCATTTGCAAAGCCAATTCTTCCAAACGGTGCTGGCTGTTGGTTTGCAGCGAATGCAGGTTCTCTAATTTGTTATGAAGGGAAAAAACCTCATTGGTCAGTTGTTGTATTTCTCTTTCAGTTTCTCTTACAGCATTTTCTCTCAGGTCTTCGTTAAATGCAATTACTTCATTGTGGCGGCTCTGAATTTCAGAACGCAATGCTTCCACTACTGAATCTTGTACAGCAATTTCCTCTTGCAGTTTTTCCAGGTTCTTTGCACGGCCAATTTTCTTCCCTTCAATTAAGCCTACACTACCGCCTGTTAAAGAATATTTTCCTTTTACGTACTTGCCGTTCTTTTCAATCACCACAAAGCCATTGCTGTTTTGCAAGGCGTCTTCACTATCAGCAATAAACACATTGCCTAATAAATGTTCGGCAAGTTTTTTATATTTTTCATCTACTTCTACTACACTCAAGGCTGGGATTGCACCTTCTAATGAGTGAGAAGAAACATCAGCACCACCGCTATTTACTTTGTCCAGTAAAAAGAAATTTGCTTTCCCTTTTTTATTCTCATCCAGTAAATGAACAGCTTGTAAACCTTCCTGCAAATCATTCACCACATAATAGCTGAGGTATGGTTCCAATACATTTTCTAATGCAGTTCTGTATTCTTCATTTACATACAACACATCGGAAAGAATAGGTGAGCTATGATTCCAGTTAGTATTGTTATGTAAAAACTTTACTGAATCAGGATAACCTTCCATTGAATCGATCATGCTTTTCAACAAGTCATGCTCATTCTTCTTGGAATCAAGTTTTCGGTTTTCTTCTGCCAAGTTATTGCGAAGAAGATCCAATACAGATTGTGTTTGCAAAATCTGCTCTTTGGTATTATCCTGGTGATGTTGCAACTGCTCCAGGTCAACCTTCTTAATACCCAGTTCTTTTTCTTTCAGTATTCTGTCGCTGTCCAGATGATGGCGTTGATCCTCTCTATGCTTCCTCTCCTCTTCCATTTGACCAATCACCCGTTGTAAGTTCTGAACCGATGTATCAGCTACTGCTACTTTTTTCTCCGCATCAAACTGGCTGCGTTGTATTTGCTGGTATTCACTGCGCAAAGAATTTAGCGACTCTCTTTTTTCATCCAGCACTTCTTTCTTCGCATTCACATCGCTATTCAACTGAGCCAATTGTTCATTCAGTTTTTCCAGCGACTTCTCTTCTTCCTCTACCTGCATGTTGGTAAAGCCGATACTTTCCTCAATACCTTTCAGATTGCCTTCTGCCTTTTGCAAAAAATCTTTCAGGCTGGTTTCTTTTTCTTTCAGGTGCTCCAAACGCTGCGCCGACAGATTCTTTTCATTCTCTTTGGTACGAACTGTTTGCACCATTTCATTGAAAGCATGCTGCATAGTTTGCAACTGTCTTTCCTTTTCTACAAATTCTAATTTTTGTTGTTCAAGTGCGGCTTCCTCTGTTCCTATCTCCGCTTCTATTTTAAATTTCTTATCCGTTTCTGCTTCCTGTTGTTCGTTCAGTTCTTTGTAGGTAAGATTGAATCCTTCTAATGATGCTTTTGCTAATTCAATACTTATTTCCCGGTAATCTTTTTTGATCTCGTGGTATTTCTCCGCCTTTTTAGCCTGGCTTTCCAGTGCCTTTAGCTGGTTATTGATCTCAAAAAGCAAATCTTCGATACGGGCTAAATCACTTTCTGTAGCTTCCAGTTTTTGCTTGGCTTCCTTTTTACGGGTTTTGTAAATAGAAATCCCGGCGGCCTGTTCCAGCATTTTACGGCGGCTATTATCCTTATCCTTGATCAGGTCGTCCACCATATCCAGTGCAATGATGGCATATGAGTCGGTACTTATACCTGTATCCATAAACAGGTTCTGAATATCCTTCAACCGGCACTGAACATCGTTCAGGCGGTATTCACTTTCTCCGCTTTTATAAAATTTACGGGTAACTGTTACGGTGCTAAATTCGGTCGGCAGCAGGTTCTTGGTATTTTCAAACGTAAGGCTAACCTCCGCAAGTCCGCTGGCACTGCGGGTTTTAGAGCCATTGAATACCAGGCTGTCGAGATTTTCACTACGAAGCTGACTGATCTTTTGTTCGCCAATAACCCAGCGAATGCTATCCACAATGTTGGATTTGCCACAACCGTTCGGCCCTACAATGCCGGTAATATTATCGTCAAAACTTACTACGGTTTTATCAGCAAAACTCTTGAATCCCTTGATTTCTAAACTTTTTAATCTCACGGTTTTCTTGTTTAAATGGGTTTAAGTCAGGCGGCGAATTTAAGCTAAACAAACACAAAATCCGGTTTGGCTATCAGGCAGTTATTCACAATGATGTGGTAAAAATGTGAGTAGAAAATGGCAGGGTGAGCCGCAACTTTATGCTATCTACTTTACAGCGAGCAGATCTACTTTTTCTATGAAGGGAGTAGAAGTCAGTAAATCTGGTGCTTTTTCCATCAAAGCTTTTGCTATCGCTCCATTCAGATGTATATCCCTATCTGCATCATTTGCAAAAGTATCGAAAATTGCAAATGTAGATTCCGTAATGCGTATTGCATACCAGCTTTCAGTACCGGTTTCCTCAAGAGCAAGCGGCAGTGCACTTTGAAGAAATTTTTCAAGTTCTTTTTCTTTACCTGGTTTTGCTTGCAGGCGAACTAATAAACCTTTATTGACCATAAAATTGATTGGGGTTTTATATACACACCTATAAATCGTGCCGCTTTTTTCCTAACTAACCTTGCTTTGTCTTTGCAAGGCATACTATTTGTAAAACAAATAAGCACTATAAATTATTAATTAATGAACCTGATAGATTTTATTCTTGCATTTGTTTTTATACTGGCAATACTTGCAGGATGGAGCCGTGGGTTTATCCGTGGGTCTCTTGATCTTCTTTGCTTTGCCGGAAGTATTATCGCTGGTTATGTATTTTATCCCTACACCGCTAAAGGACTTGAAAAAATATTTTCACTTGGTACCTGGTTGCTGCCAGTTGCTTTTTTGTTAACAGCACTTATTGCAAGACTTATAATTGGATTCGTTGCAAAATTTATTATTCGCTCTATTCCGGATGAAGCAAATGACAATGGCATCAATAAATTTTTAGGCATTATTCCCGGTGCTGTAAATGGTTGGTTATATGCTGTTATCATTTCTTCACTTTTGCTATCACTTCCGTTAAAGGATAGTGTTACCACGAAGACAAGGGATAGCAGGTTTGCCGGTAAACTGGCCATGCAATCGGAATGGGCAAACCGTAAACTTGCACCTGTATTTGGTGATGCTATCAGGCAAACAATGAATAGTTTAACTGTTCATCCTCAATCGGGGGAAAAAGTTTCTCTTTCATTCACCTATGATAAAGCTGTAGAACGGCCGGCACTGGAAGCAATGATGCTGCAATTGGTAAATAAAGAAAGAACCGCAAGAGGGCTAAAACCTTTAAGAGCTGACCCTGAAATGACATTGGTTGCCAGGGCCCATTCAAGAGATATGTTTAAGAGGGGGTATTTTTCGCATTATGCACCAGATGGAAAAGATCCTTTTCAGCGGATGAGAGAAGCGAATGTAAAATTCTATAATGCCGGAGAAAATTTAGCTTTAGCTCAAACAGTTGAAATTGCCCACACTAACCTGATGAATTCTCCCGGTCATAAAGCCAATATCTTACGACCTGAATTTGGCCGGCTTGGGATCGGTATTTTGGATGGTGGCTATTACGGATTGATGATTAGCCAGGAATTTAGAGATTGATTCTAAATTCTTTTACATTATAGGCATCGGAGAACATTCATCCATTTCTAGTCAGATAGTTTTTATATTAGCAACATTAACCGGCACAAATGTTTATCCCAAAAAGGCAATGGCTTCTTCTGGCCTTAACTTATTTTATTACTATAGCTGTAAATTCCCAGCCACGCAAAACAGCTACAACTGAGCAGGAAATTCTTAAAATTTATGAGGCCCAATTAAAATCAGTCTACCAGGCACGGGGTATGTCGGATAATGAAATTGAAAAATATTTGGCCGGAGGTAAAGAAGGGACTGCCACACTAACCGATTTTTCATTTGAACTACGCCAGCTTTATTCTTACACAATGGCACCAAAATTAGCTGTACTATTTTATCTTTTCAATAAGGACACACTCTATCGTTACTTCATAACTCCCGGCGCTATACTTGAAAAAAAGAAAATTGCCATTAAAAAAGCCGTCCTGGAGAAACTAAATATAGATGTATATAATTCTCTTGATATTTATAGACAGTCAACAAGCAGGGCTCCCCGTATAAGAGGATTAAAGCCCACAGTAAAAAAGCCCCCTGGTGGAATAAGTTTTGAAGAAGCTATACAAAAAGCCACTTCGATATTGCTACCTGAAAGTTTTGATGAACGATATGAGCACTTAATTGTGATTCCTGCTTTTTCTATCGGCGCATTTCCTTTTCAATTATTACAACCGTATAAAGACAGCAGTTATTTAATCGACAAATGCAGTTTCAGCATTGCGCCGAGTTTACTCGACCTTGTGGCCATTCGAAAAAGAATGATCAATAAACTAAAGGAAACAAGCGGCGTAAACCTTGTTGAATATGAAAAAATACCATTTACACTGGAAAAACCATTGTTTATTTCTAACCCTTCTTATCCTGTCACTAACAAATATTTTTTTCCTGATTTGCCGGGTGCAAAAAAGGAAATAGCAGGTAATATTCCTTTTGCTAAAGAATATACCTTGCTGGAAGGAAAGAATGCTACCAAAGCAAATGTGCTTAATAAGATCAGGCATGCTGATGTTGCATATTTTGCCACACATGGCATGTCAAGTGATATAAATCCATTGGATAATAATTTGCTGGTATTGGCAGGTGAAAAAGACCCTTTTCTTACAGCCCGAAACATCATGTCGTTAAGAGACACTAATTATACTGACCAATATAGTTTTCCCAAGTTAATAGTATTATCTGCGTGTCAAACAGGGTTGGGAAAATCAATGGAAGCGGGTATTACTGCCGGCCTTGCCCGGTCATTTTTAGTGGCGGGTGCCAACCAGGTTATTATGAGTTTATGGAATGTAGATGACAATGCAACTGCTTACTTGATGAATAGATTTATATTTCATCTTCAAAATAACAACTCCTACTGCCCTTCTGAACCATTAAGACTTGCACAATTGGAAACAAGAAAAAAATTTAAACATCCTTCACAATGGGCCAGTTTTTCTGTATTTGGAGTTAACTATTGATTTTTTAAAAGCTATATTCTTTTCCACATAAATTCCATTTGGCACAGTTTTTTGCTTACTGTATACAAATCAACTGTATGACCCGCTACTACTCGGCCAATGCCGCAAAAAAACTGGCACTTAAATTTATTCTGGACAATATCGATTACAAGAAAAAGTGTCTCTATCTACAAGAAATTATTGCAATGGGGAAAGAAGATCATCTTTGGTTACAGGCGTTGACATCATTTTTTGATACCCCAATGAAGACAAATTCATTTCGGTTACTAAGTAAGAATTAATTCAACTTTTTACACTTCAACATACATCTATTTTAGGTTTTCCCTTTTGTTTCCAGAATTGATGGCTTATTTTACAATACAATAAGCAAGAATGAAAATTTTGGTAATAGAAGATGAACCCGCCATGAGGGAAACTATGGTGCAATCGCTGCAACAAGAACAATATGTTGTTGAATTCGCTGCCGATTTTTATTCCGCTCAAGAAAAGATTGGCATATATGAATACGATTGCATACTTCTGGATATCGGCCTTCCGGGTGGCAATGGACTTACGCTGTTGAAAGAATTAAAAAAAGAAAATAAAGCTGAAGCCGTCATCATAGTATCTGCAAAAAATTCTTTGGAAGATAAAGTAAAAGGTCTTGACCTAGGTGCAGATGATTACCTGGCCAAACCTTTTCATCTTGCAGAGTTGCATGCAAGAGTAAAATCTGTTTTAAGAAGAAAAAAATTAGATGGGAACAGTTTAATTAGTATCAATAATTTAAAAATTGATACAGGGCTAAGAACTGTATGGGTTGATGAAAAAGATTTGCCACTTAACCGGAAAGAATACGATGTCCTGCTCTATCTCATTACTAATAAAAACCGACTGGTCAATAAATCTGCTTTGGCAGAACATGTGTGGGGTGATTATATTGATGAGGCCAATAGCTTTGATTTTATCTACTCACAGATAAAAAACTTGCGAAAAAAATTAAAGGATAGTGAGGCCGCAATTGAAATCCAGGCGATCTATGGAGTAGGTTATAAATTAACCGGCGAATGAAATTACTTAACTATACATCTGCCTATTTTGCCGGTATTTTATTGGTTATTATTTCCATCTGGGCGGTAGTTTTCTATTTTGTAATGCTGGATGAAATATATGACAGTATTGACGATGGTCTTGACAACCAAAAAGGGTTGGTTATAGAAAAATCAACGATTGATTCGACGGTGCTTTTCAAAAACAATTTTGACGAAAGCGATTATTCTATACGGGAAATACCTGCTGCATTAGCCATAAACTCCCAGGATGAATATATTGACACTATGATGTATATGCAGAATGAGAAAAGTGAAGAGCCGGTAAGGTTATTAAAAACTGTTTTCCTGCAAAATGGCAAGTACTATCGTTTACTTGTAGCAACATCCATGGTGGAAGAAGATGACCTGACCGCACAACTGTTTTACTCCATATTGTGGTTATATATTGGCTTGGTCAGCACCATAATAATCTTTAATAATTTTCTGCTTAAAAGAGTATGGAGCCCCTTTAACCATTTATTGAAACAATTAAAAAAGTTCAGACTGGAAAAACCACAGCCTATTACTATTACCAAAACAAATATTGATGAGTTTAGATTGCTAAATGAAACCATACAAAAGCTATTGCAACAGAATATAGATACTTACACCAGTCAAAAACAATTTATTGAAAATGCATCCCATGAACTACAAACACCACTAGCAATTAGCATTAACAAATTAGAAGCATTGGCTGAAACAGGTGATTTACAGGAAAAACAATTAAAGCTTGTAGCTGATGCTTTGGATAACCTGGAGCGGCTTACAAGATTGAATAAATCATTATTACTTCTTTCTAAAATTGAGAACAAACAATTTAGTGATGTAAAGAGGGTTAATATTAATCAGCTGGTGAAAAAAGTGGTAGCAGATTTTGAAGATCAATCCGTTTACAATAATATTAGTATAACCATTGATGAAAAAGATAATTGCTTACAGCACATGAA
The DNA here is from genome assembly GCA_002127295.1 of Chitinophagaceae bacterium IBVUCB2. Classification (GTDB taxonomy): domain Bacteria; phylum Bacteroidota; class Bacteroidia; order Chitinophagales; family Chitinophagaceae; genus JJ008. Next base: position 322,008 of record NFUV01000001.1, read on the forward strand.
TGAAGACCTGGCGGTTATAATGATAATTAATCTCGTAAAAAATGCAATCCAGCACAACTTGCCTGGGGGTATGATACATATAACTATCACCAACCACTCACTTTCGGTTGAAAATTCAGGCAAGGGCACAGCGCTGGATACTGAGAAAATATTCAATCGTTTCCATTCGGAGGAGCCCTCTCAGGTTTCTACAGGATTAGGACTTGCCATTGTAAAAGCAATTACCGTATTGTATAATTTTAAATCCTCTTACCATTTCAACCAAAAGCATATTATATCTATTCACTTTTAAGTTTTAACATACCTCTGTAACTATCTAATACGATTTTAATCCCCCAACCTTTTTATTCCCATTTCTTTCCCGATTTGTATTTGAGCTTTGTATAATAATTAGTCATCCTAAAATTAATATATGAGGCTTACACTTCTTTTCGCTGTTGCAATTTCAACTTGCCTTCTCTCCTGCAGTCAGGATATACCTGCCAGTAAAGTACCGTCTGTAGTGCTAAATACTGTTCAATTAAAATTTCCCGGTTCTACTTCAATCGAATGGGAGAAAAAAAAGAGTCAGTATGAAGCAGAATTTAATATTGATAGTACAGAGCATAACGTATTTATAAATGAAAACGGAGAAGTCATATGGTATAAAACTAAAATTAAAGAAACTGTACTGCCGCCACAAATAATCTCAGCAATTACCAGGGAGCAACAAGGTTACACAATAGATGAAATTGAAAAAATCAGTACAGGTGACTCCACTTATTACCTGGTAGAAGTCGAATTAAAAGGCAAAAAAGATAAAGAATTGCTGTATGCTTCTGATGGAACAAGTATTCAAAATATTGAATTATTGAAATTATTTAATGTTAAATAAAAACTACACGTATGGAACCGATACATGATTTTGGCAAAGAAGCCATGGAAAGAGAGGAACTAAGAATTCAAAAAAGAAAAAAAATGAAAAAAATATTTAGATCGGTCTTGTTGCTATTGCTTGCTTCCAGTATAATTTTTTTATGGAGTGATATTAAAAATGTAGTTGCATCTTCCTCAAAAAAGGAAAAGGCTAAATCCGGAAAGAAAGTTACCGAGCAGGCTGAAATAACAGAACCGGCATCTGCAGGTATTATTATTGCAAAAAAGTGGGATCTGCCAAAGGCGCTAACCGAAGTATCTGGTCTTGCCAATATTGATGATATGCGTTTTGCCTGTGTTCAGGATGAACAAGGAACTGTCTTCATATATAACACTGCTTCTGAAACCATAGAGAAAGAAATATCTTTTGCCGGCCCGGGAGATTATGAAGGAATTACTCTTGTAAATGAAACGGCATGGGTAGTTCGGGCTGACGGCCATTTATATGAGATCGATAATATAAAGGCTACTAAGCCTGCCGTGAAAGAATATAGCACACACCTTACAATTGATCATAATATTGAGGGACTTTGTTATGATAAAAAGAATAATCGTTTATTAGTAGCCATAAAAGATGCAGAGCCCTCCAGCCCAGACTACAAAGGCATTTATGCTTTTGATTTAGCTACCCGTATAATGGCAAAGGAGCCTGTTTTTAAAATAGATTTATTAAATCCAATTTTCAACAACGGTACTTCAAAGAAGAATAAAGGTGGGGGAATAATGCCTTCGTCAATTGGCATTCACCCTGTTACTGGCGATATGTATGTAACGGATGGCAGAAAGGCAAAATTGCTAATAATGGATTCAGCTGGCAATATTAAAAAACTTTATCAGTTAAACAGCAATGAATTTGCACAGGCGGAAGGAATTACATTTAAACCAGATGGCAAAATGTTTATTTCTAATGAGGGTCCAAAAAAACCTGCTAACATTTTACATGTTGAAATTGCAGTAGAATGATTTCATAAATGATGCCCTGCCCTATAGCTGCTTTAATGACAAGAAAAAAATAAAGCCCCGTTATTATAACGGGGCTTTATTTTAATTATTTCTTAATAGCTGTTGTAGTATTCAACCAATTTAATCGCTTCCTCCTTTTTGTGGCAACGAAGACCATTTAAATAAGAATAGTCGGTCATTTTTTTATCGTTTCCAAAAACATCCAAAATCATTGAACATTTTTTTGTGCCTTTATACATGTTTTTTACAGAGACAGAATAAAAATAAACTTCCTTATCAACATCAAATTGCATTTTGGGTTCTCCATTAAAAACTTTTACATCGGTTTTTCTGGCAGTGAATTTTTCTAGCAATCTTACTTTCGATCCATCTACCAACACTCTAAAGAATACATCTTTATTGGGTGTAAAGCCTGAAATAAAAATGTTGCCATTGTAAGGAGAAGCCGGGTCTTTAATCTCTATTTCACGTACCTTGGACAATAACATTCTTTCCTTTCCTTCTCCATCTCTAAAATGTATTTTATTATCGTACACATTTACTCTAACTGTTACATTTTCATACACTCTATTATTATCTAGCCTGATTCGGGCTTTCATCCATTCCTCTGTTATAAACGGTGAACCATCAGCATTTTTAAACTCATTTTGCACCACTCTGCTGTAACCACCGCTGGCAACATACTCCTCCTGAAAATCTCCGGTTGTAATAGGTAATGAATCGTTTAAATCGGTATTGCTTTGTGCATTCAATGACATCAGTACTCCAAAGACATATAAAACGGTTAATAAAATTCTCATGATTAATTTAAAATGCTTTTATGAAATAATGAGAACAAATATAATATGAAATAGAATTATCCCTTGCACCTTTATTGTATTAATAGCAAGAAACTCAACAAATTATTAACAAAAGATCGAAATGATATTATTTAATAATGCTATGTTTATCAAATTATCCTAAAAATTGGCTTACTCCACACATTAAAAAGTATACTATTTGCAGATTGAGCCAGTTTGGAGCAGAAATTGTCTCATAATTACACTTATTGTATTTTTATGTCTTACAACACCTTAAACACTTATTAATGAAAATGAAGATTTTTTGTACAGCCGTATTTATAACGCTGTTGATTAGCTGCAACAGCAATAAAGAGGTTACCCCCACCGAAGGAGAAGTTGAAAATGTAGATGCCCTTTCGGATGCCAAATCGATAGCCAAGAAAATTACCGATCGGGATTACAGTGTCACTAAAGAAAATGCTTATAACGATATGTTCCTCGATAGTATGGCAATGGAACGATATATAGTCAACAGGGAATTGGCCGATAAAAAGATTGCTAACCGTATTCGAAGTTTTTATAATGCCCGTAATTATCAATATGCCTGGTTTTCAACAACAGGGCTAACGGAACAAAGCCGTTTTTTCTGGAATCAATACGACTATGCAGTTACACATTTAAAAGATACTACCATTGCCAACAGCAGTTTTTACAAACAGGCGGAGCGGTATCTTAATATGGAAAAAATGACTGCCAACACGAGTGACAGCCTGATCAGGGATACTGAATTCGGATTTACCGAACATTTTATCAGGTTTATCAACAGCACTTATGAAAAGGGTTATGTAAAAAGAAAAGAACAGGAAAAATTTGTACCCATTAAAAAGGTTGATCCCCTAATAATGGCAGATTCTTTATTGAATAAAAAACATAAGGACGAAAAATACTATGAAGATGTAAACGAAATGTATGCTGCTCTAAAAAAAGAGTTGCAGTTATACTACACCCTGGCCAAATCAGGGGGTTGGCCAGTAATTACAGCGAAAGCACCGATAAAAATTGGTGCCACAGATCCGTCAATCTCCCTTATTAAAAAAAGACTGCAACAAACTTTGGATATGCCGGGAGCAGATACCAGTGCTGTTTTTACTGATACATTAGAGCTGGCAGTCAAGAAATTTCAACAGCGGCATGGTTATAAACAAGATGGAATCATCTCTGCCAGCATTTTAAAGGATATGAATGTTCCTGCCCGCCAACGGTTAATGGAAATACTATTAAATATGGACAGAATGAGATGGATGCCACAAAAACCAAAGGGCAACCTTATCATTGTTAATCTTCCTGAGTTTATGCTGCATGTGTATGATGGGGATAAAAAATTATTTGACATGGTCGTAGTCGTGGGCAAAGTGGGTAACAATACCATGATGTTTAATGGTGACCTGAATCAAATTTATTTTAGCCCTTACTGGAATGTGCCGCAAAGCATTATTAAAGAGGAAATATTGCCTGCCATTGCAAAAAATCCCAATTACCTGGAGAATAAAAATATGGAAAGGGTTGGCGGAGGCATTCGCCAGAAACCAGGTCCTGGTAATGCATTGGGAAAAGTAAAGTTTATTTTCCCTAATAGCTTCAATATGTATTTTCATGATACACCTTCTAAAAGTTTGTTTGGGCAAGATAAAAGAGCTTTCAGCCATGGCTGTATAAGATTGAAAGAGCCACAAAAGATGGCAGAATGGTTATTAAGAAATGATCCGAAATGGCCTACAGAAAAGATCGTGGAGGCTATGAACCAGACAACAGAAAAAGGGGTTAAGTTGAAAGATCCGGTACCGGTATTTGTTATTTATTATACAGCTTGGGTGGATAATACTGGTCAGTTGAATTTCAGAGATGATGTCTATAAACATGATAGCGAATTGATAGCAAAAATGTTTACTACTTCTTCTAAATAAAGAGCAGCCCTTATTATTAAAAAGCCCGGTATTAACCCGGGCTTTTTAATAAATATATTATAGGATCGCCTATTCCTCCCCTATTCTCTGCCACTCATCCAAAAAATTATCTGTTTAGAAACCCAAAGCAGCAGTTTTAAAAGAATTAATGCCATATATATACCGGCTGTCCATTCCAAAATTATTTCTGGTATGATCAGGTATATCATGTCTTTTAAAGTGCCACCCGACAAACAAATTGCAGTACAAAAAGTAATTGACACTTATTTTGGCGACCTCTATAAAAATGGGCCGGGTGGCATGCGTAGTCAATGTTATTCTGACAATAATGATGATTGCAGCTTTGTACACCTGAAGAGTTTTAAAAAAGAAGCTGTAGCCAACCAACATTTCAAATCACTTACTTTCAGAGAATATATACAACAACTATCGGCATTGTGTAACTGCTACCCCCGGTTTTCACGACTTCAGCAAGAGCAAACATTTGAGTCCATTTATTAAGAATTATGGCCTATCGGTATAACGGGGAAAACTTTTAAATTTTTCTTTCAAATCCTGTAAATTTAAGCCTCGTTAACTAACCCAGCCGGGGCAACCGGGCTATAAAAGAATTTGCAATATGCACAAAGTCATCATTCCTATTGACTTTTCTGAGACATCGTTGAATGCTGCCCGCTTTACAGCGCAGATGCTTGCGGGTAAAGAAAATGCAACAGCAATTATTTATAATAATTATGAATCGGAAGATGACCTGGATATTTGTCATAATTACCAGGAAAGCCTTAAAAGAGAGTTTTACAGGGCCGGGGTTAAAAATGTAGAATGTGAGTATGAAATGGGTGGCGACCTGATTGAAAATATTACACGGCTTGCGCATACCATCCGTGCTACCATGATAGTGATGGGTATTACAGGAAAATCAGCTATTCGCCAGGCCATGTTTGGAAGTAATACATTAAAGCTGATTGATAAGAACCTTTACCCGGTAATGATAATTCCCCCTGACGCTGTTTATAAAGGAATAAATAATGTGGCTTTTGCATCTGATTTTAAAAATGTAGAAGCCCACACTCCTGCCCCGCTGATCAGTTCCGTATTGAAAATTTTCAATCCCAAGCTGCATATCGTTAACGTAAACAAACAACACTATGTTTCGTTAACAGAAGAAATGGAGATGGAGAAAAATAAACTGGCGGGTATGTTCGGCGACTTTACGACCGAGTTTTATTTTATCACCATGAATGACTTTTATGAAGCAATGGATAATTTTGTAAAAGATTATAATATTGATGTATTGATAACAGTGCCGAAACACCAGAGTAATTCTACATCGTTATTTAAAACCACACATACAAAACGTTTAGCCTACCATAGCCATATTCCTATATTGGCAGCGCATGAATAATACCAATAAATGACGTACTTAATGCACAATTTAGCCTTACGGTTTAATTCGTACATTTGCAATCCATTGAAAAGCTTAACCCCGAAAATTTAAACTATGCAAACAGTTATTGTTCCTGTTGATTTTTCTGATACATCGCTCCATGCAGCCCGCTATGCTGTGCAACTTCTTACCGGGCATTACGGTGCTAATATGATTCTTCATCATGTTTATGATAAACCTTCTCTTGCTGTTGAAGCAACACAAAAGTTGGAAGACCTTAAAGCTGAATTATCAAGCCTGGGTACTGTAAAAACAACCTGTCTTGCTGAAGAGGGTTCTGATTTTATTACGGAACTCGATAAATTGGCCCGTCATCAGCAGGCCGATTTAATAATAATGGGAATTACCGGCCGTACAGCAATCGGTCAAACTTTTATCGGTAGTAACACATTGAAAATGGTGGATCAAAAAGTTTGCCCAATATTGATCGTACCTGCTGATGCAAAATACCAGGAAGTAAAAAATGTATTGCTTACGTCAGATTATAAAAATGTACAGGCATCTACACCTTCCGTACCGATCAAGAAAATACTAAAAACATTTCAACCAAACCTGCATATAATGAATGTGGATAGTGAACATTATGTAGCAATAACGGAAGAATACCAGGCAGAAAGAGCTAAGCTAAAAGAAATGTTCAGCGACTTTAATCCTGAATTTTATTTTCTGGGATTGCATAATGTAGATGAAGCTATCAACCAGTTTGCACATGATAAAAATATTGATTTGCTGATTGTTATTCATAAAGAGCAAACACTGTTATCAAAATTGTTTGTAAAAAGCCACACTAAAAAGCTGGCTTATCACAGTTCGATACCTGTTTTAGCCTTACATGAGTAAGAAATAGCATTAAAATGGCTACTTGACGACACGGGAACAAATAACTAACTTTGTTCCCGTTTCTTTTATGAACCATATATCAAAAAAATCAGGTCTCATTTATTCATTTGCCGAGCAATCATTGCCCGCCAATTTTTACATACCGGATTAATTACCTTTTTTTCCACTTATTTAGCTGCCATACTATTTCCGGGAACTATTCCGGCTCCTTTACTTAACGATTGTTTATATGAAAAATATTAAAATCATTGAAGTGCCTTCTGAAATTGGTGCAGGTACCCGTGGTGCCAGCCTTGGTATAGAAGCCATAAAAATTGCTGCCCTGGATTTTATGAGCAACTTCTTTATACACTTCCCTTCAGAAAAAATACAGGTAGAAAATAAACTGCTTTATGAGCCAATTGAATCGCCTTATGCCAAAAGAATAAAGGGCATCGCTGCTATTTATGAGAGATTGGGAAAATCAGTATGCGATTCCATGAAAAATAATTTTTTTCCGGTTGTTTTAAGTGGTGACCATAGCACTTCGGCGGCAACTATTGCTGGTATTAAAATGGCAAAGCCTAAAAGTAAACTGGGTGTAATATGGATTGATGCGCATGCTGACTTGCATACGCCTTATACCACACCTAGTGGCAATATACATGGTATGCCGATGGCTATATCTATCAATAAAAATAATGAAGATTGTGCCGTACATGATATTGACGATGAAACAAGCAAACAATGGGAATACCTAAAGAATATTGGAAAGATTGCCCCAAAGGTTTTGCCGGAAGACGTAGTATTTATTTCTTTGCGGGACTACGAGAAAGAAGAACGCTACCTGATTGAGAAGCATGACATGAAAGTTATCACCACCAAGGAAGTAAGAAGTAAGGGTGCTGAGAATGTGGTAAGAGCTGTGTTACGTTACCTCAGTGATTGCACAGATATATACATTTCATTTGATGTTGATAGCCTTGACTCTTCAATTTCAAAAGGCACAGGCACACCGGTGGGAAATGGCCTCAAAGAAAGAGAAGCGGAAGATTTGATCAGCAAGTTTATGCAGAACAGGAAAGTTTGCTGTTTTGAAATAACGGAAGTAAATCCAACATTGGATAAAGAAAACCTGATGGCTGAAATTGCATTCAATATTTTACAGCGTAGTGTAAATGTGCTGATGATGAATTAAAGCGTTTGCAATTTCTCTTCAATTTGTTTGGTGGCAACAGGCCCTAGCTCGAATGAGCTTTCCAGGCATTCCTGCAATAAACTTTTTGCTTCCTGCTTTTTACCGTTAGCCGCATAAATAAAAGCAGTATGCATAGTAGCATCAGGTTCAAAAGTTAGTTTATGAACATAGCTTTTGGAAAATTCCATTGCCTTTGCAATATCTCCTTTGTTATAATAGACCCAGGCCATCCAATCGCAGGTTTCCGGGGTAAAGCGATTCTTTAATTCTTTTTCTGCAATGGCAAAAGCTTTGTCATAATCTTTAAATTCCTCCGTGTAAATCTCTAGCAGGTATTTATTATACATATCGCCATAACCGGGTTTTGTAACAGTAGTTACAAATTCATTAATTAATTTTTTCTTTTCGACTTCGTTACCTTCTGTTTCAGCTATTTGCGCCAATACCAACTTTAAGTCTGGCATACTTGTTTGCGAAAGTATATATTCAAGAATGTGTTTAGCTTCCGTTGTATTATTATCATGTGCATATGCAATCCAGGCAATTCCTTTCAAACAGTATAAATTGGCAGGATCTTTTTCCAATACCTCTAAATAACCCTTATATGCTTCTTCTATTCTTCCTGCATGTCCATACATATCAGAGAGATTAGACAATGCCCAGCAATAAAGGCTTTTCTTTTTATCTTTTACTTTAGCAAAAGCTTGTTCCATTAAAACAATGGCAGCATCCAGGTTTCCTTTATGATCTTCCCATTTTGCTTTGCGGATAAGATAATCGAACGCAGTTTTGTCTTTTAAACTTTCGAGACTGGTATAGGCTTCTTTATATCTGCCTAATTCCATGTTAGCATCAAACTCCAACAATCGAATTGTGTATTTGTCGCCTTTGGCATTCTCAGCAGCTTCACTAAATGATGCAGCCTGCAAAAACTGGTGTTGTGCAATAGCATTTTGAGAAAGCGAATACAGAATTTCCGGGTCCGCATTATTAAGTTTAGCTGAACTTCTTTTTAAGAGTGCATCTCCTTTTTGCAAACTTTCAATGCTACCGTCTGTTCTGAACAAACGCAGGTAATTGCTCGCCAACTCCAGCATATACACATAGCTGCCAGTATCGCTTTGTAGTTTTTGTTGCCAGAAAGTTATTTCGGAATTTATTTTTTCAACCGCTGTTGCTACAAGCCCTTCTTTTAAATAAAAATTGTAATCACTGGTATTAGTAATAGTCTTTTTATTGCTGCAAGAAGCAAAAAAGAAAACTAATATACTTATTATAAATAAATTCCGGATCATAGCAATAATATTAATATAAACACCGGGCAGCAAAATGCTTCCCGGTGTTTATATGTATTAGAAAGGAGCTGCAAGGAAAGGGAAAGCAGGCAAAAATGCCTTATCGTTGGTGTTTACATTATCCCGGATTAATCCAGGGTTAGTAGGACTACCTGTCAACGCATTGGGGCCGCCAAAAATTAATATCAGTTCCACATCAATTACATCATCAGCTAATGCTCTGCCAGACAATGTATTTGCGGGTACCCCATCAAAGAATGTAGTTGTACCATTCATTTTTACATTCAAGACGTCAGTTACAAGTAGGCTTGTAAAAGCAGCTTTATCTTGTCCAAGTGCATTCTGAGTATACCCAAACCCTGTCAGCACACTCTGAAACTGTGCATTAAAAGCTGCATTCATTGCAGAAGGAATAGTTGTATTGAATTCATTTTTTCTCGCAGCGCCAACAAATACTGTATTAACTGCTGGTCTTGCCATTTGGTCGTTTTGTGTAAAGGTACCAGACGTATCAAAAGTGGATTCATTATCATCGTTTTTGTCGCAGCTTGTAAGTACAATACCTGCTACAAAAAGGGATAAGATTGTAAATTTATTTATCCGTATCATAAGTTCTATATTTTATCGGTAATTAAAAAATTATTTAGATTTTGTTTCGCCCCACACATTGATGGTTGCAGCAGCACCCAGCAACGTTTTTGGAACTTCTACTACGATAGACATCACATTGGTTCCTTTAAATGTGTCGTTTGCAGGATCGGCAACTGTTCCTGCATGAAAGCCAGTAGCTGTACCCGCAAGAATTTCTCTAAATCTTACCAGGTCAAAAAAGAATGGATCATCTCTTGGGCCTGCAAAAGCTCTTGTGCCATTACTGTTAGCGCCAATATTTACAGTAGCAGATGAATAGGCTGTTACATTTACTTCTGTTAATGGAGCACTTGTCTTTACCATACTTACTGTACCGGGTGTACCCACGGCCACAGGACCATATACTCTCATCTTACCATTTTGTACCAGGCATTGAATTACCAGGTCTTCCACATTATCACCCGTATTATCAATGTTGAACTCATACATTACATTGGAAGGAAAAGCAGCTGTTGCAGTAGCACCAGGAGATAATAACCCTTGCGTATTTAATACTAATACCATTTTGCTATTATCAGCAGGACTTTGAAATGCATAAATGTCTGTGATGTCATTTCCCGGACTGGTACTACCTGGTCCTGTTACTGCAGGTGCATCAATATGGTCTGCTGCCATAATGATTCCACCGGCAAGCACCACACCCATTAAACCACCTAAAAGAAGTTTCTTTTTCATAATGAAGATTTGTTTAAATAATTAATTAGATAAGGGTAGTGATCAACAATAATAATATGTATCGTACCCTGTAAGTTTTAAGTTCCGTTAACAAATACGAGGGGTGGTCAAATCTGGATTGGCAGCTGATAAGAAAAAATAAAAACAACAATCAAAAAAATTCCAACAGAATAAAAACTGTGGTTTACACTACAGCGTAGATAAAGAAGTAAAAAACCAACATGGCAACCAAACTATTTCTTATCCTATTTATAAGCATCTTATCTGTAGATAGTTTTTCCCAAAAGGGGAATATAGAAGGTTTGATAACAGATGCTGATTCCAGAACCCCTTTAAATGGGGCTACTATTAACATTGCGGGCAATAAAGGGGATAATTCTGACATGTTTGGAAAGTTTAGTATTCCCGCAGTTAATCCCGGCTCATATGAAATAATTGTATCGCATGTTGGTTACAAAACAGAAATTATACCGGTAGAAATAAAGCCCAATCTTATTTCCTCCATTAATGTAAATCTTAGAAAATCAAATCTTGATCTTTCTGAAGTTAGAGTTGACAGTAAGAAATCAAGCGGTATTAGTAACATTGGTGCAGTTGATATTAGATTAAGACCTGTTAATAATTCGCAAGATGTGCTTCGCATTATACCCGGCCTCTTTATTGCGCAACATGCAGGAGGTGGTAAAGCAGAACAAATATTTTTACGGGGCTTTGATATTGACCATGGAACTGATATTGCAATAACTGTTGATGGGATGCCAGTTAATATGGTAAGCCATGCACATGGACAGGGATATGCAGATCTTCATTTCCTGATTCCTGAAACAGTGGAAAAAGTAGGCTTTGATAAAGGCCCTTATTTTACGGGGAAAGGTAATTTAGCAACATCAGCTTATGTTGATTTTTCAACTAAAGATTTTTTAGATAATAACATTATTAAAGTGGAAGCCGGTCAATTTAATACGCAGCGGCTAATGGGAATGGTGAAATTATTTAATAAAACAACAGAAAAACATCGTCAGCAATTTTATGTCGCCTCAGAATATTCATCTACAGATGGATATTTTGAAAGCCCACAGGACTTTCATCGTTTCAACCTGATGGGAAAATACAACGCCTGGTTTGGCAATCAATCTCAATTAACAATTACCGCTTCTACTTTCGATAGTAAATGGCTGGCTTCCGGTCAAGTGCCTGATCGAGCTATACGAGCCGGTATCATCAATCGCTTTGGAGCAATAGATAATACTGAGGGAGGAAATACAAGTAGAACCAATGTAAGTGTGAAATTCAATAAACAATGGAAAAGCAATTGGAAAACTACCGATCAGCTTTATTTTAGCCGGTATAAATTTAACCTGTACTCGAATTTTACTTTCTTTTTGGACGATGCTATGAATGGAGACATGATACAACAGCAGGAAACAAGAAATATTTTTGGTTATACAACCACCGCTGGTAAATCATATTTATTGGGTAATAAAAAAGCAATTATAGATTTTGGTGCAGGTTTTCGGTACGATGATGTGATGGATATAGAACTTGCAAAAGCAAACAGAACTACTTTTTACAATAGTATTCAGAAAGGTGATGTGAAAGAATTAAACTCTTTCCTTTATGTTAACCAAAATATAGAACTGAGTGATAAGTTTAGTTTGAATACAGGTTTGCGCTACGATCATTTCATTTTTAAGTACAAAGACGAACTGGCTGGTGCTACTGATTTTTCAAAACAAAAAAAAGGTACAGTTAGTCCTAAACTAAATATCAGTTATTCTCCCAATCAAAAAGTAAAGCTATACCTGAATAATGGCATCGGTTTCCACTCCAACGATACAAGAGTGATTCTGAATAATGCCGCCGAAGATATTTTGCCGAAAGTATTTGGCTCTGACCTGGGTGTGATTCTGAAACCTACTAAAAACCTGATCCTAAAAACTGCTTTATGGCACTTATACTCAGAGCAAGAGTTTGTATATGTAGGTGATGCTGGTGTGGTGGAACCAAGTGGCAAATCAAGAAGAATGGGAATTGATTTTTCAGCCCGTTATCAATTTAATAAATGGTTATTTGGTGATCTTGATGTTAATCTTACCAAAGCAAGGGCAATCGGAGAAGCTAAAGGGGAAAATTTTATTCCACTGGCACCAGCTTTTACAAGTATTGGGGGATTAACTGCCAAAACTAAAGATGGTTTCAGCGGATCTCTTCGTTATCGTTTTATTGATAGTCGCCCGGCAAATGAAACAAATTCGGTAAGAGCTGATGGCTATATATTAATTGATATGGTTGCTGCATACCGGTTGAAAAAATTTGAATTCACTTTATCGCTTGAAAATCTATTAAACAGAGAATGGAGAGAAGCACAATTTGATACAGAATCAAGATTGCAGTTTGAACCCAACCCGGTTTCTGAAATTCATTACACTCCGGGCTCACCAAGATTTTTTAAAGCAGGGGTTAGCTTTATATTCTAATCTGCAAAAGTTTTTTTTAGTCCTTCCGCAAAAGAGATCGGAGAATAGCCTAATTCCTGTTTTGCCTTATCAATAATAAATCCTGTTTTGGCAGGTCGCTTTGCAGGTTGTCTAAATGTTTCTGCTGTTACTTTTCTGATAAGTGATTTGTTTAATCCCAGATAGTCGGCTGTTTTACAACTCATTTCGTAAGGTGTTAAAATGTCTTCTCCTGACAAATGATAAATCCCTGTTGCTTTCTTTTCAATTATTGCCATAATACCCGCTGCCAGATCTTCTACAAATGTTGGTGTACGTACCTGGTCATTAAAAACACTATACTCCTCTCCTTTTTCAAGATTTTCTTTTATAACTGTCAATAAATTACCACGGCCTGAACTTGGTTTTCCATAAACCAGCACTGTTCTTACAATAGCCCAATCGTATTCATATTCCTGTACTGCATCTTCTGCTTCTACTTTAGTTTTACCATAAAAATTAACCGGGCCTCTGTCATCCTCTTCTTTATACATTCCTGTTAGTCCATCAAAAACAAAATCAGTTGACACAAAAACAAAAAAACTTTTTTGTTCTTCTGCATTGAGTAACAAGGTTACTGTTCCTTCCACATTTGTTAGGTAGGCTTGCCATTGCTGTTGTTCGCAATCGTCAGGTTTACTCATTGCTCCTGCATGAACGACTACTGTCGGTTTTATTTTTTTGAACACATCATGCACAACAAAGGGATCGCAAAAATCCATGGAGATGTATTGAAAATGCACATTGTCACCAAAAGGAAGTCTGCACTCACCTTTTCCTGTTGCCACCACGGTATGTCCTTTTTTAAGCAATTGAGCAGTTAGATAATGACCTAAAAAACCATTAGCACCAGTTATTAAAATTGTCATATTCAAAAATAGGCAGAATAAAAAAATCCTGCTTTACAATTTGTAAAACAGGATTTAAATAAGTAAATAATTTTAAAATGCTTTTTTCTCTGTGGGTTTTGCTGGTTGAAACTTTGGTGTTAATCCCATATTGTAAAAAGTGAAAGAGTAAATATCCGCAGCGGTTTCTAATCCTTTTTTAAGATTACTGGCGCCGTGCCCGGAGTTTACATCAATTCTAATTAACGCTGGATTAGATCCTTTGTAATGTTCTTGCAAAGTGGCTGCATACTTAAATGAGTGAGCAGGTACTACCCGATCATCATGGTCTGCGGTGGTAATTATAGTAGCTGGATAGTTTAAACCAGGCTTAATATTATGAATCGGTGAATAGGTAATCAGGTTTTTAAAATCTGCTTCATTTTCACTGCTACCGTATTCAGCCACCCAGTTCCAACCGATGGTGAATTTTTGAAAACGCAACATATCCATTACACCTACTTGCGGAATAGCTACTTTAAATAAATCCGGACGCTGGTTAATAACAGCACCAACCAATAACCCTCCATTAGAACCACCTTGTATGGCCAGGTAGTTACTGGAAGTATATTTTTTAGCTACCAGAAATTCTCCCGCTTCTATAAAATCATCAAATACATTTTGCTTTTTATTCCGCATTCCTGCTTCATGCCATTTTTCGCCATACTCACTACCCCCTCTAATATTTGCAATGCAAAATATCCCCCCTTGTTCCAGCCAGGTAATTCTTGAAGGAGAAAAAGAAGGATTGCTGCTAATATTAAAACCACCATATGCATATAAGATGGTTGGATTCTTACCGTTTTTTTCCGTTCCTTTTTTATAGGTAATAAACATAGGAATTTTTGTTCCGTCCTTACTTGGATAAAACACTTGCTCCGTAACAAAATCTTCAGGATTAAATTTTACTTCTGGCTTTCTGAAAACAGTGCTTTTGCCTGTGGCGATATCGTAGCGATAAATAGTTGGCGGAAATGTGATAGAGGTAAAAGTGTAGAAAACAAATTTGTCATCTTTTTCTCCGCCAAATCCACCCGCAGTGCCTAATGCGGGTAATTCGACCTCTCTTTCCAGCTTCCCATTAAAATCATATACATACACCCGGCTGGTTACATCTTTAAGATAAGTGATAAAAATCTTACCCCCTGCTGTAGTTATTGAAGAAATGTTTTCAGGCTTCTCATCAATAATGGTTTTCCAATTTTCTTTTTGAGGATTTGCAGGATCAAGCAAAATTACTTTTTGATTTAAAGCTCCATCGTTAGTTGACATGATGAACTTGCCATTAACTTCATCAATAAAACTATAATCATAATCCCCTGCTTCTTTTATAATTGGTTTGAACTTTTTATCTGCGGATTTACTGTCGTAATACCAAAGTGCATTACCGTCTTTTGCTTTCCCCCTATCAGAAATGTTTAACAAAATAAATCTTTCGTTCTCGTCGGTAAATACATTATGAAAACGCTGTGCATTGGCAGGGTCTTCATACACCAATACGTCCTTATCCTGAGATGTTCCAACTTTATGATAATAGACCTGGTGATTTTCGTTTTTTGTAGATAACTCTTTTCCCTTTTCCGGTGTTGGATATCGGCTATAGAAAAACCCATCCCCCTGCCATGCAGCGCCGGAAACCTTTACCCACTCCAATGAATCTGGTAAATATTTTAATGTTTTCATATCCATTACATAATAAGTACGCCAATCACTTCCACCTTTTGTTTTGCCTACAACTGCATACTTACCATCTTTTGACAATGAAAAAGCTCCCAGACCTGTAGTTCCGTCTGCAGAAAATTTATTTGGGTCAAGCACTATTTCTGGTTTTCCATCTAACCCTTTCTGGCGGTACAAAATACTTTGATTCTGTAACCCGTCATTCTTGGAGTAATAGAAATACTCATGCTTCCTGGAAGGAGAAGAGTATTTGGGATAATTATTTATTTCTTCTAACCGCTTCAACCAATCGGCACGGTATGAGATTTTATCAAGGTAACCGAACGTTACTTTATTTTGTTCCGTTACCCATTGCTTTGTTTCCTCACTACGATCATCTTCAAGCCAACGGTAGGGATCGGCTATTTTGGTTCCGTGGTAATCTTCAATTACATCTGTTTTTTTAGTTGCGGGATATTGTAATTGCGCTGTAACAACGAGTGGTAGCAAAAAAAGAAAGCAATAAATCGCCTTTTTCATACATCAAATTTTAGTGACACTAAAGATAAATGAATATGGCAGTAAAAAAAGACCTCCTATACAGGAGGTCTTGAGAGAGGATAAATGTATCTTTTATTCCTTTATTACAGTTGGTGCGCCTTCAGAAAGCCAGGTTGCAAATATTTCAGATACTTTCCATTCCTTTCCGGCATAATTCCTGGGTCTTGCAATCATATAATCGAAAAATTTTATTACATCTGCCTCCATACATTCGGCCATAACATACAAGGTTTTCTGTCCTTTGTAATCACCTTTCTGAATTAATACATCCATCGATGGGTTTTCCTTAAGAAAATATTCACCGGTAAAACGAATGTCACGGACAATTGAATCCATAAGTTTTCTTTCATCTTCTTTGCTCCATTTTAAAAAAATATTGTATCGGTCGTAAAGAGAATTTTCATATACATCCTGCAACCGGATAAAATGTGCAGCAAGTTTTGGTAATTGCCCAGTGTGGATATTCGTCTTCTCCATAAATGTATACAACAGATCGCCTTTCGTTATTGGAAGGCTGCTATTATTTTTATTTATCGCAAAATAATAATAGTTGCCTTTGATAAGCTGGCATTTACCATACCCTTTTTGAATAGCAGTGGCCGCCGAGCTTTCATACAATCCATATAATAATCCTATCTGCTTATCTTTTAGTTTAAGATTCTCCGGCATTTCAATTTGTACCAATTTTGTGCTATCATCTAGATCAAGCATATAATCAGTTATGGGAAATGCCCGTAATATTTTATTGGCCGTATCGATTTGTGCAAATGAAGTTGCCCCAACTAAAAGCATCCAAAAAAGCATATACTTTTTCATACTATAAATTTAATAGTACAACATACGTTCGTATCCTGCTATATTATATCCGTGCAAAAGGGTATTACTGTTAAAGAAAATGGAATTGAGAAACTTATATTTGTAGGATAGCAAACCAACCCTTCGAATGTGTCTAAAGTACACATACAAAATAAAACCATATTTTTGCTAGCTTAAAGTCAATAATGGAAAAAAAAGTTACCAAGATAGGCGTTCTAACATCGGGCGGAGATTCGCCGGGGATGAATGCCGCAATCAGAGCTGTTGTAAGAACAGGTCTTTATCACGGATTGGAGGTTTATGGAATTATGCGTGGTTACCAGGGCCTGATAGAGGATGATATCAATAAAATGGACTCCCGTTCGGTTGCTAATATTATACAACGTGGCGGCACCGTTCTAAAAACTGCCCGTTGTAAAGAATTCTTTGAATATGAGGGCCGAAAAAAAGCCTATGATAATCTTGTAAAAAGAGGGATCAATGGTCTTGTGATCATTGGTGGCGATGGTTCGTTTCGTGGCGCTGTTAAATTCAGCCAGGAGTTTGATATTCCATGTATAGGAATAGCCGGTACAATAGATAAAGATATCCAGGGAACTGATTTTACCATTGGTTTTGATACAGCAGTAAATACTGCCGTTGAAGCAATTGATAAGATCAGGGACACCATGGATGCACACGACAGAATTTTCATCATTGAAGTAATGGGCAGAGATGCCGGATATATTGCTTTGCACAGTGGTATCGCTACGGGAGCAGAAAATATTCTCATTCCTGAACGAAAAACAGATATGGATGATATTGTTGCTTCGTTGCTGGAAAAAGAGAGACGCAAAAAATTAGTGAACCTTATTGTAGTAGCTGAAGGTGATGATTATGGCGGGGCAAATGAAGTACAAAAAGTATTGAAAGAAAAATTGCCGAAAGCTGAAATAAGAGTTTGCATATTGGGTCATATACAAAGAGGCGGCTCTCCCACTTGTATCGATAGATTAATTGCAAGTCGTATGGGTTATCATGCTGTAGAAAGTTTGCTGGAAGGAAGACATAATGTTTTTGTGGGCATCCAGAATAACAAAATGCATTACATACCATTAGAAAATGCAGTAAAGAATAAAGGAAAGATCAGTGAGGAATGGATGAAGATCGTTAAGATATTAGCTAGTTAAAATTATAAAAGAGAATGGCGAAACACTCCCAAAAGTATTATCATGAGCAAATGGACCGTGAAGCTGGCCTTGAGCATAAGATTCACCGAACCAAAATTGTAGCAACTGTTGGACCTGCCTGTGATACTTACGATAAATTACTTGAATTAGTAAAAGCAGGTGTTAATGTATTCCGCTTGAATTTTTCGCATGGTTCGCATGAAGACAAAGGAAAAATCATTGAGCATATCCGTACCATTAATAAAACCGAGCCGTTTAATATTGCCATACTTGGTGATCTGCAGGGACCAAAATTAAGAGTAGGTGAAATAGAAAACGGCACAATGGAAATTGAGCCCGGAGATATTTTGACTTTTACGAATGAAAAAGTAATAGGCAACAAAGAAAGAATTTATGTTTCCTACCCTAATCTGCACGATGATGTAACTATTGGAAATACCATCCTTATCAATGATGGCAAATTAGAAGTAAAAGTAAAAGAGGTATTAAAGAATAATGATGTGCGGGTAGAAGTTACCATGGGGGGAACTCTATCTTCCAAAAAAGGAATTAATCTTCCCGATACAAAAATCTCATTGCCGGCATTAACAGAGAAAGATATTGTAGACCTTGAATATATCATAGATCAAAAATTAGACTGGGTTGCACTTTCGTTTGTTCGCAGTGTAAAAGACCTCGAAGATCTGCGTAGCCGTCTTGATAAAAGAGGCAGCAAAACAAAGATCATTTCCAAGATTGAAAAACCTGAAGCATTAGAAAACCTGCGTGATATTATTGTGGAATCAGACGCAGTAATGATTGCCCGTGGAGATCTGGGTGTAGAACTTCCTGTAGAAAAAATCCCTTTGTTGCAAAAGCAGATCATCCGGATGTGTTTACACAGGGCCAAACCAGTTATTGTGGCCACACAGATGATGGAGAGTATGATTGAGCTGAATAAGCCGAACAGGAGTGAAATTACAGACGTAGCTAATGCTGTAATTGAGGGAGCCGATGCAGTAATGCTAAGTGCTGAGACAGCAGCAGGTCATCATCCTACACTGGTAGTAGAAACAATGCGCAAAATCATTATTGAAGTTGAAAAATCCGGGTATAATTATAACAGAGAAGATGAATTGGTGCCTCAACCTCACTCCCCCTCTTTTTTAAGTGATGCCATCTGCTACAATGCCTGTAAGCTGGCCAGAGATGTGAATGCCGATGCATTGATCGGTATGACGCAAAGTGGTTATACAGGTTTTGTATTAAGCAGCTATCGCCCAAAAGCTCCATTGTATATTTTTACCAAAGAACGTTCACTGGTAAACCAATTAACATTAAGCTGGGGTGTACGGGCCTTTTATTATGATGAAGAAGAAAGTTTAGATGATATTATATTTGACCAGATAGATATTCTTAAACAAAGGATGTTTATCAAGAGTGGCGATATTGTTATCAATACAGGAAGTACGCCAATCGATCTGCATTTACCAACGAACACAATAAAGATCACAACAGTTGACTAAATAAAAAGCCCGGACAACGCCGGGCTTTTATTTTTCGTTGTATTCACTTTATAATTTCTTGATCATTACATTCCTGTACCATACTGTATTACCGTGATCTTGTAATCCAATCTTGCCTTTTTTATACATACCGAAGTCAGGCATTTTTGCAAACTTACTGCCGGCTACCATTTTCTTCCAGTTATCATCCCACATGGTAGTAGAAACAACATTCTCACCATTAAGGAATAAATCAAGTTTCCCGTTTACACATTTTACTTCTGCCTGGTTCCATTCACCATGGGGCTTAACTGTTTCTTTTGAACAGGAGATAAGATCATATAAATCTCCTGCCCGGTGTTTTATGATTTTTGCATCTGCGTGGCCTGCATTATCCAAAATCTGCATTTCGGGTGCAGTTTCCCATCCCCATTTATATTTTGTTGTGTCTTCATGCACATAAAACATAATTCCGCTGTTGCCATCCTTAGCAATCTTCCATTCAAGTTTCAAATGAAAATTTTCAAATGAAGAATCTGTTACAATATCACCTCCTCCTTTTATCTGCCAGTCCACTCTTTCGGTAGTATCAAGATAGAAAGTTCCATCTGCTACTTTCCATGCACTACCAACCGAATCTCCTCCATACTTATGCCAGCCACTCATCGTTTTTCCATCAAACAATAATTGCCAGCCATCTTTCTTTTGTTCTTCGGTTAAAATTTCCATTGCTTTTTCTTTGGGCTCTGCTTCAGTGGGTGCTGAATTATCGTAACAACCTGCTGTGATAACTGAAACAGCTAATGCAGTTGCAAAAAATTTTATCATCGCTTGTTTATTTTTTAAGTAGTAAAATATATTTCACCATTGCTTCTGCATCTTCCTTTGATAAACTAGCATGCGGTGTCATAAAAACTTCGCCCCAAACTCCCTTACCACCATTAATTATTTTTCCCGCAAGATGTGCTACAATGGTATCGCCGGCCGCAGCATATTTATTTGCCACATCCCGGTAGGATGGTCCTGTTAAAGGTTCATCTACTTTATGACAGGTGAGGCAATCGCTTCCTGCAATAAGTTCCAATCCTTTCTGATACACAGGATTTTTTGATACATCCTCTACAGCTGTTTCTTTTTTATCACTGCCACTATCGGCTTTTTTGTCTTCGCCGCCGCCACAGCTTGTTAGAAATGTGACCACTGCAAATGAGATAATAATTTTTTTCATGTATAATTTATTATTAATGGCAATTTACAATTAAAAAAGGGTTCTAGTCCAAGCCCAAAATATTTCTGTTGAGTTTTGTATTTGGGGGGACAGCTGCAAAGTCATCAAATGCTTTTTCTGTAACACGAATGATATGCTGCTGAATGAACTCTGCTCCTTCCCTCGCACCATCTTCCGCATGTTTGAAACAACACTCCCACTCCATTACCGCCCAACCGGTAAAATCATATTGCGTTAATTTGCTAAAGATGGATTTAAAATCTACCTGGCCATCACCCGGA
This sequence comes from Chitinophagaceae bacterium IBVUCB2, assembly GCA_002127295.1. Lineage (GTDB taxonomy): Bacteria > Bacteroidota > Bacteroidia > Chitinophagales > Chitinophagaceae > JJ008. Next base: position 343,297 of record NFUV01000001.1, read on the forward strand.
CTGCGGTAACGACCTGCCCTGTTTACCCAACTCTGGTAACCACCAAATGTTCCCTGTTTACCGGTGGAGTTAAACTCTGCATCCTTTACATGAAAAGCTTTAATTCTCTCATGATAAAAATCGATGTATTGCAAATAATCTAATTGCTGCAGCACAAAATGAGATGGATCGTACAACAAACAAGCTCTTTTATGATTATTTACTTCTTTTAAAAACATTTCATAGGTAACACCGTCAAACAAATCTTCGCCGGGATGTATCTCATAACAAACATCCACTCCGCACTCGTCAAAATAATTCAGGATAGGCATCCATCTTTTTCCCAGTTCTTTGAAACCTTCTTCTACTAATCCGGCTGGCCGTTGCGGCCATGGGTGAAATGTATGCCATAATAAGGAGCCACTAAAAGTAGCATGTGCATTTAATCCCAGGTTCTCAGATGCCTTTGCACCATACTTAACTTGCTGTACGGCCCATTCTGTTCTTGCTTTTGGATTGCCTCTGAGTTTTTCGGGAGCAAATCCATCAAACAAGACATCATAAGCCGGATGAACAGCCACTAACTGGCCTTGCAAATGCGTCGACAATTCAGAAATCTCTAAGCCGCAATCATTGACGATTCCTTTTATTTCATCGGCATACGTTTTACTTTCAGCCGCCTTTTGTAAATCGATACAACGATCATCCCAAGTTGGTATTTGCACAGCCTTATACCCTGTTGCTTCTGCCCACAGGCAAATCGATTTTAGGTTATTGAAAGGTGCTGCATCACCCATGAATTGTGCTAAAAATATGCCGGGCCCTTTTATAGTTGTCATTTAAGATTGATTATTGATTATTGATTTTGAAAAACTTTATTCTTCCATTGAAATCCATTTTGCAGCACTCTTACCACTTTCTATTACTTTTTCTATAAATAACATTCCCCGTAACCCATCTGTGTATCCAGGAAAATCCAACCACTCTTCTTTTGGTTTTTCTCCATTTAATTGAGCCTGCACACATAATGCAAAATTCCGGTAATGATTGGCAAATGCTTCCAGATAACCTTCAGGATGACCGGCTGGTGTACGACAATTATGTGCAGCTATGGAACTAAGATAGCCAGTTCCGGCCCTCCAAACTTCTGCAGGCTTGTCAAGCCATTTTACTAATAGAGTATTCGGATCTTCCTGCTTCCATTCCAGGCCGCCCTTTTCCCCGTACACTCTTATCTTAACATTGTTTTCTTCACCGGCTGCAACTTGTGTAGCTATCAAAACTCCGCTGGCACCATTCTCATACTTTAATAATACGGCGCCATCGTCATCTAATTTTCTTCCTTCTACTACTACATTTATATCAGCACAAAGCTTTGCTGTCTTTAATCCGCTTACATATTCTGCGAGATTAAATGCATGTGTACCGATATCTCCCATTGCACCAGCGATTCCGCTTTTCGTTGGATCTGTTCTCCAGGCTGCCTGTTTATTATCATTGCTTTCAAGGAAACTACTTAACCATCCCTGCGGATATTCTACATAAATCTTTCTTATTGCACCAAACTTGCCACTTAAAACTTGCTGCCGTGCTTCCTTCACCATTGGATAACCGATATAAGTATGAGTAAGGCAAAAGTATTTTCCGCTTTGTTTAATGGCCTGGTCTAATTCTTTTGCTTCATTCAAATCAAAGGTCATTGGTTTATCCAATACCACATGAAACCCATTTTCTAAAGCAAGCTTCGCAGGAGCAAAATGAAGGTGATTAGGTGTAACGATGCTTACAAAATCCATTCTTTTATCTATGGGTAATTCAGCTTCTCTTCTTATCATTTCTTTATACGACCCGTAAACCCTTTCGGGTAAAAGATGTAAATCTTTTCCGGCTTGTACTGATTTTTCGGCATCACTGCTAAAAGCACCACAAACCAATTCTATTTGACCATCCAGGGCGGCGGCTATACGATGTACTGCACCAATAAAAGCTCCCGGCCCGCCTCCAACCATCCCCATTCTTAATTTCCTGTTTGGCATTTCAAACGTTTGTTATTATTATGATATAAAAAATGTGTTCCAAGAACATTATCTGAATTTAAAAATAGTACATTTAGTTGTTTAATACATTTTTCAAAACTAACGATTCAACCAACAGTTTGCATATGAAATCTACGACCCGTGTTCAGCTATCTATAATGATGTTTTTGGAATTTTTTATTTGGGGAGGATGGTTTGTGACATTGGGAACTTTTTTAGGCACAAATCTCCAGGCAGATGGAGGTAAAATTGGCGATGTTTTCTCCACGCAATCATGGGGAGCTATCATTGCTCCATTTATTATCGGTCTTATTGCAGACAGGTACTTTAATGCAGAAAAAATTCTTGGAGTTTTACATATTCTGGGTGCAGGTTTAATGTATATGATGTATAGTTCGGAGAATGTTACTGTATTCTATCCTTATGCACTTGGTTATATGATTCTTTATATGCCTACACTGGCATTAGTTAACTCTGTTTCTTTTAATCAAATGAAAAATCCTGAAAAAGAGTTTTCGATCATCCGGGTTTTTGGAACATTGGGTTGGATCGTTGCGGGTTTGCTTATCAGTTATCTTTTTCATTGGGACTCACAAGAGAACACTGCAAAGGGCCTCTTAAAAAACACCTTCCTTTTATCTGGCGCTGCTGCATTGCTGCTTGGTTTATTCAGTTTTACCCTGCCAAAAACACCGCCTGCAAAATACTCCGGAGAAAAAGTTAGCATAGGACAAATTTTAGGATTGGATGCACTTAAATTATTAAAGGATAAAAATTTCCTGATCTTCTTTATTGCCTCAATTCTCATCTGTATTCCACTGGCATTTTATTATCAAAATGCCAATTCATTCCTGTCTAATGTTGGCATGTCAAACCCCACGGGTAAGATGACTATCGGGCAAGCATCAGAAGTTTTGTTCCTATTAGCACTTCCTGTTTTCTTTTCAAAATTTGGATTTAAAAAAACGATTCTTGTGGGAATGCTTGCCTGGGCCTTACGATATGTATTGTTTGCTTTTGGCAACGCTGGCGAGCTGAGTTTTATGCTACTGTTAGGAATTGCCCTGCATGGTATTTGCTATGATTTCTTTTTTGTATCCGGGCAGATCTACACTAATTCAAAAGCTGGTGAAAAATATAAGAGTGCTGCACAGGGTTTGATAACATTAGCAACCTATGGTGTAGGGATGCTTATTGGGTTTAAGATAGCAGGAATTATTACAGACAGCTATAAAACTGCAGATGGATTTGATTATAAAATGATCTGGTTAATTCCCGCAGCCATTGCTGCCGCAGTATTTTTATTATTTGCCGTTTCATTTCGTGACGAAAAAAAATAAACCCATTATGGCTAACAATTCTTCTCGTCGAAAATGGCTGAAGCAAGTAGCTGCAGGATCACTGGCTGTAACGGCTTTTCCTTCACTGAATAGTTTTGCTACAGCGAATGAAGAATTTGAACCAAACTTAAAAGGCAACATTAATCATTCCGTCTGCCAATGGTCATACGGTTTTTTATCACTCGATGAATTATGCCTGCTGGTAAAAAAACTGGGATTTGGAGCCATTGATCTGATTGGCCCTAAGGATTGGCCGACCTTAAAAAAACATGGCATTGATTCCTCTATGTGTAATGGAGCACAAATAAATTTGGTAAAAGGCTGGAACGATAAGCAATATCACTCAACACTGATAAAAAATTACCTGGAACATATAGAATTAGTGGCTGCGGCGGGATATAAAAATCTTATTTGCTTTAGTGGCAACAGGAATGGTATGGATGATGGAGTTGGGCTGAAAAATTGTGTAGAAGGTTTGAAACAGATCATGAGCCTTGCTGAAAAGAAAGGTGTCATTATTCAAATGGAATTATTCAACAGCAAAGTTGACCATAGGGATTATATGGCCGATAAAAGTGCATGGGGTGTGGAACTTTGCAAACAGCTCGGCTCTCCTAACTTCAAGCTATTGTATGATATTTATCACATGCAAATAAATGAAGGCGATGTGATAAGAACGATAAAAGATAATCACCAGTATTTTGGTCATTATCATACGGCTGGTGTACCTGGCCGGCATGAAATTGATGAAACACAGGAATTGTTTTATCCTGCTATTATGAAAGCAATTGTTGAGACAGGCTTCAAAGGCTATGTGGCGCAAGAGTATATTCCAACGGGAAAAGACAGTAAAGAAAAAATTGCAGCCTTGAAAAAAGCGATTAAGATTTGTGACGTTTAGGGAGAGTAGGGAGTCTTTAGTCAGGAGTCGGGAGTATTTCCGCTGTTGGAAATGTTGATTTATATTGGAGTATTTGCAAATGCTGAGGAGTGGACAGAATGATGAAGAGTGCGACACAACCGGGCTGATAGTAGATATGTAGTTGACAAAATAAAAATCGGGAAACAGGTATCTCAATTATTAATTACAATTATTAATTCTTAATTTTTTTCAAATGGCAGACAACAACACCTATGATGCAATTGTAATCGGTTCTGGTATAAGTGGCGGATGGGCCGCAAAAGAATTGACCGAAAAAGGTTTGAAAGTGATCATGCTGGAACGTGGCCGCAACATTGAGCATATTAAAGACTACGTAAATGCCAACAAGAGTAGCTGGGAATTTCCACACCGTGGTGGAAGAACACAGCAAATGATTCAAGATTACCCGGTACTGAAAAGAGATTACCCGTTAAATGAAACAGTGCTTGACTATTGGGTAAAGGATAAAGAAAGCCCCTATACAGAAGTAAAACGTTTTGATTGGTTCCGTGGTTATCATGTGGGCGGACGTTCCTTAATGTGGGGCCGACATAGCTATCGTTTTAATAAATGGGATTTTGAAGCGAATGGAAAAGAAGGCATTGCTGTTGACTGGCCTATTCGCTATGATGATCTTGCTCCCTGGTATAGTCATGCAGAAAAATTTGCAGGCATACAAGGTAGCAGAGAAGGATTAGATGTATTACCTGATGGTGATTTTATGCCGGCAATGGAATTGAATTGTGTAGAAATAGATGTGAAGAAAAGAGTGGAAGCACATTACAAAGACATGCGGAAATTTATTAATGCCCGCACAGCTAATATTACAGTACCACACCATGACAGAACTAATTGCCAGTACCGTGATAAATGCTGGAGAGGTTGCCCGTTTGGTGGATACTTCAGCACACAATCAGCAACATTACCTGCTGCGATGAAAACGGGTAACCTTACGCTTCGCCCCTTCTCTATCGTAACAAAAATTTTATATAATAAAGACAAGAAAAAAGCAACAGGTGTTGAGATATTGGATGCAGAAACAAACCAGACCTATGAATACAAAGCAAAAATTGTTTTTGTATGTGCCTCTTCATTTAATTCTACCTGGGTATTGATGAATTCTGCAACGGATGTATGGGAAGGTGGACTAGGAAGCAGCAGTGGCGAATTGGGACATAATGTAATGGATCATCATTTTCGTTGCGGGGCAAGCGGAACTGTGGAAGGATTCAATGATAAATATACTTATGGCCGCAGACCAAGTGGTGTGTATGTACCAAGATTCAGAAATGTATATAATGATAAACGGGATTATGTTCGTGGCTTTGGCTACCAGGGTGGTGCAGGCCGTGGCCGTGGTGTTGAAGTAGCAGAGTTTACTATCGGTGCCAGTTTGAAAGAAGCCATGAGTATCCCAAAAGATAATTGGGGCTTTGGGATAACTGCATTTGGAGAAATGCTTCCATATCATGAAAATAAAATCTCCCTGGATAAAACAGTAAAAGATAAATGGGGCTTACCGGTTCTTGCCATGGATGTTGAAATAAAAGAGAATGAAAAGAAGATGCGTATTGACATGATGAATGACGCCAAAGAAATGCTGGAAGCCGGTGGTGTAACAGATGTAAAATCTTATGACCATGGCTACCATGTAGGAATGGGCATACATGAAATGGGAACAGCCCGTATGGGCCGAGATCCAAAAACTTCTGTACTGAATGGTAATAACCAGGTATGGGATGCGCCAAATGTATTTGTAACCGATGGTGCTTGCATGACATCAGCATCCTGTGTAAATCCATCATTGACCTATATGGCATTGACAGCAAGAGCGGCAGATTTTGCAGTGAACGAACTAAAAAAACAAAATCTCTAAAAACCCAAACTCTAAACTCTTAATTCTAAACTCTCAACTCTTATAATATGGATCGTAGAGAACTTTTAAAAATGATAGCTGTGCTTACCGGCGGTGTTGTTATCGGCGGTGAAGTTTTTTTGACTGGTTGTAAAACCGCTGGTAAAACAGATGCTGGTTTTACAGTAGCCAATATCAGTTTGCTGGATGAAATCGGCGAAACAATAATCCCCGCAACTAATACGCCGGGTGCTAAAGCTGCCAAAGTAGGTGAATTCATGAAAGTGATGGTAACAGACTGTTATACACAAGAACAGCAGACTGTATTTACTAATGGGCTCTCCAACTTTGAAGAAGTCTGTAAGAAAGCAACGAACAAATCATTTATGGAGCTGTCTGCACAGGAACGTCATGACTTTTTAGTAATACTGGAAAAAGAAGCCAAGGCTTTTGATACAAAAGTGGAGGCAGAAGATAAAATTGAAAGAGAGACACTTGAAAAAGCGAATAGTACCAAGTTATGGAAGGATCAAAAAGAATTTATGGGTTCGCCACGGCATTATTATACAATGATGAAACAATTAACCTTATTAGGGTTCTTCTCTTCTGAAACAGGAATGAAAGAAACCTTACGCTTCTTACCGGTGCCGGGTAAATATGATGGTAATGTGCCTTATGTAAAAGGTGAAAAAGCCTGGGCTGAATAATTATTCATTTATAATACTTAAGTATCATGGATCATAGCAGAAGAAAATTTATAAAAATAAGCGGCGGCATCACAACAGGATTTGCATTAAGCGGTTTGGCCGGACTTTCATTTTTTGATGGTTGTGACAAAGCGACCGGATTAAAGGATTTCGGCCTGCAATTATATACGCTGCGTGATGATATGCCGAAAGACCCTAAAGGAGTGTTGCAACAGGTAGCTTCTTTTGGTTACAAGCAAATCGAAAGCTATGAAGGAGCCAAAGGTATGTTTTGGGGAATGAGCAATACCGAATTTAAAAAGTATATGGATGAACTGGGAATGAAGATTGTTGCGAGTCATTCAGATATTAATAAAGACTTTGAAAAGAAAGCTGCCGAAGCCGCTGCCATTGGTATGAAGTATTTGATATGTCCATGGCTGGGCCCTCAAAAATCATTAGATGATTATAAAAAAGCCGCTGACAACTTTAATAAAAAAGGTGAAATATGTAAGAGCAATGGTATTCGCTTCGCTTATCATAATCATGACTATTCTTTTAAAAAGATAGATGGACAAATACCACAGGAAGTGATGATGAATGCTACAGATGCATCATTGGTAGATTATGAACTGGATATGTATTGGGTAGCAACTGCCGGAGAAGATATAGAAGCATGGTTAAAAAAATATAAGAATCGTTTTCGCTTGTGCCATGTAAAAGACCGGAGCAAAAACCCCGGCACCAATAATGGTCAGAACTCGGTTGATCTTGGTACTGGTTCTATCAACTGGCCATCTGTTTTAAAAACTGCAAAAGAGAATGGTATGGAATATTTTATTGTAGAGCAGGAATATTATGCAGGGACTACGCCGTTGAAAGCGGTGGAGGCAAATGCGAGGTATATGAAGGGGTTGGTTTTATAGATTAAAATCTTTATCAAAAAAGTATTTTAGCTACCGCTAAAAATTTTTATAAAACTAAATTACTAATTCCCAACACTAGAAATAGCATCATAATCCCATAACCTTTTTAATTTAAATTCTTCATCTATGAGTTTGAGTATTTCGACAATACTTCTCACTTCCAAATGTTTACTAAATCCAATTTCAGGATTTGTATAACGATAAGCACGGTATAGGTTTTTTGTCGCTATTTCAACAAAAATCACATCATCATGTGAAGCGTCTGTTACCTCATACCCCGAAATTTCATTCTCATCGGGTAAATGCATGATATTTAGTGCAAACAACTTACTTATCAGCTCATTGACTTGATTCCCAGAAATTTTATTTGTTATTTCACGGCTCGGCAAATACCACTCCCAATATTCTGGTTTATCAGTTTTTTTCAAACTGTGATTGGGAGAATATTGAATCTCAGAAATCTCAACTCTCCATTCGGTTTTTGCATTTTCAAGAACAACTACTCTATCCCCTATTCCTGCTACCGAAGACCATATTCTTATTTGAATTGAATCAAAGCCTTTATAGAGTGGTACAAATCCAAGTTGATTGGTGCGAAATTTCATTTTGTTATATAATATAGAATCAACCGCCCCATTCCTATTTGGAATTTGAAACTTAAAAATATTTGCGTTATCAGATATATCATTCCTTTTTGAAGGAGTGTGATTTTCACAAGAAACAATATAACTAACAGATATTATAAGTAAAATTAATTTCATAAATTAATCAATGTGTTCTTTAATAATTTCACCTCCCCCACCTCAATCGAATTATTCATATAACTCTCCGCAGAATCTTTAAAACCCGGACGTATAAAACTCATCTTGCTGGAAGCCTTTCCCCGTAATGAAGAATGAAACTCGGTACAACCAGTTTTCTCCGCCAGCATTTTAATATTTTCTTTTCTGACACCGCTGCCTGGCATAATGATAATTCGTTCGGCAGCTTTCTTATTTAATTCAGCAACTAAATCAACACCATCCACAACAGATGGTTGCTGACCGGAAGTCAAAATTCTTTCGCAGCCAATTTCAATCAGTTCTTCCAATGCAGTAAAAGGGTCTTTACAGCGGTCAAATGCCCTATGAAAAGTAACCCCTAACGGATAAGCTGCTTCTACTAATTGTGCAGTTCGTACCATGTCAATAGTGCCATCCATATTCAGCAAGCCAATCACTACGCCATCACAACCTAATTGCTTGCACAATTTCACATCGTGTAACATTATTTCAAACTCATCTTTGCTGTATAAAAAATCACCGCCTCTTGGTCGTATAATGGGGAATAAGGAAACTGCAAATGCTTCCCTGCATTGTTTGATCGTTCCGAATGATGGGGTTGTTCCGCCTTCAGCCAGGTTGGCGCATAGTTCTATCCTGTCTGCACCACCTTCTACTGCTGATTTAGTGGTGGAAAAATCTGACGTAGCAATTTCAATAATGTATTTTTTTTCTTCCACGTTGCTATTATTTTTTAGGATAGATGCTTTTTGCTGTTACCAGTTTTTCCATATCATTTGTCTTAATGGCATACTGAAAACCGCTATGAATTGAATAAGCACCGACCTGTCCTTTTTTATTGACCGCAAGAAATGCCACCTGTATATCCATTGCTTTCGGGCCTTTTATTTTGATGATACGTTCAACAATTTTTTTACAGGCTGCCTCTGGCGATAATCCTTGCCGCATTAATTCAACCACCGAATGTGAACCTGCCACCCGAATCACATCTTCTCCTTGCCCGGTAGCAGTACAGGCACCTACTTCATTATCTACATACAGCCCTGCACCAATGATAGGAGAATCACCCAACCGTCCCCGTATTTTAAAACCTGCACCACTGGTAGTACAACTGCCGCTAAGATTTCCGTTGGTATCCATTGCCACCATACCAATGGTATCATGGTTCCAATCTCCATTGTCTAATTTGTATGGTGCAAAAGGCCCATGATCTTTTTTATTCTCAATATTAATAGCAGGTGGTTTATACTCTGATTTTTTTAACCAGTTCTCATAATTCTTTTCAGCATCCTTCGACAATTTTTGTTCTTCCAGTTTAAATCCTTCAGCTACTGCAAACTGTTGTGCGCCGCTTCCTACCAACATTACATGTGGTGTTTTTTCCATTACTCTTCTTGCAACGGAGACGGGGTGTTTTATTCTTTCCAAAAAAGCTACACTGCCACAATTAAAATTTTCATCCATAATGCAGGCATCCAATGTTACAAATCCATCCCGGTCAGGATTAGCACCTAATCCCACACAGCAATTTTGTTCATCTTCTGTTACCATCACTCCTTTTTCCACTGCATCCAAAGCCCGGCCTCCGTTGCCCAATATTTCCCAGGCACCTTTATTGGCCCGCAAACCTGCATCCCAGGTTGAGATCACTATCGGTTTCCCTTTTATGTTCTCTACCGTTTCCGCTGCTAACAACTTACTGCCCAGTGCACTTGCGAAACCGGTAAAAGCTGACGCTTTTATAAACTTTCTCCTGTTGATCATGTTGTTCATGTTGATATGTCCGAAATTAAGCATCAGGCACAGTATTTAGGTATAGAACAAGGAATATTAATCCCCACAAAACCTTAACAAACTGTGCAGAATAAATATTTGATGTTTAAACATTGATTATATATCTTTGTGTAACAAAATAAGAAATTATGAAAATCGAAATAATATCAGGCAGCCCACGGATCAACAGTATCACCCGCCGTGCAGCTTTACACCTGAAAAACTGGATCTCTCAAAACACTTCTCATGAAGTGAAAATTATAGATATGAAAGACTGGGCTGTACCAGCAGTTCAATCCGTTTGGGTTTCATTGGATAAAGTGCCAGTTGAATTTCAGCCCTTGGCAGAAAGAATTTTTAATGCAGATGCATATATATTAGTAACGCCGGAATATAATGGCAGCTACTCTCCTGCCCTTAAAAATCTGTTAGACCATTTTCCAAAACGTCATCATAAACCTTTTGGAATTGTAACCGCTTCGCCGGGTGCAATGGGTGGAATGAGAGCTTCGCAACAATTGCTACTGTTGGTCCCTGCATTGTTTGGTATCACATCCCCTTATATGTTAGTAATACCAGCAGTAGATAAAAAGTTCAGTCCTGATGGCGATCTGTTGGACGAGAGTTTTCACAATGCCGTACATAATTTCGTAACAGAGTTTTTATGGTTGTCTGAAAATGTAGTGGAAACCCCGGTAGAAAGTCTTAAAGTTTAAAATTCACGAACCCCTAAAGGGAGAGTGCAATTTGTATTTGATGTGAAATTTTACAAACAATATTTTTTTAACATAATAAGCTCCTGGATAAAATGCAATTTCAAATCTCCCTTTAGGGAATAGGAGACTTGCACTTTAGTAAATATAGCAGGGGTATAAAAGGAGTTCACAATGAAAACCATTCTTCACAAAGCCAACACAAGAGGCCATGCAAATCATGGATGGTTAGATTCTTATCACACATTTAGTTTTTCAGGTTATCATGATCCGGAAAGAGTTCATTTTGGTGCATTGCGTGTATTGAACGATGATACTGTTTCAGGAGGGATGGGTTTCGGCACCCATCCGCATGACAATATGGAGATCATCTCCATTCCTACCAGTGGTGACCTGGAGCATTTTGATAACATGGGTAACAAACAAGTTATCCGGCAGGGTGATGTACAAGTAATGAGTGCAGGTACCGGTATACAACATGGTGAAAAGAACAAAAACCATGATAAACCGGTAAAATTTTTCCAGATATGGGTTTTCCCCAATACCAAAAATGTAACGCCACGCTACGATCAAAAAAGTTTTGCTGATGCAGATAAACATAATCAATTATTGACAGTTGTATCTCCCATCGGTACTAATGATGGTGGTGTTCAAATTCACCAGGATGCCTGGTTTAGTTTAGGGAAGCTTGATAAAGACTTTACAACATCATATCAATTGAAGAATACAGGTAACGGAGTTTATGCATTTATCATTGAAGGTGATGTAACGATCAATGGCCAACAACTCAACCGCAGAGATGGATTAGCAATTACTGAAACTGAACTATTAGATATAAAAGCTGATAGCAATGCTGAAATATTATTAATGGAAATTCCGCTCTTAAAATAAAGGAGACATTACTATGAGCAACAAAAAAACAATAGAAGCAATTATAGCACCCCCAGCTCCTCACATGGTTGGTGATGGTTTCCGGGTACACAATTTTTTCCCCGGTGGACAAATTGATAAAAGAAGAATGAGTCCATTCTTTATGTTAGACTATGGTTCAAAGATCGAATTCACTCCTTCTGTTGAACCAAGAGGTGTAGGCGTTCATCCGCATGCCGGTTTTGAAACAGTGACGATCGCTTATCATGGTAAAATTGCACACCACGACAGTGCCGGCAACAGCGGTATAATTGGCGAAGGCGATGTACAATGGATGACTGCAGGCTCTGGACTTTTACACAAAGAATACCATGAAGAGAACTTCAGTAAATCCGGTGGACTATTTCAAATGGTACAACTTTGGGTAAACCTTCCTGCAAAAGATAAAAAGACAACACCTAAATACCAGGAAGTAACCAACAAAATGATGGGCCGGCATTACTTAGCTCATAAAGAAAGTTTCATTGAAGTGATTGCTGGTGAGTTTAACGGTACTAAAGGTGCGGCCACAACTTTTACACCCATTCAGGTGTATAATGCAAAATTGAAAAAAGGAAGTAAAGTAACACTTAACTTTCCTGCAAACTATAATACTGGCTTATTGGTAATTGAAGGTGCTGCAAAATTTAACGACAACGATATTGCAACCGATCATTTTGCTTTATTCAAAAACGAAGGTGAGGAAATAGAAATAGAAGCAATAGAAGATACCATCATACTTGTTCTTTCTGGTGAACCGATCAATGAACCTATTGCCGCCTACGGCCCTTTCTTAATGAATACCTGGGCAGAAGTAGAAGAAGCAATTGAATCAGTGAGCAGGGGGAAATTTGGAGTGCTGGAAAACTAAATCAATCGTTAGTGGTGAATAGTCAATGAAGTCTTATACTTTCGGAAACTATTCACCATTGAAAATTCTCTATTGACCTTTCGACTCTATAAACTTTATCAGATTCTTTCTCGCATTTTGCTGGATCTTTCTTTTCATAAAACCTGTCCAGCCTAATAAAACTCCTTTAAAGCCCAATGCCTGTGCAGCCCATGTACTCAGTTTGAATGCATCGCTGTGTTCAATAATTTTTCCATCTTTCAGTTTCATAAAGGCTTTGATCTTATTTACCACTTTTCTTCCAGTTTTGGAGAAAGTGTATGTTGCTATCCAATTGCAGGTCGCATATTCTTCATCCAATTCCTGGATATTTGAAAACGTTAGTGAAAAATCCCTGGCATTCTTACAAAGCATTTCCCACATTGCTTTTGCCTCATCCCCACGCAGCAAACCAAAAGCCGGGTCGTTGAAAACAATATCATCACTGTAGCAGCTATTCATGGTTTGATGATCCAGCTTCTGAAAAGCGGTATAAAACTGGGTGATAACCTGCACATTCGATTGCATAAATAAGCTATTAGTGATTGGAGATTAGTAAATTTAGAACTTCAAATCAACTTTCATGCGAAAAATTGCCGCCTCCCTCCTGCTTACTTTATTTGTAACAATTGTAGTTGCCCAAAACGAACAGGATTCTGCCTGGATACGGGACAACTTTACCAAGCTGGAACAAACCATTCCAATGCGTGACGGCATTAAGTTGCACACCGCTATTTATATGCCGAATGATAAAAGTGAGAAGCATCCTATTTTAATGGTACGTACACCATACTCTTGTGCACCTTATGGAAAAGATTTTTCTGCCCGACTTTGGACTGGTCATTGGAGATATTATGCAAGAGAAAATTATATTATCGTAATACAAGATGTAAGAGGCCGGTGGATGAGTGAAGGTGAGTTTGTTGATGTTCGTCCTTTCAATAAAAATAAAACAGGCAATGAAATTGATGAAGCCAGCGATACCTACGATGCAATTGACTGGATGGTAAAAAATATTCCGAACAACAATGGCAACGTAGGGGTGTTTGGAATTTCTTATCCTGGTTTTTATTCCACGATGGCCGCCGCATCAGGACATCCTGCCTTAAAAGCTGTAAGCCCGCAAGCACCGGTTACAGATTGGTTCATGGGAGATGACTTCCATCACAATGGTGCATTTTTTCAAATGGATGGATTTAGTTTCTATTCCGGTTTTGGAAAACCAAGACCAAAACCTACCACCGTTGGCCCCACTGGTTATACTTTTCCTATCCGGGATAATTATAAATTCTATTTAGAAAACACATTGCCGGAATTAATGCAGCATATGAAAGACAGTGTTGCATTTTTCAAAGACTTATATGCACATCCCAACTACGATGCCTGGTGGCAGGCAAGAGATGCCCGCAGAGCCATGCATAATATAAAACCAGCTATGTTAACTGTTGGAGGATTGTTTGATGCAGAAGATTGTTTTGGTGCCTGGAATTTATATAAGGCTATCGAAAAGCAAAACCCGACAACTAATAATAAGATTGTTATGGGTCCCTGGTATCATGGGCAATGGGCCAGTAATGATGGAACACAATTAGGAAATGTAAAATTTGAAAGTAATACCTCACAATGGTATCAAAACAATATTGAGATCCCTTTCTTTAATTATTACCTGAAAGGAAAAGGTGAAGACCCTAAACTTTCGGAAGCCACTATTTTTTTTACCGGAGAAAATAAATGGAGAAAATTAGCACAATGGCCACCATCAGGCAATGGCAGAGATATTTATTTGGCAAAAGATGGAATTCTTTCCTGGAATATGCCAGGCTCTCAAACCAGTTTTTCTGAATACATCAGTGACCCCGCTAACCCCGTTCCTTACACGGAAGATGTACATTTTAGAAGAACAAGAGAATACATGACCGACGACCAACGCTTTGCATCAAGAAGACCCGATGTGCTAACTTTTGAAACATTTCCTTTAGAAGAAGATCTTACACTGGCCGGGCCTGTTATCGCAAATTTAAAAGTCAGCGTTTCCGGAACAGATGCGGACTTTGTTGTAAAAGTGATTGATGTATTTCCTGATGATTTTAAATATCCCGGAACCATGCAAGCGGCTGGTCGCACAACCGGCGGACCATACCCGATGGATGGATACCAGATGCTGGTACGGGGGGAAATTATGAGAGGAAAATTCAGAAATAGTTTTGAAACACCGGTTCCATTTAAACCTGGTAAAATTGAAACCGTAAAATTTGAATTGCCTGATGTTGCACACACATTTAAAAAAGGGCATCGCTTAATGATCCAGATACAAAGCAGTTGGTTTCCACTGGCTGATAGAAACCCGCAACAGTTCATGAATATTTATGAAGCAACAGATGCTGATTTCAAAAAAGCAACCATCCGGATCTATCATGATGCAGCGAATACGTCAACAATATTCTTACCCATTCTTAGAAATTAATAAAATATGCGTTTAATAATAAGCTTTCTATTTATTATGCTGAGCAATATCTCTGTTGCTCAGAAAAAAAAATTGACGATAATTCCCTGGCCATTAGCGGTAAAACAAACGGAAGGAAGTTTTATTTTAAAAAATAAAGTCACCGTGTATTGCAGTTTTCCAAAAGAAAATAAGGAGCCAATATTACAATATTTCAAAAATGAGTTGAAGAAGAATTACAATATTGATATTTCTTTTGTAGCAAAAGAACAAGCTGCAGACATAACCTTCAATATGCAGCGGATGCCAACCGGGGGAAAACCCGCATACAAACTGGAAGTAACTAACAGGGGTATCATTATTAGCAGCAATTTTACTGAACCGGCTTTTCATGCTATACAAACATTTTTCCAATTGTTGCCAACCAATCCAACAGAGAAAAAAGAAATACCGTTTGTTGAAATATTTGACCATGCCCGATTTGAATACCGTGGTATGCACCTTGATGTCAGCCGTCACTTCTCCCCTATTTCATTTATAAAAAAATATATTGATTATCTAGCTTATCATAAACTCAATACATTTCATTGGCATTTAACAGACGACCAGGGTTGGCGTATCGAAATAAAAAAATATCCCAAGCTTACTTCAATCGGCAGTAAAAGAAATGGTACCATCATTGGCCGTTATCCCGGCACCGGCAGCGATAACAAACCTTACGGTGGCTTTTATACTCAAGAAGAAATAAAGGAAGTAGTA
Source organism: Chitinophagaceae bacterium IBVUCB2 (assembly GCA_002127295.1). Lineage (GTDB taxonomy): Bacteria > Bacteroidota > Bacteroidia > Chitinophagales > Chitinophagaceae > JJ008. The sequence continues at coordinate 359,309 of NFUV01000001.1, forward strand.
CGATATGCGAAAGAACGTTTTATTGATGTAATCCCGGAAATTGAAATGCCTGGTCATGCAAGTGCTGCTATTGCTGCGTATCCTGAGCTGAGTTGTTTCCCGGAAAAACCAACGGAGATACCAGCCAATATGATCTCGAAGAAAAGTGTGGAAGAACAAAAAAATGGCCGCATCAAATTAGTACAGGAAACATGGGGAGTATTTGATGATGTGTTTTGTGCAGGTAAAGAAGAAACATTTACTTTTTTACAACATGTAATTGATGAAGTGATGCCGTTATTCCCTTCAACTTATTTTCATATTGGCGGGGATGAATGTCCAAAAACACATTGGAAGATATGTCCCAATTGCCAGCAGCGAATGAAAGAAAATAATTTAAAAGACGAACATGAATTGCAAAGCTGGTTTGTGCAACGAATAGAAAAATACCTGAACAGCAAAAACAAAATACTCATTGGCTGGGATGAAATATTAGAAGGTGGTCTTGCACCCAATGCAGTCGTTATGAGCTGGCGGGGTGAAGCAGGCGGCATTGAAGCAGCCAAACAAAAACATAAAGTGATAATGACGCCAGGCAATCCGCTTTACTTCGATCATACACAAAGTGAGAATGAGGACTCCGTTACAATAGGTGGTTATAACCCTATAGAAAAAGTTTATGCGTATGACCCGATACCAAAAGAACTAACAGTAGAAGAAGGAAAATATATTCTCGGGGCACAAGCCAATTTGTGGAGAGAGTACATTACGAATGAAAAGAAAACGGAGTACATGATCTTCCCCCGTATGGCAGCTTTGAGTGAAGTGTTATGGACTAAAAAAGAAAATAAGAGCTGGGAGAGTTTTGAAAAGCGTTTACAGGAACAGTTTAAAAGATATGATTTGTGGAAGATGAATTATAGTAATGCATATTATGATTTGAAGGCTACCGTAATTCCAACAAATGATTATAATGGAGTACAATGGAAATTGGAATCTAAGTACTCAAGAAAAAATTATGAATACTCTTCAATTGTTACAAGAGAGGAATTTGTATATACAAGAGATACAGTTGTATATGATACGGCAATGCGCTATGATGAAAAAATTGTATCAAAAGTAACTAGCTATGTGGTTACAAAAAATGAGAAAAAAGCAGGTGAAAAAGGAATTAAACAAAGTCCTCATTACAATAACAATGATACTTTATCAATCATCAAAATAAATGAATCAAAAAATGTTAGTGCATGGCAAACGTTACATCATGTAAAAGGCCGTGCCATAGAGCAACAATTCCATTTCAACAAAGCCACAGGCAAAAAAATAATTCTCGCCAATCAACCTTCAAAAAATTATCACGGCGATGGGGCTTTTACATTAGTGAACGGAGTGCAAAATGAAAAAGGAACTGCCAAATCAAAAGAGTTTTTAGGTTTTAGTGGTGATGATTGTATAGCAACCATTGATTTGGGAAAAGAGGAAAATATATCATTAGTCAAAGTCCATTACCTGCACCAGACCGGTAGTTGGATTTATAAACCGTCTGCTGTAATGATTTTTATATCCCCCAATGGAATCGATTTTACTCCTGTCCCTTTATCTAATCCAACCATTGCTAATAATGAAGCTGTCTGCCAATTTATAAAACCATTAAATGCCCGTTTTGTAAAAATTCAGGTGGCGAATTTTGGTGTAATAACAGCCGGTAACCCGGGTGAAGGCAACAAAGCCTGGTTGTTTATGGATGAAATTGAAATCAATTAACTGGCATAAACCTGCAAAAAGCCGCACAAACCTTCAAATAAATTTTTATCTTTGTACTTAAATACGCACTATGGCCAAAAAAGCTGCGACTGCTAACTTCGCTGATAGTTTTGAAAAAATTCCTGTTCAAATTTTTCCTGACCAAAAAGAGGGGTCCGTCTCTGTTGCCCGCCAAATCGCTGATTTCATCCGGGATAAACAAAAGAAAAAAGAAAAATGTGTATTGGGATTAGCCACCGGTTCCACACCCAAATCTTTATATGCAGAATTAGTGCGCCTGCACAAAGAAGAAAAATTAAGCTTCAAAAATGTAATCACTTTCAATCTTGATGAATATTACCCGATAGATAATGTGGCGTTGCAGAGTTATAATCGGTTTATGAAGAACCAGTTGTTTGACCATGTCGACATCAACCCCAAAAATATTCATATCCCGAATGGTGAAATAAAGAAAGAAGATATTAAAGAACATTGCCGCCAATACGAAAAAATGATAAAGGACGCAGGCGGTATTGATTTACAGATTTTAGGTATTGGCAATAACGGTCATATAGGTTTCAACGAACCGGGGTCGGGCATTTATTCCAAAACAAGATTGATCAACCTGGACAACTCAACCCGCATTGCTAATGGATATGAGTTTGCCAATATTTCGCAGGTACCACGCCTGGCAATAACGATGGGCATCAATACTATCCTTCAATCTAAAAAAATAATATTAATGGCCTGGGGGAGCAGCAAAGCCCCGGTTATAAAAAAAGCAGTGGAAGATGATGACACAGAACACATACCCGCCTCTTTATTGCAGAATCATGATGATGTAACTTTTATAGTAGATGAAGCAGCAGCAGCGGAATTAACCCGCAATAAATCTCCCTGGCTTACGGGAGATTGTGAGTGGTCGAAAAAAATGATCAAGAAAGCTGTAGTGAATATGGCGTTGAAATTAAAAAAACCGGTATTAAGTTTAACCAATAGCGATTACAACGAATACGGACTAAGTGATTTGTTGGTAGAGAAAGGTGATGCGTATGAAATAAACTTACAGGTTTATTATATGCTGCGTGATACTATCACTGGTTGGCCCGGAGGAAAACCGAATGTAAATATTCCTGCGCATCCAGAACGTTCATCACCGTATCCCAAAAAAGTGATCATCTTCTCCCCTCACCCGGATGATGATATCATCAGCATGGGTGGTACATTTCAACGTTTACATGACCAGGGACATGATGTGCATATTGGGTATCAAACAAGCGGCAACATTGCTGTAACAGATGAGTTTGTTACTCGTTATCTTGATTTTGCTGTTGGCTTTGAAGAAATAGCCGGCATCAATACCAGCAAATCCGGAAAGATACTGGCTGACGCAAGAAAATTTTTAGCAAGAAAAAAATCAAACCAGGTTGATACGCCTTCTATCCGTTCCATAAAAGGATTGATAAGAAGAGGTGAAGCAAAAGCAACTTGTCGCTATGTTGGTATACCAGATGAGAATATTCATTTTCAAAATCTCCCTTTTTATGAAACAGGGACGATCGAGAAAAAACCAATGAGTGAAAAAGATATTAAAATAACTATCGAACTACTCCGTAAAATACAGCCGCAACAGGTTTATTGCGCCGGCGATTTTGCAGATCCGCATGGTACACATATAGTTTGCTTTAATGTTGTATTAGAAGCCTTAAAGAGAATAAAAAATGATGGTGATGAATGGATCAGCGATTGCTGGCTTTGGTTGTACAAAGGTGCCTGGCAAGAATGGAATATTGAAGAAATAGAAATGGCGATACCCATGAGTCCTGACCAGGTATTAAAAAAGCGTTTCGGTATTTTCATTCATCAATCACAAAAAGATATGGTGCCTTTCCAGGGAAACGATTCAAGAGAATTCTGGCAACGAGCCGAAGAAAGAAATGAAGACACCGCAAACTTATATGCTGACCTTGGTTTAACGCATTATGCAGCAATGGAAGCTTTTGTAAGATGGCATTATTAGAATTTCGTTTTTCTCCTTACATTTATAGCACTAAAAAGAAAATTACTATGGCATTATTGAAATCCAGCAACCCTGCCCTGCAGGAAAAATCTTACCAGGGAACAATTTTAGAAGGAATAGCTACTGGTGAAGAAATGACCCTAAAAGGCACTATGAATAAATTTGGAGTGCTTATGATGTTAATGATTGGCTCTACCCTTTTAGCCTGGAGCTAGTTTTATAAAGGAAGCGATCCTAAGCCATTAATGATGATTGGTGTTTTTGGCGGTTTGGCTGTAGCCCTTGTGATGATGTTTAAAATGAAATGGGCAACTTTTCTTGCACCGGTGTATGCAATACTAGAAGGCCTGTTTGTTGGTTCTGTTTCTGCAATATATAATTACACCTATCCGGGACTTCCTATTCAGGCTGTTGCATTAACCCTATTGGTTACTTTGATCATGTTCCTTATTTACAGGTATCGCATTATTAAAGTTACCAGCAAACTCAGAACAGTTGTAGTAGTAGCTACGGCTGCCATAGGCATATTCTATCTTATTCAATGGCTTACTTACTCCATTGGCGGCTCTGCAATTGCTACTTCTTTAACCAGCGAATCAACTCCGCTTAGTATTGGGTTTTCAATATTGGTTGTAGGCTTAGCAGCTTTCAACCTGCTGCTAAATTTCGATACTGTTGAGAAAGGGGTGGAAATGAGAGCTCCAAAATATATGGAGTGGTATAGTGCTTTTGGTCTATTGGTTACCATCGTATGGCTCTATTTGGAATTACTTCGCTTACTTTCAAAGCTTAAAGACTAATCAAATCGTACAATAAAAAAAGCCCCAGAAGTTCTGGGGCTTTTTTGTGACCGCGTCAGGATTCAAACCTGAAACCTTCTGATCCGTAGTCAGATGCTCTATTCAGTTGAGCTACGCAGCCATCCAATTTTGAGATTGGACGGCAAATATAGGGCAAAAAAAGTAACCTGAAAAACGTAGTGGATACTTCTTATTTATTCCTCCAATTGGGTATATACTTATCCAGCAAATCCTGGAAATCTTTAAATCCCATCAAGCCTGACAAATCAGGGTCAGTCAAAAGATTGTCTACATTTTTGTAGCCCCGTTCGTAAGCCTGTTTCAAGTAAGTAATCGCTGGTGCAGGTTTATTATTTAGCGCATAGCTGCAAGCTAATTGGTAATAAGTTTTGCCTTTCGTCGGGTCGTTTCGAATTGCTTTTTCTAAATATTCAATTGCCAATGTATACCTGGCCATTGAATGATACACTAACCCAAGGTTAAGCGAAGTATTATGCGAACTTGGATCAAGCCTTTCCGCCTTACTTAAATAGATCAATGCGGAATCATTCATCTCTATTTTCATATAAATAGATCCGGTTTCTGTATACGCATTAGTATAGTTCGGATCAGCCTGTATAGCTCGTTTGAAATAAAATATTGCCGAATCATATAGTTTAATATCGTCGAAGAAACTACCAATAGCAAAATAGGCTTGGGGACCCGGGTCTGTTCTTTTAAATAGTTGTTTTTTAAAATAAAAGGCAGCCGAATCATACTGCTTTTGTTGCCTGAAAACATTTGAAATATTAGACCAGATTATTGGATTCTCACTATCCAGTCGCATTGCTTTTTGCAAACTAACCTTTGCAGAGTCATACATCTTCATTCCAAGGAAAACAAGTCCCATATTACTCATGTATTGAGAATTAAATGGATCTTTTTGCACAGCTTTCCGGATATACCAACGGGCAGAATCATATCTTTTCTGTGAATAGAATGCCATTCCCATATCATTCATAAAGGATGAACTATTCACATCCAATAAGGATGAACCTTTAAGGAAATTAGTTACTGAGTCCAGCTGATTTTGCTCCCTGAATATTTTAAGAATATTATTTGATGCAGGTTTATAATCCGGCCTCACATTTAATGCTTTTCTGAAATATAATTTAGCCGAATCATAATTCTTTTCTTGTCCATAGATTACTCCCAAATTATTCAATATAGAAGGATTGCCCGGTTCTGCCTTTATTGCCTGTTGAAAATAGTAATACGTTGAGTCCGGACGTTTAAGTTCTTTATAAACCAAACCAATATTAATTAATGCAAAGGCTGAATATGGATTAGCTTGCAAAGCCCTTTGATAATATAAATTGGCGGAATCGTATTGTTTTAATGCGAAACTTGCCCTGCCAAGATTATTATAGGCTTCTTCATAATTAGGATCAAGCGCCGCTGCCATGCGATAATACACTTTGGCAGAATCAAATTCTTTCAGGTCTTTATAAAAATTGCCGATAAATACATTTACAATAGATTTATCCTGGTAATTATCAAAAGCTTTGGAATAATAAATCCTGGCAGAATCATACTCCTTTGTTGCAAAGAATGTTTTACTTAAACCGTTATATGAATTAATAAACTTAGGGTTTGCCTGAATACTTTGTTTAAAATACGGGATCGCTTCGCCATAATTTTTTCTTCCATAATTAACCCATCCAATATTACTACTGGCATAAGGATTGGATGGGTCTAACCGTAGTGCTTTTTCATAATAGCTAATAGCAGAATCCCCTTTTGACAACGAATAATAATAGTGCCCAAGATCAACATATGCATCCGCATTGTCAGGATCAACATCTATGGACTTGTTATAATATTTAATAGCAGAATCAGGACGATTCAATGTTTTGTATGCAAATGCTAATGTCACATATGGATACCTCCACTTAGGCGCTGCTATGATTGCTTTCTTAGCATAAAAAATTGAACTATCGATCCGGTTATTATCCAGGTGAAGGGAAGAAAGTGTGTTAAGGATATAAGCTGCATTCTTATCGGATGCATATGCCGTATAAGCATATTGAAAAGCATTTTTAATGTCGACTAATTTCCTGCTACGACCAAAATAGCCCCGTGCTTTAAAAAAATACATTCTTCCTTCAAGTGACTTTGCAAATTCAGGATCATCAACACGAATGATTTCAATGGCTTTTTCAAGCATATTTCCTACTTCAAAAAACTCCTGTTGTGCCACTTTTTCCATTCGGTTAAAGCTGGTCACTACCTCATCAGTTATATCCTCCTCTTCTATCTGTGCCCGTAATTTTTGAATAGAAGAAGCATCCTTACAATCCAGGTAGAGATTTATTTTACTTTGTGCAAAGTTGATAAACTCAACCGCCAATGTTGACTGCGCATCAATAGTGTAAGAATTCCCCGGAAATTTTTTAGCTAACAAATCATAATAATATTCCGCAGACGAAGTGCCAATGAGTTTGCTTTGTTTTACGGCATTATTAAATAAATTGTACGTCTCTATTAATATGGTATCGGCAGGGCCAAACTTTGCCAGGCCCCTGCTTTTGAACTTTCCACCTGAGATGGCTGAATTACCCGGCCCCTTGGACTGCAATTTTTTATTTTGTAACCATTTTCTCAAATACTCCGGGTCAACAATACTTACAACCTGGCTATTATTTTCGGTACAACAAAAAACCGGGTCTTGTTTTCTTTTAAACTGTTGCTGCGCTATTACAGGTACATTTCTATCTACATATTTTTTTATCTCTTCCACGGTAATTTTATTATCAACCGTACCCATTGAATCTGCCATGCCACTTAATCCATCAATAAGATAATAAGTGAATAAACCGTGTCCATTACCGATAGTTGCGTCTTCCAGCGACTCTTGCCCGGCGCCGGTGGCCAGCATGATGATCTCACCTACTCTTTTTTCTGAAATCGCTGAATTTAAGAAACCTTGTCCTTCTGTTCCGCCAGGTAGTTCGCCACTTCTACAGGCATCCATGATGAAATAAACTTCAACTCCTTTTGCTGTTTCTTTAGCAATTTTTAGTTTAAGATTATACAATTGCACAGCACCTCCTACCAAATAATTGTTTTTATCTCCCGCCGGATTGCAGTCATATGTCAGGTAAAAAAACTGTTCCTCATCGATAGCATCGCCATGGCCAGCCAGGTAAATAAAAAGCCGATCCCCTTTTTGCAGCTTTTTTACTTTAAGCCAGTTAAACCCTTTGGTATAGAAATTTGCCAGCGTAGCCTGCTCATTGAGCAAGGTGTAAATGTTATCTTCTGAAAGTTTACCACCCCCGGGAGACTTGAGATAATCCCTAAACATTTCGGCGTCTTTATCTGCAAATGACAACGGCTTTACATATTTGTAGGAGGATATGCCCATGATCATGGCAAAAGTCTGAGGGCCTGCAATGGTAGTATCTCTTGGTTTTGGCGGGGCTTGTGCTATAATAGCATTTGCTGATGCCAGAAATAAAAGGCATACAATAAGTATGGATAAGGAAATTCGCATAAATTAGACCTACTAAAATACGGATTTACAAAGGAATGTCAACTTTTGCGACAAGCAAAATACCTGCGGACTCAATTAATAAGGATTGCTATGTAAGAGATTGAGTTAAAATACTGTAAAGTTGCAACCAGTAGGACCATAACCAAATCATAACAATTAACCAACAACCAGCACACCACCACCTGCATGAAAAAGCCATTGCATAAGCACATCGGCGGTCAAGCCAAAAAAGTAGGCAGCCATTTTACCAAATACCTGTACGAAAGGGACACTATTTTTGCGACCATTTGGGTGTTTCTGTTTATTGTAGTACTGGGTTCTATTCCACTTAACCTTGGTGTTATCAATCCTATTAAACTGAGTTTGAAAGATTTCGATTCCAATGACCTTAGCTATTCAAAACTGGGGAAAGGATCTGATACCAAAATGGACTCCAACATCGTAATAGTCAATATAGGCTATGCAGATAGAGAAGTTCTATCCATGATGATTGATAAAGCAGCAACCATGAAGCCTAAAGTAATGGCATTAGATGCTTACTTTTCCGGGCCAAGAGAGCCACACCAGGATTCACTATTATCGGAAACGTTCCAAAAGAATAAGAACCTCATAGTCGCAACAGTATTGAATTTAAGTGGAGAAGATGGCGACACAGTCTCGCTTACAGGCAATTATATTAATACCGCTTCGAAATATGCTTTTGTAAATATTTTCAACGACTCCCTATCTACAATTCGTTCTTACGAACCATTTTTCGACGATTATGCCAAAAAAAGGTACAAATCTTTTTCTTCCGCGGTAGTTGAAGCATATGACCCGGCGGCTTACAAAAAATTAGAAAAAAAAGGCACCAGCAAGGTTATCATCAATTATTCCCGCAACTTAAAGAAATACCAGCTTATTGAGTATGAAGACTTATTAGCAGACAATGTAGCAAGTTCTGCAATTGAGGGAAAAATTGTACTGTTTGGTTATATCAACGAAGATCCTAACGATATATCGGATAAGAAATTTACTCCCATGAACAGCAGGTATTATGGGAAATCAATTCCAGACATGAATGGGATTGTAGTTCATGCCAATATTATTTCTATGGCATTGGAAGATAACTACATAAAAAAGTTACCTTCGTGGGCAAATCTGCTTATCGCAGTGCTTGTGTGTTGGTTACACATGTCTTTTTTCGTCCGTTATTACCTTGAAAGCCATATCTGGTTCCATTTAGTAGCAAAAATCGCCCAGGTTGCCTCCGCAATATTTTTTGTATGGCTAGGCATCTATTTGTTTGATAAGTATCGTCTAAAGGTAGACCTTAAGTTAAGTTTATTGGTTATTGTGCTGGCAGTGGATGTGATATATTTTTACGAAGCATGGGCTGTATGGATGCATAAAAAATTTAATTATAAAACGGTGTTTAAACCGCACCACCATTAAAATAACCATTCAAAATTCGAACACAAACCTTAAACCTCAAAAGATGAAAAAGTATCTATTCCTTATCCTCCTTTTCTGTAGCGCCGTCGCAGTTTCCGGGCAGGGCAACAGTTTTTTGTTGTACAGCTTTAAAGGAAATGTTTCTGTGGTAGAAAACAAAGTAGAAAGCAAGGCAAAAGTTGGCAAAACACTTACAAGCACCGCCACTATTAAAGTTCCCGCTGGTTCTGCAGTTACGTTAATTTGTAATGAAGCAGCTATGTTTACTATTGGTAAACCCGGCACTTATGCATTAACTATGTTTGGCGATTCTTGCCGTGTAAGCAGCAATTCTGTAAGTGCCAATTATGTAAAATATGTGTGGGCGCAAATGACAAAACCAAGTGGTTCTGCAGGCAGTAATCGCAAAGCTTATATGAATACTGTTGGTGCTGTAAGCCGTAATATCAATAACGTTTGGATTGATACCCGCCTTGATACCGTTAACTACTCCGGATTGGTAAATGATTTCCCGTTATCATGGAAATCTTACGCAGATGCTAAAGAGTTTGAATTTTTGCTATATAATACTGACAATATAAGTGCTCCTTTCTTTACAACTTATGTTTCAAAATTAAAAATCCCGGTTAAGGATTTTTCAAAAAAGATTAAGCCTGGAACCAGTTATTTCTGGACAGCTGCCATCAAAGGTGAAGTAAATGAAGAGCTGAAAATATTTAATTATGTTTCCAAAGAAACATTTGCCGTAATTCTTGATAACATTAAAAAGCAAGGTGCTGCATTTGAAGCGCCGGCTGAACAGGCATACCGTATTGGTTTTATGCTGGAAGATGCACACTACCTGGCAGAAGCACTGGAATACTACAACAAAGCCGCTGCACTTGATACAGCTAATGCTTTGTACAGAACTACATTAATGTCTTTCAAAAAAGATTACGAAATAAAATAAACCGTTAAAACGGGAGATCCTTATTCAATCCCGCCAAATGGCGGGATTTTTTATTTATGTATGGTGATTAAAATATGTATGGTTTGCTTAGTTTTATTGCCTGATAATAAAAAAAATCATGAAGAAAATTATTGTAAATGCTTTTTTATTGCTTGCTGTTACAACACAGGCGCAGATGAAAGCAGGTGATGTAAAATCATTCACCCTGAAAAACGGGATGAAATTTTTAGTAGTGGAAGACAATTCCATTCCCAATGCCAACATGTATCTTTTTTATAAAGTAGGCAGCCGGAACGAATACCAGGGTATTACTGGCCTATCACATTTTTTTGAACACATGATGTTCAATGGTGCAAAAAAATATGGCCCTAAAATGTTTGACCAAACAATGGAGTTTAATGGTGGCGCCAACAATGCTTACACCAGGGAAGATGTAACCGTTTATACCAATTGGTTCCCTTCTTCCGCTACGGAAGTAATTTTTGACCTGGAAGGTGACCGTATTTCCAGCTTAAGCATTGATCCTAAAATCGTAGAAAGTGAAAGAGGAGTTGTATTAAGCGAAAGAAGTACAGGCTTGGAAAATTCTCCGTGGCAATTACTATTTCAAACCGCACAGGGAGTTGCTTTTTTAGAGCATCCTTACCATTGGCCCGTTATAGGTTATGAGGATGATATGAAAAACTGGAAGCAGGAAGACCTGGAGAGATATTTTAAAATGTACTATGCCCCGAATAATTGTGTAACAGTTATTTCCGGCAACGTAAAATTTGATGAAATTAAAAAGTTAGCCGAAAAATATATTGAGCCGATCCCGGCACAACCAGAACCACCAAAAATCAATATAGTAGAACCACCTCAAACCGGCGAAAGAAGAGTGATGATGCAAAAAGATGTTGCTACTCCTTACCTCGGTATTGCCTGGCATGTACCTAACGCAAAGCATGAGGACTATTATGCTTTGACTATCCTTAGTGATATTCTTGCCAGCGGACGTTCATCAAGATTATACAGCTCATTGGTTGATAAACAACAATTAGCCACACAAATATTTACAAACTTTGGAGAGAGCTTCGATCCTACCCTCTTTATTATTGCAGCTGTAGCAGCTAAAAACGTAAATGAAGCTGACCTGGAAAAAGCTATTTATGAAGAAGTGGAAAAAATAAAAAAAGATGGTATTACCGAAACAGAGTTACAAAAAATAAAAAATCAGAAGCTGATGGAGTTTTATGGCCAGGTAGAAACCATCAATGGCAAATCCAACAATATTGGTACCTATGAAGTATTCTTCGGTGATTATAAGAAAATGTTTGATGCCCCTGCTGCCTTTAATAAGGTAACGGCCGATGATATAAAAAGAGTTGCAGCTAAATATTTTACCAAAATCAACCGGACAGTAGGCATACTAAAATCAAATACTGCGGAATAAACTACTAAAAGAAATTTTTATGCGATTAATAAATAAACTATTCCTAATAGCTATTACAGTTTGTATGACGGGCCAACTGAATGCACAATCATACAAGTTGCCACCGTACGAAAAATTTAAATTGAAAAATGGCCTGACTGTTTACCTGATGGAGCAGCATGAAGTGCCTGTTATCAATGTTTCAGTTATTCTTCCGGCAGGTGCTATTTATGATGGGGAAAAGGCTGGCCTTGCATCATTAACTGCAACGGCTTTAAAACATGGCACAAAAAATTACGATAAAATAAAACTAGACGAAGAATTAGATTTTCATGGCGCCTATATCAGCACCTCCGCTTCAAAGGAATCAACAAGTCTTTCTGCAAAAATGGCAGCAAAGGACAAAATTAAAATACTAACTCTTTTAAAGGAAGTACTGTTAGAGCCATCATTTGATGCAGCAGAGTTTGATAAAGAAAAGAAAAGAACCTTACTGGGCCTGGAGCAACAAAAAGAAAGTCCCCGTTCGGTAATTGGTTCTTACTTCGACAAGTTCTTATACGGCAACCATGTTTATGGAAATGAAGTACAAGGAAAAATCTCCACCGTTACTCCCTTAACTACTGACGATTTAAAAAAATTCTATTCTGAGAATTATCTGCCAGAAGGTTCTGCTATTTCCATTGCCGGAGATTTTAACAAAGCAGAAATGAAAACATTAATTACCAATTTATTTTCATCCTGGAAAAAAGGGACAAAACCTCAGGTAAATCTTGCCTCACAGCCGATAGCAAAACCGGCTAAACAACAAGTGTTGCTGGTTAATAAAGATGATGCTAAAGAAACTACTTTCTATATAGGTGCACCGGGTATTGCCCGCAATAATCCAGATTATGTTTCTATTGATGTGGTTAATACGTTGTTTGGCGGTCGCTTTACTTCTATGCTTAATGATGAACTTCGGGTAAATACTGGCTTAACATATGGTGCCCGCAGCAGTTTCAATGCCTTGAAAAACGGGGGATCTTTTGCTATTTCTACTTTTACCGCTGGTAAAACTTCAGAGCAGGCAATCGATAAAGCGTTGGAAGTATTGAATAAATTACATTCAAACGGCATAGACGAACAATCACTAACATCAGCAAAGAACTATGTAAAAGGACAATTTCCTCCCCGCTTTGAAACGGCTGGTCAGTTAGCCGGCCTAATGACACAGATGTTCTGGTATAATTTTGACGAGTCGTTCATTAATAATTTTGAGAAAAACGTAAATGATCTGACGTTAGATAAAGCAAAAACAATCATTGCAAAATATTTCCCTAAGGACAAATTGCAATTTATATTGGTGGGTAAAGCTGCTGATATAAGAAAGATTGCCGAAAAATATGGCCCTGTTAAAGAAGTTGAAATAAAAGAAGAAGTGAAAAAAGGATTTTAATCAATCCTTTGAAAAGATGAAACCTCCTGTGTTCAGGAGGTTTTCTTTTATAAGTAGTTATTATCTTTAAGCTTATTAGTTAAATATGAAAGTTCATCTTTGGAGTATCGGCAAAAATCATGAGCCACATGTAAAATTGGGAATAGAGGATTTTACCAACCGCATATCCAAATACTTTAAAGTAGAATGGAATATTATTGCGACACCTAAAAATGCAGGCTTACTTAATGAAGCAGACCTGAAGAAAAAAGAAGCTGAGATCATAATGAACTTACTCACAAAAGATGATTACCTGGTGGCGCTGGATGAACGGGGAAAGCAAATGAGCTCAGAAGCATTGGCTGGTTTTATACAGCAACGGGCAAACGAAAGTATAAAACGGGTAGTTTTTTTAATTGGCGGAGCTTATGGGATTGATGAAGCCGTTTTAAAAAGAGCTGATTATAAATGGAGCTTGTCGCAGTTGGTTTTCCCACATCAATTAGTACGATTGATTTTGGCAGAACAGATCTACCGTGCCTGCACTATCCTGCGGAACGAAAAATATCATCATAGCTGATTGCCTTAAACAACTTATTTTTAAAGCATGAATAGTATCGACAGCCCTATCACCCTTGCATTGATTGCGACGAATGTAATCTTCTCCCTTATTGCAATGAGTAACCAGGAAATAAAATCCAAAGCCATCATGTGGCCCTATGGTGTAAAACGCTACAACCAATTTTACCGTTTCATCACCAGTGGTTTTATTCATGCAGATTATATGCACCTTTTCTTCAACATGTTTACATTGTATTTTTTTGGAAGAGTTGTTGAAGCCTATTTTTCGATGTATGGGCTTGGTGGAAATATTTCGTATATAGTTCTTTATTTTCTGGGTTTAATTGCATCTGACTTACCAACCTATTTCAAATACAAAGACGATTACAATTATTTATGTTTGGGTGCTTCGGGGGCTGTGTCGGCAGTTGTATTTGCTGCTATTGTTTTCAATCCATGGGGTAGTATTTATCTTTTTGGTGCATTAAAACTATCTTCTTTTCTATATGCAATTTTATATATTGTCTATTGTGTATACATGTCGAAAAAAGGGGGTGACAACATAAACCATGATGCTCACTTATGGGGAGCATTGTTTGGTCTTGGTTTCACCATTGCATTAATTGCGGCTTTACAGCCAATGTTGTTAGAATTAATTTGGGAAGAAATAAAAAATCCCAGCCTATTCGGCAAAGGTTAATTGCAACCGCAGAACTTCTTTTGTTTTATCGGTTACTTTATACCGGTCATCTATACGATGGTTAACTACCCAGACAATGCGTTGATTGCTTTCTAATACCCAGGCATTCTCTTTTTCAGTCCTGGATAATTTCTGGTCAATAAAAAAACGATTCAGCTTTTTCTTTTTCTTCATTCCTAACGGGTAAAAATAATCACCCGTTTTCCATTTACGCAGCAACAAGGGAAACTTGATTTTTTTTGAATCAAAGGAGGCAGAGCTCTTTAGGTTTTGAAGTTGGGAATTTGTAGTTTTTTCAAGTTTAAGTATTCCTAATGCAAATGATATTTCTTTTACCGCTTCTTCAATAATAATAGTATCAGATTCTATGTTAATTACCGGGCTGATAATAAACCAGTGGCGGTGTTTGATGATACGATAATTATTACCGGGAGAATGAATGTATTTGCCTGATTGGCTTGTTGCCAGTTTTATCATTTCATCAACCTGCTTCTCATTGAAACCAAAAGGGGATATAATTTCATAAATCAGGGCACTGTTGTTATATCCCATTAATTGCTTCACCGGAATATGAGTTTCATTGCCTTTTAATCTGCATAGTTTCTTCTTCAGCTCATCAACAGAAGAACGGTACAATTTTTCAATTGCTGTAAACCGTTTAATATTATCCTGCAAATTTTCTTTTACCTGTGGGTACACTTTGCTTATAGCAGGTACCAGTTCATTCCTGAAAAAATTGCGGGTGTATTTGGATGATTGATTGGAAGAATCCTCAACAAAATTCAAATTACTCTCTTTAGCAAAAGCAACTAACTCATCCTTAGAAAATGTCAGCAATGGCCTTCTGATATAATTAATGGCAGCGGGAATTCCTGTTAATCCGTGCAAACCGGTCCCCCGGAAAAAATTCATCAATAAAGTTTCGTTATTGTCATCTGCATGGTGAGCCGTAAGTAATAAGTTTCGGGTATTATCTTTTGAGTTACGGGTAAGGACTAATTCCTCAAACCACTTATATCTTAAATTCCTCGCAGCTTCCTGGGTGGAAAGCTTATTATCAGTAGCATATTTTTCGGTATCAAATTCTTTTACCAACACTTCTACCTCATATTTTCTTCCTAACTCTCGTACAAATTGTTCATCCCTTTCACTCTCCTCTCCTCTTAATTGAAAATTGCAATGAGCAATGGAAAAATCATATCCTCCTTGTTTGCATAGTTCACATAAAACAACAGAATCTACTCCCCCACTAACGGCCAACAGCAACTTATCTTTTGGTGAGAAAAGATGTTGCTGCTTAATTATGTTTTTAAAGTTTACTAGTAGATCCATCGAACTCTCTTATTCCTTTCGGCTAATTTGAAAAATGAAATTGAATCACTGAACTAATTTCCTTCGGGCAAAGGGTTAAAATGTCAATTCTTCATAAGCTCCTCTCAATTCTCCCAAAGCATGATTATCTCCAGCCTTTTTTGCCTCCTCCATTCCTTTTTGGTATGTTTTAATAGCTTCGTCTGTTTTATCATTCCGCTCCAGTAATTTAGCTAGATGATAGTAGCTACCGATATAACCGGGGTCTCTGTTTAATAATTCTGTAAATAATGATTGAGCTGCTTCATCATTTCCCACCTTGATATATTCCAGTGCCAGGGCATGCTGCAGAAAATTATCAACAGGGTTTTCCACCAGCATTGCCTTTATTTTATCAATCCTCTCCATCTCAAAAATTATTATCTATTATTTACTAATTATTAATTTACCCTTCCTATCTTTGCTTTAGTTGCATAAACAACTATCTGTTATTTGTTTACCACGATGACTAAAAAAATATACAATGAAGATTTTAGTTTGTATCAGTAAAACGCCGGACACAACGGCAAAAATAGCCTTCACCGATAACAACACGAAATTCGATGTGAATGGTGTACAGTGGATCATTAATCCATATGATGAATGGTATGCTTTAGTAAGAGCTATTGAATTAAAAGAAAAAGATGCAGCTACTACTATACATCTCGTAACTGTTGGGGCTGCCGATGCAGAGCCCATTATTCGCAAAGCCCTTGCATTGGGTGGCGATGAAGCCATCCGTGTAAATGCCGACAGTCATGATAGTTTTTATATCGCATCCCAAATAGCTGAGATAGCAAAACAAGGTGGTTATGATTTAGTATTGACCGGAAAAGAAACGATTGATTATAATGGTTCTTCCATCGGCGGTATGGTTGCCGAATTATTAGAACTTCCTTATGTTTCATTAGCTACAAAATTTGAGTTAGCCGGAACAAAAGCAACTATTACAAGAGAAATTGAAGGTGGGGAAGAAACAAACGAAGTAGAATTGCCGGTAGTTGTAAGTGCTCAAAAAGGAATGGCCGAAGCAAGAATACCCAATATGAGAGGTATTATGGCAGCCCGTACAAAACCATTGAAAGTAATAGAACCTGTAGCTGTTGAACCACTTACTGCTGTGGCAGGTTTTGGTTTACCTCCAGCAAAAGCTGGTGTAAAATTGGTGGATCCAGACAATGTGGAAGAGTTGGTTCGCCTGCTTCACGAAGAAGCAAAAGCACTTTAAACTATTACTAAAATTTAAAATTATTTATATGTCAGTACTTGTTTATATAGATACCGCTGAAGGTCATGTAAAGAAATCTTCTCTGGAGGTATTATCATACGGCGCCAAAGTAGCTGAGCAATTGGGTACTACTTTAGAAGGTGTTGTACTTGGTGCTACCACTGAAGATTTAGCTGCATTAGGTAAATATGGTGTAAAGAAAATTCATCATGTTGCTAACGACGCATTGAACAACTTCGATGCACAGGTTTTTACTAAAGTAATTGCACGGGCTGTTGAAGCAAGTGGCGCCACTGTAATTGTGTTCTCTAACAACTTAAGCGGAAAAGCAATTGCTCCCCGCCTTTCAGTTCGTTTAAAAGCAGGTCTTGTGTCCGGTGCGGTTGCCCTGCCTGATACCAGCAATGGTTTCACAGTAAAGAAAAATGTATTCTCTGGTAAAGCTTTTGCAAATATTTCGGTTAGCACTCCTATAAAAATTATTGCATTAAACCCAAATGCTTACCAGGTAATTGCAGGTGAAGGAACAGCTGAAGTAGTAGCACTAAACGCCAATGTTGAAACTGCTAAAGTAAAAGTAACCGGTGTTACAAAAGCGAGTGGTGAAGTGCCGCTTACAGAAGCCGAAGTGGTAGTAAGTGCGGGACGAGGATTGAAGGGTCCTGAAAACTGGGGCATGGTAGAGGAACTTGCCAAATTATTGCATGCCGCTACTGCTTGTAGCCGTCCTGTTGCGGATGCGCATTGGAGGCCACACAATGAACATGTGGGGCAAACAGGTATTGCTATCGCACCTAACTTATATATTGCTATCGGTATTTCTGGTGCTATTCAGCATTTGGCGGGTGTAAACAGAAGTAAAGTAATTGTGGTGATCAATAAAGATCCTGAAGCTCCTTTCTTTAAAGCAGCAGATTATGGTATTGTAGGTGATGCTTTTGAGGTGATCCCAAAGTTTATTACAGCCATTAAGAAGCTAAAAGGTGTTGCATAGAAAAAACTTATATATCTTTAAAAGCCCTCTTTTTAAGAGGGCTTTTTTTGTGGCTCTAAAATATAGAGCATTAAAACTAAAGGCTTAAATTCGTGGCTTCTATGAAGAAAATTGAACTGGAAATAGTGGCTTTATCACACAGCATTACCCAAACACATTCCTATGCGGTGGTACTGGGAGAAGTGAACGGCTTAAGGAGATTACCCATCGTTATTGGCGGTTTTGAGGCGCAGGCAATTGCCGTTGCATTAGAAAAAATGCAACCCAGCCGTCCCCTCACCCACGACCTGATGAAAAATTTCATGAATGCTTTTGCAATTGACCTTCTCGAAATAATTATATGCGATCTGCAAGAGGGAATTTTCTATTCAAAATTGGTTTGTGCAACAGAAAATGATACGGTAGAGATCGACTCCCGAACTTCTGATGCTATTGCTTTGGCAGTTCGTTTTGGCTGCCCTGTTTATACCTATGAAAATATATTAGAAAGTGCGGGAATTTTGATGGAGGATACAGAGGCAACTAAAGGGAAAAAGAAAAAAGCAAAACCTGCTGAAGCAATTGTTGAAGGAGATACCCCAACAGGAAACGAAGATCTGAAAACCATGACATTAGAAGAGTTAAATAATCTTTTAGGCGAAGTACTTGATAGTGAGGATTATATTCGGGCAATCGCTATCCGTGATGAGATTAACAGTCGTCAAAAGAAACGTTGATCAACTTAATCCAGACCTATTTAGCCCGTCATTTATATTTACAATTGCAGGCATTCCTGTAAATCCTATAAAATTTTCTCATTGATAGTCTTTCCCAATTGCAAAATAAACCTTGGACTCAATGTACTTCGAAAACGGAGTGATGGCTATCATGAATTAGAGACCATCTTCTATCCTATCTCTTTAACCGACATTTTAGAAATAAACGAATACAAAGAACCTGAACGTTCATCCTTCATCCCATTTACAATTAGCGGATTGGCCATTAAAGGAGATACCTCTTCTAACCTGTGTATGAAGGCCTATAAAATGCTGAAAGTGGACTTTCCAAAACTGCCACATATACAAATGCATTTGCATAAAATAATTCCTGCTGGTGCCGGATTGGGTGGTGGCAGTGCTGATGCTGCTTTTGCTTTAAAAATGCTAAATGAAATATTCAATCTTGGGCTTTCCAAAAAACAATTGATAGAATATGCCAGTGAGCTAGGCAGCGATTGCCCTTTTTTTGTAATCAATACTCCTTGCTATGCTTCAGGCCGAGGTGAACAGCTTCAGGAATTAGCAATTGATTTATCTGCTTACAAATTCGTAATTGTTAATCCTGGAATACATGTAGATACCGGCCGGGCCTTTTTAAATATCACACCCTGTGTTCCGGAAAAATCTATTAAAGAAATTGTTGAAGGACCATTACAAAAATGGAAAGACGAATTGCAAAACGATTTTGAAAAAGTAATTTTCAAACAGCACCGGGAAATAGTAGATATAAAGGATAGCCTGTATCTGGCAGGTGCAAGTTATGCTTCTATGAGCGGTAGCGGCAGTACGGTGTATGGCATTTTTCCAAAAGAGAAAAAAATAGAACTGAGCTTTCCAGCTAATTATTTTGTAAAGGAATTACACAGTTAGCTTTAAGAGACCTTCAAGGTCTAATGCTTCAGTTACCATTTGCAGATTTCCTTCTTTATCAACGGGCCATTGTTCTTTTGGTTTATCCCAATATAATTCAACGCCATTTTTATCGGGGTCATCTAAATAAATAGCTTCCGAAACACCATGATGGGATGCACCAGTGAGGGGATATTTTGCTTCTATCAATCTTTTAAGAACAATAGCAAGATCTTTCCGGGTCGGGTATACTATGGCAGTATGAAATAAACCTGCTGCCTTTACCGGTGCTGGCCCGGAATTTTTACTGTGCCATGTATTTAAACCGATATGATGATGATAACCTCCTGCGGAAATGAAAGCAGCACTATCGCCGAAAAACTGTTGCACTTCAAACCCCAGCAAATCACGGTAAAATTGTAATGAACGTTCAAGGTCTGCAACTTTCAGGTGCACATGACCAATTCTTGTGCCGTCAGGAACTGTATAGGACATATAAAAATATTGAAGACACAAGTTACGATAGAGATGACACAACAAACAACGGGGTACAACTGAAGCGGCCCAGTTGTAGCCTGTAGCTTTTTTCACTATCTTGCATCAAATTACAAATTGATCCAACAGCATCTTAGCATATCAATCTTTCTAAAAAACAACCTCGATCTACTCAATCATCGAGGTTAATATGTAATTGCCCCTAGTGGCGTAGTGTCTCCTTTCTATTTTTTATTCTTCCTATCTATTTTTTATGCAAACAGCAATTGATATGTCATCAACTACACAATATTATTTGGAGCTTGAAGATCAGTATAGTGCTCACAATTATCATCCGCTTCCGGTAGTACTCACCAAGGGCAAAGGAGTACATGTGTGGGATGTGGATGGCAAACAGTATTATGATTTTTTAAGCGGTTACTCTGCAGTAAACCAGGGACATTGCCATCCTGTAATTGTACAATCATTTATTGAGCAATCGCAAAAGCTCACCTTAACAAGCCGTGCTTTTCACAGCGACTTGCTTGGGGAATATGCAAAATATATTACCGATTATTTTGGGTACGACAAAGTGTTGCCGATGAACACTGGTGTGGAAGCCGTGGAAACGGGTATTAAGCTTTGCCGCAAATGGGGTTATGAAGTAAAAGGAATTGAGGAAGGTAAAGCTGTTATTATTGTTTGCGAAGGAAATTTTCATGGAAGAACCTCCACGATTATTTCATTTAGCAGCGATCCGTCCGCCAAAAAGAATTTCGGGCCTTATATGCCGGGCTTTGTGTCTATTCCGTATAATGATACAAATGCATTAGCTAATGCTTTAAATGATAAAAATGTAGCTGGCTTTTTAGTAGAACCTATACAAGGTGAAGCTGGTGTACTTGTTCCGGATGATGGTTATTTAGCTACAGCTAAACAACTTTGTGCAGCAGCTAATGTTTTATTTATTGCTGATGAAATACAAACCGGGCTTGCCAGAACCGGAAAAATGCTGGCCTGTGACCATGAAAATGTAAGGCCTGATATTTTATTATTAGGAAAAGCTTTAAGCGGTGGTATGCTACCGGTAAGTGCAGTGCTTTGCGATGATGAAATAATGATGACAATAAAACCGGGTGAGCATGGCTCTACTTATGGCGGAAATCCCTTAGCCTGTAAAGTAGCCATGACGGCATTGCAGGTATTAAAAGATGAAAAGATGGAAGCCAATGCGGGCAGAATGGGAGAACTGTTACGGAATGAATTAACATCACTGCAATCAAAACATATTGCTGTAGTTCGTGGCAAAGGATTATTGAATGCCATTATTATTGAGCACTATAATAAAGATGCCGCCTGGGATCTTTGCCTTGCATTAAAAGAGAATGGACTACTTGCCAAACCTACGCATGGCGATAAGATTCGTTTTGCGCCGCCTCTAATCATCAACAAACAGCAAATAGTTGATTGTATTAAAATAATCCAGGAGAGTTTGAAACAACTTGACTGATCTTATTATTACTAGTAAACACTTATAGAAATTTTACTGGTAAAATCTCCTATGCGAGATGTGGTTTTACGATTAAATTTTTTTATTAAAAGCAGCCGAATCCGGCTGCTTTTTTATTTTGTTCATACCAATATTTTATGGAACTCAGATTTTGAATTTTAAAAAATCGTAAAATCCCTTATCACTAAATATATTTTTTATACTTTTTATATTGGATTTAAATGCAATGGCAAACAACCTCTTATGCTGAAATAAGAAACTACGATTGCGCTATCGAAAAACTTCTGGAAAAAATACTTTTAAAAAAGCTTGCATTTACGAAAACGTACTGCTACTTTTACGATCTGATTACGGAATAGTACTCGACGTTGACCGTAAAAACACAATCTAAACCCTGAAAACAACCTGAGTATGAAACGTATAATTCTACCCCTATTTGTTATTATTGCAACCCTGAGCTTCAATTTTGCTAAAGCTCAAAACTCTTGTCCCGAAATCGTATTTTCTTCTTTTCGTATTTTAACGGATGATGTGAATCCTTGCTTAAGGTCAATCCGATTTGACTTTGTAAATCCTACAAGTGGTGCTAAAATGATCAATCTGGTAGTAAGAGTAGGCACTACTGTTCTTCTAGACGAATGTATTGATGCATCTGGCCAGAACAATGTGACCCGAACTCACAATTCAGCTTCTTTTACACTGTGTGATCTTAACAATCTTGAAGTAAAAATAACTCCATATACAGGTAGCAATTGCACTACTGGCACATCAGCTTGTGGTCCTACAGTTCGATCGATCGGCGGAGCACCTTTACCAGTAACCTTCTCCTCTTTTTCTGCCAGCCGTGTTAACACTTCAGTACAATTAAAGTGGGAAACTACTACTGAAATAAATAACAGCGGTTTTACTATAGAACGTAATACAGGTTCAACCTGGGAAAAAGTTGCGGTAGTTGCTTCAAAATCTGCAGATGGTAATAGCACTGAAAAATTATCTTACCAGTACACTGATATTAATACTACAAAAGGCATGAGCCAGTATAGAATCAAGCAAACAGATTTTGATGGTCAGTCAAAGTACAGTGAAGTAAGAGCTATACGTGGCCAAGATCAGGTTGCTAAAACAACGGTTTACCCTAACCCGGCTGTTGATGGAAGAGTGAATGTGGTTTTTGCAGATGCCAGTGCCCGGAATATAGTACTAGTAGATATGGCAGGCCGAACAATTAAGCAATGGAATAAATACACTGGAAACTCTTTACAAGTAAGCGATGTTGCACCAGGTATGTACAGCATCAGAATATCAAACCTGGAGACAGGCGATATTGCTTCAGAAAAACTAATCATGAGTGCCCGTTAATACGGCATCTCTAAAAATATTATACGGACGGTTTCTTAACACCGGGAGGCAGGTTGCTCCCGGTTTTTTTATTAAAATAGGGCTATGTTTCCATAGCCCTAAACAAAACCCACAGCGGTTTCTCAATTAAATTATCGATTAACGAACTAAATAATTATTGTTTACTAAAACGGAAAACAGCTCTGCTTTCAGCACTCACAGCCATTATATGATAGGTACCAGTTGCTAAATCGGTCATATCCAACTGCAGTACTGTTGCACCCTCCCCAATATTTTTCTGAAACTCTTTAACCAACTTACCCATAATATCATAGACACTAAAATGTGCCAAACCTGTTTTAGCAGCACTAATAGTAAGATATGTTTGGTTCTGCACAGGATTTGGCGCCAGTGAAGTTATCAGTAATCCCTTACTATCATTAATAATAGCCACTGTGTTTGAATAAAGAATGGCCTCATTTTGTGCTGTAACTTTAATTCGATACAGGTTTACTCCTTTTGCTAAAGCAATATCAATAAAATTATACTCCAGTAATTGTCCTGAAGGAGTTGTACTAGCTATGGTTTGATAGACAGCATTATCAGTTGCCCGCTGTACTTCAAACCGACTTACATTATTGGTAGTAAAAACTTTCCAGCTAATGCGTCCTGTATTGTTTAATTTTTGAGCCTGGGCGGTAATGTTATAATCGACAGAAAGAACAGCACCGTTATTAGCTACTACAAAAGGAAACTCGGTTGTAGTTCCATTAAAATAATTGATAGGTGCGGTTGGTGTAACAATAAAAGTAGTCGGTACAAATGGAAAGTTAGCTGGAGTAAGATTTGACTGATGTATATTCCATACGTTACTGATGTTAACACCTACTTCTACCGGTCCTAAATTATTATAAAAGGGGCCACATTCTGTTGGAGGATTAAATGTATAGCCAAAGCTTATACTAGCAGACGGCGATGTTGCAGGTGTTGAAATATACCATGTACGTAATACAGCTTGAGAACTATTATATATTATCGGGGTAATGGGTTCAACTATTCTTGCTGAATAGCTTGTTGTAGGGGTACTAATAATATTAAGTGGGTTTATCGTTGTTAGGCCTATCGGAAATAATTTTCCTGGAAAACCACCAACATTGTTTAAGGTTAGCTTGCCAGTACCATTAGTTTTTACATAACTCGTTACCTGAGTGATGCCAATGGTGCCAGTTACAATTAAATTGAAGTTACCAAGCTCAATAAGGCTGTTATTAGTTAGCAGTGTAATGTTACCGCTTATTGTTTTGTCGGAAATCATAGTTACTGTTGTGGAATTTCCAATTTGCAACCCACCGGTTGTAGGAACGGTTAAAGATCCTGCACCCCCTAATTCAGCAGTTGTACCATTAATGATGAATATACCGGAACTGCTTTCTCCTATATTACCGCTTCCCCTAATACCATTTCGAAATGTTTTTGTGCCTGAGTTTGTAAATGTTATATTTCCATTTGCCTCGAAAACACCGTTTATGATAGTATTTGAAGACGACCCAACGAAAACTCCAATATTTTGAGTTATTCTGAAAACTGGTATTGTGGTAGAATTAGCATTGGGGAAATAAGTAACCCCAATTGTTCCAAAAGCTGATGTAAGTGTATATTCAAGAATTGACTGATGCTGATAAAGATAATTAGAAGCATGAATCCCTGACCCAGGATTTAGTGTAACACCGCTTGCAGAAACTCTTAAAATCCCAGAGCTATTTATGTTTATTGTAGGAGATATTCCCATAAAAGTTGGAGGGTTATTGGAAGAAGAAAGAACAAATGCTCCACCGCTTTGTATATCTATATCACTTCCTGTTCCATCATTAATTATTAAAACACCATTTACAAAATCAAGTGTTCCTCCACTTTGTATTGTTACTTGATCAACCGTTGGAAAAGAATTAATGGTTACTGTATGTGAATTTCTGATTGTAATTGTATTTGCATCAGAAGTAGGAATAGACGTAGCTGCTACCCAAGTCAGGGCATCAAGAGACGACTCCCATGTTGATAATGCATCCCAATTGCCTGTTTGAATAGAACGGAAATGATCTGTGCTTGGCGCAGTAAAATTTGCAGTGAGAGAAAAATCATCAATACCTGTCCCGTCTTCAGCACCAGTTGCATTAAAATCTAACCATCGGATAAAACATGTAGCGCCATTTGGAATAATTAATCCAATTATGGTGCTGCTGATTGCAGTTTTATTAGATGCTAAGTTACCATTCAACGCACCTGTTGGGCTAGTTATTACAGGTGCTGTGAAATCCAGAGCATCTACATTTACCCATAACCCGGTAGTCATTGAAGTTGCATTTAAGCTATATTGAAAATCCAACTTATCTAATCTGCCTGCTGTTCCAAGCCGCCATTGCTCTCCAGTATAGTTAATTGTAAGGCTTGTAATTGTATTTCCGTTATTATTGGTAAAATAAAATCCATAAGAAGGGACCAAAGCTCCAGATTGCAAACCACCAAGTGTTCTGTCGGCAGCGGCAATAGTTCCAAAGTTATAAGTGTCTCCTGTTGTAGCAGAACCATCATTAGCAGTGATGATGTTATTTTGAATTGTACCTGATTCACTAAAAAACCAACCATTTAAAAAAGGTGAATGATTATTTAAATCTCCACCTGCTAATGTAATATCAGAAGTTCCTAAACTGGAAAAATCCTGAGTATAGGTTGGGACAGTTAGATTAAACTGTCCCATAAGAATAAAAGATACATGTGATAAAATGCCTAATAATAAAACCTTCCGCATAGTTCCCGTTTTAAGATTAAACAACTAATCAAAACAGATACAAAACCACGAAAGATCTTTAAAAGGATTGGAGGGCTAATCAGCTTAGCTCAACGAATCTATGGCATTCTTAAATTAAGATGAAAAACTGCAACAACTATTTATCCTCATTTGGCGATAATGCTCAGGCCGTTTTTTGGGACTGGGGTATCTTCATATCCGGAAAAAGAGAAGATAACAAAAGCAGCAGGGAGGAAAGCATTACAAGATACAGTCCTATCTGTTTTTCCGGACACTCCCCGCCCTGGCAGGTGGAGATAACAAAAAAATTGCGCAATGCCCAGCCGGTGTTTAAAGCAGTTACCAGTAAATTTAACCGCTTGGCCCATACCCGCTGTATAATGGTGCAGGTAATAAAAAGCACCGACAATAATATATGAAAATAGCCGGGCTTGCCAAAGTTGGTACCCGTAGCATCTACCCCACTTACGGTTATATTTTTGGACTCAATAATTACCCAGGGTGTAAAACAGGAGACTATTAGTAATACTGCTGCTGCAAGGCCAATCCATTTTAAATACCGCATATTTAATTTTGATATTGCGCTGCAAGATACTGAATTGATTTTCTCCCAGCACAAAGAACGCAGCGATTAAAAAACATAGCATTTACAAACGGTGGAACAAAAAAAATCCCGGCTGCATATAGCAACCGGGACGATATAATTTTAATTACGCTGTTTATGCTTTATAGCTTAACTCCCAATGTTAAACTCAATACCCTGTGTTTATTGTTATCGTCATCAGAACTGTTACTGCCGCTCTGAAGTTTAGCTAAACCTAAGCCATAGTTAAGTGCCAAAACAATATTCTTGGTTTCAACTCCTGCAGTAGCACCCAAACCATAATCAAAACGCCTCATAATGCCGAAACCTGCACCTTCTTCGTAATTTAATGTAGATGGATCATCATCAGAAAATTCTATATTTCTTTCGCTGCTAAAACCAACATTGGCAAATTTTCCTTCTACCCTGTTTTTTCCTGCTACACCTATGGCCAAATAAGGACCAGCACCTGCAAATAATTTAATGGGACCGGGTGTTTTTAATACAAAGTTTGCAGGTATTTCCACATACAAGGGGTTAGTGGTAGCTCTGTAATAAGTTGGATCAGTAGTAGCTCCATCTTCTGTTTTAGAACCTTTTCCGGTAAATAAAACTCCGGGTTGAAAATACAAGAAAGGTAAAATTTTAATGTTACCAATAAACCCTACCTGGAAACTGGTGAGACTCTTGTTCTCGTCAATATCGCCATCATCTGTAATACTTACATTAGCGAGGTTAACACCGGCTCTTAATATTTGCGATTGAGCCGAAAAAGTAATAAAGGAAAGAAAAAGAACTGCAATGATTTTAGTTTTCATAAATAGAAATTTGTTTAAAGGGGTTTTGCAAAAGTCTTGCCAAAACAGGAAAAGTGTTTAAACATGTAAAAGACAGGTAAAACATGACTGGGTTATGACCACAATTCAACAAACTGTGTAAAATTGTCAGCTAAAAACCCTCAGGCGTCGCCGTATAGTTTTAGCAGTGGTTCCCGTAATGAAGCAGCCTCTTCTGTACAATGAAAATATATAGCCAATGCGATAGCTTCTGGTTTCACCCATTTTTTAAAATCCGCATCGGGCATTGATTTCCTGTTTTGAGGAGTATCAATTGTAGAAGGAATCACCACACTTGTAACAATATTTGTTCCTTTGGATTCTTCATTCATTAACTCTGCCAGGCGAAATAATAATGATTTGCTTAAGCCATAAGCCACCATACCATTACTGTTTTTCATGTCAAGCCCGGGGCGGGAACCAATTAAAAATATGCGACCGTAGCCTTGTTGCATCATTTGCAAAAACACAGGCCTTGCAACATTGTAAGCGGTTTCAAAATTTAATTTGTATTGCTTCAGCACATCAGCCGTTTTAGTATCGGCTATTTTACCCATTGCAAATCCACCTACGGTTAACACAGCTGCATCAATGTTCTGATGTTTTACTGCTGCAAACTCTACAAACTGCCGGGCATCTTCTTCGTTTGCTAAATCAACCATCGCTGTTTCAAGATTTTTTCCTTTTATAGCAATGCGGGTTGGATCATCCGGACCCAATGTAGACACAACCATATAGCCCTCCGTCATAAATTTTTTTACCAATGCCTGCCCCATGTTGCCGGATGCCCCGGTTATAATTATTGTCTTCATCAGTTAGTTTGAAAACGAATTTACATAAACAAAAGCTCATCCCCATTACGATTTTGCTGCAATAATTTGGATGGCCAATACTCAAAATGTACCTCTATAACCATTAAGATATTTGATAACAAAAAAAGACCGGCTATAATAACCGGTCTTTACTAACCCATCATTCAATGTCTACACTATAAAATTCCATTCGTGTACATCTGTTTCTATTCCAGTCCGAATGTTTTCCAATTTTGTTTTAAGCTTGTTCAATAAACTCTCTTTGCCGTAACCGGGCAATTGATAATCTATTCCATTTATATTTATAGTTTCAATAGGAGCTACTACTGCTGCTGTGCCGGCACCAAATGCTTCCGTAATAGTTTTGTTACGAAATGCTGTTACTAATTCTTCAACTGCAACTGGTCTTTCTTCCGTTTTATAACCCATATCATTTGCCAGTGTCAATATCGAATCTCTTGTTACTCCATCCAGGATAGAATCTGATAACGGAGGTGTTACTAGTACATTATTAATAACAAACATCACATTCATCATTCCTGACTCTTCGATGAATTTATTTTCCTTTGCATCTGTCCATAGTACCTGCTCGTATCCTTGCTCTCTTGCCAATTTTGTTGGATAGTAGGCTCCCCCATAGTTACCACCGCATTTAGCAAAGCCAGTTCCACCTTTGGCGGCTCTTATGTAATTGGTTTCCACTTTCACTTTTATTGGGTTGGCATATAATTCAGGAACAGGCCCACTAAAAATAAGGAAGCGATATTGTTCTGAAATTTTTACCCCAAATCTTGCTTCGCTGGCATATACAAATGGACGCAGATACAAAGCAGCACCTTTTTGCCTTGGTACCCATGTTTTATCGGTATCAACCAATTTTATTAATCCCTCTGTAAAAAAATCTTTGGGAGGGGCAGCCATACACAATCTGTCCAATGATTTTACAAACCGATCGTAATGCTTATCGATGCGGAATATATTGATACGGCCATCGTCCATACGAAATGCCTTCATCCCTTCAAACACAGTTTGTCCATAATGTAAGGCCAATGTACTTGGACTTAATGACAAATTTTCGAATGGTAAGATCATTGGCTGGTGCCACTCCCCTTCGCTGTAATCACATAGCAACATATGATCGGAAGTGTATTTACCAAATTCAAGATTGCTGAAATCAACTTCAGGTACTGCGGAACGATGCACTCTTTTAACGGGTATATCAGTAAGTAATTCCATATAGTTTACTATTAATTTTTATGAATGAACAAGTGGTCCGTAATTATAAGCAGCCTTTACCGCCTTATCTATATCTATTACCATTTTTACATCAGCTCTTTTATAAACACCTGCTTCCACTTCCACATGTCGAAAACCAATTTTCTCATACAACTTTATGGCACCTGCATTTTTCTTATTGGAATAAAGGATTACATTTTTTGCTCCTAATTCTTTTGCTTTTATAAAGCTTGCATAGCTTATAGCTTCAGCTATTCCTTTTCTACGAAAACTTTCATCAACTGCCATTTTTGTAAACTCAAAAGTTTCGTCATCAAATTTTCTCAATCCAACAGTACCTGCAGGAACTCCATCATATAATGCCATCAATATACAACCGCCGGGTTCAAGAATGGCTTTACCGGGATTAGTTAATACCCATTCATCCACCGGCTCCATTTCAAATAATTCTTCTATCCATTGCCGGTTAAATTTTTCGAAATAAGGTTGATGTTCGGGCAGGTAATCAACAATAGTAATCTTACTCATACTTTAAAAGATTTTATTCTGACACTGCAAATATTTTACTATTTATGCATTTAAAACAGATTCAGTTTTTGTAATTTTGACTAGATCAGATTAACAAGAGCCTTTACCTCCATAATCAGACGTATGCGTAAACAAGACTTCACCACCGATGACCATCTCTATTTGCAGGTGGCTGGTGGCCTGGAAAAAATGATTAGTGAAGATGTATTGCGGATTGGTGATAAACTTCCTTCCGTTAGGGTATTAAGTGACGAATATGGAATTAGTATGGGAACAGCCTTCCAGGCCTATTATCATTTAGAAGGAAAAGGGTTGATTGAATCAAGACCAAAGTCAGGTTACTATGTTCGTTTTAACCAACACCGCTTTCCTGATTTACCCAAAATGAATCAACCGGCTCCTTTATCACATGATATAAGTGTAAAGGAAATGATTGCTTCCATTTATTCTGACATTGCTTCGCACAATGACAAAGTAATCAATTTTGCATTGGCTGCACCGGATGCATCATTACTACCCACTGCAAAAATTAATAAGTCGGTTATGCAGGCTTTACGGAATAGTAAAGATTCCTGCATTAGCTATGAACATACACAGGGCAATACTGAATTAAGAAAACAAGTGGCCCGTTTATCTTTTAACTGGGGTGGAAAAGTAAAAGCGGATGATGTAGTAATAACAGGCGGTTGCCTGGAAGCAATTACGCTTTGCATAAAAGCGATTACAAAACCCGGAGATATGGTGGCGGTAGAATCACCCAATTACTTCGGCATTTTCCAATCGTTGGAGAATATGGGATTGAAAGTCGTAGAAATTCCTGCATCACCAGTTACTGGTCTTGATATTGATAGCCTGCAACAGGCAATTAAAAAATTTTCCATTAAAGCCTGTGTGATAATTCCCAATTTCAACAATCCTTTAGGGGGTTGTATGCCCGATGAAAATAAAAAAAGACTGGTTGATATTATTACCAAGAGCAATATTCCCTTGATAGAAGATGATATTTATGGTGAATTATATTTTGGGAAAAATCGTCCCCGCACCTGCAAGTATTATGATACAAAAGGGATGGTGATGCATTGTTCATCCTTAAGTAAGTCATTAGCTCCCGGCTATCGGATTGGCTGGGTCATACCTGGAAAATTCATGGAACAGGTAAAGCAAATAAAACGTATCCATAACATCAGCTCCCCTACTCTCACGCAGGCCGCTATTGCACACTATCTGCAACATGGGCGGTATGAGTATCATTTAAAAAATATCCGGAAGGCTTTGCACACACAATGTCTTCGTTACCTGCAAGCCATTATTGATTATTTTCCGGAAGACACCAATGTATCAAGGCCCCATGGAGGATTTATTTTGTGGGTCCAGTTAAATAAAAAAGTAAATACGTTCAAACTACGCATAGAAGCGATGAAGCATAATATCTCCATTGTTCCGGGAAAAATATTTTCTGCCAGTCATAATTATAACAACTGCTTCCGCATCAGTTTTGCAAGACCCTGGGATGATGAAGCAGATTATGGAATGATGATGTTGGGGAAAATAATCAAGAAGATGTTGTAGTTAAATAAGAAATTATTACAATATCAACCTACACCTCCTCAATTTATACCCATTAACGGGTATAGATACTTAGTTATTTTTTTTCACTTTAGTGTACAGAATTATTGCTTTTAATTGTAAACGTATCAATGCATTTTATTCTTACCGCAGGATAGTTTAGTATATTTATAGCTTAATTAAACCGCCGCCTCCCTATGCTTAAATGGGCATGTTTTTTATTGTCTTTTTATCTGTTCACTAATCTGCAGGCGCAGGACAGAGGCCTTATTGTTAAGCCGTATAACAGTTCATTAAGTTCACCCCTAAAAGGAGATTCAGGAAAAAGAAAGGCAGCACTTATTGTTGGTATCTCCGACTACAGCAGTAATAAACTGACTTTAAAATATGCAAATAAAGATGCTGCACTTTTTTTCAGCTATCTCACAGATATAAGAGGTTTTCCAAAAGAGAATGTTTTTTTATTGCCCGATACTGCCGCTACTTCCGGTAGAATTTATAATTCGATACTTGATCTAATAAAATGGTTGGTGGCTGGCGATGAATTGATACTTTATTTTGCGGGACATGGTGATGTACAAACAGTTTTAGATTTTGATGAAGCATTTTTTCTTGCATGGGATGCATCTGACTCCCGAAACTATCATGGCACTGGAGGTACTGTAAAGTTCAGCGAGTTGCAAACTTATACAGAACGGCTTGCCACCAGCAGGAAAGTAAAGGTTTCACTTATAATGGATGCTTGCCACTCCGGTTTTGATTTACATAAAGACGGGTTTTTAAAAGCACAGAATAATTTATCCGAAGGGTTTAATAAAATTTCGAAATTACTCGGAAGTGCCGCTAATGAATTCTCTTATGAAGCCGATTCTGTTGGACATGGATTATTTACCTGGTACCTGGTTCAAGGTATGATGGGACTTGCCGATGAACCAGCAGATAATAAAGTAACAATGGATGAATTAAGCAGCTGGGTAAAAAACCGTGTTGCAGCCGCAACAAGAGGAAAACAGAATCCTGTAATGACTACCCCAGACGCACAACAACTCTTGGTTGAAGTCACCCCCGACAATAAATCGAAAGCCCTGGCCTATTTTAGAAATAAAAAATATGATGGCTATCTCGCTGGTCGTGGTGCTACTGCAGAAGACACTGTTGATCTTTCTGCTTTGAAGCAGTACGTTGATCAATATAATTATTTCCTTACGCAAGAAAAATTTTATGGCACCGACTCCAGCAGTTTGTCAGTAATAAAAAGATTAAGCCAGTTAAATTCAGCAAAAGCAAGGGAGTTACAATTAAGTTTACAAAATCATTTGTCAGAAATATTAGAAACAAGCAGCCAGCTGGTTTTAAATGAATACCTGAAAGGTAAAAGTGAGCTGCCTCCTGCTGCTATTTACTACCGGGCCGGAATTGATGCAGGCCTCGCAGATAGCTTGTTACCGGCTAATGACCCACGAAAAAAGAATAACCAGGTCATGGAATCTTTTCATAAAGCTTTCAGTTTTATCCGCTACGAAAATTTTGAAAAGTATCCTGAAGCAGAACAATTATTACGCAAGGCAATTAAGCTAGAGGACCGGGCCGCATATATCTATGTGGCACTAAGTTACCTGATGCAATACCAACATAAATATGATAGTGCTATTTATTATGCCAAAAAAGCTGAATCGATAATACCGACCTGGAATCATCCTAAAAATGTGTTGGGCAATTTATATGATGCCGTTTATCAATATGAAAAAGCATTGAACTATCATCGTTCTGTTTTAGCATTAGACAGTACCTATATATGGAGCTATAATAATATTGGTGTTTCCCTGTTAGAAATGGAAAGGATAAAGGAAGCCGAATTTTATTTTGAGAAATCGTTAGCACTAAAAAAAATAAAAGGAGCAGATCGCATCAACAGGGACTGGGCCATATCCTATTCCAATCTTGCCTTTATTTATAAAGAAAGAGGTCTTTTTGCCAAAGCGGAGAAATACTATGCTATAGCAGATTCTATTGACGCCACTTACTCCTCTTCGATGCGAAACCGAAGTGAATTGTACGAGCAAACTGATGGGGAAAAATCTGAAGAACTATTAAAGAGAGCAATCAGTGTAATGCCGTTTGAGGCGGAGAATTATTATTGGCTGGCAGAATTTTATCGCAACTATGCGGATGGAACCAAATCAGCCGCAGTAATTGACAGTCTGTACAAAAAAGCCATTGCATTAAATCCTTATAATGAAGACTACTATGCAGGGCTAGGATATTTTTTAATTGATGAAAAGCAACCTGAAGCCGCTCTAACTTTTTTTAAGCAAGGCATTGAGTACTCCGGTGGCACAGCAGACTCGTATTATAATCTTGGCTACTATTTTAAAAATAATAAACAGAATGATAGTGCTATTCAATATTTTAAAAGGGCTTTGCAGTTAAATCCTTATGATATTTTTGTAAGTAATGATCTTGCAGATTTATTGTTAGTAAAAAAAGACACCACTGCAGCAGAGACTGTTTTACTACAACAAATACCATTACACCAGCAATCACCTAAAATGTTCTACCAGTTGGGTAATTTTTATTTTCGTACTGGTAAATTAGCTGATGCCATAAAATATTATGAAAAATGTGTAGCCATTGATAATTCCTATTTGAATGCCATCAGCTCCCTTGCCTATGTACAATTGTTAAACGGAAATGAAAAGAGCAGCCGTCGCAATATTCAACAAGTAACAGAGTTGGATAATGATCAGTTTAGAACAATTTCATATTTCCATGCTGTAATGGAACAATCTTATAAGATTCCGATGGCAGCCAGGCTAGGTTGGCTAAATAATTTTCTTTCCATTGACCCGAACAATGATCTGTTGAACGAAGCCATAGCTGCTACAGCCTACCGGTCAGGAATTGGAATAAACAAAACCTTTTTACAAACAAAGCAGGCAGAAGAAAAGACAGCTTATAATAATCCAATACTTGTAAAATGGCTTTTATTATTAGCTATTGAAGTAAATGATGCTAAACAGATGAAGATTTTTGCCACCCGTTATTTAGATGAATCATTAAACGCAGAACCGGCAATAGAAGCAATGGCTATGAAACTGACAGGCAATATTTCTATAGCCAAAAAAATAAAGCTTTCTGTTCAATCTGCTGACCTCAACACATATCGGTTAAATTTCAAAAAACTATTCTCCGGAATATGAAACGGATTTTCCTTTCCATATTAATATTATATAGCCAGCTTTCCAATGCCGGTGTTAATCACCGTAACGGAAATTTTTATATGTCCTATTCAGATATTGAATTTCCTGGTTCAAAAACGGAAATAATGAGATCGTATAATTCACTAACAACATCTGTAGGTTTGTTTGGATATGGCTGGGGAACTTATATGGAAACAAGGTTGTTTGCACTCCCCGATGGTAACCTGTTTGTACGTTGGTGGGGTGGCGGTGACGAAGACCTGTTCGAAACGGCTGCAATTAACCAACAAGGTTTGTACTATATGGTTAATGAAATAATAAAAAACGAAATAAAAAATGACAAGCTGGTGAATACACCTGTTGAAATTCTAAAAAGAAAAGCAGTTCTTGCAAGTGATGCGGGAATGCGAACATCCAGGTACATTGACCTGGTAAATAAAAAAATAGTAGCTCCCTGGACACAGCCTTTCAATAGTAAGAAAATATGGAAGCGAAATGTTAACCAGGTAATCGAATGGGATGGTAAAAAATATTCTTTTCAAAGCTGGGATAATGAATACTTATTTATAGCATCCGGCTTGCTAAGCGAAATCATTGAACCGGGTACAGAGATGAAATTATTTTACACTAACAACCTACTGTCTGGCATTCTTGTTGATAACAAATTTCGTTGTGATATTAGCACAGATTCAACCGGGAAAATTACCCGTTTGGTTTTTAATGATAGTACTGGCAGAAAAGAGGCCTTCTTTAAATATGATAATAACGACAATTTAATTTATTCAAAAGATGCGGGCAATAATGAATACTGGTTCCAGTATGATAAAATTCATAACCTGAACCGCATCGGCTATATTGATTCAACTTTCATGCAAATCACCTATGACCCCGTAACTAACCGGGCAATAAGAGTAAAAGAAAGAAACGGATCGGCAACAGTTTATCAATATCCTTTTTTCTACACAGAAGAGGGTAAAATTAATTACCGGCATTATGCTACAAGAATAAAAAAGTATGACAGTACAGGTGTAAATATATTCAGCGAATATTACGAATACGAATCGAGGTTGCAACCCGATGGTGATGATTATTTATACAGGCGGCTTATACAAACCGATACCAGCTACGATGAAGCAATCTACCCTCCTGTTGTGGGTAATGCCATATACAGACGAGTAAACAAAAATGAAGCCTGGGCAGCTTATGATGGAAAAAGCAGGTGTACTTATTTAAAAATAAAAGACACTGTGTATTTGTCTACCTATTCAATACTTGACAATCCTGCTAAGTTTCTTATAATCGATTCCCTGCGAAAAGATACGCTTCAGTATAACTATACATATGACAAAGCGGGTAAGCTAATAGAAACCAGGAAGAACGATACGATCTATTTGATACAAGGCATCCGAAAAGAAGGAAAGATCACTGTAAAAAAAGACAGTAAAGAATTAGTAATTGGATTTAAAAATAATGCGCCTTATTATGTACAAAACAAAGAGTGGGGCATTACTCTCTTAGAAGAAGATACAACTGTAAAAAAAGATATACCAGCTGCTACTTCTCTTGCAAAAAATGATAATAGTCAAGTCCAAAGTATTGAAACGCTTAAAACCGAAACCGTATCAGCTATTAAACCCAATAAAAGTTTAGACTTAAAACATGAAGGAGGTGGCAAAACAAATAAGCAACGGTTAAAAGAGCTGTATGAAGAGTTTAAAGAAGTAATGGAAGCAAAACTTATCCAACACGAATGGATTTGGGAGAAGATCTAATCCTCTGCCATTTTTTGCTTTCTCCTGAAATAGAAAAACAACGGCACGCCTATTAATGTAATCAAGATACCTAACATTGAATTTACAACTGGTTGCCTGTCGTTCAGGTAATTCGTTATATCATTATAAACAGTAATAATCAGAAATATGGCAGTGAACAATATGAAGAGGATTGTTACAAAAGGATGCAGCCATATTTTATAAGGTCTTTCTACATCAGGCATTTTTTTTCGCAACATAAAAATACCAATAGCTCCAAGTCCATATGCTACCCAGGTTATAAACACCATCATATCGGCCAGCATATCGAATGAGCCTGTTATAATGAGCATGGAAACCCAAATAGCATGTAACCATAGTGCATTGCCTGGTGTTTGATATCTGCGATGTTCTTTACCTGTCCAGGCTGGAAATACTTTGTCTTTTCCCATCGCATAAGTAACACGGGTAGTGGCCATAATATTTCCATTGATGGCCCCAAGTGTACAGATGACGATCATAGCTGCTACAACGGCTTCAGCAGTATTGCCCAGGGCGACACCAATAGCATCAGAAGCAACCAATGAGGAGGCTGCCACTTTTTCAATGGGCAATACATACAGGTATGCCTGGTTCACCAGCACATAAACTATGATACAAGCGATAACACCTGTAAACAAACTCTTCGGAATATTTCGTTGTGGTTGTTTTATTTCGCCAGCAACAAAGGTGATATTGATCCAGCCATCATAAGCAAAAAATGCCCCTGTTAATGCAGCTATTACTCCGCTCAGCAATGCTCCGCCCTGTTTCGGATTTTCCGCCTGAAAAAAGTTTTGCGCTGATCCATCAGCAAAAAAGAAAATACCAATTACCAATGCTGCTATCACTCCTATTTTAATAATAGTAGAAATAAGCTGAAAAGAACTTCCGGCTTTCACACTGCGATAATTCAACCAGGTTAACCCGGTGACAACTGCAATGGCTAATGATTTTACACCAAAATTTTTCAACGGAAATAAATCACCCACAAAAGGTATGTGCCAGATAACCGATTGCTCGGTAGCTTCACTAAATCTTGGTAGTTGTAAAAAAAAATCGGCATACTGTGCACAAACAAATGCTATTGCAGCAATAGCGGCTGTATTTACTACGGAAAATGCGGACCATCCATATAGGTAGGCAACAAATTCCCCAAACATCTTTCTGAAATAGACATAAAGGCCTCCTGTCTCGGGCATCATTGCTCCCAGTTCTGCATATATTAATGCGCCGAATAAAGAAAACAAACCTGCAATTACCCATACGATGGTTAACCAAACCGGTGAACCTAATTGCCCGGCCATGCTGGCTGGTTTCATAAAAACACCCGAACCAATAACGCTTCCAATAACTATAGCAGTGGCAGACCAGAAACCGATTCGTTTGGCGAGAGATGAGGTGGTTGGCATAATTGAGAAGGAAGATAAGGAAAAAAGCCTCCCTGCCATACGCAGAGTTATATTATTGAGTTTATCTATTCCTATCCCGTGATAATTCCATGGAAGTATGGTACAGATCAACAGGGGGTATTAGTAAAAACGCTGGCAAACAAAAAATTCCCGCCTCTTTTCGAAACGGGAATCAATTTATACTTCGTATTGAAAACTTTCTACTTATACATTTCTTCTTTCAACGCTTTTACTCTATCATCTGCCAAATACTCATCAAACGTCATCAACCGATCAATAATTCCTTTGGGAGTTAATTCAATGATACGATTAGCAACAGTTTGCATGAACGTATGGTCATGGCTGGTTAATAAAATAATACCTTTATATTCTGTACACTGTTCGTTGAAACTTTGGATACTTTCCAAATCAAGGTGGTTAGTTGGCTGGTCCAATAAAATCATATTTGGATTTTGCAACATCATACGACTAAGCATACAACGAACCTTTTCTCCTCCACTCAATACATTGGTGGTCTTCAACACATCATCTCCACTAAACAACATTTTTCCTAAAAAGCCACGTAAAAATGGTTCATCCACATCCTTTACATGGTCGGGCACATATTGGCGAAGCCAGTCCATCAGGTTATCCGTACCGTTAAAGTATTGCGCATTCTCTTGTGGCAAATAAGCATGTGTAACAGTAGTGCCCCATTCGTAAGAACCGCTATCGGCAATTGTTTCTGCTGTAATGATGTTGAAGAAACTGGTCACGGCCAATGGGTCACGGCTCAATAATGCAATCTTATCACCTTTGTTAACGGTAAAAGTTACATCTTTAAAAAGTAAGCGGCCATCAACCGATTTAGTAAGCTTATCGACATTTAAGATCTGGTTACCCACTTCCCGTAGCGGTTGAAAAATAATACCCGGATATTTTCTATAACTAGGTTCAATTTCCTCAATCGACAATTTTTCCAACGCTTTCTTTCTTGAAGTAGCTTGTTTACTCTTTGATGCATTTGCACTGAAACGGGCAATGAAGTCGATCAATGCCTGTCGCTTCTCTTCTACTTTCTTATTCTTATCATTTACCTGGCGGGCCATCAATTGAGATGATTCGTACCAGAATGTATAGTTACCGGTAAAGATTTTTACTTTCTGACGATCCACATCTGCTACGTGGGTACATACTGCATCTAAAAAGTGACGGTCGTGGCTCACTACTAAAACGATGTTTTCATAATCAGCTAAGAAGTTTTCTAACCAACCAATGGTTTCAATATCCAAACCGTTGGTAGGCTCATCCAATAACAGTATATCAGGATTACCAAAAATGGCTTGCGCCAACAATACCCTTACTTTCAAATTGGAAGGGATGTCTTTCATCAATGACTGATGAAACTCTTCTCCCACTCCCAGTTCACCCAATAAAGTTCCGGCATCACTTTCGGCCGTATAGCCACCCATTTCACCAAACTCCCCTTCCAGTTCACCTGCTCTCATACCATCTTCTTCTGTAAAATCTGCCAATGCATAAATAGCTTCTCTTTCTTTAGCTACTTTCCAAAGTTTGGTATGACCTATCATTACGGTGTTCAAAACAGTTTCTTCATCAAACTCAAACTGGTTTTGTTTTAGAATAGCCATCCGTTCACCGGGAGTGATGGTTATTGTTCCTTTGTTCGGCTCTATTTCGCCGCTCAATATTTTCAGGAATGTACTTTTACCTGCACCGTTGGCACCAATCACACCATAGCAATTGCCTTTGGTGAAATTCAGGTTTACTTCTTCAAACAACACCCTTTTGCCATAGGCCAGTTTCAGGTCTTTAATGCTAATCATTATTACAAAAAATTAAGGCCGCAAAGGTACGTTAAAACAGGGAGTGATTAATCCCCGATATAAGAAATTTACAACGGTAGCGTTATAGACCAGGTGTTCGCAAAATCATTGATTAATAACTTTCTAACCTTTACATGCTTCTAAAAATCTGCTTCTATTTGCTTTTGGGGTTTATCTCCCATTCCGGATGGGCACAATCCACTCCATCCGTGCATGTGTACTTTGCAACAGCCAAATGGGATTTAAGTACTTCTGCCAAAGCTACGCTGGACAGTTTAACAGATTCACTCGATGTTGCAGATCGCATTGAACTCCACGGTCATTGTGATGCTGTGGGCGGGAATTCATATAATGAGGAACTTTCAGCCAAAAGGGTGCAAGCAGTAAACAGATACCTCCTGAGCATCGGTTGGGAACAGCAAGATATAAAAGTGGTACAGGCGCATGGAGAAAATATACCTCTTAATAAAAATCTTTCCCCGGAAGAAAGAAGTCTGAACCGGCGGGTGGAGATTAAGATCATTCATACTGCTATAAATAAAGGGCAATCACTTACAGAAAAACTAGCGGACAGTTCTGTTACAGCAGGAAGCAATATAGTTTTACGGAATATAAATTTCGTTGGAGGAATGCGTCATTTTCTTCCGGAATCTATGCCTATGCTTGAAGAGTTGTTGGATGCGATGATTACCTATCCAAATCTTGTAATAGAAGTGCAAGGCCATATTTGCTGTCAGCCAGATGAACGGGAAGGAATGAATTTAGAAACTGCCAACTATACTCTTTCTGCAGACAGAGCAAGGGCTGTAAGGGAATACCTTGTTTTGAAAGGAATTGCTCAGCACCGTGTTTCATCAAAAGGTTTTGGGCATTCTCTTCCGTTATATCCTTACCCGGAAAGATCAGAAGCAGAAAGAATAGCTAACAGAAGAGTGGAGATAAAGATTATCAGAAAATAACTTCCCCGGCTAATTACTACTATCAACTTTCGTTGCGTTGCACCTGTCTGCCGACAGGCAGGCTCTTCATCATTCTGTTCGCTACTCACCATATTGCAATATTCATTATTATTCATAACTAACTTTCAATTCATACCTAATAAAAAAGTCCCGCCTTTTACAAAGCGGGACTGTGATTTTAAAATTATTCCTAATGTTCTTATCTCATGATCTGTACTTTTCCTTCGGCTAATCTGCGTCCGGCAGCATCTCCTACTACTACAAAATAAATTCCACGGGCTGCATTACTCATATTTATTGGTATCAATGTATATGCACCAGTTATCGGGAATTGTTTGCTGTAGGCCTTATTACCTTTTGAGTCATAAACAATAATAGTTCTGGATGTATTACTTCCTCCATTATTATAATAAGAAACCGTAAAGTTTCCGTTGTTCGGAGTTGGGAAGATGAATAGCTTATTACTTACTGTTGCATTAATTACAACTTCAGGAGATTGGTTAGAGCAGGTAACACCGCTAAATACTTCCTGTATTGTTACACGATAGGTACCTACTTGCTCTACATTTACAGTTCTTGTATTACCAGTATTGGCAACAGCTGTTCCATTATACAACCATGTAGTTGTAAGGGTTCCTGCTGTTTGTGCACTTGGTGTAGCAGTTAACAAGGATGTTTGTCCAGGTAACAAACTACTTAACGAAGCCGTAAGACCAACCGTTGGTAACTGACGGACAATCAGAACTGAATTTGCTGATGTAGTTGGTGCGGTACAAGTTGTATTTGATAGTTGCACACGGTATGTACCACTCATAGCAACAGTGGAATTGGTAAACGTCAATGTTGCTGAGTTAGCACCTGCGATACCATTACCGTTCGTTACATTATTAAAACCTGCACCTGTATTTACCTGCCATTGGTAGGTGATAGGTTGTGTGCTGGTACCGGTAACAGATAAACTTGTATTACTTCCAGAACAAATTTCAATAGCTGCAGCTGGTTGAGTTGCTACTGCAACCGGTGTAATAACTGTTAGTGTAGCAGCTGCAGATGTTGCTGCCGGAGCACAAGTACCTGTTACTACAACTCTGTATTGATTTCCATTCATACCAGCAGTAGCTCCTGTTACCGTGTAAGTAGAAGCAGTTGCTGTTGGAATATCTGTAAAGGCTGGCACTGCCGCCGTACTAATCTGCCATTGATAACCAATACCTGTTCCACTTGCTGTTGCACTGAATGTATTGTTTCCACCCACACAAATTGTAGCACTGGTTGGACTAGCTGATATAGCCGGCAACGTATTTACAGTAAGGGTGGCAGCATTTGAAACACCCGGTGTTGTACAAGTTGCATTTGATAATTGAGCCCTGTATTGATACCCACTCATTGAAGGAGTAACCCCTGTAATGTTTAAAGTAGCAGTGTTTGCACCAGAATAAGGAGCACCAGCAGGCACATTCACAAAACCAGCTCCGGTGTTTACCTGCCATTGATAAATAACTCCTGTTCCGCTGCCAGCCACGGTAAAGCTTGCATTGGCGCCGTCACATACTGTTGTATTTGCGGGTTGACCTGTTACAGTTACTGGTGATATTACAGTAAGTGTTGCGGCAGCAGAAGTTGCAGGTGAAGGACAGCTTCCTGAAACAACTACACGATATTGATTGCCATTCATGGCAGCAGTAATGCCATTAACAGTATAGGATGATGCTGTTGCCGTTGGGATATCAGTAAACGCTGGAACAGCTGCAGTACTGATCTGCCATTGATAAGTTAATCCTGAACCGGTAGCTCCTACACTAAATGTATGATTGCCGCCGGCACATAAAGTAATGTTCTGCGGATTTGCAGTGACAGCTGGTGCCGTATTT
The DNA here is from genome assembly GCA_002127295.1 of Chitinophagaceae bacterium IBVUCB2. GTDB lineage: Bacteria > Bacteroidota > Bacteroidia > Chitinophagales > Chitinophagaceae > JJ008. The sequence continues at coordinate 401,784 of NFUV01000001.1, forward strand.
ACAGTTAATGTAGCAGCAGCAGAAGTTGTGCTTCCGCATTGCGTACTTGCAATTACACGATATTGATTACCGCTCATACCTGCTGTTACTCCAGGAAGGTTTAATGTAGCAGTAGTTGCTCCACCAATATTTGTAAACGTTGGAACGGCCAAGGTACTGACCTGCCATTGATAACTTGTAGCTGTAGGAGATACAACTGTAAAAGAAGTATTATCCCCTGCACATACAGTTTGGTTAGATGGTGGTGTAGTAATTGCCGGACCCGCACCTGGATTTATAGTAAAAGTTATGGCTCTTGTTTGAACAACTGCACCTGCTGTACCTGTAACAGTTACAGTATATGTGCCTGCACTTAGTGCTGCAGCATTAGTTATTGAAACAGTTGTACTGGTACTGCCAGTTGTAAGAGGATTTGTTCCAAAGGCTATCGCAGGCACTACCGGTGTAGTTGGGGTAACACTTGACGTAAGTGTAATATTGGTATTGAAACCTCCAACATAGGTTGCAGTTAATGTTGTTTGCATTGGACCCGGAGCAGGACATGCAGAAACCACTGGTGCCGGACTGTTAAAAGTAAATCCTGATGTTGCGGCATTGATAGTGAAATTAGTATTAGAAATATCAAAGAAGATATTTCCCAATGCTTCAATTCTGATTCTTGCAGAGGTAGTAGCAGGAATAACAGGAAGATTCAGTGATTCTGAACCATCATTTGCGGTACTGGCAGTTAACTCATGCGGGTATGTTAAGCCACCATCTACTGACAATGTAATTCTAACATTGGCAACATTAAATGGAGCGGCAGTTGTACCTGCATTATTCCAGGTAATTGTTTGAGAAGTTCCTGCATCATAAACTTCACCACCATTTGGAGTAGTTACTGCAAAGGGAGTTGAACCAACTGCGTTTACCTGAAATGTAGTTGCGTCCTGGCAACCTTCACCACTGGAAACCACACCTCCACCACCGGCTCTGTTATCTCTTACTGTTAATCTGAATTTCATGGCACGGGCAACTTGTGGCAGCACCTCTCCTCTTAAACCATCTAAAACAGATGGGGCGCCAGTGCCGGGGTAGTTTGCTGCTATTACACGAATATCAGGAAAGGTTCTGCTGCCGGAAGTTTTTGAAACTCTTGTCCGGAACAAAGGACGGGTGGTACTTGTAGCAGCACTTGGCCAGCTACCTGCCGCACCTACATCCCATCCCTCCCAGTTATAAGTTATTGCATCACCATCTGCATCCGTAGCAGCTCCTGTTAGAGTAAATGGTGTATTAATAGGTATACTAACATTATTTGTTCCTATTGAAGTGATTACCGGTAAAGTATTCCCGGTTGCAGATACAGTTCCGCAACCAGCACCTCCACCAGAGGTAATAAAATTAATTATCGCATCATAGCTTATTGCATGAAATATTGCGTCACTATTTGGTTGAATATTTTCTGTGGCTGAACAAATACCGGCATATGCCATAATGGTTGTTCCACTTCCTGGTTCATAAGAACCCCCGGGACTTGCGCAAGTATTAGAATTAAAAGAGTGTGGTGCGTTGAACTGATGACCCATTTCATGGGCTACATAATCAATATAGTATGGATCACCTACCGGATTAACACCTCCTGTAAGTCCACGACCCTTACTTCCACTACAAACTACACCCAATCCTGCTACACCTGCATTTGATGCCGTACAACCAAGATGACCAATATCGTAAGCAGAAGATCCACCTACACCTGCAAGAGCTGTATTTATTATACCGGTAATAGCATTTAGTTCTGCTATAGAACCATTATTTGCCCACGGATCAGTTGCGGGATTCAAATACTCAATTAAATTATTATCTGCAATTAAAACAAGTCTAATAGCCAACTCGTCTTCATAGACCTGGGTTAATCGGTTTACACCAGTTACTAATGCCGCATGTGTAGGACCTGCAAGTCCTCCACCAACTGCCTGAGCAAACTCTCCGGTTATAGCAAAAGCAAGACGATACGTACGAAGTTGCGTACCACGACAAGGACCGGCATCAGGAACTACGTTTTGATTGACAGGAATATTTTCTGTGCTACAACTAAATTCAGTTCTTCCTTTGTAATCTCTCATGTAATAGCTCACATAATTATTAACATCACGTCTTGCATAAGGGTCAATGATAATTCTACCGTTAGGCGAATTTATTTGTGCACTAAAACCAAAATATGGGTTATAATCAAACCGGATCGTTGCATAAGGATCATCAATGCCTTGTCCTGCAAATGTTCTTATCTCCGGAAATTTAACAGCTAACCCCGGTTCCTGAATACTACTTTCCCACACTCTGAATTTAGCCATTGTTCCATTAGGCATTGGCAATTCAAGCACCGGTGCCTGGTTTCGATTACTTAATAAACTTGCTTCAGAAGGTAACGACCATAAGAAGGTTTTCATTTGCTGTACATCTAATCCCGACGTACGAAATTTTTCAGGAACAATTACTCTTTGTCCTGTGGTAGAAAGAGTTTGGTTTTGTCCGGCATCGGTAAAAAAACGATTTTGTGCTGAGGCCGAAAAAGAAATCAGCAAAACAGAAATTACAGTAAGAGTTAGTTTGTAAAACAATTTCATATAATTTTTTTAAGTGATAAACAGATTTTAGAATCTGTCAGATTCAGGCTGCAAAAAAAGTTATTAAAGTTAAGGATCATTAGTGTACCACCAAATCGGGAATATCCACATTTGGAGCACAAAAAACCCCGCTTCTTTAAAAACGGGGTTCGTAATATAGCTTAGTAGCGGTACTTTCTTAGTAGCCCATGCCACCCATGTCAGGTGCACCATGAGAATGAGCTGCCTCTTCTTTTTTCGGCTTGTCTGCCACTACTGCTTCTGTAGTTAACAACATACCTGCAATTGAAGCTGCATTTTCCAATGCAACACGGCTTACTTTAGTTGGGTCAATAACACCCGCCTTAAACAAGTTTTCGTACACCTCAGTTCTTGCATTGAAACCATAATCGCCCTTGCCTTCTTTAATTTTCTGTACAACAATAGAACCATCGATACCAGCATTTGCTGTAAGAATACGAATTGGTTCTTCCAAAGCACGGCGAACAATAGCCATACCTGTTTGCTCATCTGCAATTTGTCCTTTTACTTTTGCATCCAAACTTTCGATAGCACGGATATAAGCAACACCACCACCCGGAACGATTCCTTCTTCTACTGCAGCTCTTGTTGCATGAAGTGCATCGTCAACACGGTCTTTCTTTTCTTTCATTTCCATTTCAGTAGCAGCACCAATATATAATACAGCAACACCACCAGCTAATTTAGCAAGACGCTCCTGTAATTTTTCTTTATCGTAGTCAGAAGTAGTATTTTCTACCTGTGCTTTAATTTGATTTACACGGGCTGTGATATCAGCTTTTTTGCCTTTACCGCCAACGATGGTTGTGTTGTCTTTATCAATAGTTACTGAAGCAGCAGAACCTAAAGTAGTCAGGTCAGCTCCTTCTAATTTGTGACCTAATTCTTCGCTAACTACAGTACCTGCAGTGAGGATAGCAATATCAGTCAACATTTCTTTTCTTCTGTCACCAAAGCCTGGAGCTTTAACCGCAGCTACTTTAATAGTACCACGCAGTTTGTTCACCACCAATGTAGCCAATGCTTCACCTTCAAGGTCTTCAGCAATGATCAACAATGGACGACCGCTTTGTGCGACTTTCTCCAGAATATGAAGAATATCTTTCATTGAAGAAATCTTCTTATCATAGATAAGGATATAAGGATTCTGTAATTCAGCTTCCATTTTTTCGCTGTTCGTAACGAAGTATGGAGAAATATATCCACGGTCGAATTGCATACCTTCTACTACATCAACTGTAGTATCAGTTCCTTTTGCTTCTTCAACAGTTATAACACCTTCTTTACCCACTTTTGCAAATGCTTCTGCAATCAGCTTACCGATTGTTTCATCATTATTTGCAGAAATTGTTGCTACTTGTTGAATTTTTTTACTGTCGTTACCAACGGTCTGAGATTGACCTTTCAGGTTCTCAACCACCAGGCTAACGGCTTTGTCAATACCTCTTTTCAAATCCATTGGATTTGCACCAGCCGCTACCATTTTCAAACCTTCGCTGATGATAGATTGTGCCAATACAGTTGCAGTAGTAGTACCATCACCTGCAATATCTGCAGTTTTAGAAGCTACTTCTTTCACCATTTGCGCACCCATGTTTTCGATCGGGTCTTCCAGTTCAATTTCTTTTGCTACAGTAACACCATCTTTCGTTACTTGTGGTGCACCAAATTTTTTCTCAATAACTACATTGCGACCCTTAGGCCCAAGTGTTACTTTTACGGCGTTGGCCAATGTGTCAACACCTTTTTTCATTCTATTTCTTGCTTCAATGTCGAAGAAGATTTGCTTTGCCATATTAATTAAATTAAAAAGTAAAAATTATAAATTAGAAACCCGCAACAGTAGTCAGTCGTTTTGACTTTTTACTTTTGCCTTTTGAATTAAACAATCGCCAGGATATCCGACTCTCTCATAATAAGATAATCTTCACCATCGATCTGGATTTCAGTGCCGGCATATTTACCATATAAAACAGTGTTGCCTGCTTTTACAGTAACAGGCTCATCTTTTTTGCCCGGGCCAGCAGCGATTACTGTACCTCTCTGTGGTTTTTCTTTTGCAGTATCGGGGATGATAATTCCACCAGATGATTTCTCTTCGGCAGCGTCAGCCTTTACAATTACCCTGTCATGCAGTGGGGTAACGCTTACTTTTTTAGCCATAATTGTATTGATTTTTGATTTTTTGAAATATTTGCCCATCCTTCAACAAGCTCAGGATTTGGGACGGCAAAGGTACGGCGAATAGCATGCCGTTCCATTTCAGAAGCAAAAAATTGCAAACTTGGCGGGTATTTAAAGTGATTAACCCCCGAATGGCAGAAATTTTTTCAGTTCGTTGTGTCAAAATATCACAACCTGACAAGTTAAGCTACAGAGTGTTGTAGTATTTGATAGCCCGGGCAAAGTCGGCTTCATTCTTAGCACTGAGAGAGTTTTGCTTCATATAAGCATCTACTTCTGCCCATTTATCATTCGTTAATTCTTCTAATATTTTTGAACCGGGCTTCTGCGATTGGCTTTTTCCATCTTTCAGGTAAAAGAAAGTACTGCGACTATTAAAAGTTTTTATTTTCCCTGGCACATTATATTCAGTGGTTTCATCAAGACTTTTATATAAATATTTTAAAAAAGTAACCCTCCCCTCTGCCATCACCTGAAGATATTTTAATGGTCCCACAACGTCATTTATTGAAAATCCTCTTCTGAATATCATCCTATTCGTTGTATCACCCGGAACTGAAAGAAATATTTCAACTTCATTTATAGTAGTTACAAACTCATAAACGGTGTTGTTGTAATTATAAAAAAATTTATTCGCATATAAATCAAAGCGGATTTGAACATTTAAATGAGTTGTTCCGAATTTATCGGTGACATAAGCCGTTTTCCAATCCTCGAAAAGCCAGGCAGAACCTTGAACATCCTCATATTGCTTGATGGTATAGGGTTTGCCATTAATTGGGTCTGTCAGGTAAACTTGTCCGCTGGAGCATACCGACATCAATAAAGCACCAATTACAAGGAGGACTTTTGACATGTTTTAAAATTAAGAAATTATCGATCAATATTAAATTCTTCATAATAAGAACTTTATTTGTACAATTGCTATCTTCGCTCCCCAAATAGTTCATTACATCAATGATTAGCAGAAGAAATATCCGGGTAAAAGTGATGCAAACCTTATACACAGTGTTTGCTTTAGAGAACGAAGTAAAACCCGGTGAACCCCAAAAGTTGTTACAACAACATTTCAACCAGACCCGTTCACTCTTAGTCTACTTACTCTATTTTCTAACAGAAGTTACCCGGTATGCAGAAAAAGATGCACATAAAAGAGCTGGCAAACATCTACCCAATGCGGCTGATTTAAACGTAAATATAAAAATTGCCGGAAATGAATTGCTGTGGAAGATGCTTGAAGACACCGGTTTAAATGAACAATTCAAAGCAGAAAAACCTGAATTAAAGGTTGACAACGAACTGCTCCGCAAAATTTATCTTTCCCTTGCGGAAACACAAGAGTATAAATTATATACTGCACAGCCGGGCCGGGAAAAAACAGAAGAAAAAAAGATACTGGAATTTATATTGAATGATTTACTACTTGCGAATGAATTATTTGTTTCACACATAGAAGAAAATTTTTCTAACTGGGATGATGATGGAGAAATGGTAGTGCAATTGATTACAGGCTATTTGCAAAAACCGGGTAGTGTAAACTTTAAAGTATTGCTGGGGCCAGACAAAGAACAATTCGCAAAAAACCTGCTGCAAACCGTTCTTGACAAAAACGAACACCTGCATACTCTCATTGTGCCCAAATTGAAAAACTGGGACCCTGAAAGAATTGCACATCTAGATATGATAATGATGAAAATGGGAGTGGCAGAATTTCTTTATTTTGAAACTATTCCTCCAAAAGTAACTATCAACGAATACATTGATTTGGCAAAAGACTACAGTACCGCACAAAGCGGCCAGTTCGTAAATGGTATCCTTGATAATATTCATAAAGAACTGACACAGGAAGGTAAAATGCAGAAAGTTGAGTATAAAAAAAGCTAATACAAGTCTTTACCTCTAAACTTGTTCGCCATTAAACTAACCTTTACATTTGCAATTCGCAAAAAAAACTCCATGAAAAAAGTAATATTCATTTTCGCCATTATCGTAAGCATTGCAGCCTGCAAAAACGAAGACAAAAAAACAACTAGTGGATCAACTACTGAATTAACAGCCGAAGAAAAAGAAAGGTCAAAAACAGACTCCAGTAATTTCACTTCCATCCAGTGGTTGGATTCTACTTTCCTGGATTTAGGAAAAGTAAAAAAAGGGGAAACCGTTGAAGTTAGCTTTCGTTTTAAAAATACGGGTAATAAACAATTGGTTATTGCCGATGTAAGTGCTGGTTGTGGTTGTACAATTCCAGAAAAGCCGCAGCAACCATTTGCACCTGGTGAGGAAGGAGTAATTAAAGCCAAGTTTGAAAGTAAAAATCAAAATGTTGGCCCCCACCAAAAACCGGTTTATGTAACAGCCAATACCAATACACCTAACCCTATACTATTGAATTTTAAAGTAGAGATTACAGAATAACAATTAAAACAGTTTACACATGTTCAGCACATTTTATTTTTTAGCAGACCCCCCATCTGGTGGTGGAATGGGAGGCTTCCAGTTTGTTTTCTTAGGATTAATGATCCTTGTTTTCTGGTTGTTCTTTATCCGCCCACAAGCTAAAAGAGCAAAAAACCAGAAAAAGTTTATTGAAGAATTAGGCAAAGGCGAAAAGATTGTAACTATCGCAGGTATCCACGGTACTATCAATAAAGTAAATGAAGATGGTACGCTTAATATTGAAGTTAGCCCTGGCAGTTATATTAAAATTGAAAAAAGTGCCATAAGTATGGATTGGACAGCAGCGCTGAATAAACCAGCTGCTACGACTGATAAAAAATAAGGCAACAAATAATTAAATTCCAAATTCCGGTAGCACTTGCTATCTTGGAATTTGGAATTTTTATTTCATTGATTTTATGATTAAAGTAGGACTAACGGGTGGAATTGGCAGTGGCAAAACGACTGTGGCCAGCATATTTGAAAAACTGGGCATACCTGTTTATTATGCAGATGATGCAGCGAGACGATTAATGAATGACAACCCAGAACTAAAGTCGCTTATTATTAAACATTTTGGAGATGAAAGTTACAAGCATGGCGAACTAAATAGAAAATATATCGCCTCCATCGTTTTCAACGATAAAGAGAAGCTGGAATTGCTGAACTCCCTCACCCACCCTATTACTATGCAGGATGCTTTAGTGTGGATGAATGAACAGACTACACCTTATGTGATTAAAGAAGCAGCCCTCTTATTTGAAAGTGGGGCGGCGGAACAATTAGATTATATCATTGGTGTATATGCACCCCAGCATATTCGGGTAAAAAGGGTTATGAACCGGGACAAAACTTCAATAGAAGAAGTAATGAAAAGAATAACCCGGCAGATTGATGAAGAGATGAAAATGAAACTTTGCGATTTTGTTATTACTAACAATGATCAGCAATTAGTAATACCACAAGTGCTTGAATTGGATAAAAAATTCAAAGCCCTTGCAGTAAATAAATAATTATTTCAATTTGCTTAACGCTGCTTTAATTCTTTTCCAGCCCTCTTCTATTTTCTCCATACTGTTGGCAAAAGAGAATCGTACACATTTCGGATCACCAAATGCATCACCCATTACAGAAGAAACATGGGCATTATTTAAAAGGTACATGGAAAAATCTGCAGCGTTATTAATTACAGTTTCCCCGTCTGTTTTTCCATAATAAGAGCTTACATCAGGAAAAATGTAAAAAGCTCCATCCGGTTGGCTGCAAATTAAACCGGGTATTTCTTTTACAATCTCCAATACTCTTGCCCTTCTCCGGGTAAATTCTTTCACCATATCTAATGAGGGTCGCAAATCTGTAGTTAATGCAACAACCGCCGCTTTCTGTGCAATTGAGTTAGCGCCACTGGTAAACTGTCCCTGTACTTTTTCACAGGCTTTCGCTATTTCTGTATTAGCCGCTATATAGCCAAGTCTCCAACCGGTCATTGCAAATCCTTTACTTAATCCATTTACAATTACCACTCTGTCTTTTATATCGTCAAACTGAGCAATACTTTCATGTTTACCTTTAAAATTGATGTACTCATAAATTTCATCCGCAAGAATAATAATATGCGGATGCTTTCTGAATACTTCCACCAATCCTTCCAACTCTTTTTTGTTATATACAGCGCCACTTGGATTACAGGGCGATGAGAAAAGAAAAACTCTTGTTTTAGGAGTAATAGCCAATTCTAGTTGCGCAGCTGTTATTTTAAATCCTTGTTCCGTAGTACTTTTAATTTCGACTACTTTTCCCCTGGCAATTTTTACCAGTTCACTATAAGTAACCCAATAGGGTGTTGGAATAATAACTTCATCACCTTCATCAACCAAAGCAAGGATTGCATTAGCCAGGCTTTGTTTTGCCCCTGTAGAGGCTACGATATTTTCGGGCTTATAGTCAAGATTATTATCTCTTTTAAATTTTGTACAAATAGCTTCCCGCAAATCTAAAAAACCGGGCACCGGTGTATAATGACTCCAGTTATCATTTATTGCTTTAATAGCCGCCTCTTTTATATGAACAGGTGTATCAAAATCAGGTTCTCCAAGACTTAAATCAATTACATCAATACCCTTTGCCCGAAGTTCTCTGCCGAGCTTGGCCATTTTCAACGTTTCCGGCTCATTAAAACGATCTAAAAAAGAAGATAACTGCATGTTGATTGGTTTAGTAAAATGATGTTGATAATTAAAGATTTGGCAAGCAGCCAGCAAATGTATGAATTTGGATGAAACAGCAAAGCCAGGGTGAAAGAATCGTTTTAAATAACAAACCTTAGTTTTTATAATTGAATTGTACTAACGAAAGGTTCGCCGGATATTTTCTTTTTCTTTTTAATTCATAAGCATAAATAACTCGTCCGAGATTTTTAAGGAATGGATAGCCAATAGTTTTATAATCGTACTTGTCATCATTAAAAATGCCATCACTGTTGCAATAAATAACTGCACTCAGTATAAATTCAATGTTGTTTTTAAAATCAACAAAGTAACAGGCATCAATTAAAAATCCATATGCTGTTCCTGTTTTATTAAAGATGCGGATATCCGGGTCAGGCGAAGTTTTTTCAGAACCATAGTAAATCATTTTTACATAATTATCATAATGTTCGGTGGTATCATATGCAGGAGTTTTTGATTCTCCCGGACGCATTGACATGTAGAGGCGCAAGAAATTATAATCGTTGTCAGTAAGATTAAACCGCTGTTCCTTACCAACTGCTTGAGGAAATAAGATGCTTTTTATCATCTGATGCAAATCGGTCAATAGCAATCGATTCTTTTTTGAAAAATCAAAAGGCTCGTTTACCAGTTCTGCGCCACGCATAAATCCCTTCCCCATTTTTGTATTTCTTTCTGCATATACCAGTTTGCTAATTTCAGCAGGCTTCTCATAAATAATATTTCCGGCCTTATCAATAAAGCGAATAGGATTTGTATGCCTGTTTTCTTCATCCGAAAGGCTAATGCTTAACCGGTGAATAATCTGTGCTTCAGAAAAGCCCATTTTATGCAACGAGTTATTGATATACTCCTGTCCCAAAAATTCATACAACCTGTTGAATGCATCATTATCACTTACCAGTAATATTTTTTTAATATAATGCGCAATGGTCGGCCGTCCATCAGCTGCAGAAGCATCGTTCATTACACCGGTTTGCTGGCCTCCTGCACTGCCGGTAATCATAGTGGTGTTTTTATCGAGACCGGCTACCTTAAGTTCGTTTAGTTTTTGCAAGGCAAGAATTGCGACCGGAAGTTTGACTGTGGAGGCCGGATAGAAATATTGATCCTGATTCAGATTATAACTGTGATCAATAAATTTGATTTTATCTTCCTTATTCTTTTTATCCCGGTCTATTTGTGTGTAAAGAAGCTGAATTCCTAATTCATCCTTCTGGCTGAGAACCTGATTAAAAAGTTGAGGATTTTGCTGTAACAGCTTAGTTATTAAAGTGTCTGTTATAATATTTGCATATGAGAAACTATTATTATCCTTCATTTTTTTTGAGTTAAAGTTCTCCTTTTGAAGTTGACCGGCGTAACCGCAGCTGCAAAGTCCGGCTATCAAAAGCAAGACCCAAAATTGACCATTTTTGAACCCAATCATGCCTTTCAAAGATACAGATTGCCGCCAGTTAAGTTTTTAAAAATCAGCTTGAAAGAAGCCTTTTTTAGTTGGGTCGAATTAATCCTAAAAAGCTATCTTTGCCGTCCTTAAAAAAATTGTGTAAAGCCTTCTCCTCCTTTTTAGGAAAGAGTAAGGCTTAAAAATTGTAAATCAATCATTGTATGCAACTGAAAGGTTTAGTTCGCTTTTTTACTGTACTGCTTATCATTTACTCTCTTTATCAGCTTTCGTTTACCTGGTTTGTAAGAAACCATGAGAAGAAATTAGCAGCCCAAGCAAGGTCTTATGTAAATGCTTTACCCTCTGCAACTGCAAAATATCCCAACGATGCAGCCACCCAGATGAAGTACCAGGATACGCTTGATAAAATTTATGAATCAAGATTGGCTTATTTAGAAGACAGCACCAAAGATGTTACGCTTACGTATGGCATTAATGGTGCTATGAGCTATCAAAAGTCTAAAGAAGAAGAGTTAAACCTCGGTCTTGATCTTCAAGGTGGAATGAATGTAATGCTGGAAGTGGAAATGTCAGGTTTGCTGAAATCTCTCGCCAACAATTCTAAAGACCCTAACTTTTTATCTGCACTAAAAAATGCTGATAGCCGCAAAGCGAACAGCGATGCTGATTTCATTACATTGTTTATACAAGAATACAGGAAGCTTGAAGCAAACAGACCATTAGCGGCTTTGTTTGCAGGAGCAAGCTCAGGTAAAATTGATATCAATACTACAGACAGCAAAGTAGAAACTTATATCCGCGGAGAAGCAAAAACTGCTTATGATGTTACCTTTGACAGGTTGAGTACCCGTATCGACCAGTTTGGTGTAGCGCAACCAACAATCAATGCTTTACCCGACAGGCAGTTGATTAACGTAGAACTTCCGGGAATCAAAGACAAAGAAAGAGTTAGAAAACTTTTACAGAGTACTGCTAATCTTCAGTTCTGGGAAGTATACACTTTACAAGACAATAATTATGCATCAGGCTGGAACAAAGCTGTTGAACTTTTTAATGCTAAATATGGCAATAAAAAAGATACGACTGCCAAAATAGATACAACTAAAAAAACAGATACTACCGGCACAACAACTGTTGCAAATGCTAATGATACGGGTAAGACTAAAAAACTGTCTGATGAAATTGGCAAAACAACCGATACCACAGCAAAGAGCACCGAAGATTTAACTGCACAAACAACAATAGAAAAATATATCCAGTTCGCAGGTGTAAGCCGTGATGAGGCAGGTAATGTTTCAGTTCCTCCCTATATTGGTAACGTACTAATCAGAGATACTGCAAAAGTCAGAGGTTACCTGGAAGAACTCCGTGCTAATTTCCCGTCGGATGTTGCATGGGCTTTTGGTACTCCTTTCAAAGACAAAGATGGAAAAACTTCTGACCTGGTAGGTTTATACGGACTAAAAACATTTGGTCGTCCTACTGCTAAGCTGGAAGGCGATGCGATTGCAAACGCCAACATGTCTTTTGATCAGTATGGCAAAGTAGAAGTGCAAATGGAAATGAAAAATTTCGGCGCTGTTATCTGGAAGAAAATGACCGAAGATGCTGCCGGAGATCCTAACAACCCCAATGACAATAAACCAATTGCAATCGTTCTTGATAATGTTGTTTTCTCTGCACCGAATGTTATCAACGCAATTCCTAATGGTATTTCATCTATTTCCGGAAACTACACCCAACAAGAAGCAACTGACCTTGCTAATATCTTAAAAATTGGTAAACTTCCTGCGCCTGCTAAAATTGTACAGGAACAACAGGTTGGTCCTACACTTGGAGCTGAAGCTATCCGCGGTGGTACAATGGCGTTCTTAATTTCTTTTGTTGTTATCTTCTTACTCATGTTGGTATACTATAATACCAGCGGTTGGGTAGCCAATATCGCCCTGATATTAAACTTGCTGTTTACAGTTGGTATCCTTGCAGGTCTTGGAGCAACGTTAACGGCTCCTGGTATTGCAGGTCTTGTACTTACAATTGGAATGGCAGTGGATACGAACGTAATTATATACGAACGTATCAAGGAAGAGCTTACCCGTGGTAAAGGTTATCTACCAGCTATCAATGATGGTTATAAACGTTCATTACCACCCGTACTGGATGGTCACATCACTACCCTATTAACTGCTATTATCCTTTTCTATTTTGGTCTTGGGCCTGTAAAAGGTTTTGCAACTACACAGATAATCGGTATCCTGCTCTCATTGTTCTGCGGTATCCTGGTTAGTCGTTGGGTTACTGAGTGGTTCACAAATAAAAAACGTCATCTTGAGTATTTCACTGGTGTATCCCGCCGGGTATTCAAGCATGCAAAATATAAGTTCATTGAATACCGTAAAGTAGCTTATGTAATTTCTTTTGTTGTTTTGGGATTGGGAATAGCTGCCTTTTTCAATGGCTTTGACTATGGAGTTGAATTTAACGGAGGCCGTAGCTATACAGTTCAATTCGACAATAAAGTAGATGTAGAAAAAGTAAGAGAAGACCTGAAAGCTACTTTTGAAGGAGATAACCCGATCATTAAAACAATCGGTGATAATTCAAAATTAGACATCACTACTTCTTACCTCATCAAAGACAGCAGAACGGAAGCTGACTCAATTGTAAAAATAAAATTGATGCAAGGTTTGAAAGATCATTTGCCGCAAGGAATGACTTTTGACCAATTCAATACTGAAAAATATGTACCTCAATCAAAAAAAGTATTACCTACCATTTCAGACGACTTGAAAAAAGGAGCTGTAAAAGCTACCTTGTTTGCCATGTTGGTGATCTTCCTGTATATCTTCATTCGTTTCCGTGACTGGAGATATTCACTCGGTACTATTGTGGCCTTGCTGCATGATGTATTAGTAACATTAATAGTATTCTCGTTTGCAAAGCATATAGTTCCATTCCCGCTTGAAATTGACCAGCACTTTATTGCTGCGATATTAACAGTGATAGGATTCTCGATGAACGATACGGTAATTGTGTTTGACCGTATTCGTGAAGACAGTAAACTGATGCCAAATGCACCAAGAGGCGAAATCATTAACAGAGCGATCAATGAAACATTGAGTCGTACTATTATGACATCATTGACGGTGTTCCTCACCCTTCTGATTCTATTCCTGGTAGGCGGAGAGGTTACAAAAGGATTTGCATTTGCAATGTTGATAGGTGTTATTACCGGTATTTACTCTTCCGTATTCGTGGCGGCACCAATTCTTGTTGACCTTGGAGGAACAAGAAAATTAGGTACTTCTGAAAAAGAGAAAACCATTCCTACAGATACAAAGAGCTAAAGAATAAATTTGTAGTTTAAAAGCCCCTGTAAAAAGCAGGGGCTTTTATTTTTTCCTGAATTTGACAAGGTCATCCAGCCGCAATTTTGTATATTCCAATATTTCATACATATGGGAATATTTTCTGCAGAACATATTATACTCGTCGGTTCACTTTTACTTATTGCCAGTATATTGGCAAGTAAAACTTCGTTTAAACTAGGCATCCCTACCCTTATTCTTTTTTTAGTTATCGGAATGTTGGCTGGTTCAGAAGGTATTGGCGGCATATATTTTAATGATGCCCATGTAACACAGCTATTGGGAATAGTTGCCTTAAATTTCATCTTGTTTTCCGGGGGGATGGATACCAGGTGGGAAAGTGTAAAACCTGTTTTAAAGCATGGTATAGCTTTATCTACAATTGGCGTTATACTTACTGCGGCAACAATCGGTGTATTTGTTCATCTTATCACAGACTTTACTTTACTGGAGGGTTTATTATTAGGATCCATTGTATCTGCTACTGATGCTGCAGCCGTGTTTTCCATTCTTCGTACCAGAAGTGTTGGTTTGAAAGGGAATATCCGCCCACTGTTGGAATTGGAAAGTGGTAGTAACGACCCGATGGCTTATATACTTACTATCAGTTTTACCTATCTCGTTGCAAATGGAGATGCCAGTATAGCCAAACTAATTTTTGACTTTGTAAAAGAAATGGTTATTGGCGGGCTACTTGGTTATGGATTAGGAAGGTTAATGACTTTCGCTATTAATAAAGTAAAATTGGAAATAGAAGGACTGTATCCTGTGCTGATAATGGCGATGATTTTTTTCACTTTCGCTTTTACAGATCTAATTGGAGGAAACGGATTTCTGGCCGTTTATATTTCTGCTATGGTATTAGGTAACAGTAATTTTATACATAAAAAAAGTGCGGTTAAATTTTTTGATGGCCAGGCCTGGCTAATGCAGATTGTAATGTTCCTTACATTGGGATTATTGGTATTCCCGTCGGGCATTGCCCCTATTGCAGGTACAGGTGTTCTGATTGCACTGGTACTAATATTTATTGCAAGACCTATTGGTGTATTTGTTTCGCTGGCATTTTTCAAAGTGAAATTGAGGGACAAACTTTTTATTTCCTGGGTAGGCTTAAGGGGGGCTGTACCAATTGTTTTCGCAACCTATCCCTTAATTGCAGGAATTACAAAAGCAGATACAATTTTTCATTTGGTATTTTTCATTTCCGCTTCATCAGTTTTATTACAGGGATCAACCCTTCCGTTGGTTGCAAAATGGTTGAAAGTAACAGTGCCCAAAAAAGCCAAAAAAATAACCTCACTAGACATGGAACTCTATGACAGCATACAGTCAGAGTTTGTAGAAATAATTCTACCGGGTGATAGTATAGCTGTGGGAAAACCTATTGTAAAAATTAAATTACCTAAACCTACTATGATTGTGTTGCTGGTAAGAGAAGGGAAATATATTCAGCCAAACGGATCTACCGTATTAGAAGAAGGTGACAAATTACTGGTACTGGCCAATAATAAACAAATGCTGGATGATATATATAAAAGCCTCGGTGTTTAATTAAATAATTAGACCGCAAATGAAGTTCCGCAACCGCAAGTAGCACTTGCATTAGGATTCTTGAAAGTAAAGCCACGGTTATTCAAACCATCCTGCCAATCTACCTGCATTCCTAAGAGGTAAATTTCATGAGATTTATCCATTGCACAAGTAATTCCATCTATTGCAAATTCCTGGTCTTTATCAGTCTTATGATCAAAGCCAAGGATATAAGTCATACCAGAGCAACCACCGCCCTTCACTCCTACTCGTAATACTTGAGTTTTGTCGAAACCATCGGCTGCCATTAGTTTCCTGATTTCTGTAATAGCACCTGCTGTTAATGTTACCGGTATTGTTGATGTAATTTCCATGCTGCAAAAATAAATAATCTTTTTATCAGGTAAGAATCTATGCTTTTCGAAGTGCGGAAATTAACAGGCTATTATCCCTATTTTTGCCTTATTCAAACAAAAAATAACCTATGGAGTTACCTGTTGTAAGTATTATTCTCTCCTCACTAGCCATTATACTTGCCCTAATTGCTTTTCTGAGAAAGCCTGCCGCAGCAGTTACAGAAACATCCAGCGATAAATTTGAAAGTACACCACTTCGTTTACAGGCTTATGAAAGATTGGTTTTATTAACTGAAAGAATTGCTCTTCCCAACCTGATAAGCCGTTTAAATCAACCGGGTATTTCAGCACAAGAGATGAAACTCATTCTAACTGAAAATATTAAACAGGAGTTTGAATATAACAGCACTCAACAATTGTATGTAAGCCAATTAAGCTGGGATTCTGTACGGAATTTAAAAGAGCAGAATATTATGGTAGTGCAACAAGTGGCAGCAAGTTTACCGCTTGATGCTTCAGCAGTTGATCTAAATAAAAAAATACTTGAAGTATTAATGTCACAACCCGGAGGCGCCTTGCATGAAATGGTTTCGCAAGCATTAAATCATGAAGCCAAGAAACTGATGAAATGAGCAACCAAAAAAAACATACTGACTCAGGCATTGAAATAAAACCGGTTTATAACACTGCTGATTTCCCATCAACAAATGCAGAACAACCCGGTGAATTCCCGTTTACAAGAGGTGTGCAACCTGATATGTACCGGGGCAAACTCTGGACCATGCGCCAGTATGCTGGTTTCTCTACTGCCGAAGAAAGTAACAAACGATACCATTATTTATTATCACAAGGGGTAAGTGGTTTAAGTGTGGCATTTGATTTACCTACACAAATTGGTTACGATAGTGATCACCCGTTAGCTGAAGGCGAAGTAGGTAAAGTAGGAGTTGCTATTGATTCACTTGAAGACATTCAAACTTTATTCAATGGAATAAAATTGGAAGATGTTAGTACATCAATGACGATCAATGCCACTGGCTTTATTTTACTTGCCTTCTATGTTGCTTTAGCAAAGCAACAGGGCGCCGACTTAAAAAAAATCAGTGGTACAATTCAAAATGATATTTTAAAAGAATATGCTGCACGGGGAACTTATATCTATCCCCCGAAACCTTCCATGCGTATCATAACCGATATATTTGAATGGTGTGGCCAGGAAGTTCCTAAGTGGAATACGATCTCTATTTCTGGTTATCATATAAGAGAAGCAGGCAGCACTGCTGTCCAGGAAATTGCTTTTACATTAAGTAATGGAAAAGCTTATGTTGAAGCGGCTCTAAAAAAAGGACTTGATATCAATGTATTCGGCAAACGTCTCTCCTTTTTCTTTAATGCACATAATAATTTATTTGAAGAAGTAGCAAAGTTCAGAGCTGCCAGAAAAATGTGGGCTAAGATAATGAAGGACTTGGGTGCTACCGACCCAAAAGCAATGATGCTTCGTTTTCATACACAAACAGGTGGCAGCACACTTACAGCACAACAGCCCTTGAATAATATTTCAAGAGTTACCGTGCAAACATTAGCGGCAGTTTTAGGAGGAACACAGTCTTTGCATACAAATGGTTATGATGAAGCTTTAAGTTTACCAACTGAAGAAGCTGCTAGAATTGCATTAAGAACGCAACAAATTATTGCTTTTGAAAGCGGAGTACCAGATACGGTGGATCCATTAGCCGGCTCTTACTTTGTTGAATCGCTTACCAATGAAGTAGAAGCAACTGCCTGGAAATTAATTGAAAAAATTGATGCTTTAGGCGGAAGCGTTTCAGCCATTGAACAGGGCTTTATACAAAATGAAATTGCCAGGAGTGCTTACGAGTATCAACGAAATATTGAAAGTGGTGAAAAAATCATCGTTGGGGTAAATAAGTTCCAGGTAAATGATGACCCATCTATACCGGGTTTTAAAATCGATGATAGTATAAGAATGGTGCAGGCAGAAAAAATCACCCGGCTAAAATCCAACCGCAGCCATTCCAAATGCGATCAGTTATTACAACTACTCAATGACAAAGCTACCAGCGGTGAAAATATTATGCCCGTAGTTGTAGAGGCTGTAGAAAACAAATGCACACTTGGCGAAATTGCTGATACATTAAGAGAAGTATATGGCGAATACAAATAACAATCAGCCCTTTTTAAAGTCCTCTTCTTAAAACATTCCTTCCAATTCTGGTACTTTTCATATTATTCTTATTTTCATTGCCTAAATTTTTTCTATGAACGTAAAAAAAATGCTGTTCGTCATTTTCTGTTTTGCTTCTACTGTTGCGCAATCACAAACCCCGCAAAGTCCCGATTCTCTTGCTAAAATAAAGCAAGAGCAAAAGACGAAGGAAAAAGAAGATGACACTAAAAAAACAGAGCAAGCCGCTAAGGAGAAAGAAAAAACAAAAGTGTTAACAGAAAAAAATCCTCCTTCGGTTATTCAGCCAGTTTCATCCTCCTCTAAATCTAATAGTCGTTTCATTACCGACAGTCTTGATCGATACATTGAACGGGGAATGAAGCAATGGCAAATACCCGGTTTGGCAATTGCCATTGTAAAAGATGGTAAAATAATAGCGATGAAAGGCTATGGCGTAAGAGAGTTGGGCAAAGAAGAGAAAGTAGATGAAAATACATTATTCATTATTGCTTCTAATTCAAAATTATTTACGGGAACAGCCCTTGCTAAACTCGATCATGAAAAAAAATTATCACTTAATGATAAAGTGACAAAATATATTCCCTGGTTTAAGCTATATGATTCCAATTCAACCAGGCTGGCTAATATAAGAGATATGCTCAGTCATCGCATTGGCACCAAAACATTCCAGGGAGATTTTACTTTTTGGGATTCCAATCTTGCTAAAGATTCAATTATCTGGAAGATGCGTTATTTAAAACCTGTCGGAGAATTCAGACAAGACTATGGCTATTGTAATGCAGGCTTTTTAGTAGCTGGAGAAATTCTTACAAAAGTAACTGGCCAAAGCTGGGAGAATTATGTACAAAAAAATATTTTGCTCCCTATTGGAATGTACAATACATATATGAATACTGCTGGCCTGGCGTCAAGAAACAATGTTGCTGTCCCTCACAATAATCTTTTTACTTCTATCACTAAAATTCCATTTGACAATGTAGATAATCTTGGGCCTGCGACGAGCATGGTAAGTAATGTAAATGACTTAAGTAAATGGTTGATGTTGCAACTGGATAGCGGCAAGTATAATGGTCGTGAAATTATACCCTGGCAAGTATTACAAACAACAAGGGATATAAATATTCTTACGGGCAGCAGGAAGTCCCCAGCATTCCCCACTCACTTCAGAGGTTATGGATTAGGGGTCTTTTCAACAGATTATAATGGGCGCCAGGTATATTGGCATACAGGTGGTGCTTTTGGGCATGTTACCAATGTTTGTTTTGTACCAGAAGAAAAATTAGGGATAACCATCCTGACTAATAACGACAATCAAAGTTTTTTTGAGGCCCTCCGCTATCAAATCCTGGATGCGTATACTAATATGCCCTATACCGACAGGAGTAAATATCAGTATGGTTTTTTTGCACAGAATAAAAAAATCAATGATTCAGAACTAGCCTCATTAAAACAAAGAGTTGATAAAAAGAATACTTCTCCAATCGACTTGGATAATTATGTTGGGGATTTCTATAATACGGTGTATGGCAAAATATCCATTTCCAGAAATGGGGAGATGCTTATTTGCCGTTTTCAGCATCATCCTGATTTGATTGGTTACATGGAATACATGGATAACCATGAATTCCGGATGACATATTCAAATATTGGTTATGGAATTTATCCTGCAAAGTTTTCTGTAAATGGCAATAAGCCTTATGCTATTGAAATAAAAGCAAATGATTTCGTAGAAAGCGATGCATATCTTTTTGTAAGTGACCCTTCTGGAATTGTAGTTAAATAGTTTTTACAAAATTAAAAAAGCCACCCCGTAGTTGTCGGGGTGGCTTTGTATTGTTAAGGCAACGATCTTTTTATTTTGCTGCTACTATCATCTGTTTGCGACCCAACACTCTGCCGCCTGTACCTCTTAACTCTACTGTATAGACTCCTGCTGCCTGCACTCCCATATCCACATCTATCCTTGTATAAGCCAGGGTCGTAGCCGACTGCTGCTGGTGCACTCTTCTGCCTTTACTGTCAAACACTATCACCGTTAATGGCTCTCCTGTCTGGTTGTAATACCTTACCCAGAACTGACCAAAGTTCGGATTGGGCGCTACAAATAATCTATCCGTTACTTCCGCACTTATTACCAAGTCTCCCGATGTGGCTACGCAACCATTCAGATCAGTATAGGTGGCCCGGTACGTTCCTGCATCATCTACTGTCAGGTTCGATAAAGTGCCTGTTGTTACCGTAGGTACTCTTGGTGCACCATTTTTCAACCAGGCAAATGTTCCGCCTGTCGGACTCACATTCGCTACAATGCTCGTTGTCTGACCCGGTAATAATACCGCAGCATTGCTCGATGTTAAACTGATCGTTGGCAACGGATTTACAAACAATGTAGCTGCTGCTGATGGTACTGTTGAACACAGACCCGTCACATTTACACGGAACGTATTAGTGTTCATGCTCTGTGTTGGATTAGCTACCGAGTACGATGCTGCTGTAGCTCCCGCTATATTCACCCACGATGAACCATTCCACTGTTGCCACTGGTAAGCTAATGGACCGCCTGCTGTTGGAGCTGTGGTAGCTACAACCGTAAAGGTTGCTGTTGTTCCCACACATACCGTTCTGTTAGCTGGCTGAGTTCCTATTGTTGGTAATAATGCATCTGTTATTGTTACCGTAAATGAACATGTACCCGTATTACCTGCGGCATCTCTTACTGTATAGGTTACCGTGGTTACTCCAAGATTAAAGGCTCTTGATCCTACGGTATTGATACCTGTTGCAGGTGATGAAGCTACTGTTGCTCCCGTTAATGCCCAGGTCTGAACTGTTACAGCGCAATTATCGGCGGCTGTCGGATTGGCCGGTGCAAACGTTGCTGTACATACTCCTACATCCGTTGTTCTTGTTACGTTCGCAGGACAAGTTACTGTCGGTGCCTGGGTGTCATTTACTATTACATTGAACGAGCATTGTGCTGTATTGCCGGATGGATCTGTTGTTGTGAATGTGTTAACTGTTGTTCCTACCGGGAATGCTGAACCACTTGGTAAACCGGCTGTTTGCGTGTAGCCCGGTGCATAAGCAACAGAACCATAGAATAACCGGACATTACCTGGCAATCCGGTTCCAAAAATTCCAGTAAATAATCCTGATGAACCAACGCCGCCACTAAATCTCAATGACCCATTTTGAAATGATTGTGGACCAGTGTATGCTGGTACACCCGTGCTACTTAAATACGCTACAGGGCCTCCGCCAAAGCTTTGTGTACCTACTATGTAAACACCTTTTGACTGACCCGCTGCAAGTGTTAATGGTGTTGTTAAAGGCACTGACACCTGTACTGGGTTTGCTCCACCAGGGAAGTTTACTGTAGCTGTAGAGTTTAACGTCCATGCTCCAGCTGTTGTCTGGTTACCCTGGTACGTTGATGCTGATGTAGTAAAGTATACTGTAAATAAATCAGTGATTGCTGCAGCTCCCCACATAGCTGGATTGATACTGGTTATAACAATCGGATTTGTTCCAATATTAGTTATATCGAAGAAAGCTCCACGCTGACCAGTCTGTGTCCAGGTCTGGCTAAAGTTCGATACCGGCTGCGTACAATTATCCGCTGTTACAGGTGCTCCAAACGTTGCAATACCGGAACATAAACCAGGCGTATTGCTTACCGTAACGGGAGCAGGACAGGTTATCGTTGGCGGGGTTGTTTCAATTACTGTTACCGTGAAGGAACAGGTAGCTGTATTACCAGAAGGGTCAGTAGCAGTTTGTATAACTGTTGTTATACCAGCCGGGAAAACACTACCTGAAGCAGGGCTACTGGAGACCGTTGCAGAACAATTATCACTGGCTGTTGCCGCAGGGAAAGTAACTACTGCACTACATTGGCCCGCTGCTGCTGTAACAGTTATATCACCCGGACAGTTTGTAATTGTTGGTGCTTGTGTATCATTAACTGTAACTGTAAATGTACAGCTAACTGTTCCGCTGCTGGCAGGACTTATCGCCATTCCATTTATTTCTGGAACACTTAGGACAGCACCAACCAAGGTTGCTGCCCCTGTAGCGAGATTAATTGTATAAAGATTATTATTGTTGATAGCATATGCAACACCAGTGCACTGGGAAATATCAAAACCATTTGCGTTTCCAAAATCAAATCCAAGAGGCCCCACATTGGTAACGGTGCCTGTATTAGGCGATATTGGTGTGCCGTTGATACTGCCCTGAATTACCAATTGTTCATTAGCGATATCAAAACCATACAAGGT
The DNA here is from genome assembly GCA_002127295.1 of Chitinophagaceae bacterium IBVUCB2. Classification (GTDB taxonomy): domain Bacteria; phylum Bacteroidota; class Bacteroidia; order Chitinophagales; family Chitinophagaceae; genus JJ008. The sequence goes on from NFUV01000001.1 coordinate 424,419, forward strand.
TGTTTGGGTAGCTCCTGCAAAGTTATTTGTATAAGCAGAACTTGTAACAGTAGCACCAATGGGATTAATAGCTGCGTCCACACCTGCAACAGCGCCATTAATTGGATTTAAACGAAAATTTTCACCATTATTTGAGACAACACGAATACGATCCACAACGGGATTAAAATCAAAACCGTATCCGGCAAAACCCCCACCATCAATTATTGCAATATTTCCACCCACTTGTGTTGCTACACCTGTGCTTGTATTAATGGTATAAAGGTGTGCAACTGCTCCGTTAACACCAAAACCATATAACTGGCTTGTAGCAGGACGAAAATCAATTCCTTTAATTAAATCACCAGCTACCAAACCTGTTATTGCTACATCGGCTATAATTGTTCCCGGAGTAGCAGTAGCAAAACTTATAAGATTATTTGTTGCGTTTACTGCATATATGGTAGCACAGGCATTACTGTAAGCAGTCACCGTGGTTGTTCCGACAGGGAAAACAGTACCTGATGCAGGCATAGTTGTAATGTTTCCACAAACACCGACAGATACTGGAGCAGGATAATTTACTACAGCGTTGCACTGCCCGGGTGTATTTGGAACACTTATATTGCCCGGACAATTGACGAGACAAGCAGTAAATACAAGACTCCAATTAAGCATTGCTCCTAAATCTCCTCCTGCGTCATCTTTGATCACAAGCTGCCAGACTCCATTTTGGCTAAGTGTAAATCCTGCCAGTGTTGTTACGTTCGGAGTAATAGTTGTACCACATGCTGAAGCTGTCAGCGAACCTTCAGGCCGAAAAGTTCCAGTAAAAGGGGCCGCACCCGCTGTTATACTTGTAGCTACACCATCTCTAAAAACGGTATTTGTAAAATTATCACCTCCTCCACCATTGTCGGAGGATAGCTCAAGAATTTGTCCGTTTGGTGCAACCAGGTACATATCGATATCTCCATCAAAAGTGTGAGTAAAATTTACTCGTACCTCTTGTAAGTATATGTTTGCGGGAAGCCCAGCAACGGTATTATTGAAAATAGTACCCCCTGTGGTTTGAGGAGCCGCAGCACAACCACCGGTTCCGGTAGAAGGAATTGCACTATTCCCAGCTGTGTTAACTGTGTTACCATTAAAAGTTTGGGCGGAAATGTTTGTAGCGGAAATTAATAATGCTACTACTCCAACAATAAGAATGTAGATTTTTGACTTCATAAAAGCAGTTTTGGTATGTTAATGAAATAAGGCGGAATTAAGTCATTCAATAGGGATAGGATATACTCTTCTGTAGATAAGCTAAATTATTCCAGACCGATATTAAGAAAAAAAAATATATCCGCCAAATGCTAACTTTGAAAAAATAAAATTCTGACTAAAAAGTATCCACATATGAATTCACTTACGAAAACTTACAGTTTAATTATTGAGGAGAACAAATTAACCAGGATGGCGGAAAATTGTAACCCCGATTTACCGAAATCCGGGCTTTTCTGATTTATTTTGAAGCCTTAGCCCATGAATCCTTCAATCCTACAGTACGGTTAAATATCATTCCGCTGGTACTACTGTCTTTATCCAATACAAAATATCCTTTCCGGATAAATTGATAGGAGTCTGCCAAATGTGCATTTTTCAAGGCCGGTTCTGCAAAAACAGATTTAATTATTTGCAATGAATCCGGATTAATGTAGTCCTTAAAATCCCCTTCTCCGGATGAAGGGTCTTCTACTTTGAAAAGCCGGTCGTACAATCTTATTTCAGCTGAAATAGCATGCTTTACACTTACCCAATGCAATGTGCCTTTTACATTAATACCTGAAGTATCACTACCACTTTTACTTTCAGGAATATAGGTACATTGTATTTCTGTAATGTTACCCGCTTCATCTTTAATTACATTCTCGCATTTTATAATATAAGCACTTTTCAATCGCACCATTTGACCAGGAGCCAGTCGAAAATATTTTTTAGAAGGAGTTTCCATAAAATCATCTCTTTCAATATAGAGTTCATTACTGAAAGGTATTTCTCTGGTTCCGCTATTAGGATCTTCGGGATTGTTTTCGCTGGTCAGTATTTCTTCTGAGGCTGCGTAATTGGTGATTACAACTTTCAACGGATCGAACACCACCATGCGGCGCAAAGCTTTTTTATTTAAGTCTTCCCTTACAAAAAATTCGAGCAGCCCAACATCTACAATATTTTCTCTTTTTGAGATACCAACTCTATCACAAAACTCCCGGAGTGCTGCTGCAGTGTATCCCCTTCTTCTCATACCACTGATGGTGGGCATTCGGGGGTCGTCCCATCCAGTTACATGTTTTTCATTTACGAGTTGCAATAACTTCCTTTTGCTCATCACCGTATAGGTCATATTCCGACGGGCAAATTCATACTGATGTGATGGATATATTTCCAACTTTTCTATACACCAGTCGTATAATTCACGATGAGGAACAAATTCTAATGTACAAATAGAGTGAGTAATATTCTCAATGCTATCACTTTGCCCATGTGCAAAATCATACATCGGGTAAATGCACCATTTGTCGGCCGTACGATGGTGATAAGCATGTTTTATACGGTATAGTAATGGATCCCGCATTATCATATTCGGGCTTTCCATATCAATCTTAGCCCGCAATACCTTTTCCCCATCTTTATATTTCCCAGCTTTCATTTCTTCGAATAGCTGAAGGTTTTCTTCTATGCTGCGGTCAGCATATTTATTTCTTTTGCCCGGTTCTGTCGGCGTTCCTTTTTGTGTTGCAATTTCTTCTGAAGTACTATCATCAACATAAGCCAACCCTTTTTTGATGAGAGTGATTGCGAACTCATATAACTTATCAAAATAATCAGAAGCATATAATTCATTCTTCCATTCAAAACCCAGCCATTTTACATCGTCTTTAATGCTCTCTACATATTCCGTTTCTTCCGTTACAGGGTTGGTATCATCAAAACGCAGGTTAGTATAGCCGCCGTATTTTTTGGTGAGGCCAAAATTTAAACAGATGCTGGTCGCATGACCAATGTGCAGGTAACCATTTGGCTCCGGTGGAAACCGGGTAACAATTTGTTTGTACTTACCTTCCTTCAGGTCCTGCTCAATAATTTCTTCGAGAAAATTAAGACTTCTTTCTTCGCTTTTTAATTCTGCTGACATAGTGTGCAAAGTTAAGGAAATGAGAGGGTTGCCGGATAACTCACTCGATAAAATTATCTATTCAAACTTATCAAAGCGACGTAAGAACTCTCCGGGTTAAACTCTTAAACCTATAAAAAATGCTTAGTATGGGAATGAATGATGAAGAGTGCGACGCAACTAAAGATGATAGTAGCCATGCAGACCGTAACAAAAAATTAAAACTTAACTTTCCCTCTTACTAATTACCTGTTGTGACTACTAAAAATGATCTTTTTTATTCGAGGCTGCCAGTTAATGAAATCCCACTGAGTGATTTATTAACGGAAGAACATTTGTTTTATAATATTCCTGACGATTGGCATGTACTGATTACAGATGTAAAAAACAGTACCCAGGCTGCTATGGATGGCCGTCACCAAACAGTAAATCTGGTGGCCACCGGCAGTATTGTTGCCGCATTAAATGTTGCTAACAAAAACAATATACTGGTACCTTTCTTTTTTGGTGGCGATGGAGCAACTTTTATTATTCCTCCATCCCTGTTGGAATCAACGTTAAATGTGCTGCATCAGCACCGGGAAAACACCCAAAAGAATTTTGATCTAACACTGAGAGTCGGACATGTGCCTGTTGCTGATGTGTATAACGAAAAAAGTGAACTTAAAGTAAGCAAACTTAAAACTTCCCAGCGATTTACTATTCCTGTAATACTTGGGGATGGACTTACGTTTGCTGAGAAGAAAATAAAAAGTACTGCTGAATTACCCGGATCAGATATTTATTTACAGGAACTCGATATGTCGGGGATGCATTGCCGTTGGGATAAGATAAAACCTCCTGCTACTAATTTTGAGATTATTAGCTTATTGATAATTGCAGGAAAAGGAATAAGACAATCCGAAGTTTTCCGGGATGTAATGATGGCTATCGAAAAAATTTATGGCAACTCTGTAAACCGAAAACCAATTAGCATTGATAAGTTGCGGATGAAAGCCACTTTCGAAAAGGTAGCAGCAGAGATGAGAACAAGATTAGGAGGTTTTAGCATGATCTACCTGGTAAAAACATGGTTTACATCCCTGTTGGGAAAAGCTTACTTTAAAACAAAAAAAGGTAAGGAATACCTCTACAAATTGGTGGATATGAGTGATACATTAGTGATTGACGGGAAAATTAATACAGTGATATCTGGCACAGCGAATCAGCGGGAAGAATTAGAAACAGTGCTGATCCAAATGGAACAAGAGAAAAAAATAGTATATGGTCTCCATGTAAGCAGTGAATCTGTAATGTCATGCTATGTAAGAAACATGGATGATCAGCATATACATTTTGTTGATGGTGCAGATGGTGGCTACACTAAAGCTGCGGGCATATTAAAAAAGAAAATTGCAACCCTTAAAGAGTTGGAACAATAATCTACCGGATTAATTACAATCTAATTATCAACTTCAGATGCAAAGAAACCGATATCTGCCAGCACCAGGGAAGGCTCTGTATAATTCAGTAATGTGCTTTTCAGATTTCCTGTAAGTTCATCACGGCTTATACAAAAAGCAGCCTTGATTAATGATAATTTATACGAATTGATTTTGAATTGAGCCAGCCTTGCTCTTTGGATTGTATGGCTGTCATGCAATTGAAACTCCTCGGCAATATGTGCCTGGTCGTTGTAGATTGGGTGGTTCATACAGACGGATATTGGTTTTTTAATAGGACTGGACTCTACTTAAACGAAGGAAGGGAAATAAAATTGTAAATCCTTCTTCAACTCATAAAATCAACAAGTTATATTTGAATTTTAAGTGTTTACGCTATCGCAACAGCTATTTTACCATTATAGCTGTCTGTTGAAGAAAAGTTAGCTATGCCATTGCTATTGAAAAAACTCCCATCTGCGATTATTGTTACTGGCTTCATTGCCGGCTTACTGGATGGAACCGCAGCTGTAGTTAATTTTATGGTTAATACCGGCAAAGACCCGGCTATTGTTTTTAAATATATTGCCAGTGCCGTTTTTGGAAAGAAGGCTTTTACAACACCGGGCTGGTCGATGATAGCCTGGGGTATTTTCTTTCACTTTGCCGTTGCTTTTATTTTCACTATTAGTTTTTTCTTTCTTTATTCGCAAATAATATGGATTGGAAAAAATAAATTTTTAGCGGGCATACTTTACGGATTATTGGTATGGGTAATAATGAATCAATTGATAGTACCAATGAGTCAAGCCTCACAACCTCCTTTTGTACTTAAAAATGCTCTCGTCAGTATGTTAATTCTTATCTGCTTCATTGGCATTCCTATTTCGCTGATGACGAATAAACATTATCTTTATAAAAAATTATAAATCCATATGTCATTGCTCAATCAAAACAATAAGAAAGGAAAAAAGAAAGACAATAAAAAAGGAGCTCCGGGTGCAAATGCTGCGGGATCTAAATTTATTCAGAAGCCAACCAAATCAGGCGGCTTTGTAAGCAAACAATCTAATACCGGATCACAAAGAGGTAGTTAATAGCAAAACAATTCATCTTTTTAAAAACCTGCCTTTCAATAACTTTTCCATCACCTCTTCTTTTTGATTTCGGCTGATGGGAATATGTCGTTCACCAATGCGAATATCATTGCCCTCAATGCTGTCAATTTTTGAAGCAGCCACGATATAGGATTTATGAACCTTTAGAAATTTGTCTGCGGGCATATATTCCTCTACCGATTTAAAGGTTAGGTAAGTCATGTACTTTTTATCCAACGTATAAATGGTCACATAATTTTGTACAGCTTCAACATACAAAATTTCTTCATAAATAATTTTCACCAGCTTATTATCAGCTTTAATAAAAAAATATTCCGCCGGGCTTGCTTCGGTAGTATTCGTATCTCTTACTTCGTAATATTCTTTTGCTTTGAGTGCTGCTTTTAAAAAACGTTCAAATGAAATTGGCTTAACTAAATAATCCAATGCATTTACCTCAAAGCCTTCCAAGGCATATTGCGGATAGGCTGTAGTAAAAATTACAGGCGGTGCATGCTGGAGTGTTTTAAAAAAATCGAGCCCGGTTATTTTAGGCATTTGAATATCCAAAAAAAGAAGCTGCACTCCCCCATTGCTGATAATTTCCGCTGCTTTGAGTGGGTTGTCGAACTCGCCAGCCAAATTTAGAAAATCGATGTCGGCTATATATTCTTTCAACCCTTTTCGGGCCAGTGGTTCATCATCAATAACTATACAGTTAATGCTCATGATAAATGAAGATTAAGTTGCACATTAAAACTATTTTCTGTTTCGTCGATTTTTAATTCATGCATACCGGGGTATAAAAGTTCAAGTCTTCTTTTTACATTATTCATTCCAATACCACCCTGCTTTTCTGTTGATGGTTGTTTGTCCTTCGAATTGGATATTGAAAAAACAAAAGATCCATTTACCCTAAACATATCCACTTTTACAAAATTGGCCTTATCATTAAAATGAGAAATATGCTTGAAAGCATTTTCTACAAAAGGAACTAATAATAATGGTTCTATTAAAAAGTTCTTTACATCAGCTGCTGCATTAAACTGGACCGTGTACTTTTCATCTTTCCGCAATTGCTGTAAGTCTACATAATCTTTCAGGTAATGAATTTCTTTTTCAATAGGTATTTTACTATCGTTCATTTCATAAAGCTGGTATCGCAGCATTTCCGAAAATTTATGCAATGCCCCCCGGGCTTCTGCATTGTCTTTATTAATAAGAAAGTATACAGAGTTGAGTGAGTTAAACACAAAATGTGGATTTATCTGGGACTTCAAAAAATTTAATTCGGCTTCCGCTTTTTCCTTCGCCGTTTCTGCCATGCGTTGTTGCAGCTTTCCATAATCAAACATCAGCTTTATGGATGCTCCGGCAAATACCAATATAAAATGAGGAATGATATTATCGTAGAGCCTGTCTTTGATATTGGAAGTCCAGTCAAACAATGCCGGGTTATTAAGCATACGGCCAAGTATATTCATTTTAACTGCACTGCTGAGAATAATAAGAGACAAGAAGGAAATACCAAGTGCCAGGTATCTCTTCTTATAAAGCAATTGCGGTATCAACACATAATTGGTGATGTATATCATCAACGCCAGATCAAAAACCTTAATGAATGTAACAGCAAATGCTTTCCGTTGAGTTGAATAATCATCAACCCGCAAAAAATACCATATTCCAAATACCAGTAGCCAGAATAAAATATGATGTACTTTATATTTAAGTAATCCTCTGTTCTGCATAAGTCAAAATAAAAGTACTAATTCCCCACGGCAAAACAGTTTACACCAAACGCAGGCTTTCCATGACAAGGCGTAATAAAGCCATTTATCAAGGGTTAAGTACCAAAGGTGTAAATTTTTTAACCCGAAGGATAAATATGTCAACCTTAGCTGAAATTATCAGCCATGAAACGAGTACTTAGCCTCTTCTTTATTTCACTGGTTGCTCTATCAGGTTGCGGCCAGCAAAATGCTGAACAAAGCAGTAATAAAAATCAAGAGATAAAAGTGGGTGGCCGCTGCGAAGATTGCGAAGCAATTTATGAAAGCCCGGTTCCTTTTGATAAACTAAAAAGTGTTGATACACTACCTGGTTTTAACACAAAAGGTCCAAAAATTGAAATCAGTGGAATTGTTTATAAAAGCGATGGAATAACGGCTGCTCCGGGTGTGGTTCTATATGTGTATCATACTGATCAAAATGGCATTTACCCAAAATTGGAAAACGAAAAAGGAATGGGCAGACATGGTTATATAAGAGCTTGGATTAAAACAGATGCAGAAGGAAAATATAAATTTTATACGTTGGTACCTGCCTCTTACCCCAACAGCAATAATCCAAAACATATCCATGCCATTGTTAAAGAGCCGGGCAAAAGCGAATACTGGATTGATGATTTTTTATTTGCAGATGATCCGTTGTTGCCAAAAGGAAAAATACAAAATCCAAAAGGAGGAAATGGGGTTATTCAACCCATTTCTAATGGTTCAATATTAAAAGCTACAAGAAATATTGTATTGGGAAAAAATATAACCGGATATCCCGATTAGTAGCAAGGAGATTTATTTTACAAAAAAATCAGCCCTGACCCTGTAATACGTAATTGACCTTTCGACAAGATTGGCTATCATGCCATTTACTTTTAAGCGCCACATGTCTTTTTCTTTATCAAAAGTACATTCAATAGTTCCATTGGCAACATTCACATACGATACCTGGTCACCAGAACGGAATGAGTATTTGGCTGCTACATCTTTACTTCCCGGGCTTACTTTGATCTTATACTTTCCGGTTCTTAGCTTTTTGTCACGAAAAAGCATTGTAAAAAATTGATCCCGTTGTTGAATTACAATAGTAAGATCTCCGCTTACCCTATAGACTTTTAAAGTAGCTGGTAAACCCTCAATAAAAAAATTATTAGAAGTAAGTGTATCGGTAATGAACAGGGGACACTTTCGTAAAATAGTGTCCCGCTCCACTTGGGCAGAAACTGCCGCAGAAGCTAATAAAAAAAGGAATAAGGTTATTAACCGCATAATGCTATGCATTTAAAGAGAAAAAGTACTGAAATTTATCAAAACAATGATTATTCCTTTTGAGAACAAGGTTCTAAACCCTTTGCCCGAATAAAAGACTGCCGATCCGCACCATATTACTCTTTTCCGCAACCGCAACTTTATAGTCACTACTCATTCCCATTGAAAGAATGCTCAATTTGGGATACTGGTCAAAAATTGCTTTTAATGTCTGAAATTCTGCTTTCACCAATTCCATATCCTCTGTAAAACTTGCCATCCCCATTAATCCTGTAATTCGAACGTTGTTTAATGCTGAATCCTCCAATTGTTCCATGACCATCTTTAGCTCTTCTTCATCAAAACCAAACTTGGTTTCTTCCTGTGCTATATGTACCTGCAGCAGACAATCTATCACTCTATTACTTTTAGCGGCCTGCTTATTAATTTCTTTCAAAAGCTTTAGACTATCTACTCCATGGATCAGTTGCACAAAGGGGGCTATTAACTTTACTTTATTAGTTTGGAGGTGACCAATAAAATGCCAGCGGATATCTTTGGGCAGTTTTTCTGCTTTTTCCACCAACTCCTGCACATAATTTTCTCCAAAGTCCCGTTGACCAAGATGATAAAGTTCAAGAATATCTTCAACCGGTTTGGTTTTAGACACGGCAACCAACTGCACATGCTGTTCATCGAGGTAACTTTTTATAATGTTGTATGCTGAAATATTTACCGCCATGCTATTTTTTAAAATACCCTCGCAAAGGTATACCCGGAAAAATGGTTTCCGTTAACTTTATCGATAACATCTACGAATTTTCATATCATGAATTTAAAAAACATCTGTCTTGCTTTTATAACCCTATTTCTATTTGCTCAAAAGAACAATGCACAAACTTATAGTGGCAAAATGGTTGTTTTTTTTAAAGATACGCTGGAAGGAAAAATCACTGTTGATATTACCGGGGAAAACAAGGGCTTAGTGTATATTGAAACCGCAGCCGTTACTAAAACAAAAAAGAAAGGAGAAAAAACAACTGCTTCTGTTACCGAAAAAAACGGTTACAATCCTGCAATCATCAATGCCTTATTTATTGAAGGGAAGACCTATAAATTTAAAGATCTGCGAATTGACTATAAGGAGGAAAACAACTTAGAAAATTGCTGCGTAGAAAGAATTGCAGGAAACGACAGTATTGCCATTTATCAATGGACAAATAAGGATGGTCGTTTATCCTACTATACCACAACACCAAGATTTAACGAATATGCCGAAAATATTGAACATCCAAAATTTGACGACGGAGGTTTCAAATCATTTATGGGAATAAAATTAAGCCGTTGTAAAAGCCTGGGCGACAAAATCTATACGATGGCAGATGGCTACTTTTATGAAAACAAAACAGCTTCCCTGGAAGAGAAGCTGCAAGTATGGAAAAATATTATAAGAGACTATATAGCCTGCTGGTAAATCAATTATTTTAATATACTCCGGCTGATCACAATTCGCTGCACTTCACTTGTTCCTTCATATATCTGTGTGATTTTGGCATCCCGCATTAACCGTTCTACATGGTATTCTTTTACAAAACCGTAGCCACCATGTACCTGCACAGCTTCTACCGCTGTCCACATAGCTGTTTCAGAAGAAAATACTTTTGCCATGGATGAACTTAATGTGTAATCGATCTTATTATCTTTTTCCCACGCAGCTTTCAGGCAAAGTAATCTTGAAGCTTCAATTTTAGTTGCCATATCAGCCAGCTTAAAAGCAATGGCCTGGTGATTCATGATCTCTGTTCCAAATGCTTTTCTTGTTTTTGCATATTCCCTGGCAAATTCAAATGCGCCGCTTGCAATGCCTAAAGCCTGGGAAGCAATGCCGATTCTTCCACCAGCCAATGTCTTCATAGCGAATTTAAATCCAAACCCATCCTCTCCTATTCTGTTTGCCTTTGGCACTTTTACATCACTGAACATTACCGTATGTGTATCGCTTCCACGGATACCTAATTTATTTTCTTTAGCTGCAACGGTTACCCCCGGCCAGTTTTTTTCAACGATCAAACAGTTAATTCCTCTTGAACCCTTTGATCGATCCGTTTGTGCCATTACTAAATAGGTAGAAGCGGTACCACCATTAGTTATCCAGTTCTTTGTTCCATTCAACAAATAATAATCCCCTTTATCCTCTGCTGTAGTTTGTTGTGAAGTAGCATCGCTTCCGGCTTCGGGTTCGCTGAGCATAAATGCCCCGATATGTAATTCGCCGTCCTTAATGCCCTGTGCTAACGGAGTGAGGTATTTTTGCTTTTGTTCTTCGGTGCCATATTCCTGTATACCGTAACAAACTAAACTATTATTTACACTCATTACTACACTTACGCTGGCATCAATTTTCGAGATCTCTTCCATTGCCAGCACATAACTAATAGTATCCATTCCTGCACCCCCATATTTGGGGTCAACCATCATACCCAGAAAGCCGAGTTCGGCAAGTTTCATAACCTGTTCACGGGGAAATTGTTGCTTTTCGTCTCTTTCTATTACTCCCGGTAAGCATTCATTTTGTGCAAAATCTCTTGCCGCCTTTTGAATCATCAGCTGCTCTTCAGTCAGTTGAAATAACATATAGTAGATATCGTTTAGGTGTGCAAAGATAAGGGCAAGCCATTCTACAACATACACCCTTCAGATTTGCAACTAATTATAGCATTACATTTATTATCGTTGTTACGGCAGGCTTTTTTGGCCTAACTTTGCACCCGTAAATTAAGGCTATGAAAAAAATCCACATTGCACTGCTTGTACTGATTGCCGGAGCCATTGCTGTGCTGCTTACTTTTTTAAAAACAACCAGTACTTACGACACCGTTGATACTGCTATTTCAAAACCGGGCAAATATGTTCACTTAATGGCCAAACTAGATAAATCGCAGCCTGTTGAATACGATGCATTAAAAGATGCGAACTATTTGAGTTTTACGGCTGTTGATACATTAGGTAAATCAGTAAAGGTTGTTTATCATAATACAAAACCCGACAATTTCGAGATCAGCGAACGTTTAGTTTTGAAAGGAAAATACAACGATGGGGTTTTTAACTGTGATGCGATACAAACAAAATGTCCTTCTAAGTATAAAGAAGATATGAAGGCGACAGATAAAAATTTACAAAGCGCTACAACGGAAAAACCTTCTTCAAACAATTCTGCCGAATCTAAATACTAACAGGGAATGGATTATATAGGCGAGCACCTTTTACCCGGACAAATAGGACATTTCTTTATTGTACTCTCTATTGTTGCTTCTTTCGTTGCCACATTTTCTTACTTCCGTTCCACTCAATCAAAATCAGAGTTGGATGGAGCCTATTGGAAAAAATTGGCCCGTATTGCCTTTATTACGGAAGTTATTTGTGTGCTTGGCACTTTTGCAGTGTTATTCTATATTATTCATAGCCATCTTTTCGAATATCATTATGCATGGAAACATAGCAGCCTCTCGTTAGAATTCAAATACCTGCTTGCTTGCTTCTGGGAAGGACAAGAAGGTAGTTTTATGCTATGGAGTTTCTGGCATTGTATACTCGGGTTGATTCTGATCAAAACAAGCAGGCAATGGGAAGCACCCGTAATGACGGTGGTTAGCTTTATGCAATTGGCCCTTGCTACAATGATTGCTGGTATTTACATCTTTAACTGGAAGATGGGATCTAACCCCTTCATTTTATTAAGGGATTCCGGTGTATTGGACAATGCACCAGCTCTTCATATTGCAGGCGATGTTAATCAACCGTTGCGCCCAGATTACTTACTATCAATTAAAGATGGTAATGATCTGAATCCATTATTACAGAATTACTGGATGGTAATACACCCACCTGTTTTGTTTTTGGGGTTTGCATCAACTATTGTTCCGTTTGCTTTTGTTATTGCCGGATTATGGAAAAAGAAATTTGGCGAATGGATCAACCCGGTATTACCGTGGGCTTTATTTTCTGCTGCTGTCTTTGGGGTTGGGATCATGATGGGTGCCATGTGGGCTTATGAGTCACTCACTTTTGGTGGCTATTGGGCCTGGGATCCGGTGGAGAATGCATCTTTAGTTCCATGGTTGATATTAATATCCGGTATTCATACCTTGCTAATTTATAAACACACTGGCCATTCTTTAAGAGCAACGCATTTATTTTTTATTCTTTCTTTTGGATTTGTACTGTACTCAACTTTTTTAACCCGTAGCGGAATTTTAGGTGAAACATCTGTACATGCTTTTACAGACCTGGGAATGAATTTTCAGCTGTTAACTTTTTTGCTTGTTTTTGTGGTGCCTGCTTTGGTATATTTTGCCACGAGGTATAAAGAAATTCCAGCCATTAAAAAAGAAGAAGCCGCCTCATCAAGAGAATTCTGGATGTTTATCGGGGCATTGGTTTTCTTTTTGTCGGCAATCGTTATAATTGGCAAAACATCACTTCCTGTTTTTAATAAAATTTTCGGAACAAAGCTGGCTCCTCCGCAGAACATGGAGTTTTCGTATAACCAAATTCAGGTATTCGTTGCTATAATCATAGCTGCATTAACAGCGATCACACAATACTTCAAGTATAAAGAAACCACTGCAAAATATTTCTGGAAAAAAATTGCGATACCTGCCGTATTATCAATCATTGCTGCTTCACTTGTTCTCGGGCTGGGCGATGTGAATTACAGGAAAGAAACGGTAGGCTTTATGGCAGCAATCTGGATCGCTGTTGCTTGTAGTGTGTTTACAATTATTGCTAATGCTGCTTATATCTGGATTGGCGTAAAAGGTAAATTAAAAATATCTGGGGGTTCTGTTGCCCATGTCGGTTTTGGTATGGTGTTATTAGGTATACTAATTTCTTCTTCCAAAAAAGAAGTGTTATCAGACAATGTTAACGGCATTCCGGCTCCATTAGCTGAAACAGAAGACCCTAGAGAAAACCTGACATTGGTAAAAGGGCTTACATCAGATATGGATAAATACAGCCTTACTTATGAAGGAGATTCTTCTCATCCTAAAAAAGAGTTGTCTTTTTATAAAATTCGTTTTAAAAGGAAAGATGGTAAAGAGGAGTTTGTATTAACACCTAATTCTTTTGTAAACTACAAAGGCAACGAAGGATTAATGTCGAACCCGGATGCGAGGCATTACTGGACACATGATGTGTTTACATATATTACCTCAATCGCTAATCCAGATAATACAAAAGATACAGCTTCATTTAAACCAGTGCCATTAAAAATAAGTGACACTGTTTTCTACTCGAACGGTTTTATTATAATGGAAGGTTTAAAAACAAAAGACAGTCTGCCCAAGGAATTGTTTGGAGAAAAGGGACAATTATATGAAGCACCGATGAAAATATATTCAAAGAGTGGTTCTGTCTATTCCGTAACAACCCGCCTTGCTATCGCAAAGGGTGATATGCTTTCTCTGCCAGATACTATTACAGCTGAAAGTATTATTCTGCGCCTGCAAAAAGTAAATGCCGACCAAAGTATTGAGCTGGGCATCAAAGAATCTAACTCCATAATGGAATACGTAACTATAAAAGCGTACAAGTTTCCTTTTATCAGGTTGCTTTGGTTGGGAGTAGTAGTGACGGCTATCGGTATTTTAATGAGCATGGTGCACCGCATTAGCCAAAACCGCAGGAGCCGCCTTCAGTCATAATTTTGGCTTTTTTGAAACAGCGACTTAGGTAGCTTTGTTGTCAAATTAGAGAATACCAACCCTGTTTTCTATTTTTACAAAGCCGTGATTTCATGTAAATCATACTATATAAAGGCTTTATGCCTGTTGCCGTTCCTGTTGTTACTATCGGGAATGTCTTTATTTGCCCAATCTGACACCATCCCTGTTGCCGCTGATTCAACCAAATTAGCCTTGCTGAAAATGAAGGAGCAACGTAAAAAATGGGGGCCAAATGATACTATTTTAACCTCTGCTATTTTCTATCAAAACGAAATCATAAACTATAAAGAACAGGACATGGTTTGGATTTCTAAACTCTCTCCTGATAAGCTGGCTAAGTTTATACAAGAATGGACGAGATTGCGCAATGCCGTCTATGTTACTTATCCCTACGCAAGAGTAGCGGGTTCAACTATCAACGAAATAAATCTCAAATTGCAGGGAGTAGAATCTAAAAAAGAAAGAAAAGAATACATCAAAACCAGGGAGAAAGAATTAAAACAACAATTCAGTGATCCCTTATCTAACCTTTCTGTTTACCAGGGGAAAATTCTAATGAAACTCATCAACCGTCAAACTGGTAATAACTGTTACTCCATTATCAAAGAGTATAAAGGCGGATTAAATGCGAGATTCTACCAGACAGTAGCCTTCTTTGTGGGTGGTAACCTGAAACAGGAATGGGATCTTAAAGAAAATCAATTAGACAGACAGATTGAAAACATCGTAAAAGAAATTGATGGCAGCTGGTATGGAAATCCATACAGAAACTAAGAATTCGTTTACGTATACAATCTTCCGGGCATCAAAAATTTTCCTCTTTACCTATCTTTACTTCGATTAAGTATTCCTTTTTTGCTTTTATCAGTAATCAGAAATAAATAATATGAAACTCGACATACTTGCTATTGGGGTTCATCCGGATGATGTAGAACTGGGTTGTTCCGGAACTTTAATCAATGAAATTAAACTTGGGAAAAAAGCCGGCATTGTAGACTTAACCCAGGGAGAACTTGGCACAAGGGGCACTATTGATACCCGGTATGACGAAGCTGCCAAGGCTGCTATGATAATGGGAGTACATGTGAGAGAAAATTTAAAAATGCGGGATGGCTTTTTCAAAAATGATGAAGCACATCAATTGCAATTGATTCAGTCCATCCGAAAATATCAACCAGATATTGTTATTGGTAATGTATTACATGATCGCCACCCTGACCATGGCCGTGCAGGAAATATGATTGCGGAATGTTGTTTTTTATCTGGGCTAGCCAAAATAGAAACCAAAGATGAAAAGGGAAATGTACAACAACGATGGAGACCATCGTATGTGTTGCATTATATTCAAGATTGGTATCATGAACCAGATTTATTGATTGACATTAGTGATGTATTTGAGCAACGGATGCAAGCTGTACAGGCCTATTCAACACAGTTTCATAGCACCAATACCAACAACGGAGAACCCCAAACTTATATTTCCACTCCAGATTTTTTAGAGAGTGTAATTGCAAGAGCCAGGATGTTTGGAAAAAGGATTGGTGTTAAATATGCAGAAGGCTTTATAAGTGAGAAAAAAATCGGGATAAAAAATCTTAACGCATTAATACAGAACGAAACATAAACGTTTGTTTGAAAACAACTTAGGTTGAAACGTTAAACAAAATCCACATTTATCAATAACAACCGTTTGACTGAATTTTCTGGCTATTTATAAGCATTAATAAGTTACCTTTGCCGCTGAAACAGTTAACTATGGCAAGCCCAAAATTCTCCAATGCATCTCAGTCCTTTCATGGCGAATTAAAGAAAAGAATCAGTGAATACTTTACCAAAGAAGGCAAGGCATCAACAGGCAATTTTTCTTTATACTTTAAAGCGATTTTATTGGTAGTAAGCTTTATTGCAGTTTACACACATCTTGTATTTTATACCCCTACCACCTGGTTAGCTATTGTTGAATGTATTGTACTTGGCGGTCTTACTGCAGCTATAGGTTTTAATGTAATGCATGATGGATTACACGGCAGCTTTAGCCGCTATAAGTGGGTCAACGAGTTGGCTGGTTTATCACTCAATTTTTTAGGCGCTAATAATTTTATGTGGCGTTCAAAACATAACATCATTCATCATACCTATACAAATATTGAAGGTATTGATGATGATATTGAAGCAAAGCCATTGCTTCGTCTTTGTGAAACTCAGAAGTATTATAAGATACACCGCTTTCAGCATTGGTATTTTTGGCTGGCTTATTCACTTCTTTATATCTGGTGGGTTTTCTTTACAGATTATAAAAAATATTTCCTTGGAAGAATAGGGCCTACTTCACTCACAAAAATGTCAATTGGCGACCATATTTCTTTCTGGGGCTTTAAATTGCTGCACGCCTTTATTTTTATGGCAGTACCTATTTATACACTTGGATTTTCAACATGGCTTGTAGGTTTCCTTATTTACGGAATGTTTACCGGAGTAGTACTTAGTATTGTATTTCAATTAGCGCATACGGTAGAGCATACTCATTTCCCTAAAGCTAATGTGGAAACTAACAGAATGGAAGACGAGTGGGCTATACACCAGTTAAAAACCACCGCCAACTTTGCTACCCGCAATAGGTTGATCAGCTGGTGGGTTGGAGGTTTAAATTTCCAGGTGGAACATCACCTTTTTCCAAGGATATCGCATGTACATTACCCTGCTATTAGTAAGATAATTAAAAAGGCCTGCGAGGATTTTAATGTTCCGTATATCGAATACCCGAAGATGCGCCTTGCAGTTGCATCACATGTTAATCACCTGAAGACGCTTAGCAGAAAAAATAATCATTAATACTTAATTCAAAATATTTTACCCGGAGTTGCTTTGCAACTCCTTTTTTTATGCTGTAATATCACATTGCCGATTATCCACAAGTTGGATAGCAATTTTGTTCTTAATATAAAGCAGACTAATTTGCACCGTTTTTCATACCCCTTTCATTATGTTCAACGATACAACTTTCGACCCCAATAGTGTAAGTAACCCCAATAATAATATATTCGGTTTACCTACCAACGAAGAAGACTCAAGACTCATTATTGTTCCTGTACCATGGGAAGTAACGGTGAGTTGTACGGCCAGCACTGCCCGGGCTCCCGACACAATTCTGCGTGCAAGTATGCAGGTTGATCTTTTTGATCCGGAAATGCCTGATGCGTGGCAGCAGGGTTTTTATATGCGGCCAAGCGACAAAAAGGTGTTGATGAAAAGCGATTACCTGAGAAAAGAAGCCGAATTATATATTGACTATATCTCCAAAGGTGATGAAGTAGCCGCCAATACATTTATGTGTAAAACATTGAAGGAAGTAAATGAAGGAAGTGTTTTCATGAACAACTGGGTGTATGAACAAACCAAGGCTTTAATGGATAGAAATAAATTGGTTGGATTATTAGGCGGTGACCACAGTACACCCCTTGGTTATATGAAAGCGATCGGAGAAAGACATGGCAATTTCGGCATCTTACAAATTGATGCTCATTTTGATTTGCGTGAAGCTTACGAAGGTTTTAATTATTCTCATGCAAGCATAATGTATAATGCGCTGAAAGAAATTCCTCAATTGGAAAGGTTAGTTCAAGTGGGTGTTCGTGACTTTGGAAGCGACGAATGGGAATATGTAAAGAATAGCAATTTCAGGGTAGTTACTTATTTTGATAAAGAAATAAAGAACCGCCAGTTTGAAGGACAAACATGGAAAAATATTTCAGAAGAAATCATCAGTAAACTGCCCGATAAAGTTTTTATCAGCTTTGATATAGATGGATTGGATAGAAAGCTTTGCCCCTTCACCGGAACTCCGGTACCAGGGGGTTTTGAATTAGACCAGATCTTTTATTTATTTACCCAGTTGGCAAAAAGTGGTAAAACAATTGTTGGTTTTGATTTGAATGAAGTAGGTATAGGAGGTGATACTGATTGGGATGCAAATGTTGGTGCCAGAGTTCTATATAAGCTTTGTAATTTAATGGTGACAACTAATAATTGAGATGGCACAGTTTGAAATTACCCTGAAGAACGAGAAGAAAAAACAATACGAACGGATCGCCTTCTTTATCATTATTGCCAATATTGCTGCATTTGCTTTTCTTTCCTTTGCTTCGATTACAAGAACAGGACGAATTTCTTTTTTAGTCGGGGCTATTGCTGTTTTTATTTGCCTGCTTATTGATTATTTTCTTATTCGCATAAAAAATAATGAGGACACCCCTTACCGGGTTTTTGCTTTATTTCTCATTTCGATGGTTTGGATCAATTCTTCGTATTGGTGGATTGGGATTATTCTTTTTGTACCCGGATTGTTTTACCTCGTTTCTAAACGTCCTTTGTTGGTTATTACTGAGAAAGAGAAAATCATTTACCCTTCTTTTCCGCAAAAAAATATTTCATGGGTTACACTGAATAATGTGATACTAAAAGACGGCTTGTTAACTATCGACCTGAAAAACAACAGGCTTATTCAGCAAGCAATAGACGAAAGCAAAACCTCTGTAAATGAGAAAGAATTTAACGACTTTTGCAGGGATCAATTAAACAAATGAGTTTACAACAATCTCCATATATCCTCTACTCCGATGGTAAGGGTAATATATTTGAAGACACTTCATTATTTGTAACTGGCCGAAGCGGTTGGGATGCTTTTGAAGTACCCGTAGATGAATGGATTGAACTACCAAATGGCGGCTCTCTTTACGAACTACCAGGCAGAAAAGGAATTGGCATTGATGTAACAACAGGTGAAATGCGTTTATGTGATAAAGGTTGGGCGGTTGCTGCTTTTATTCCACCGGCACATACTGGTTTTTATTTGGCTGCCTACGAAACGGATAAAGATGCTCCTACACTCCCTTTGTTTTGTTATACAGCCGCCGGATGGCTGGATAATAAATTCTATGTACCTGCTACGAGGATAGAGCAAGACATACGACAAGATTGTGAAGGATACGACCAGAAAAAAGTGGAAGAAGGCGTAAAAGTTTTACAGAAACATTATCCGCATAATCGTTTAGTAAGTCACCTTACTAATAATTGTGCCTTAACTTATACTTGTCCTGCTGCTCGAAATTTTTCTTTAGGCAGATGGGAATGCCCGGTGCCTGTATCGCCGGCATGTAACGCAAACTGCGTTGGTTGTATTTCGTTGCAACCAGATGAAGAGCCAATTGTTTCAACGCAAGACCGCTTAACATTTAAGCCGACAGCAGAAGAGATTGTTGAGTTTACCGTGCCGCATCTTGAATCTGCTCCTTATCCCATCATCAGTTTTGGACAAGGATGCGAAGGTGAGCCATTGTTGATGTGGGAAACCATTAAGGACGCAATCATAGAAATTAGAAAGCATACCAGGAAAGGAAGTATCAACATCAATACTAACGGCTCTAAACCTGATGCCGTAAGAGCATTGTGTGAAGCAGGGCTTGATTCTATTCGTGTAAGTACCAACTCTGCAAGAAGAGAAACATACATGCCTTATTATCGCCCCAACAATTATGATTTCAATGATATAGTAGAAAGCCTGAAAGTGGTTACCTCTTTCGGCGGCTGGACTTCTATCAACTATTTTGTTTTTCCAGGTATGACGGATTCTGTTGAAGAATATGAAGCATTGAGAAAGCTGATCAAAGAAACAGGATTGAAGATGATACAATGGAGAAATTTCAATATTGATCCTGATTGGTATTTAGGAAAGATCGGTGTAACAGAAATTGGTGAATGTCTTGGTGTAAATCAATTGCAACAATTGATCAGGGAAGAATTTCCTGATCTGAAGTTTGGCTATTTTAACCCGCCGATAGAACGTATCAAAGGAAAATTTGAAATGGATTTTGCGCATCACTAAGCTTACATGAACCAACAACCTGCTCAACGAAATATTTACATCGGAATTGGCCTTGCCGTACTTGCAGCATTTATCTGGTCGGGAAATTTTGTAGTGGCAAGAGCGGTAAAAAGTGATATACCTCCTATCGGTCTTAGTTTCTATCGCTGGCTGGTTGCGTCAATTATCATCTTTCCTTTTGCGATTAAGAAATTCAGAAAGGAATGGCGGGTTGTAAAACAATCATGGCATTATTTATTTTGGGCCTCTCTTACCGGTATTGCCTTGTTCAACACATTTGTTTATATAGGTGCCCATTATACTTCTGCTATTAACCTCGCTTTAATTGGTACAACCTCCTCTCCCATCATGGCAATTATTTTTGCCCGCATTTTTCTGAAAGAAAAGATTGGCTTTTTAAAATTGGCAGGTCTTATCACTTGTATCATTGGTGTTTTGTTTTTATTATCAAAAGGTGATTTTAGAAATCTGCTTTCATTGCAGTTTGGAGAAGGTGATCTTTGGGTATTATTAGCTGCATTTTGTTTTGCGGTGTACAATACGCTGGTAAAGAAAAAACCAGCATCTATATCTCCCGTCAATTTCCTTTTTGTGATCTTTAGTCTTGGGGCATTGCTGTTATTGCCTTTCTTTCTATGGGAAACAAATCAATACCCGGCTGTTGAATGGAACATTCCACTCCTTCTATCTGTCTTATACCTTGGACTCGGTGCTTCTGTTATTTGTTTTCTTATCTGGAATATCGCTATTAGCAAATTAGGCTCTGGTCGCACAGCCCTCTTTGGTAACCTGATTCCAGTTTTCAGCAGTATAGAGGCCGCCATTATTTTACATGAAGAGTTTACCTGGGTACATATTACCAGCATGATTATTATATTCATTGGCATTGTATTGGCCAATTGGAAGCTTAAATAGCTTATTTCCCAAACCTTAACATTTCATAAATCGCCTTTTGTGCAAGTTGCACGGGGTTTGCATCGTTAGTAACAGGTGTGAACAACAATGGTTTCCGCCCTTAATCACCAAACAGTAAATTTGTATGAACAACGCTTACGTTATGTCTGCAACCCTTGATGCAAAGAACAGAAATCAGGCCGCTATGATTACCGCCGGATTTGTGGGCTTAATGATACTTATCATGCTTCTTTTAAAATGGAAGCTGCCTGTTTTTGAGCAAATTACTTATTCGCCGGGTATTGAGGTAGAGTTAAATCTTCCTGAAGAGCCTGAACCTCCTGCTGATGGTGGTGGCGGTGGTGGAAATCCTGTTCAGGCTGCAGGTGCAGCTGGCATTGCGGCTCCCGCTCCACCCACACCGGGTGATAAAGAAGATTCAAAAGCTTTGGATGAAAATGAGGATAAGGACAATACAGAAGTTACAAAACCAGTAGCTGTAAAACCAAAGGCCACAACAATTACCAATACATCTGTAGCCAAAGTAGAACCAAAAGTTGTTGCCCCTCCGGCTCCTCCCCGTCCTAAAGCGGTACTTGGAAAAACAACAACCGGTGCAGGAAAAGGTGGCGGATCAGCAGATGATTATGATAGAGCCGGTGGAACTGGCACTGGCAGTGGTGTAGGAAACGGTAGTGGTACTGGTGGTGGTAACGGAACTGGCAACGGTGGCGGTAATGGCTCCGGCGGTGGAAGTGGCAGCGGACCAAAAGTAACAAGAGGTGATAGAAAAATTGTACGTCACTACTCCTTTACAGGTGATTTGGATAAAGCAACCGTATATGCAAACATCAGTGTATCACCTGATGGTACTGGTAAATTTATAAGCATTGCAAAAGGTTCAACGAATACAAGCAATGCTTACAAGCAAGCCATTATGCAATACTTGCAAAATATAAGATTTGATAAATCTGATCATGAGTCTATGCTCACTGTTCAGTTTAATTTCAGAGTAAACTAAGAACTAAGGACGGATAATAAGAAAAGGGATGTCATGATTTTATTCATAGCATCCCTTTTTTGTTATTTTGCAGTCAATGAATTACCAGCAAACAACTGACTATCTATTTTCCCGGCTACCGATGTTCAGTCGTATGGGTGCAGCAGCATATAAAGCAGACCTTACCAATACTATTAAACTATGCGAATCACTGGGCAATCCACAACAAGCTTTTAAAAGTGTACATATAGCCGGCACCAATGGAAAAGGCTCTACCAGTCATATGCTTGCTGCTATTTTACAAGCTGGGGGATATAAAACGGGTCTTTACACTTCGCCTCATCTCAAAGATTTCAGGGAACGAATAAAAGTGAATGGCGAAATGGTAAGCGAAGAGTTTGTGATCAGCTTTACCGAAAACATTACACACCTAATTGAAGAAATTGAACCAAGTTTTTTTGAGATCACAGTCGCTATGGCATTCGATTATTTCAAAAAACAACAGGTTGATATTGCCATTATTGAAACGGGTTTGGGGGGAAGATTAGATAGTACCAATATTATTACTCCCGAAATTTCCGTTATTACTAACATTGGTTGGGATCATATGAATTTATTGGGTAATAGCCTGGAAGAAATTGCTTTTGAAAAAGCAGGCATCATTAAAGAAAATATCCCTGTAGTAATTGGTGAAACGCTTTCAGAAACATTGCCTGTTTTTGAGAAAACTGCTTCAGCGAAAAATGCGCCTTTTTTTGTGGCCTCACAAAAAAGACAGGCTACCGATTGGAAATGGGAGAAACATGAGCTGATCGTAGAGGTAGTGGAAGAACATCATACGGATCATAAAGTATATCATCTTGATCTACCCGGTATCTACCAAACTAAAAACCTGCTGACCGTTTTGGAAACATGTTTTCAATTACAACAAAAAGGTTGGAAAATTGATGACGCAATAATTCAAAAAGGTTTGCGGGAAACAAAAAAGCTAACGGGATTACACGGTCGTTGGGAAACAATTCATCACTCCCCGCAATTAGTAGTTGATGTGGCTCATAATGTGGAGGGCATGAGGCAATTGGTGCAGCAAATTGAAATGACAGAGCATAATGAACTGCATATCATTTTAGGAATGGTAAAAGATAAAGATGTTGATAATGTACTGCGGCTATTACCAAAGAATGCCCGATACTATTTTACAAAAGCACAAATTCCCCGTGCATTGTCTGAAGATGAATTAGCCATGAAAGCAGAAAGATTGGGTTTGACAGGAAAATCATTCAGCAATATTGATTTTGCGTTACTCAGTGCTGCACAAAAAGCACATACAAAAGACCTGGTCGTAGTGTGTGGAAGTGTGTTTCTTGTTGGCGAGGTTTCGCTGGCTGCTGTTAAAGAGATTTGGGGCAAGGACAACGCCAATGTGCTGGATTATTTCTGGTATTATTTATCAGGAGTTCAATAAGACAATTCATTTAGTTTTTCTAAGGCATATAAAATGCAACTTATATGCATGGACTGTACTATTTTATGTTCCCTGACAAGTGTTTTTAGCTCGCCGACACTAAGCAAAACAATTTCTATTTCTTCATTCGCATCTAACTTTTGCTGCGCCACTTTCTTGCCTCCTTTTGCCAAAAACATATGCAAAAAGTTGGTGTTGGTAGAAGGATTAGGTGATATTTTTCCAAGATAATCATACGAAGAAAAAATATAGCCTGTTTCTTCCAATAATTCTCTGGCTGCTGCTGTTTCATAATCTTTATCGGTATCATCCACACAGCCACCGGGAATTTCAATACATACTTCGCCGATAGCATGGCGATATTGTTTTATCATCACCACCTTTCCTTCTTCTGTTATTGGCACTACTCCCACCCAGGTAGGAAATTCATATACATAATAAGGCTCTACTATTTTACCTGTGGGTGTTTTGTATTTTTCCTTTCTTACTTTAAACCACGGGTCATTGAATAAATATTCGGAAGAAAGTGTTTGCCATTGAGAATTCATGAGGAATTGTTTCTTGTGTCTCGTTACCATTTCATTCTTTCCCGAAGCGAAGTTATATGTGCCACATGATGCTTACCATGCCATGCATACATACCCAGCAGGTACCAGAGGCGCATGGTTTTTTTATGTTCCGGGTGAAAAACTGTACGGTTGTTCCATTCATCATCGGTTACATATTTCAATGCTTCAAACCACCGGGCATGTAAGGCATGTAATAATGTAATAGAAATATTCACCGGTAACTTTTGTACATCGTGGGTTTCAGCCCACAGTTTTTCTTCGTAAGGTTTTATAGTTGGGTTATCTTCTGTCAATCCCAATTTAAATCTTATATAAGCATTCATATGACTGTCCGCCACATGATGAACAAGCTGGTGAACTGTCCAACCTTCTTCCCTGTAAGGTGTGTGCAGTTGCGCTTCATCCAGGTTTAAAATTGCATTCTCTAAATGAAGAGGCAAGAATTTTATGTCTGCCAACCATTCTACTTTTTGTGGAATAGAAAAAGGCTTCGGTTCATAATTACCTATAGGATAGCGAAGATCAGCAGCAACTGTGGGCATAAAATTTATTTTACTATTTCTAATAACTCTACTTCAAATATCAAGGTAGCCCCGCCCGGAATATCACCACCTGCACCCCTGTCACCATAAGCTAAATCAGACGGTATCCACAAACGCCAGTGGCTGCCTTCACTCATTTGCGGTAAAGCAATCTGCCACCCTTTTATCAAGGCGGTAAGTGGGGCACTAAATGGTTGTCCTCTTTTGAAAGAGTTATCAAATTCCTTACCATCCAGCAATGTTCCTTTGTAATGTGCCTTTACTTTATCTCTCAATTCTGGTTTTGCACCAGTTCCTTCTTTTATTACTTCGTATTGAATTCCACCGGGAAGTTCTTTTACATTTTCTTTGCTGATGTTTTCGGTCATGAAAGCAGCACCGGCTGCCTTTTGTGCTTCAATTTTTCCTTGCATATATTCTCTTAATTTATTTTGTGTACTCATTTTGTAAATAGTGGATGGTCAAGAGTGAATTAGTCCTCCCGCAATGAATGGCCAGTTAGTTTGATAAAAACATCTTCCAGGTTAGCTAACTTCATTTCTTTTGGTCGTTCAAATCCGGTAGCAATCAAATTATCAATCAGTTTGTCAGGTGTATCCAATGCAATAATATTACCAGCATCAATAATGGCTACCCTATCGCAAAGATATTCTGCTTCATCCATGTAATGTGTAGTTATGATAACGGTAGTACCTCTTTGACGAATATTTTTTACAAGCTCCCATAAGCTTCTTCTTGCCTGCGGATCAAGCCCGGTGGTCGGTTCATCTAAGAAAATAATACGGGGTTCATTAATTAATGTTGTAGCTACTGAAAATCGTTGCTTTTGTCCGCCGCTGAGTTCTTTTACTTTTGCTTTGGCCTTGTCTTTCAGGTTTACCATTTCCAATAGTTGCATCGGGTCCACCGTTCGATTGTAAAGACCACAGAACAATTCAATCAACTGCAACAGGTTTAACCCGGGATAATAACCGCTGGTTTGTAACTGTACCCCGATTATTTTTTTAATTTCATTCGGGTCTTTATCCAGATCAATACCATCTACAATTACCTCTCCACTTGTTTTTTGCCGTAAGGTTTCAATTATTTCAAGTGTAGTCGATTTACCGGCGCCATTGGGACCCAACAATCCAAATATTTCTCCCTCCTTCACCTCAAACGAAATCCCTTTTACTGCATTGAATTTGCCGTAATTTTTTACCAGATTTTTTACTGATATTATTGTTTTTGACATGTGTTGAACTAATTATTAAATATAGGTTTCTAATTCTTCCATCATTTTTTTACTCCCAATAAACATGGGTGTACGCTGATGTAATTCCGTTGGCTGTATATCTAAAATATTCTCTTTACCATTGGTAGCTTTACCCCCAGCTACTGTTAAGATGAATGCAAAAGGATTGCATTCATATAGTAAGCGGAGTTTTCCTTTTGGTTTATCTGTTGTACCGGGATACATAAAAATACCCCCTTTAATCAGGTTACGATGCACATCAGACACCATACTGCCAATATAACGTTGTGTATATGGACCACCGTTCGTTTTATCTTTTTTCTGGCAAACCTGTATATACTCTTGTACTGGCTTTTCATACTGGAAAAAATTACCGTGATTGACAGAATATATTTTTCCCGTATCAGGGCATTTAATATCAGGATGACTTAATGTCCACTCACCGATAGAAGGATCCAATGTAAACCCATTTACACCTCTTCGTGTAGCATATACCAACATAGTAGAAGAGCCATAAACAATATATCCTGCAGCAACCTGCTGATTGCCGGGCTGTAAAAAGTCTTCCTGAGTTACAACAGTTCCAATTTCTGTTTTGCGACGGTACACACCGAAGATGGTTCCGATAGATACATTTACATCAATATTACTGCTACCATCAAGCGGGTCGAATAAGCAAACATATTTAGAGTTAGCACTTTTAGCATCATCAAAAGCTACAAAATCATCCAACTCTTCACTGGCAATACCAGCGCAGGCTATACCATGCTTCAGTACACCAGTAAACTGGTCGTTAGCATATATGTCAAGCTTCTTTACCTCCTCACCTTGTACATTTACCGTTCCAAAATCACCCAGGATATCCACCAGGCCGGCTTTATTCACTTCCGTATTTACCCTTTTTGCAGCAAGGCCAATGTTTCTTAACAGGTGCGATAACTCACCAGTAGCTTGTGGAAAGTCTCGTAACTGCTGGATTGTAAACTCATCTAAGGTTTGAACTTTACGATTAACATTCATACTGGCTCGTTTTGATAATAACAAATGTAAGGCATTGAGCGGTAGCTGAAAAGTTGACAAGTTAACTCCCTAAAAATATCGCTAAACAATGCATTTTAGCGACATTTGCCAACTTGTAACCCTATTACAAATCTTGTCAATTTTATAATGAAGGTCTTCAAATTTGGTGGCGCATCTGTAAATAGTACAGAAAGGATAAAAAATCTTGGTGAAATATTACGGCTCTTTCCGGACGAAAGAATTGTGGTGATCATTTCTGCTATGGGTAAAACCACCAATGCCCTTGAAAAAGTAACCGAAGCTTTTTATAATGGTAACACAGAAGAATGTCTTGGCCTCTTTGAACAGGTAAAACAACAACATCTTACTACCGCAAAATATTTACTGGTTACAGGATACCTTGCTTGCGAAGCAGAACTAAAAAACTTTTTTACTGAAGTTGAATGGCTATTACATGACAAGCCGGTAAGAGACTATGATTATTACTATGACCAGATAGTTTGCGCTGGAGAATTATTCTCTACTACTATTGTAAGTGCTTATTTAAATGAAGCAGGGATTAATAATAAATGGATGGATGTAAGAGATATCTTCAGAACAGATGATGATTTCAGAGATGCAAATATTGATTGGGATTATACGGCTAAACAAATTTTAAATACTGTAGTTCCTGAATTTGAAAATGCTGATATCGTATTGACGCAGGGTTTTATTGGCGCTACTGATGAAAATGAAAGTACTACACTCGGCAGAGAAGGCAGTGATTATAGTGCCGCCGTATTCGCCAATATTTTAAATGCTGAAAGCCTTACCATATGGAAAGACGTGGAATCGGTGATGAATGCTGACCCAAAGCAATTTCCCGGGGCAGTTCCTATTACTGAATTGAATTATAACGAAGTAATTGAGATGGCTTACTATGGCGCACAAGTTATACATCCTAAAACCATAAAGCCGCTACAGAATAAAAATATACCCTTATATGTAAGATGTTTTTTAAATCCGTCATTACCCGGCACTGCTATTCATAATAAACCAGTACATAACCTTCCGCCAATAATTGTGTTGAAAGAAAAGCAGGTGATCCTTGAAATGAGCTCTAAAGATTTTTCTTTTATTGGTGAACACCACGTAGGCCATCTGTATCATTTGTTTGAAAAGTTTCACATTAAACCAAATCTTACACAGAATGGAGCAATTAGTTTTATTTGTGTTCTAGATGACCGTACAGATAAAATTGAAAAAATTGCATTAGCCTCTTCTGACTTTTTGGATGTGCAGGTAATAAAAGGTTTATCACTCCTTACTATCAGGCATTATACAAAAGATATGCTGGAGAAAATTACTGAAGGGAAAAGTGTTTTGCTCAGGCAGCAAACGACTGATACGATACAATTGTTATTACAATAAATTATTATTGAGCCACTTCGATGGTTACTGTCTGCACCATTTTTTTAGCTACCGGCTTATCGTGGAGCAAAGCAGGTTTCCAGGTACCCATATTTTCCATCCGATTAATGAGTTCGTCATTTAGATCGTCACCATCTTTAATGCTCTTTAATATTTTGAAGTTTACGGGAACACCGTCTTTATCCACTACAAATTCTACTTGCACATATGCTTTATTCATTCCTCTTGGAAGATAGCTTACCATATCCTTACCCAATTGTGCCAGGTAATTCATAAATGCATTTCCACCACCCGGAAACTCCGGCCATTGGTGTACGGCATCCGCCAGCACCCCTACTGATCTTGTGCGATGTTGAACCGGGGCTCTCTTTACTGGTTTTACTTCTGCCTCTTTTACTTTGCGTGGAGGTACATCGTTAATAAAGTATTGTCCTTTATCCCCAATCATTACAATTGGTAACTGCTTGTATTTCTCAAAATAATCAAATGCATCTTCCAACCTATCGGCAAACTTCTTAAGATCATGATCATCTTTAGTAATACTTTCCAGGTATTTTACACTTTTCTCTTTATTAAACCGAATGGGGAAAATATGTACAGGAATAAAATCTTGCCCCTGGTTTTTTGCATGCGCCGCCAAAATATACAATTCATCAATTTGATCATCCCGGATGGGTATACAACCTACGGTGACACAACTGCCGTGAATAAAAATAGCACTCCCCGGTCTTAATGAATCACTCAATATTCTATCAGAAACATTGGGGTAGTTAAGTCCAAGCGATAAATGATAATTGCTCTTAGGATTAAATTCATTAATAGCATAAAAACCTTCCGGCACCTGGTAATCACCCTCCATTCGTTTGGGCCCCAGGGAACCTGCTAATGCACAAACTTTATAGGTTTTAAAAAGCTGGAACGGCTCTTTAATATCATCCTTTACCCATACTTCCAATTGACTATCGTACTTAAAAGAACGGATATAAATATAATTAGCAGGCCATTTTAATTTCTGTGCGGCAAATTGCTTTTGCAGTGTATCTTCTTTCCTTAGTAATGCTTCGCTGGGCCGGGGAAATGTTTTCTGGTAATCTATAAATGAAAAAGAATTGCCTCCTTTTTGAGAAGGGGGTTGCGCAGTTGCAACAACAAAAAAATTAATGAAAAATGCAGATATGAATAGGTTTCTCATCATAAACTCTATAGGTACAACGGCAGGTAACGGATTTTATTTTAAGGGTTTAGCCAAACTAGTTGTAAAGATAAGAGTTCAGTTTCAAAATTTGGAGCCGGAAACATAAACTTTAACGACTCCAAATGCTGAACAATAACTGCCCTCCTACAGATTTCCCCTGGCATCCTGCTCTCTCTCCAAGGCTTCAAACAGGGCTTTAAAATTTCCCTTGCCGAAGCTTTTGGCTCCTTTACGCTGGATGATCTCAAAAAACAAGGTGGGTCTATCCTCCAGGGGCTTGCTGAATATCTGTAACAAATAACCTTCATCATCCCGGTCAATTAATATTCCAAGTTCTTGCAAAGGCTGAAGGTCTTCATCAATTTTACCCACTCTTTCCAGCACCGTTTCATAATAGCTGGAGGGAATGTTCAAAAATTCTATTCCTCTTTTTTGCAATTCCCTTACTGTGGCGACAATATCTGCAGTTGCTATTGCCACATGTTGCACTCCTTCCCCGTTATAAAAATCCAGATATTCTTCTACCTGGCTTTTCTTCTTTCCTTCTGCCGGTTCATTGATCGGGAATTTTACAAATCCATTCCCATTGCTCATTACTTTACTCATTAGTGCTGAGTACTCAGTAGAAATATCTTTATCATCAAAACTTAAAATATTGCGGAAGCCCATAACCTCTTCATAAAATTTTACCCAGGGGTTCATCTGGTTCCAGCCCACGTTACCTACACAATGGTCAACATATAACAAACCTGTTGAAGTTGGATTATAATTTGTTTTCCACTCCCTGAATCCCGGCATGAAAACGCCATTGTAGTTTTTTCTTTCAATAAACAAATGAACAGTATCACCATAAGTATGAATACCACTGATCACCACTTCACCATTATCATCTTTCAAAGTAGTTGGCTCCATGTATGACTTACCACCCCGTTTGGTAGTTTCTTCAAAAGCTGATGTGGCACCCTCCACTTTTAAGGCAATTACTTTTACACCATCACCATGTTTGTAAATATGATCAGCAATTGGATTCCCTGCTCTTAATGGTGTAGTTAAAACAAAAGTTAGTTTGTTCTGCCTAATAACGTAGCTCACTTTATCTTTCATACCAGTTTCCGGACCTGCATAGGCCAACGATTGAAAACCGAAAGCCGTTTTATAAAAATGAGCGGCTTGTTTGGCATTGCCCACATAGAATTCTACATAATCAGTTCCCTGTAACGGTAAAAAATCAGTTTGAGTTTTTTTTTGTTTATCTGTAACTGTCGTGTTCATGATTTTGAAATTTAATAATGAAATCATTCAGGAAAATAGAACGGCTCATAGCGGCTAAGTTCAAAATCAGATACTATCCATGGCCAGTGTTTCCATCAGCAGGTTGAAATTGCTGCGGTGGTCGGTAAAAAGCTTATGTGGATAGTCGGGAAGCATGTGGCAAAGGTAAAACGGAATGAGGGAATAGAAATTAATAATTTACTGTATAGTTCTTTGTACCGTATTGAATTAAATCCGTTGAGTCTGAATGGGTGGAAATAATATTTCCATTTCTAATAATATTCCAATAGAAATAAACTTTATTACCAGGAACAGGATGATAAGCTGCGGTGACATTTACTAATGTATCTACTGCATTTGCTATTCGTCTTTTTATATGATAGAAAGAGCTATTTATTAATCCAGATTCAGATTGGCTTGCGGGACAATACTTTCCAAAAAAAACTTCAATAGAATCCGTAACAGGATAACTATTTGTACGATGTATAGTAACATTCAGGTAAGAGGATTTTGTAAGGTATAGGGTGTCATTTTTTTCTACACTACTAGGCAAAGTGCTTTGAAACAAATGAAAGGGGTTTTGATAACCCGTTTTTGTAGCACTGGCAGGTCTGAATGTTTTATCGGGAAATACAAAATTATACTTTCCTCCTCCATCTGAAAGAGTACTATCAAAAGCGTTTATACCATTAGAAAAAGTTGCTGCATAAATTTTTGCTCCAGGTATTGGGGTTTTCAAATCCCAGTCTAATACAACCCCATTAATAGTATAGCTATCATCCTCATTTTTATCACATGAAATCAGAAATAAAAATAAAGGAAGTGCTATTATTATCCTTTTCATAAAGCAGATTTATTCTATCTCAAAACTAAGAAATTAAATAAGAAAAAGAGCAACGGATTGGCTCGGCAAAAGACACATAAAAACCGACATCCCTATCTTTGCACCCATGTTAAAAATTGGTATCCTCGGTGGCGGACAACTCGGAAGAATGCTTTTACAAGCCGCAGCAAATTATCCCGTAGAAACTTTTATAATGGAAAACGATGAGGAGTGCCCGGCAGCACACTTATGCCACCATTTTACCAAAGGGGATATTAAAGAATTTAATGCAGTGTACAACTTCGGCAAAGGATTAGATGCCATTACCATTGAAATTGAAAATGTAAATGTAGAAGCCTTAGAAAAATTGGAGGCTGAAGGTGTAAAAATATATCCCAGGCCATCTGTCCTTAAAACAATCAAAAACAAAATCCTTCAAAAAGATTATTACAAAAAAAACGAAATACCTACTCCCGAATACGTCGTTACAAATTCATTGAATGAATTAAATCAACAGCAAAGTTTTTTACCCGCTGTTCATAAAATTGGCGAAGGCGGATATGATGGTAAAGGTGTTCAGCTGCTAAAAACAAAAGAAGATATTGCTAAAGGATTTGATGCTCCGTCTGTACTGGAAAAAATGTTTCCCATACACAAAGAAATTGCACAGATGATTGCCATTAATGAAAAAGGTGAACCTGCCCTTTACCCAGCCGTAGAAATGCTTTTCGACCCACAGCTTAATTTATTGGACTATCAATTATGCCCTGCTGAGCTGGAAGAAAAAACAAAATGGAAAGCTGAGGCAATTGCATTATCAGTTGTAAGAAACTTTAAATCTCCGGGCATCTTTGCAGTAGAGATGTTTGTTGATAAAGAAGGTAATGTATCCGTAAATGAAACAGCCCCCCGTGTTCATAACAGCGGACATCATACCATCGAAGCACATTATTGCTCCCAGTTTGATATGCTTTGGCGAATTATGCTTGGCTATCCACTTGGAAATACGGATGCGATATTGCCCTCCATTATGGTGAATATAATTGGTGCCGAGGGCTTCTCCGGTGAAGTAAAATATGAGGGATTGGAAGAAGTGCTGAAAATTGACAATGCCTTTGTTCATTTATACGGGAAAAAACAGACAAAACCCGGACGTAAAATGGGGCATGTAACCGTCCTAAGCAAGGAAAAACAGGAATTGATCCATCAATCGAACAAAATAAAGGGTCTGTTGTTCCCTAAAGCCTGATACCGATAGATTGTAAAAGTGCAATACTAAAACGAACTGCTGCCATTTTAATTTCATTTTAATCAGCCGGGGTATGAAAGCCTCTTGTCAGCCAGATTAGCCGCTTATAATTACCGAAAAATTAGTGCAAGGATTCGTATGCTTTTGACGTCCAAAAGCTTGCAATTATCTGCTACCTTTAGCAACCCAATTTTTTTTACCCATTTTCACCAAACCATGCAAATACGTAATATCTCATTTTTGCTTCTCTCTCTCTCCTTATTAGCAGCCTGTGGCGGAAAGAAAAAAGAAACTGCTACACAGACAAAACCGGGCGGATCTAACCAGCCTCCAATGACAGTGAATGGCTACATCGTTACCCCTCAGCCATTTCAGGAAGATATTGAGGTTCCAGGAACTATTATAGCGAATGAAATAGTTGAAATACACCCAGAAGTTTCCGGCCGTATCGTTCAGTTGAATGTAGTGGAAGGGAATTATGTGAGTAAGGGTGCTTTACTGGCGAAGTTATATGATGGTGATTTGCGGGCACAGTTGAACAAGATTCAAGTCCAACTTGCATTAGCCAAAAAAACAGAAGAACGACAAGCACAATTATTAAAAATACAAGGTATCAGCCAGCAGGATTATGATATTAGCTTGTTGCAGGTAAACAGCCTCAATGCCGATATAGGGATTTTGCAGACTAGTATTGCTAAAACGGTTGTCAGGGCACCCTTCAGCGGTAAAATTGGGTTAAATGCCATTAGTCCCGGTGCATACGTTACTCCTGCTACAGTTATTGCAGTAATTAATCAAACCGATCAATTAAAACTTGATTTTTCTGTGCCGGAAAAATATACAGGTCAAATTAAAATAGGCCAGTTAGTAACTTTTACATTTGAAGGTTCATCGAAACAGCTTGGCGCTAAAATAATTGCCACCGAAGGTAATGTGATGGAAAATACCCGTAGCCTTACGGTTAGAGCCGCAGTAGTTGGAAAAGATCCTGGTTTACTACCGGGAACTTTTGCCAAGGTGAAATTAAGCTTTGATCCAGATCCCAATGCCATATTAGTTCCTACTCAAGCCGTGTTGCCACAGGCAAGGGGCAAAAAAGTTATTTTATATAAAGGTGGCACAGCTGTTTTTGCAGATGTAACTACAGGTATAAGAGATTCAGCCAGGGTACAAATCCTCGACGGCTTACAACCCGGAGATACGGTTGTTGTGACTGGGTTATTAAGTGTACGTCCTGAAGCAAAAATTAAAATTGGAAAGATTGTAAGTCAAAAGTGAGTAGTCAATATAAAGTATTGCATTTATTCACCATTCACAACAGCATAGTAATATGAACATATCAGAACTCAGTTTACGGCGCCCGGTATTAGCAATTGTGATGAATATCATCATTGTTGTTTTTGGCCTTATTGGTTTTCGATTTTTAGGCGTCCGTGATTATCCGGCAATTGATCCACCCAATATTAGTGTTCGTACTTCATATCCCGGCGCCAATGCTGATATTATTGAAACAGAGATTACGGAACCATTAGAAAAAGCGATTAATGGTATTGCGGGAATTAAAAACATGACCTCCAGCAGCAGCAATGGTAGCAGCAATATTAATGTCGAGTTTGATCTGAGTATTGATTTGGAAGCCGCCGCCAATGATGTAAGAGATAAAGTATCACAAGCACAGCGTTCGTTACCAACTGACCTTGACGCACCTCCTGTAGTTTCTAAAGCCGATGCAAGTTCCGACCCTATTCTTTCCATGACGGTGCAAAGTATTACCCGCAATCAATTACAAATGTCAGAGTATGCCAATAACGTATTGGTAGAAAGATTGCAAACAATTCCGGGTGTAAGTGGTATACAGATATGGGGTGAGAAAAGATATGCAATGCGTATCTGGATCGACCCTACTAAATTAGTTGCTTTTAATATCACGGCCAATGATGTGCAAGCTGCATTGCTGAGAGAAAATGTAGAGCTTCCTTCCGGAAAAATTTCTGGCAGCAACACTGAGTTAACAGTCCGCACTTTTGGAAAAATAAATACAGAAGAAGAATTCAACAACCTGATCATTGCAAATGTTGGCGGTGCCGATATTCGATTATCAAATGTTGGCGAAGCAGTATTGGGGCCAGAAAATGAAGAGACCGTTTTAAAAGGTGATGGTATTCCCATGATCGCATTGGCCGTAATTCCACAACCCGGTTCAAACTATGTATCCATCTCCGATGAATTTTACAAGCGACTGGATGAAATTAAAAAAGATGTGCCGGAAGATGTAAAGATCAATATCGCATTAGATCAAACCAAGTTCATCAAAAAATCAATATTGGAGGTTGAAGAAACTTTGATCATTGCATTTTTGCTGGTGGTAATGATTATTTATGGCTTCTTCCGGGAGTGGATCATTGCGATACGTCCATTAATAGACATTCCTGTTTCTTTAATTGGTGCATTCTTTATTATGTACATGATGGGGTTCACCATAAATGTATTATCATTATTAGCAATTGTATTAGCTACCGGCCTAGTAGTGGATGATGGTATTGTAGTTACCGAGAACATCTATAAAAAGATGGAAAAAGGAATGGATAAATGGCAAGCCGCACTAGAAGGAAGTAAAGAAATCTATTTTGCCGTAATTGCTACCTCTATCACCCTGGCGGTTGTATTTCTTCCCATTGTTTTCATGGAAGGTTTTACGGGTAGATTATTCCGGGAGTTTGGCATAGTGGTAGCAGGTGCGGTATTAATTTCTGCCTTTGTATCGTTAACGCTTACTCCGGTACTTAACGTAAAGCTTTCGAAAAAGAACCCACACAAACATTCCTGGTTCTACAATAAAACAGAACCATTTTTTAGAGGGATGGAAAATGGATATCAATCTTCCTTGAGAAAATTTATGAACATAAGATGGATGGCCTTTGTAATTATAGCTGTCTGTATTGTGGGTGGAGTTTTTGTTTTCAAACAATTAAAATCAGAATTGGCTCCCATCGAAGATCGCAGCCAGTTTCGTTTACAATTAACGGCACCAGAAGGAACTTCATTTGATGCCATGGATACTTATGTAAACCGCTTGAATACTTTTATGCTGGATTCAGTGCCGGAAAGAGATGTGGTGTTGAGTGTAACTTCCCCGGGTTTTAGTGGCACGGGTAATGCCAATACAGGCTTTGTAAGAGTTACGCTGGTACCTCCAACCGAAAGAGACCGATCTCAAAAAGAAATTGTGGCGATGGTAAATAAGAACATGTCGAAATTTAATGAAGGCCGTGCCTCTGTTATTGAAGAACAAACTATTGCCGTTAACCGCCGTGGTGGTCAGCCGGTATCATTCGTTATTCAAAATAATAATTTCGAAAAGTTAACAGCTATACTTCCTAAAATATTAGAAGAAGCAAGACAAAGTAAAGTTCTTTCAAACCCGGATATTGATCTTAAATTCAACAAACCAGAATTAAGAGTTGAAATTGACCGATTGAAAGCGGCACAATTAGGGGTGAGTGTAAATGATATTTCGCAAACACTACAATTGGCATATAGTAATCGCCGCTTGGGCTATTTCACCAGGGAAGGAAAACAATATTCTGTACTAGGTCAAGTGTCCCGTAACGACAGAGATGATCCCAATGATTTAAAAATATTATTTGCCCGCAACAGCCGGGGCGAACTGATTAGTTTGGATAACCTTGTTACAGTAACAGAATCAAATACACCCCCTGCTATTTATCACTTTAACCGTTATAAATCGGCTACCATTTCTGCTGGCTTACAGCCCGGCTTTACTATTGGTGATGGCATAGAAGAAATGGAAAAGATAACGGATAAAATGCTGGATGAAACTTTTGCGACTTCCCTATCAGGTTCATCCAGAGATTTTAAAGAAAGTGGCGGTAATATTTTCTTTGCATTGATACTGGCATTTGCATTAATATTCCTTATTCTCGCTGCGCAATTTGAAAGTTTTATTGATCCATTCATTATAATGACTACTATTTTGCTGGCCATACCTGGTGCTTTTCTGTGCTTATGGATTTTTGGGCAAACCTGGAATATTTTTTCACAGATTGGTGTGATCATGTTGATTGGTTTGGTAACTAAGAATGGAATCCTGATTGTGGAATTTGCCAATCAAAACCAGGAGAATGGAATGAAAAAAGTGGAAGCGGCTATTTTTTCTGCCACACAGCGATTACGTCCGATATTGATGACTAGCCTTGCTATGTCTTTAGGCGCATTGCCATTGGCATTATCATTGGGTGCATCATCAACCAGCCGTATCCCTTTGGGTATTGTGATAGTAGGTGGTATTATGTTCTCCCTGGTATTAACATTGTATGTAATACCCGCTATGTATTCATTCTTATCAACCAAGAAAAAGAAAAGCGAGATAGACAAATACACTAACCCGGCATCACAACAAATAGAAACTGTAGCCCATCAAGCATAAAAACGGATTATGACGATTAAAAGTTTTTTCTTACCGATATTTCTTTTCGCAGCGCTATCATCTTCAGCACAACGTTTGCTGACATTAGAAGAAGCTATCGCTACTGCATTAAAGCACAACTACGATATTCAATTATCAAAAAATGATTCTGCTGTAGCTGCATTAGATTATTCATACCGCAATGCTGCCTTCTTGCCAAGATTAAATGCCACAGCAGGCACAACCTGGAACAGCAATAACCAGAAACAAACATTAGCCGATGGTACTAAAAGAGAACAAAACGGAATTAAATCAAGCAATATCAATGCTGCCCTAAACTTAAACTGGACTTTGTTTGATGGTTTAAAAATGTTTGTAACAAGAGACAAGGCGGAAGAACTGATCAAGCTTGGAGAATTAGGAATAAAGAACCAGGTAATAAATACAGTTGCCACGGTTATTACTACTTACTACAATATTGTAAGACAGAAACAGCAATTAAAAGCTACCGAAGAACAAATGTCGCTCAGCCTGGAAAGAGTTAAGCTTGCACAATACAAATTAGATATTGGAGCTGGTGCTAAACCAGATGTTTTGCAAAGTAAAGTTGACAATAATGCTCAAAAAGCACTTCAATTGGAACAGGAGGCAACAATTGCACAATTAAAAGAGCAGTTGAACCAGGCTATGAATATTAAGGATGCAGCTCCATATGATGTATCAGATTCAATCCCATTAAACACAGGATTGGCTTTGGGAGATATTCAGAACAGCATTGCTATTACGAACCCTTCTATTCAAATTTTAAAGAAGAATATTGATATAGCGGGTCTTACATTAAAAGAAAGAAAAGCCGAAAGATGGCCAACAGTTTCGTTTAATTCCGTTTATAATTTTACCCGAACCAACAACCAAACTGTTATCAATCCCTTCTCTCCTCTTTTTAACCAAAGTAAGGGTTTAAACTATGGCGTAACAGCAGCAATCCCTATACTTAATAACTTCAATGCCAAACGTCTTGTTCGACAGGCTGCATTAAACATACAGTACCAGCAATTAGTGTTGGAGAACCAGGAATCTCAATTGAACCTGGCAGTCATCAATGCATTTTTAGAATATGAGCAACAGAAAAAAGCATTGGCTTTAGAAGAAGAAAATATTCTGCTTGCTAAAGAAAATGTGAGTATTGTTTTCCAGGTATACAGACTTAACTCCACTACCCTTATTCAACTGAAGGAAGCTGAAAAGAGTTTGCAGGATGCGCAAACTAGATTGATCACCGCCCGGTATAATACCAAGCTGGCGGAAACTGAATTATTACGGTTAAAAGGCGATCTCGTTAAATAGTTTTTAGTTACAGGTTTGTAGCTATTTTTGACAAAACATTTTTCATGACCCCACTTGTAGGAATCATAATGGGAAGCGATAGCGACCTGAATGTCATGCAGGCTGCATCCGATATTCTCAAACAGTTTGATATAGCCCATGAAGTAACGGTTGTATCTGCACACCGTACACCACATCGCATGATCGAATATGCGCAAACAGCAAAAGGCAGAGGTTT
The DNA here is from genome assembly GCA_002127295.1 of Chitinophagaceae bacterium IBVUCB2. GTDB lineage: Bacteria > Bacteroidota > Bacteroidia > Chitinophagales > Chitinophagaceae > JJ008. Next base: position 463,369 of record NFUV01000001.1, read on the forward strand.
AAAAGTCATTATTGCCGGCGCAGGTGGTGCCGCACATTTGCCGGGCATGGTTGCTGCTGTTACAGTATTGCCTGTTATTGGCGTACCAATCAAATCTTCTAACTCTATTGATGGTTGGGATTCTGTACTTTCTATTTTACAAATGCCGAATGGTGTACCTGTTGGTACAGTTGCTTTAAATGCTGCAAAAAATGCCGGCATATTAGCGGCAGAAATTCTGGGTACTGCTGATGAATCTGTTTCTCAAAAAGTAGCCGACTATAAAAACTCACTAAACAATGAAGTAATTGAGAAAGTAGAAAAAATGAAAAGAGAAGGTTGGGAAAATAAGTTTGATTAACAACTATGAAGTTTTGCCATCTCCCTTTACTATTTCTAATTTGTATTATTTCCTGCAACAATGACAATAATGTTTTGCAGGAAATTAAACTCCTCGCTGACTATCCTTCTGCTTCAGGCATAGAATATTCTAATAAACAATACTACATTATTGGTGATGATGCTAATAACCTATTAATACTTGACAGCAATCTTAATTCAATTGACTCGCTATCACTTTATTCTTTCGCTGAAAAAAGAATATCCAAAAAAATTAAAGCCGACCTCGAAGCCATTTTATTTACCAGAAAGAATAAGTTGCTATTGATAGGTTCTGGCTCTTTATCCCCTTATCGAAACATTGCCTGGCTGATTGACCCGCTTACAAAACAAAAGGATACTACCCGGTTGGATACTTTTTATCAGCGATTACAATTGTATGGAATAAAAGAAATAAATATTGAAGGTGCATGCAGTATTCCCGGCTCAATCATCATATCCAACAGAGGAAGCAAAGGGTTTCCAAAAAATCATCTTGTATTCACAAGTAATTCATTCTGGGAGAAACAGGAATTATCCCCTGTTACCAGTATCATGATTGGCACTAATACTGACAGTACCGTTTTTAATGGCGTCTCCGGGATGGCCTATGCATCTAAAAGCGACCAATTAATTTTAACGGTATCAACAGAAGATACCCGCAACAATATTGATGATGGTGCCATTGGGAAAAGTTATCTCTGGTTGATCAAAAGTATTTCTTCAAAAAAGAATTGGAAGGCTATAAATCCAAACCGGGTAATTGATCTAGAAAAAATTGATCCCCGGTTCAAAGGGCAAAAGATTGAATCTGTGTGTATAACAAAAGAAACTAAAAATTTTCTTTATCTCACCCTCGTAGCTGACAACGATAATGGCAGCAGCACCCTCTTTAAAGTAGTAGTGGAAAAGGATTAGTGATAAAACTAATAAAATGTAGTATTTTTCTAATACATTCTATACATTAACCTTTTATCCTTATCATACCAACCCTTGTTTATGATAATACTTACCCGCTTTACAACACTAATAGTTCTCTTTTGTTTCTCTTTAAATGCTATAGCGCAAACACCGCTCAAAGTAAGGGATGCAAGCATTAAAGGTCCGCAAACATTTGCTATCGTACTCGGTGTATCAAAGTATAAATATGTAAGGCCATTGGCCTACGCAGATAAAGATGCTATTCTTTTCAAAGATTATTTAAAGTCACCGGGTGGCGGTAGTGTAAAAGATGAAAACATTTTTCTTTTGCTAAATGAAAAAGCTTCTAACGCCAATTTCTGGGGAAAAGGTTTTCAATGGCTTAAAGCAAAAAACCTGCAGAAGGGGGATAAACTTTTTATATACCTGGCTGGTCATGGTGATGCAATTGATGAAGACCAGTTCTTTTTCCTGGGCTATGATTGTAATCCCGCAGGTGATAAAAACAATTACCTTGTATCAGGGGCTATACAATTATTCAACCTGAAGAAAAAGATTGCTGCTGAAACTACTAAAGGCGTAGAAGTTTTTTTTATTATGGATGCCTGCCGTTCCAATGAATTACCCGGTGGTGCCAGCGGACAAAACTTTTTAAATTCAGCTATCTCTGAAAAAAAAGCCGGTGAAATAATTATGCTGGCAACTGCCGCAGGACAAGAATCACTGGAAGATGCATCTATTGGTTCAGGTCAGGGTTTGTTTACTTATTATTTAGTAGACGGATTAAATGGCGTTGCTGACTCGGAGAGAAATCCTGACAGTAAAATTACCTTCGCAGAAATTCAGAGCTACGTAAATAAAAATGTTCCCTCTATTGCGCAGCAACAATTTCGCAGAAAGCAAGACCCTTATTTCTGTTGCAATGAAAACAGTGATAAAATAATCAGCAGTGTTGATACCGCTTATTTGAGAAAATGGTTACAAAAGAAAAAACAGCAAACAAGACGTGGTGGTGGTAATTCGTTCACAGGTGTTTCTGAAAAAACTTTTCGCCTATACGAGGCAGATACATTGTTGACAGAAACCTATGAACGTTTTAACCGGGCGGTAGAAAATAAAAATATAACCGGCCGTTCTTCTGCTGAAGAGTTTTTTCAACAACTGAATACAAAATTCCCAGGCAATCCTTACACCTTGGATGCTAAATCCACATTAGCAGTTGAATATATAAACGAAGCACAGGCAAGAGTTGACCGCTACCTGATTTGCGGCGACGATGCATCTGATAGAATTAAAAGAGAAAATACAGCAGCGGCTGACCATCTTGAAAAAGCCATTGCTATGGTGCGGGAAGATGATGCGGATTTTGCCAACTCCTTATTAGGAAGAATGTATTTATTAAGAGCTGGTGGTAATAATGCAGATATTCAAACTTCTTTACGCAGTGCTTACGGAGCTTTAGCTATTGACCCGAATGGTGCTTACATTCAACATAAACTGGCGCAACTTCATCTTAGTAATAAAAATAATGATAGTGCTTTATATTATGCAGATAAAGCAGTAAAGACAGCACCTAATTGGGCCTGTGCATTAACAACACTTACATTGGTTAGAAATGCAGCTAATCAACCCGACAACAATAACAACAATAAACCGCAAAGTAAAAAGCCACCGAGGAAAAGTAGTTTTGGGGGTGTAACGGGTGCCGGTATCAGCCAATTAACACCTACTTTTTTTAGGGATGGTCAATCTACCATTACCGGAGTTAATCCAAGGGATATTTTAAAAGCTGACCTGGGTATCATTTACCAGGTAGGATTAAGTTCTAACATTTCGATTCGTCCTTCAACAGTTGTTTCAATGGAAGGCGGTGAACTGGTCTATGAAAGAAGACCTCCTACCGGTGGACAAGTTTTCAGAGATACCGTATCACTAAAAACTACTTCGGTAACTGTTGCACTACCGGTGATAATACATTTGTCCAACAAGAAGATTGCTCCTTATGTTTCATTAGGCCCATCTTTTACTTATATTATTAACCAGGAAAGTGAAACAGCTGATATTGTTCCGGTAAAAAAGTCAGTGATGCTGGGTGATGCTGCTTTTGGGCTTGATATAGGTCTGGGTAAAAGCAGGCTTATGCTTTCTCCGGAATTAAAGTACACTCAAGGATTTAATAATTTAAAAGGAGATGGTAACAGCGAATTCAGTCGTACCATTTCATCGTTAAAGAAAAGAGGAATTACCTTTAGTATTTATTTGAGAGGGAGATAAGGCAAATTCAAAAGTGAAAATTAAAAAATATAAACTGAACGATCACAGCTCAAGCAACTATTAATAATGTAGTTAATATACAACACGATAAACTAAATTAGAAGGGGTGATCTGCAAGATTTAGAGTACCCTTTCTAATTTTTATTTTTGAATTTTTAATTTTCATCTTTCCTACTTCTCAATCATAACCACAAACTCCTGCTCAAATCCCAAGGAGTTATCATACAATTTTTTTATAAACTCTCTCCCCCATTTTGCATAATAATAAGAAAGATTTTCACGCCGTTCCTGTAAGCCTTTTCCGGGAAACAACTGTTCTTTGATGGTATGTATTTGTCGTTGCTGGTCCGTAAATTTTCTTTTTTCTGCCCGTAACATTTTCTTTTCTAACTCTTGCAGGCGATGCAAGGTTTGTATTTTCAGCGCCTCAACATGCTTTTCTAACGTAGTATCAATTGCAGTAGCTTGTTTTTTTATGGCACTGTATAGTTGTTCAGCTTCTGAGAAAGTTCCGTTCAGTTTTAATTTATTATCTGTTTCTCTTGCTACTAATTTATTTATTAATTCCTGCTCCTCTAAAAAGAAATCTTCAATTGTAAAACCAAGCTTAGTAATTAACGAATGCCATTTTTTTTCTACCAATAAAAATGAATTCCGCAATACTAATACAGGAAATGGCACTTTATAGTGTTCAAATAATTTTTTTAACTGTAGCCAATAAGCTGTTTCACCTCCCCCTCCAATAAAAGCGATATTCGGCAATATTGTTTCCTGGTATAATCCTCTTAAAATAACATTCGGACTAAACCTTTCGGGGTGTTCCTGCAATTCTTTAAGCAAAGCAGCTTCCGAAAATTTTTCCTCTCCATTCACTACTTCCCATACTTCATTTCCCTTCTCTATTCTGTCTCTTCTATCTCCTTTTAAATAAAACAAATTGATCTCCCTGGGGTTTGCCTGCACCTTATATCCGGCCTTTGTCAGATCGGCAGCGGTCTGTTCCACAATTCCAGATGCGGCCTGGTGCAACAAATCATCTTCAAATATTTTAGCCGCTTGCCTTTTTAAATTCGCATTATCCGGTAATAACACAATCAATCCATATTCGGCAAATAAAGCATTGACAAAACTGAATGTTGCATCCTGAATTGCTGTTCCTTCTTTATAATGCTGGCGAAGCAACTCAACGATCTCTTTTCCTGAAGGATGAATCAATACCTGCCCTTCAATGGAGTAAATTAGCTTTAACAGTTGCTTATCGATCTTCATTCTGCCAACTGCACCGGTTTGTTTTGTATTCCATGCCAGCTTTTCTCCGCCAAGCCAGATATGATTTAACTCATCCAAATCAGCATCTTCTGAACCAATATAAAATACCGGCACAAAATTATTATCCGGCAATGATGCCTTGAGCTGCTCTGCCAGCTTGATTGTATGAAGAATTTTGTAAATAAAATAAAGCGGCCCCGTAAAAATATTATTCTGATGTGCAGTGGTAATTGTAAATGTATTACCTGCTAATAACAGGTCGATATTATTTTTTGTTTTTTCAGATGTAACAACAGAAGCATACTGCTTTGTCAATTCTTCTACTAACACTTTACGATTTATTACAAAATGTTTTCTTTCCTCAATTGCTTTCTTTATCCCCTGCTTAGTGGGCAGCTGTCCAAAAAAAGGTTGTAGTGCTGCTGCCTGGTCAATATAATCTGTTGCGATCTTTGAGAAAGCTCCTGTTTGCCGGTAAGGTAAGCGGGTAGTTGTACAGTCCATAATATCCCGTAAAAATAAAATTTGTTAGCCAGCGATTTAATACTGTTCTTAAAATTAACGTTACTTTACTTCATACGCTACAACGGTATTTTTCCAAAAGGTAGGAACATACAATGTCTTAGTAGCCATATTATACCCGAGGTCTGCTGAATTTATTTTAGCAGCTCTTCCATCTATCAGTATTTGCTTAGAACTATTGGCAGTATTTACATGATATACTACACCGCCCCATGTAGACACAATAAAATTGTCACCTCCAATATTTTCTATACCATCAGTACCTCCTTCCATTCCATCTACAATCATAGTTAAGGATTTATCAGCATTCACTTTGTATAAGCCCCCGGCATCCAACACATATAAAATATCTTTATGGAATAACACCCCGTTAGGGCCTTTCAGCTTTTCGATATGAACTGCAGCCACTCCATTTTGGATACGGAAAAGTTTTTTTTCTTTTGAATCAGAAACATAAATCACCCCGCTGCCATCTATAGAAATATCATTCAATCCCCCTGCACCCGGCACTTCGATATAGGAAATTATTTTTCCCTGGTGCAGATCAACTACTACTACCTTATCCATATCGGCCACAAATAAGGTATGATGAAACAATCCCATCCCTTTTGGCGCATTGAATCCTGTTATCCATTCAGCATTTATTATTTTGCCATCTACTCCTATTTTTCCAATAGAGCCCAGCCCATCTTTTCCCCAGGGATCTTTTCCGTCAATATTTGTTATATATAAAACCTGGTGATCGGGGTCAAACAAAACAGATTCAGGTACTTTAAATACAGAATCAGATTCCCATTTTTTTACCAATTCAATTTTTTGTGCAATAGTGGTAAACCCAACAGCAAAAAAAAGAATAGAAAAGATATACTTCATAATAGCTAGTTTAATCTTTTTCAAAGTTACACATCTCATGAAAACCTTTCAGGATTAAATGGGATCATATCCATCGATGTGTTTTTTTTATTGATAATTTCATCCACCAATTTACCTGTTCCCGCACCTAAACTCAATCCCAACATAGAGTGGCCTGTGGCCACCGTCAGGTTCTCATACTTTTTAATTCGTCCGATATAAGGTAATCCATCGGCAGAGCAGGGACGATAGCCATACCAGATATTTTCTTTTGCAGGCAATGGCACATCGAAATCAGGATAAAAACGTTTCACTGCATCCAGTATTCCTTGCACCCTGTTCATTCGTGGGGGAGTTTTGTGAGAAGTAATTTCCATGGTTCCGCCAAAGCGAATTTTATTACCATCCATTGGAGTAATAGCTGCTCTACCCTCTATCATCACTGCCGGGTAATTTACTTTGTAAGGAGAGTTTTCCAATGTAACTGAATAACCTCTTCCCGGCATCAATGGGATTTTTACATCCAGCAGCTTTGCTGTTTCTCTTCCCCAGGAACCAGTTGCAATCACCACTTCATCTGTATCAAATGAATTTTTGCTCCCAATACCATTATTTGTAGTAATCACCTTATTAACTTTCTTGCCTTGCTTTTCAAAACCAACTACTTCTTCATTCGCAATCAATTTGACTCCTTCCTGTTTCAAGTAATTGAGCAGACTTCCCATCAATTTGTTTGGGAAACAGTGGGCATCACAATTAAACAAGACGGCTCCCTCCCCATTTATTCTTGTTTGTGGTTCCATTGCCTGTAATTCATCTTTGGTTAGCAATTTGGTATCCGTCAATCCTAAGGCATGTGCTTTTTCTACCGCATGTCTTGCATGTTCTCCACCAGCTTCTGTTTGAAAAATTTCTAATAAGCCTTTATGTTCATATGCAAAGTCAAATGCGGGAATGGACAACCACGATTCATATTCCCTCTTACTAAGAATAGCAATATCTCTTAATGGCACAGCAGCAGCTGCTACATGATCTTTTGTGGCACTGCGAACAAATTTCAATCCCCAGTTGATCAAATTCCAATCCATCCGTGGCTGCACATAAAAGGGGCTTTTTGAATTCCACATCCATTTAAAACCCTGCTTTACTATTCCCGGTGTTGCCAATGGTATAAAATGACTGGGGCAGATATAACCACAATTACCATACGAGCAGTTGTCACTAAAATCGCCTTTGTCTAATACTGCTACATCCCAACCTGATCTTTTTAAATACAATGCAGAACTTAATCCAATGATACCACCTCCGATGATTGTTACTTTAGCCATTCTTTACTGATTATTTTTCTTTTAAAATTCTTACTCCAAAAATTCTTCCAGCTGTTTTACCATGACTCGCATCTATCTTGATAGTTATATAGCTCTTATCTTTTATCAATTCCCCAGGCAACACATATTCCTTATTATAAAATTTTCCAGTCACTCCTCCATTCCATTCTTCAGTTAATAATTTTACTCCGTCCACAACAATATCAAACTTCCGGTTTTTATCATCCCCAATATAAGTAAGCATTAAAATATTCTTTATACCCGGTATTGTTTTCATTTCAAAAGTAAAATTATTATTGAGTCTTGCTTCTCTTCCCCGTACTCCCATGGCAGCACTCACATAGCTTTTTTCAGTGGCTACCAATTTATGATCCCGTTCGGGTTGCATCTCTCCCATTCTGAAATTATCAATTGTCCGCAGTTCCATTTCCTGAGCTGCTTTCTTTTCAGCTTCATATTGTGCCTGGCGGTTAGCCCAATCTGCGTTTGTAAAATAATCCCAATAAACACTATAATACTGGTTATACATTTTATAAAAAGGAATCAATGTTACATCCATGGGTTTCCCAACTCCTTTAATGTCGAAGGTCAATGATTGTGATGCAGGTTTCACCCAATCATTTATGTTTTTATTATCGGTCAACAGAACAGGCGTACCATATACCGGGTCGGGCATTGTTTTACCTAATTGGCCGGCTAAAACTATAGGACCATATTTAAAAGCGATCCGGTTAGGGTTATCGGGCATTGCTTCTGTATAAAGGTTCATATCAAATTCAATTTCTATTTGATTTTTTCCTTTTCCTACATCAGCGATTGTCAGGTATCCATCTTCACCTGCTTGCAGGTTCAACTTTTGTCCATTCATTCTCACTATCATATTCTTACTCCAAAAAGGCTTCCTGATCTTTATAATTACAGGGGTTCCTTTTTTATTCTCCACAAGAATTGACACAAGATTACTTTCCGGGAACAGAGTTTCCTGTGTCACTAGCACCCCTTTTTCTTTCCAGTTTAGTTTAGATGCAATGAAAAGATTGACATATAAAAGAGCCTTCCCATCATGACTATAGATCTGTTCTCCATATTTAGCATGATTCTCTATACCACTGCCCACACAACAGGTAAATGTGCGGAACGAATCGCTGAACTGCTTTTGTGTTCCCATTCTTAGTGGTACGAAATAGGTCATCATCCCATTTTCAGGATTCTGAGAGGCCAGAATATGATTATACAAAGCTCTTTCATAATAATCACCCATTTGTCCAGAAGGATTCCAGGCAAATAAATGCCTGGTCAGCTTCAACATATTATAAGTGTTGCAGGTTTCGCAGGTAGCATCACTTAAACGTTCGCTCAACGAGTCTTGTGCGCCACAGTATTCATAATTACTATTTCCACCAATGACATAGCTATGATGATTTACCATTGTTTCCCAAAAAAAAGAAGCAATTATTTTATCTGTTTCAGCACCTGTCACTTCATATCTTCTAGCAGCACCGATCACTTTAGGCACATTCGTGTTGCTATGTTTGCCCGGCATCGGGTCTATTTGTTTGGAAAGAGTTCCCATAACAAACTCATCATGAAATTTTTTTGATAACTGTAAATATTTTTCATTACCCGTGATCGAATAAATATTTACCAATGCCTCGTTCATTCCTCCGTACTCACAATTCAACATTCTTAATCGCTGTTCTTCTGTCAATCCATTTACAATAGTACCCGTCCAGTCTGCAATACCTACTGAAATATCAACTGCCATTTTATTATCACAATATAAATAGGCATCCAATAAACCCGCAAGTACTTTATGTAATGTGTACCAGGGCACCCAGCCACCATTCAGATCAAACCCGGCTGTTCTTATTTCTCCACGAGCCACCTGTGCAAAAATGGTATCTTCATTGGGTACCGCACCTACATATCCTGTTTTTCTTGCAACCTGGCAGCGCCTTAGTTCTTTTACGATATAATCAACTCTTTTTTTGAATTCCAAATTACCCGTGCTGGCATACATCATTGCGCAAGCAGAAAGATAATGCCCTAATGTATGTCCTGATATTCCGTCTTTTTCCCAACCTCCATAAATAGAATCCTTCACCGGCAGTCCCGCATGCTTATAAAAACGATATAACAACCTGTCGGGTTTGATCGTTAACAAATAGCCACTGTCTAAGTTCATGGCATGTCGAAATGGGCCGTTTAATAATTTAACGTCCCTTAGATTAAATGAATAAGCTTTGACAGGAATAACCGGCTTAACCTTTACTTTTGAAAAATTGTATTCAGGCACATAGGACTGTGCAATACCTGCTAACAGCGAAAAGCAAAAACATAACAACAGTAAATTTTTCTTTTGCATGCTTAGTAATTAATTTTTACGTCTTTAATTTTTACTGGTAGCCACAACTGCATTTCATTTTTGCCCCGGTTAGCCCAGGTATAATATGGAATAGCAGTAATAAGTTTTTTCTCCGTCTTTACATCATCACCTGCTTCATTGACTGAAATAACGGGGAGTTCGGCTTGCAATGCCACTACCTGTTCGTTCAACACTTTGTAAGGAACAGGAGTAAATTTTATGTTAGCAGGCACCACAATATTCCATGCCTTTCCATTATTATCGGCTCCTTCTATACAATACACCAGCGGACCCCGTTGAATAGCAACTCGTCCGTTATTCTGTTTTAGTGAATCTTTTGCTTCGATTCGTTTTACTTCCATCGGAAAATCAAACTCTACTACATCCCCTTTTTTCCATTCGCTATCAATCACTGCATATCCATTTTCATAAACACTCTTAACAGCTTTTCCATTTACTATAATGTTAAGATTGGTTGAACCTTCAGCAACAGACCCAGAAGAATAGAGATCACCGGGTACAATGTTATTATTGAACCAACCCGGAACCCGGATGTGTAATTTGAATTTTCCTTTCTTAGCAGGATCAATATTCAATTTTACTTTTCCATCCAATGGGTAATTGGTTTCCATTTTTACTGCCACTTCATTTTTCCCTACAATCATTACCGCATCACTACCTACAAATAGGTTGATCAAAATCGCATTATCATTTTTTGCATAGATATAATCGCCTAAAGAAACGACCAATCTTGCAATATTAGCAGGACAACAGGCTGTACCAAACCATTCTCTCCTGTAATGTTGTCCTCTGGAAGCTAATGGATTACCATAGAAAAAACGATCACCACTTAAACTCAATCCATCTAATGCGCCATTATATAAACTTCTTTCCAGCACATCTATATATTTACTATCACCAGTTAAAGCATTCATCCGCTGATTCCAAAATACCATCCCTACACTGGCACAGGTTTCGCAATAGGCCTGTTCGTTGGGCAAATCATAATCTACACTAAATCCTTCATTGCTTCCTGCTGATCCAATGCCACCGGTGATATACATATTCCGGTGCACTACATCTTCCCAAACTGTTTTCATTGCTTTCATATAACCTTCATCACCCGTATAGGCTGCCACATCTGCTGCGCCGGTGTACATATACATGGCCCGCACCGCATGACCCGTAATTTGTGTTTGCTCTTTCACCGGCAACAGATCTTGTGCATACGCTGTGTCTTTCCAATCTGTCCAGGTATAACCTTTTGCATAGCGATGACCTCTCTCACTTAATAACCAATCAGCCAGTTTCAGGTATTTTTGATCGTTGGTTGCTTTATACAATTTTACCAATGCCAGTTCCAATTCCTGGTGACCAGTTACCCAATGTTTTTTACCCGGACCAAACAATGCATCAAAATGATCGGCCCATTTAATAGCCACATCTAATAATTTTCTTTTGCCGGTAGCATTATAATAAGCAACCGCTGCTTCGATCATATGGCCGCAATTGTAATCCTCATGCATACTCATATCTGTGTATCGCTTCTCCGGCTCATTGAGTGTATATAAAGTATTCAGATAACCATCGGGCTGCTGTGCAGCAGCAATCTTATCGATCCAATCATCACATTTCTTTTCCATGGCCGGGCTAGGATTATTTTTTAGAGAATAGGCCATTGCTTCCAAAGCTTTGAAAACATCGCTGTCATCATAAAAAATTCCTTCATGTTTTTCACCTTGCTTACGGGCTACTTTTTCAAAATTGCGAAGCCTGGGTGTCTTTGTTTCGGTTTGATATATACAAGCTTCCAGCGTTTTAGTTGCTACATTATCAATTTTAGGTTCCCAGAAATTATCGGTGATATTTACTTTAGAAAAACTAACAAACTCAAATTTTTGTAAGGGAGTTTGAGCAAACAGTGTAATACTTAAGAATAGTGTACTAAGAATATAGAATGCTTTTTTCATGCTGTGTTTTATAAGCTATGGTTTCAATCTTCAACTTCGTCACTTTTAATTTCAACATCAACTACTTTCACTTTGCTATTACAACTTTGGTATTTTATACCCGTTGTGATAGATTGTTGCCAGGTATTTCTTATTAATCTTTTCATCTGTAAATCTGCCAGAATTCTTATCCCAATATAATTTATCCCCGGACCGAAAAGCAATATTTCCCATTTGGCTCAACGCTGCAATATGTGAAGCCGATTCGATCGGGCATTTCAACTCTGCCAATTTTCTTGAACGAATTACACTCACAAAATTTTCCATGTGCTTATCCAATCCATTATCAACCTTTACTTTTCTTTCCACTTTTATTTTATTAGCACTACGACCTTCTTCAATTACTTCCCAACCACTTCTATCCAGTTGAAGTGTGCCATTATCGCCAATAAAAGCAATGCCATGTTCTTTGTTGAACAACCCATTTTGAATCCCTAATGCATGATCCCACACCAAATTGAATTTATCGAATTCGTACATAGTGCATAAAGTGTCAGGTGTTTCCTGTGGAGAAGATAGATCAGCAAAATTTCCACCCATCGCACTGATAGTTTTAGGAACAGTGGCCTTCATTCCAAGCAATGCATAATCTAATAAATGAACTCCCCAATCTGTCATCAAGCCACCTGCATAATCCCAAAACCAACGGAATGTAAAATGAAACCGATTTGCATTAAAAGGTCGTTTTTTAGCGGGACCAAGCCATCTGTCATAATCTACACCGGCAGGCACTGCCGAATCAGCAACAAAAGGAATTGGCTTTTTCCAGCCGAGGTAGCACCACACTTTTACAGTTCGGATATTTCCCAATTTGCCCGAGTGAGCAAAATCTATTGCATCCATAAAATGCTGTTGACTTCTTTGCCACTGTCCGGCTTGCACTACTCTATTGTATTTTTTTTGTGCGGCAATCATCACATTACATTCAGTAATGGAATTACCAACTGGCTTTTCAACATATACATCTTTCCCTGCCTGGCAGGCATCTACCATTTGCAGGCAATGCCAATGGTCAGGTGTGCCGATAATAACAGCATCCACAACTTTCATATCAAGCAAGCCCCGATGATCTTTGAAGGTTTTAATTTTCGAAACATCAATATTCATCTTTGACAATTCAGCAAGTCGCTTATCAATTACGTTTTTATCAATATCACAAATAGCAACAAGATTTACACCCGGTATTTTTAATATCGCCAGCAAATTCGACCAACCCATTCCGTTCACCCCAATCACTCCCACATTTACCTGGTCAGATGGTGCCATTTTACTTCGAAAAATAGCAAATACATCATTGCTGAATGACGATGCTAAAATGCCACCAGCAGCAAGTGCTGATGCCTGGTAAATAAATTTTTTTCTGGAGGACATAAAATTGTTCATTTAGTGAGACATATTCATCATTCACAATTAACTAAATTACCTGGAACCCATACGCATAAGGGTCATCATCTGTATCAATCCAGATAGTATTGTATCCATACACTTTTGCCCAGCCTTCTACAGATGGTCGAATTGCAGGTTTGCCAGCTACTGTCAACTCCTCTTCAATTCTGCCTATGAATTTGCTACCAATGATACTTTCATGAATAAACTCATCACCTTTCTTCAATTTTCCTTTGGCATACCATTGCGCCATTCTTGCTGATGTTCCTGTTCCGCAAGGTGAACGATCAATTGCTTTATCTCCATAGAATACTGCATTTCTTGCCGTAGAACCTTCATCCAGCACTGCACCTGTCCACAAAATATGTGAACACCCATTTATTGTCGCATCATCTGGGTGAACAAATTCATATTTAGCATTAATATTTTTCCGCAGCTGTCTTGCCCATGCAATTAATTTATCTGCAGGATAATGTTCTAATCCCATAAATTTTTTCTGCACATCCACTATTGCATAAAAATTTCCGCCATAAGAAACATCGATCACCAATTCTCCCAAATCCGGGCAATCAACCACTAACTCTGTTGAATGTAAATATGCAGGCACATTTGTTAGTTTAACACTTTTTACTTTTGAATCTTGCATTTCGTAATTGATCATCACCAATCCTGCCGGAGCTTCCATCCTTACCACGCCGGTAATTTTTGGCTGTATTAATCCTTGTTCAATTGCAATGGTAATGGTGCCAATAGTTCCATGACCGCACATGGGAAGGCAACCACTGGTTTCAATAAATAAGACGGCCACATCGTTTTGCGGATCATGCGGTGCATAAAGAATGCTGCCGCTCATCATATCATGTCCCCTCGGTTCAAACATCAGCCCGGTTCTTATCCAGTCATACTCCCGGAGAAAATGTTGCCGCTTTTCACTCATATTTTTTCCTTCTAAAAGGGGGCCTCCTTCTTTTACTAACCGAACGGGGTTACCACAGGTATGAGCATCAATGCAATTAAATAGGTGCTTCATTCAATTTTTGTAAATTCGTAATATATTGCTTGCAAATGGAAACTTACGGAAAGATACTACTCATCGCAATGCCAGCCTTTCTGCTGCTTGTACTTTTTGAAAAATGGTATGGCTGGCGCAAAGGAAAAGATACTGTTCGCAACATGGACATGGTTAGCAGCCTCAGCAGTGGTGTTACTAACGTTACTAAAGATGTTATTGGCTTGTACCTGGTAATACTCTCCTACCCATTTTTTCTCAACAACATGGCTGTTACAAGTATCAAGGCTACGATACCAGTTTATATTATTGCTTTTTTTGCATTGGATTTTGCTGGTTATTGGGTACACCGCCTCCAGCATGTAAATAATTTTTTCTGGAACGGCCATATTGTACATCATAGTAGTGAAGAATTTAATTTGGCTTGTGCATTGCGACAAAGCATATCATCCATTGTAAAAATATTTGCTATTTTTTTACTGCCTGCAGCATTATTGGGTGTTCCAGCAGAAGTAATTGGCGTTGTAGCCCCTTTGCATTTGTTTGCGCAGTTCTGGTATCATACACAGCATATCAACCGCATGGGATTTCTGGAAAAAATAATTGTCACCCCTTCTCATCACAGAGTGCACCATGCTATTAACCCGGAGTATATCGATAAAAACTACGGCCAGATATTTATTTTTTGGGATAGATGGTTTGGCACTTTCCAGGAAGAATTACCCAATGTGCCGCCAGTATATGGTATTACCCGTCCCGTTCGTACCTGGAATCCTATTAAAATAAATTTTCAGCATGTGTGGTTGCTGATAAAAGATACCTGGCGCACCAACAACTGGAAAGAGAAATTTTTATTATGGTTTAAACCAACCGGCTACCGCCCTGCCGATGTAGCAGCTAAATACCCGGTGTATAAAATAGAAGATGTGTATCATTTTGATAAATATGATACCCGTACATCCCCCTCATTTAACACCTGGTGCTGGGTGCAATTATTAATGCTGCTGTTATTTACCAGCTACCTGTTTGGTAATATTGCGCTGCTTAACAGTTTAGATAAATCCTATATTATCTGGTACGGAGCCTTTCTTTTCCTAAGCGTTTATGCACTCACCGATTTGATGGACAGGAACCAGTATGCAATTATTCCTGAAGTAATCCGCAGCGGGCTTGGACTTTATTTTTTATACACACAGAATGATTGGTTTGGTGCCAGCCAATGGCTTTCTACAGTACAATATATTTTAGGGACTTATTTCATTTTATCCATTTTGGTGGCGGGTTGGTTTGTGGTGAAGCACAAGAGAGAAGATACAATGGTTATTGCCTAATAATTTTTTAGCCCGGCTGACTACTACTATCATCGTTTGTTGCGTCGCACTCTTGTACGTTCTAATCACTATTCAGCATGCTGGAAGTTTCCCTTCTCGTTTTATGGGTTTGTGGTCACTAATATACACTTACCAATTTGTTGAAAACCTGTTCACAATTGCACCTCCCTAATACCCAAGCCCGCAGGCGAATATTCTACTTTTGTCTATAAGTCTCAACACCTCGTTTTATTGTGTTAATTCAATCTTCAAGTATGACACTCAGAAAGCTATTTCCGATTCTTTTTTTATTTGTAGTAGTGAATGCAACGGCGCAGCCTATAAAAACACAAACAACAGCGCAATTGCTAAAAACTGCCAGTACTCTTTTGCAAGCCCAGCAATTGGAAGCTGCAGAAGAATACTATAACACTGCACTTACAAAAGCTATTGCAACCAAGAACCCTTATCACCAGGCGCAGGCTTATGAAGGCTTAGGAAATATTTACAATAAAACAAACCAGCAAACACAGGCGATAGCAGCATACCAGAAGTCAGTAAAATTGTACAAAGCACTTGGCATGACAGTTATTGCCGATGTGGTGAACAATCAGTTGCGGGGCTTACTTGGCTTTGGCGACCTCTATGCCGGCGTAGAAATTGGTGCCAAAGGAATAAAGCTCAGCATCATTGAAGTTAAGATCGATAAAAACGGGGAGAATGATTACACGTTGAAATTAGATAGTGCTATCAATACCGATGCCGCTGCTTTATCTTACCAGAGTGAAAAAGAAACTTTTGATGCCGTTACTATTTTTTACAATATCATCCGTGAGAAATACGAAATTCCTGCTTCAAAAATTCATATTGTTATCAGCAGTGGATTAAAGCAAGAGCTGGATAAATACAATAAGGTAGAATATTTTGCGAATGTGGTGCGTCCCAAGGACCTTGACCCCAAAATAAAAATCAATTACATTACTGTTGAGCAAGAAGCAGAACTGAGTTTTAAAGGAATTGTCCCTTCCATCAACCGTTTATCTGCTAACCAGCTTGATGTGGGCAGTGGCAACACCAAGGGCGGATATATTAATGCCCGTAAAAGTTTTATTCCTGTAACATTTCCACTAGGCACCAAATCATTTCAACGTTTGCTGGAAGAAAAAATGCCCGGCAATGCGAATATTGAGGATTACCTGGTAGCGGCAGAAAAAATTATAGTTGACAGTCTAGGCAGGTTGATTGTTTACCAGTTCCGGGATAAACCAGATTTCAAATCAAGAGATATTATTTATGTATCGGGAGGCGTAGTATGGGCAATAGCTTCGCTAATGCACCCTGAATTGATAAAACAAAATCATGTAGAGCTGAAACAGGAGGATATTGCCAATTTCCGCAAACTGGTCTATAGTGATTACGATAATCTCATCAATCCTGATTTAAAAAATAGACTCAATGATGATGATGCAAGAGCTTCTTTGGACAATATAAAACGGGTAGTTAGAACCTACGATCAAAAAGCATTGCTTTCGGGTACTATCTGGTTAGATGAAGTAATCAAACATATTAACACACTAAATGCATCCAAGAAACTTATTTTTCCAAGATATGCTTATGTAGGCTGGATAAGCGGATACATTATGGATAAGATCAGTAAGCAATATACCGGTCTGGCGTCACGTTAAATAAATTTACCTATAAAACTAACCTTGCTTACGCAGGTATTTTGTAAGTATTACGATTTGTTGTCCCTCAACCCTGCCTTCAATCTGTTCAGTGTTATCGGGTACTAAGCGAATATTTCGCACTACCGTTCCAACCTTCGCATTGATGGTAGAGCCTTTTACATCTAGTGATTTAGTAAGGACCACCGCATCCCCATTTTGCAGGATCGCACCGTAACAATCTTTATGCAAATCAACTGTACTGTCATTTTCATGATCGCCGCTGGCCTTGGCCCAGGCAAGTCTTTCCTCATCGAGGTACAACATATCAATACTTTCTGCAGCCCAGCTTTCATTACGTAAGCGGTTCAGCATTCGCCAGGCCATTACTTGTACAGCCGGCACTTCACTCCACATACTGGTAGTAAGACATTGCCAATGATTATTATCCAGCTCTTTTTTCTTTTCAATTTGTGCTAAACATTTCGGGCAAATCAATACGGCATCATCCATATTGCCGGTGGCAGGTGGCACTTCATATACTTTCAAATTTTCTGTGGCCTCGCATAGTTCGCATTGGTTGCCACTTCGTTGAACTAATAAATCTTCTTGTTTCATAATCGAAAAATCTTTGGCAGACATTTATTTCAATACTTCTTTCGTCATCTCACTATTCACTGTTCTCCAAATCCCTAAAGGATTTTCATTCTTTAACTCATCCGGTAATAATTCATTGGCCCAGTTTTGAAAAGCAATAGGTCTTGCAAATCTTTTTATCCCATCTGCACCAACAGATGTAAACCTGGAATCCGTTGTTGCAGGAAAGGGTCCGCCATGGTGCATACTTAAACAAACTTCCACTCCCGTAGGCACACTGTTTAGGATTAAACGGCCGCAAATATTTTTTACAGCATCGACTATTTTTTCATGAATCTGTATGTCACCATCAGTTGCCATTAATGTAACTGTAAGTTGCCCCTCAAGTTTATTGGCCACCTGCAGCATCTCTTTCATATCCTTGCAACGAACTACTAATGAATATGGACCAAATACTTCCTGGTGCAATACAGGATTGCTTAAAAATACTTGCCCGCTTGTAGATGCAATGGTCGGGCTTCCCTGGTTCAATTCAGGTTTTGTTTCGCTGAATGCAACCGTATCAACTCCTTTTTGTGAAAGGGCATGATCTTTTTTCTTCCTGTAATTTTTAAAAATGCCGGGGTGTAACATAGTGCCGGGAGCAATTTTGGTGATTTCTTTTCCTAACTCTTCAATAAAAGCATTTAACTCTTTACCATCAAGACCAATGATGATACCAGGATTGGTACAAAATTGTCCTACACCCAATGTGATAGAACCTGCATACATTTTAGCAATTGCTTTTGCATCAGTTTTCATTTTCTCCGGCAACAAAAAAACCGGGTTAACACTTCCCATTTCTGCAAAAACAGGAATGGGTTCTTTACGTTGATTCCCCCAATCGAATAATTGTTTGCCCCCATTATAAGATCCTGTAAACCCAACTGCTTTTGTATACGTATGCGTTACTAATGCTTTACCAACTTCCACACTTGCGCCATGTATATGTGCAAAAATCCCATCGGGCATATTACAATCTGCCGCAGCTTTTATAATGGCTTTTGCCACCATCTCACTTGTTTGTGCATGTGCAGGATGTGCTTTTACAACAACCGGGCAGCCGGCAGCAAATGCACAAGCCGTATCCCCACCTGCTGTAGAATAAGCAAAGGGGAAATTGCTTGCGCCAAAAACAACAACCGGCCCTAATGGAACAAGCATTTTCCTGATGTCTGGTTTTGGTGGTGCTTTATCTGGAATGGCCGTATCTATTCTTGCTTCCAGCCACTCTCCTTTTTCGCATGCATCCGCATATTGATTTAATTGAAAAATTGTGCGACCTCTTTCACCCCGCAATCTTGCTTCAGGTAAATTGGTTTCTTCTCCGGCAACTTTTAATAGCTCATCGCCGCAGGCTTCTAATTCTTTCGCAATGGCCCGCATAAAATCTGCCCGTTGTTTTAATGATAATTTCCGGTAAGCATAAAATGCTTTCCAGGCCTGTTGCATGGTATTTTCTATTTCAGTAGATGTTGCGTCGTTAAACATGGAAGTATAAATTTTATAGAATTACAGAGATGGCCTTGCAGCAATGCCGTCGTTAATTGTTTTTAAAACAGATTTGCGTTCTTCGCCTTCTAATATTAATCTTGGAGCTCTAACATATTCGCTGCCTATACCCGCCTGTGCCTCTGCTAATTTTATATACTGTACCAGCTTTGGATGGATGTCTAATTCCAGCAATGGCATGAACCATCGATAGATTTTCGTGGCTTCTGCGATTTTGCCTTGCTTCACCAAATTGAAAATGGTAACGGTTTCTTTGGGGAAAGCACAAACCAATCCCGCTACCCAACCATCAGCACCTAACACTAATTCTTCCATTGCTAAGGTATCTACACCACATAATATTTTATAACGATCTCCAAAACGGTTTCTCATTCTTGTAACATTGGTCACATCCCTGGTACTTTCTTTTACCGCTCCAATATTTTTATTGCTTTGCAAATCATCAAACATATCCAGTGTTACCTCAATTTTATAATCAACCGGGTTGTTATAGATCATAACCGGCAGATCTGTTGAATCAGCAATTGTTTTAAAATATGTCACTGTTTCCCGATGATCGGTTTTATAACGCATAGGCGGTAACAACATCAAGCCCTGGGCTCCCCATTGTTTGGCTAATGCTGCCTGGTGTACGGCTTCCTTGGTAGAACCTTCAGCAATATTTATAACTACCGGAACTTTACCTGCGATTTTTTCGATTGCAAATTTGACCAGTGTTTCTTTTTCATTGGTCGTCAGTACACTGGCTTCACCTAAGGTGCCCCCAAGGATTACTCCATGAATACCGGCCTCCAGCTGAGCTTTTAAATTCTTTTCAAATAATGGTAAATCCAACTCATCTGTAGCAGTAAATTTTGTAGTAAGTGCGGGCATAACACCCTCCCATTGAAATGACATATTCATTGATTTTAAAGTTGATAGGAACGTTTTACGCTTTTAAGATTATTATACTAAAAGGTAAAACAAAAAGAGCTTAAAGGTAAGGCATCATCACCGTTTATCCACAAGACATGACAAACGGTTGACTGATCTGGCAAAGGGTGCTTTTGTACGGGAAATAATCATTAATTTTCAATTTCGAAATTTAATTTGCCTTCATATTAAATCAACTGCAAATGAGACCATTTTCTACCCGGCTAACAAAATTATTGTTCCTGATTTTTTTACCTGGGTTTGTTTTTGCCCAGTCGCTGAGAGATTATTCCCTTCAGCTTACTTCAGGGAAATACCTGCCTCCGGAAAACAGGAACACTGTCACCAAACAATCGCCAGTATTTGAACAAAGTATCTATGGTGGAAAACACTATGTTACTATTCAATTTACAGCAATACCTGATGAGTCAACAAAAAACAGGCTTCGTTATGCGGGGATTGAGTTAATAGATTACATTCCCAACTTTGCATACACTGCTACTATGGTGGAGAATTTTGATCTTAATACCCTCAAAGAATTTCCTATTCGTAGTATACTTCAGTTTTCATTTATCCAAAAAACAGTGCCGGAAATTATAACTGCCAAAATTCCGGCTTATGCAATTAAAAGTGCGGGCTATGTTGATGTTGACATTGTATTATATGAAAACCTTTCTAGTGATAAAATAATCAATTCTATAAATGCTGTTGGCGCTAGTATAATTGCGAATGTGCCTTCATTTAGAATGTACACCATCAGGGTACCGGAATCAAACCTACATCAATTGGTTAATCTGCCATTTGTACAATGGGCAGAATACATTGCACCACCAAGTATTATTGAAAATCTCCCTGGTCGTTCTTTACATCGTGCAAACATTTTGAGTGATGGTGTACGTAATTTAAAAGGAGATGACATGAATGTAGGAGTATGGGATGAAATAGCGAGTCAGCACCTTGACTTTTCTCCATCAGGAAGATTGGTAAATGTTGATGCGGGTGGAGCCGGAAGCCACGGAACCCACGTATCAGGCACAATTGGAGGAAGAGGTCTTATTGATCCGGCTGCAAGAGGTATGGCTCCGAATGCAAAAATTTATTCGTTTTTAGCAGCTGGCGATATTCAAGCAGAAATGGCAGTAGAAATTCCTGCCAAAAATTTAATAGCAAGCAACCACTCTTACCACGATGGCACTGGAGTACAGTGTGGCACAGGTGGGGCTTCTGCATCCTATTCTTTGAGAGCAAGAAATACTGATCTTAACTTAAACAATAACATTTTTCATCTGCATTGCCACTCATCAGGTAATAATCAACCTGCTTGCTCGGGAGGATGGGGCACAATTACTGGTACTGGTAAATCTGCCAAAAACAATGTAGTTGTCGGGAATATTACTTCAACTGAATCGCTTTCCGGTTCTAGTAGCTGCGGACCTGTACATGACGGAAGAATTAAACCAGAGTTGGTTGGAATGGGCACTAATGTATATTCTACTTATACACCATTAAACTCATATAATACAATTAGTGGAACGTCGATGTCAACCCCAGGTATTGCAGGAACATTGACTCTTTTAGCCCAACAATACAAAGATTCACATGGAGGTACACTTCCACCATCTTCTTTAATAAAGAATATTGCATGTAACACGGCTGCGGATCTTGGAAATCCCGGACCTGATTATAGATTTGGATTTGGTCGTATCAATGCATTGTCCGCTGTTAGAATACTTGAACAAAATCGGTATGCTGTTAATAGTATTGCAACGGGTGCAACTACCGATATTACTATTACTGTGCCGGCAGGTGCTTCAAGTCTTCGTGTAATGCTTACCTGGAATGATCCTGCTGCTGCGCCAAACTCAAGTTTTGCACTTATAAATAATTTAGATTTAAGAGTTATTGGAAGTGCTACTCATCTACCGTGGATTTTAGATCCTAATAATCCATCAGCAAGTGCTACACAAGGTGATGACAACTATAGTAATATTGAACAAGTTACTGTATCATCGCCTGCGCCAGGAACCTATACCCTTAGAGTAATAGGAGAAGCTATCACGACCGGACCGACACAAACCTATTCATTGAGCTGGGATATTGAACAACCATATATTGAAGTAATTTATCCCAATGGCGGTGAGAAATTTAATCCCTCAACTTCTCAGGTAATTACCTGGGATAATGCAGGGATTACCGGAAACCAAACTGTGGAATACTCTTTAGACAATGGTGGTACATGGAATATTATCAGCAGTTCAGTTCCATCATTTACAACCAGACTTTCATGGACTCCTCCAGCAGGAACTAATACAGGTATTGCTTTAATCAGAGTTTCCAGTGGTTCTTTAAGTGATAATAGCAATGCAAATTTTAGTATTCTTGGAACTCCCGCACTTAATGCACCTGCAGTCGGATGTACAGGCGGGGAAGTAGCTTATACATGGCCTGCTGTTGCCAATGCTACACAATATGATTTATATAGATTAGATGCAGCTACTGGCGATTTCGTGATACTTGCATCTGATATCATGGGGACTTCGTACACAGCTACGAGCTTACCCGTTGGCTCTACAATATGGGCATCCTTAGTATCCAAAAACAACACTACCGGTGCTGTAAGTGAAAGATCAATTGCAAGGTCAATGGTAGTACCTTCCAGCGGTGCAACATTGGGAAGCATTGGCTCAGTTTCCGGCCAGTCAAGTGTTTGTGGCAATCTCCAAAATGTTCAATATACGGTTCCCGTAGTAACGGGTGCTACATCTTATACATGGACAACGCCACCTAATACAACTATTGCAAGCGGACAGGGAACAAATACAATTTTAGTTAACTTTTTTGCTGGTAGCAGTAGTGGCAACGTTACTGTGTTTGCAAGTGCTGGTTCATGTCAAACAGCTACAACCACTTTCCCTGTTACATTCAGCAGCGAAGTAACTCCTCCTGTAAGTGGAGGTGATCAAACAAGCAATATATGTCCTCCAACACCAATACCAACATTAACAGCAACTGCAACTATACCTGCCGGGCATACCTTAACATGGTTTACAGCTGCAACAGGAGGAAGCGTAGTAGCAAATCCAACATTAAGCTCCCCTGGTACAGTTACCTATTATGCATCCAGCTCTAACAATACTAGCGGTTGTGTTAGTGCCACAAGAACTCCGGTTACATTAACTATAAATGCAGTGTCTGGAGCAAGCATTACCGCAGGCGGACCACTTACATTTTGCCAGGGAGGAAGTGTTGTACTTACCGCTACTGCAGGTACATCTTATATATGGAGAAATGGTGCAACACAAGTCGCCACTACACAAGCTTATACGGCTACTACTTCTGGCTCATATACAGTTGAAGTAACAACAGGTTCTTGCGTTAATACGTCTACCGCTACAAATGTTACCGTTAACCCATCACCTGTCGCGGCAATTACTGCCGGTGGGCCAACTACGTTTTGCCAGGGCTTAAATGTTGTTCTTACTGCATCTGCGGGTTCATCCTGGTTGTGGAGTAATGGCGCAACTACACAAAGCATTACTGTTACTACTTCAGGAAATTATTCTGTCGTAGTTACCAACGCTTCTAATTGCAGTACTACATCTCCTGTTACAGCTGTTATAGTTAATCCTAACCCTGCAGCAGTAATTACTGCCAGCGGGCCTATAACTTTCTGCCAGGGAGGAAGTGTTATACTTACTGCTAATACAGGCAATTCATATTTATGGAGTACGGGTGCAACAACGCAATCAATTACAGTTTCAACATCAGGAAATTATAGTGTTGATGTTACTCAAACCGGTGGCTGCGTATCATCTTCAGTGGCAACAGCTGTGGTTGTAAATCCATTACCGGCAGCTACAATTACAGCCGGGGGTCCATTAGCATTTTGTAACGGAAATAATGTTGTATTGACAGCTCCGGCTGGTGGTACATGGATATGGAGAAATGGAACAACACAAGTTGCCACTACGCAATCGTATACTGCTACTACTACCGGCACCTACAGTGTACAAGTAACAACAGCCGCTGGTTGTTCCAGTACCTCGGCGGTTACCAATGTTGCTGTAAGCCCTAACCCGGTTGCAACGCTGGTTGCGGCTCCTTATACTAAATTGTTCCCGGGTCTAAAAACAACCCTTACTGCTACTGTGAATCCAACCGGAACATATACTTACAGTTGGTTAAGAAATGGTACGGCCGTACCGGGCGCAACAACTGCTACTATTCCAAATATCGATTTGAATGGTTTAGGCACTTACACAGTAACTGTAACAAACACTACAGGCTTACCATGTTCTAATACATCCAATTCAGTAGTAATTGCAGATTCGGTAAGTGCTAAATTGTTTGTGTATCCAAATCCATCTAAAGGAGCATTCCAGGTACAATTCTATACTACTAACACATCTGCACATACAGTTTCCATTTTTGATTCAAAAGGCAGCGTTGTGTATAGAAAAGAATACAACCTTAGTGTTCCTTACCAGCAAATGGATGTAGATATCAGAAGACACGGAGCTGGTGTGTACCAGGTGGTATTGCATGACAGAGCAGGAAAGCGACTGGCTTTTAAACAAATAGTAGTCGCTCAATAATATTTATTAAAACCCAACTCAAGGCTAAACGTATTTTATACGTTTAGCCTTTTTTAATACGTCGCCAGCAAAATCAGAGACGGCATTATGAAACTGCAACCTTTACAGCTTTATAGAATACGACAGGTGATCCGCATAACCATTCTGTGGATATTGATTGGCATTATACTAGAGCTTCATAATGCGATCAACTACAATCCTTCAACAGGAAATTATTTTTTCTATCCGCATTTTGGCGATAATATGCTGCAACATTTATTGATTACTGCGGCAGGGCCTTTGATGGGCGGTTTATTGTTTGGATCTTTCATAGTTTTTTATTTGCGGGAAAAATTAAAAACCAGCAGTTATGGCCGTAAGCTTTTCACCCATTCACTTATTTATATCGGCGCTGTATTTGTTTGTGTAGCAACTGTTGGTTTTATTGGCGCCCTGAATGACAATACGACCAATGAGTTTATTGAAAAACTATATGATGCAATTATTAATTTACGGGTATTCCGATTAATGTTTGACTGGTATTTTATTGTAATCATCACTATTTTCCTTTTGGATGTTAGTGAAAAATATGGCCAGGGCATCCTCCGAAAAACATTGCTGGGAAAATATCATACACCCAGAAAAGAAGAAAGGGTGTTCATGTTTCTTGACTTGAAATCATCTACCACAATTGCAGAAAGAATTGGCGAAGACGCTTATTTTGATATGCTTAAACATTTTTACAGTTTAACTAACGAAGCTATCGTTAACAGTAAAGGAGAAATTTATCAGTATGTAGGTGATGAAGTGATCGTATCATGGACAGAAGCAGATGCAGTAAGTGATGCCAACTGCCTGAATTGTTTTTACAAAATTAGAGAAGCAATTACTTCTGAAGCTGATGAGTTTAATAAACAGTATGGGGTAACACCAGCTTTTAAAGCAGCCATACATGCAGGCAGTGTTGCTACCGGAGAAATAGGATTAGTAAAAAAAGATATTGTTTACTCGGGTGATGTATTAAATGCAACTGCCCGTATGGTTGCGTTGTGCAATCATTACAAAGCTGACCTGCTGATTTCAGATCTATTATTTGAAAAACTAAAAACAAATAAAGGTTACCACTTCCACTATTTGGACAGCCCTGACCTCCGGGGAAAAACGAAGAGGTTGGGTTTGTATAGTGTGACGACAATTAACCCTTCGCCTTCACATAATCATAAATAGCCTGTTGTGCCTCCAGCGGTGTTCCTTCAGAACTTACTCTTTCATTTTCCATTCTGTTACTTAACAACACAGCTTTACAATTATCTTGTAATTGAATATCCAAAATATGTTGTAACTCTTCTTGTAAATTTTTGTCATAGATGGGAAACACAACTTCTATCCGGCTATGAAGATTACGATTCATCCAGTCGGCACTTCCCATATAATATTCAGGTGCTCCATCATTGTAAAAAACAAAGACTCTTGCATGCTCAAGGTACCTGTCCACAATGCGACGAACTTTAATGTTTTCACTTTGCCCTGGTACACCCGGTGCAAGGCTGCAAATGCTCCGCACCAGTAAATCAACCTGCACTCCTGCCCTGCTCGCTTCGTAGAGTTTTTCAATCATAGCTCTTTCCTGCAAGTTGTTCAGTTTAATAATTATTCTTGCCGGCCTTCCCTTCAATGCATTCTTTATTTCCCGGTCGATCAATTTATTGAAACGTTTGATCATATTAAACTGCGATACCAATAAGTGTTTGAAGGATATCTTTCCATACAGAACTGGCTGTGTCCTTGATTGCAGGTACACAAATAATTGCTCCAGTTCATCCGCAAATTCAGGTTGGGTGGTAAAGAGAACATGGTCAGTATAAAATCGACCGGTTGACTCATTGAAATTTCCCGTTGCCATAAAAGAATAATCCTGCCACTTTTTATTCTCCCATCTTTTCACCAAAGCCACTTTTGCATGCACTTTTAATCCTGGAATGCTATTGATAATTTTTATACCGGCAGCTTTCATCTTCTTACTCCACTTTAAGTTATTAGCTTCATCAAATCTTGCTTTCAACTCCACAAAAACGGTTACTTTTTTACCATTTTTTGCTGCACTTATCAATGCATTTACAATATGCGAATCTGCGGCCACCCTATAGAGGGTAACAAAGATTTCTTTAACATGTGGGTCAATGGCTGCTTCATTAAAGAAACGAAGTATGTAGTTATAAGAATGATAGGGAAGATGTAATAATTTTTCTTTTTCAGCAATACTCTGAAAAATAGAACGATGCGTATCAAACTCCGGGTGAAATACAGGTGACCAATTACTGTAGGTAAGTTTTCCTTTTACTGGATTAGGCAAACTCCCTAAATCTTTAAGATTGTGATACCGCCCCCCTTCTGCCATTTCTTCTTTACGAAGAAGAAAATATTTTTGAACAAAATCTTTTACTCCCGCAGGCATTGCACTATCGTATAATAAACGGGTGGCATGGCCTACTTCTCTTTTCTCCAGTTGCTTTTCTATTTTATCGGCCAGGTCGCCGATGAATTCATCTTCCAGGTTCATTTCTGCATCACGGGTAAGTTTTACACTCCATGCTCCATGCACTATGAAAGCAGGGAAAATTTCCTGCAGATTTTCACGGATCACATCATCTACAAAAAGAAGATAATTATCCTGACCCAGCTTTGGCAATTCCTTAAATCGGGGCAAATTTGAAGAAGGAATATTTAATACTGCATACTGGTGCTTTCCGGGAGCTTCTTCAGCCTCTACATCAACAATAAAATATAAGGCATTATTCTCCAAAAAAACATTCGGTTGATTTTCTTTATGCAACAACACCGGTTGTAAAAATGACAGCACTTTGGATAAAAAATATTCCCGTATCGTTTCTTTATGTTCTGCACGGATAGGTTCACCATAATAAAGGCAAATATTATTCTGTTGTAATTCCGGAATAATCTCTTCGCTTAATATTCTGCCAAATTCTTGTTGATGTTTTAATACAGTGTCCTGCACCTGCTGCACCAGTTCTTTGGGATATTCTTCCCGTAGTGATGTTTTTTTTGCATCGATGCTGGTAAAGGCAAAAATAGACGGCATCCTTACCCGGAAAAACTCATCCAGGTTCGACGAAAAAATAGATAGAAATGAAATACGACTGTAGAGCGGAACAGTTTTGTCGGCCGCCTCCATCAGTACCCGTTGGTTAAAACTAAGCCAGCTTAAATCCCGGTTCAAAAAAACATACTTATTATCATCTGCCATACTATGGAAAGGTTTATGGACTAAGATAGTGGATTAAGGGAATATTTCTATAATCATTATGCAGAATATATTGGGAAAGTGGGGCATTGATTTTGGACGAAAATTACAGGTCGTTTTGTTTGAAAATTCTTAATGTTATACGTACCTGATTAAAATCAGTATCCAGGCTATCTCTATTTTATAACTTACACATATAAAAATTCAAATGAATAGGATAGTATTCATATTTTTAAGCCTTTTATTACTGAACGGAACTACCGAGTTCCACCAGGTATGGAAACTGCCCCTATTAGCCCGGCATTACGGGGAGCATTGTAAAAAAGATCCTCACCTTGATTTTTTTTCATTTCTCAAAACACATTACTTAAACCAGGCAGGTCATAAAGACGATGATGATAATAGGGACCGGGAACTTCCTTTCAAATCAACGGGAACAATTGCTCATACCGATATTTCCGATTTTACGAAAAAGGTAACCTTATTTGTACCTTCAATTAATAATTGCATCGTAGCCAATACTTACCATCCCGAAGGTATGGTTTGCCATAAAGCCTTTTCTATTTTCCACCCTCCCCGCTTCAGTTGATTATATACTAACGGACAGTACACAACAGATAGTTGATGTTGTGCATTTCTAATTTTATAATTCAATTACAATGAATGAAGCTCAAATTCACCTGGCGTTAAATCATGCGCCCTTATTTCTATCGGCTTTTGGTGGAGCCCTTTTAATACTTGGAATGTTCAGGAAAAATAATTCTTACAAAAAACTCTCTTTATACCTGATGGTATTAGGAGCCATTCTTACAGCCCCTGTTTTTCTTACGGGTGAAGGAACAGAAGAGATGGTAGAAAATCTTCCGGGCATTAATGAAACAATGATAGAGCGACATGAGGACATGGCTAAAATAGCACTTGTTATTATTTGCATTAGTGGCGCAGTGGCATTGATAGGATTGCTGTTTCAAAAGAATGCTGCCTTATCAAAACTTGTTTTCCTTGCTGTGCTCTTTCTTTCTTTTGCCTCTTTTGGGACAATGGCACAAACAGCTCACCTGGGAGGTTTAATCAGGCATAGTGAATTGCAAAATACTATACAAACGGGTAATGAAGAAGGAGGAAATTCCTTACAACTCAATAAAAAGAAGAATACTAATGACGATGATTGAGTATTAAAAAAATATAAGAGAGGAGTTTACCTCTCTTATATTTTACAATGCAGGTGATCTAAATAATCGTCTGAATAAATTCACATTCTTAATACCTTTAAACAACAACCTCAACGTTAAAATTATTTTATGCCAGATCTAAGAAGTATTCAAACAGAAGTTGATGCAGGCTATTTATATAAAAAATTAGCTGAAAAAGAAGAGGATAAAGCCGTATCGGAAATTTTTCAGCAAATGAGTGAGATTGAACATAATCATGCAATCGCCTTCTTACAAAAACTTAAACTTTCCGAAAGCGATATGCCTTCTCCTTCTTTTCGGGCAAAGGCATTAAACCGTATCGGCAAAATTTTTGGTTATGATTATGTACTTGGTGTTTTAATGGATACTGAAAAAAGTCTTTCAAATTCTATTATTAATCTTAAAAAGAAAACTAACCAGGCTGTCACAGGATCGGAAGCAAATCATGTAAAAGTGCTTCGCAATATCATTGGTCAATCCAAAGTATCGGGGAGTACAATAGCCAGGTTTGAAAGCCGGCATCGTTCAGTTGGAGGAAATGCTTTACGGGCTGCAGTATTGGGAGGTAATGACGGATTGGTATCCAACTTCAGCCTGGTGATGGGTGTAGCGGGTGCTACTTCCGGACAACAAGGCGTATTATTGGCTGGGTTAGCAGGTTTATTAGCCGGGGCATTATCGATGGCATTAGGAGAATGGATTTCTGTAAAAAGCTCACAGGAGTTGTATGAGAACCAGATGCAGATAGAAATGGAAGAATTGGAAACCAGCCCGGAAAATGAAATGAAGGAATTGGAACTCATCTATAAATCCAAAGGAATACCTGAAGCACAGGCAAAAGAAATGGCAGGAAGAATAATTAATAATAAAGAAGAAGCACATGAATTACTAGTACGGGAAGAATTGGGAATTAATGCAGAAGAATTAAAGGGTTCGGCTTTTGAAGCAGCACTTTATTCATTCTTCCTTTTTGCTGTGGGGGCAATTATACCAGTGTTTCCTTTTATGTTTTTAAGTGGGACTACTGCCATTCTTATAAGTACAGCAGCAAGTGCTGTGGGGTTATTTATTATTGGTTCTGCCATCACCTTATTTACCGGGAGAAATATTTGGTTCTCCGGGTTCAGGCAAGTAATATTTGGGCTTGCTGCTGCCGCTATAACTTTTGGAATCGGTAAACTAATTGGTGTTAATGTAGCAGGATAATAGTGCTTATTAAACATATTGATTTGGAAAGAGATCCAGTTTCAACCCTTTTTTAAGTTCCGCATATAGGAAAAATAAATTTGATAAATTAAACCGTTCGGTCTAATTTTATTTTTCAACTTTTCCTGGTGACTAAAGGCGAACAAACCCGGCAGATGATAATTGAAAAAGCAGCCCCTCTTTTTAATAAAAATGGGTATGCCGGCACTAGTCTTTCTGATATTATGAAAGTAACGGGTCTTGCAAAAGGCGGACTCTATGGAAATTTCAAAAGTAAAGATGAAATAGCTGCCATGACCTTTGACTATTCCTTCCAGAAGGTAAAAACAGCGGTATTACAGGCAATAACTCCTTGCAAAACTTGTTCGGACAAACTTTACGCAATCCTTGATTTTTATAGCAACTACATTACCAATCCACCTATTTCAGGTGGCTGCCCTTTGTTAAATACAAGTGTGGAAGCAGATGATTCCTTTCCCTTTCTTAAAACAAAAGCAAGAGCTGCGCAAAATGAAATGCTGGCCTCACTGGTTCAAATATTTCAAACCGGAAAAAAGAATGGCGAGTTTAAGAAAGATATACAGCCCCAACGGGAAGGCGAAATGATGTATGCTTTAATAGAAGGAGGAATTGTAATGGCCAAGATCAATGATGCGCCAACTATTTTACATCGCATACTTGACCGAATTCATGAACATATAAAAACAGACCTGGTAGGTTAAAATTTTTTTGCTCTAAAATACGACCGATTGGTCTTATTCAAACATAAAACAGCCTTTATGCAACACTTGTTAGAGTCATTTTACACGGTTCGCTTCAGCGATTGTGACCCTTTCCGCCATTTGAATAATGCCCGTTACATTGATTATTTTCTGAATGCACGGGAAGATCACCTGAAACATTACTATGATATGGACCTGGCTACTTTTTACAAGAAAGGTTCAGGATGGGTGGTAGTGCAACATGAGATTAATTACCTGCGACCGGCAGCATTCAATGAAAAAATTTGTATTCGCACTGGCTTATTGGAAATCAGTAGCGAACACTTGCTGGTAGAAATGACATTGCTGGATGAAAAAAAATCCCAATTAAAAGCATTGATGCATACAACATTTACCCCTGTAAGTTTAAATACAGGAAAAAGAGAAGCCCATTCAAATGAGTTCATGGAATTTATAAGCGATAAAGCTTTGGCGGATGTAGATAAAGAAGCCATTTCCGTGAAAGAACGTATTGAATACTGGCAACAAATAATTAGGCCGTTAGCAATTACACAATCAATTATTATAAAATAATAAAACCTGAAACAAAATGAAAAAGTTAATGAGTTTATTCCTGCTTACTGTTCTATTACAAATAGGAACAATTAATGCACAACCTGCCCCTGAAAAAGAAGCAGATGGATACCTGAGTGGCGAAATTGTATTAGCTGATAATTCAACGATCACCGGAACAGTAAAAGATAATATCCGCAAGAAGGGAGAGATAACAGTGCTGCGGGATGGTAAAAAAACAAAGTACAAGGCGGATGAAATTTCTTCTGTTCGTATTGGTAGCAGCAATTATATAACCAATGGTTATACTTTCTATGAAGTGCTTTGGCAGGGAACTAATCTTACGCTATTGCGCAAGGCGAATGAGCCATCAGGCGTAAGATATATTGGAGCAGAGCCAATCGTAATTTCCAACAGCGAAGGAGATATCAATGATTACTTCGTTAAAATAAAAACCGATGCTTCTCTTACTTTGATAAATGCCAAAAATGTCCGGAATGTATTAAAGAAATTATGTGGTAACTGTTCTATTACCATTGACGAAACTAAATGGGATACTGCAGCTATTAAAAAAGCCTTAGAAGATTGCGATAAATGTAAATAGGAAAACCCACCGCCTCTTTTCATACTGTGAAAGAGGCGGTATCTTTTATAAAATTACTTCGCCTTCCAAATCGTAGTCGTAAGCTTTGGTAATTCTTACATTTACAAATTCACCAATTGGTAATTTTTTTTCGGAGTGAATCACCACTTCATTGTCAACTTCTACTGAATCAAATTCAGTACGGCCCAGATAACGACCTGCTTCTTTTTTATCAATAAGTACTTTAAATTCTTTGCCTACCTTTTCCTGGTTTAGTTCCAGTGAAATTTCCTGTTGCACTTCCATTATTTCCTGGGCCCTTCTCTCCTTCTCTTCATTCGGTACATCATCTATTAAAGCAAAACCGCTGGTGCCTTCTTCATGCGAATAGGTGAAGATACCCATACGGTCAAAACGTTGACGCTGTAAGAAACCTTTCAACTCCTCTACATCATCTTCTGTCTCACCTGGAAATCCTGCTATTAACGTTGTCCGTAAACAAATACCCGGAACCTTTTCACGGATAGCAGCTGTAAGATCTTCCATTTCTTCACGGGTAATCTGCCGCTTCATGGCTTTCAGCATATTGTTAGCTGCATGTTGCAATGGCATATCGAGATAATTACAGATATTTTCCCGTTGGCGCATTACATCTAAAATCTCCAATGGAAATTTTGATGGATAAGCATAATGTAAACGAATCCAAACCAACCCTTCTATATCGGCCAGGCGATTCAATAAGTCCGGCAGCATTCGCTTTTTATAAATATCAAGGCCATAATATGTAAGTTCCTGTGCAATCAGCATTATTTCCCTTACACCTTTTTTTACAAGACTTTCGGCTTCCTTCACTAACTCTTCTATCGGTCTGCTTACATGTTGGCCTCTCATTAAGGGAATGGCGCAAAAAGCACAGGTCCGGTTACAACCTTCAGAAATTTTGAGATAGGCATAATGCTGAGGAGTAGCCAGTAATCTTTCACCGATCAATTCCATTTTATAATCTGCCTCAAACTGTTTTAAAATGAGTGGCAATTCCATCGTACCGAAATACGCATCCACTTCAGGAATCTCTGCTTCCAGGTTATTTTTATATCGTTCACTTAAGCACCCTGTCACATAAACTTTATCCAATTTTCCTCTTCGTTTCAATTCCACCTGGTCAAGAATGGTATTGATGCTTTCTTCTTTTGCCTTATCAATAAATCCGCAAGTATTCACCACTACTATATTGTGGTCAGATTTCTTATTCTCATGCACCACATCAATCTCATTGGCCAGCAACTGACCGCTCAGCACTTCACTGTCAACCATGTTTTTGCTGCACCCAAGGGTGATGATGTTAACCTTATCTCTTTTAAGTGTTTTTGTTTTCATGCCACAATTCCGCCACTCGGCGCTTTATTTATTTTCTAAATTAAACAAGCTGTCTACAAACTCATGCTTATCGAAGACAAGCAGATCTTCCATTTTTTCACCCACCCCGATAAACTTCACCGGTATATTAAATTGATTAGCGATGGCAAGTACCACACCACCTTTGGCAGTACCATCCAGCTTGGTTATGGCTAATGCTGAGACATCGGTAGTGGCCGTAAAATGCTTTGCTTGTTCTAATGCATTCTGACCGGTTGAGCCATCTAATACCAAAAGAACTTCATGAGGTGCATCAGGTATTGTCTTCTGAATCACTCTTTTAATTTTACCTAATTCATCCATTAAATGAGCTTTATTATGTAAACGGCCCGCTGTATCGATCAATACTACATCGCTTTGTTTTGCAACAGCGCTTTGTACTGTATCAAAAGCAACAGCAGCCGGATCGCTTCCCATATCCTGCTTTACAATCGGAACCCCTACTCTTTCGCTCCAGATTGTAAGCTGATCTACTGCAGCAGCCCTAAAAGTATCGGCAGCACCCAGTAAAACACTCTTACCAGCCTTCTTAAAATTGTAAGCCAGCTTACCTATTGTAGTAGTTTTTCCAACACCGTTTACACCAACTACTAAAATTATATAAGGCTTTGTCGGCAATTCTGTATCAAAAGCATAACTGTTTGATTCAGGAGCATCTACCAGCATTGATTCAATTTCTTCCTGTAGCATTTTATTGAGCTCAGATGAACCCATATACTTGTCTTTTGCTACTCTCTTTTCTATCCGCTCAATTATTTTTACAGTTGTTTCAATTCCCACATCTGCCCCAACCAATGCTTCTTCCAGATTGTCCAAGACCTCTTCATCCACGGTGCTTTTGCCGGCAATGGCCTTTGTAATTTTGGCCAGAAAGCCTTCCTTGGTTTTTTGCAAACCCTGGTCAAGGCTTTCCTTTTCTTTTTTACCGAACAGTTTATTGAAGAATCCCATAATAATAAAAAATTGAATGTACGAAGTACGATTTCCCAGCACCACCAGAAATAAAAAAGCCATCAAACCAAAGGGCATGACAGCTAATATCATTACTCCCCTTCAGGGGATAAGTTATAATTACTTTTGAGCTAAGAATTCTTTCACTTTGTCTTTGTGAATGATCTGCTCTTTAAAAGTATAAGCACCTGTTTTAGGACTGCGTACAGCCTTAATCACTTTTGTCCAGTTCTTTGCTTCGGCTGATGCCTTAAGGTCTTTTACTTTTGCGTTCTTTGAAGCTGCTTTTGCCATGATTACTTGATTTCTTTATGAACAGTTACTTTTTTCAAAATCGGGTTGAACTTTTTAAGTTCCAATCTCTCAGGATTGTTCTTTTTATTTTTTACAGTGATATAACGGCTGGTGCCGGGCTTACCACTTGTTTTGTGCTCGGTACATTCTAAAATTACCTGTACACGACTTCCTTTCTTTGCCATGATTATTAAACTTTAAATTCTTTAGATTTTTTCGCCCTGAGCCCTTAGCTCTTTTACTACACTAAGAAGTCCATTCTTATTAATTGTACGAAGTGCAGTAGTTGATAATTTCAACGTAATCCACTTATCTTCTTCGGCAAGGTAAAAACGCTTCTTCTGTAAATTCGGCAGAAAACGACGCTTTGTTTTGATGTTCGAGTGAGAAACCTTGTTTCCACCTATCGGAACTTTACCTGTAACCTGACAAACTCTGGCCATAATTGATACTTTTTTCGGACGGCAAAGGTAAGGGAAAGAAATTGATAATTAAGAAGGATTAATGAAAATTTTAGGCGTAATCTAGTTGGCTTTTACCCACAGGCTGTGGAAACCGGTTTTTCCCTGAATTTCAGGGGTTAAAATACTGATTTGGACTCAATAACTGACCCATTCTCTTGCGTTGTATAGGTTTCGTACCTTTTTCCGTATTTGTTTCTCATTCCGGAAGGATACAGCCGTTTCGACTAGAAGAAAAATGCTATACCTCGATAAACTCAGCAGAATTAGTGCAGATGAAGAATGGGATTCAACAGTGACTCCATATTTTGTTACTGGTTACATCCTTCCTTCCCTCCTTTTGCCCAATTGCTTGTTTTCAAATAACTTCGCCACTCCAATTAAAAAATGAACATTTAAAATCCCAAATCAACTTATATGGCATACGACGTAGTAGTTCTCGGAAGCGGTCCTGGTGGTTATGTGGCGGCTATCCGTGCATCACAGCTCGGTTTTAAGACAGCAATAATTGAAAAAGAAAGTCTTGGTGGCATTTGCCTTAACTGGGGTTGTATCCCTACTAAAGCATTGCTGAAGAGTGCACAAGTAATGGAGGATATTAAACATGCCAGCGGCTATGGTATTGAAGCAACAGGTAAAGCGAATTTTGAAGCTGTAATAAAAAGGAGCCGTGGTGTTGCTGATAAAATGAGCAAAGGTGTTCAGTTCTTAATGAAAAAGAACAAGATTGATGTAGTGATGGGCTTTGGCAAACTGAAAGCAAAAGGACAAATAGAAGTTGCAGCAGCTGATGGAAGCAAAAAAATAGTAGAAGGAAAACATATCATCATTGCAACAGGTGGACGCAGCCGTGAATTACCTGCATTAAAGCAAGACGGTAAAAAAATAATCGGCTATCGTGAAGCGATGAATTTACCAACGCAACCAAAATCTATCATCGTAGTGGGTAGCGGTGCTATTGGTGTAGAGTTTGGATATTTTTATAACAGCATGGGAACAAAAGTTACCATTGTTGAATTTTTGCCAAGAATTGTTCCGGTGGAAGATGAAGAAATATCAAAAGAACTGGAAAAGAACTTTAAGAAAAGTGGTATTGACATAATGGTGAACAGTGAAGTAATTTCTGTTGATACATCAGGAGCTGGTGTAAAAGCGAAAGTGAAAACTGCTGATGGTGAAAAAGTTTTGGAAGCTGATGTATTGCTAAGTGCTGTAGGTGTGGCTGCAAACATTGAAGGAATCGGTCTCGAAGAACTCGGTATTAAAACCGATAAAGGCCGTATCATGGTTGATAAATACGGGCAAACAAATATCCCCGGCTTTTATGCAATCGGCGACTGTGCACCGGGCCAAGCACTTGCCCACGTCGCAAGTAAAGAAGCCATCATTACGGTTGAGAATATTGGCTATAACGAAAAGAAATACAATCACCAGCCGGAAGCATTGGATTATAATAATGTTCCTGGTTGTACTTATTGCTATCCTGAAATTGCATCTGTAGGTTATACAGAGAAACAAGCTAAAGAAGCTGGTTACGAAGTGAAGGTTGGTAAATTCCCATTAAGTGCAAGTGGAAAAGCCTCTGCTGCCGGACATCCGGAAGGATTTGTAAAAGTGGTATTTGATGCAAAGTATGGGGAATGGCTGGGAACCCATATGATAGGTTATAATGTAACAGAGATCATTATAGAAACAGTACTCGGAAGAAAATTAGAAACTACTTACCATGAAGTGCTAAACAGCATTCACCCGCATCCAACAATTAGTGAAAGTGTGAAGGATGCTATTGAAGTTGCATACGGCGAAGCAATACACTTATAAAAAAAATTAAACCTATTTACAAGGATTACCTGGAAACTGGTAGTCCTTTTTTTATGCCCTTGAATTGATTAAAATCATTTTCCTCTAAGCAAGGCTGATCTTTTAGGTGTTTACTACTAAGCCAGTACGTAATTTATCTTAATCACATAAAGTAGAAATGATTAAGAGTGAATAATATGCTTTTTTAGCAACCGAATATCCAACTATCCGACCGCTATGAAACCAATTCTATTCAAAGCTGCATGTCTTATCTCATTTACATGCTCATTTTTTTCCAATCAATCAATAGCTCAAAACGCCTTCCTGAATGAGGGATCTTCCATTCATCTTGAAAGCGCTGCCGCTATCTATATACAAGGAAATCTTGAAAATAAAAATACCGGCAACTTTACCAACGCCGGAGTACTGCATATTTCCGGCAACCTCATACATAATGCATCCGTTAATCTGAATGCTGCCTCAACAGGTTTGTTTCGATTTAATGGAACCGGTAATCAAATTATAAGCGGAAACAATCAGCCTAACTTTTATAATCTTACAGTTGAAAAATCAGGGGGTGAGTGCCAGTTACAAACAGGCATTACACTTAACAATCTGCTTACATTGACAAGTGGCAGTATGTTTCTTAATAATCAGCAAATAGATTTACTTACTACCGGTTCTCTTATTAATGAGACTTCTACAAATAGGATATATGATATTACAACCGGCACTGGCACCATAAAAATTGTTAGAACACTAAATGCTCCGGTAGCAGTAAATCCAGGTAATCTTGGTGCTATAATTACCTCTTTGCAAAATTTTGGAAGTACGACAATTATTCGGGGCCATAACGCCCAGTTTATTGTTTCCGCCAACAGCATTAACCGTCATTATACAATCACACCAACTTTAAACAGCAGCCTGAACGCAACACTTCGTTTTACGTATTTTGATAACGAACTAAATGGTCAGACAGAAAGTGAACAAGTGCAGTGGCATTTGCCAAACGGCAGCTCCGTATGGAATAAAAGAGGAGGAACAGTCAATACAAGTTCAAACTATGTCGATCTCGCTGGCATTAGTTCATTTGATAGTAAGCAGTCGTTGATCAGCAATAACATTGTACCGCTTCCACTCCATTTGTTAGAATTTAAAGCAGAAAAAACAACAACGGGAAAAGTATTGCTGACATGGAAAACAGCGGATGAGATAAATAGTAGTCATTTTGATATTGAAAGATCTCTTACTGGTTTAAGCTGGGAAAAAATTGGTATGGTGATCACAGTAGGGCAACCAGGTGCTATACAATCATATCAACTTACTGATTACTCACCCTCTGCTAACTATAATTACTATCGGCTGAAGCAAGTAGATATTGATAACAGATTCGAGTATTCTCCTGTCCGGTTAGTTATGTTTGATAATTCCACTACAATTAAAGTATATCCAACTCTTACAAAAGAACGAAGCCAGATATATGTAAGCGGTATTTCACCGGAAAAAATTTTGGTGGAATTATATGACAGCAAAGGAAGTTTGTTACTTCAAACAAAGATGTATAGTAACTCATTTCTCCTACCTAAACTATCGCCAGGTATTTACCATCTTAAGTTGATTGAAATTAATAATCATAAAGCAGTAAATACTGCTCAACTTTTTATTCATTAAAATCCCATATCCCCTATTATGAAAAAAATTATTTCGCTATTGCTATTGTTTTTATGTTCCACTTTGGTACTTTTTTCGCAAAATAAGGTTGGCATTAATACAGCAACACCTGACTCTACATTAACTGTTGCTGGTAGCACTAACGTTACTGCCAATCTAAAAGTTGGGAATAATCTGTC
Source organism: Chitinophagaceae bacterium IBVUCB2 (assembly GCA_002127295.1). Lineage (GTDB taxonomy): Bacteria > Bacteroidota > Bacteroidia > Chitinophagales > Chitinophagaceae > JJ008. The sequence continues at coordinate 502,559 of NFUV01000001.1, forward strand.
CTTACCCACCTACCCTATTACAAGGGATAATTCTGCAGCCACATTCCCTTCAAATATGTTATACACCGATGCGTTAGGAAACCTTTTATCGGCACCCAGTAAGCAAAGGGTAAATCATGTACTTGTAAAATCTGCAACAGACTTTCCTGCAGCTTCCGGGGGCATTATAACCCTTACATCAGGTACATTATATGAAGTAAACGGAACGATTGTATTAACTGATAAGATCAATTTAAACGGCTGTTACCTGATAGGTCGTGATGCAAATAATGATAAATTAATTTATACACCCGGTAGTGGTGAATTATTTACCGGTACAAAAGGAGGAACGATCAGATCACTGACACTTGTGGCGAACACGACGGGATCTAAATTATTTAATCTTGATATGACTGTTACAGAAAACCTGATTGTTAGAGATGCTATCATTGCCAGTTGCAAAAACGTAGGTTTGGTAAAAGGAGGATATATTACATTCTTCAGTGTTATTAACTATGCAGGCAATTCAAATGGTATCACATACCAGGATAATGCAAACTTGTTGCTTGATAACACAGCATGGTTCCCAACAAACTCCGGAACTTTTGAAAAACTTACTGGCACTTTCGATATAATTGAAAAACTGGGCGGTTTTAGCCAGCCTATGCTGGCAACAGCTGGAGTAGCGGTAGATGTTACTGGAATCACCACTATCAATGAGGGAGCAACTCTAAAAAATACAGCCTTCATGGGAACGGGAACAAGAATCAACGGCACATTTTCAAAAAAATGGGAAGTTGAATCGCCGGGAATAGCCACAGAAAAAGATGATGTATCTACGGGTAATCTTTACCTCTCTTCAATTGTTAATACTATTTTTTCGGGTGTAGATGTTCCGACAAAAGTTCTGGGAACCACTGTTGCTGCAAGTTTATTCCGTGTTACCTCTCCATCTAATAACCGCCTCACTTATGATGGAACCAAATCAAAGCGGTTCCAGGTAATTGCATCCCTCAGCGTAACAGCGCAAGCAGCTAATAAATATTTTTCCTTCTATGTGGTAAAGAATGGTGTTATTCTTCCTGAGTCAAAACAAGCTATGCGTTTGTCTTCAGGGGTTGACAAAGGATCTGTTACACTTTCCTGTACAATCTTACTCAATGCTAATGATTACATAGAAATATGGGCTGAAAACAATTCCGACAATTCCTATGTTACCCTGGAGACACTTAACCTTGCGATTAAATAATAGGACTATGCAATCATATATAAAAAAGCCCCTGTTTCAAGGGGCTTTTTGCTTGCCATATCCTAATCTTGGTTGCGACCTTATAGCTTAATAAATTTCTGTTTAATAGACTCCCCATCTTCTTTTTTCGTTGCAAGGAAATACATACCCGGTTGCAACCCGCTAATATTAATTGGTTGAACTTTGGCTGTAATTAGCACTGTCATAACTGTTTGGCCACTTAGGTTCATTATAAAAATAGTTTTACCAACCCACCTGCTATCATATGACAAATCAAGTGTTATACTGTTAGTGGCTGGATTCGGAAATAGGTTTGGCTTTAACCAGGTCGGCATTTCATCGGGCAATGGTGATTCAAAGATCAATGGCACATCTAATCCCCTTGATGATAAAAATGAATTACGAACAGCACCCGATGCAAACAAAGCCCTCATTCTTGTTTTCTGTCCTTGTGTAAAAAGATTTACACACTCATCGCTGGTAAAATCCATATAATTCATATACATATCCCCTGTTGTTGTATTACCACAGGTACGTCTTATTTCTGTGGGGCATCCTAATGTATAACTAGCTTGCTTCGGTGTATCAGCCACTCCATCATCACCACAATTGTCATCTCCCCATAAATGCTTAAGATTTAACCAATGCCCTGCTTCATGTACAATTGTTTTAAATCCAGCACCAAAAGCCAAAGTGCTGATTACAATTCCATCTTTATCTGCTGGCCCTCCCATTACGCTGGCATAACCTGCATAACTTTCAAGATTGCAAACCCATATGTTCAAATAGCTTTTAGTATCCCAGGCATCAGCCCCGGTTTCGGCAGCCATTTTCATTTTGTCATCGGGTCCCCAAACTTTTACTGGGGTGTATTTTCTATTTACTCCAGTCGTAGATCTTTTGCGGGGATCAGAAGTAGCGAGATGAAACTCAATTTCAATATCGGCCGCTACTCCTTTAAAATGTGCCGGCGTATTAACTGAGTCTGCATTCCGGCGTCGAAAACTTTTATTTAATACATCCAGTTGAGCAGCCACCTGCAGGTCGGTTATTTTTTCTTCGGGAAAATGATAAAGATTATGAAATACTACCGGAATACGGATAATATTACTTTCCGTTACTATGGTATTTCCATTAGTAGTAATAAATTGATTTGTAAAATTCTCAATGTCCCTTAAATTTTGTGCTGAAATAGCATTATTATTTTCGCCAGTTTGTACCGGATGAAAACATTTGTTTTGTGCAGCCAGTTGCAAAGCTGACAATACTATATAAAAGATAGCTAGTGTGAACGCCTTCATAGTTTCCAAATCATTAAGGTTACGCTATGACAAAAAATATTGCCACGAGTCGTTCATGAGAAATTGGAAGTAATAAAGGATAGTTTGGAAATAATTAAAGGCGATTCAGGGATGGGATTTTTGGGGGTAGTTATTTCTTCGGAGTATCAGAGATTCATCAAATATAATTCTTTTAATTTATTGTGCAACACCTATTTGTATCGTAATTTCCCTATAATGATATACACTTATCATCAAATTAACAGCCATAACCACTGTGAGCACTTATTTTTGTACCAATACAATCTTTGTTCATGAGAAAAATACTTGCTTTAGCTCTGATTATAAGCTTTGCCGCCTGTAAAAATAATGACGGGGAAGGCCCTGATAAACCGCAGCCGGATGCACCAAAGAGTATTAGCTATTCTATTATAAATACTTATCCGCATGATACATCTTCATATACGCAGGGATTAATAGTGTATAATGGGGAATTGTATGAAGGAACAGGTAACTATGGTTTTTCAAAACTTAGAAAGGTTGATTTGCTAACAGGAAAAGCTAAACAAGAGATCTCATTAGACTCCATGTATTTTGGCGAAGGAGTTACGATATTAAATGACACTGTATATCAACTTACCTGGAGAGAAAAAGCAGTATTTGTTTATACGTTAAAAGATTTTAAGAAAGTAAAGCAATTTTCAATAGACACCGAAGGTTGGGGCATAACGAATGATGGGAAAAATTTAATTGTAAGTACGGGAGGCAGTGACCTATATTATTATGAGCCTACAAATTTTAAATTACTAAAAACACAAACTGTAACGGAAGCAGGAAGTCCATCCTTTAACTTAAATGAGTTGGAGTATATTGATGGATTTGTGTATGCAAACCAATACCAGTATCCATATATTTTTAAGATCAATCCGGAAACCGGGCAAATAGTTGCCAAGATCGATCTAAACAAAATGTGGGATCGGGTAAAAGCAATTGACCCGCATGTCGACGTACCAAACGGCATAGCCTATGACACTGCCAGCAAAAAAATCTATATCACGGGGAAGTTATGGCCAGAATTATATGAAGTGCAGTTTAGTCAATAATATAAATCACCGAACTGCATTTCTTCACATCACCGAAAGCAATAAAATTGGAACGGAGCCCATTAAAGAAAGCAGCTATAAGATTTGTACTTCCATTTTTATACTTACTGCTCAGCATTGAAATATAAAAACTATCATACCACATAGCTTTGTATTCTTTCACTTTCAATCCATGTTTTGCCATTAACTTTTGCATGGAAAGGGGTGAGAAATGATACAAGTGACGGGGTACATCATACGCTGCCCAATATTCTCCATAAATAGTGGCGTCCGTTGATGTATAATTAGGTACTGCTATAAAAATCTTTCCATTTGGCTTAAGGAGTAATTTCAACTGTTGAACGTATGCATGCAGCTCATGCACATGTTCAAGCACATGCCATAATGTGATGGCATCAAAACTTCCTGCAGGTTGTTGATACAACTGCTTGATATCTGACAATTCCAATCCGTATAGTTGTTTAGCTACTGCTTTAGCCCCGGCATCCGGTTCAAGGGCTGTTACCTGCCAGCCCTGTTGCTTCATTTCATTGGCAAAAGCACCTGTCCCACTTCCAACATCTAATAGATTACCCCGGCTAAGCCCTGTTGTATTTATTATCAATTTTCTTTTTTGCAATAAAGTCTTTTTTCTTACCGACTGATATAACTGATTGATAAAGCCTTTGTCGGTATTGCTGTGCGAAATATAATTTTCAGATTTATAGTACGGTCCTATCGAATCTTCATCAGGTATATTTTGAGTAAACCGAAGAGTGCAGGATTGGCATTCCGCTATTTCAAATAATTCTGTTGAGACAGTATAATCTTTTGCTGAAAGTACTGGTTTCAGCTTGGTTGAATCGCAAACAGGACAAGTAGTATGATGTATAATAGTACTCATGAAGCAGCCGCAAAGTAAATGGAAATGGTATAATTATCAGGGAAGTATTTTATAAGTTGGATTACTTACTGAAGGAGTAAGTTGTTGATTATTGGCCGTAGCTGAAACACTGATACCATTCTTTGAAAAATACCACCCGGTAAATACAATGGACAGTAATCCTATTGCCAAAGCATAAGCCCACCAGTATGATTTGTTTACTTCAGGCTGTTTAAGGATTTCCACCATTTGGGCTGAAGTTTTTTGATCTTCTCCCACCCTGATTGTGTGTTCAGCTTTTTCCCGGATTACTTTTTTGGCAGTTACGGGAGTTTCATACGCTACTGATGAGAGATAAGGAGAAAACTTTATCTCCCCTCCCAATCCTTTTGCTATTGCACCTACTCCATTCCAATTAATAGTGTCACCATTATCGATCTGCTTTTTTATATTAAAAACAAAATCATTGAACTTCAATACAGCATCTCTCTCACTAATATGGAAGATATTTCCCAGCCAACAAAAAAAACTGGTGGCCGGTGAAGCCGCAACAGCTTGTAAACTGATAGAATAAAGAGGCGCTGCAATCATTTTATTGGAAAAATCTAGCCGGGCAGGTGTCTTTTCCAATAAAAAAGTGCCGATGCCCGGCACTGGTAATTTGTAATGTTGTAATAAGTATTTATACAGCTCTGCGTACATTATCGGGTCTTTTGGTCGAACGAAAATACGATTCCGCCGACAAAGTTGAACCCATAAACAGGATATTGACTCCAACGCTGATATTCTCTATTAAATACATTGTTGAACTGGGTCCATAGATTAAGATTTTTAGTGATCTTAAACTCAAGACCAGCACTTAAATCAAATGCACCACCCAAACGACCGGGAGAGTTATCCCATTCTATATAATATGGGGCGGTCCACGCAAACAAATCTGTTTTTAGCCAAAGGTCTTTTATAATTTGCAGACGCATAGCAGCTTTTAATTCAAGTGGTAGTAATCCATATGCTTTTTCATTATCCTTCAATCCTGAGAACTGGTTAAATGAAACGCCGGTAATTAAAGAGAATTTTTCATGAATTGTAAACCCCAACTCCCCTCCAAAGTTTACCACTTTGATTTGTCGCTCATTCACCACATTAAATGATTTACCATCCCCGGCTGCCGATGTATCATTTATAAACAATGGCTGATTAGTCAACTTATTAAACGCCACTTTTGCAGCGTAGCTAAAATGGCTGCCTACTGAACCTTTAAATCCTGCAAATCTTTCTTCGATCCAGGTATTTTTGAAAGTAGTTGGCATCCACAACCATGGATTTTGTGAGGCTAAATATTGATAAGTGTTTTTCCGAATATATCCTGTCCACCCTGCCTGGAAAGTGAATCGTTCATCTTCAGTACTAATATCAGCCAGCACATTCGGAAACATTTTAAATGTTTTATTATCCCAGGATGGTCGAATACCAACTTGTGCATTAATATTAGAACCTTTAAATAAAACGGAAGGCGACAAATAATACATCGTATTATTAATAGCTGTCTTATTGTTTGGACTAAGGCGGGTGAGATCAAAAGTTACACCAAGCTTAACTGCAAATGACTTGCCTATCGTTTTCTCTAATGGCAAATTTAATACAGTGTTGCTTTCTGAATTTTTCAGGTAATCACTAAAAACATCAATCTTTATTTCCGGGGAATAAGTTAATCCAAACTCCGTCTTATTAATATTATGCATTGCAATCCGTGCTGAAATAGTTTGGAAGTTCACTTTTATTGAATCCATAGGAAAAGTAAGAGAAGTTGGCAAGTAGCCATACTTGTACATTTTCTCCTGTTTCATTCCAATCCGGGCATTCCACTCAAGATTATTACCTGATTTAAAAAAACCTGACAGGTCCACATTTGTATTAGAGAATTTTTGAAAATCTCTTTTTCCATCCGACCCAACATGCTTTGCATAAATATTTAGCCCGGCGGTTTTACCATCCCCTAAAGAAATACCTGCTTGTATAAATGGTGTTCGTAAACTTCCAAAGCCAGCTTTAATATAACTGCTGTTGTCAAACCTGCCGGCTGTATCAATATCCATAGCCAGCGGCTTTAGAGAACCCGGCTGGTAAGCAAACAATAAATTCTGATTTGGAATATTATAGTTCAGTTTTGCTTTTGTGGTATCAGGAGCCGGAGGAGTAGCATTAAAATTAATTTTTGCAGCTTCCCTTAATACAGGTTTAAAGGTTGATACAATATCAATACCGCCTTTACCTGTTGTATCCTTTTGTGCATTCACCACGCCAACTGCAAGGATGCCGGAAAGAAAAAAAGAAAACTTATATAGGGACTGCTTGTTCATTATCATTTTCATTTTATCAATTATTAACCTTGCTTGATTTACCTTCTTCTTCTATCACTATATTCAACTTAGCCTGTGCTTCGCTTTTCAACTCAGCATTTAATGTATTATCAACAATGCTCTGGAAAGTAGCTTTGGCATTGAAATAATCCTTTTGTTTGAGATAAACATCACCGAGCAGGATATAAGCTTTGGTTACCCAATAATCATAGGAGCCCGATTTATTGATCGTTTCGAATGCTGCTTTTTCTGCATCGGCGAGTTTGTTAATCTGGAAAAGAGAGTTTGCAATTTCATACCGGGCTTCGGCTGCCAGTGCTGCTTTATTTAACTGCACTACTAATTTGTAGTTAGTGATGGCCAGGTCATACTGCCTATCCACCTGGTAAGATTTTGCAATAGCCATATTCGCAAGAGATTTATCATCCCCACTGCTTCCTTTAGCTGCTGTAAGTTCTTTTGCATTCTCCACCGCTTCTTTCCATTTCTGTAATTGATACTGGCTACGCAACAACCCTCTCATGGCTTCCAGTTTGTTTTCCTGGCTGGCTGTGATCTGTTTCAGTTGAGCAAAATATGTTTCAGCTTTTGCATAATTTTTTAATTCAAAGAAATTAATTCTTGCCCCGGTTAGTACGGCCCTTTCTGCATACTTATTGGGAGCATTAGCAGCTACGGCATCATAACCAATCATCGCATTCGCCCAGTCTTTTCTTGCATTATATATTTCGGCCCGGTTAAAATTTGCGTCTAAAGCATATACACCGTCAGGGAATCTTTGCAGGTAATTATTGAAGCCAGCCAATGCTGCATTCATATTCTGATCGTCATATTGTTTTTCTGCAGCAGCGTATGTTAAAGAATCCTCCGTGCTAACACTAAGTGGACGACCAACCTGGCGCATAAATACCGCATACTCATCTGGCTTACCGTCTTCAATGTAAATTGTTTTTACATTATCTATTGCATCTTCTGCTTCCGGGGAACTTGGATATTTATCTATCAGCTCCTGGAATGTTTTTAATGCCTGTGCGTTATTATTAAGATTATAATAAGATGTACCGACTTTAAGATAGGCCTGGGGAACAAGACTAGCATTACCACTTGTCTTGATTACATTATTCAGATATGGAATTGCTTCGGCAAACTTCTCATCACTCATATATGTATTTGCCACTTCCATGTTCGCATCGGTAACCAATGATGAAGTTGGAAATTTGCGCATCATTGTATTCATCAAGGCAATCTTATCTTTCGGGCTGTTTACTCCTGCCAGCATTGCATTTTGGAATGTTGCATAATCTTCTGCCGGCCATGAAAGCTTGATAACATTATCATACATTGTTTTTGCTTTCGAATAATTTTTCAGCATGAAATAATTATCCGCAGTACGGATATAAGCATCTTGCGAAAAGGCATCTGTATTTAATGCAGGAGCTTTTGCTAACGGCTCAAAGAAGCTAAGTGATACGGGATAATTTTCTTTACGTAAGTAAGAATAGCCAAGGTTATAACGGGCATTGGTAATATTTGTTTCTCCACTGGCTGGTGCACCATTATCAATATAAGCATGATAATATTTAATAGCTGTGTCCAGTTTATTATTCCGGTAACCAATTTCACCTTTCCAGAAATAAGTTAATGGCAGAACTGTTCTATTGTAAGGATCATCCAGTACTTTATCCAATAAGGCATCAGCTTCACCCAGCCTTCCATCATTTACCATCTCCGTAGCTCGGCCATATAAAATTCTCGGATAAAGTCGTTTGGCATTTTCTGAGGGCTTACTTAAACTTTCCAATAATGATTGTGCATCCCGGTAATTATTGGTATTCGCCAATACATCAACCAATAGTTCCTTTGCTTCTGTATTGTAAGTTGAATTTGGATAATCCGTCAGAAAACTGCTTAGGCTATTCAAAGCCTCATCCTGGTAACCCAGCTCATAAGAAAGTTTAGCGTATTGGTATTTAGAAATTTCCTTTTGCGCTGCATTACTGCTATTAGATGAACAAAAGAGGAATGCATTTCTTGCATTTGCTTTTTGTCCTGTTTTTAAATAAGCATCACCCAGCAGATACATAGCATGCTGGCTTAGTGAATCATCCTTGCCACTTAATTGCTTAAATCCTTCAATGGCCTTGGTTAATTGATTAGCCTGGTAATAAGAATAAGAAAGCTCATACAAGTCTTCTCTTCTTACTTTTTTTGAACGGCTAACATAATCTTCGAGGTAAGGCAAGGCTTTTGCATATTCCTTTTTTTCAAAGTAGGCATGGCCGATCAATTGTTTCAACTCCAAATCATAGTACTGTGAGCTGCTACCTGATTGTAATTTTTGTTGTATGTAAGTGATAGCCTCATCCTTCTTTCCCTGTATGTAATATATCTGAGCGATATAATATGGAACAACTGTACCATAATTCTTTTCGTTCTCAACAATTTTAAAGCTTTGCAATGCCTCATTGTATTGCCCATCTCTGAACGCCAAAAAACCATAGTAATAATTTGCATCCATATAATTGGGATCATCCTTAATGGTGCGGATACTATTAAATAAAGGCTTGGCTTGTGCAAAGTTTTGCAGGTTGAAATAAGAATAGCCGAGATGAAATTTCATATCAGCAATTTCCCTGTTGCTTAAATTTTCAATTGCCGTTTGCTCGTATCGTTGAACTGCTTCCGCAAAACGTTCAGTCCGGAATAAGAATTCTCCTAAATGAAAATTCATCATCTGGGTTCTTGCTGTGTTTTTTTCAATATCAATATACTCCTGGGCTTCATCTTCTGCCCTTCCTTCATTTTGTTTTAAGGCACAAACTATGGCGTAATAATTTATTTCCTGTACAGTAATAGCACTGTTTACCTTGTCGGTTTCCCGTACTGCCTGTTTCAATTCTTTGAAAAGCGGATATGCAAGGCTATATTGTTCTTTTTGAAAATATTCCTTCGCTTCCTTGAAAGTAGCTTCGGGATCAGAATAGTAACGGGTTTGTTGTGCAAATACAGAAATGGAAAGGAAAATGGCTAGTGCTAATAAACTTTGATTCTTCATGTGGGATGTCCTTTAAAACCGGTGGTCCCGTTTGTTACGGGATAATTCCTAACGTTGCGAATATTCAAATTATTTCAGGTCAGACCAAACATCATTCCAAACAGGTGTGGATAAGTGGTGAAGCAGTAAATGTTTTAACATTTCGTTCATTCTTATTACTAAAAACAGCAATAAAATTTCTTTTAGTAATATTGCGTCAGCAAAATCAACCCCATGAAAAAACTATTCAGTACAAGATACTCTGACAACTCCATTTCATTTGCACTATTACTGTTCCGCCTCTCTTTGGGAGGTCTCATGATATCGCATGGATTTAAGAAGTTGATGAACTTTGCAGCCAAATCGGCCACCTTTGCTGATCCGTTTGGTATCGGTGGTCCTGCATCTATGAGTTTAACAATTTTTGCAGAATTCTTTTGCGCCATTTTTATTGTGATTGGGTTAATGACAAGATTAGCTTGCATTCCGCTCATTATAGCAATGTCTGTTGCCCTGTTTTTATCGCATGATGGAAAGATATTTACCGAAGGTGAAATGGCAGGTCTGTACCTATTGGGCTATATAGCCTTATTTTTTACCGGACCGGGCAAAATCAGCATGGACAGGCTGATAGGAAAATAATAGTTATTTTCATTTCATGTTCGCAACCGAAACACAAATACGGGTACGTTACGCAGAAACAGACCAGATGGGTGTTGTTTATCACAGCAATTACTTCCCTTACTTTGAAGCAGCAAGGGCCGAGTCAATCCGGCAATTAGGATTTACATATGCCGATATGGAAAAAATGGGTGTGATTATGCCCGTGGTAGATGTGCATTGCCGCTACCTTCGTCCTGCATTGTACGATGATCTGCTAACGATCAAAACAATGTTGAAAGAGTTGCCGGTCCATCATAAAATAGAATTTCATCATGAAGTGTATAATGAGAAAAAAGAATTGCTGGCGGTTGGCAAACTCATACTGTATTTTATGGAATCAAAAACGATGAAAAAAACTGTCATGCCCCCGGAATTGCTGGAAAAGTTTCAATCCTACTTTAGCTAATTTTATATAATGGAGAATTCAGATGAGCCTTTGCAGGAAATGAATAGTGCGGAACAAACTCTTGTATCAGAAGAAACGCTTATTTATCCTCCCAAATTTGAAAAAGAAGACAAAACTACCAATATCTGGCTGCGTTCTTTTGCAAGCCTGACTGCATACCTTTTACTTGGATATTATATTTTCCCCAGCTACAAAATGCTGTTGTTGATTACAGCAATTGTAATGATCCATGAACTGGGACATTTTTTTGCCATGAAATTTTTCCGGTACAATGAGTTAGGCATATTCTTTATTCCGCTGCTGGGGGCTTATGTTTCCGGCACAAAAAGAGAAGTTTCACAACAACAGTCAGCTATCATTTTATTAGCAGGCCCTTTGCCAGGCATTATCATTGGGGGTATTTTATATCTTGTTGACCAAAATAGTTCCGGGCATTATCTATTTGATATATCATATTCAAGAATAGGAATGCTGTTTGTCATTCTCAATCTTATTAATCTTTTTCCTATTTACCCATTGGATGGAGGGCAATTATTAAACCGGGTATTTTTGGATGAGGAAAGTGCATGGAGTAAAGTCTTTATTTTTTTATCAGCCGGCTTTTTATGCTTCCTGGCAATTAAAATTCCTTTTTACCTTTTATTGATCTTTCCTGCAATGATGTTGATGCGTTTTTTTGGAGATAAGAAAATAACGAATATCGAAAAACGTATTGAAGACGAACAAATAAATACCGATCTGGAATATGATGAATTGCCTGATAAGGATTATTGGCGAATAAGAAATATTATAATTGAAGAACATACTTCTTTTAAAGAAGTTCCAAAAGCTCCCCCCTTTGAATATGATGCCAAAGAGGAAAGGATTATGACCACTGTTCAAAGTTTACTGCACCGCCACCTGATACAGGATGTTTCTGTTGCAGGCAAAATCCTCATCTTTCTTATCTGGGCTGCGGGCATTGCTTCTCCCTGGTTATTAAACATGGATATGAGTTTCTTTAATCGATTTGGCTTCTGATTATTTCCAAAAAATTACGGCAGCTATTCTTTGATGACGAAGATTAGATTTATCTTACCAGTATAAACCATTTATCATGAAAAAATATTTATTACCTGCATTACTAATCATTCTTATAAGTTGTAAATCCGGCGACAAAAAAGATGTAACTGTTGCCACAACTGATACTATTGATGCAAACATAGATACAGCTACCCCGCCTTCCAATCCTCCCCCGGGCAGCGGCAAAATTGATATTGAAACATTCGGCGATATAAAAATTGGCCAGCCGCATGAAAAAACGATTGAAGCCCTGGGAGAACCAGATAATAAATCCGCAGCGGTGGAATGGGGCGCCGACGGGTTAATGCACCAGGACTGGACTTATACGGCAAAGGGGCTAATATTAAATATGAGCTATGCCAAAGGAATTTCGGATGGCACCAAATATATTTCCTCCATCACTGCTAATGATAAATGTACATTTAAAACAAGAGCTAATATGGGTATTGGCAGTAGCTATACCGAAGTACAGGAAGCATATAAAAGAGATATTGATGCAAGTGCGACTGATAAGGAGCAAATTACTGTTGGCTCCATTTACGGCGGTATTATTTTCACTTTTAAGAATGAAAAAGTATCGGGTATTTTCCTTGGTGCAGCAGCTGAATAAATCTAAACCCGGTTATAATCTGCCCGCCAGTTTTGTATAGCCTGTTTAATTTGCTTTTGAGATAGTTTTTCTGTGACTGCTCTTCTTGCCAATGCAGGCATTTCTTCATCGCTGGCAAAACGAAGGGCAATGATCTGGCTTAATCTTATTTCTTTATCAAAGGGCTTACCGGTAAGAAGATAATGCCGGAAATTTTCTTCAGCACGGATTGCTCTATCCTGTGCTTTTAAGGCAAATACTCTGGCATACCAAAAGATGCCAATTAATGCTAAAGCACCAACGATCATTATCATTGCAGCATGTGCTACTACTTTATCATGTGCATGTATGTAAGTGATGATACTGCCAATAAGAAAGCCCAATATTAATATTGCAGTTACGCCATGGTAGCCTGCTACGAGTCTCGTGTGATTTTTTAAATTTTGTGCTGCCATAAAAACATTTTAATGATCTCAAAGATATTGGTTTACAATAACCTTTCTAAAAAAGTTGCCAAAAATGCACCCCAGAATGGCTGCGGTTGCAAAATTCAATTTTTAAAAAAAGGGCCATAGTCATAGCTTTATTAAACCGGCTTAAAATTGTTTTTATGAAACACCTTATCTTAATTTCAACTTTACTGGCTATTCTTTTTACTGGCTGTAAAAAAACAACTGTTGATGAAACAACCGGGGCCAATCCAACTACTTTTGTTTCTGCTACCAATGAAACCGACACGGTCACTTACACTCCTTTTGACGGTAAATATATTACGTCATCGAAATACATATTAATCGACGCTTCGAGAGACGGTGGTGTGTGGTGGTTCCCACAGACTGGTGCGTTTTCTGCTGTTGCTCATCACCAGGGCAAAGCTCTTGCTGACTATCTAAGAAGCATTGGATACAAAGTGCATGAATTACCCCGCGGAGCTGCCATTACAACAGAGCTTTTAAATAAATATTCCTACATAATCCGGGCAGGTGGTTTTGGACATTACACCACCAATGAAATAGCTGCCTACGAATCCTTTCTAAGCAGATCATCTTCGCTGTTGTTGTTGCAAGATCATTTGGCTAATTTCCCCAATGATCCTTTATCAGCCCGGTTAGGAATTAATTTTGAGGGAGTAGTGTCAGGAACTATTAACTCATTTCAACCGCATAGTATTACGGAGGGTGTAACTTCATTCAATTATTTGGTTGGTTCCGTAATTAAAAATCCAGATCCATCCAAAATGACAATTCTTGGATCTCTTTCTTCAACTAATAATGGCACAACTTCTTTGATGGGTGCAATGGGCATATTAATACACCCAACTTCCCGGATATTTTTTATTGGTGACATAAATGGATTTGAAGCCGTGCAACAACCTTTTACTTCAAACCTGGTAAAATGGTTGTTCAGTTAACAGCCTACTTCAATTCATTAAGTACAGTATACATTTTGTTCACCGCCGCGGAAGTTTTGCCGTTGTAATTATTCACCAGGAAAGAAAAGATATACTCTCTCCCATCTTTTGCTTTATGGTAGCCACAGAAACCTTTTACATCACTGATGGTACCGCTTTTCATTACCATTCCGTTGTAAAGTGGCAGCGAGTTATAGAAATATTGAAACCAATCTTTTGTTTTGGCATATTTTAAAATTTCTACCTGTGCATGGGTGGTTACCCGGTTGAGAGGCGACAACCCCGAACCATCTGCCATATTCAGTTCATCCGGATCCAATCCTTTTTCTTTCCAGAATTTTTTGACGATGGCTACACCGCTGTCTGTTGAACCAAATCCTTGCTTTTCGTAAGCGAATGTTTTTATTAATGCTTCGCCATAGAGGTTGACACTTTTTTTATTAAACCAGTAGATGATGGAATCAAGGGAGGGGGAATAGTGGGTGTAGATATCTTTGTAATCAGTTCTTAATTTTATGACATTACCATTTAAAACACTAGTGTATTGCTGTTTATTGAAGCCAAAGCTAATCCGATGATTTATTAATAATGATGCAAAAAGCTCTCCAGAAAACTGAGAAACTGGGTAAGGAATTGTTGCGGAAATAGGAAATCGTTTTTCATTAGCCGGTATTGTTCCTCTGACTATAATTCCAGTCAATCCTATTGGTAAATATGCGTAAGCATTATCACCTGTACCTTTTGCAGCTGATTTTACTTCAGAAAAAACTGAAAAATTTTCTAATGTAGGATTTGTTTTAACCACCTTAACGGAGTCACCTATGCTACTACCAGACTCTAATAGTATTTCAAACTGATTTTCTCTCCAATTTAATGCTGATGCGCCAGCACCATAATAATTACCTACATCTTGCCAAATCCATCCGTTCGGGATATTTTGATCTTCGAAGTGAAGTATTCCATAATCGTAAGAATTCTTTATAAAATCGATATTTAATTTTATTAGCGATTGTGAGAAGTTTTTAAATATAGTATCGGGTTTAGTTGTAGCCCATCTCCAACTACCAAAAGTTGGGTCGCAGTTTCCTATTAACACTAAATTTCCATCAATTGAACCATTTTCAATTTTTCCGGTATATCCTAACTCCGTTTTATAGCGATAATCCTTTCCCAACAACTCAAAAGCCGTAACACTCGTAATAATTTTTTGTGTAGATGCAGGAGCTAATCCAATTTGTGAATTCTTATCAAACACCACCTCTCCTGTTTTAGCATCTATCACATACAATGAGCTGATGGCATGTTTTAATTGACTATCGGCTTCAAATTGCTGAAATGCTTTTTGTAAACGTTGCGAAACAGTTTGGGCAATGGTCGAGCTAACCAATAACAAACAACCCCCAACCAATAACAAAACTTTTTTCATAGTTCAGTGGTTATAACTTTGCCGTCAAATTACTTCTTTTCGTTCTAATCATATCTTAAATGAGTACGAATTCTGTCAACGCCTCCATCATCACCATCGGCGATGAATTATTGATCGGCCAAACTATCGATACCAACTCTGCTTTTATTGCACAAGAGTTGAATAAGATCGGTGTATGGGTTCGCCGTCGTGTTGCGGTAGGTGATGTGTATGATGATATCTGGGATGCATTGGACGAAGAAGGAAAACAATCTGACATAATTATTATCACAGGCGGACTTGGGCCAACTGCAGATGATATTACCAAACCGCTTCTCTGTAACTACTTTGGTGGCAAATTGGTGCTGGATGAAAAAGTATTAGCTCATGTAAAATATTTATTTGAACAAGTTTTTCGTCGCCCGGGGGCTTTGCTGGAAAGAAATATTAAACAAGCTGAAGTGCCGGATGTTTGTACAGTGTTGCATAATGCGAGGGGCACGGCGCCAGGGATGATGTTCAGCCCCCCCGCCCCCCGAAGGGGGGATTTAAAACCCAAAAACTCAAATAAACATTTAGCTTATTCAAGAGCAGATGCCTTAAGCTATGGATTACTAAAAGACTTTGTAAAGAATCATCGACAAAACCCAACTGAAGCGGAAAGAGCTTTATGGGAGATTGTAAGAGGGAATAAAATGGCTGGTTTCAAATTCAGAAGGCAGCATATAATTTCAAATTACATTGCGGATTTTATCTGTCTTTCAGAAAAACTAATTATTGAAGTAGATGGCTTACATCATCAATTACCAGAAAATAAAATTAATGATGAAGAAAGAACTAAAGAATTAAACAAATATGGATTTGATGTTCTTCGCTTTACAAATTCACAAATACTAAATGATACTGATGATGTAATTAACACAATTGTTCTTCGATTGGAAGAGGGAAATACAAAACAATCGGAAACCCAGATCCCCCTTTCGGGGAGCGGGGGGGCTTTGTTTTTTGCACTCCCCGGCGTTCCCCACGAAATGAAAGGCCTTATAAAAGATGAAGTAATTCCTAGATTATTAAAAGAGTTCGATATGCCAGCAATCATTCACCGAACTGCTTTTACAGCCGGAACCGGTGAATCAATTCTTGCAGAATTATTATTAGATTTCGAACAAAAATTACCTTCACATATTAAACTGGCTTACCTGCCAAATTATGGAATGGTAAAACTTCGGCTTACCGCACAAGGAAACAACAAAGGCGACGTAGAAAAAGAACTATTTCCCTATTTTGAAAAATTGCAAGAATTGGTGAAAGAATGTTTAGTAACCAATGAAGATGAAGGACTGGAAATAGTCGTTGGGAAATTATTAAAGTCAAAAAATAAAACAATGGGTACCGCCGAAAGTTGTACCGGCGGATATATTGCACATTTAATTACTGCTGTTCCTGGTTCTTCGGGCTATTATAAAGGCAGTGTGGTGAGCTATGCAAATGAAGTAAAAGAAAATGTGCTGGGAGTTCAAAAAGAAACCTTGAAAACTGTTGGTGCGGTAAGTGAACAAACCGTAAAAGAAATGGTAAGCGGTGCTATAAAAAGGTTGAATGTTGATTTTGCCCTGGCAACCTCCGGCATTATGGGGCCGGATGGTGGAAGTGAAGAAAAGCCTGTGGGTACCGTTTGGCTGGCAGTGGGCAATCATCAAAAAATTGAAACCCTACAACTGAATCTACGTTTCGACCGGCAGCGAAATATTGGTATGACAGCTGCCAATGCCCTTAATTTTCTGCGCAAATTTATCATTGCTAACGGTTGATAGCCTTTTATAACCAAATCATTACCTTTGGCCGGTTAAAAATTGCTTGTCTTTCCTGCCGATATGTGTTACTGTAGCTGAAGTGTGCGACGCAAGGGACGATGAGATATATTCTGTCGCTGATAAACAAATAAAATATTATGGCTGTTGTTGATCTAATAATGCCGAAACTAGGCGAAAGCATCATGGAAGCAACCGTTTTGAAATGGTTCAAGCAACCCGGTGACGAAGTAAAAATGGATGAAACCATACTTGAAATTGCTACTGATAAAGTGGACAGCGAAGTGCCCAGTACCGCCGCTGGTGTGATAGAAGAAATTTTATTTAACGTAAATGATGTGGTTCCAATTGGAACTGTGATCGCTAAAATAAGAACTTCAGCTACAAGTGACGAACACCGGGTTGTAAGTAATACTCCCCCTACCCCTGTTGCAGAGAAAGTAGAAGATGCAGTGGTGGTTGAAGCACCACAACCAACTGCTTTCGCAAAACCTGCAGCAGACAAGCAATCTTCAAACGGTTCCCGCTTCTATTCCCCGCTTGTATTGAATATTGCGGCCAGCGAAGGAGTGAGCATGACTGAGTTGGAAAATATTCCGGGTACAGGAAATGAAGGAAGGGTTTCGAAAAAAGATATTTTGCAGTATGTGAGTGAAAGAAAGTCGGGAGTTCGGAGCCAGGATTCGGGAGCCAGCCGTAAGGATATGGTAATTCCTGTTTCAAGAGTTGAACCGCAACAACAAACAAATAACACTTCGTCAGGTGCTGGGCAACAACTAACAACTTATAGCGGAAATGTTGAGATAATTGAAATGGATCGTATGCGCAAGCTGATTGCAGACCATATGGTTCGCAGCAAGCATACCAGCCCGCATGTTACCAGTTTTACCGAAGCAGATGTAACCAACCTTGTACAATGGAGAGATAAAGTGAAAAAAGAATTTGAAAAAAGGGAGAATACAAAAATCACCTTCACTCCATTGTTCATAGAAGCAATTGTTCGTTGCATTAAAAGATTTCCTTTGATCAATAGTTCGCTGGATGGCTATAACATCATTGTGAAAAAAGATATTAATATCGGAATGGCTACGGCCCTCCCAAGTGGCAACCTTATCGTTCCTGTTATTAAAAATGCGGACCAGTTAAATTTGGTGGGACTTACCAGGCAAGTAAATGGATTAGCCGATGCTGCCCGCAACGGTAAACTAAAAGCCGACGATACGACAGGCGGCACTTTCACTTTAACGAATGTTGGGACTTTTGGCAGCCTTATGGGAACACCTATCATTAACCAACCGCAAGTTGCAATTATGGCTGTAGGTGCAATTAAAAAACGTCCGGTGGTTATTGAAACACCAGCCGGGGATAGTATTGCTATCCGCCACATGATGTACCTGAGCATGAGTTACGATCATCGTATAGTGGATGGAAGTCTTGGCGCTACTTTTTTAACGGCTGTTGCAAAAGAGTTGGAAAACTTTAAAAGCGATAGAGAGTATTAACCGCTGATTAAAGGATTAATTTGATTAACGCTGAATGGTTATCTTATAATATTAATCGTACAAGAGATTGTACGATTTTTTTTTACCATCGTCCATATCTCTGGGCATCGTCTGTTGCGTCGCACACTTCAACTGCAGTAAAACGGATGAGCATTTGCGAATACT
Organism: Chitinophagaceae bacterium IBVUCB2; assembly: GCA_002127295.1. Lineage (GTDB taxonomy): Bacteria > Bacteroidota > Bacteroidia > Chitinophagales > Chitinophagaceae > JJ008. Next base: position 521,440 of record NFUV01000001.1, read on the forward strand.
CTATATTCTTTCGACTTTGCCCGTTTGCGACTTTGCGAGAAAAAATTATCGGCAATTATTCAGTAGGTACCCCGTAAGTCCTCCCTTTGAAAATATACTTACTGCCCTTTCTTTTTATTTCATAAAGATTATCATAGTCAGTATCCTTTAAATCGCCGGGAACAACGGTGGAGCCGGTAAGCATATTAGCAATATCATCAATCGTATTAGAATGGCCAACTACCAAGACATCCCCTTTCTTTATTGATTTCAGCATTTGGATAAATGCAGCTGCCGAATCTTTATGGGGACTATAAAATTGTGTTTGCACTTTATCTAAATACTCATCCAATGGTTTTGCCGTGCCGGAAGTACGCTTATATTTTGTCGAAAAAATATACTTGATGTTTTTACTTTTTAGTTCTTCTTTCAAAGCAAGAGCTCTTTCGTTTCCTGCATCGCTTAACTCTACGTCGCTGCTCATATTGGCGGCGGCTACTGCCTTTTCGCCATGGCGAACAATATAGATGGTATTTCCACAAGAACTAATAAAAAACAACCCTATTGCGAATAATAAATATCTCATAAATAAATTCTTTAACAATCTAAAATTAAACTACTCTTTCATTCTTTGCGTCTTTTTTGTAAATTAGTTATACTAAACCCAGATAACACTATGAAATCATTATCAGAAACCTGGTTCGCAGAGGGCCGTATTGATTTTGAATTAAAGAAATACACCCTCCTCGCTTACCTGCAGGAAGTAAACAAATACTTCACCGAAAACAAGTTGTACCCGCAACTGGCCGACATGATCTTCCACTATAACAACATTGTGGCCTTCCGGGAGAACAAAAAATACCTGCAAGAACATTTTCCGAAAAAAATGACTGGTCTACAGATGGAGAAATTGCAATTGCTTTACCAGCAAATGATAGAAGATGATGAACTGATGCAGGAATTGGAAGACATTATTCATTATGCTGCCGGCAAAATGAAAACAACCATTCAGAATGCCACTGGTATTTATGAATTTGTGGAGGGGCAAATTGAGATAACTCCCGTTGGTATTATTCCATTGGACATACAGGAAGGTTATTTCTTTTTAAGCAGCGGTAACACTAAAGAAACCGGAGTGTACCATTACCGTCTCTCCATATTTGAAAAACATGATGAAAAATATCGTAGTATCAGAACATTATTTATCGACAACTGGCAACGAAGTATTTCTCATAGTTACGAAAACATAAAGTCTGAATTAATAAAACATTGGAAAGACCTTCCGAATCCGGCAGTTTATGCTATTGAAACCGGTTTAGATTTCCCGGTGGATGAAACCTTATTGCCGGTGGCCAAGAGAACTTTGGTAAAGTTTATTTCTGCCGCCGCTTAATAAAAGGATGCCACGGTTTTCAACCGTGGCATCCTTTAGATATTTGCTTACAAATTAATTACATCATTCAACTATTTCTAACCCCCAATCTTTTCCTTTCTTAACGGCAGGCACACCTTCAGTGATCCATTTTGCGGGTTTTTCGCCTTTTAATAGCCAATCAAAGAATTGCTGCTCCCGTATCTGAATATCTTTTTTATTCTTTCTTTCTACCAGGTTATGTGCTTCCCCATTGTAGTTAAGCATCCACACTTTTTTATTCAATCTGCGCATAGCAGTAAATAACTCAATTCCCTGGTACCAGGGAACTGCACCATCGGCATCATTAGCCATGATCACCATTGGCGTTTTTATTTTCGGAACATGAAACAGTGGTGAGTTCAGGATATACAAGTTTTGTTTCTCCCACAGTGTTGCGCCAATACGACTTTGTGTTTTTTCATACTGGAACTGGCGATTGATACCACCTTCCCAACGGATACCACCATAAGCACTCGTCATATTTGCAACTGGCGCACCAGACCATGCGGCTTTGAACATATCCGTCATTGTAACTAATTGAGCAACCTGTATACCACCCCAGCTTTGCCCCTGGATACCGATGTTGGCACCATCAATCCATTTATTTTTCGCTATTAAATCTTTTGCCGCACTCACCACATAATCATAAGCACTCTTGGCAGGATAGCCAATAGTATAATGAATATCCGGGGAGAATACTACATAACCACGACTTACAAAGAAGGAAACATTCAAGCGGCTGCCGGTAGGAGTTGGTGGGATATAACCATGTAATGTTTCTGAATGCGTTTCATAGAAGTACATGATCATCGGGTATTTTTTAGTCGGGTCAAAGTTTTCCGGCTTGTACAAGATACCTTCTGACATTTTTCCATTAAAAGCTTTCCATTTGTATAACTCTGCAGTACCCCAGTTGTATTCTTTCTGCTGGGGATTGGTAGCATAAAGTTTTGTTTCACCAGACAGGTCACTACTTACGAATAACTCTGGAGAAACTTCATAACTCTCTTTGGTATAAATATATTTTTCAGCTGCTGTTGCTTTTATCGGGTTACCAAGCGATGCTTTAACTTTCGATAGTTGAACAGGAAGCATTTTAGTTAATAACTTATAGCTGGCAAATCCATCTTCCTTTCCAGTTTCTGTAAATGTTTGCAACAATAAGGTTTGACCGGGTTTCACAAATCGTTCTTCCCTGTCGGTTGAAACATAGCGATACCTGGTTTTAGTTTTACGGCCCTGTCCGCCTGTTATTAACAACGGACTCATCTTCCCTTTAGGATCTACCTGCCATATATCATATCGGTCATAAACAAATATTGCATCATCATTTTCCTGCCATCTCATTACCCCGTGAGGAGAAGGATCGCTTGGTGAATCATGATCTTCATCATACAATGGGAATTTTATTTTGGCCGTAATGTTTCTTGCAGAATCTCCATCCCAGGCAAAATAATTTCTCGCTTTACTATCGTACCACATTATATATTTTCCAGCAGGAGAAATCATTTGTGGCGCAATAAATCCAGTCATATCTTTTTTCACCAGTTTTGTAGTTCCATCATTTAGGTTAATTGCATAGATGTCTTTTTTGGTATTTCCAGTCCATTGGCTTTCTACTCTTTTTCCAAAATCCGTTACTCCCACAAACTGATCACCATCACCTTCGTTTGTCTGATAAATCGTTGGCAATTGCTCAGTTGCCAATTGTTTCAGTGTTTTATTGTCAAATTGGTAAACGGCCAGGTAATTGGTTTGCAGATCTCGTTGTAAGCGGCTTAACTGTGCTGTTTGTAAATAATCATCATTGTAATGCCATACATCCACTTTCACAAGGTCAATATCAATTAACGTAGTATCTTTTGGTGGTTGTATAGGTGCCGTTCCAAAAAACAATCTTTTACCGGATTTACTGAAACTGATATTTCCAAATTCACTTACCGTCATTCCTAATTGCATTCCAACAGAATTTTTATCGGCTAGCATAGTTGCACTGTCCATTCCTGATGTATAATACCAGAGCTTATAGAACTTCTGCAATTCTTTTGTTTTGGCATCTCTTTCCGCCACATAAGCTACTTGTGCACCATCTTCCGAAAAAGTGAAGTTCTTAAAATCATTTCCACCTTTGCTTAATACAATCGTTTTACCTTCTTTTAAATCGAAAAGTGATACTAATTGCTTGCTTAATGAATCTTTAGGATTTTTGGCTTGTTCAATAATTAATTTCTGCCCTTTTTTACTGAAATTATATTCCAATACATTGGTAAATATTTTTTCTTTACCATCCATAAGATTACGAACTACGAGATCTGTTCCCGCATCAACAGGAGCGGCAGGCGTTTCGTCCCCTTCTGCATCCTGGTTTAAGTTATTAAGAGCAATTACAGATTGGATCAATATACCTTCATCATCACTCTCATCTTTATTCTTCTTTTTCTTTTCAGGCATTGTGGCAATTACTTGTTTTAAAGAGTCAATTACTTTTCCAAGACTATCAGCAATTCGCTTATCTATATTGTCTGGCTTTTTAGGCGCTTCCTTTTTTTCAATTGCTTTTTCCAAATGATAGGCTACCCAACCCGCTTCCTTCTCTGGCACTTTATAGGTTTTAACTCTTGGCAGTTTCCAAACACTGTCTTTACCCAACTCCACTATCGCAAAGGAATCTTTGGGCATATCATCCGGCCTTTTCTTTTTAATACGGGCATCTCTTGAATCTTTGAATAAAGGTTTGATACGAAAAACAGCATAGCGGCTGTCTTCAGTTATCACTGCATTATAACCACGGGCAATTATTTTTTTATACCCGGCATCTGATGATTGGATGACCAGTTCATTATCACCTTCCTGCGGATTGATAGAATATACCACCCATTTACCATCATTGCTTATCATTCGTTCACCGATGCTTTGCCAGCTATCGTACACCGAATGATCCAATGGTTTTTTTTGTGCAAATACTACTGTTGCAAAAAGCAATAGGGAAATACTAAAGAGGAGCCTCATAAAAAATTGTTTTGAAGGCTCTAAAGATAATGGGGAATCAGGAATATTATTGGGGCTTTTTACCAACGATAAGTCCGTACTGCCAAAGCCCTTTTTTCATACCCTTATATTGATAAAGACAGGCTTTGATATTCTTTTTTTGCATAGTTGTTGCCGGCTTGGAGAAATTGATTTTCTTCCATAGTAAATACAGGCTGGCTAAGTAATAAAAACGGTATAACCGGCGGGAAGAATGTGAAGCTTCTTTAGAAATATTACGATAATTAATATTTGTAAAGCCTTCATTGCTCATGAAAGATTGAAATCGTTCGGGAGATTCTAAATAGTTAACCATCCATCCATCTATCCAGTTCCTAATTATTGGGTTATCGTTATTCTCAAAAGCAGTTACAAATCCATCTGCAACAACCAACCGGCCTCCGGGTTTTAATAAGCGAAATGCTTCTTTTATAAATTGCTCTTTGCTATCAGCATAGCAAATACTTTCACAACCCCACACGACATCAAAGCTTGCATCAGGAAAATCCGTCATACAATAATTCATCACTTTAAAATTGACCAGTTGGTGTACGCCTTTCTTTTCGGCATTGTTATGGGCTTGTTGTACTTGCCGTTCGCTGAGAGTAATGCCTGTTACTTTGCATCCAATTGTTGAAGCCATAAAAATGCTGCTGCCTCCTACCCCGCAGCCCGCATCTAGTACATGGTCAGTTGATCTTATTGATGCTGCTTCTATCATTACTTCATTCATACGCAGCAATGATTCAGGAAACGATCTTACTTTCTCATCCCAGTAGCCGTAATGAATCGCAAGACTGTTATTCAGATCCCAAGAATCCTTATACGCATTTTCCGTGTCCTTATAATACTGTATAATGTCCTGATGATAATCAGTCGGCTGCATGTTGTATTAATTTTCGTTCTTCTCTTACCAGCAAAATAACATGAATGATCAATGCAATGGCAATAATAGCAAAGCCAATATAAAACCATTTGCTGAGTAGTTCATTTTCATTGTATACGGCAAATGCCAGCAAAATACCATAAACAGGTTCCAGGTTAAAAGTAAGATTGACAGTAAAAGCAGATAGCCTTTTCAATGCATAACCTGATAACTGGAATGCAATTACGGAGCAAAACCAGGAAAGCACCAGTAACCATCCGAAATTTTCGAGGCTCGGTAAAAAATTGTCGGTAGGGAATTTTTGCAAATAAAAAGGAAGTAACACAGATAGTGTTAGTAAGCCGCCGGTTTGTTGCCAGGTAAGCATTGTTTCTACATTCATTCTTTTTAAAAATTCCCGGTTGTAAATAGGAAAAAGCGAAGCCAGTATGGCTGATATGATACCGATTATGATTCCCGTTTTATATTGCTCATCAAAATGAAAGATGATATAAATGCCGACAATTGTAATTATACCTAAGAACAATTCCATCCAGTTGATTCGCTTTTTTAATATCAATGGTTCGAATAAGGCAGTAAAAAAACTTATGGATGAAAAACAAACCAGTGCCACCGAAACATTTGAATATTTAATAGAGCCATAGAAAGTAACCCAGTGCATTGCTGCAATAAAACCAACAGCACCAATTTTTAAAATATCAATGACAGGGATTTTTTTAAGCTTCTTCATTAATCCGAATAGAATCCACATGGTGGCAGCTGTCAATAAAAGCCGGTACCAAACGATCATGCCTTCGTTCAAAGTAATAAGTCGGCCTAATATGCCAGTAAAACCAGCTAGGAAAACAGCTATATGAAGTTGGATGAAGGCTTTTTTCATTAGTCAGTTCTGAATGTTTCTCCCGGATATGATAGAATTTTCGGGTCAGTGCCAAAAATTATATCTTTTGAAATAAAAAGTTTTCTTATTTTTTCTATTTTTTCGGTACAGTTGTCCCCCATCTTTATTTCTGCTGAACTTGCTTTGTAATTTTCGCAATGAAAACAGATAACTATTGATTCTACTAGTTTTCCCAATTTATTATAAAATAGTATTGCATTCCTGGGAGTGAAGCATTGATTTGTTACACCATAATTAGGACGAGCCTTAAAGAAATTGTTATATAGAATGTCAGTTAGTTTCCATATATCTTCCTTAGACAACCACTTTTCTTCTACAATGCTATCAGCAATCACACTATCTTTTCTGATAGCTATTCCGTTCACATGATACCTGAATGAAACTAATTTAATACTATCACTTTCAGCAAAAGGATAGAATTCTTTTCGTTGAGAGGCAGAATAGATTTTTTTATAAAAACAATCTAAATTTCCTTTAGGTTCAAATACATGATTAGTCTTTTGTGCAAACACAACCTGACTAAAAAACAACAATGCTAAAAATAGTATTGGCATAGACTTTATAAAAATAGACAAAGGCATTTATATATCCTTTAACAGGAGTAACTATTAAATAAAAGGGGAATAAGAAAAAGACATAACAAGCATAGTAAGTAATAAGACAAGTGGGATAGCTTGTAAAATGCCGATAAGAATTACCGAACGATGAAGAGTGCGACGCAACGAAAGATGCTAGTAGCAATAAGCCTGGTAAAAAATTACTCCGCCACTACTTCATTTTGATGAAGAGCCTTAACCGAACCGGTTACGACTTTAGTTTTTTTTACCCTCTTTCTATAATTGGTAAACAGGCTGTGCCAACGGAGTTTGAGTACTCCGAGAATTCCTTCTTTTACAATGCCTTTATTCATTTTAGAAATGCCATAGGCCCTGTCCTGGAAAATGATAGGTACTTCTTTAATTTTAAAACCCAACTTCCAGGCAGCAAATTTCATTTCTATCTGGAAGGCATATCCTACAAATCTTATTTCATCGAGATTGATGGTCTCCAGTACTTCTTTTTTGTAACAAACAAATCCTGCAGTCGGGTCTTGTACCGGCATCCAGGTAATCATTCTTGTATATAAAGAAGCGCCTTTCGATAAAGCGATCCTGTTCTTAGGCCAGTTTACTACACCCCCGCCATTTACATACCTGGAACCAATGGCCAGATCAGCACCTTCGTTTTTGCAGGCATTGTATAAACGGGGCAGATCTTTAGGGTTGTGAGAAAAGTCTGCATCAATCTCAAATATAAAAGCATAGTCTCTTTCAATAGCCCACTTAAACCCATGAATGTAGGCCGTACCAAGACCGAGCTTACCAGTTCTTTCTTCAACAAATAATTGCCCGGCAAATTTAGGTTGCAGCTCTTTAACAATAGAAGCCGTACCATCAGGAGAACCATCATCAATCACCAAAATATGAAAGCCCTCCCCAAGGTTGAAGATGGCATGGAGAATACTGCTGATATTCTCTTTTTCATTAAAAGTAGGTATGATGACTAATTTCTCCAATTGCGTACTAAAAGATTAGTAACGAATTTACAATAATAGGAAGAAGTAATCCTGTTAATTTTTTTCACAGGTTATTCGCAATGATTAACTCTTTTTCAGGATTGTGCGGGTATAGATTTCAGTCAATTTTTGCTTGGTATGCTGCGGAAAATCACCTTTCATCATCCAGTCATAGTATTGAGGTTCCGACTTTAATATATCTGCAACGGGGCGGCCTTTGAACTTGCCAAAATTGAAAACTTCTACGCCGTTTTCCATGATAAAGCGACGGGCAAAATCCACTATCTGGTCTTCACCAATAACTTTAAGAATGGAATCAATGTTATTACCCAACTCAGGGTAACGTTCAATTTGCGACTCTAATATTTCATGTGTAGCAGATGCATCCACCTCGGCACTGTGTGCACCGTCAAGAACTTTGCCGCAATAGAATTTATATGCGGCTCCCAGTGTTCGTGGTTCCATTTTATGAAATATGTTTTGTACATCCAGCAGTTTACGGTTCTTCATATCAAAATCGACCTGCGAACGCAAAAATTCTTCCATCAATAACGGTATGTCAAACCGGTTAGAATTATAACCTGCAAAATCGCAACCATCAAGCATTTGCTTAATTTCCTGCGCTACTTGCTTAAATGTTGGAGCATCTTTTACCATCTCATCCGTTATGCCATGTATGTCGCTTGAAGTTTTTGGTATTGGCATTCCGGGATTGATCAGTTTTCGCTTTACACTTTTTGTACCATCCGTCAGGATTTTAACAATAGCTATCTCTACGATTCTGTCTGTACCTAAATTAACACCGGTAGTTTCCAGGTCAATAAAAGCGAGGGGTTTTTTAAGTTGCAACATCAGGGAGTAATTTCTCTTATATTATATTATGGCCGGTAAAGTTAACAGTTTGCTATACTCAGCAAAATCAAATTTTTATCGCTAAATATTTGTGCGCCAAAGATAACGGAGGATAAAGCAGCAGGATAAGTTATTAATTGTTTGATCTTTCTCGATGTCCCAGAGCATCGCTCTGCTACATACCTAATTCATGATTTGAAATTGCGTTATTCTGCGGGCAAGTATATTATACAGAAAATTTGTACTGCTTTGCCGTAATATTAGTTTTAAATCTGGTCTATATTCCTATATTATACTAAAACACCCTAAGTAAATACATTTATAACATTAAAACAGCGGCCTTTTTGCTATGCATAATGGCGCAAAAAAGCTACTTTTGCCTTCTTATAATAAAATTCAATTTTATACGTTTAACAGTCAAATATCCCCTTAAAATGAAAAATAAGTTTTTTGTAGCCGTACTTCTTTTAGCCATTGTAGCAACGATAACATCTTGCTACTCATCCCGCAAATCGGGCTGCCCGACAAATGTAAACTCAAGCGGTAAATTCAGGGGCTAAGGTAATTTTAGTAATCTCTTTCTTTTTATTCGATCGACTCAGTATTACTGAGCCAATATTTCATTATTACAAAGTAATAAATACTGCTATAAATTGGCATAACTGTAAATAATTCCTATTTTTGGCTTACCAATGATAAAACACACACATAATCATCATCATTTCTTGCTCCCTACGAGTAGGCTGTGACGATATTATGCTTAAATCATAATAAAGGGCTTACTAAACAGTAAGCCCTTTTTATTTGTAATACAATGAACAAACAATTATGCAAGAAATATTAAGAATAGCAGTTCAGAAGTCAGGCCGTCTTTATGAGGGCTCTATGAAATTGCTGAAAGAATGTGGAATTGAGATCAGCAATGGTAATAATCAGCTACGGGTAACTGCGGCTAATTTTCCGGTAGAAGTTTTTTTCCTGCGGGATGATGATATTCCTGAATATGTACAGGATGCAGTAGCTGATATTGGCTTTGTAGGAGAAAATGTGGTAACCGAATCGGACAAACAAACAGATATAATTGAAAAACTAGGTTTTGGAAAATGCCGGTTATCGATTGCGGTACCAAAGAATGGGAAGCTGCAATCAGTAAGTGATTTGAATGGGAAGAAAATTGCCACAAGCTATCCATTCATCCTTTCTACTTTTTTAAAAGAAAGAAATATAACTGCTTCCATTCATGAAATAAGTGGCTCGGTAGAAATAGCTCCTAAAATCGGATTAGCAGATGCTATTTGTGACCTGGTAAGCTCCGGTAGCACCCTTTTTACCAATGAGCTCAAAGAAATTGAAGTTATACTTTCGTCGGAAGCAGTATTGATCAGCAACAAAGAATTAAGTGGAAATAAAAAGATCATTCTCGAAAGTCTTTTATTCCGCATCCGCTCCGTGAAAAAAGCAAGGAATAACAAATATGTGCTTTTGAATGCTCCCAATGACAAGCTTGATATGATCTGCAGTTTACTGCCCGGTATGAAAAGCCCGACCATCCTTCCATTAGCAGAAGCCGGATGGAGTTCAGTTCATTCAGTAATCAACGAAAGCGATTTCTGGAATATGATCGAAAAATTAAAAGCAGCGGGTGCACAAGGTATTTTAATTATTCCTATTGAAAAGATGATTATATGATGAAACTCTTTACATACCCTTCCAGGAAAAAATGGTATAAAATAATACAACGGCCTGTTGCTGATAACTCCTCCCTGGAAAAGAGTGTGACTAAGATTTTACAAAGAGTAAAAGCGAAAGGTGATAAAGCAATATTGAAATATACCCGTGAATTTGATGCTGTGGAATTGAAATCGCTTATTGTTACCCCTGATGAAATCACTCAAGCTGAAAACTTAATTACTGACGAATTAAAAACTGCTATTAAGCAGGCAAAAATTAATATTGAAAAATTTCACATTGCTCAAAAAGAAACGGTAAAGAAAATTGAAACCATGCCCGGTGTTGCTTGCTGGAGACAATCAATAGGTATTGAAAAAGTAGGGCTATATATTCCCGGTGGTTCTGCTCCCCTATTCTCAACTGTACTGATGCTGGCGGTGCCAGCAAAACTTGCGGGGTGTAAAGAAATTATTATTTGCAGTCCCCCTTCAAAAGATGGAACCATTAACCCCGCCATATTATATGCAGCTGCTATTTGTGGCATAACTACTATTTATAAAGCCGGCGGGGTGCAAGCTATCGCTGCTATGGCCTATGGAACAGAAACCATCCCCAAAGTTTTCAAAATATTCGGTCCGGGCAATCAGTATGTAACATTAGCAAAGCAAATAGTACAGCAACAATCCGTAGCCATAGATATGCCGGCGGGTCCATCGGAAGTATTGGTGATAGCTGATGAAACAGCTATACCAGAATATGTAGCTGCAGATCTCCTATCCCAAGCAGAACATGGGCCCGATTCGCAGGTGATCTTAATTACTACCAGTGCTGCATTAGCGACTGCTACTGCCATAGCTATTGAAAAACAATTAAAGGATTTACCAAGAAAAGAAATTGCAGAAAAAGCCCTGCATAACAGTAAAATTGTAATCGTGGCAACCATAAGGGAAGCTATTGAGTTGTCGAACGCATATGCGCCAGAACACCTTATACTTTCTTGCACAAATGCATTAGAACTGTCGAACCAGGTGATTGCTGCCGGGTCGGTATTCATTGGCAACTATTCGCCAGAGAGTGTGGGAGATTATGCAAGTGGTACTAATCATACACTGCCAACCAATGGATATGCTGCTATGTATAGCGGCGTTTCCTTGGATAGTTTTACCAAAAAAATTACCTATCAACAATTAACAAAAGAAGGTTTATCAACAATCAGTAATACTGTAATGGCAATGGCAGAAGCAGAAGGTTTATCTGCACATAAAAATGCTGTTGCTATTCGTTTAAAATAATAACATGGAATTTAGTTTAGACAATTTAGTACGAGAGAATATAAAAAAGATGACAGCCTACTCATCTGCAAGGCATGAGTATAGCGGCACTGCCAGTATTTTTTTAGACGCAAACGAAAATTCATTTGGATCTCCTCTCACTGAAAATTACAATCGTTACCCAGATCCGTTGCAATTAAAATTGAAAGAGAAGATCAGCCGTATCAAAGGTGTTCCTTTTCAAAATATTTTCCTGGGAAATGGCAGCGATGAAGCCATTGACTTGTTATTCAGAATATTTTGCCAACCAGGAAAAGATAATGTTATCATCTTTCCCCCTACTTATGGTATGTATGAAGTATGTGCAGAAATGAATGATATAGCTGTCAAGAAAGCTCCTCTTACAAGCGACTTTCAATTAGACCTGGCAACTATTGAAGGCACAATTGACGCCAATACAAAACTAATATTTGTTTGTTCTCCCAACAATCCAACAGGCAACAGTATTAATAGAAATGATATTGAAGTATTGTTAAACAATTTTGATGGACTGGTGATAGTTGATGAAGCTTATATCAATTATGCCAAGCAAAAAACTCTTATACCTGAACTAACAGAATATCCCAATCTTGTTATTCTGCAAACATTATCAAAAGCCTGGGGATTAGCAGGGCTCAGGCTGGGCATGGCGTTCGCCGGACAACCAATTATTGATTACCTGAATAAAGTGAAATATCCATATAATATTAATACGGCAACACAACAGTTGGCGATAGAAGCCTTGGGTAATATTTCCAGCGTAAATAACTGGACAAAAACAACTGTAGAGCAAAAAGATTGGTTAAAGGAAGAACTATTGGAATTAACTTTTGTTGAAACGGTTTATCCATCGGATGCCAATTTTATATTAGTGAGAATGAAAGACGCAAAAAAAATCTATTCTTATTTATCTGCAAAAGGCATTATTGTTCGTGACCGCTCCTCTGTGATATTATGTGAAAATAGTCTGCGTATTACAATAGGAACTCCGGAGGAAAATAAACAATTGATTGAGGCATTAAAAAATTATACTGGATGAAAAAAATATTATTTATAGACAGGGATGGAACATTAATTAAAGAAGCCCCTCCTACTTACCAACTTGATTCATTTGATAAGCTGGAGTTCTACCCGGATATGTTTGGCTGGATGCAACGAATTGCCAACGAACTTGATTTTGAATTGGTAATGGTGACCAACCAGGATGGAATGGGAACGGATTCTTTCCCGGAAAATACATTCTGGCCAGTTCAAAATTTTGTAATGAAAAGTTTGGTAAATGAAGGGATTAATTTCACCGAAGTCTTTATTGACAAAACATTTCCAAACGAGAATGCCCCTACCCGCAAACCCGGAACCGGGATGTTAAAGCAATACATTAATAATTCAGCGTACGATTTAGCTGGCTCATTTGTAATTGGAGACAGAATAACAGATGTTCAATTAGCAAAAAATTTGGGTTGTAAAGCAATCTGGATTAATAATGATGCAAATCTTGGAGTAGCAGAAATAAATGATAATGTAGTAGCCCTTCAGTCAACCATTGCACTTGAAACAATAGCATGGAAAGATATTTATGAATACCTCAAACTCGGCGAAAGAGTAATACAGCATGAACGGAATACCAATGAAACGAAAATCGCCATTCGAATTGACCTTGGTGGAAAAGGAAAATCACAAATAGACACCGGGTTAAATTTCTTCAACCACATGCTGGAGCAGCTAAGTCGCCACAGCGGTATTGATTTATCAATAAAAGTAAACGGTGATTTACAAATAGATGAGCATCATACTATAGAAGATACTGCTATTGCATTGGGTGAAGCATTATCCCTCGCACTGGGAAACAAGATTGGCATAGAACGCTATGGCTTCACACTGCCGATGGATGATTGCCTGGCACAAGTTGCTATTGATTTTGGCGGCAGAAGCTGGCTTGTATGGGAAACCGATTTTAAAAGAGAAAAAATCGGGGATATGCCAACCGAAATGTTTTATCATTTTTTCAAATCATTTTCAGATGCCGCCAAATGCAACCTGAACATAAAAGCCGAAGGCGACAATGAACATCATAAAATAGAATCGATCTTTAAAGCTTTGGCGAAAGCTATTAAAAGTGCTATTAAAAGAGATGTGAATAATTTACAATTACCGAGTACAAAAGGGTTACTCTAAAGATGAACACCGTAATAATAAAATACAACTCCGGCAACATACAATCTGTTCAATTCGCATTACAAAGAATTGGTGTCAACGCCGTGGTGACTGATGATATGGAAAAAATAAAATCAGCTGATAAAGTAATATTTCCGGGTGTTGGCGAAGCCAGTTCGGCTATGAATTTTTTAAAAGAAAGGAAACTGAACGAATTGATAATATCGTTGCAACAACCGGTGCTCGGCATCTGTCTTGGCATGCAGCTGCTATGCAAACATTCTGAAGAAAATGATACAGATTGCCTGGGGATATTTGAAACTGTAATGGTTAAAAAATTTGATCCGACGGAAGCCAATTTAAAAATACCGCAAATTGGCTGGAACAATATCCACCATCTTCAATCTCCCTTATTCAATCTTATTCCTGCTGACAGCTATTGTTATTTTGTGCATAGCTATTATGCGGAGAAGTCCCAGCATACCATTGCCACTACTGAATACGGAGTGACATACAGTGCGGCTATCCAGAAAAATAATTTTTACGGTGTACAGTTTCATCCTGAAAAGAGTGCCGTCGTAGGTGAACAACTATTAAAAAATTTTTTAGCCATATAATATGACAATAATTCCTGCAATAGATATTATAGAAGGTAAATGTATACGGTTGACGAAAGGCGATTATAACCAAAAAACTATTTACAATGAAGACCCTGTAGAAGTAGCTCTTGAATTTGAAGATGCTGGTTTAAAGCGGCTTCATTTGGTTGACCTTGATGGAGCAAAAGCCGGTGATGTAAAGAATTGGAAGGTTTTAGAAAGAATTGCCAGTAAAACCAAGCTACAAATTGACTTTAGTGGTGGTATAAGTACACAAAAAAATCTGGAGATTACTTTTAGCTCCGGTGCTGACTTTGCTGCAATTGGAAGTATTGCTGTTAAGGATGAATTTACTTTCACAGGTTGGCTCCTGGCATTTGGCCCGGAACGATTCATTATTGGTGCTGATGTAAAGGATGAAAAAATCGTTATTAAAGGCTGGACAGAAACGACCTCATTGACAGTGTTTGAAATGATTGATAAATACAAGACAAAAGGAGTAAAACAGTTCTTTTGCACCGATGTAAATAAAGATGGATTGTTGCAAGGGCCTTCTCTTTCGCTTTATAAAAAGATCATGAACGAACATCCTTCTATTGATCTGATTGCCAGTGGTGGAGTTTCAACTACTAAAGAATTAGAAGAATTGAGGGAAGCTGGCTGCAAGGGAGCCATTATTGGAAAAGCATTATATGAAAAAAGAATTCTTTTATCTGAGCTGAAGAAATTTTTATAGCTATGCTTACAAAACGGATTATACCATGTCTTGATATTAAAGATGGCAGAACTGTAAAGGGCACTAACTTTATAGAGTTGCGTGATGCTGGCGACCCGGTTGAATTAGCCATGCGATATTGTGAAGAAGGAGCTGACGAATTGGTATTTCTTGACATTACTGCTACTACGGAAAAAAGAAAAACCCTGGCAAACCTTGTAAGAGAAATTGCCACACATATAAACATACCTTTTACGGTGGGCGGCGGTATCAATACTGTTGAAGATGTAAGCATATTGCTAGAAAATGGGGCGGATAAAATTTCGATCAATACGTCAGCTGTAAAAAAGCCGGGTTTAATAAATGAACTAGCCAAGAATTTCGGCAGCCAGTGCATAGTTGTAGCCATCGACACAAAAAAAATAGATAGTAATTGGAAAGTTGTAACACATGGTGGCCGTAACGCCACTTCACTTCTTACTGTCGATTGGGCAAAAGAGATCACTCAACGTGGTGCAGGTGAAATTCTTTTAACTTCTATGGAAAACGATGGAACCAAAGCCGGCTTTGCTATTGATATTACAAAAGATGTGTCGAAAAGTGTTGCAGTTCCGGTTATTGCTTCCGGTGGTGCAGGAAATATGAAGCACTTTGCTGAAATTTTTCAACAAGCGAATGCAGATGCAGCACTTGCAGCAAGTATTTTTCATTTTAAAGAGATTGCTATTCCTGATTTAAAACGATATTTAAGCTCTCAACAAATTCCGGTTCGGGTATGATATTTATCGTATTCATATCAATTGCTATTTCGTATTTCTTTATACGGTATTTCGAAAATCGCAGGAAACAAAGAAATGCAGATCGACGGGAAAAACGACAGGAAGCATATAACAATTTGCTCAACACAATAAAAGAAAATTCCTTAGAGGATAATAAAAACTAATAAGATGAAACCTGATTTTGCAAAATACAGTGACGGACTTATTCCAGCAATTATCCAAGATAGTAATAGCCAAAAAGTATTAATGCTTGGCTTTATGAATGAAGAAGCTTTAACTAAAACAAAATCCGAAGGCAGAGTTACTTTCTTTAGCAGAAGTAAACAACGCTTATGGACAAAAGGTGAATCTTCGGGCAATTATCTAACTGTTAAAGAAATCATGGAAGACTGCGATAGTGATACTTTATTAATAAAAGTTGATCCTACCGGATCTGTATGCCACACCGGAGCTGATACTTGCTTTAAAGAGGATAATTCATCTTTTAGTTTAGACAAACTGGAACAAATCATAGCTGATAGAAAGAATAACGCTTCAGACACCTCTTATACTTCTTCATTATTTACTAAAGGCATCAATAAAATTGCACAGAAAGTAGGCGAGGAAGCTGTAGAACTTGTTATTGAAAGTAAGGACGATGATAAAGAAAAGTTTTTAGGCGAGGCTGCTGACTTACTTTTTCATTACCTTATTTTGCTACAGGCAAAAGGATTCGGATTAAGGGATGTAAAGCAGGTACTGGCTGCAAGACACAAAAACTAATACGTAATAATTATAGCGTCGGTATTGTAACAAATAGAGTACATCCTTTTCCTGGTTCTGTCTGTACATCTGTTTCTCCGTTGTAAAAATTTACTCTCTCGTAAATATTTGACAGTCCAATACCTCTATGTGTTTGTTTGGGACAGAATCCAATTCCATCATCTTTAATAATAAGATGAGTATCTCCTTCTTTGTTCTGTAACAGAATATCTACTTTTTTAGCCTTGCTATGCTTAAGAATATTTTTCAGTTGCTCCTGCACAATTCTCAACAATGTAACTTTTTTCCCCTGGGAAAGCAGTTCGTTTTCGTAATCGTAGACAAACTTTATTTTAACATCTGTAGCCAGATGAATATCATCCATCAATGATTCAATGCTTTCAACAAGACTTTTTCCCGTAAGTTGTGGCAACACCAGTTCTTTTGACAATTTCCGGATCTCTTCAATAGCCAAAATAATATAATCTACTGTCTTCTTCTTCGTTGCCTTTTCTTCCTTGCCAATAGGCTTCATCATATCAACAAACAACTTTGCGGTTGATAATATTTGGTTGACATTATCATGAAGCTCATGTCCAATTCGGGTACGTTCTTTTTCCTGTGCCCTGATGATTGTTTCTGAAATTTCCTTTTGACGTTCTAATTTTTCCGTCATCAACTCCCCTTCCAGTTGCTTAAGAATAGTAACATCATGCAGAGAACCAATCATTTTAACAGGCAACCCGTTTTCATAAACGATATAGCCTTTATCCCGCATATGCTTGTAGGTTCCGTCAGCACATTTGAAAAGATACTCCTCTTCCCATGATTGCTGTTTGTTATCCGTACTTTCTTTTACTTTATCACTAACTCTATTACGGTCATCGGGGTGGATACGACGCAGCCACCACGATAGTCCTTTCGGAGCATCCATGTTGTAACCAATCATGTCCATTAATGCATCATTACGAAATATTTGTCCCGTTTGCATATCCCATTCCCAAATAGCATCCGAAGTAGCCCTGGTTAATAACAACAACCTGTCATTAGACTGCCGTAATCTTTTTTCTATTTCGTACTTATCAGTCAGGTTAATTGCATACCCACCTAATAACCGCTTGCCTTTAGCACTATCAATTTCAAAAAGACTGATATGAAAAACAAGGTTCGTCCCATCTGCCAGTTCAGCTCTCTCAATATGCTCTGCAGGTTTGCCAGTTCGCAATACCTCAACATGCTTTGCATACATATTAGCTGCAATAGAGCCGGGCACCAGGTCTGTTATTTTTTTATTTAAAGCATCCGCTTCTTTCAAATTAAAATATTGCAGAAAGGTATGGCTTGCAAAAACCAGGTGTTCATCTTCATCTACCACCCATGCAAGGTTAGGCGTCTGCTTCATAAATGCTTTAAACAAAGCATCCCTTTCTTTTAACTGACTGGAAAGTAATCTCTCCTTCGTTATATCAATAATATTTGTAACTACTGAAAAAACAGTTAGAGATATTTCATCAAATAAAGGCTGTGAGCTAAAGTGCAGCCACCTGCTTTCTCCATTGCGAAGACGAACCACTAATACTTCTGACTCGGGTTGTCCTGTTCTTAATGCCCGCATGAAAGGGGTATCTATAAACAAAACTGTATTGTTAGCCTCGTTGGTTATTTGCCAAGTTAAGTTCCATAGACTTTCAATATCAGTCAGCTGGTACAAACGTTCAAGGGTAGTATTAAATATTTCAGCAGCCCGTTGGTTAACGGCTATCAACTCACCGTTTGTATCCTGGAAAAGGACACCTGCACTCAACCCTTCAACAATTAGCTGATAATTTTTTTCGCCTAACTGGTTATACTGGCTGAGTCTTTTATCGTCGAGAATTTTATGACCTACACACAAGAACATATTAGAACCTTCCTGATCGATAGTAGAACTGATCTGCCATTTTGTAGGGTGATAATAACCGTTCTTTAAATAAAGCTCCATGGAGCTGGCCGTATTATTTTCCGCTGCGTCTTTGATAGCGGATTTAAAATCTTTGACATTAACCGGGTGTAGAAAATCAAAAAAGTTGACCCCTTTAGTTTTAAGATTTTCCAGGTGAAGAGTTCTCACCATATTTGCATTGGCACTAATTATTTTGCCATCTTCACTGATAAGAGAAAGAAGAAGTTCCCGACCTTGTTCACTTTCACTGATTATTTTCTTTAATGTAGACCACTTCGCTTTCATTTTCACCATAATATTTTATTTCTTTTGAATTAGTTTGCAACAGCACTTTCTCGAATAATAGAGGGTACTTTTCCAAAATCATTGGATTTATCAATAAAGTGTTTAGCACCTAAATCAAAACATTGCTGACGATAATATTCATCGAAATGGTTAGTAATCATGATAACCTCGCACTGGTAATTTTTCTCTCTTATATGTTTTAGTATCTCTATGCCATTTTTACCGGGCAAATTTATATCCAGGAGAACTACATCGGGATTTTCTAAATTAAGCTGTATTTTGGCTTCTTCAAAATCGGTAGCAACTACGGTGTGGCTTATATTGGCCTCTTCTTCCAATAAGCTGATCATACGATCAACAAAATTCAGGTTATCATCAACAATTAATATCACCTTGCCTTTTTTCATGAGGTTATTTACTCTACAAAGAAAGCCTCAATACAATGTATTAACTGTACGGGAAAACATATTAATAATGTAGTTATGATACTACATCTTACAAAGAAGTACTTGACCTATATCAAGCTGTTTTCAATAGCATAACGGGTTAGCTCTGCATTGTTCCGCATATTCATTTTTTCCATAATGCGGGAGCGGTAAGTACTAACGGTTGTTGCACTAAGAGAGAGTTGGGTTGCAATATCTGAGATTGATTTTCCGGCTGCTATTAATTTAAATACATCGAACTCCCGATCTGATAATGATTCATGTAAAGGTAAATCGCTGGTAACGCCAAAAGAGTTGGCCAATTTATCGGCAATTCCGGGAGTGATAAATTTTTTTCCGCTTATAACTGTTTCGATTGCACGAACAAGGTCATCATGTATTGTTTCTTTTCCCAGATAACCGGAGGCTCCGGCTTTTAATACCCGTATTGCATATTGTTCTTCCGGATACATGCTCATAATAAGTACGGGTAATTTAGGAAGCAATTGTTTAAGCTGTTGTAATGCATCAAGACCGCTTCTTCCCGGCATGTTCATATCACATATAATAACATCCCAGGATTCTTTCATGGCCTGTGCAATTAACGACTCTGCATCTCCTGCTTCTCCTATAGTAATAAAAGGATACTGCTCCGTCAGGATTTGTTTAAGCCCTCTTCTAACAATAGCATGATCATCAGCAATAAGTATCCTTATCATAAAGATTGTTTTTTGGTATTGAAGGGGATTTTTACCCTAATTGTTGTGCCTTTTCCCGGTTCACTTATTGTTTCAAAAACACCTCCCATCATAAGTGCTCTTTCATTCATTCCCAGTATACCCAATTTTTTTGTGCCTGTTGTTGCAAATTTATCAAATCCTTTTCCATTGTCCGATACAGATAACATAATAGCATCCCTATCTTGCTTTAAATTAACCACCACTTCTTTTGCTTCTGAATGCCGGGCCACATTGGTTAAAGATTCCTGGAAAATTCTAAACAACCCGGTTTTAATATCCTCTGCTAAATCCATTGTCGAGACATCACTTGTAAAAATGGTTTTTATATCTGATCGTTTTTCAAACTCTTCCAGTTGCCACTCCATGGCAGCTACTATTCCCAAATCATCAAGGAGGCTTGGCCGAAGATCTGAAGCAATTCTTCTTACTGTTCTTACGGTTCCGTCCAGCATTTCCAAGAGATCTTTTATTTTTTGTTTTACAGGTTCGGATGCTTCGGTTCCTATCTTTTTGTTAAGCCAGGATACATCCATTTTTAAAACCGTCAGGTGTTGACCAAGTTCATCATGAATTTCACGGGCAATATGGGTTCTTTCTTCTTCCCTGATGTTGTTTAAGTGGCCGGCTAATTCCCTCAACTGATCTGAAGTCCTTTTTATCTCTTCTTCGTTTTTTATTTTTTCTGTAACATCCACTGCTACTACCAGCCTGCCGGGCATATTATTATACAAAATATCATGAGAATTTATTTCTACATCTATAAGTACTCCATCCTTCCGTTTATGCTTCCAAATTCCTGTTCTCCGAATACCTGGTTGATATTTTCTTGATTCAGATACAAATCGTTCAGCATCCATATCGGGTCGCATACTAAGCAAGTCTAACTTCATAAACTCATCTTTCGAATATCCATAATGAAGTATGGCTGCTTCATTAACATCAAGGACCTGATAAGTGTTAATTTCATATACCCACATTGGCAATGGACTATTTCTAAAAAGCAGCCTGTATTTTTGTTCGCTTTCTTTAAGTTCATTTTGAGCTTCTTTCAAAGCAGAAACATCAATACCGGTACCAATTAACGACCGCTTATTATCAATTTCTAAGCGGGACGCTTTAAAATAATAAGGCCTTCGGTTTCCATCTTTAAAAACAAAATCTGCTTCTGCATCACCCTCTCCTTCATTAAATACGTTTTCAATCCGCTCCTCCATATAAGCAATTTCTTCGCCTTCAAAAAAATTAATGGGGTGCATTTTCGCAATTTCGTTTGCCGAAAAACCTGAAACCACTTCAAACTGCTTATTCCATCTCAGGAATCGGCGATTTTCATCATACCAATAAAAAATACCAGGTAAACTATCAATCAGCTTATCCGATAAGTCTCTTTCTATTTGTATTTTTCTTTGCGCATCGATCCGGTCTGTCAGATCTCTTATTACAGACAAAAAACGTCCATCTGGTAATTGTTGTGAACGTACTTCGGTCTGCACTTCTGTACCATCCTTTCTCTTCATCATTCTTTGCTTTACGGTAGAGGCACCGCCGCTTAGCACATCGTAACGTACAGGGCTACCTGACAACTCCTCCGGAGTAAGAATTTGAGATAATGACATTTTTACCAACTCCTCTTTGGAGTATCCAAGCAATTCTACTGCACCGCTATTTACATCCAAAACTTTTCCCTGAGCATCATAAAGTGCAATTGCATCAACAGCCTGCTCCACTAATGTGCGGTATTTTTCTTCGTTTAGCTTAATTGTTTCCTCCGCTTTTTTCCGGTCTGTTATATCTCTTATAAATGCGCAAAAGAATTCTCCATCCCCCTGCCTCACCGGAGTAATACTTAATTCAACCGGAAACTCTTTTCCCTCTTTATGTAATGCAGTTATTTCTACTAATTTATTAAGGATTGGAGCTTCCCCGGTTTTAAGATAACGCTTCATCCCCTGTTTATGCCGTTCCCTGTACTGTACGGGAATTATGGTTTCCTCCAGTGTATTGCCTATTACTTCTGTTTCGTTCCAGCCAAAGATCTTTTCGGCCTGTGGTGTCCAGAAAATGATAATACCATTTGCATCTATACAAACTATTGCATCCAGTGCAGAATTCATTATTAACCTGCGGGTTTCTTCTGCAGTTCTGATTTGTTCTTCCGATTTTTTTCGTTCTGTTATGTCTATAATACTTCCACGAATCAGCTTTTTTTCTTTTGATGGTAGTAATGCAAGCCAAACTTCGCATGGAATTAGTTTTCCTTCGGCATCCCGGTGTATCCATTCAAACGAAATTTTTTCTCCGCTGATAGCCTGGTTGATTTTATCAATTGCCATATTCACGGATGATATTCCGCCTGGTTGATATTCCGGGCTTACTTCTGCAGGACCCACTTCGAGTAACTGTTCTTTCGACATTTTAAAAAGGCGTGTAGCACTTTCACTTACACTACTAAACTTTTGTGTGTCCATGTCCAGTACAACCAATGCTTCCGGCGCATTTTCCACCAGGGTGCGATAAAGATGGTCACTTTCCCGAATTTTTTCTTCAGCAGCTTTCTTTGCAGAAATATCTTTTGTAGAAATATAAACACCTATTACCTCCCCGCTTTCATCTTTTACCGGCATATAGTTAACTAATACCCATGGAGGAAATTCTTCCATGTGAATATTTAGTTCATACTCTACCTTTTCACCTAAAAAAGCTTTGCGCAAACTTGCCCGTATCGGTTCATCTTTTTCATCTGGTATCAGTTCCAGGATATTTACACCAACTGTTACTGGCTTCCCCCATGCCTTTTCAAGATTGTACTGCGCCACTTTATTTATCAAAGTAACCCGGCAATCCCTGTCTAATACATAAAAACTTTCTGCCGCTCCTGATAAAACATACTGCATATTTTTTTCAGAATTCTTTAATGCTTCTGTTGTCAATTTTCTTTCCGTAACATCATCTATCGTTCCTATATACCCGGTTATTTCTTCATTATTATTATAGAGTGGCACTGCGTTACCGCTAACCCAGCGAATACTTCCATCTTTATGCACAAGGCGATATTCAGACATTGACACAACACCTTCGCCAGATTTTTTTTGCCATGTACTTTTTAATTCGCTTACATCGTCAGCATGTACCGCATTAATCCACCCATCCCCTAACGCCTCTTCAAATCTCATTCCGGTGAAGCCTAACCATGTTTCATTAACATAAGTAGTTTTTCCTGCAATATCCGTTTGAAATATTCCTACAGGTGCATTTTCAGTAAGAGTCCGGAAGCGAAGTTCATTATTGATAAGTTTTTCTTCTGCTCTTTTTCTTTCAGTTATATCACGGCCAAATGCAATTATTTTACCGCCATCCAATAACCTGGCCGTTACTTCAACATCGAGCAGAGAGCCATCTTTTCTCTTTAATTGTCTATTGATCCTTATTGACTGTCCGGCTAATAGTTCAGCATATTTATCAGGATTTTCAACAATATTGCCGGTTAAAAAATCCTGTAACCGCAGAGCCGTAAACTCCTGGTAAGTATATCCCATCATTACAGCAGCACTATTATTAAAACTATGCACTGTTCCATCAACACTGTAAATAAGTATCGCATCACTTGCCTGCTCAATTAGTGAACGGTACCGTTCTTCACTTGCCCTTAATTCTTCTTCAGCCAGGTATATTTCGGTTACATCAACCATTGACCCAATCATCCTGTAAGCCTTCCCATCTTTATCCCGTATGATATGCCCCCTGTCAAGAAAATTCAAATAAGTGCCGTCTGCTTTAGAATACCTGTATTCATCCCGCCATATAAGTTCATCTCCTGCAAAAGTCTTTTTTAATTTTTCTTGTACCCTTATAAGATCGTCAGGATGTATGTTCTGATACCAATTATCTATAAGTACTATTTCCTTTTTTTTGCTGAATCCCATCTTAGCATAATAACCATCATTCCACCAGAGACTATCAGAGGCAAGATCCCAGTCCCATACAAAATCGCTGGTTGCTTTTGCAATAATCTGAAAGCGGGCATTTGACTTTACTACCTCTTCTTCAGTTTTTTTCTTTTCGCTGATATCTCTTATAAATACAAGCAACCGGCCATCACTTAATAATCTTGCATTAACTTCCACCTGAACAGGATCTCCATACTTGTTCCTGATTAATCTTTCAGTAATTACATTCCTTCCTTCCTTTAATTCATCAAAATGAAAAGGGTGACGTTGAAGATCTTCCTTATCAACTATGTCAAAAATGGTAAGTTCCGAAAGCTCTTCTTTTGAATATTGAGAGATTGTACAGGCGGCAGGGTTTGTGACAATAAATTTCCCGGATGTATCGGCTACAAAAATTCCATCTGTTGCCTGTTCTATTAGAGTTCGATATTTTTCTTCGCTTTGGTTCAATTCTTCTCTGGCAAGAAAAAGATCAGTTACGTCGGCCATCGACCCTATCATACGAATAGCTTTGCCGTTTTGATCCCGCATTACATATGATCTGTCGTAAATATGCAGGTATGTACCGTCCGCCTTTTTAAACCTGTATTCATCACTCCAGGTTGTAACCGTAGTCCGTGTAAGTATATAGGCAATATGGTCCTGCACTCTTTTTTTGTCATCCGGGTGAAGATGGTCATCCCAAAAAGAGGAATTGGTTTGAGTTGTTTTGTAAGTAAATCCGAATTTATTATAAAAATTATTATTCCACCATACACTCCCCCCTTCTCTTAGGTCTGCATCCCATACAACATCGTTAGTAGCACTGGCAATAATATTAAATCTTTCAAGAGCTTCTTTTAACTCAGCAGTTTTCTCGCTTACCTGGCTATTTAGCTTTTGATTAAATTCTGTAAGTAATTGTTCTGATAATTTTTTTTCTGTTATGTTCCTGTGAACAATACTACAACCGGTTACATTTTTGTTTTTGTCCCGCAACAGGGTGTATGAAGCCTGAACATAAATGGATTGCCCGTTCTTTTTTACATACTCAAATTCTTCTGAGTAAAATCCGGAGTTGAGGAGATACTCTAGGATGCTTACCCTTCCTTCATCTGTTTTTTTGCTCTTCAAAAGCAAATGATATTTCTTTCCAATGGCTTCGTCGCTATTATAGCCATACATCTCTGAAGCACCTTTATTCCAGCTTTGAATAACAAAATTTACATCGGCCGATATAATAGCATCACCGGCCTGCTCCACCAAATCTGCCAGGTAAGAAATCCTTTTTTCATTTTTTTCTCTTTGCTTAAGATCATTAAAGATGCGATAGAAAAAAAAGGTTAGAAAAACAAGAAATCCTGCTGCAAGTATTCCAAATAGTTTTGCGGTTTCTCCAGCAATAGTTCCCCGGTGTGCATTGGAAGCGTTTAATACCTGGCGGTCTTGAGTTTCATAGAACAAAATTATCTTACGGATTTCATCCATGATCTCCATTCCTTTGCCGGATTGAATCCTCTGATAAGCAGACTCTGTGCCGTCTATGTTTACAACTTCAATGGAACGGTTTACAAATAAAATTTTTTCTTTTACCAGTTCTAATAGCCGCACCATATCCTTTTTACGGTTTGGATAAACTGGATAAAGCTGTTTTATTGCATTAGTATCAGTGCTTATTTTTTTAAGCCCTGTGTAATATGGTTCAAGAAATTGTTTGTTGCCGGAAATTATATATCCCCGCTGGCCGGTTTCAATATCCTGCATATCGTCCATGATACCTTCGAGAGCCCTTAATGATTGCAGCGTTCTATCTACTATCCGGGAGTCCTCGGTTGCTTTTTTCATATTACGGTAGCTATACCATACAAAAAAAGAGATGACGAAAAGAGAGATTATAAGGGCGAAGAAAATGTTACGTCTTGTATAGAAATAACGCATAATGTAGAACTGGGATTGGCAACCAACAGTTGCATTAATCAATTATATCTGAAGAAATATTATAAGCCATGAGAATTAATGAAATTTACCAGGGCGGCTGTATTTTTTAAATTCAGTTTTTTAAGTATGTTATAACGGTGCACCTCTACCGTTTTTAAGGATATATCCAGTCGTACCGCAATTTCTTTTGAAGATAGCCCCTCTTTTATAAGTTTAACAATATCGAGCTCCCTCTTTGAAAGTAAGTTTAAATCCGTCTTTACTCCATCATCTTCAAGTTCTTGTTGGGCCAATATATTTTTTACTTCATTGCAGATATATTTTTTTCCCTCATTTACTTCTATTATTGCATCCATCAACTCATCTTTGGATGAGTTTTTAGTAACATAACCCATCGCACCCATTTGTAACATTTTGCGGGCATAGGCAGGCATGGTATGCATTGATATACCAATTATTTTAGAACTGGGCGAAACCTTGCGAACAAGCTTTGTAGCATCGAATCCGTTTACCGGCGACATGTTGATATCCATCAACACAATTCTGGGTTTGAGTGTTTTTGCAATTTCCACAGCCTCATCTGCATTGCTGGTCTCACCTATCACTTCAAATCTGCTATCACTATTAAGAATAAAAGACCACGACTCCCTGATAAGTTTGTGATCGTCAACAAGAAGTATGGTTATTTTATCCATAAGTGGCTGGTGTTAAGTGAATAATGGTTAATATAAGATAGTTAAAAAAAACAATACTAGATACAAAAGAACAAACCACAAGAAATGATAATAACAAAGATTCGGTTTTAAGTAGATACCCTTATCCCGAAAGACTTGATTTTCATATACATTATCTCCCCAAAATATTTTATTCAAAAATTACAAGGAGTAATTAGAATCGTAAATAAATGACCATCTATAAAAAAAGTGCCGGTCAATATAAAAAATTGACCGGCACCTAAACTAAAAAAGACTGCTTACCTCTTTTTTAGTTTAATAAGATATTTACCATAACTACCAATAGAAACGGTATGATCGAGATATACACCAAAAGATTGTTCGCAAGGTGAGACTACATTATCGTTACTGGGTGATGTATTAACAGACATTATTCCATATGGATTCCAGGGGTAATCCCCATATGTTTGCTTTATTACTGATGTAACATTTGTTGCAGGATCAATTGTAACAATTATAAGTTGGTTATTAGTTGGTGCAAGATACCTGAATGACAAATGTGTGGCATCAATCTGTGTAACGGTGATCAAATCCCCAGGCAAATAATCTTGCCACTCATCTACTAATACTTCATAATTACCCGTTGTATATAATGCTGCATTATATTGACAGATTGCAGAGAATCTAACAGCAGGGCTGAATCCGGGATGATCGGGTTGAAATGCTGCCGCATACCCAAGTCCTATTGCCGGAAAAGCTTCATATTTTTTACCAGATTGCGCATACACATCAGCTCCCACATCATAATTATCTCCTAATGCAATTGGCACCCCAAACAAGGTGGCTATTTGTGCAGCTGTAATAGTTATTACAGAAGGAAAACTTGTTACACCAGCCTGAAAAACTTTCACATTGGTATTGTTGTTATTCTTACGAATTACAATATCAAACTTAGATGGTGGAATATCATTTGGAAAATATAAACTGACATTTATTTTTCCATTAAATGCGCCAAGATTAGTCATATCAATAGCAGCACTACCCGTTGCATCTTTTACAATTTTTGGAGCAGGCACCCTTTCCGGGTAAACGTCTTTTGGAATAAATCCGTCATTTCTTTCACAGCCTGTAAAGATGATAGCAGCAAGAAGAAAATGAAATATTATATACTTTTTCATATTAATGATTTTATTTTTTAAATTTTTATGGCATCCAGAACACTTTATAAGTAGAAGGTGATTTCTGAGATGGTGCTTTGCCATTCAGTTCTAATTCTATCTGGCTCCAGGGTAAAGAAACCGGGAAGTTATTTCCTAACTGTACGGGTACAGCGAGCTGCGGAATTACAGCTGGGTTGCCATTAACAGGAGGCTGTACTAATCCACCCGGTGCCATAGCAGGATTTCTTGGATCAAATAAAACAGGATAACCTGTTCTTCTATAATCAGTATACTGATCTACAGAAGAACCTACACTGGCAAGCCATTTCTGCGTCATTATATATTCTAATTTTTTTTCAGTACTTCCAGCATCATATAATGCAAGTATGGCATTAATATAGTCCGTTTGTGGACCCAATGCGGGTACTGCCTGAACAGGTTTTACATAAGCAGTGATCACATAATCTACCTGTGCCATCGATGCCATCATTGCAGCTCTAAATACTGCTCTCGCATCTCCGGGTACAACACCCGCATTTATTAATTCTGCTTCCAGGTATAATCTATCAGCATAGGTAATAAGCTTATATGGTGCGGCACCAGTTCCACTTGCATTGTTTGCTACTCCACCCAAGCCATCATCATACCGTCCACCAACAGGATAAATTCCAAACAGGCTAATAGCATTTTGCTGCGATCCATTTCTGTTCGGACCCACTGACCCAAAATATATACTTACAAAAGCTCCATCTCTGTACTCACTGGAATTAGGAGTTGTTCCGTTAGGTTTTATTTGATTATATATATAATAAGGAATCCGTGGATCTGTAATACCACTAAATATTGGATTGTATCCTTTCATGATCTCATAAAACCATGGACTTACATGTTGTGTACGTTGTGTAGCGGTGTAATCGGCAAAGCCGGGATTGCGATCAGAAAGTAATGCTGTTCCAAAAGGCATTACAAAACTTTCGTTTACCGCATTTATTAAACTGGCCGGGTTAGACAATAACGCAGTAACCTGGGCTGTTACATTCTGCACCTTTCTCATTTGCGTATACAATTTCAGCTTCAATGTATTCGCAGCTTTTAACCATTTGATATTAGCATTCCCTACCGGGTTATATCCTCCATATATTACATCATCTGCGCCGGGCTTTGTAGGGTTTATTGCCGGATTGTTTAAATCAGCTATACCCGCATCTATCATTGATATAAGTTGAGGATAGATAGCAGCATCATCATCAAAAACAGGCTGCTTTACTCCTTCCTTAAACCGGTTAAATTCTGAGAAAGGAACATCACCCCATACATCTACCATCTGGCTAAATGCATATGCTTTTAAAATTTTAGCGATGCCAACATATACATAACGATTCTCAATAGTACCCTGGTTTATTACAGCATCTAAATCGGTAATAGCAGCATGCAATATTGCCCACGAATTAACTATAACGCCATCGTTACCATTCATTCCATATTGATCAGACTCTTCTCTGGTACTTTGCTGATGCATGTATACAGAAAGACCATCTGACAAACCTGTGCTGTAGTTTGTTGCTAAGGCAGTACCAATTTGCAACTCAGCAGATGTAAGCAAGGTGGAAACAGGAACTTTAGTGGGATCGTTAAGATTTTTGTTTACATCCAGAAATTTTTTGCACCCTACTACCGACAGCATAACTGCTGCTGTGAGTAGATGAAGGATTTTTTTATAGTGTACCATAACTTAAAGAGTTTGTGGTTAATTAAAATGTTACATTAAGATTAAAGCCAAATCTTTTTGCAGTGGGTGCTGCATCTAATTCAATACCCTGTATTACTGATGAGCCATATGCACCAACTTCAGGATCAAAATTTACATACTTAGGAGTGTTAGGTGCAAGGAACCAAAGATTACGTCCGCTAAGAGATACTGATATGTCAGCGACTTTTAGCTTACTTACGAAATTTTTTGGCAAGCTATAACGCAGTGTTATTTCTCTTAGTCTGTAAACAGTACCATCAAACACATTAAACTCATCGGAAGAGTTAATACCAAAACCACCAACACCTGTTACACCGGTAAAGAATAAATCATTAGTGCTGATTCTTGTTTGATTTGGTACAGTTTTACCTCCTGATAAAATTGGCTGATGAGTATTTGGATTACCATAAACTCCGGGAATTGTCCATAATGCTTCCCTGTCTTCTGTATCTTTTGTTACACCCCTGCCTAATAAACTATAGATAGAGTTTGAATAGAAGTCGCCTCCTTTAGTCATATCAAATACCGCAGAAAGAGAGAAGCCTTTATATGATATAGAATTAGTGATACCCAATTTGAAGTCCGGATTCGGATCTCCTATCTCACCCTGATCTAGTGCTTCAATGATCCAACCTGTAGTAGGATCAATCAACAATTGACCATCAGCTGTACGATCTGCCACCTGTCCTCTTAAATAACCGAATGGTTTACCTGGCTCCAGCCATGCCGATACTCCACCTGTAAATCCACCACCCAAACTTGTTCTTTCTAAACCATCTACTAGTTTTTCTACTATGTTTTTATTTTTGGTAAAAGCACCTCTTATTTCCCATGCAAAATTTTTAGTAACTACAGGTCTGACTGTTAGGCCAATTTCAACCCCTTTGTTGCTTATCTCACCAATATTTGTATTAAAAGAAACATAGCCGGTAGATGTTGGTACGCTTACAGGAAAGATAAGGTCTGTCGTAGTTTTATCGTAAGCAGTAAAATCAAGATTTATTCTGCGTTTAAAGAAAGAAAGATCCAGCCCCACTTCTAACTCCTGCGTAAATTCAGGTGTCAGATCCGGATCAACAGTTAGTCCACTGTTAGGCAACCCACTAAGACTTGCATATGGAAGACCTAAGAAATTAACAGTGCTCAATGTAAATACATCTTCTCCATTATGAGGAGGCGCATCATTACCTACCTTTGCCCAACCAGCTCTAATTTTACCATAGTCAAACCAATTTGATCTTAACTTAAATGCATCGCTAAATACTAAGGAGGCTGAAACACCCGGGTAAAAATAACTGGCGTTTTTATATGGCAAAGTAGAAGTTCTGTCGTTTCTGCCCGATACGTTGATGAAGGCAAAGTTTTTATACCCTAAAGTTGCATCGCCAAAAAATCCAACTATTCTTCTTTTACTCCGGGTGTCGGCAGCAAAAGTTTTTTCAACGGTATTGGAAAGGTTGAATATACCAGGAACAATAAAATCACTTCCAATATCAGCTTGTCTTTTGGAATTTCGCTGGTTAATATCGTTACCAAGTTTAAAGTCGAGAGAAAAATCAGTTCCTATTTTAGGATTAAACACTAACACTAATGTTGATTGCAATTCTTGTGCTCTCAGGTTGTCCTTTATAAGTTGTCCTAACCCTGAAGCAGCTCTTGAAAATTCATCTGTCACCTCGTCCCTGTTTACATGGGTAGAATTAAGGCCTATATTGTAATTAACATTGATCCAGTTGTTGACTTTATAACCTAACCGGAGACCCAATACCATTCTTTCTTCGATAGTAGTTATTACATTATGATAAGCGGCCCATCTTGGATGATCGTAATTACCTGCTATGAATGCTAATGGAACACCACCCAAATCCTGAGAAGGCAGACCAAATAGATCCCAGTTTCTTGCCATGTGCATTGTTCTGGCAAACTGGGAAGATGCACCGGGAGTTTGATTATTACCAAAGAAACCTCCTTTTTGTTTTGACCTGGCATAACTCAAGTTTCCACCAACGGTAAATCCATTATGTTTTGTTTGACCGCCAACACTTACATTATTTCTTATATAGCTTGAATTTTCTACATAGCCGAGATGGTTAACGTTTGAAGCAGTTAAACCAAGTGATGTATTGGCATCTCCCCCATTTACATTGATAGAGTTTTCATATAACATGCCAGTTCTAAAAGCATCTTTCACATTATTAGGGAACGCTTTATAGGCTGCATTATTATTAGGGAACATATCTGGATATGCAGCGAGGTATGTAGCCCAGGCTGCAATTGAATCAATACCTGATGCACTTTTACGAAGAATGTTACCGTCCTGGTCATATACATTACCTAAACCAAACTTCGCACCCCATGATCCGTTAGAACCAGTACGTGGGTCAAAGTTGGCACCAGAACCATATGTATTCTGATATTCCGGAAGGTTAGAAATTCGTTCAGCTGAAATACCTGATCTAAAATTTACATTAAATGGCTTTGCTCCTTTTTTCGCACTACCCGATTTTGTAGTTATAACTACCACACCTCTTGAGGCTCTTGAGCCATATAGCGAAGCAGCAGCAGCTCCTTTCAGAATACTAAAACTTTCAATATCATTAGGATCAAGATTTGCAAGACCACTACCATATGCTGTTCCGCCAGCTGTTTGGCTGGTTGTCGTTAACTGGTCATTACTATAAGGAATACCATCCACCACAATCAGAGGCTGTGTTTCTAAACCAAAAGAAGAGTTACCTCTTAATTGAATACGGGTTGCAGCACCCGGTGTTCCTTGTGATTGCCGAATGTCAACACCAGGTACTTTTCCTTGTAAACCTTTTAATAGATCAGGTTCGGATTTTTGTAAAACAGAATTAGGGTCAACTTTTGTAACAGCATAACCTAATGCTTTTTCAGTCCGCCGGATACCTAATGCTGTTACCACAACTTCGGTTCCGGTAGTAACAATTCTTTTTACCGGAATTGAAATTGTACTATTATCTCCTACGGTAACTTCAGTTGTTTCTAAACCTGCACCGGAAATAACTATCACATCGCCATTTTTTGCCTGGATGCGAAACTGTCCATTATTATCTGCCGCCACACCTCCGCTTGTTCCTTTTATTCTTACAGATGCACCGGGCACAGTTGCGCCGGCTTCATCGGTCACCGTTCCGGTGATAGTCCGGGTTTGACCAAAGGCTAATGTTACAAAAAACATCAGCACTGTAAACAGGGATGCAATTTTTCTCATAAAAGAGTTTTAAGATTTAAGAAAGAGTTAAAAACCAAAGACCATCATGCACCCGATAATGCTTCGGCAAACGCTGTGTATAATCACTAAACAGAAAAATAAATACCTGAATCACTACAAAAGAAGTTCTAACGCATTTGGAATATGCTATAAAAAAAAGAGCAGGTAGTAGAAACCACCTGCGTTGTGTAATTAACGTTACACATGAGAAAACTTATGAAGAATAATTTTGAAGCAGCTATTAAATGTAAAGTAACAGATTAAAAAAATCAGATAACAAATACCGACAAGTGTAAATTCACCAAAGCGAAATAATCAATGATGAAATTTTTTGTACTTAATCACAAAGTATTACAAACGTTTAAGGTGGCGATTTATTCCTTTTCGGTTGCTAATAAGATAATAGAATTTATTTAGTCTACTACATCTACATACTACTCATCCCTGATAATTACTGGTGGTAAGTATAATTGTCCGCTCGTCACTAATCGTAGTATAAACTCCTGCTAAATTCAATATTCCCGGAAACGAAAAAAGAAACTATGAAACCGCAAACAATCAAACTAAAAATGAACATTCGTTTTTATTAAAAGAAAAAATTGTTGCGTCTTTTTGCTGACATCTCTACTGTTACTTACTTAAATAATTACAAAATCATTAAAACAGTGAAAATATTTTAAACCAAAATATTCGTGTTTTATAACGTTCAACATCGGCTTGATACCGCTTATCATTAAGTCTGATCTTTAAGCAGCATTAGAATATTTCTGCATCTCTATACTATTGAGACTGTTACTATAACAGCTGCAATAAATCAAAAGAAGAATCGATTTATATGTATTATATCATGAACCAAAGCCTTCCTGACCAACGCAGAATTAAAAACACTACCTATTTCAAAAATGAATGGGTGTTCCGGCTTATTGCCACACCTTTCTTTGCTTTTTTTGTTCCAAATATTACCCCACTGATTTATCCGCAGCATGAAAACATTTCTGATCTTATAATAAGCTATGCATTCTTTGCTATGATCGTTCATTTACTGTGGACCGGCAATCGCTGGATCGTTTTCAATTTGAGAAAAAACAATCAATGGATGAGGAAACCGATCATTAAATCTGTTTCAATGCTGCTCATCCATCTCACCTTTTCTTTCTTTTTGTCTTTACTGCTTCATTACATGTGGAACTCATTAATCGCCCCGCACCCTGTGCCATTTGAAAATATTTTGATGGCGTCTTTTATTGCTGCCATACTATCAATACTAATTGCAACTCTTTATGAAATTGTATTATTAACAAGAGAAAGAAGATGGGACCAGTTAACTACAGAGAAACTCAGCAACGCAAAAGTACAGGCCGAATTAAATACACTTAAAAGCCAGATTGATCCGCATTTTATTTTTAACTCTTTAAATACTTTGTCCGCCTTGATCAGTGACAACAAGGATAAAGCCCTACTCTTTAATGAAAGTTTAGCTAAAGTGTACCAGTATATTCTTGCCAACAGAAGTAACAATCTTGTAACAGTTAAAGAAGAACTCAATTTTATAAAAGACTACTTTTTCCTACTTAAAATTCGCTTTGAGGACTCTCTTCATATCAGTATGAATGTTGAACAATCTGATCTAAACCGATATTATCTCCCCACCATTGCCATCCAAACAGCTATTGAAAATGCTATTAAGCATAACCAATTTTCAAGCACCCTGCCGTTATGGATTTCAATTGATTTAACTAATGATTACGCCATTATTGCAAATAATAAGCGGCCTGTAAAATACAAGGCTCCTTCTTCTGGTTTAGGACTTATTAATCTCGACAACCGGTATAAGTTAGTATTAAACAAGTCAATCCATATTGATGAAACAAATGACGATTTCACCCTATACTTACCCATCATAAAAAAATAGCCTGCCATGATTAAAGCCATAATTATAGAAGACGAAAAACCCGCCGCAGCCAATCTTGCCAAAAAAATTTCGCAGGCAGATAGTAGTGTTGTGGTTGAAGCTACTCTTTCAACTATTGAAGAAAGTGTGCAATGGCTATCCAGTCATTCATTGCCAGAACTTATTTTTCTCGACATCCATCTCTCCGACGGATTATCATTCAACATCTTTAAGGAAATAAAAATAACCAGCCCGGTAATTTTTACCACTACATATGACAGTTATTTGCTGGAAGCATTTGAATTGAACAGTATAGATTATTTATTAAAGCCCATCGAAACATCCAGGCTATATGATGCGTTAGAAAAATTCAGAAATACTAAGAATTATTATTCTGAAAATATTTACAAACTAATTCAGAAAGTAGATAACAGCAACCATTCAAAATACAGGCTTATAGCCCGTAAAGGTTTGGAACATGTGCCCTTAAAATTGGATGATATCGCATTATTCTACACGGAGAACCGGCTTACATTTTTAATTGACCGGGACGGGAAAAAATATATTGCTGATAATAATTTATCGGCATTAGAGCAAGACCTTGACAAATCAAAATTCTACCGGGCAAACAGGCAATACATAATCAACATTGATTTTATTAAAGGATATAAAACAGCCGAGAAAGTAAAAATTTCTGTAGAGATGGCGGTTGACACCATTAAATCTCCCGTCATGATAAGCCAGGATAGTGCTGCGGATTTCCGGGAATGGATAACGCAGGTGTAAGGATAAATATAAAGGGCAATTCAATTGTTGCATATTGAATTGCCCTTTTATTGTGGAGGCGACCGGAGTCGAACCGGTGTCCAAACATATTCGCCGAAAGCCTTCTACATGTTTATTCAATTTTGTTTTGTCGGGAATTAA
Source organism: Chitinophagaceae bacterium IBVUCB2 (assembly GCA_002127295.1). GTDB lineage: Bacteria > Bacteroidota > Bacteroidia > Chitinophagales > Chitinophagaceae > JJ008. Next base: position 556,916 of record NFUV01000001.1, read on the forward strand.
CTGGAAAAAGACAACCGATTAATTCCTTAGCTGAATAGTCTTAGGCAACTGGCACAGCCTGCAGTTGCAGCAACTTGTTTTGTTTTTAAGTCGGCGGCGGGGCGTGGTAACAAGCCAACCTGCCCGGCGGCCCTAATGACTACTTAATCACTGATTAGGCAGCCATGGCATACTGAGTATTGCCATTTGAGTTTTTCGTATTCAGATTAAACTGCTAATTACGCAACGCAGTACATGCTTATACTCTCAAAGATCTATGCTGTCAAAACCAAACGCCCCCATTCAGTGAGCTTTATTAAAATCAGCCTGTAAAAATACTACTATTTAAAATTATAGCCGCCACCGAATCAAAACATTTATTTTTTTCGTTAAAAAACTAACACTTTTAACAAATAAAGTAGCTTTATCCCATTATGGAGAATAACCGGGAAGCATTTTACCACCAACGGATAGGAGAACTAAAAGATGCAAAGACAAAACAACTCAGCCGGAAGAACCAATTGGCATGGTTTCGCTTTTTTGCTGTTATAGCCGCTTTTGCCAGTGCCTGGTTTCTTTGGCCATATGGCATATTACCAGGGCTATCCTCTTTCATCGCATTTATCGGGCTTTTCATTTATTTTTTAAAACAAGACATCAACAACAATGAAGCAATAGAAAATACAGAGAGATTAATTGCTATAAACGAATCGGAATTGCAGGTTCTTGATCACTACTTTTTGCATTTACCAGATGGCAGCAATCACCAGGCAGTAATCCATCCTTACACCAATGACCTCGATATTTTTGGCAGAGCATCACTTTATCAATATATCAACAGAACTACTTCGCAACAAGGTAATGCTCTGATTGCCGACTGGTTGATGCAACCGGCTTCTGTAATTATTATTCAAGAAAGACAGGAAGCCACAAAAGAATTAGCAACGAAAACCAATTGGCGGCATCAGCTACAAGCACACGGAGTTGCTGAACCAATTACCGTCGCTACAGAACAAAAAATTGGCAACTGGCTTAAAGAAGAAAATAAATTCATTCATAAAACAGGCTGGAAAATTTTACGGATTCTTTTACCTGCTATAAGTCTTACAGTTCTTGGCCTATTCCTTACAAGTGTAATTGAAGCTAACCGTTTTTTGCCCGCTGCTATCCTTTTGATGATCATAGCTTTCAGCATTTCAAAACTGGTACTGCCTGCCCATTATAAACTGAGTAAGATCGCACCGGAACTGGAAACATTATACAATAGCATTGCCTGGATTGAACAACATGATTTTAATAATCCTTATTTAGTTCGCTTACAAAAAATCTTCGACCAGCCAGAAGAAAAAGCTTCACATAAAATAAAAGGTCTTACTCAAATATTAGAAAGGTTGGATTTACGGTTGAATTTTATTGTATTCATTCCTTTAAACACTTTTCTTTTCTGGGATTTACAACAGGTTTTTGCTTTAGAAAAATGGAAAGATAACAATAAACAAAAAATTGACCACTGGTTTGCGGGTCTTGCTGAAATGGAAGCTATTTCTACTCTCAGCAATCTCACCTTCAATCATCCTGCATGGACCTTTCCCGTTATTAGTAATGAAGATGCAGTTTTTGAAAGTATTGAACTAGGACATCCGTTAATTCCTGCAGATAAAAGAGTGAGCAATTCATTTTCTACAAAAGGGGTTAATCAATTAAATCTTGTTACTGGCTCTAACATGGCGGGAAAAAGTACTTTTCTACGCAGCATCGGTGTAAATATGGTACTGGCAATGATGGGCGCCCCGGTTTGTGCGAATAGCCTCACCCTATCTCCCATGAAAGTAATGAGCAGTATGCGGATAAGTGATAACCTGGAAGAAAGCACTTCTACTTTTTATGCAGAATTAAAGAAGCTAAAAGAAATTATTGAAGCCGTAAACAGAAATGAAAAAGTATTCTTACTGCTGGATGAAATATTGAGAGGCACCAATTCAGCCGACAGGCATATTGGCTCCAAATCACTCATCAAGCAATTAATTCATCACAACGCTGCAGGAGTACTGGCTACACATGATTTAGAGTTAGCGAAATTAGCGACAGAATATCCTGCTAATATTCAGAACTACCATTTTGATGTGCAGGTAGCCAACGATGAATTGTATTTCGACTACAAATTAAAAAGAGGTATCTGTCAAAGCATGAACGCCTCTATATTGATGAAGAAGATTGGAATAGAATTATAAGTAAAAACTTAAAGCTTCAAACTATTACTTCCCCCAACCAAACCAATCATTACCATTTGCATACAACATCAAAGCAATAAGAATTACAAAGCCTGCAATTTGTGCATACTCCATAAACTTATCGCTAGGCTTTCTGCCGGTGATCATTTCCCAAAGGGTAAACATTACATGGCCGCCATCCAAACCTGGAATCGGGAGTATATTCATGAATGCAAGAATTACAGATAACATCGCTGTTAATCTCCAGAAAGATTCCCAATCCCAAACTGGTGAGAATATAGAGCCCATTGATTTAAACCCTCCCACTGCTTTATAGCCTTCTGTTTTTGGATTTACGATTGCTTTGAACTGCGTCACATAATCATTCAGTTCCGTAAAAGTCATCTTAACACCTGCAGGAAAAGCAGGGAAGAAATTATACTTCGTTACTTCATATTTCAACCAGCCAAGACTATCTAATTGCTGCATCGAACCATAAGGATTAAAACCTATCTGTCCTTCTTCATTTATTTTAGAAACAAAACTGGTATCTCTTCCCTCTCTATTCACCGTTATTAAAACGTCCTTGTTCTTTTTTGTTTCCAGGATACTTGTCAACTCATCAAAATAACCAAACCGTACCGAATCAATGCCCACTATTAAATCATTCTTGCGAAGGCCAGCTTTATATGCTCTTGAAGTATCATTTACATTCAATACCATTGCAGGATAACGGGGCTCAATAAATCCGCTTCTTTTTTTGTTCTTATTATCTATTAACTGCCCGATAAATCGTTCAGACAATGTAAGCTCCATAGGCTTGCCATCTCTTTCAATCTGCACTACGGATCCAGTAATCAATTTCTTCTTGAAACGGGTTAGATCGTAGACCTCTTTTCCATCCACACCAATTATCTTATCTCCGTTTTTAAAACCATTTTGTATTAAGGTGCTGTCGCCGATATGTACACCATATTTCATAGAGCTGGAAGGAACTTTTTTATCCCCCCATATCATTAATATAAAAGCATAAATAACAAAGGCGGTAAGAATGTTCATGATTACACCACCCAACATTACAATCAAACGCTGCCATGCTGGCTTACTTCTGAATTCCCATGGTTGCGGTGGCAATTTCATCTGTTCTTTGTCCATGCTCTCATCGATCATCCCGGATATTTTTACATATCCACCTAATGGTAACCATCCGATACCATAAACAGTATCCCCTACTTTCTTTTTCACCAGTGCAAACCAGGGATCAAAAAATAGAAAGAACTTTTCTACCCGGCACTTAAACCATCTTGCAGTAATATAATGTCCAAACTCATGCAGAATAACGAGGATGGATAAGGATAGGATCAACTGTCCTGCTTTAATTCCCACTACAGACCAGTTGATGGCTAAAAATTCTAATACACTCATAGTAATTTTATAAAATAAAAAATCCCAAACCTATAAAGCAGATTCAGAATTCCGGTTTTTACAGTTTGATTAAATCGGCAGCGAAGTTACGAGCCTCCCCATCGCTTTCAAAATATTCCTCCAGCGTAGGATTAGCGATAAATGGGATTGATTGCATGGCTTTTTCGATAACATCCGTCATGTCGAGGAAGTTGATCCTATTGCGCAGAAAGGCATACACCGCTATTTCATTCGCCGCATTCATCACACAAGGCAGGTTACCACCTTTGTTTAATGCATCCATTGCAAGACCTAAATTTCTGAATGTTTTAACATCAGGCTCCTCAAAACTCAGTGTATTTATCTTTTTAAAATCATAGCGGGGAAAGTCGTTTTTGATTCTTTTTGGAAATGCCAGTGCATATTGAATCGGCAATTTCATGTCCGGCAAGCCCATTTGTGCTTTTATACTTCCATCTTCAAATTGCACCATGCTGTGAATAATACTCTGCGGATGGATCACCACTTGTACCTGGTCAGGCTTCAAATTAAAAAGCCATTTTGCTTCGATCATCTCCAACCCTTTATTCATTAAAGTGGCAGAGTCGATGGTGATCTTTGCACCCATCGTCCAGTTGGGGTGTTGTAAAGCATGTTCCCTTTTTACATTGACTAAATAATTAGGCTTGCGGCCAATAAAAGGACCCCCAGATGCAGTGAGTATTACTTTTTCAATCTTGTTTCTTGTTTCGCCTACCAAACATTGAAAGATAGCAGAGTGTTCAGAATCTATTGGAATAATCGGCACTCTATATTCAACTGCCTTTCGCATTACTATATCACCCGCTACTACTAATGTTTCTTTATTGGCAAGACCAATGATCTTTCCATTCTCGATGGCTTTTAGTGTTGGCTTTAGACCAGCATAGCCCACAATAGCTGCCAGCATAAAATCGTAGCAATCCATGGCGGCTACTTCTTCCAATGCTTTTTCTCCGGCAAATACTTTTATATCTGTTGAAGCCAGAGCTTCTTTTACTTTAGCATATTTCTTCTCATCACCAATCACCACTACATTAGGATTGAACTTGAGGGATTGTTCAATTAACAACTCATCATTATTATGCGCTGTTAATACCTCCACAGAAAATTTATCAGGATTGGCTTCAATAACATCTAAAGCCTGTGTACCAATGGAACCAGTGGAACCGAATATAGCAACACGTTTTATCGTTACTTCTGAATTCATGTTTGTTTTGAATTATTATTCTCCTTTCCATTTTACCAACTCATCTGCAATCTTTCTGTCGTTGCTGAGACGGGGTACTTTATTCTGCCCGCCTAATTTACCAATTGATTTCATGTAATCAATAAAACCATTTTTGCGAACGGCAGTAATTTTTAAGGGAGTAAGGATATTGCCGCCTACTAAATCATCGTAATACACATTTTTCTCCCGCAGCCTATGATCAATTTTTGCAGCGAAGGCTTCCATATTCTCCGGTTTGTTTTCAAATTCCACAAACCATTCATGATACGACTTTCCTTTATCACTGCTAACAAAAGGGGCAACTGTAAATTCTGTTACCTGCACATTTTCTTCTGCAGCTGCCTTTAATAAACTGTATTCCACTTCTTCACCAATTACATGTTCACCAAAAGCGGAAATAAAATGTTTGGTACGGCCGGTTACTACTAAACGATATGGATCTGTAGAAAGAAACTTTACGGTATCACCCAAATTGTATCCCCACAATCCTGCATTGCTATTAATAATAAGCGCATAGTTCTCTCCTACTTTCACATCTTTTAATGAGAGCCTTGTTGGATTTTCATTAAAAATCTCTCCCGCGGGTACAAATTCAAAAAAGATACCGCTGTTTGTATTTAATAACAATCCTTCTGCTTCCTGCGAATCCTGGAAAGCAAAAAAACCTTCGCTGGCGGGAAACAGTTCGATGGTATCAATTTTTCGGCCAATACTTTCTAACAGTTTCGCTTTATATGGTTCAAAGTTTACACCCCCTTGTACCATCACACTAAAGTTTGGAAATAATTCTCCTACCTTTTTGCCGCTTCTTTTTATCAGCTCATCAAAATACATCTGCATCCAGGGTGGTATGCCGCTGATAAGTGACATATTTTGATCAATGGTTTCATCTACCACTTTATTCAGCTTGGTTTCCCAATCTTCAATACAATTGGTTTCATAGGATGGCATTTGGTTGGTACGGAGATATTTCGGCACATGGTGATTAACGATACCGCTTAATCTGCCTGTTGGAATTCCGCCAACTCTTTCCAACTCAGGAGACCCGGAAAGAAAAATGAGTTTTCCATCCGCAAACTTTGTGTTGCCTGTTTCGGCCATATAACAAAGCAGTGCGTTACGGGCTGTATTAATATGGTTGGGGATGGAGTCTTTTGTAATAGGTATATACTTAGTGCCACTGGTAGTGCCGGATGTTTTGGCAAAATAGATGGGCTTGCCTTTCCAGAGTACATTATGGCGACCTTCCTTGATTTTATCGATCCAGGGCCTCATTTGCTCATAATCCCGGATGGGTATGGCCTGCCGGAATTCTTCATAAGTGCCCACTTTATCAAAACCTGACTCCTTGCCAATTTCTGTGAGCCGACCCACTTTAATAAGGTTTTTAAGGATATTCTCCTGGTCGGCCACCGCCGAGGTCATACCTTTGCGGATACCTTTATATATATATGAAGCAAATGGCCGGGCTAAGAAAGACTTGATTTTCATCCGAAAATGTTCATTTTATTATGTTGAGGACGGATGCTTGTTCCCTGTCAAAATTTTCATTTTCTGCAAGTTATATCAAAATTCCAGCAGGTAAATTATACGCTAAGTAACAGAAAACCCCAAAGGGGTACAAATATAACGGATGCCCCGGCAAAAAAGGGGGTATTTAATGTTCATAAATCTTTGATTTCCCGTTTGTGGGTACGATTTTTCCCCTTACCTTTGCCGTCCTAATTTTAATAGTATGATAGCTGTAATAAAAGTAGCCGGACAACAGTTCAAAGTAGAAAAAGACCAGACTTTGTACGTTCCTCGTTTAGAAGGAAAAGCCGGTGATAAGGTAGAAGGCATTGAAGTGTTATTGGCATCTGCCGATGGCAAATTGTCTGCAGGAACAACCGTGGCTGCTGAAATCGTTGACCAGGTAAAAGGTGATACTGTAATTGCATACAAGCAAAAAAGAAGAAAGGGTTTTCACAAAAAGAAAGGTCATCGTACAGCGTATACAAAAATTAAAGTAACAAGTATTGCTTAATCAGTTTTCTTTTAACTGATAAACTAATTAACTCATCAATTTAATTTAATACAATGGCACATAAGAAAGGTGAAGGTAGCGTAAAGAACGGCCGTGACTCACACAGCAAACGTCTTGGTGTAAAAATATTCGGCGGTCAACCTGCTGTTAATGGTAACATCATCGTTCGTCAACGTGGTACCACTTATCATCCTGGTAAAAATGTTGGAGTAGGAAGAGACTTCACATTATTTGCATTAACTGATGGACTTGTTGAATTCCGTAAAGGAAGAAATGACAAGACATTTGTTTCAATTGCACCAGTAGAAGCATAAGCCGGTCTGTTAGCCGTTTTGAATTTTGTGGAAAAAAAATTTGGGTAGTATAAAATAATTGTTATTTTTACTATCGTTAACCCATTTTTACTAACATTAAATTCTAAACAAAATGGCTACTAAGAAAAAAGCTGCAAAAAAAGCGGTAAAGAAAGCGGCTCCTAAAAAGAAAGCTGCTACTAAGAAGAAAGCTGCTAAGAAAAAGAAATAAGTTGAGAAACTTTTTCAACGAAATCTAAAGTCCTGATCACTCAGGACTTTTTTTTATGCCTATTTTCATAGGGGAAATCCCTTTTTTCAATCTTTACTTCGCTCCCCTTACTATTTCATAAATTTTATTACACAGAAAGTTTTACCAGCTTATCAGTGATGAACTAAATCTTAAATTAGCGTCATGGATAACTCCACAATTGCAGATAATTTTTCACTGCTTTCCAAATTAATGGACATACATGGTGAGAATTCTTTCAAATCGAAAACATATGCCGCCGCCGCTTTTAACATCGAAAAGTTACCAAATCAGCTAAAAAACACCCCCCGGGAAAAATTATTTTCAATAAAAGGAATTGGAGAAAGTACCGGAAAAAAGGTTGTTGAACTATTAGAAACAGGTAAACTGGAAGTGTTGAATCAGTTAATAAATAACACACCCCCCGGTGTTATTGAAATGTTGAACATAAAAGGAATAGGTCCAAAAAAAATTAATACCATCTGGAAAGAGATGGAAATAGAATCATTAGGTGAATTATTATATGCATGTAACGAAAACAGATTAACACTTTTCAAAGGCTTCGGAGAAAAAACACAAACAAACGTACAAGAGGCAATAGAATTTTATTTTCTGAACCAGGGGAATTTTTTATACGCACAACTAGATGAGATTTATCCGCAAATAGAAAATTATTTACGCAAATTATTCTCCCCCGATAAAGTAAGGGCAACAGGTGCCTACCGGCGGCAGGAATTAACGATTGAAGAATTGGAATTTGTGGTTGCTGAAACAAATGATGCTATAAAACCAAAATTTCAAACAGCACAACCACCTGAATTACTGGAAGAAAACGAAGACAGTCTATTATATAAATTGAAGAACGGTTTAAAGCTTCGTTTATACACCGGAAAGGAGAATATTACCAAAAGACAGTTCTTAACTACTGGAAGTCCTGCATTTATTGAAGCCTTTGAAAAGGCTTTTCCGTCCATCGTCTATCCAATAAGCGAAAATGACGAAACGGTGTTCACCGAAGCCGGCATTCCTTATATCCTCCCCTGTCTCCGGGAAACGGAAGGCATCATAGAAAAAGCAAAAAACAAAAAGCTGCCAGCTTTAATAGAGCCCGGTGATATTCGTTCTATCATCCATAGTCATAGTAACTGGAGTGATGGTGCCAATACCTTAGAAGAAATGGCGGATGAATGTATCAGGCGGGGAATGGAATACTTAGTTATATCCGACCACTCTCAAACCGCCTTTTATGCCAATGGATTGAAAGTTGACCGGATAATTGCGCAGCACCGGCAAATTGATCAACTTAATAATCAACTGTCCCCTTTCAAAATATTTAAAAGCATTGAAAGTGATATTTTAAATGATGGCAGCTTAGACTATCCCGGGGAAATTTTAAAGACGTTTGATCTTGTTATTGCATCAATACACAGCAACCTGAAGATGAATGAGGAAAAAGCGATGAAACGATTGCTGACTGCTATTGAAAATCCATACACAACAATTCTTGGGCACCTTACCGGTCGTTTATTATTAAGCCGCAACGGCTATCCTATTGATCATAAAAAGATAATTGAAGCCTGCGCTGCCAATCATGTGGTAATTGAAATAAATGCTCACCCCCGCCGGCTTGACATTGATTGGAAATGGATTGAATATGCCATTGAAAAAGGTGTTTTACTTTCGATTGATCCTGATGCTCATGCTTTAGACGGGTATGATGATGTAAAATATGGAGTGCTGGCTGCGCAGAAAGGTGGATTGACGAAAGAAAATAATTTAAGTAGTTATTCGCTGAAAGAGTTTGAAGGATTTTTATCTGATACCCGAAAGAAAAAAAGAATTCAATACTAGATGAGCACTTGCCTGGGTAAGTAGGCCAATTGCATTATAGAACAGGTAACTCCACATGAAAAGTAGTACCCCTGCCTTGTTCAGTCTCAAACCATATATTCCCCTTAGCCTGCTCTACTATTCCTTTACACATGGCTAGTCCTAAACCGGTGCCGGAAGATTTCGTAGTAAAATTGGGAACAAATATTCTTTCCTGCATTTCAGGCGGAATACCTTCGCCATTATCTTTTATACTGATGTGAATGGTGTTACCATCCCGACGTTCAGCGATTTCTATATTACATATCTCTTCTTCTTTGGCAGCTTCCACTGCATTTGCAAAGAGGTTAGTAAATAATCGGTTCATCTGTGTTTTATCTGCCTGCATCATCAATCTGTCATTAACGGGCCACCAGGTTATACGTACATTTTGATTGCGACCGAATAAATCCTTTAATGAGCTGATCACATCGTGCAAATCAAACTCTTCAACTTTTGTAGTGCCAATATTGGCAAACTGAGAAAAGTCAGCAGCAATTTTAGAAAGATGGTCAATTTGTTCTACTAATGTATTGGCAACACTACTTGATAGCTCCTTTACATTGGGCTGATTATTATTGATCGCATTTTGCAAATACTGCATACTGAGTTTCATGGGTGTCAGCGGATTTTTAATTTCATGTGCCACTTGTCTTGCCATTTCTCTCCAGGCACCTTCTCTTTCGCTTTTGGCCAAAGCTGTTGCACTATCCCCCAATTTTGCTACCATCTTATTATACTCTTTTACCAACTCTCCAATTTCGTCATCCCTGTTCCACTCGATCATATCATTATGCTTACCCAGGTTTACTTCTTTCATTTTATCGCTGATAAGTGAAAAAGACCGGGTTATGCGATTTGTAATAAATAAAGCAATTAAACCGGCAATCAAAAAGATAAAAGCATTAAGATTAATGATCGTTACGAGGAAGTTTGATATTTCCTGTCTCAGCTCTGGTTTAGAGGTGAAGTAAGGAATATTAATATATGCATATACATTTCCTTCCTCATCTCTTACCGGTGAATACATGCTCAAAAATTCAAAGTTTCCAATCGTTTCGTCCTGTGAATATTGCACCAGTCTCAACCTGTCCAATTTATAAAATGCCATTGGATCCATTTTCTTGCTCAATACTCCTTTCGTATAAACGTTAGCTTCGGATGAAACCTGCAATTCCCCTTTTAAACTATATACGTTTACATCCACGCCATGAATGTCTGATACTTCATTTACCAGTAGCTGCAGATCATAATTGGATACAGAATCATAAATCTTTACCACATCATCAAATGTGCTGTGGTCAGATAACTTTTTCTCCATTTCATTCACCATAATCTTCATCGTACGGCTTAGCTTGTCATTATTACTACGTTCATATCTTCCTATAAAAAAAGAAATAGTAGCCACTCCAATTACAAGAAATGAGAAAATACTGATGAAGATGATGGTAGAGTGCACCTGCGAACGGATATTCAGCTGCATCAATTTTCGAAATCCCTTCCAATTGTAACCTGTTTTAAATAATAAGGAAAGCAATTGCACAAAAGCAACCAGGAAAAGGAATGAACAGAAAATATAAGAGAATAAAGTAATCGTTTCAATAGCCGTTTCTCTTTTACGGGCTATTACCACCACTTTATCATTGCTGGCCCGGTACCATAGTTCCGTGTAATCGCCGTTTTCTTTTGTCTTAAACTCTTCTTTAGGCACTTCATCCCCATTTAGCCAGGTAGCAAACGGATAATTACCCGGTGGCGATACCAACCTGTTTCTTATATAAACAGCGTTAGAATAAATAGGTGAATTTTCTAAATCAGTTTTTCTATTCTGGCGGAATAACTCTGGGAATAATGCATCCCTACTAAAATTCTTAAGGTTGGAAACAATAAAAAATGAGCCCAGTTTATAATTCCCTGAATCTAGCACATCCCTGCGGATGATGTAATTAAATTTATCAAAAGACGTTTCATAATAATACAGCCCTTCTATTTCTGTGGGTTTTGACTGCACCGAAAAAATTACGTTCAATGCTTCAAAGGAAGTGGGATCTTCATTAAATAAGGGCTTATCATTTTCATCATATACATATAACCTCGTATCATATTTATTAAGATAGCCGCTGTAATTACCTGCGATAATACTATCTCTTAATTGAACACTTCCTTCCTCATTTTTAAACCGATAAAAATTGTCGCTTAAAAAATCATTATCCAAATACGTAATTGCAATGCTCATTAGCCTTTCACTGGAGGGATCCGTTTGCACCGCCAGTTTATCTGCGAGCCTTTTTCGTTTTTCCCATTCCACTTTTCCATTTTCAGACAGCATGATAGCAGCTATAGAAACGGAAAAAACAAATATCCAGGAAAGTGTACCTGCAATATTGATACGGACATGATTAATAACCAATGAACGCCTATTTACAAACCATGTATAAACCAGTAGCCAAAGTAATACAGGTAAGTAAAACAATACTTGTGGATTTCCAGACCGGATGGTTAAATAGACCAACCCGGCAAATCCAATAGCAAAATAAATAAGGAAACTGCGGCCTTTAAATAAAGGAAATATAAAACGGAAAAGCAGTTGCGAGAGATAATAATAGGATAATGATAAGCTAGCTAATGCGGCAAAGCCGGCAACAGTATAAATATTAAGGCTAAAAAAATCAGTTACATCAAACGATATGGTAGAATCCGATACCAGGCTTCGGATTACAGTTGCTAATACAAAAGTAGAAAGTATCAACAGGGACAAAGAAAGTATACCAGCTATCCATTTAAAACGTATTGAAAAATTTTCGGCCGGATTCTCCAAATACCGCAACTTGGACCAGGCAAACAAAACAACCCAGCATAAAAAAAGCGAATTGATTAATAAATCACCCAGCGAACGTTGTATTGGATTAGAGCCATAAATGGTGGGGTCAAATAGTTCAAATTGCCGCAAGTTTAATAGTAACGGGTAGTAATAGGTTACAAGCCTTACAACCAATAATGATAATATCAGTATCCCTATTCCCTTCCATGCCCCTTGCTTTCTTGCTACTGAATCTGCCAACAGGTGTATAAAAAGAAATAGAAACACTAATGCTCCAAAGCGTAGGAATATTGTTTGCTTGTCATTATAAGGAACAGCAGCAGCTGTTTTCTTTTCGAGATAGAATAATGTAGTACCCGATGCAGATTTTACAGGAAACTCTGTGACTTTACTGCTGATAAGTACTCTTTTGTCTGCTGTGCTGCTGTAAGCAAACTTTTTAGGCAGGTAATCTGTTTCAATAAAAAATTCGGAGCGAACGGGTATCAATGCACAAGCAATTACTTTCGAAACAGAGTTCTCAACGGATAAGGTTTTTTTGATGCAGTAATACCATCCATTGGATAAACGAATAAAATAATCACCATCCGTAGATGCAAGTAAGTCCGGCGTGGGAACATTTAACTGGTCGCTCCAGAATTTCATATCTGTTTGACCAAATTCATTTTCCGAGTAAAGGAAAACTCCATATGGCTTGGCAGCAAGCCTTTCAAATTCCTGAAGTGATTCTTTGCTTTTGATCAACTTATTTATCAATGCCGAATCACTGATCACGGCTGTAAAATCTTTCTCTTGCTTTTGCAAATAATTCTCTGCCAGCCTCACCTCTTGAGTTACGGAGGAACGATTACTGTATAGCTTGTTGAAAAAAAATGAAAATGCAAACAGTACTGCGGAAAATAACAGCAGGCTGTACTTCTGAAAAAAAATATTTTTTTTGAGTGGCTTCACTAATCCTGTTGCCGTTGTTGTTTGATGGTGTTCCAGATGGCATCCATTTCCTGCAAGCTCATGTCTTGTAATGCTTTTCCGCTTTGCAGAGCTAATTGCTCCATCTGTGTAAACCGGTGGATGAATTTTTTATTGGTTCGTTCCAGGGCATTTTCGGCATCCACTTGCAAAAACCGTGCATAATTAATTAAAGAGAATACAACATCACCAAACTCTTCTTCTATTTTAGGCTGACTACCCTCTGCAATAGCTGCTTTTAATTCCGAGATCTCCTCTTCCACTTTATCCCAAACCTGCTCTTTATTATCCCATTCAAAGCCAACTTGTTTAGCTTTTTCCTGCAATCGCATTGCTTTTACCGTTGCTGGCAATGATTTTGGTACTCCCTCAATCACCGATTTTTTCCCTTCTTTTAGTTTCAGCTTTTCCCAATTGCGTTTTACATCATCTGCATCATTTACTTCTACATCTCCGTAAATATGCGGATGGCGGCTGATCAGTTTTTCACAAATTCCGTTTATCACTTCATCCAATTCAAATTGCTTTTGCTCACTTCCAATTTTTGCATAAAAAACAATATGCAATAGCAAATCTCCCAGTTCTTCTTTTATGCCTTTCCAATCTTCTTCTGTAATAGCATCGGCGAGCTCATACATTTCTTCAATCGTCATTTGCCGGAGCGACTGAATCGTTTGCTTTTTATCCCACGGGCATTTTTCCCGCAGGTCATCCATTATTTCAACTAACCGTATAAAAGCACCGCCGGATTTGGAATCCATATTTTATAGTATTAAAAAGTAAATGCTGAAAAGAAAACAAAGAAAAGAAATAACACGGTCATCATTACAATGGATAAAATAGTAACCAGCAGGAATTTAAGAAATGTCTTAGCTCTTCGCTGCTTGTAGAAATTACGCATTGCTTTATAGAGATAAAAGAACAATCCTATAAAAAGCAAGATTACTACCCACTCCAGTTCTCCTGAACGAACAACATTTTCAATCTCTGCTATTATAAAAACAACCAATAATAATAAAAAACTAAAAACATAGAGATGAATGGTAAACACACCATGATCCGCAAAGTAGAAATCCTTTCGACGCCTTATATAAACCAATCGCAAAATCAGTGCAAACAATGGCAGAGAAACAAATAACATATAAGGAAGCTTATGAAGAATATTATTTCCTAATTTCTTCCAGGCCTCTTCCGGGTTTTTCCGATACTTATTGTTAACCTCAATTTGTTTTTTGGTAAGCCTGCGCATAAACCAACCATCTCTTTCAGCAGCAGGTAATAAGGCTTCCAGTGAATCATATTCTTGCACCGTTTTATAATTGATGGGACCAAGGTGTATAACACCTTGCTCTTCTTCAATGGCTGTATACTTATCTTTTTCAGTAATAGGCTTCGAAGTATCTTTTGCTACTCTCAACGCTTCTTGCAATATAATATTACCCGTATCCTTCTTTAATTTGTCTTGCAACTTCTTAATATAAATAAGCCTCTCTTTAGACGACAACAACTCATCCGGGTTCATAGTAAAATTTCCCCGTGGCGTAAAAAAAGAAAAGAAAAGAAGAAAGAAAATGGCTGATGTAAAAACATACATTTTTATCGGGTGCAGGTACCGGGCTCTGCGTCCTGCCATATATTCCTTTGATAAAAAACCTGGCTTTAAAATAAGATGGTGAATGGTGTGAAAAAAATTACTGTCGAAATGGGTAATATCATAAAAAAAATGGGTAACCATGTGCCAGAAAGTTTCTTTGGGAACAACGTTTTCCTGGCCGCAATTATGGCAAAAATCCCCCTGCACTATGGTGCCGCAGTTCAGGCAATCTTTCTCTTTTCGGTGGGGAATGTGAGACACAATAAAATTTTCTTAAAAATAAGTACAAAAAATACAAGCTGTCAATCTTTTTCGTTACTGAACAATTAAACTACTTTTGACTTGAAAAACAATATATCCAGAATGAAAAGCATCCTTCTCTTATTTACAATTCTCACTTTTTCTAACCTGCAGGCGCAGTATTATTACAACGACATCATTGGCACCCAGGAAACAAACCGGCAGATGAAAACTTACCAGGCCAATAAAGTAAGAACCGTTTCTGCAACTGGCTTTGATAAGCAAGGGGCAAAATCCAACGACTTCTCCGAATTTCATGAAGTAAAAGAAAACGGTACCGCCCTAAAATCATCCTCCTTTGCAGGTCTTAATAAAACAGTTGTATATAGCCGTTTCGATAACCAGGGACGGGTTATAAATACTGTGGATTCTTCAACTGCAGCATTAAGCACCACCAACTATGAATATGATGCAACAGGCCGGATAACAAAAATTCAAAACATTGTTGCTGACCCTGAGAACAACTTCAATCAAACTGAAACACACGAATGGATTTATAATGCCGCAGGAAAACCTGAAAAAATGTGGCGGATAATCAGCACCGGCGGTGCACCGGCAGATAGTCTTGAAATTCGCTTTGTAAAAGATGAAAATGATAACCCGATAGAAGAAAGAACATTCAGAAAAAAAGTTGAAACCGGTTATCTCTATTATTACTATGATGATAAAAACCGGATCACAGATATTGTTCGATACAATACCAAATTAAAAAAATTGTTCCCTGATGTTATGTTTGAGTATGATGACAATGACCGGGTGATCCAAAAAATAACACCTACATCAAGTATCAACCTTGGTTATCTTATCTGGCGATATGTTTTTGATGTAAAAGGATTAAAGAGCAAAGAAGCCCTTTTTAATGATGATAAGCAGATGACAGGGAAGATTGAGTATAGTTATGTTTTTAACTAATGAAGAAATAACAACAAAAAAAGGTTAGAAAATTCTAACCTTTTTTTGTGCCCAAGACTGGATTCGAACCAGCACGCCGTTTCCAGCGCCACCACCTCAAGGTGGTGCGTCTACCAATTTCGCCACCTGGGCAACCCGTTCCCGATTTTCGCAGGAAGGACTGCAAATGTAAAGGGTTTTACTTTTTCAGCACAATTCTAAACGTAGTTCCTTTTCCTGCTTCAGATTTTTTTACAAAAATCTGTCCCTTATGATATTGCTGAATGATACGACGGGAAAGACTAAGCCCTAATCCCCACCCTCTTTTCTTGGTGGTAAATCCCGGCTTAAATACATTGGCGATATTTTGTTTACTGATGCCTTTTCCGGTATCCGAAACGTCTATAGTGATACTCGTTTTTTCATCATTGATATCAACCACTATTCTTCCCTTTCCTTCCATAGCATCCAATGCATTTTTCAATAAATTTTCAATCACCCAATCAAATAATGGTGGTGATACCATCGCAAGAACTTCATCCTGCCCAAATGAATTAACAGTGAACACAATTTTACCAGCTGCTCTTTTGCGCATATAATCCACCATACTGTTGATCTGCGACACCAAATTTATTTGTTCTAATTGTGGAGTACTGCCAATTTTTCCAAACCGGTCCGATACCAATCGCAAACGGTCCACATCTTTTTCCAACTCCGCTACTATCTTTTCATTACCCTTTGTTTCTTTCAACATTTCCACCCATCCTTCCAATGATGATACAGGTGTTCCTAATTGATGTGCTGTTTCTTTTGCCATACCCGCCCATACCTGGTTTTGTACAGAACGGTAATTACTCCGCAGCGAAAGAAAAACGATAACTATAAAAAGAGCAACCACACACAATTGAACCAGGGGATAATATCTTACCTCCGCCAATAGTTGAGAATCGCCGTAATAATATCGGTTGCGGATCGTTGGATCTTTCGGATCCACCCATTCTACAACCGGGTTCTGCGATTTAAATTGCTTTAGTTTTCTTTCAACGTACGCCGGGCTATCAACCGCTTTTGTAGAATCCAGGTTTACTGATTGTATAATACTGTCTGCTTCATTCGTCTCAATAATGGGAATCGTTTTATTCTCTGTAAGTATCATTGAAGCAAGCCTGGTATCAGCATCCCCCGGCGAGTTGATCAGGAATTTTATCGCTTCGATCCATTGCTCTACTTTTTGCTTTTCTTCCTTGGCGATCTTGCGGGCAAGGTATTGAGAGTAAAAAATAGTACCGGTTACAATAAATATGGCAATTATCGCCAGTGCTGTTCTCCAGTTAAGTAGTTGCCGAAACATATTTCGAATTTAACACGGATAAACCGGCTTCCCGTATTTTTGAATAAATATTTTACGCCATTGAACGCTTCACCCAACGTTGCTATTGTAATACTTAACTGGAACGGGAAAGATTATCTTGAAAAATTTCTTCCATCTGTATTAGCCACTACCTATGCTAATATGAAAATAATAGTTGCAGACAATGGCTCTACAGACGATTCTATAAATTTTCTTACCGATACTTATCCAACTATTCAAATAATCCGTCTCGAAAAAAACTATGGATTTGCCAAAGGATATAATAAAGCGTTGAAACAGGTTAGTTCGGATTATTATATGTTGCTTAATTCTGATGTGGAAGTAGAACCCAACTGGCTGCAACCAATGGTAGCATTGTTGGAAAGCGACTCAAGTATAGCTGCTTGTCAACCCAAACTTCTTACGTATCACAATAGAGCATTGTTTGAGTACGCCGGAGGTGCCGGAGGCTGGTTAGATAAATATGGCTATCCATTTGCCAAAGGAAGAATATTTGATGTATTTGAAGAAGACAAAGGCCAGTATAACAAATCTGAACCTATCTTCTGGGCAAGCGGTGCCGCCTTATTTATACGGGCTGCAGTTTATCACGACATGAAGGGTTTTGATGAATACTTTTTTGCACACCAGGAAGAAATTGATCTATGCTGGCGCATACAATTAGGGGGTCATAAAATTTATTCCTGCCCCGCATCGGTTGTATATCATGTTGGAGGCGGCACTTTACCTAAAGGAAATTCATTAAAAACATTCCTGAATTTTCGGAACAACCGGATCATGCTATCCAAAAACCTTCCTTTCTCAAAAAAACTATTGGTAATTCCTGTAAGAAATTTTTTGGATGTTGTATCCGCATGGAAAGGATTACTCAGCGGTGATGGTGGATATTTTATTGCTATTATCAAAGCACACCTGGCATTTTATAAATGGTGGTTATTTCATAAAAAAGAGAGTGTTTTTCCGGCAACTAAAAAAGCCCCTCTTTCCGGCTATCTGCAAAAAAATGTGGCCTGGCTTCATTTTGCCAAAAAGAAGAAGTATTTCTCAGAAATTGTCGATAACACAAAGTGATTTTATATTGCCGAACCCTTATTTTTGCACCACAAAGTTGCAACATGAATAACCAACACGAATACCAACAGGAGTTACAAAAAGTACAGGACAGGGATTTCACTCATAACTGGGTATCCTCATCCGCCTTTCTTTTTTACCTCCAGGTAGCATGTATCGTAGCTTTTGTACTGGGTGGCTGCTATATGTTATCCACCAAAAGGTATAGCAAAATAGAAGCTCCCGTTCAGGAGAGTTCTCAATACACTCCCAAGTACAAATAATCAGCTTAAAATTTTTTTAAAAAGGGCACAAGCCTTATTTTTGCAGCCCGCTGATAGAAAGGCGATAAGTTCTTTTAAGGGCCGGAATTAGAGTCCGGCAAACAATTGCGAAAGTAGCTCATTTGGTAGAGCACGACCTTGCCAAGGTCGGGGTGGCCGGTTCGAGCCCGGTCTTTCGCTCAGGGAATCCTTCCTCCTATGGTGGAGGGATTTTTTTTGGATGCCCCGGTGGTGGAATTGGTAGACACGCAGGACTTAAAATCCTGTGACCCGCAACGGTCGTAACGGTTCAACTCCGTTCCGGGGCACTATATTAAAGCGATTCAATAAAATGAGTCGCTTTTTTATTTACACTAAGAAGCGTTTGCGAAGTAGTATTTGTAGATTTGAAACAAAGGAATAAGTACTAATGTCAACTGAAATAAAATGCCCCAACTGCGGAACTTTTTTTGAGCCCAACGAAGCTATTCGGGAAGAGGTTGAAAAAGAATTGAGAAATAAAGCTGCCGATTGGCAAAAGAAAAAGGCAGAAGAGTTTCAGCAACAGTTACAAAAAAAAGAACTGGAACATCAACAACAGTTACAATCTGAAAAACAAAAATTACAAACGCAGATTGAAGAGAGTCTTAGAAAAACAATTTCTTCTGACTTTGAGAATCAACTCCGCCTATTACAAGAAAATAATAAAGACAACGAAGAAAAGCTAAAATTAGCCCGTCAAAAAGAGGCCGATTTCCTTCGGAAAGAGCAAGAATTAAAAAACAAAGAAGCGGAAATAGAATTAAATATTCAACGCCAACTACAACAAGCAAGAGAGAAGCTTACGGAAGACATCCGCAAAATAGAAGAACAAAAAGTAGCTGCTAAGGATACCGAATACCAAATGCGGCTGAAAGAACTGGAAAAACAATTAGACGACCAGAAAAAATTAGCTGATGAAATGCGCCGCAAAGCCGAACAAGGATCTATTCAATTACAAGGCGAAGTACAAGAATTAGCATTAGAAGAAATGCTTTCTGCTGCATTTCCCTTTGATATAATAAGTGAAGTAGGCAAAGGAGTTCGTGGAGCAGATTGCATACAAACGGTCCGCAATAATTTTGGGCAGGAATGTGGCAAGATCATTTTCGAAAGCAAGCGAACAAAAGATTTTGGTAACGACTGGATCGAAAAATTAAAGGCCGATATGCGCAGCCAGGGTGCTGATGTTGCAGTAATTGTTACACAGGCTTTGCCTAAAGAATTAGATAGGTTTGGAGAAAAAGATGGGGTATGGATCTGCACTTTTGCAGAAGTAAAACCAATTGTGCAAATGCTGCGGGATGGTATCATTAAAATATCAACGGCATTAAAAAGCCAGGAGAACCGGGGCGATAAAATGCATTTGTTATATGACTATCTCACCAGCCGTGAGTTTGCTGAACAATGGCAAGCCATTCGGGAAGGATTTATGAGTATGAGACTTTCTATACAGAAAGAAAGAGATGCAATGGAAAAACTCTGGAAACAGCGGGAGAAACAATTAGATAAAGTATTGCTGAGTGCTGCCCATGTTCGTGGGTCAATTGAAGGAATTTCTGGCAGTGATGTCGATTTGAATTTGCTGGAAGAAGGGAATGAAGAAGAATAATTATTTTTTCACACAAAGATTGTATTGTAAATAAATAAAGCGGAACAATAGGTTCCGCTTTATTTATTTCTACTTAAAATTTTCTCTGCGATCGCTGCGTGCCGCTCTCTTTCTACTTTGCACTATAAGGAAACTTCTTTGATGCATTTCTCATTAAGGCATTCACCAGGTTAGTAGCGGACGAACCCACAGAACCTGACGCCTGGTAATCATACTTCCATAATAAATTCCCTGACTTACCATCATGGATATTAATAGTTGTCTGTACATTATTAGTACTGCCCCATGCTCCAAAAATCACCCCAACAGCAATAGCCGCACCATCGGACATGGGTTTTTCCATGCTTGACCTGTTTTGAAGAACTGCATCTACACCTAATAGTTTGGCTAATTCAGTTCTGTCTTTTGCCGCAAGATCTTTATAAGAAATACCTGCCTGCTTCAACAATGCATTGGTTCTTGTTACATCTTGGAAAGTAACGGTGTACGCAAACTTGTCAGACCTGCGCAAAAACCAGCTATACATTTTATCCTGGATAGCAAACCCTGTTTTTTCATTGATATCCTGCAATTGTTCTGCCGATACTTTCTTTGCTTCGTTAGGACGTAGCGTTGTTGTTACATCTGCCGGAAGTATGGCAACAGTTTTATGTTTTGCCAAGGCAGCATCAAATTCATTTGATTTGTAAATTTTGGGACCACAACCAGCAAGTGTGGCCAATACGAGTAGTGAAAAGATTATTCTCATGGTTAAATATTTGTACAAAGAAATCTGAAAAAACAATACGCAGAAATAAAATTTAGTTAACAATCCAGGCTAATACTAATCCATCAAATAAATGGTAATAGATAGTTAGATCCGTTTTATTTTTTGAAAAAAAACAATCGATCGTTTTAGTAGTTTCATATTGCTTACGCAATTGGATTTCCCTGCGAAAATCCACTCCTCCATCGCCATACCATTTAAATACTGCTTCTTTTGCCGACCATAAAATAGTGGGCTCATTAAAATTCATTATAGCAGTATTACTTTTCAAACCTTGCACCAGGTTAAACAGTTCATGTTCCGATGCGCTTAAGAACTTGTACATTATCTTTCCGATCTTTTCAACTGGAATTTCAATGTCAATTCCTACCCGTTGATTCTTACTTACAATGGCAGCTGCATAATCGCCGCAATGCGAAATGGAAAAATGGTATTGCTCATCTGGCAGAAAAGGTTTACGGGTATCGGCAATTTCAATGAGTTGGTAAGGAAAATCAGGAAAAAGAAACTGTAGTAAAAACCTACCAGCCAGGTGTTGAAGCCGCTTGTGGGGATGCGTAACTTCCCTGTGCAATGGAACATTGCCTTTGAAGAATTCTTCAGTCTCTTCTATCTTCCAGATACCCAGCCGGGTGTTTTCGTTGATTTGTTGTTGAAAAAAAATCGGCATTAGTTAGTGTTTCCTGTTTACTTTGGCACTTCGCAAATTGCGGGTAAAGATAGGGGACGATCAAGTGTGATTAATTTCTTCTCTTCCGCCGGAAGAAAACAAATTGATTGGCCAACGTCCGTAACCAAGTTGATAGTAATACTAAAGATGGAAAAAATAATAGATTATGATCTTATCTGACACAAGAATATTAGAAGAAATAGAAAAAGGTACAATTAAAGTGGTTCCCTATAGCCGGGAATGCCTCGGCAGCAATTCCTATGATGTGCATTTGGGTAAAACCCTTGCTACTTACAAAGAGCACATGATCGATGCGAAGAAGCATAACCAGATCGATTATTTTGAGATCCCTGATGAAGGCATTGTTTTATATCCGCATATTTTTTATTTGGGTGTTACTGAAGAATACACCGAAACACATGCCCATGTTCCTTTTTTGGAGGGAAAATCATCAACGGGTCGTTTGGGAATAGATATTCATGCCACAGCCGGTAAAGGTGATGTAGGGTTTTGTGGAAACTGGACATTGGAAATTTCTGTAAAACAACCCGTGAAAGTTTATAAAGGAATGCCGATCGGTCAGTTAATTTATTTTCCCGTGGAAGGACCAATTGAAGTATCGTATGATAAAAAGAAGAATTCTAAATACAGTAACCAGCCCGACAGACCGGTGGAAAGTATGATGTGGAAGAATAAGTTTTAACTGCTGATTTGTATAAAATAAATAACAACGCTGAAACTGCCCTTTTACCGGGTAGTTTTTTTATTTATTTAATTGCCAGATGGTATAAGTAAGTATGGTTGCAAAACTTACCCAACTGATATAAGGAACAAGCAACCATGCAGCTGTTTTGCTAACATTGGCAAATGCGAAAATGGTAAGGAGAATAAATACCCACATAGCAATTATCTCCACCAATGCCCATCCTATTTGTTGTTGATTAAAAAATATGAACGACCAGAAAAAATTCAATACTAATTGAATGGCAAACAAACTGAGAGCCGTTTTTTTCAAAATTGCACTTGCTTCTTTCTTCCATACCAGGTACATAGCAATCCCCATCATCACATAAAGTGTAGTCCATACAGGGCCAAATATCCAACCCGGTGGATTCCATGATGGTTTATTAATTGTCTGGTACCAGCTACCAACACCGGTATCGGTGAAAAATCCACTGATCCCTCCTACGAGTAGAGGAATAGCTATTGATATAATAAGTTTTAGTGTATTACTCATAGGTCTTATTGTAAATTATAACAAATCCAATTATGTATTTGTTCATAGTTTCCCTGTACCAAATTTCTTATAGTATGCAATTAACCATGCCACCACCTCATTATAACTTCTTTTTCCTGCAGGTTGGTTATTGGCTTTTAAAAAATGTCCATAGCCCCACATTATGACTGGTTCAATCGGGTTTCTATACCGGCGATAAAAATCTTTGAACTCTTGCTGGTCTTTTTTTACCTGCGGATGTACGGTTGCCTGGAATGATTTTGCCAAAGATGTATCTCTCCTGTAAACCTCTCCTACTGAATAATTATACATGTCGTAATAAACAGAATATTGAAAAATAGCTGAGTTATACGATTTACAAGCAAGATAACCCACAAAGTTGGCCTCGTTTTCTTTTCCATACCCCAACTGGTGTGCAATTTCATGAGTAGTTACAAATGGTTCCAAAAACCTCGGAACAGTTGTGTTCACCTGGCCTTCTCCAGAAAATGGGTTATAATATCCCTGGAAGCCTAAATAGTTTCCGAGATAGCTAAATAAGGATGGCTTTATAGATTTTGGATGATAGGCTAAAAATGAATATTCCTTTGCTGCCTCATCAAAAGCTTCAACTGCATTATTAAATAATGTTTTCTTTTTATCAAATGAATCCCGCTGTGCTTCGGTTACAAATTCCGCATAATAATTTACCTTTTGCTGAATAGCTTTTGTTAACGTATCAAGGTCTGCAAGACTATACTGTTTTACTTTCAAGTCTAATTGGTAAGCTATACCCTGGCGATTATAATTTAGTCCCCATAAAAGATTAAAGAATACATACAGAAAAAGTAAAATGAAAATCCCTTGCTGCATCGCCAGTACAAAATAGCGGCGGGTAAGCTGCTTTCTAAAAAGTAGTTTGAAAAATTTAAATACCCGGTAACAAATAACTATAATCAGAAAGGCATAAAAAAGGTCACCAATGCTGAAGGATATCCAGCCAAATAAAAACCGCTGAACCTTAGCTATGAGGGGATAAACTCCCGTACTGTAATTCCTTTCCACAAAGCCCGGATACCAGGAAGCCCATTTTATGAGGATGGTGAGTATAATAAGTAATACCCAACTCCAGCTTTTCATAAGACGGGAAAAAAGACGGGTTAAAAACTGTTGCAATCTTTATTTTTTTTAAATATCTTCAAAATCAGGCTTTTAAACCCACGAATAAGTACGAAAATAATATAAAATCAGCCCTAATTTTTCCATTTATTCCCTTACCTTTGCACACTCTTTTAAAAAGTTGACCCATGAGCCGCCGGCGAGAGTTTGAGATAGCTTTTGTAGGATTAAAACCCGGAGTTCATGAATACAACTATTCAATTGATGATAAGTTCTTTGAGGCATTCCAGCAGCCTGATTTCAGAAACTGCAAAGCCAAGGTAAAACTATTGCTTGATAAGAAAAGTTCTTTCATGCAAATGAAGTTTGAAATTGGCGGCATTTTAGAAGTCACCTGCGATCGTTGCAATAATAATTTACCATTTGATCTATGGGATGAATTCAACATCACTGTAAAAATGGTAGAAGAGCCCGACTTAATGAATGAGCAGGAAGAAGATCCGGATATGTATTACATCGCACAAAGCGATAGCCATGTGGATGTAGCTAACTGGATCTATGAATTCATCGTTCTGAGCATCCCATTACAAAAGGCCTGTACTTTTGAAAAAATGGACGGACCACATTGCAACAGCGAAGCAATGGATATGCTGAAAAAAATGGAGCCTAAAGAAAT
This sequence comes from Chitinophagaceae bacterium IBVUCB2, assembly GCA_002127295.1. Taxonomy (GTDB): domain Bacteria; phylum Bacteroidota; class Bacteroidia; order Chitinophagales; family Chitinophagaceae; genus JJ008. The sequence continues at coordinate 581,575 of NFUV01000001.1, forward strand.
AGAAAAGAAACCAGCAGAAAACCCGATCTGGAAAGGATTGGAAAAGTTTAAAGATCTAGAGTAAATAATAATTGAATTGACATTTTAATATTTGAGTTATGCCAAATCCCAAACGCAGACACAGTCAGCAAAGAACTGCAAAACGCAGAACACACTATAAAGCGACTGCTGCTACATTATCAACCGACAGCACAACTGGTGAATTACATGTACGTCACCGTGCACATGTAAGTGAAGGTAAACTTTACTATAAAGGCAAAGTGGTAGCAGAAAAAGCACCTTTAAGAGCACAGTAAGCTGTTGTTTTAGCACACATTATTAATTCCAAATCCATTTGGCTAAATTGCCTTGTGGAATTTGGAATTTGTTGTTTAGTTAAGCGTCATTACATTCTTTAATCCCGTAATCAGATTTTATGAATATTGGAATAGATATGATGGGAGGTGACTTTGCCCCGCTGGAAGCAGTGAAGGGGGTAAAGGAATATTTATCCGGTCATAATATTCCCGCTACACTATTCCTTATTGGCGATGAAGTACAATTAAAAAAATTACTGGAACAACATGCCGTTTCCTTGGAGAATATTAAAATTATTCCTTCCGAAGAAGTAATTGGCATGCATGAACATCCTACTAAAGCTTTAAAGGAAAAAAAGAAATCATCTATAGCCATAGGTTTTCATTTGCTGGCATCTGATAAAATGGATGCATTCATCAGCGCCGGCAATACAGGGGCTATGTTAGTAGGCGCCTTGTTCAGCATTAAGGCATTGGAAGGTGTAATCAGACCTACCATCTCTGCTATTATACCAAAAGCAGATGGCGGTACAGGATTACTTCTTGATGTGGGCTTGAATGCTGATTGCAAACCGGAACAGCTTAACCAATTTGCTATAATGGGATCTGTATATGCACAATTGGTATTGGGCATTGATAATCCCAAAGTGGGGCTAATTAATGTAGGAGAAGAAGAAGGCAAAGGCAATCTTTTATTACAGGCCACCTACCCCCTCCTGAACGAAAACAAACACATCAATTTTATTGGAAACATTGAGGGCAGAGATGTATTGCAGCCAAAAGCGGATGTAATGGTATGTGAAGGCTTTACCGGCAATATCATCCTTAAAATGGCCGAATCACTTTACGAAATAAGTCAGCAACGAAAAGTGAAAGATGACTTTTTTGAACGTTTCAATTTTGAAATATATGGTGGCACCCCAGTATTGGGAGTAGCCAAACCTGTTATCATTGGCCATGGCATTTCTGGTGCCCGTGCATTTATGAATATGATACATCTTGCACAAATAATGTTAGAAAAAGATGTTATGCAAAAAATGAAACAAGAACTCTCGTAAAAACCCGGTTTCCCCTTACAGAAATTCAATTAAATACCATTTTTAGGGTATAAAAATGTACGGGCTGATGAGTATCTTTAGTTCAAACATTGAACCTTGAGATTTCTCTTAGCCACCACCCTCGCCCTAATAATTGGGATAACTGCTTTTAACCAAACCTCCAATAATAATATATTGGTAAGCAAAGCCGTATATCTTCCCGTTGAAAAAATAGTTTCCTATAAAATAGGCAGTAAGATCATTCCGATAAAAATTATTCAATATGGCACCGCAAAAGATATTGTTTACATCAATATGCATGATAATGAAGATGCAGCGGTAGAAGCTGCTATTGAGGTATTAGAAGTACAGGGCGGCACATTAATTAAGGTTGAAAATAACGGACAGCGGGTTATTCGTTTCAAATTAGGCAACCTTACATATGGCTTTGATCCCAACCGCATTTATGCAAGAGTTGGTATTCAACAAACATTGCGGGATAATAATAGAACCAGTCCGCAAGCCATTAATGAGGTTGAAAAGTTTGCGAAATACCTTTTATCCTTTATTCCGGACAGCACTTCCTGTATAGTGGCGCTACATAATAATACGGAAGGTCTTTTTTCAATAAAAAGCTATACCCCAGGTGGTAACCGTCAACGGGATGCACGGGCAGTTTATGAAAATCCACAACAAGATATAGATGATATAGCTTTTACTACTGATAGTTTACTTTATCAAAAAATGTCAGACGCAGGTTTTAATACGATCTGGCAGGATAATGAAAGAGCAAAAAAAGATGGCTCCCTCAGTATTTATTGCGGCGAAAGAAACCTGCGATATATTAACATAGAAACCCAGCATGGAAAAGTGGCAGAATATATAGAAATGCTTGAAAAGCTATTGGAAATATTAGTGGCTGAAAACAAAAAATCCCCTTCGCAGAGCGAAGAGGATTCTCAGTGATTCCGCTGGGACTCGAACCCAGGGCCCATACATTAAAAGTGTATTGCTCTACCAACTGAGCTACGAAATCAACCTTTCCCGTTTTGGGAGTGCAAAAATACATTCTAAGGTCTATCATACCAAAACTTTTTCAAACAGTTATTAACAGCATTTCCTGATGTTTTACTGACTTAGTGCCTTGCTTCTCACTTAGCTAAGTTTTCTACTTGTCCATTTTAGAGTAGGTTTGTGTTTAATAACAAATTTTTCATGTCAACCTATTTTAAAGATAAGGTAGTAGTAGTAACAGGCGGCACCGATGGTATCGGTAAAGCCCTTGTTGAAGCATTAATTGAAGAAGGCGCTAAAGTTGCCACTTGTGGCCGCAACCATGATAAACTCTATATGTTGCAATCTGCTTACCCTTCTGCTCATTTACATACAATGGTAGCAGATGTAAGCAGCGAAAACGACTGTCGGCGTTTTATGGAAACCACTATCAAAAATTTTGGAGGTATCGATATCCTGATCAACAATGCAGGTGTTTCAATGCGGGCATTGTTAAAAGAAGCTGACATGGAAGTGATCCATAAAGTAATGGACATAAATTTTTATGGTACTGTCTACTGTACTAAATATGCACTAAACTCCATTATTGAAAGAAAAGGGACGATTGTTGGTGTATCCTCCATTGCCGGATACAGAGGCTTACCGGGAAGAAGCGGCTACTCTGCCAGCAAATTTGCAATGCAAGGTTGGCTGGAAGCAATTAAAACGGAACTGATGGCAGATGGAGTGCATGTAATGTGGGTTTGTCCTGGTTTTACGACTTCTAATATCCGTAGTGCAGCCTTGAATAAAGATGCTGCTTCCCATGGCGAAACACCGATGGATGAAAGCAAAATGATGTCGGCAGAAGAATGTTCGGAGCATATTTTAAAAGCAATTCGAAAAAAGAAAAGAACATTGGTACTTACTTTTACAGGTAAACGAACTGTATTCATGCAAAAATTCTTTCCGAAGTTGGCGGATAAACTGGCTTACAAATTTTTCTTTAAGGATGGCAAGCTCGTTAAGTAATTACACCAACTAAATAACAACCATAAACTAAACCTGTTTTGCCTTTACTAACCCTTACATCTGATATTGGAAGCCCCGATTACCTCGTGGGTGCAGTAAAAGCACAACTATTACAATTGAATCCCGAGTTTCAGATAGTAGATATTTCACATAATATTCCGCCATTCAATTATCCGCAGGCTGCTTATGTATGCCAGAGTGCCATAAAAAATTTTCCTGATTATTCTTATCACCTGATACTCGTAAATCTGTTTGAAAAAAAACCAGAACAATTACTGCTCGCCTTTCACAAAAATCAATACCTGATTTGTGCGGACAATGGATTACTGACGATGATACTGGAAGATACTCCTGAAATAGTAATTGGTATCCCATTGGAAAAAACAGCGATTAAGAACACTATTTATCTGACTTCTGTAATGGGCAGAGTAGTAAATCAATTAGTAAATGGTGAATCCATACAAAGTATAGGTCTATCAGACGTAAAATATCTTGAGAAAAGGCATTTAAGACCCATTCTCGAAAATAATTCTATGGAGGGGCAGATCATTTTCATTGATAGTTTTGAAAACGTAATTGTCAATATTACCCGTGACCAATTTGAAGAACAACGAAAAGGCCGCAGCTTCCGTATTGTTTTCAAGAGAGATGAAATTATTGACCGCATCAGCGAAAGCTATGCGGATGTATTAGAAGGCGAAAAATTAGCCTTGTTCAACAGCGCTGGCTATCTCGAAATAGCTATCAATAAAGGCAATGCCGCCGGCCTTTTTGGATTAAAAGGTTTTTCTGAAAAACTCCGCCAGGGGCAGCTTTCTTACCAAACGGTAAAAGTATATTTTGAATAAATACTCCAGTCATTCTGCCGCTACGATTAAATTCCTAAATATAGACGGGTGGAACTGAAATCTACCCCTGAAACCCTATTTTTGCTTTCCTTCAATCCGTGGGTAAACAACGCTGTTTTTACCTGTACAATAAGATTGCAAAGGAATTAAAACCAATAGTTTAGTTTATGAATTTCAGAAAAGTCAATAACATCACAGGTTGGGCAGTTTTCTTCATTGCCCTCATCGTTTATTTTGTTACCCGTGAAGCAAGAGGCAGCTTATGGGATACCGGCGAATTTATCGCCAGTGCTAAAGGTGTTCAGTTGCCCCACCCTCCGGGTGCGCCATTGTTTGTTTTGCTTGGCCGTTTCTTTATCATTCTGTTTGGTGATAGCGGAAACACTGCCGCCAGTGCAGTGAACTTTATGAGTGCATTAGCCAGTGCTGCTACTATCTTATTTCTTTTCTGGAGTGTTACTCACTTTGCCCGCAAAATGTTTGTAGGTGTTGGTGAAGAACTAAACGCATCACAAACATTTACCACCATGGCTGCCGGAGCAGTTGGTGCATTAGCCTATACATTTAGTGATTCATTCTGGTACAGTGCGGTTGAAGGTGAGGTTTATGCATTATCATCTTTCTTTACTGCATTGGTTTTCTGGATCATGTTGAAATGGGAACATGCTGATGAAAAAGCAGGTAATGACCAATTCGCCAAAGCAAGAAGCGACCGCTGGATCGTGTTGTTCTTCTTTATGATGGGTTTATCAATTGGTGTTCACTTATTGAACCTTTTGTGTATTCCTGCTGTCGGTATGATTTACTATTACCGTCGTTATACAGTAACTACTAAAGGCGCAATCGTTGCATTTCTTATAGCTTGTCTTATTACGGGTCTTGTACAAGTAGGCGTTATCCAATACTCGATGAAGGCTGCCGGACAGTTTGATGTATTCTTTGTAAACTCGTTAGGAATGCCATTTTTCTCCGGTTTTGCAATTTACTTTATAGCATTGGCAGCATTAACCATATGGGCTTTACGTTTCAAAGAAAATAAAGTTTCGCAGGTTACACTTATTGTTTGGTTTGTTTTATTCCTTTCTTTATCAGCTATACCATTTTTTATACAACCAGGCTCTGGGGTTAAAATAGGAAAGCTCTTATTATTGTTGATAGTGGCAGGTGCTATTGGATATTTCTTGAAAGCATCTGCTTTGAAAATTGTAAAACTTTCTCTCTGGTGTTATGTATTTATCATGCTGGGGTATTTCGTATACTTCACTGCATTAATAAGAGCCAACGCCAACCCGGCTATTGACATGAACAATGTTGACAATCCTATCAACCTTGTTTATTATTTAAGTCGTGAACAATATGGCGAAGCTCCACTGTTATATGGCCCGCATTTCTCCGCTGATTATAAATATGGCAGTGATGGAAATGTTGAGTTTGAGGATGGTGATATGAAATATGTAAAGGGAAAAGACAAATACATCCCAATTGGAAAAGCAAGAGAGCCTAAATACGAAAGTGATGATATGCAACTGTTCCCCCGTATATGGGATTCCAGTAACGACCAGTTTCATGCAGACTTTTATGCAGACTGGTTAAACTTAGGAAAAGAACCAAGCCCCATTACCGGCAGAGAAAGATATACTCCGCCGGGCTTTGGTGATAATTTACAATGGTTCTTCTCTTACCAGTTAGGTCATATGTACTGGCGATATTTTATGTGGAATTTTGCCGGTAAACAAAATGATGTACAAGGATTAGGTAATACAAGAGATGGTAACTGGATCAGCGGTTTATCATTTATCGATAACAAACGTCTTGGCGACCAGGATAAATTACCTGATTCGTTAAAAGAGAACCAGGCCCATAATAAACTTTATATGTTGCCCTTTGTGCTAGGAATAATTGGCTGCGTATATCAATTCCTTAGAAATAAAAAAGATTGGGTGGTCAATTTCCTGTTGTTCTTTATGACGGGTATTGCAGTTGTACTCTATCTAAACCAACCAGGTAATCAACCCCGTGAAAGGGATTATGCTTACGTAGGTTCTTTTTATGCATTTGCAATATGGATTGGACTTGCCGTAGTTGCTTTTGTAAAACTGGCCCGTGAAAAAGCAGATAAATTTACTTTCCAAAACACTATTATCTATGGAAGTATTCTAACATTCCTTATTGCCCTAATGAGTGGTGCAAGCAATGTGCCGGGTGATACATTGATGACGGCTATTTACATAACGGTAATTTATGCGGCAGTTGTTGCGGCTATTACTTTCCTTGTCAGGGCCATATCTTCTGATGGAAAAAATGAGAGAATACTTAATCTTTCTACTACCATTATTTGTTTGGCTGTTCCATTATTAATGGCACAGCAAGAGTGGAATGACCATGACCGGAGCGGAAAAACTACTGCACCGGATTTGGCCAGGGATTATTTGGAAAGTTGTGCACCGAATGCCATCATATTTACATTTGGTGATAATGATACATACCCATTATGGTATGCACAAGAAGTTGAAGGTGTTCGTCCGGATATTCGTGTTATTAATAACAGCTTATTGGGTATTGACTGGTATATTAACCAGTTAAGAACAAAAGTAAATGATGCTGACTCCATCGATGTGTTATGGTCGCCAGAACAAATTGAAGGTCATAACAGGGAGTTCCTTCGTTATAGAGCACAGGGAGATCCGAATGAATATTATGATTTGTATGATGTAATGAAAAATGTATTAGGTAAACCAAATGTCGACCCTGTTACGAAAAGAGATGTTGGCTTTGGAAATTTCCCGGTTGCAAAATTCAGAGTACCGGTAGATGTAAACCTGGTACGGAAAAATGGAACCGTAAACGCTACTGATAGTGTACTTTCCGAGTTACGATTTGAAATTCCAAAAAGTAAATTAGATGGCGGACTTGTTAGAAGTGATTTCATGATATTAAACATCATCGCTTCAAATGCATGGAAACGTCCAATTTATTTTACCTCACCAATGGGTGAGTTAGGATTTGGCCAATACCTGCGTAAGGATGGTTTATCCTATCGTTTAATACCGGTTGAAAATAAATATCCGCAACAAAATTGGGTGGTTGATACCCGTTTCCGCCAGGTCGGACTTGGAGGCTCCCAGATAAAGGATAATAATGTTGACACTATGTTCAATAACCTGATGACCAAATACAGGTTTGCAGGTGCAGATAAAAAAGGAATGTATTATGATGAAGAGAATCGTCGTCACTTGTTAAACATCCGTGCATTATATGGCGAAGCTGCGGGAAACCTTGCGGATCTGGGACGTAAAGAAGATGCCAGGAAACTATTAGACAAAGTGGAACAGGGAATATTAGCGGAGAACTTCCCGTATGCAATGACAGGCCGTTATAATAGCCATAATCAAACAGGTCTTATTTACCTGGAGGCTTGTTACAAAGCGGGCAAAGCTGATTTGGCCGAAAAAGTAAGATTAGCATTACGTAAAGATCTTGAACAACAGAAGTCATATTATACGTATCTCAAAACCAGCAGACCAGAATTGTATGGAGCTTTTGAACGTTCGGAAGACCCGATTAATGAGGCGCTGTTGATGGTCCTTGATGCTATAGAAAAAGAATATGCACCACAGGTACAACCAAAAACAACTGTAGAAGGCAACAATCCTACTATTATTAATACCGCACCGAAGGATTCCGGCACAAAAACCGATTCACAGCGATAAATTGAAATTCTCTATAATTCCAAAACCTCCTGTTTACACAGGAGGTTTTTTTCTATAAACTTCTTTGTAATTAAGTTGTTGTTAAGAATAATCAGCGGCAAGGTATTTGTCGTAAATTGTATAACTGATGAAAGGTTTTCATTTTACCAAGTTTGATGCGGACAGTGATGGCAAAAGCAAATTTCAGCAATTGCTTGATCTCTTTATGCAATTACTTACTTACACCAGCGGTGATGTAGGAGAAGCGATGCAATGGATGAATGAACTGGATAAGCAATACAAATTAACCGATGACGAATATGGCATGGGTGATTTTATTGATGAACTTAAAGAAAAAGGTTACCTGACAGATCAAAATGAGCAAGGAGAAATTAGAATAACACCTAAAACAGAGCAAGGCATACGCAGAAGCAGCCTGGAAGAAATATTCGGTAAGCTTAAAAAAACAAAACAAGGCGATCATAAAACATTCAAGCCTGGACAAGGCGACGAAATAAATCCGGAAACAAGGCAGTTCCAGTTTGGCGATATGCTGGAGCAGATTGATTTTACTGAAAGTATACGCAACGCACAAATCAATCATGGCATTGATAGTTTTCGCATGCAGGAAGACGATTTAAGCATTCGGGAAACAGATTTCAAAGCGCAAACATCCACGGTGTTGATGATCGATATTTCTCATTCCATGATTTTGTATGGAGAAGACAGGATTACCCCTGCCAAGAAAGTAGCCATGGCATTAAGCGAACTTATCAAAACAAGATATCCGAAAGACACATTGGATATTGTAGTTTTTGGCAATGACGCCTGGCCGATAGAAGTAAAAGACCTGCCCTATTTACAGGTTGGGCCTTATCATACCAATACCGTTGCCGGATTAGAATTAGCCATGGATATTTTGCGCAGAAGAAAAAATCCTAACAAGCAGATTTTTATGATCACTGATGGCAAGCCAACTTGTTTAAAAATTGGTAAACGATACTATAAAAACAGCTTTGGATTAGATAGAAAAGTGGTAAACCGTTGTATTAACCTTGCAGCACAATGTAAAAAATTGAAAATACCGATCACCACTTTTATGATTGCTACAGATCCTTACTTACAAAAATTTGTACAGGAGTTTACGGAAATGAATAATGGTAAAGCCTTCTTTGCCTCATTGGATAAGTTAGGGGCTTTTATATTTAAGGATTTTGAAAGTGGAAAGAGAAAAACAGTTTATTAAACATCTGAACGCTGATAATCTGCGTTCCTATTTATAAATATGAATATCAAAAAAATAAAAACACTCGGCGAACTAAAAGCTAGCGGCTATAAACCAAAAAGCATTAAAGAAGAGATACGTCAAAATTTAATTGCCAAACTAAAAAAGAATGAGCCTACTTTCTCTGGTATAATTGGATATGAAGATACTGTAATACCTGATGTAGAAAGAGCCTTGCTGAGCAAGCATAATATTTTGTTTCTCGGTTTGCGGGGACAGGCAAAAACAAGAATGGCAAGACAGATGATGGAGTTGCTTGATGAATATATTCCGTCCATTGCTGGCAGCGATATTAATGACGATCCGATAACCCCCGTTTCAAAATTTGCACAGGAAGAAATTGCAACACATGGCGACGAAACTGCAATTCACTGGATTCATCGCAGCGAACGATATGGTGAAAAATTAGCAACCCCCGATGTAAGTGTAGCTGATTTGATTGGTGACGTGGATCCTATTAAAGCCGCTAACTTAAAATTAAGCTTCGCAGATGAACGGGTAATTCACTACGGCATTATTCCCAGAAGTAACCGGGGGATATTCGTAATAAATGAACTCCCGGATTTGCAAGCCAGAATCCAGGTAGCATTATTTAATATACTGGAAGAAGGTGATGTACAGATCCGTGGGTTTAAATTGAGATTACCATTAGATATACTATTTATTTTTACAGCCAACCCTGAAGATTATACCAACCGTGGGTCTATAGTAACGCCATTAAAAGATAGAATTGAAAGCCAGATATTGACACACTATCCAAAGTCGCTGGAAAATGCGTTGGAAATAACGGAACAGGAAGCAGAAGTTAGTGATGAACAAAAAGCAAGAGTTAAAATAAGTGACTTGCTAAAAAGATTGATTGAACAAATTGCATTTGAAGCCAGAGCCAGTGAATTTGTAGATAAAAAAAGTGGTGTAAGTGCAAGGTTGACCATTTCTGCATTTGAAAATGCGGTGAGTTCTGCAGAAAGAAGAGCTATCATCAACAACGAAAAACAAACTCAGGTGTGGATGAGTGATTTGGTTGGCATCATTCCTTCCATTACCGGGAAAGTAGAACTGGTATATGAAGGGGAACAGGAAGGCCCATACCAGGTAGCTATGAATTTGGTGGACAAAGCAATTCGTACACAGTTTGCCCAATACTTTCCTAATCCTGACACATTGAAAAAAAGGAGAACCACCGGTAAACCATCACAGGAAGAACTCAAAGATGATAATCCTTACCGCCCAATTACCCAATGGTTCGACAAGGGTAACAACCTGAATATTTCATTCAATACTACAGATAAAGACAAAATACTGTTGCTGTATAAAGTAGACGGTCTTCATTCATTAGTAAAAAAATATTTTCCTCAATTAAATGAAGAACAATCTGCATTGATGATGGAGTTTGTATTGCATGGGCTTTCTTCTTATTCCCTCATCAGCAAAAAAATATTTGAAAATAAAGTGGAGTTTAAAGACCTGATGGGTAGTATGATGAATTTTACAGAAAAGGATTTTGAGTTTGATGAGGAAGCCTAATCAACTGGATAATTTGGAGACGATGCTCAAACAATATTAACTTCTCTTTCGAGCATCACTCCAAATTTCTTTTTTACACTTTGAAAGATGGCCTCGCTGAGGTTATAAATTTCATCCCCTTTTGCATTGCCATAATTCACTAGTACTAAGGCCTGTTTTGCATGACATCCGGCATCGCCCTTTCGATAGCCTTTCCAACCGCATTGCTCAATGAGCCACCCTGCGGCCAATTTTATATTGCCACTGGGTAATGTATGTCCGATGATACCGGGAAACTCTTTTTGCAGTATTAAAAACTGCTCATTATTAATCTCAGGATTTTTAAAAAAACTTCCCGCATTACCAATTTCTTTTGGATCAGGAAGTTTTGAAGAACGAATATTTATGACAGCCTCTGCAACAGCTTTAATGGAGAGTTCGGATATAGTCAACCTTTCCAACTCTTGTTCTATTGCGCCATAACTGGTATTAAAAATGGGTTGTTTTCTTAACCTGAATGTAACGCTGGTAATTACAAATTCATCCTTGTACTTTCTTTTGAATATACTCTCCCTGTATCCAAAGTCACAGTCGTTTAAACTAAATGTGTAGTTGGTCTTTTCTTTTCGATGAAATGCTTTCAACTCATGAAAAACATCTTTTAGTTCAACCCCGTAAGCCCCTATATTTTGCATTGGAGAGGCTCCTACGCAACCTGGAATCAACGCAAGGTTTTCAACCCCTGCCCAATTATTTTCTATGCACAATAATACAAACTGGTGCCAGTTTTCACCGGAGCCGGATTGCACATACACAAATTCATCATCCTCATCTATTTTCTTAATTCCCTTAATTTCATTTTTCAGGACAAGCCCATCGAAATCTTTTGTAAACAGGATATTACTACCACCACCTAAAACAAGCAGCGGAAGTTTGGATTCAGTAGTGAGGAAAGCTGAAAGTTCTTCAGTGCTTTTAAAACTGGCAAATTTTCTTGCTTTTGCACCAATCCCAAAACTGTTATAAGGCTGTAATGAAATATTTTCCTGAATTTGCATGTTGCAAACATCGGAATTTGGCAGGATAATATTATCCACAATAATAATCAATAATGGAGAGGTTTTCTGAAATTGCTTACCAAATAGAACTTCATTCCGTAGAAGGGATCAGAAATTGTTTTGCAAATGGTATCAACCCTAATGATTTTTTTAAAGGAGAGCCGCTGATTTATGAATTGACCAGTGAATACACCCGTAGCCCCCGGTTTAAAGATTGTGTAAAAGCGTTTGTCGAATTTGGATTGCAGTTTGAAGACAAAATGCTTTTATCTGTATTGCTCAATGATACAGAGCAACTCAACCCATTGCTCGCAAAAGAACCAGATGCAATTTCAAAAAAATATTCGCTTCGCTGTGCTTATACTCCATTACATGAAGTAACGCTGTTACATATCTGTGCGGAGTTTAATCATGTAGCTTGTGCAGAGGTATTAGTTAAACATGGAGCTGATATAAATGCACAGGCAGGTGTTGATGAATTTGGATTTGGTGGACAAACACCCATTTTTCATACTGTAAACCAAAACAGCAATCAATCTATTGATATGCTGCATATTCTTTTATCAAAAGAAGCACATACCAGGATTACAATTCCTGGTATAATTTGGGGCAAAGGATATCAATGGCAAACACTGATGCCTGCACTTAATCCAATTAACTATGCAATGATGGGACTATTACCACAAATGCATAGAAACGAAGCAACGATACATGAAGTGGTAAAGATATTAATGCAGTATACTTTTGGAATTTATTATAGGGAGACGAATGTACCGAATGCCTATTTACAGCAATAAAAATCTTGAACACAAAAAAAAGGGAGGCCTCAATAAATTATTGAGGCCTCCCTTTATCGAGAATATTTTTATTTTAATCTTGATTGCAAATCAGAAATAACACTCTCATACTTTCTTAACACCCTATCCCATTCCCTGAAATGTTCGTCATTTTTTACCGTAGCATTTATATAATTTGACACTTCACTAACCAACTTAACTTTGAACCCATTTTCATCATTTTTTACTATGAACCGGGTTCTTACGACACCAGAGGGGAAAGTCTTTACAGCCCATGCAGTACGCAGGTAAGAAGTTTCCTTATCTGTCAATTCTATTACATCAAAATAAGAAAGGATAATGTTATTTAATGATTTCCAGGTCTCAGGAGTATTACCTGAAGCAACTCTGATAACTATATCAACATTTGCTATATCTGTAGATACAGATGATGTGTACGCTTCATCCACTTCCAGTTTAATAAAATCCTTATCTGGAAGAGATTCTTTTTTCTTAATACAATAATTTTTTTCAGCAGTAATAAAACCAACCTTAGTGATTTTAACATTCACACATTCCTTGTTATCAACACTAATTTTCGCAGTTCCATTTCCGACAAGAACACCGTCAACATAGATTTTGGCATCTTGTTCTGAGCAGGAAATAGTTACTTTTTCTGTGGCAAATAAAGACAAGGAAGTGATAAGCAAAGCGAAGTTGAGAAAAATTTTTTTCATGTAGTTTGTTTTGGTAATTGAATATAGTAAAAATATATCACCGCTCATTTTTTATCTAAAATTTTTTAATGCGTTTATCTTTAAATATACTTTTTTAAGAAAATGACATAGAAGTTCAGAATTAATTATTACACTTTAAAATAATTTATAACCTGTTTATTTTCGTTACGTCTAAAATAGCCCGGTTTTATATTTCAAAAGGGTAAAATTACGATACAAAAAAAAATCCTGAATTTGCATATTTAAACAACCCCCAGTTTTATGAGAGCAACCATTATTGGTGCTACCGGACTTATCGGCGGCTATTTACTGGAAGAATTATTACAAGACCGTTTTTACGATACGGTCAGGATCTTGATACGTCGCCCGGTAGAATTTACGCATACTAAATTGGAAAAGAAACTGGTTGACTTTGCTGACGCAGAAAGTTTCCGGCTGGCATTGGAAGAAAGTGATGTAGTTTTCTGCACCATAGGTACAACACAGAAAAAAGTAAAAGGTGATAAGGTTTCTTATCGAAAAATAGATTACGATATTGCTGTAAATGCTGCCCGGTTTTGCAAAATGAATGGTTGCGAAACATTTGTCCTGGTCTCTTCTGTAGGTGCTAATAACAAGAGCAATAACTTTTATTTACAATTAAAAGGCGAAGTAGAAGATGCAGTGAAGAATACTGGTTTGAAATCAGTACATATTATGCGGCCTTCTGTTTTGCTGGGAGATAGAAAAGAATTTCGATTGGGAGAGAAAATATCAAAAACTATCATGTCTGCCTTTTCATTTTTGATTCCCGCAAAGTATAAACCTATTCATGGAAAACAAGTAGCCATAGCAATGTTAGCTGCTGCAAAAAAACGAAATGATGGCTTTTATATATATCACTATCCCGAAATAAAAACCATACTTATTTCTTAACTTCAGCGGATAAATTTTATGTATGAGAAAAATCCAATTCCTGATTTCCATCCTGGTAGTAGCAGTACAGCTATCTTACTCTCAAACGGCAGAATCTTTATATAAAAAAGGTGATTCGTTATATAAACTAAAAGATTATAAGAATTCTGCAATGGCTTATTCGGCCGGAATAAAGATTCAGGGAAAAGCAACCGATGAGAATAATTATTGGAGGGCTGCCAGCCGATGGGCACTGGCAAAAGTTCCGGATAGTAGTTTTTACTTTTTAGACCTGCTTTCAAAATCATCAAATATTTCACAAGGGGATGTAAATGGGATTGAAGGCGATAAGGATTTCAATTCGGTAAAATTGGATAGTCGCTGGACTCCGGTAATGGAGAAAATAATAACCAAAGCAAAGGCCAATTACAAAATGGATGAATTGATTTATGGCAGAAAGGATGGAGTGGCCTTAACAATGCTACATATAAAACCAAGAGTAAAATCAAATAACAAAGCAATCGTTTGGGTAATTGCGGGTTCCTGGTTTTCTTCATACCAGCAGGCAGAAAGAACAATTCGTCCATCTGCAATGTTTCTTGACAAAGGCTTTACGGTCTTCCTGGTTATACTTGGTTCGCAACCACGATATGCCATACCCGATGAGATAGAAGACTTAAAAAGAGCAGTCCGTTATATCCGGTATAATTCAAAAAAACTGGAAATAAACCCTTTACAGATTGGAATTACAGGTGGCTCTGCCGGGGGACACCTATCACTGGCCGTAGCAATGGCTGATGAAAAAATAGATAGCCTGGCTCAGGACCCGATAAACCGGGTATCATCAAGGGTACAGGCAGCAGCGGTGCTTTATCCACCAACTGATTGCCTTAACTGGGGAGGAGCCGGTTTTAATTTTATCAATAATAAAACCCTCCAGCTAGCCAACAGTATTTATGGGGCACTCGATTTTACAAAGTGGAATGAACTTACTGCAACTTATGACCATGTTACCGATTCCAGTGCAAGAATAAAAATAGCCAAGGAAATGTCACCGATCTATTATGTTTCGCCTGACGATCCTCCCATTTTTATTATTCATGGCGATGCAGACAAAGTTGTCCCGTTGCAACAATCAGAATCTTTTGTTGCGCTATTGAAAAAAGAAGGTATTCAAAACAAATTTGTAATTAAAAAAGGTGGAGTGCATAACCCCGCTACAATGATGCCTGAGTTTTTGGATTTCCCAGATTGGTTTGACAGATATTTGAAATAAAAATTAAACCGCATCAACATCTGCCACAATGGTAACACTTCTGAAACTTTTGTTTTGATGAAGGATTGCCACCTGCTCCAGTAAATCTTTTTTACACTGGTTAATTGTTTTACCATCTCTTGGCAACTTAACAAGTAATTCAACCAGGTACTGATTTCTGATACGGCCAACAACAGGCTCTGCGGGACCAACTAAATACTGGCCATACTTCAGTTTCATTGCATCCGTATAATTATGCGCCGCCCTTTCCACCACCTCTTTGATCTTGTGTTTGAAAGTGAGATGGATCAATCTTGAAAAAGGAGGGTAAAAAAATTCTTTACGTTTTTTCAACTCTTCCGCATACATAGCTTTATAATCATGTTGCTGTACTACCTGCAATAAGGGATGTTGCGGCTGCGATGTTTGAACCAACACTTTTCCGGTTTCTTCTTTTCTTCCGGCTCGTCCACTAACCTGTTCAATTAATTGAAAAGCTCTTTCATTCACCCTAAAATCTGCAAAATGTAAAAGCCCATCGGCGTCGAGAATTCCAACGAGGTCAACATTGTCAAAATCTAAACCTTTTACCACCATTTGTGTTCCAACAAGTATATCGATGCGCTTCTGTTCAAACTGTTGGATCAATATATCATGTGCATTTTTCCCTTTCACCGTATCAATATCCATTCTTGCCACTTTTGCATCAGGAAAGGTTTCCTGCAACTGCTCTTCTATCTTTTCTGTTCCAAAATTTCGTTGCAGAAACTTATCGCTGCCACAAGCGGCACAAGTATGTACCGGCGGATAAGTAGTGCCGCAATAATGACAAACTAATTTATTACTGAGTTTATGAAAAGTCAGTGATACATCACAGTACTTGCATTGAGGTATCCAACTGCATACACTGCAAATCTGGTAGGGAGAATAACCTCTCCTGTTCTGAAATAAAATTACCTGGCGATTTCTTGCAATCACCTCGTTTACTGCTTCTACCAATTGCGGCGATAACATTATTTTCGATCTGTCCTTCTGCATGATCTTACGCAGGTCGATCATTTCAATTGGCGGTAGTTTTAGATCGCCGTAGCGCTGCATTAGTTCTACCATGCCGTATTTACCGCTTGTAGCATTGTAATAACTTTCTACCGAAGGTGTGCCGCTACCAAGCAATGTTTTAGCATTGAACAGTGAGGCGAAATAAATAGCCGCATCCCTCCCATTGTATCTTGGCGCCGGTTCTTGTTGTTTAAAAGAAGAATCATGTTCCTCATCACAAATTATTAATCCCAGGTTTTGATAAGGAAGAAACACTGAAGACCTTGCTCCCAAAATCACTCTCAGTTCGCCATTCTTTACTTTATTCCAAATTTCCACTCTTTCATTTTGAGAAAACTTGGAGTGATAAATGCCAATATAGCCCCCGAAGTGTTTTTGTAATCTTCGAATAACCTGGGATGTCAATGCAATCTCCGGCAGCATGTATAAAACCTGCTTTCCTTGCTTTATATATTCCTCTATTAGTTTAATGTAGATATTCGTTTTACCACTGGAAGTAACTCCGTGCAATAAACAAACTGCTTTGACTTGCAATTGCTCTTTTACTTCAGTAAATGCTTTTTGCTGTGCTGCACTTAATTCAAAATCTATCTGCACATTCTTAGGAAGATATTTTATCCTGTCAATAATTCTTTTTTCAGTCCACAATATTTTCTTTTCTACCAATCCTTTCAATTGTGCTTCAGATGCACCGGACTTTTTTAGCAGAGCAGATTTCACTACCTCTCCTTCTGTCTTTATAAGATGAAGATAACTGAGTAGCAACTCCATTTGCTTCGGTGCTTTTGTCCAGTTATTCAGCAGGTCAGATAATTTTTCTTCGCTATCATATGCTGGATTCAGCAGCACATAGGTTTCTTTCTTGGGGGTATAAGTTTGTTTCAACGATTCCCATACAAAACAAACTTTCTTTTGAATCAACCGGTTGATAACGGGATAAACATGAGATGAGTCTAATACCTGCTGTACTTCAGCAAGATTCAACTCTTTTTTTATCAATAATGCTTCTGCTACAATATATTCATCATGATCGAGTGCGGAGAACTCATCACCGTATTCTTCATTATAAACCAATATGGTTTCGCTTGATAATTTAAAGTGAGCAGGTAATGCAGCCGCCATCACCTCCCCTTCACTGCACATATAATACGAGGCAATCCATTCCCAAAGCTTTAGTTGTTCTTCAAATATTACAGGTTCTGCGTCGAGTACATTCAGAATATCTTTTGTTTCAAAAAATTCCGGCTTGTCATTATGTAATTGTTTTACAATGCCTGCATATTTTTTGCTCTTTCCCAAATTCACTTCTACCCTGCAGCCGGGTTTTACTGCTTCCAGTAGATGGGCAGGTACAGACCATGTGTAATTTTTGGGTAAAGCGGCGGGAATGATGATCTCGGCAAAACCTCCAAATCCTAAAAGGGAGTTAGTTGGATTAATATTTAAACTTTCTTCTTCCATTCAATAACAAATCTAAATTATATCGGGAACTCAAATCTCCTCTTTAGTGGTTTGGGATTTTCTCCATGCCCCGTCATATTCAATCAATTTACTTTCCATAATATCAAACACTTCTTGCTTCAGCTTTTCAACATCAGCAGAAGTATAACCTGCCACATTAATCTCCTTTAAATAAAGAAGACGGTTTTGACCGGGTGTCATCTGAAATAAACTTTCATAGGGCATACGGCGATAGGCATCTAAAAACAAAACCGGTTTAATTGGTGTTTGTGTTTCTATGGCCAGTTTAAATGCACCATCATAAAAATCTTTCAATGGCGCTGTACCCATATTAAAAGTTCCTTCCGGAAATACCAATACAGAAATACCTTTTTTGATCAGCGATTTTAATATCAACAGACTCTTTGCACGGTTGGCTGGGCTGCTACGATCAACTGTTACAATAGCATTTCTATAAATAAAACCAAACACCGGCACTTTGCTCATTTCTACTTTTCCTAAAGGTCTGATGGGCTGGCGATAGGCTTTGGGAATCATTGCCGAATCCAAATAGGAAATGTGATTGGTCACAAAAATATAGGCCTTCTTTTTATCATGCGGAGCTTCGAATATTTTTTTATGCCAGATAAAAATTAACGCAAACCAAATATCAGCCCATAGCATACATAACCGCATTACCATATTGCCACCTTTTAGTCGCCCAAAGAAGCTGGAAATAATAACAAATGGAAATATGAGCAGCATGACGGCTACAAAAGTGATGAAGGCATAGAGACTGTATATTGCTTTTATAATTTTCACTTGCGAATTGTAAATTTTGACTAGAGATTGGTGAGTTGCGAACCGAACGTACAAGAGTGCGACGCAAGAGAAGGTGATAGCAGAGCTGTAGCCGGGTTCATCATTTTTTATTTTTGTATTTATCATCATCACCCGGGCAACTGCACTGAAAATCGGTTTCCAGGTCAATAACAGTAACCACTGTTGTGGATTCATTACATTGGGCATAAACAATTCTCACCCGTTGGTCATCTTTTGTAACACCTTCTATAGCATAACGGGGGCAACGGGGATTTTGTAAATCGCTTTTGTTATAATTTATTTTTCCATCCTGCATAATTTCTTCTACTTCTGCCTGCGAAATTTTGCGGCACTGCATTCTGCATTTTGCATGATTGCTGTACTCGAGATAAGATATGCGGCGGTCGAATCCCCTGTCACGGTCAGTTCTATTGCTGGCAGGATCTTTAGGTTTAGTAGTGGTGGTTTTTGGCTTAGGTGCAGGCTCATCATTTTTCCGTAATTGCCTGATTACAATAATGGCTATTAATAGTACAGCAATGAGGATATACGGAGCCCATTTCTTATTCACTTTCAAACATTTGGATAAAAATACCTGAATTTAAAAAATCAGCGAAATCAAACTTAATCCTGCCAGCGGTGGTTTATCTTTGCCGCCTTATGGCGGAATCGAAAACAGTGGCCTTTCACACACTTGGTTGTAAGCTGAATTTTTCAGAAACATCTTCTCTTTCCCGTTTGCTGGAGAATGAAGGGTTTGAGAAAAAGGAATTTGAGGATGTGGCCGATGTATATGTGATCAATACTTGTTCGGTTACCGACAATGCCGATAAGGAATGCCGGCAAATCGTTCGCCGGATACAACGAAAAGCACCCGAAAGCCTGGTGGTTATTACAGGTTGCTATGCACAATTAAAACCAAAAGAAATCTCGGAAATTCCGGGTGTGGATCTGGTATTGGGTGCTGCTGAAAAATTCAATATCGCCCAACATATCCGGGAGTTAGCAAAAGGTGATTCTGCAAAAATTTGCAGTTGCGATATTGAAGAAGTGTCCGGTTTTCATGCTTCCTGGTCGGTAAATGACCGTACCAGAACTTTTTTAAAAGTACAGGATGGCTGTGATTATAATTGTTCTTTCTGTACCATCCCAATGGCAAGAGGAAAAAGCCGAAGCGATAATATTGTAAATGTGGTGCAACAAGCAAATGAATTGGCGCAACATGGTGTCAAAGAAATTGTACTGACCGGAATCAACTTAGGCGATTTTGGAAAAGGACCGGATGGTGCCGGAGAAACGATAGCCATCAGCAACCGGGAAGAGAACTTCTTTGAGCTGGTGAAAGAGTTAGATAAAGTTGAAGGCATTCAACGGTACCGCATTTCTTCCATTGAGCCGAATTTATTGACAAATGAAATAATTGAATTTGTTGCGAACAGCGATAAGTTCATGCCGCACTTTCATATTCCCTTGCAAAGTGGAAGTAATAAAATTTTAGGAGCAATGCGCCGCCGCTACAAAAGGGAATTGTATGCAGAAAGAGTTGCATTGATAAAAACATTAATGCCGCATTGCGCAATTGGCGTAGATGTGATCGTTGGATTTCCCGGCGAAACGGAAGAGAATTTTAAAGAAACATTTGACTTTTTACATTCGCTGGATATTTCTTATTTACATGTGTTTACCTATTCTGAAAGAGATAATACTCATGCATTGACATTGGATCCTGTGGTTCCTGCCAATATACGCAACGAACGAAATAAAACACTCCGCAATCTTTCTTACATGAAGATGCAATACTTTACTCAACAACATGCGGGACAAACCCGTAAAGTATTGTTTGAAAAGAATGGCAAGCATGAAATGATGGAAGGTTACACAGATAATTATATTAAAATTTCCACACCGTTTAGAAATGAATGGGCCAATGAAATTGTGGAGTGGAAGATGTGATTTATAGCAGGAATAATGCACAAATAGCTGCTGCAAAAAACAAAGCTCCTATCGTACCAAAAATGATATTATTACTTCGGGCACGGCTATCTTCCTTCAAAACATATTTCTCAGGTTTTGCAGGATTGTAATAGAGTGCTATTTCATCGCCTTTTGCAAATAATCGTGGCTTCCTGGAAGTTAAATAAAGGACTGAAATCAGGCTGCCAGAAAAAGGTTGATACTTTATAACAGATTCATAGTACTTATTCCCTTTCAATCCCCTTCTTTCTATTACATCAACAATTTTACCCGTGACAAGGTGATTCAATTTGATTATTTTTTTCTGCCGGGAATTGTATAGCCAAACGATTAACATTATCATACTGCCACCGAAAGAAAGTACAGCAAAAAAAATAATGCCTTCAGTAGAAAATTTCATTACTAATAAATCGATTATTCGCTGATCAAATTAATCAGGATGCAAATAGTGGAACGTACTGGATTCGAACCAGTGACCCCTACCATGTCAAGGTAATACTCTAACCAACTGAGCTAACGTTCCCTTAAGATAAAAATAGGAGTTTAATAACTTTCTTTTTACTCCCGGTGCAACTTTCCTACATTTAGAGTGTCATTTATTAGAGATGCAGAAATACCAGGTTACTATACAATTTGAAATAACTGACGATTTTATGGACTTAGTACCAGAACATCGTAATTATATCAACCTGCTTATCAATAATACTACGATTGATCACTATGCTGTTAGCATGGAAACACAGCGGTCCTGGATCACCTTAAATGCTGAAAGCAAAAAAGAAGTAGAAAAGATCTTGAAAAAATCGCCCCTGTTTAAATTCTGGACCTTTGAAATTGATGAGTTGTTCGTATTGGACGGGCAGCATTATCGTTTACCTGAAGTAAATCCCAATTAATTATTGAATCATCGCTGTATTGACTCCAAACTCCCGACTAACGACTCATCTCTCCGCCCATTTCGGTTTCTTTTTCATTACTTTTTTATACACCGGGCAGGTTTCCACATGTGCTCCCGGCAAATAACCAGCACTCATTAAAAATTCATTTACAATTTCACCTCCGGTAAAACGAAAAGTTTGTTTAAAGAGTTTCACCCATTCTTCTTTTGTTTTAGGATGATGCTTATCTAACCATTTTTTAAAGGATCCTGTTTCCTTTTGAATCGTTTTAATTGTTTTGGCATTATGTATGGCTGCTTCAATTTTTAATCGGTTGCGGATAATACCCGCATCCAGCATCAACTTTTCTTTTTTAGCATCAGAATAGCGGGCTACCTTATCGATATTAAAATCATCAAAAGCTTTAAAAAAATTGTCTTTCTTTTTTAGGATGGTTTCCCAACTCAATCCGGCCTGGTTTATTTCCAGCACTAATCTTGCAAACAGCAGGTTATCATCATCAATCGGGAAGCCATATTCCTTGTCGTGGTAATCCCTATGAACCGTGTCTTTTCCTTTATTCAAAACAAACTCACAATAAGTAGTTGCCATACAATCAATTTGGGCCGAAAATAGATGAAAATTATTTTGTCTGAAAACTGATACAACCCTATCTTTGCCGTCCCGAAAAAGGGAGTTTAGCTCAGCTGGTTCAGAGCATCTGCCTTACAAGCAGAGGGTCGGCGGTTCGAACCCGTCAACTCCCACTTAATAATTAAGCAGTTATGATTTTATCATAGCTGCTTTTTTGCTTTTGTGACCTCAAATGTGACCTCAGATTGATTAAAGAAAGATAACCCCACAATTAATAAAGGAAAACAAAACGATGATGTAAGTGTGTGCGGATTTGCACCATAGCTTTTGCGATTATTAAACCTAACGGTTTACCGTAACTGACGGGTTACAATTTCAAGTTGTAATCCCATGTACTGGCAAAATTCTTCAACAGTAACAACCTGGTGTTGCTGCTTATTGAAATGCTCTTTAATCTTCTTAATAAGATTTCTGCCATAACGGTCGCTTCTGCCTGTGATTATCTGAATGTCTTTCGGATAAATACAGAGTCTATTCATTAATCAAATAACTTTTTCATGCACTATCCATACTTCGGCTATGGCTTTGACATGAATAATGTATGGCAAAGATAACTGTTTTATGAAGGCGGTTAAAGTGTGTTAGTTGGAATAATGTGGCATAATCGGAACGGATGACCATGCACATTTGTTGAGGCTTTATTGGGCATCTACTTTTGTTTTCAAATGCTGGTAACACAGCAAAAAATTGAAACAAATTATTAACCTAATAAATTTTTTACAATGGCAAGGCAAAAAGGAATTATCAAATTAGATGGTACTATCGGCGGTATTACTTTCTACAAATCTCAGGACGGTTATCTGGCAAGAGAAAAAGGCGGTGTATCTGCTGACAAAATTGCCAATGACCCAAATTTTCAAAGGACCAGGGAAAACGGTGAAGAGTTTGGCAGAGCCGGAAAAGCTGGTAAGCTTTTGCGTAATGCAATCCGTGCAATGTTGCAAAATGCTTCTGACAGCCGGATGGTGAGCCGTCTTACTGCTGAGATGGTTAAAGTGATTCAGGAAGATGTTACAAATGTCCGTGGCTTGCGAAACGTTATTGACGGCGAAGCTGAATTGTTGGAAGGTTTTGAGTTTAACATCGCTGGTAAACTTGGTACTACCATCTATGCACCATTCACTGCAACAATTGACAGGGTGGCCGGTACATTGACTGCAAACATTCCGGCATTTGTGCCTATCAACATGATTGCAGCTCCGGGTGGTTCTACTCACTTCAAAATTGTTTCTACTGGTGCGGAGATTGATTTTGAAAATGAAACTTTTGTAATGGATGCACAGGCAACTGGTGTGTTGCCCTGGGATGCTGCTGCAACCGCAGTAATCAACCTTGTAAACGCTGTTACTGCAAACAGTACTCATCCTTTATTCCTTGCATTAGGAATTGAGTTTTATCAGGAAGTTAACGGACAAATGTATCCGCTGAAAAATGGTGCATACAACGCTTTAGCGTTGGTTAAAGTAAGTGGTCTGTAAGCATCAATAAATCTGTTCATTCTTTAGTTAAAAAGCCCTGCCATTCCTGGCGGGGCTTTTGATTTTGAAACACTGCCCTAAAAGGGCAGTGAACAAAGCCAACGACGGCCTGATGGAAAACAATGAACGAACCAGCCGCTGGAACCTAAAGCAAAAACCCGGGTGCCACGATACTGATAATGAACTGGCTGCCTGCCGATATGCCTACTGAAAACCCAAGAAGGCAAGGAAGGAACAGGTGCAAATAAGGAACTGCTGAATGGGCATACTGAAATGATACGCCTGCTGGTGATGATACGAAGCTGCTTGTGCATAATGTATAATTTTTATAAGCTTCTCACCAGCGAAGGCAGATAAAAAAACCAAAAGGAAACGGAATAAAAGATGGCTTTGTGTGCCGGGTCTGTGTTTATGCCGTAAGCTTTTGGTTTTTTTTGTTGGGTCAGTGCGGTGGGCTGCCGTAGCTATCTTGCTTATAAAAAGAATACTATGCACATACAGCATCATCATAGCAGGTCGGGAAGTATAAAAAGAAAAGCGGCCATTGCTGACCGACTTTCTTTAGTATTCGCTTGGTAACATCAGGCAGCCATCTACCAGCCAAACGGTGGCAAGGTCATAAGGAAAATCACTGAAAGGAATTTCCTGACTTGTTACTTCGTTGTGGTTGCCGTCTGTTGCAAGAATAGTGAAAACATTATCCTGCACTCTTTTTAAATCCCACACCTGGAACCTTTCAAGGTTTATATCTCTGTGGCATTGATGGCTAATAATTAAATCAATCAGCCAATAGGCACTGCATCCTTCAGCCAACTCTTTCACACCATCGGTGTATAGAATCAATGAAGGTTTGTGGCAATAGAAATTTTCTGAACCGTTGTGAGAGCCGAAGTAGTGATTTGCATTTCTCATTGTAATAAAATTTATTTTTTAAAAGAAAAAAGGAAAAAAAAGAAAGCATTCACATCAGGCGGCGGAGCTGGGCTGCAAAGAAGCAACGCAATAAATGATGGCCTTGTGCGGTGGGTTTGTGTTTATGGCGGAATTTCTTTGCAGACCAAAAGCAAGGGGCTGTGCCAGCCGACTAACTTGCTGTACTTTTTTTGTATCTTTGTCACAACAAGTAGAACAGGAGAACCACCTGCCTAAAAACTGGTAAACACATTATGGGAAAACAATTTCCACGGTTCCTTATTAGTAATGCTACAAACACTAAAACCAAAGGGCCATTTATCATCCACACATTACCCCCTAAGTTTATTTGCAAACCGCTTTTTGATGCTAAGCGAAATCTTATTGATTTGACAGCAATAGAAATGTTCAATGAAGAAGACAACGCATTAAAGCATGTTAGGGCATACGATGTATTGCCAGAAATGAGAGAGTGGTACAAGTATTCAGGGTTACATCAATCGGACAATGCGGAAGATAAAATACTCAGTGAAGTTCACAATTTGAAGTTCCTGAGTGATGAGCAATTAACACCTTTTACTGTTGAACAAGTACAGGTAGTAATTAGGATAATATTTCCTACGAAGGCAAAGACGATTTATCAGGGGAGTTCAAGCTATGGCTTAAAGCACTTTATGGAACATATCAGTCAAACCATGCTTGGCAAGGGTCGGGTCAATAAGTATTGTAGTAATGAGACCTTGAAGAAAGCATTTGAAATAGAAGGCTTCAAACATAAAGAAGAAGGACCTAATAGATGCTATAATATCTTAGCTTCTGAAATTAACAGAGCCAAAAAACTATTCTGGAATACATAGTGTGTTGGCCTGCCGGTAAAAGCGCCTGCGGCAAAAAAGAAGCTTAGCTGTGCGGCACACTTGTCCGCACTGTAGCCAGGGTGGCGAGCCGCCATAAGGCACTGGAATGAGGAACGAATGGAAGTGCCTGCGAGCCCCCACGAAGGGGCTGGCAGTAAAGCAGCAGCCACTTATCGGATAAATGAAAAGTAGCTTAGCCAAGTGGCTGCTGCGGTGCCAGCTCCATAGGAAGCCGCCGGAGTAAATTTCCCGAAGGGTACGTAGGCGGCTGAACTATGCAAGTGAACCTTAGCGGTGCTTTGCGAAATGAGGTACGAATGAGCAATTAGCATCCGCAAGGTGAACGCAGCCGAAGTGGGGCGGCCGGCGAGCAAAATTATGGGCAGCGGGTGGACTGAACGCTACTGAAGTGAATGAATGACGTAGTGAAGCGGAATGAAACCCGGTGAGTATTGTAGGGTTGGCTTGCGAAAGGCTGGTGCATCCCCATGTGGGTTGGTTTTGTGTCGGGCTTGGGATGGCCAGCATGAAGCAAATGGTTTAGCTACGAACGAGGTGGAATGAAGCGGAACGAAGGAAGAAATGAACGAAGTGGCGTGAAGGACACAGTAGCTGCCGTGAGGAATGAACCGGAACTGCAAGCAGCATGACAAACCTGCGATAGCAGCCCAAAGGGCATTGCAGGTGCAGCAATACCATAAAAGTGTTATAAACAGCTTTTATTGCTGCTGCTGCAATGGTTTGGCATGATTGCTTGCTGACGGTGAATGACGAACACCTTTTTACCGGCGCAGCGTGGGGTCTGTGCAGAGGGTTTTTGAATTGGGCTTATTTAAAACACTATTTTATTTTCAATGCAGTATTCAATCTGTCAGCTACATTATCCCAATTAATTATTTGAAGCATTGTATCTACAAAATCGGCTCTTTTATTTTTGTATTTAAGATAATAAGCATGTTCCCACACATCTACTACTAACAATGGAACTACTCCCCATTGAGTTAGCTTTTCATGGTTTTCGCATTGCAGAATGGTAAGTTTATCAGAATAAGGTTGATAGCCCAGAATACCCCAGCCATTACCATCAACATCTTTGGAAGTTTTTGATAAATACATTTTCAGTTTATCGTAACTGCCAAAATCTTTTTCAATCCGTTTTAGCAATGCTCCGTTCGGGTCAGTTTTTTTATTGGTTAAATTCGTCCAGAAAATAGTATGTAACACATGGGATGAGAAATGATAAGACAACTTTTTTGTCCAGTAATCAACAGTCTCCAAATTATTTTCATCCATTGCTTTGCGGATTTTCTGCAAATCAATATTGGCGGCCTTTACAGCTCCGCCATGATGAAATGTATGGTGCAGGTAAACAGTTTCTTCATCCATTTGGGGTTCAAGGAAATTTTTATTGTAAGGCAAAGGCAGGTGTTGAAAATTTCCATTAGCATCAGTCAGTTTATCCAAACCATTTTCATCATAGTGCTGTGCCAATACAGAATTAGTTGGTAAAATACTCGTAGCTGCTAAGACACCAGATGCTGAAATAAATTGTTTTCTGTTCATATAATTTTTTTAAAAGGTAAATCGCCAAACCAATTTTGCTGCACCGGATGAAATATCAGGCCGGTTGAATTTCAGATTATCCAATTTGTTGTATCCCCGGTTATACACTACATATAAATCGGAGCCGATATTAGGAATCCAATGTAATCTAAAGTTACCTAAAAGTAAATCATCTAATGAGTTCCATTGAACAAACATAGCCAGATTTAATCTTGGATTAACAGCTACGTTAAGATATTGTGCCAGCTCATGTGTAGTAATTGCTCCGCCCGGTAACCTGATATCATTATAAATATAATCTGTGCGAAGATTAAAATGCTTGCTTACATTGATACCCATTGATGTTTCCAGTGTGTTAATTTTTCCTGTATAAAAATCTCCCCAGGCATAATTGGCATCAACCCATATTCTTCTGCCCTTGAAACTGCCTAATTGTATTTCCTTCCTGTGCATCCAGTATTTACCCGAAGGAATAGCGACCGAGTCCGTTAAATTAAAAGGGTTGTCCAATCGTTCATATTGCTGGTACAAATTAAACTCAAATCTCTCCCCTTTTTTGGTAAAAAAGCCAAGTGGTCTTGATTCGTTCAGGAATGATTCTATTTTACCTGTGGTATGTGTCCGGAATAAATCGAAACCCCAGGGACGAAAATACATTTTTCTGATTCCCAGCTTCGTAAACCATCTTGGTGTAAACCGGAAAAACCAGCTAAGATTATCAAAATTTCTTCTGTTCAGAAAACCCAATTCGGGATTGAAATTTTCCTGTACCGACGATACAGCAATAAAATTATCAATCAAATCATTTGGATAATCCGCAAAGAACCGCCAGGAATATGCACCGTCACCACTTTTATTTTTATCAAAGCTCCGGCTTACTTGTCCGCCTAAAACAATGTTTTTATTTTTTAGAAATTTGGAAGAAGAATATCCGCCGTCAATTCCTGCCACCTGGTTGCTAAGATTGCTGTTGATTTTGGAAGTTACAATTGCTCCAATATAAGACTGGCTGCCAATATCTCTTTTATAACGAAACACTGAATTATTTGTAGCCGGAACTGTATCTTTTTTCCCGGTTTCGATGCTCAGCAGACCAATGTTATTTGAACCTATTTTACCAAATACTCTTGCCCCGGCAATAACTGGAACGGAACTGAAGTTTTCAATACCAATTTTTCTTGTGTAAAAAAGTTCGTTGCTGTTGCCAAGATAAAATTGGTAGTTCTGATAACCTTCCAGGAAGAATTCTCTTTTTTCTGGATAAAAAAGATTAAACCGTGTCAGGTTTACGGCAATGCGGTCTGCTTCTACCTGCGCAAAATCTGTATTGGCTGTAAGATTTAATTTTAATGTTGGTGAAAGATTTACATTCAGGTCAGCTCCAATTTTACCTGTCCAATCTGTTGCTTTTCCATTTCGTTTTTCAAACCCGCCTAATCCAAATGGTTTTAACTCAAATCGTTTGGCATAGCCAATATTTTGCAGCCCTTTTAAAATACCCGCATTAACGAGGCAATAAATTGAACAATCTCTTGTCCACCCCTGCCATAGTACTTGTTCATTTTTACTACGGATATTTCTTTCAAAGTTGATGCTCCATGTATGAATTGAATCGTTACGGAATTGAAGGCTGTTGAATGGGATACGGATTTCCGCAAACCATCCTTCATCAGTGATAGTTGTTCTTGCATCCCATACGCCATTCCAGTCTTTATTCGCACTTTCATTACCAGAGATTAATAAATCTGCTCTTGCTCCATTTGGATTAATAATAAACAAATATCCATTGCGGCGGTCGCTAAATGGGGAAAGTGCCACCTGGAAATTGTCATCTTCTTCATAATTATAATCCCGCTGCATATATTTTGCAGCAATGCTATTTTTCTGATAACACCATACACCAATATACATAGCCAGCTTGTCATATACGACAGCAACTTTTGTAGCTTCAGTGGATGGTTTACCAAAATCAAGCTCCCGTTGTGTAAAATTATTTATAGGGGGTGCTGATTGCCACATTGGTTCTGTAAGTTTCCCATCGAAAACAGGTGGTTGATTGGCGAAGATGGCCTGAATAGTATCAAGGCTGCTTAGTTGTGCAAAAACATTCAGGCAAGAAGTAATAAAAACCATATGCAAACAAATTTTTGCAGCAGACTTCATATATTATATATTATTTGTTCAATAATTCAGGATTCCAGGTGTGTCGTTCCTGCTGCACATATTTAGCCCAGCTATAAAGGGCATCATAAATTTTCATTCCTATTTCCAGCATTTCATGGTCGGCTTTATAATTGTATGAAAGCCCTGCGGAGATTGCCCATAATCCGGCTGATTGGGTTGCTAAATTAAATTGGTCTGTATCTGCACCCCGGACTATTACAGCCAATTGCAATAATGCAGGGTCACTGATATTGTGCTTTTCAATAATAAAATCAAATGTACAGTTATCGCCGTAGTGAGAATATTCAGCACCGGGTATATCGTAAGGGATAGCATTTAATTCCGTTGCTTTATTAAACACTTCCTCTTTTGGAACATAAATAAATTCAGCATCGTTATCAACGAAAGTTTTAATTAACCAGGGGCAGGCAATCCTGTCGATTTTTGGTCGTTCTCTTGTTATCCATTTCATACAATCAGGTTTAGTTGGATAATTTCGGTATCACTTTCGTTCCTGCTTTCAATTCTTCTGTTGGTTTCAATACTATCGTGTCTCCTGTATTTAATTCACCAAATACTTCCACTTTATCTCCCATATTAAAACCGGTTCTTGCATCAACCCAATGCGTTGTGTTGCCAGCTATTTTTATAACAAATTTCTTTTCCAGTGTAGTAACAACGGCTGATACCGGAACAACCAATGATTGTGCTGAACGAAGAAAATGTAATTTCACATCTGCATAGCTCCCCGCTTTTAATTCCCTGTTTGCATTGGGCACTTCAAACTCCCAAACCTCACTCCGGGTTTCTTCATCTATGCTTCCTGCTTTTCGAATTAATTTTGCCTTGAATTTTTTATCCGGAAAAGAACGGGTAGTCAGCTCACAGGAATTATCTAATAATAAAGCCCCGGTATAAATTTCCGGTACCGGTACACTTAGCCGGAGTGTAATATTATCTTCTAATTCAAATAATGGTTTTTCGTTGGCATTGCCAACAAAAGAACCTACTTCAATATTTCTTTTGGTGATAACACCATTGAATGGTGCAACAATAGCGAGGTAACTGCCTACGAGACGATAAGAAGATGCTGCAAAAACAGAAGCATTGTAATCGGAACTATCGGCCATCATCTGGTTTTTGGTTCGTTGTAATTCGCTGGGGGCAATAACACCATCGGTTTGTGAAGCTGTATTAATTCTTTCATAATAATCTTTGCTGGATTGAAGCCGTGACCTTGCCGCCTTTATTTTTTCGTTAAACTCCTGCACCCTGCTATTGATTTCAGGGGCATCAATTAAAGCCAGCACTTGCCCCTTACTAACTTTTGAACCAATATCTACATTTAACTTACGGATGTAGCCCTGTATTTTAGCCCTTATCTGTACGTTTTCATTGGGACCAAGTTCTCCCGGTAATGAAAGTGTTTTTTTGGCTGAATCCAATGTCAGCACAAATACTTTTACTGAATCAGTTTTTGCTTCTTCTTTTTTAGCAGCAATTTTTTCCTGATTTTGATTGCATGATGCAAGCGCAATTAAAAGTAATAGTGCTATTGTAATTCTCATATTGCTTATAGGTTTAAATATGCCTGTCATAATAAATTGAGTTTTCATCGTTAGGGTCAAGCGATGTATTTGTTGATTTCTTTTTCCCGATAACCCAATCATATACCAACGGGACTAACCACAAACTGATAAACGTACTAAAAAGTAAACCGCCTATTACGGCAATGCCCAACGGGGCAGTTTGTTTACCGCTTTCTCCAAATCCTATTGCCATCGGCAACATGCCTGCAATCATAGCAAAGCTTGTCATTAAAATAGGACGAAGCCGATTGGATGCGGCCTGGGCACCAATAGATATTACATTGTTTTGTTGTGAACGGATATGTTCGGCACTTGACACTAATAAAATCGCATTAGATATTGCTACACCAATGGCCATAATGCTACCCATGAAAGATTGGATATTTAATGTGTTACCAGTAATCCATAACAAGAACATGGAGCCGGCTATTACAGCAGGAAATGCTGACAGTACCGTTAATGACAATTTGAATGATTGGAAATAGGCGGAAAGCATCAAACCAATTATAACAACAGCCAGTAATAAACCAATAGACAATTCGCTGATAGTTTGATTTAATACATCTGCCTGCCCCCGCAGGTAAACCTTTACACCATGAGGCAGCTCACCCAATTTTTTGATAGCACTATTTACGTCGGCAACTGCTTTTCCTAAATCCTGTTTATGAATGTTAGCAGTTACGGTGATATATCGTTGCTGATTAATTCTATCATATTCTCCAATAGAATTTCCTTTTTTCATATCCGCAATATCTCTCAGGTAAACTGTATTTCCATCAGATTTACCAACAGGAATCTGGTCTATCTGCTCCGGGCTGTTCATAGCAAGCTGCGGATATTCTACCTGCACCTGGTAAGCATTGCCGGATGCTTTATCTAACCAATATACAGGTTGTGTTAAGCGGCTGGATGAAGTTCCCTCAGTAACAGATTTGCCAGCCTGTTCCACCGTTAAACCCATTTGCCCGGTTCTTATCCTGTCATAATTAATTTGCAGGGTAGGATAATCGAGTGGCTGTGCAATCTGCACATCACGGAGATACGCAATATTGCTTAATGATAATTTTAATTTATCTGCAATTTCCCGGCTCTGTGCTAAATTCTTCCCCTGCACTACTACTTCAACAGGATTGTTTGCGCCAAGACTCATTACCTGGTCAACCAAATCAGCCGGTTCAAATGAAAGAGCGGCACCGGGAATGTTTTTGACAACTGCTGAACGTAATTGCTCTTTCAGTTTCTCAATTCCAATACCTGCACCTTTTGTTAGATTTACTTTTATCAATGCTTCATGCGGGCCACTTGTAAATAAAAAAATGGGAGTAATAGCATAAGATTGCGGATGCAATCCTACATAAGCGGATGTGATGGCTACATTTTTTTTCCCAGCAATGCTGTCAATAAGTCCTAATGTTTTTTTAGTGGCATCTTCGGTTCGTTCAATCCTTGTTCCGGCAGGTAGTCTTAACCGCACCTGCATTTGCCCGGCATCTACTTTTGGAAATATTTCTGTACCTGCATTTTTATACCCGATGAATGCAACAGCTAATAACCCAATTAAAACAAGCGGCACAATTACTATCCGCCCTTTACTTGATTTTTGAATGGAGCCGGACAACCGTTTTTTAATATCTGCCAATTTTTTATCGCTTTCTTCTGTATGTGTTTTTTTCAACAGCCAGTTAGAAAGTACAGGCACTAAAGTTTGTGATAAGAGAAAAGATGCAATCATGGCAAATGCCACTGCCATTGACAGCGGCATAAACATTGACCTCGGCACTCCACTCATAAATAAAGCAGGAACAAATACGGCAAGGATACTTAACAGGATTAATAATTTGGGTAAAGCAATTTCTTTACAGGCATCCCAAATAGCCCTTGATTTTTGTTTACCCATTTCTAAATGATGATGGATGTTTTCAATGGTAACGGTAGATTCATCCACCAATATACCAACGGCCAATGCCAAACCGCCCAATGTCATTATATTAATGGTTTGCCCGGCTAAATACAAACACACAACCGATGTAAGCAATGCCAGCGGAATATTGATAACAACAATTACTGCACTTCTCATATCCCTTAAAAATAACAACACCATTAAACCGGTGAGCAATGCACCCAACAGTCCTTCAAACAATAAACTTTTTAATGAATTAATTACATACCCGGACTGGTCAAATTCATAAGACACTTTTATATCTTCCGGAATTGCTGCCTGCATATCTGGCAATGCCTTTTTGATAGCCTGTACTACATCCCAGGTAGAGGCATCAGCCCTTTTAGTTACCGGAATGTAAACGGAACGTTTGCCGTTAATAAGTGCATAGCCTGTTGTAATATCAGCCCCGTTATCAACAGTAGCAAGGTCTCTTACTAATACAGATGTGCCATCTACATTTTTGATGGTTACATTTTCCAGTTCTTTAAAATTATCTACCACACTATTAGATGGAGTAATAATAGATTTATCACCTACCCGTATATTTCCCGCAGGAAGGATGGGATTGTTTTTAGCAATTGCCATTACTATTTCATCAGCGGTGATATTATAACTCCTCAACCTTTCAGGGTCTGCTTTTATTACAACTGTTCTTTGATTGCCCCCAAGTGGCGGTGGGGCAGAAACACCTGGTAAGGCAGCAAACATGGGGCGAACTTTGAACAAAGCCAAATCCTGAATTTCATTTAAGGAACGGCCTTCGCTGGTAAACACCAATTGCCCTACGGGAACAGAGCCAGCATCGTACCGCATTACAAATGGTGGCAATGTGCCGGGCGGCATGAATGAACGGGCACGGTTTACATAAGAAATAACTTCGGCCATTGCATTAGCCATGTTCGTTCCTTCGTGAAATTGTAATTTGATTAAACCAAGTCCCTGTATAGATTTACTTTCAACTGCTTTAATACCGGTGATGTATAAAAAATGATACTCATAGTAGGAAGTGATAAAGCCTTCCATCTGTTGCGGAGACAATCCTCCGTAAGTCTGTGCCACATAAATAGTGGGAGCATTAACAGATGGGAAAATATCAATCGAAGATTTACGGATTGCTAAAACAGAAAACAGCACAATGCCTAATACCAGCACAATGATGGCGACAGGTTTACGAAGGGCAAATTGAATTAGTTTAAGCATTGTATTTTACCTGATTGCATTTATAAAAATAGTTTCATCTCCCTTTACAGCAGTTTGCAAAAGCAGGGCTTTCCACGCATCCCAATAAGCTGTTCTGCTATCTAATTCTGCTTTTAATAAATTGTATTGTGCCTGTATGAGGTCAGCAAAGTTTACTAACCCAGTATTGTACCTTGTTTGCATTGCTGTAAACGCATATTGTGCAGATTTTAATTGCTGTTGTGTTTCATTTGCTATTGCTATACTGCTGCTGAATGTTGTATTAGCAATCCGCTGCTGCATAGTAAGTATTGATTTACTTTCTTCTATTTTTTCCTGCGCCGCTTTTGATAATAAATTCTGTTGCAACAATTGTTTTTTTACTTCACCATATTTCATAATGGGAAATACCAGTTGCACACCAGCACCATAGTTTACACGGTTCAATCCTAATCCATTGAATGCTTTTATTGAGCCATCGGCCTGAAAGCCGGAGCCACGGGCAAAACCAGTACCCCAAACATTTAGTTTAGGCAGGTAAGATTTTTTCAGCAGTAATTCTTTTGACTGATTTAGGTAAAACTGGCTTTGTGCATATTGAACTACAGGATTAGTTCCAAATGCAGTATCGCTGGAAAAAATGCCAACAGGTAATTTGTTCAGGAAAGCTGTATCAGATGGTACAGGCAGCGCATCAATACCAATTAGCTGTGCTAAAATTATTTGGGTCACCTGCAATTGCCGTCGTGTATTCAGCAATTCTATTCTCGCTTTTGATAATTCTGATAAAAACAAAGCTGTATCTACACCGGGTTTAATACCACTATTTGTGAGTACCCGGCTTTGCTTCAAATTAGCATTTACCCGTTCAATGTTTTGCTGGTGTATATTGATTTTTTCAGAAGCCAGTATCACATCAAGGTAGCTGCTGATGACATTTACTTTATGAATAAACAAGGCTTGCTGCCATTCTGTTTGTTTACTATTGGCTTCTGCTACTGAAACATTAATCTGTGCATCCCGTTGGCCGAAAGTAACAGCTTGCCAGTTCATTAATACACTGGCCGCACTACCAGTTGCAGGACTGTACCGGTTAGCCACTGATGGCGGGCCACTGATGGGTAAGATACCAGTAGGGTAAAACATCCCCGTAAGATTATTGGCTGTTGCTATGTTTGCCTGGTAGCTTGCATCAATGGTGGGCAGTTTACTGTACTTTGTTACATCAATGTATTTTATAGCTGCATCGGCTTCAAGCTTTTTAGATTTGAGTAAATGATATCGTTCTTCTGCAAGGCGCAAGGCATCATTTAAATGCAGTACCGTATCGGTGGGTAATTGTGCAATTGCTTTGCTTGTAATGAACTGAGCCATTAACAATGCAATGATTGCAAATTGTTTGTATTTCAAGTCCTGATTAGTTTTGCCTGCAAAACTAAGTTTTCCGATTCAGGCTAAATTGTATTTTAATGCCCTTTTGTACGGGGTTTACCTTTTGCAGCACTTTTTCTGAATAAGGATGGGTTCTTCCCGGTATGTTGTTTAAATATCCGGGTAAAATGGCTTTGGTCTGAAAACCCTGTGAGATAGGCTATTTCCGTAAATGAATAATTAGTTGCACTGATTAATTCAATTGCTTTTTCTATACGGACTTTCCTGATGTATTCACCAAAGTTGAGGTTATCAAAATGCTCAGAAAATTTTCTTGACAGATAAGAAGGATTAATACCTATTTCATTTGAAAATTCCTTTAAGCTGAATGTAAGGTTTGTGTCAATATGGTCTTGCAAAATGGCTTTTAGTTCCTTTGCCCACTTCGGTGTTTTCTTTTTTTGCTTTGGGGCATCTTGCAATATTTTGGTGTACACTTCATGCAATAAATTCTCAAAGGGGCTATTTTGTAAATGTTTTTGTTTGAATAAATATTTTGCCCAGCTATACAGGGCATCATATAGTATCATCCCCTTTTCAAGCAACTGCTTATCGTTTGTAGTGTTATGTGCAAGCCCGGCAGAAATTGCCCAAAGCCCCGCAGATTCGCTTGCGATATCATGCTGGTCGGTATCTGCACCTCTTACAATGTCTGCAATGATTAAAATTGCAGGGTCATTAATTTTATACTTCTTTACAAAGTAATCAAACGTACATTCTTTACCATAGTGGGTAAATTCTACATCCGGAATATCAAAAGGAGTAGCTTTTAGTTTTTGGGCTTTGGGTAATACGTCTTTGTAGGGAACGAAAATAAATTTCGCTTCTTTGTCAATGAAGTTTTTAATAAGCCATGGGCAGGCAATGCGGTCTATTTTGGGACGTTCACGGGTTATCCATTTCATATACTTATTTTACAAAAACCAAAGACTTTCTTTTCCAAAATCGGGCAGCCTGTCATGCTCAAAGTAAGGATAAATTTCTGCCACCATTTCGGGGTATTTAATGGTAACTGGTAAACTCTGCTGATTGGTGCTTTTCCAATACATACGGCTGAACTGATATACCTGGTCTATCAACTGTTCTACTAAATTCATATCATCTAACATTCTATCAACTGTACAAGACAAGGCAATTTTTACAGGAAAGTGATATTCTTTTTGGGCAGGCTTTGAAGCAGCATCGTATCGGGTATTATTAAATAAAAGGTATTCAGACCAACCAACTTTTACAATAGTGCCGCTGTATGGCATCAGGTTGGTTTTATCTTTTGTATCAAATCCTAATAGTTCTTTGCTTTCGGTTTTGTTGATGGTAACAATTATTACAGGAATGTTTAAGCCCAACGTATGCAGTGTTTTCAGGATGGGTTCTATTTCTTTTTTACCAATGTCTTTGTAAAAATGTATAATAAGCCTTGAAGCGGTATGATTGGTAACAATGAATTTGCCTACGGCCTCCCTTATGGAACCAGCAAGGCTTATGCTATCATTGCCTTTAAAACAATCAAAGCCTTTGAACATGCCCTCATT
This sequence comes from Chitinophagaceae bacterium IBVUCB2, assembly GCA_002127295.1. Taxonomy (GTDB): domain Bacteria; phylum Bacteroidota; class Bacteroidia; order Chitinophagales; family Chitinophagaceae; genus JJ008. The sequence goes on from NFUV01000001.1 coordinate 618,454, forward strand.
GTTAAAGCAAAAGGCTGAACCAACGAACCTTGTTTTCTTTGTAACGGAATAAAATGCACCTACGCCAACAATCAGTTCGTTATTGATTGGCCTGTTGAGCCGCCACGGCACACCACCCAGCTTTGCCAGCATGGCAACTTCAATGTGTGACAGGTAGGTATTGATTACAGGATTAGGTTTTCCGAATTTATACAAATGCTCACTTTTTATTACCTGCGAAACCACCCCATCGTACAAGAGGATTTCTTTGATTTTGTAATAGATGTTCTTTCGACCTTCGTCCTTCTCCAATTTTGGTACAGGGTTTACGAATAAGGCCATGTAAAGTGTATCAGGTTGCCAATCGGCATTTTTAATGGCATTGCGAATAGTGGTAACTGCATTTTCTACTCTGTCAAACTCTATATTTTTGGTTGTATCTAACTCAAAAGGAACTTTGATATAGTCCTGCATTTTGGGGAATGTAAACTGTCCGTCTTTCCAGCCACTATTGAGATACCTGTATAATTCTGTAACTGCCCCTGCTTTATCTGATGCCTGGTAAATGAAAAAGAATTTAAAGTTGTTGGGCTTGTTAGGCAATTGATACGGGCCTTTGCTTTTAAAATCTTTCTTCGGTTCTTTTCCTGTTTTGCCATTGGCATATAACAAGTCGTTGGAAGTGGATTGGATTACCCTGAACTGCTCTGTTGTGGGTTGGTAAAAGCCATCTGTACTTATTGGAATAAGGTTGCGGAAAGCAGGAATGTTCAGGTACTTATTGTAAAAGTCTTGCAGTATGCTTAGGTGTCTTGGGTAACGATTGGTAAGGTCTGGTACATTGGCAGCAATATCTAAAAGAGGTTTTATTTCATTGCTCAGTACAGGGTAGCATTTATCAGGCATATTGATTACTGACTGCGGCCTGTATTTCCATTTGTATAAAAGACCGTTGCAAACAATCCAGTTGTAAAGGTTAGTGTTGAAGTTGAGTATTTGCGATACTGGTTTTGCAAATACTTTAGTAGTGCCATCATAAGAAAGCACCAACTCGGGACCGGTGGTAACCCGGCTGTGCTGCACTTTTATTGTAAACTGATTGTACTGGTTATATTTTATATTGCTTTTGTCTTTATCGTGAAACCACACTTCGGTTTCGCTGGTAAAGTTTTGCTGAAGGATGTCGGCAATGCCTAAAAAGTATTCTCTTATAAGATGTCGGTAATAGTGGTTGGCAAACCTGTATGAAACCGATAAATCTATCTCTAATTGTATTGCACCTTCTTTTGCTGGCTGAAAATCGGTGTAGAGTTTTTCAAGTTCTATTAATTCTAATTGCGGCAGTTTATTATCCAACAGCCCCTGCAAATCATTTTTAAAAATTGGGTAATAGCTATCATCTATCCTTTCCCGATAAAAAGAGAATGATTTTTTTCCGGATGCCGGGGCAAAAGGGATGATATTTAAAAGTAGTGACTGCTGTTGCATTAATTGTTATTTACTTAATAAAATATCCTCCTGTTTTCGGTACTCCTACAAATTTTATATGCTTAGCATCTTTCAATTTCTTGATATACCTTTCTGCCGTTGAAAGGCTTACACCCAATACGGATGCAATAGCCGGGGCTTTTAATCCCGGTGTTTTTTCTATCACTGCATAAATGGCATTTAGCTCTTCATTTACACCTTCACTTTCGGCTTTAAAATGCACTTTTTTTACACCTTCATTTACACCTTCATTTACACCTTTAGTGGCTTTGGTTTTGATAGAAAGGTCGGGAAAGGTTACAGTAGTTACATTGTCTTTATCCGTCCAAACGGGCATTCTAAAACCATTCTTTTTGCAATCACTTATCATTCGCAAAGTACCGCTGCCCAGCATTTCTATGTACTTTCTTACAAAGCATATTTGAGCAATATCAGGATTGCGAAGTATGGAACTATGTTCCTTTTTTAAATCCTTAATGGTGATACCGGCAGGTAAGCCCCCGTAATTGGCAATTTCGGTTCTATCGCTAAAAATAGAAATTTGCAAAAAGCCATTTACCGAATTATAATCCCGGTGAACCATTGCATTGAGCAAACCTTCCCGTACAGCCAATAAAGGATAATTCAATTTTTCTTTACGAAGGATGCCATCTACTACAATGTTTTTACCAAAGGAAATTTCTATAAAATTGAGGATGGCAGTAATATTTTGAAATATACAGCCATCAAATGTTTTGTCGTTCAAAAAATTATCGCCAGTAACAGTAGAGGGATAAATGGTTATTCTAATTTTGGATTGAGGTATAAAACGGGTGGGTTTTTTACCAAACAATACCACACAGGCATTGGTAAGATTGCCATTTTGTATCAAGCCCATTTGAATTAAAAAATCTTCGGCATCTTCTACTGCACTATTTGGCTTATATGCTTTGTATAAAGCAATGGTTTGATTAATTTCTTCGGTATCTAAATCCTGCAAAGAAGAACCTAAAACTGTTCTGCGTTCCCAGTGAAAATCAGCATCCTTACGGTCTTTAATGAGTGAAGTTAAATTGCTGACAGATGATAATTTGGTAGCATCATTTTCACGGGTAAAGATTTTGCCTTTGTATTGGTATGGTTTTTTTGCACCCTCCCAAACACTTATCAATATTAAATCTTTCTTTTTGTAATTGATAACCTGCGTAAAAATGGGAGCAATGGGCTGGATAAATTCCACCAGCATTTTTTGAATAGCCGCACACAATTTTTCAGCATTTTCTACCCCAACAATTTTTTTATTGTCTTCTATCCCTATAACCAAATCGCCGCCTTGTGTATTGATGAAAGCTGCAATGGTTTTGGCAATAGCCTCCTTATTTACAGTTGCTTTAAACTCTAAACGGGTGCCTTCCTGTTGCTCCAACAAATTGTCTATAATAAAACTATTTTCCATTTTTTGCCGTTTTATCGTTTAGAATATTTTGAACAAAATCCATATCAGTAAACTGAGTATTTACATAAGTCATCATTTCATCCAAGCGGTAAAACTCCTGTGCCCAATTGCCATTCCGTAGCGTAACTGGCTCATGATTTTTTATTACATACTCATAAATCTCAATAGTACGTTCATCAAAAAAGCGGTTTGGTTCTACCACAATTTTATCACCTGATTTCAATTTCATTTTGCTAAACAGTAACCGTGAAAAAACAACATCCCTATGTACCAGAAACCAATAAGGCTTTTTGAGTTTGATGGCTAATTTTATCTCCTCGAAAGTGATATTCTTATCTCCAATATTGCCCGTACCATAGTAAGGCCGTATAATGCCCAAAAACAAATCACATTCTTTAACAGCATTGAGGCAATTATCTAAATTGGATAATGTAGGATTTACTTTTATGCTGCCGTTGTAAGAGTTGAGTACTTCGTAATCCAGTAGCTGTAGTTGTGCTACAATCTGCGAAAGCTGGTCTTCAAAGCCATACACGGTAGAGCCAACCATTATTTTTATTTTTTTTGTTGCTTTTGCCATTGTGATGAAATTATTTATTGATATTCATAAATTCCCATTGTAATAACTCTATACTACTTCTAAAACATTATCGACCCCAAACCATTCTTTTGCTTTTGCAATAACTTCAGGCTTAGGATTATGATAGAATACTGTTAAGTTTTCTTTTGCCCGTGTACAACACACATAAAATATTTTTTGTGTCCTGGCCAAAACTGTTGCTGTTCCATTTCCTAAAAACAAGTTTTCAAAATTGTAATTGTTCCAGCCTCCATTATCCAAAATAACCAGTACATCATTAAATTCAGTCCCTTTTGTTTTGTGTTGTGTAGAAAATGGCGTTTTCCCTTCTAAATATTCATATAGTAGTTGAAACTCACTAAACCTAATTGCTTTTACCCTATTGTATAAATACTCTTTATTAGTTTTAAAATCATTCAATTTATCATCAATAACACAGATACCTTTCTCATGTGCATCTTCAATAATCTCTTCAATTGTTTTATCTCCAATATCAATCAGACTTTCAATATTCTCTTTTAATATTTTTTTATCCGCTATGCTATGAATATGATTTTTATAATCTGTAACCCTTAGAAATTCATTGTAAAGTTTATTTTGATAAAGAGAAATATTTGTTTGAATTTTAAAGAGGTGCTTTATTAAATTATCTCTTTTTGTACCTTTTTTATTTTCATCTCCTTCATCCTTTTTCTTGTCGTCTAAAAGCTGGTCTTTATTCACATAAATTTTTGTAAATAGTGAATAGTTGTAATTTAAAGCGATTGCGAATAAATCAGGATTGTTATCTATAAACGCTTTCATACCTGCTGTAGGCAATACAGCATTTAGTGCAGCCCCCGTTTTTCCTTGCTTTAAAATTTCTATTACTTCTCCAAAAGTGTTTTCAGAAAAATCAGTTACAATGGCTTTATCCTTTATGTACTTCTTAATTCTATCCCGATAATTTAAAATCAAATCTCTATCATACACATCCATTAATGTTCTAAATCCTGCTTTATCAGCAATTAAATTGTGTGTTAGATTTAGTTCCTTAGTTTCCTTGGCATCATCAAAATGCCAATCGTGTTTTTCTGTCAATATATTTTTAGCTTTAGAAACATCCCCATCACCCGAATAAAGAAATAGTATAGTCCCATCTTTTAATTCACCATTCAACATATTTGGTGCATTATGGTCTGCGGATGGAATTTGTGTTATTCCATCAGTTCGCAACCTATTTGCTAAATCAATAACTGTTCGTGGATTTCGCCTGTTTTGCTCCTTCTTTATTTCTTTTACTTTATCAGCATACGCATCTAAGTTTCCAATAGTATCATCATATATCGACTGCATTGCATCACCGAAAAATCCAATGATATTTTGCTTGGCACTTTTTGCAAAATGATTAAGAAAAATATCAACCACTGATTTACTTGTATCCTGATACTCATCTATAAAAATAAATGTGTATTTATCTTTTACAATGTCACTTAGCTTGCTATAATTCTGAAAAAGATAATTGGCCACTATCAATAATTCATCATGTGAAATAATTCCTTCCTTCAGTTTTAAAAATTCCTTGTACTGGATGCCGTCTTCACAATTATCAAAATAATTAGCAGGAATAGGACTGGGTTCATCAATTGAAATATTAGCAACTTCTTCATTATTAACCAAAGCCACCAAAGCTGCCTTTAACTCTTTTTGAAAATGTTTAATGTTATCCCATAAAAAATCATGAATGGTTGTAACATTCAGATTTTTATGATTCACCCTTTCCTCAATTTCTTTAACTGCTGCATTTGTATAAGTCATACAGGCTATCTTAGCTGATGGGTTTTCTGCTATTGCCTGTCTTATTACCTGGACTAATGAATAAGTTTTTCCACTACCTGCCCCTCCGCTAAGTAAAAAATTTTCCTTTGCATCAATCAATCCAAAAATCCCCTGAACTTCTGGTTCCAATTCTAATCTTTTTTCAACCATAATAAACCTTCTTTTATGTAAGCTGGTATTTTCCAATTAGTAAACTCTGCATCGCTCTGATAAATAATGTCCATAGCAAAGTGAGTTTTCTTTTTGATACATTCAGCGGCTAATACAAACGCCCCTTTTGTATCATCATCGAAGTATTCTCTATTCTGCAATCCCTCAAAATCGTCTTTATTTGCCTTTATGAAGGCTTTATTGATGTGTATATAAGCATCTTCAAAACTTCTTGCGTTATAACCTTCGTCATTTACCTGATAAATTATACACAGGCTGCCGTCCGCATTATTTTGCCAAACATCAGCAACTTTATTAAAGCATTTATTTGTTATAGCATAGCTCTTTAAATCATCCAAAGTTGCTGTACCAAAGAAAAATTTTAGTGCTGCATTTGAATACTTAGTACCTACTGCTACTTCACAAGCCTTATTATCATCACCTACTGCATCCAAATCTGTAATCACTAATGATTTAATACCTAAAAAATCAATGAATTTTTCAAAAATATGTGAGTATGCACCAACCTCAATAATAGAAATGTTTTGAGAAAGTAAGGGTAGAAATACATCATCTTCTCCTAATGCTGCATATCTTTTATTTTCATCAATATCAATTTTTCGCATTAGCGTAGGAACTAATATCCTTTCAGTATCGCCTTCAATTAGGATTGCCTTTTCTGCAAAAAATATTTCAGCCCTGCTTATAGTAAGATACTGGGTTAAAAATTGATACTGGTTTGTACCTGCATCGTAATCTTTTTTTAAGTCTTTAAGATTTTTTGCAATTACTCCATTTACACCTTGCTTTTTTAGGTATTTAATATCATTGAAATCACTATCTGCGACTATATGTGAAGAGTGGGTACTAATAATATATTGCAATTTTCTCTTTATCCCGTCTTTTCGTGTTACACCTTCAGCAAGCAGTTTTTTTATGTTTTTAATAAAAATATACTGCATCTGCGGATGTGTATGGGCTTCCGGTTCTTCTATGAAAAGCAGGTTTATATCCGCAGGGGTTTTATCTGATTCTTTTTTGAACTCATGCACAAGTATCTCAATTTCAAAAATCATACTTATAAGGTTCATGTATCCTAAACCATTGTAATGTTCAGGCAGGTGGTTATCTTCATCATGCTTGTAAACAACGGTTGTATTTCCTTTCAATAACTCTCTGTGTTGTAGTGTTGAAATTATTTCAATATCAGATTCATTTATTTTAACTCCGCCAAAGGCTTTTACTTTTTCAACTATACCATTAAACAACGATTTATAAATGCCGCTTAAATGATTATCTGTTTCACTAAGTTTTTCTTTAAAATCATCAACTGCTTTATTCTGTTCTTCTGTAGATTCAGTCTTTTCATAAATTCTTGAAGTTTGTACGGAGAGTGTTTTATCAATTTCTTTATTAGTTACATCCCTTCTGGCACTTATGAATTTAAAATTGATTATATCTTTTGTACTTATATCTTCACTAATTAAATTTAGATACACAGTTTCGTTTACCAAACTTGTAGCCATATCATATTCAAATGATTTTTTATTGAACTGAAAATAATCAGCCTGTTTTTGCTTTAAAAAATCATAAATACCTTTTACGATATAATCTGCATCATCATGCACCTTTGCTTCTTCACTTACTTTAAACTCCCTGTAAGTATTTTTCATTATTACATATTCAGTGTACCTCATAGTGTAGTCAAAACCTAACACAATCACATTATTAGCAGGGTCTAAATCCATCATTACACGACTAACATTAGATAAGTTGTCATGCTCATTATACTCAATAAAGATTTTTAGTTTTATTCCTGAAACAACAAAATCTTCCTCGGTTACCAAATCCGCACTTTCAATAAGGGTTTTCAGCTCTTTTTTGAATTCAATATTAAAGTCATCAAACAAAAATTTATTCCTGTCGGGTTGATTTAAAAACTTTTCAAGTACAAATAATATTGAAGTTTTACCGGTATTGTTTTTACCAATAACCAATGAGAGTTCATTTTCCAAATCCATAGAAAAATTTCTAAGCAGGCGGAAATTCTCAACTTCTATTTTGAATATTTTCATACTTTATAAGCTTGGTTTACTCAATTTTATTTTTCTTTACTCAATTTTTTTGTAACTGATTTCAATGCTTCATCTGCCATAGGTTCACCTTCAATAACATTATATAACTGGTCAGCTAACCAAAGTGTTAGCAATTCATCTTTACCCACTTTCAATATTTCAGCTAAAATGATAATTTGCTCTTTCTTAATTGGCCGTTCGCCTCTTTCCATTTTACTAATAATAGAGGTATCTACATCCAGCTTTGAAGCTACCTGGCGCAGTAGCAATTTTTGCTTAATACGAAGCTCTCTTATCCTATCACCAAATTGGGTTGCCATTGTAAAAATATTGACTTGACAAATATTGGCAAATATAAGAAACCAATAACAACAATTGCTAAAAGGAATAGCAAATTTGCAAACATTGCAAAGTGTGCAATCAATGCAAAAAGCCCGGATAAGGCTTTTAAATGCGTTGGTAGGAACCGGCTTTAATTTTAGTGAGGCTTACACCGAGGCAGGATTTTAGTACATCATCCACCGTTCTGGCAGATAGCTTAAATTTTGTACCTATTTCGGTGGCTTCTTTCCTTGTAAATTCTTTGGGCAACGCTTCAAAGAATTTTCGTTTGCCATCGCCGGAATGAAACTGCATACTTTCATTTTGCTTTGGCAAGTTATTGAACATAAGCAAACTGTGCTGTAAATAGGTTTGCACTATTATGAGGGCTGTATTAAAATCTTCATCGGTACAAATAATTGTTTCGGTCATATCCCCATTTTCATGCTTTCTCAGTGCGGAGAATATCATACAAATTCTAAAAAGTACCAACCCCAACCGATATACCACACCTGCTGCATCTTCGCTGGTAAAGGTTACCACTTCTGACAGCATTTTGGGAAAGGTGGTATTGATTATCTGCCATTGTGATGGCTGTAATTCAACCATAGTGGGGGATTGCTCTAATAGATTAATGAGTTGTAAGATTTGGTCTGAGAGTGCCTCAAAATGGTCGTTATAAACAATCGTATTGCTTTTGGGAGAAGGGTCTTGCCATTCAATATTATTTTTAAAAGCATAAAACAGGAAACGGCTGAATAAGCCATCTTCTGCGGAAGAAATAAGCCTGGGAGCCTGTGCCGGTGTGCCGGATAAGGCCACCGCCAGCCGTGGTTCATTTATCTCTACATACTCATTACCGGTTTTCCGGGAAATAGATATTTTTTCATGGTGAAAGGCTGACCTGAGAATGGGTGAATAGTCGCCCCAATCCTGTTTTTTTGCACCACTCATGGTATCGGCTTCAGTTTCGCAAATGATGCCCTGCCCGTCGTTGGCTTGCAGATGCTCTACCATTCTTGCCTGACTGCAATCTGCCGGAATGAATACGATTTTAAAAGGGGGTGGTTGTGGTTTTTCCGGTGCTGGCTCTCCTTTGTTTTTTTTGAACTCCAACCTTTTATATTCTGCCAGTTCGCTTTCATATATTTTTTGTGCCTCCCTGCTTTGCAGTAAAATTTTTTGATGGTACTTATCGCCCAATCGTTTGGCATTTTTTAATACTCCTTTGCCACTGGCTGCCGGGGCAATAATGAAAGTGTATAAGTGCGGATACACCCTTTCGTTAAAATAGATACCTGTTACTTTTGGCAGACAGCCGCTAATAATGGAAATAGCACCGGTAAAGAAAACATCCCGTTTACGCTTATCGGTAAATGCCCTTGCACCTTCTTTAAGTATGTGGGGCAATGCTTCATACACTTCATCGGGGATTGTGGGGGTGGTTTTTAAATAGTCTTCTAAAGGGTCATCATCCGGCTGGGAAGGTTGCTGTTCTGCACTTTGCATCTTTGCAGAGTTTGCAAACTTTGCAAACTCTGTGCTGTGGTGTTTGTAGGCACTGTTTACCGAATCCTTAATTTCTCTTTCAGATAAATCAAAATGCTGTGCACATAAAATTTCAGTATCGGATTGCGGTACACCAGCTCTGTTGCAATTAGAAGCAAGCAGGTACATATAATTATTGCGGTTTCCATTTTCATAATTGGCTTTTTGATTGGTGAATGTGATTTGCTGCTGAAAGATTAGCAGGTATTCATCTGAAGCGGTGCTATCTTCTTTTGGTTCTTGCATGGTAACTACCGGAACCGGCTTTTGCTGAACAGGTATATCCTGTACTGGAAATTTTTCGTTGTAAATGTTTTTATACAACTGTGGGTCGTGGCTTACAAAGCAAAGCCTGGTAATGTCTTTGCATTTTACATCGGCTTTTAAGCCGGTGGCATTTTCATAATACTGCTTTACTTGCTGGTAAGCTGTATCGTGGTGCTCTGCCCCGGTTTTTACTTCTATAAAAACTTTTAAACCATTGCCGCTTGGGCTGATGAAGCAAAGGAAAGTGTAAGGGATTGCAGCAATGATTTGAAAGGATGCAATTAATTGCACCGGTGATAGCTTATCAAAATCAAGATGTACAAAGCCGCTGTACTGCTCCATATTTGGCAGCAATCTTTTGTCTTTAAAAGTTGCCGATGGGGTAAAGGCCGGAAGCAGCTGCTTCTTTGCCTGTGCTTCTTCTGTTTTACCCTGTGCAATCAGGTTCCGGATTTCTGCTACCGCTGGTTTGTATTTTTCGGATGCTATCCAATTGGAAAGAATAATCAGCGAAACATCCTCTACCGGATTGGTAAAGTTTTTAAATATGGTGCATACTGCCATTGTTCAAGTCTTTAGTTCAATTGGGAAAAAATTGTTACTTCCTTTTGCTGCGGATTAATAAATCGGATGCAGCGGCTTCTGCTTCTTCGGCAGTAGGCTGACGGTTTCGTTGCAGCCAAGTGTCCAGTTCCTCCCGGCGGAAGTACAATTTTTTGCCCTGTGGGCAGAAATGCGGAATGTGCTTTGTACTGGTGAGCTTGTACAAATGCGAGGGGCTTACATCTAAGTAAGTGCAAGCCTCATTAAAGTTGAGTACTGTTTTTTGTAACAGGTTTTGCTCATCCAGCTTGTTTGCGATTTCGGTGAGCTTGTCGAGGATTAAATTTTCTTGTTCCATCTTTTAATGATTTTTTGATGATGGAACAAAGGAAAATATTGCAGCCGCCCCGGTTAGTATAGGTATATAGCTGGGATATAGAAATCTATACCTTTATATACCTATCTATATGTTTTACATATCGTTTTCTTTGAAAAACTTATCAATTTCTTCTTTTAGTTGCTTTGAAACCGGGTTGTTGGATTTGGAATTTGAAAGTAAACTTGCCTGGATTGGAGTGCCATTTTTAGTAAAGAAATAATTGCACTTGCCTATATTGGCGTAGGTGAATTTTGGGAAGGTTGTTTTTAGCTTATCGGCGATATGCTGAAACAGATTTGTTTCGCAGCCAATTTGAACTTTATACTTTCTGTCGTTAATGTTTTTTGTGGTAAGCAGCTTAAAAAAATCATCCGGCTTGGTTACAGCTTCATCCAATAGGTTTTTGTGATTGCACAAAACAGCAATGAGGTTACGGAGTTTTGCTTCATCCCCTTTAAAGCCAAAGTTGAAAGCTTTATTGTCAGACTGTGCGATGGATGTAATTTCTTTTTCTGGAACAATAACAGAATTTTTAAAATGAATTATCTGTGCCGTTGGTAAGCCTAAATCTAATGAATAGAAATCTTCCAATGTTGTTACCTGCGGTAAGTGGGTTTCAAATACTTTTTGAATACTAAAGTATAATTGTATCAAACTATGTTGGAGATAGTACAAGGCAAAATGAATAAAGCTGCTTTGTTCATCTGGTACAGTTGTGTAGCCTCTTTCCTGTAACTCAGCAATGGTTTGCTGTGTTAATACCTTCAAGCTGTTTAGTATCCTGGTCGTTTGAAAAGGAATGTCAATTGTAGTATTCCAATTAACAGATTGCTGCATGAAGGAATTATACACCCGAAGGGTTTCGGCTGTGATAACAGCCGCATAGAAATGTGTGGGTGAGCTGCTGCAAGAAGGTAAATCAATGCTAAATAAAAGTTGCTGTAATGTATTAGTGTTGCTGGTGGCTTCAGCCGCCAGCCATTTTTTCAAAGTTGGATAATCAGCCAACAGTGTTGTAAGTTGCTTTTGCAACTCTGCATTTGTGGTTGGTGAAACCGCTTTAGCAGTTTTCACTAATTCTGTAAATCGCTTAGTGCTGGATGTGTCCTGTTTCCAGGGCTTCAGTTCACCGTGCAATATGCTGTCTAAAATTTTTATTTCCATGCTATGAAAACTCTGTTAGAATATTTGCATTTTTTAATTTCACATCATCCGCAAAGCTATCTAAATAGTTTTCAGTTGTAACCATAGAACTGTGCCCTAATGATTCTTTGATGAACTCTGTTGAAACGCCTTTGCGTTTTAATACAGTTGAGAAAGTATGTCTTGCTGCATAAGTTCCTATTTTTTGGTCGATTTCTAATTCAACCCGTATTAGTTCCATTCTTTTATTTACCCATTTAATAAAACGCTGGCAACGGTGCTTAACTGTTTTTGGTGCAAGCCCTGCCTCTAATACCGGAAAGAGGTAAGGGTTTTCAGGAATAGTGTTCCTCCATTTGTTGATAATATCTTTTGCCCTGGGATTAAGGCCAACTTTGATAGGCCGTAAATCTTTCTTTTTTGTGTTCTTTGTTTTTGCCCTTATGAAATGTAAATAATCGCCATTGATATTTGAAGGCTTCAATTCAATAATATCTGCAAAATTGATACCGCTGCACAGGTAAGAGAGAATCCAAAAATCAAGTGCCTTCTGTTCGTCTGCTTTCTCCGGTGTATGATTTAGAATTTTTTGAATGTCTTTTTCAGACAAGGCTTTCTTCACATTTCTGCCGGATGGTATTTCATATTTTTTGAAAGGATATTTTTCGGCGGAAAGAACATTGGCATTAATTGCCTGGTTAATGATGGCCCTGAGTTGGCGGATATAAATACTGACTGTGGTATAAGATTTACCGGCATTGGTTAAATGCTTTTCATAATCCTCTAACAAAGCCGGGGAAATATCCTGCAAGTGCAAACCTTTTTTATAAAGGTTTAGCGAATTGATTGTAGTACGGTATGCGATAGCTGTACCAACTCTGCCTTTATCATGCAGCTCATTTATGTACGCATCAAACCAGCTTTGCAGTGATGTTGTTTTTGTGGTTGGCTTTGGTGATTTATCAAAAAACAATTCTTCAAAGGCAACGAAAGAGAAAGGGTTTATTTTCTCTATTGTTTTTTCAACTGAAGCTTGCAGGGTGTTAAGCTTCTTCCTGATTTCTTTCAGGTTTTCATCCCGAAGATTGGAGCCGTTTAGTTTTTCCCATTCATCGGTGGTAACGTGGCTGGAAGTAGCGTATCTTTTTTTAGTAGGTTTGCAGTAGATATTTAATTTAATCAAACACTTGTTCTCAGCGTTTGGCCTTGATTTATCAAGGAAGAAATTGACGGTAACTTTTTGCTCTATCATTAGTTCTTTCTTTAGTTATTAGCGACCTGAATGTGACCTCAAATGTGACCTCAAAGGTACTAATAAGTGCTAAAAAAAGTAGCAAAAAGGAAAAATAAATTTTATAAAACGTTGATTTACAGAACAAGTGCAAACAGGGGCTAAACAAGAGAAGATGGTGTACTCCGACTTACAAGCAGAGGGTCGGCGGTTCGAACCCGTCAACTCCCACTAAAGACCTCACTCACAAGTGAGGTTTTTGTTTTAAAGGTTAGACAGGGGTTGCAAACATATCCAACACTTAATTGTGCAGTTTATATAGCAAGGCAAATTCTATAACAATGGATGAACTTGATTCTCTTACAGAGATAGGGCACTAACACTCAAAATAATTGCCAGAGCAATGATTGCTCCACCAGCAATAATTCCAAATACATTTTTAAAATTTTTCCCTTCCCTGGCTGATCTTAGTCCTAACCAAAGAGCTAAACCGGCTAAAACAGGTATTGCAAACAACAGTATTATTCCAAGAAAGCTCCCGGACGCCCATGGCAAAAAAATTGTTGAAAGCAATGCGAGTGCTGCCACTCCAAAAATAAAAGACAATTTTCCCTGTTTGTCCGGGTCTCCCGGTGCGAATTTATTAGCCCGGATCTTTTTTTTGTAGCCGATGCTCAATATTCTTATCTCAATTTTTTCTTTTAAAGTGAATCGTTTACCGATTAGTTTTTCAAGATCTTTAATCTTAAATTTTAACTTTCTCGGTTTACTTTTAGACGGATTCTCCACTTTTAATATTGAAGAATTGTTTTCCGTTGAGCTTACTACAAAATTGGCCAGGGTCTCTACTCCCGCAAATAAAAATATGGCTAAGCATATAAATCGCATGAGCAAACTTTACAATAACTAAAATACATTATTTATTTAATGTATCTATGTACTCCCCCCATTTTCCCTGCATTTACTTATCAGTTTTGTTAAGTTATAAGATTTTGAATGTTATTTGATTATTGAGGTGGTTCCCACAATTCAATCTTATTGCCTTCAGGATCTAATATCCACCCGAATTTTCCATATTCCTCATCCATCGGGTCTCCTACAAGTTGCACTCCCTCGCTTTTCAGCACTTCTAATAATGCAAACAGATCTTTCACAATAAAATTTAGCATCACCTTTTTTTCACTGGGAGCAAAATAATCAGAGTCCTGTTTAAAAAATGAAAGTACATTAGAACCTGTCCTTTTGCTGCCATCTTCATTAGCAAACTCCCAGGATGTGTATACTGTTCCATTAAAGGAAATACCGAGGTGCTTTTCATACCAGGCCACCATAGCCTTAGGATCATTGGCTTTTATAAAAGGGCCGCCAAGGCCAATTACTCTTTCCATACAATTGATTTAAATTAAGGTAAAACTGCTTTGTAAAAGTTATAGCAAATAATTTTTACTTTTGTGCACAGATGCCTTTTACGAAAAACGATATACTTACGGATACAAGCGAAGAAACTCTTGTGCTAACCGCAGAAGATGAAGGCTGCAATCTTATTGTCTGGAATGATGATGTAAATACCTTCGAATGGGTGATTGATACCCTGATGGAAGTGTGCGGTCATTCACAGGAGCAGGCAGAGCAGTGTTCTTATTTTATTCATTACAAAGGCAAGTATGCTGTAAAAAATGGTTCTTACGAAGACCTGAAACCACAATGCGATGCAATTACAGACCGGGGGATTAACGCTACAGTGGAAATAGTGGCCGGGTAATAGCAATTGCTTTAATAATCAAATAAAGGATGAATCAAATATCTATCCCCCTGTTGGGCCAGTAGGACCAGTTGGGCCGGTATTTACAGGACCAGTTGGAACCTCTCCAGGTTCAGGAACATCCTTGCCACAACTGACTGTAACTATGGAAAGAGTAATCAACAAGCATAAAACAATCCCAATCTTTTTCATACAATTATGTTTGATTAGCTGTAACTAAATATAATAACTTCCTAAAAGTAATTTTTTTTGTGAAGTTTAGAAAATTTTAATCTAAACTGGTATTATAACCCAGCAATTCATTAAGTTGGACAACACCTTTAATACCCATGCCCCTTTTTGCATTAGATAAAGAATTGATCTTCCCTCCGGTTCAATTAGCTGAACCCGATGGGCTATTGGCCATGGGTGGAGATCTTTCTACTGACCGCCTGCTCCTGGCATACCAGCAAGGGATTTTTCCATGGTATGAAGGCGAAACCATTTTATGGTGGAGCCCTGACCCCCGTTTTGTTTTATTTCCTGGTGAATTGAAAATAAATAAAACAACAAAAACCCTATTGAAAAGAGAAGAACCCTCCGGTGAGAATAATGGATTTGAGTTTACCTGCAATAAAGCATTTGGGCAGGTAATTAATAATTGTAAGGAAACCAAACGACCCGGACAAGAAGGCACCTGGATTACCGACGAAGTAGAAAAAGCATACACCCGGCTGCATCAATTGGGGCATGCACATAGCGCTGAAGTTTGGAGCAAAAGCGAATTAGTTGGTGGACTGTACGGCATCAAACTCGGTAAAGTTTTTTTCGGTGAAAGTATGTTTAGTAAAGTAAGCAATGCCTCCCGATATGCTTTTACAAAGTATGTACAGCAATTAAAAGGAGAAGGAATTGAATTGATTGATTGCCAGGTTTACACGGAATATCTGGAAAGTATGGGAGCAAGAATGATTGAACGAAAAGAGTTCAGCAGACTTTTAAAAGAATTGATTTAATTCTAAATTCTATTTTTTCTTTTCCCGTATATAGAATGTCTCCCGAAAATTACAGGCATTCCGATGACAGTTATCACGGCCTTGCTCATGCTCACAATAAGCAAAGCATTGTGAACAGGCAGCATACAATACCAAATCATTTTTTGAAAAATCAATTACAGGTAAAGAATCAACCAGGCGGCCTATCATCCATTTATAATAATATTCATTTTCCCCAGATTGATTATATTTTTTCAATGAGTCCTTTGTATACACATATCGCCAAAATAATTTACGATAAACGGAGTCGGAGTTAATAATATGTATTCTGCTTTTTTGCCTGTAGTTAATCGTGTCATCAATTTGATAATGTGGATTATAATCTCTTTCCGGCATATGAAAAGGCTTTCCTAAGCCGTCTGGAATACTTTTATTGTAGGCAATATCCCATTCTGTACGCTGCGCTAATGAAAACAGCGGTATTAGCAGCAAAAGAAAAAGCAACTGTTTCATAAAAGGTTTTAAGAAACAGATGCTTATAATAAAAAGATTACATATTAATTAGAACCTTGAGCCAAGGTAATGTGGCAACATAGCTCTCCAGGTGTTCCAGTCATGCGGCCAATCCTGTCCCCATACATCTAATTCATACCAAATTCCTTTATCGTATAAGATTTTAGCAAACTTTCCACTGGCATCCGGGTCTTCATAATTACCACTGCCCGTTAAAATATGAATATGCTTGCTTTGACGAATTTGTTCAAGAATGTTATGGTCCGTCAAGTTTTGCATGTAATGCCATGGGCTGTTAAAATAAGCATCGTCATCAAAATAACCCTTAGTGTACTCCGATAAATCGTACACTCCGCTCATAGCTATTACGCCATTGATCAGATCGGGGCGTTTTAAAAACAAGTTCATGCTATGTAATGCACCGAATGATGCGCCGCAGGTAATAATGGGGGTTTCCTGGCTGGTATTGGTTTTTATAAAGGGTATTACCTCGTTGAAAACATAACTGTTCCATTGCTGTTGCCGCATGGACTTATGTTTTGGGTCCATTTCATTATTCAACCAGCTCTCATTATTAATACTGTCGATAGAAAACACTCTAACTTTTCCGGCATCAATAAAGGGAGCCAGGTGATCCATTAATTGAAACCGTTCATACTCCAAATAATCTGCCGCAGCTGTGGGTATTAGTAATAAGGCAAAACCATAATCACCATATGAGGCTATGGGCATTTCTTTGCTAAGCGAAGGGCTATACCAGGAGGCCAGTTCTTTTTTCATCAGTCAGTTTTGATTTTATAAACCCCAACGGGCAATTTTTTACGAATATAATTGTAAAAACGTAGCCAGAATCCCCTTTTAAACTGGATGTGTATACCAATTCTGGCCATAAGGTAAATAAATTAGTAAAATCTCTTGGTAATTTGACCTAGTAATATTACTTTAGTTTTTCAGTATTTTTACTGATAAACATGTTTTAATAGTTATCAGGAATTACTGGCTTGAAATTACTCTATTTAATAAATTTTCGATATTTCTCAACTTGGAGTTGAATTTCCCTCCTTGACAAACCACCTTTTCCGAAAATCCTCTCTCCGATTTTAACCAATAGCTCCATAAAAAGCCAAATAGATATTTAAACTGAGCTTAAGTAATACAGAAAAAACTGTGCAATGAGAAATGAGCGGATCCGTATAGTCCTCGTAGATGATCATGAACTGGTGCGCCAGTCATGGAAAATGTTACTTGAAAACAATCCCCGGCTTGAGGTGGTGGCTGATTTCGAAAATGGCCAGGCTGTTATAGATCAAGTACAAAAAATTTCGCCTGATATTATCCTTGTTGACATTAATATGTCCCCGGAAAATGGTTTTGTAATTACTGAAAAATTGATGGGACTTATACCTTCCCTTAAAATTATTGGGTTATCTGCCAATAATCAACCAAAATATGCTTCCCGGATGATTGAAGTGGGTGCAAGAGGCTATTTAACTAAAACATCTTCGTTGGAAGAAATTAACCAGGGAATTATAGAGGTGTATGAGGGCCGTCTCTACATATGTGACGAGATCAAAAAACATATGCCTTCATCTTAATAATTGCTAATTTATAATAAAGCCCCTCCTCTTCCACGCTGCTTTTCGTTGTGTACTCAAAACAAGGTAAATTTGCCGCCCAAACGGGTTCTCATCTACATTGTTTAGCTTTCGTAAAATGCGCAGTTGTATTATACAGTACAAGAGTGCGACGCAAGGAACGATGATAGTAGTACTGTCGTTGGCAACATAAATTTATTACCTGCAATGGAATTATCGAAAAACTTTGACCACAACGTAGCTGAAAAAAAATGGTACCAGCATTGGCTTGATAAAAATTATTTTCATAGTGAGCCGGATAACCGTGAGCCATACACTATTGTAATTCCCCCTCCCAATGTAACAGGTGTGCTGCACATGGGGCATTGCCTTAATAATACTATCCAGGATATTTTGATTCGCCGGGCAAGAATGCAGGGAAAAAATGCTTGTTGGGTTCCGGGAACAGATCATGCATCCATAGCTACTGAAGCAAAAGTGGTTCAGATGCTCAGGGAAAAAGGTATTGCAAAATCATCACTCAGGCGTGAAGATTTTTTGAAGTATGCCTGGGAGTGGAAAGAAAAATATGGTGGTATCATTTTGCAGCAGTTGAAAAAACTGGGTTGCAGTTTAGATTGGGAAAGGACATCCTTTACGATGGATGATGATTACTATAAAAGTGTAATCAAGGTTTTTATTGACTTACATGAGAAAGGAATTATTTATCGTGGTTTAAGAATGGTAAACTGGGATCCTGTAAGTAAAACAGCATTAAGTGATGAAGAAGTAATTTTCAAAGACATTGATTCAAAATTATATTTTGTAAAATACCCATTAGTAGATGATAACAGTCAATTTATGACTGTTGCTACTACCCGACCCGAAACTATTCTGGGTGACGTAGCTATTTGTGTAAATCCAACAGATGAACGTTATGCTTCATGGATTGGTAAAGAAGTTATTGTTCCCATCATCAACAGGAAAATTCCCATCATTGCAGATGAATATGTAGATGCAGAATTTGGTACCGGTGCATTGAAGATTACTCCGGCACATGACAAGAACGATAACGAACTAGGAAGAAAACACAACCTGAAAGCATTAAACACATTAGATGCAGAAGGAAAGTTTACTGCGGAAGAATTGGTTGATGATAACCCATCTGCATTAGTACTTTCTTATAATGGTGTTGACCGGTTTGAGTTGAGAAAAAAGATAGTTACAGATATTGAAGCATTAGGGCTGGTAGCAAAAATCGAGGATTATAAAGGGCAGGTTGGTACGAGTGAAAGAACGGGAGCTATTATAGAATCCCGATTGAGTTTGCAATGGTTTATGAATATGAAAGAGTTTCTGAAAAGAAATCCTGAAACATTAACTGCGGTGATGAATGATGAAATTACTTTTCATCCCGAAAAGACAAAGAATACATACAGTCATTGGTTGAATAATATTAAGGACTGGTGCATTAGCCGCCAGCTTTGGTGGGGGCAGCAGATACCGGCGTGGTACACACCTGATGGAGATTTTGTTGTTGCTGCTACAAGAGAGGAAGCTTTTGAAAAATTCAAAACTCAAAATTCAAAATTCAAAATTGAAGACCTTATACAAGATGAGGATTGCCTCGATACATGGTTCTCAAGTTGGCTTTGGCCGATGGAAGTATTTAAAGGCATTAGTAATCCGGGAAATAAAGATGCTGAATATTATTACCCTGGTACTACATTAGTAACAGGACAGGATATTATTTTCTTCTGGGTGGCGAGAATGATAATGGCGGGTTTCGAATACAAAAAAGAAATACCATTCAAAGATGTGTACTTCACCGGAATGGTGCGGGATAAACAGGGAAGAAAAATGAGTAAGCAATTGGGCAACTCTCCTGACCTGCTTGAAATGATTGAAAAAGATGGTGCCGATGCTGTTCGGTTTGGTGTTATGTTTTCATCGCCGGCAGGAAATGATTTGATGTGGGATAAGTCTGGTAATGAGCAAGGCAAATTTTTCATTAATAAAATGTGGAACGCATTGAAATTGGTGAAGATGTGGGAAGGGCGACAGTCTGAAAGTCAAAACGACGGAAAGATCGAAAACAGCTTCGCAACGGATTGGTTTGAGAATCGTTTAGCACAGGTACGAGTAGAATTAGATGAGCAGTTTAAAGATTTCCGGTTGAGCGAATCATTGAAAACAATTTATTCATTGATATGGGATGATTTCTGCAGCTGGTATTTAGAATGGGTAAAACCAGGATTTGAGCAACCGATAGATAAAGCAGTGTATGAAAAAACAGTTGGTTTCTTTGAAGAACTGATGCAGTTACTACACCCATTTATGCCATTTATTACAGAAGATATTTATCACCAGTTGAAAGAAAGAAATGATGATTTGACGGTGAAACAATATAAATCACTGAAATCTGTTGATGCTGCCATTATTGCTAATGCTGGCTTATTAAAAGAAGTTATTACTGCTATCCGTGATGCAAGAGTTAAAAACCAGTTGAAGCCAAAAGATACTATCAAGCTTCATGTACTTACAGATAGTAACGAAACATATAAGTCAATAGAAAGTATTTTATTAAAGCAGGTAAATGCCGAATCATGTTCTTATACAGGGGCTTCTGTTGCAAACAGCATAACCGTAGTTGTACAAAAAGATAAATTCTTTATTGAAACAACCACTGTTTTAGATACCTCTTCGCAAAAAGAACAATTACAAAAAGACCTTGATTACCTGAAAGGCTTTTTGGTTTCCGTAGAAAAGAAATTAGGTAACGAACGATTCGTTCAAAATGCAAAACCTGAAGTAATAGAAATTGAGCGGAAGAAAAAAGCAGATGCCGAAGAAAAGATAAAAGTGATAGAAGAAAGCCTCGCTACACTATAAGCGGTTGTTGCAAGCATCGGGAGTATTCAAGAAATTAAAATGTCAAAGGAACCCAACCCTCCAATGGAGGGTTGGGTAGTACTTATCTCGGTATAATATTCACTGGTACAATAAACTCAAATATACTTGTGCCTTTTTGGTTTCCGTTTAAGGGATCTCTATCCTGTAAAATGCTAATGCGGAAACCAAAGGTTAAGGGATATTGATTCCACCATTTGGTATCAACAAAAAATTCCCCGCCGATGCTCCGGAAATCAAGTTTATTTTTTTTATTGTTTGAATATAATCGTTGAAAATCATAAAATAGGTTAGCACGGAAACGTTGCAGGTACAAAATATTTCCAAAGCCCCAATCCGGGTATAATAATGGCAAATGGTAATTAACAGACAGCCCCAGCATTCTCGACCCCGCATTGGTTCGATAAAAATCATTAAAGCCTCTTGCATTGGGGAAGCGACTGCTGAATAATGCAAGGCTGGTATCCCGCTGCTGGAACGCACCTGTTACAATTATATTATGCGTAGATAAAACTCCGGGCACATATACAGAAGCGGTTCCAATAAATTGATACCCTTCATAATAACTAATAGCATGACGATGGTTGGCTGAAACAGAATAGGCGAGCCGGGGATAAATATGTTGAACGGCCCGTTGCACTTGTTGGGTATAGGAAAAAAGATGCAACAAATAACTGAATGAAGTTGTGCCCAGTGAATCCTTATAAAAGTCTTTATTGAATTCATTTCGCAATACATAAAAACTCCCTGCATTAAAACTTCTGAAAGTTTGCCCTTTTGTTTTGGTTAGCGGAACCGTCAATCCGATACGGGTATCGAGTTGGTTCCATTGGCGAATTTTATTGCCGATCTGTGTTTCCCGGTTAAGAGTCATTTCAGTTCCAACATTCAAAAAGGGAAACCATCCACCATAAACGGCATTCAGCCCCACGCTGCTTAATCTTTCGTTTTGATTATATGAATAGAACAATTCAGTTTCAAAAGTATTGAGTACATTTTGTCCATACAATGAGTAAGTAAATATTGGATCAGAATAATAGGGCCGCCAACTGTGGAAATTGAACAATCCCGTTCCTTTACTATAATTACTTACCTGGAAATTTCGTTGCGGTAAATTCGCCGGTAACAACTCACTGCTTTTCCCGGATTGAAATACCGGAAACTTCTCTGTCAATTGTTCGGTAGCTGCACTGCTTACCTCATTCCAAACAATATCTTTTTCATTTATTTGCTTTAACTGGTAACCTTCTGCTGTAAATACGGACCAAGCCACTTTTCCATTTCCTGCATTCACAAAATAATTACCCAATGGTCCATTACTGATCTTATATATTTTTTTATCGCTCAATCTTAAAGCAAATACATCATCATTACCACCATAGCTTGCAGTAAAGTAAACAACTCCATTACTTACACTGGGATAACCGACTACATTAAAGGAAGGATTGGTAAGTCGAACCGTATTGCCTGTTCCAATCTCTGCAGTAGCTAAAGCTGTAGAACCATCTCTTAGCCGCACAGCTGTTACAAGATTATTGTCATCAATAAATTTGGGGTCGGTAAATAAATTAATTTCTGCCGAATGAATGGATTGTAACACCTGCCCGTTGGATGCATCTAAAATATGAAGCTCACTTTTACCATTTGCACTTACCTGCACCGCTGCTACTTTTGAACCATCTGCAGAAATATCCGGTGTAAAATATTTGGATTTCTTTGTTAGTGTTTTTTGCTGACCCGTGGATATATCCAGCATTTTAATTACACTATAATCTCTCCAACTCCACCGGGCATCATTCTCATAGGCAGCATATACAATCATTCCATTCCGGTAAGAAAATTGTTCATCGTTAGAAACATCTCTCACTTTCAACTTATGTTCGCCGGTTTTGTCTTTCAAATAAAACGCAGGACGATGCCGATAACTTGTTTTTAAATAAATCAAGGAGTCTTCCCCGGCGTTATAAGGAAAATAATAGTTAGTGACATAGTTTTTCTTAACGGGAAAAACATACTCATCTCTTGAAACAGAAACCCGTTCTGTTTTTTTCTCATAGAAATCAAAAGCTTGTTCCCTGAAGGTTTTATAATCAATACCTGCATGTGTTTTTATAGCAACCTGAAAAGGGTATAGTAGTCCTTTGTAGGCACTGGCGTCTTTCGTTACTTGAGTCCAAAAATCAGCTCCATATTTTTCCCGGCCGTAATTAACCAATAAATAACCGAGTTTATAGTGATCGGGTACATAATCTTTCAGGGAGCCGTTCCGCAATTTCATCCAGGAATATTTCTTGCCTGCCTGCCAAATAGAAGGATAAGCATTAAGAAATAATGGCAATCTTCCCCTACCCTGTTTACTCATCACTGTTTCATTATACACTGCATCACCTTCATAAAACCAATCGGGAATTGCTGCATTGATAGCCAATGCATACCCATCTTCACCAAAAAGCACTTTCATCGCCTTGCTCAGTCCATTATTAAAATTATTAAACTGCTGAACATGGCGGTATTCATGCAGAGCTAACTGGTCGCCCCACGATACAGTTCCCTGGTCAAAATTATTTAGAGCTGGTGTCAGGTAAAATTCACTTCGATATGGGCCTAACCCAACATATCCGTTGGCAACCGTAGTTTGATGTTGCAATACGATATTAATTTTTTTTAATTGATCTCCTAATGATGTAGATCCGGAACCCGGCATTGATTTGGAAGCCAGATAATGAACTATTGATGCTATCCTATTAGCCTGGCTGTCTAATCCTGCAGGAAAAATAATCCTTGCTGAGTCGGTATTGATCTGTTTCCATTTTTGAGCAGGTGGCGTTCCTCCAAATTGTTGTGCCTTAATACTGCTACTAATAACCAGTAAAGAACCCAATATAAAAAGCTTTCGCATGGGGGGGAGTTATTTTGATGGAAGTTACGCAGGAATAGCAAATAATAGATTGGAGTGCAGCCTCTTTTGCAATAACTATTAACTTTGCCGCATGGCAGAAGACTTACAAATTATTA
Source organism: Chitinophagaceae bacterium IBVUCB2 (assembly GCA_002127295.1). Taxonomy (GTDB): domain Bacteria; phylum Bacteroidota; class Bacteroidia; order Chitinophagales; family Chitinophagaceae; genus JJ008. Next base: position 642,159 of record NFUV01000001.1, read on the forward strand.
CCGGTAATAAAGCCGATCAGTATCATTCATTAATTCCTCAAATAAAAGGTTTACTGGAAGGAGAGCCTGACTTAATTGCAAATTTGGCAAATGTGGTAGCGGCATTAAAAGAGCAGTTTGGATGGTTTTGGGTAGGCTTCTATTTAGTAAAAAGTGAAGAGTTGGTTTTAGCGCCTTTCCAGGGACCTGTAGCCTGCACCCGTATTAAAAAAGGAAGAGGTGTTTGTGGTAGTAGTTGGGCTGAAGCTAAAACAATCATAGTCCCCGATGTAGAAAAATTTCCGGGTCATATCGCCTGCAGTAGTTTTTCAAAATCAGAAATTGTAGTTCCTGTTATCAGGAATAACCAGGTAGTTGCCGTATTGGATGTTGATAGCGATGAGTACGACCAGTTTGACAGCACCGACCAACAATACCTGGAAGAAATTGTGAACCTGATTGCATTTTAGTATGCAACAAACCGTTTCCATAATTATATCCGGAAAAGTCCAGGGTGTTTTTTTTCGCCAAAGCACTAAAGAAAAAGCACTTGAGTTGGGACTGACCGGTAAAGTAAGTAACTTGCCAGATGGAACAGTACATATTGTTGCTACAGGTTCTCCCGACGCTTTAGAGCTATTATCTGCCTGGTGCCAGCAAGGTCCACCAAAAGCGAATGTGTTCTCAGTTACTATTGAAAAGCTCCCTTTGCAGGTTTTTGAAAAATTCATGATTGATCGTTTTAAATAAATCTCTCCCCGTTTTTAATGTGTAGCATGGAGGTAAGCAATTACCAACAGTGCCAAATGACATAATATCAGCAGCACCTTAGTCAGCAGCCAGAATTTAGCATGGTGCTTTTTTATTTTCTTTACCCGCTCTTTATGAAAACGGTGGATATGAGCCGTTTCATCCATAGTAGGTGTATGCGATTTTCCAGCAGTTCCGTGAGGTTTTTTATCCTGGTGAATCGGCGCCGCTTTCATCGGGGTTTCTGTGCTGCTTTTAAGAGGTTTATCAGCCCCATTATTTTCGCTTATTGTAGCGGCAAAAGCAGTATTCTTTTTTGCCATTATGCTTACAGGTCTTGCTAAAAAGAAGGCCAGGAATGTGGCGGTTAAGATGAAATATCGTGTCATAATAAATTGTTTTATGACCCAAATTTTCATCAACTCATAGCCCGATAACAAGGTAGGAACTGCGTAAAATTGAAGTGCCGTAGTTGAACTGGTAAAAGCTCTTAACAACTGCGTATGAACGCCTTATTACCGGCGATGCGTACAACTACGTATTCTACAGGAGTATCTACGCAATCTTGTAAAAGGGACTTTGAAAGTTCGGTATAGCAGTTTACTTTAGAGATAGAATTAATCCTGCCTGTTTAAGACTCCCTGCCCCCATTTTTAACCGCCAAATTAATTGTTATGAAAAAAGTAGAGTTATTCGTTAGGGAAAAAACTTCAGGGCTAACATTAGCCTCTATATTTCTTGTTTTTGTATTCCTTATTCAGTCCTGTAATGGTAATGCTGATAAATCGAAAGAGGATGATCAAAATAAAGAGAAAATGGAGGCCACAACTTCCGAGGTAAGTGAGAAAGTTGCTCCCGAGGATGCAACAATTGATTTAAACAGTTTGGTTTTATCAGCCGACACCCTCAAGATGATTTTCAATAAGAACAACAATATTAAAGAGCTCATCTTTCAATTTGAATACCGGGGTGCAGATGGATGGGGCTTGTCTGTCTCCGGTACAGACAAAAAAGGAGCTACTATCACAGGCCCAATTTCATTAAAAATCATTCCCGGCACAGCAACACCAATAGCACCTGGTTCCGTAATTACTAACCAATCATTAAGGAGAGGTGATATAAAAAGATTTTTAAATTTAACTGGTAGTATAGGAAGGGATAAAATTATTGAGGACAGTAATTTTGTTTCCATCCGGATCACCCCATCTCCTGTTTTGGGAGAAAACAATGCCGTTTTCTTTATCCTAACAAAAATGCCTTCCGCTCCTGTTGCACCTTATAAAATGAGTGCTGCAGGACAAGTAATTACTAACCCATGTCCTCCTGCTAAACCTTGTGAGAACGATTGCGATACACCATCATAATAGAATAAAAGATGTGTTAACTATTCATTATTAATATAACTAGTCAGTAACAACCATTACTGACTAGTTATTAAATTACAAAAAATGGAAACTCAAATCACCCTCTTATCCCAGAAATTCAGTTTCGAAAAACTGACAAGCCAGTTCCCAACATCGGGCAGCCCTTTTAAGAAAATATTTTTCCAAAGTGAATTGCGATCATTAGAGGGAGGCACCGCTACATTTGCAGTAATAGCTTATCCCGCATGGAAAGGGACTTTAAGCAAATGGGTAGTAGGCACCAAGATAGATGGAGAAGATATTGGCGGAGGAAGTCCTATTCCATTTTCAGCACCACTGGCTTTTGCAAATAATGAATTATTATTTGCTGCGAAGTCCGACAAGAAGTTAAAAAAGAAAAGTAAAAAAAAGAAAGATTGCAAAACGGACAATCCCGGTGCTGACTTTCGAAGACTGGTAAGAGCAGTTTTCCGGGATCCGGAGCTTGCAAAGAAAAGTTTTTTCACATTTACCCCCGGCATTTCTAAGAATCCGCATATTGAATTAAGTATAACCTTAGATGCTGATGGTACTACAGCTAATGCAATGGCCAACCCTTGTCCTCCTGCAAAACCTGCAGAATCTGAAGCCTAGGTAAGAAGCCATGAATAACGTTTTACAACAACTGCTTGATTGTTCCGAAATGTGGGCATTGTTTATTCCACTTTTCTTTATGACAAGGGATACTAAAAAAATCTCTTATTTAAGACCAGTTCGCATTTATGTATATACGGCATTAGCAATAAGTTTGTTGATCATATTAATTGCAAAAAGAAATCAATGGTTTGGACTCCCGAAGGAGCCAGAGCCCGAATGGCTGGGAAGTAATAATTTTCTATACAATTTACATTCAGTTATCAGGTTCTTGTTTTTTAGCTGGTTTTTTATCCTATTAGATCAAAAGATGTTTACCACAGTTAAGAAAACAATTCCAATCCTATTTAGCTTTTGTTTTCTGATAAATTTCATCTTTTTTGAAGATTTTTTTAACTACTGGAGTTTCAGCGGCCGTCTACTGTCAATAGAAGCTACCATTTTATTATTTTATTGTTTGCTTTATTATATGCATATGCTTAATGACGATGAAAGCTCCTTTAGAAAAACTCCTTCATTCTGGGTGGTTACGGGTCTGAGTATTTATGTTGTGATAAACATTCCGATTTTCCTTTTTTATATGGCTTTATTAAAGCAATTCCAAGATTTTACCGTTGGCATTTGGGACATACACAATATCTCTTATATAATTTTATGTATTTTCTTAGGTAAAGCATTTTATGAATCCCGGAAGTGATATACGTTTTATTGTTATCATAGCAATAGCCTTAATGCTATTGCTGTTCGCCAGTTTCCTGGTAGCATTGATTTTTAATCAACGTAAAAAATTAAAGTACCAACGCTCCATGGAAAAACTCCGGGAGCAACAGCAAAATCAACTCATCGAAGCCGCTGTACGTAGTGAAGAAACAGAGCGACACCGGATTGCCGAAACCTTGCATGACGAGGTTGGCGCCATTCTTTCTTCCGCCAAGCTTCATTTATTGGGAATTAAAACAGTTAGCCTTGATGACAGAGACAAAGGTTTGCATGACAAAGGCAGCGAATTATTAAACGATGTGATACAAAAAGTAAGAGGCATTTCTCATAATCTGCACTCTAACATTCTAAAGGAATTTGGATTGAACGAAGCAATCAGGCATTTTATAAAAAAAATTACACAAGGCACTATCATAAATGCTACTACAGCCCTTGATGATAATTATCATACTATAAATGCTGATAACGACATCAGCATTTACAGGATGGTTCAGGAATTAGTGAACAATATCCTGAAATATGCAAATGCCTCAGAAATCATTATCAGTTCTACTTATAAAAACAATCTGCTGGATCTTGTCATTTTTCATAATGGAGAAGGGCTTACACAGGAACAGTTTGAAAAACTCAGGTATGACAAAGAAGGATTAGGTCTGAAAAATATCCAGAACCGTGTTATCTTGCTGAAGGGAAACATATATTTTACAAATGGTGCTGAAGGTTACCGGATCAATATTCATGTACCAGTAAAACCCGCTGAAGAATGAGCAGTATTAAAATAGCCATCGCCGATGATTATAAGATCTTTCGTGACGGACTGAAAGTTGGTCTTTCTGCCGATGAAAATCTTACGGTGATAATGGAAGCCGACAATGGCGAAGACCTGCTAAAAGCCCTGGAAACAAATAGCCCTGATGTTATTTTAATGGATCTGAAAATGCCCATCATGGATGGCATGGAAGCAACGAAAGCAGTTCGAAAAAAATATCCTGCCATAAAAGTACTCGTTGTTACCATGTATGAAGATGATAAATTCATTATTCACATGATGGAAAATGGAGCAAACGGATATCTATTAAAAAATGCCGAGCCGGATGAAATAATAAAATCGATTTATGCTGTACACGAAAACGGCTATTATTTTAATGACCTTGTAAATAAAGCATTGCTGAAAAAACTAGTGCTGAAGAACAACCTGAAACCTTCCTTTAATCAAAATGTAGAATTAACAGAAAGAGAACTGGAAGTACTTAAACTCATTTGTGAAGAGAAAACGGCTGCTGAAATAGGAAAAGAAATTTTCCTGAGCCCCCGTTCGGTAGAAGGTATCCGCCAGCGATTAATAGAAAAAGTGGGTGTTCGTAATTCAGCCGGGTTGGTAATGTTTGCGGTAAAAGGTGGTCTTGTAGATTAATACTACTTTTTGAGATTATTCAGCATATCCTTCGTCATAGCCGCTAAATCATAATCTTCTTTCCATCCCCAATCATTTCTTGCTACCGTATCATCAATACTTTGCGGCCAGCCATCTGCAATGGCCTGTCTATAATCTGGTTTATAAGAAATAGTGAAGTCAGGAATATGTTTTTGAATAGCAGCAGCTATTTCTTTAGGAGAAAAACTCATACCTGATACATTATAAGATGTACGTATTTTTATTTTTTCTGCAGGTGCTTCCATTAATTCAATCGTAGCTTTAATGGCATCCGGCATATACATCATTGGCAAATAAGTATCTTCTTTTAAAAAACATTCGTATTTTTTTTCTTCCAGTGCTTCATGAAAAATTTCTACGGCATAATCTGTTGTTCCTCCACCGGGTGCTGATTTATAAGAGATCAAACCGGGGTAACGCAAACTCCGTACATCTACACCAAAGCGATGGTGAAAATAGTTACACCAAAATTCTCCGGCATATTTGCTGATACCATACACAGTGGCTGGCTCTATAATTGTTTGCTGCGGGCAATTTTGCTTTGGTGATGTGGGGCCAAATACTGCAATAGAAGATGGCCAGTATACTTTATGTAATTTTTCTTCTCTTGCTATATCGAGGACATTCAGCAATCCCTGCATATTAAGATTCCAGGCAAGACCAGGATTTTTTTCGCCGGTTGCTGAAAGAATAGCCGCTAATAAATATATCTGTGTGATATTTTGGCGAATCACCTGCACATGCAGCATTTCTTTGTTCATTACATCCAAACTAACATACGGCCCTGTTCCTTCCAGTAATGGATTTTGTTCCCGCAAGTCGGAAGCAATTACATTCGCATTGCCATAGATCTGGCGCAGTGCCAATGTTAACTCTACACCTATTTGTCCTGAGGCACCAATTACGAGAATTTTTTCCTTTACCATGCTGTCTTATTGAATTACAAATGTAAGGGCTTAAACTATTTCTACAGCTTACTCACTGTAACTTGTGTCTTGCTCCTTCCATCTTATCTTTGCCCCATGGAAAAATATTTGAAAGATCTATTTGCCTATCAGTCATACGATGAGAACAACTTTTTCCTGATGGCCGGACCCTGTGTAGTTGAAAGTGAAGAAATGATCATGAGTATAGCCGAAAAAGTTTCAGGTATCTGCAAAAAACTTGGTATCCCTTATATTTTTAAAGCATCGTATAGAAAAGCTAATCGTACCAGTGGTACATCTTTTACCGGACTGGGTGATGATGTGGCCATGAAAATGCTTCAGAATACAGGCAAGAAATTCTCCTTACCGATTGTTACAGATATTCATTCTCCCGAAGAAGCTACTAAAGCGGCTGAGTTTGTAGATGTATTACAAATCCCTGCTTTCCTTTGTCGACAAACAGATCTGTTAGTTGCTGCGGCTGCAACAGGAAAAATTGTGAATGTAAAAAAAGGGCAATTTGTAAGTGGCGAAGCAATGAAATTTGCGGTTGATAAAATTAAAAAAGCAGGTAACGATAAGGTGATGCTCACAGAAAGAGGAACAACATTCGGCTACCAGGACCTGGTAGTTGATTATAGAAATATCCCTGCAATGAAGGCGCATGGTGTTCCGGTAGTGATGGATGTTACACATGCATTACAACAACCCAATCAAACAAGTGGTGTAACAGGTGGAAATCCGCAACTCATTGGCACTATTGCCAAAGCGGCTATTGCTACGGGTGTGGATGGATTGTTTATTGAAACACATCCGAACCCATCGAAGGCATTAAGTGATGGGGCGAATATGCTGCAATTGGATTTGTTAGAACCTTTGTTAGAACAACTAATAAAACTTCGTAAAGCTGTTCTATAAAAATAAAAAGAAAGGCCTGCATATGGATTATGCAGGCCTTCTGAAATATATTTTATCTTTTATCTTAAGTCTATCTCTTCTACTCCCGGGTATTTTGCTTTATCAAATGCAAACTGGTTGTCGGCTAATGCCACATTTGTTTTCATAGTACTTACTGTGTAAGTATAACGATTACCGGCATTCTCTAACACTTTTGTACTATAAATCGTTTTAGCCGTTTTATCAACCTGCACATATACTTTATGGAAAGGCTTGCTTTTATCCAACGGAGTCATTTCAATTTCCTGTACTGTCTTGGAACCTACTTTCTTTTCGCCGTTTAAGATGTAACGAAAATCTTTATCGTAGAAATTAGTAAATAATTTTTGTGGAGTAATCATACCGCTTGAAGCATCCAGCTTGCTGATAGTTACTTCGTTGGCAGCTTTATCGTAATTCCAGATGGTGGTACCATTGCAAAAAATTTCCTGACCGCTAAAACTTACCCGGTATTTTGTTCCTTTCATAAGGATAGTACCGGTTTTATTAGAAAGGGCTTTACCGGAAGCATTTTCAACTTTGTAAGTAAAGCCAGCCTGAACACTGGTAAAAGTTTTGAATTTAGCACTAACACCATCTAAAATAGCTTTTGCAGCAGCATCACTGGCCTGTGCAGTAACAAACAGTGAAAAAGCAATCATCGGGACTAATAGGTACAATTTCTTCATCGTTATTGTTTTGTAAGCGTCGTTTTAACAGCGGCGCAAATATAATTGAATATTAGAAATAGCTACTTCGCTAAAGCTTAGCAGCACAGTGTAGGATAGGCAATCACCATACCGGGTTGCATTTCAAAATTTTTCTTAACAACCCAGTAACGGATTATAAACTAACCTAATGCATCCAAATGCTGTTGTAATTCCATTTCGGTTTTGATGATCACATCCCGGGCTTTGCTTCCCTGGTTAGGACCTACAATTCCAGCGGCTTCCAGTTGATCCATCAAACGGCCTGCCCTGTTATAACCGAGTTTCATCCGGCGTTGTAAAAGAGAAGTTGAACCCACCTGGTTTTGAACGATCAATCTTGCGGCATCTTCAAATAAGGAATCCCTGTCCTGCATATCAAAATCCTTTCCTTCCAGTTCTTTCTCATCAATATATTCTGGTAACAGGAATGCTTGCGGATAACCTCGTTGGTCGCCAATATATTCAACAATTTGTTCTACTTCAGGTGTGTCAACAAATGCACATTGCAAACGGGTTACTTCCCCATTGTGGGAAATAAGCATATCACCTTTCCCAATTAATTGCTCTGCACCACCCGTATCCAAAATAGTCCTGGAGTCAATCTTAGAGGAAACTTTAAATGCAATACGGGCCGGAAAGTTCGCCTTAATAGTACCAGTAATAATATTAACAGAAGGCCGCTGGGTTGCAATGATAAGGTGGATTCCGATTGCTCTAGCCAACTGTGCCAAACGGGCAATCGGCATTTCTACTTCTTTGCCAGCTGTCATTATCAAATCAGCAAACTCATCTATTACTAATACAATAAATGGCAAATACTGATGACCTTTTTGCGGATTCAGTTTACGTTTGGTGAACTTCTCGTTGTATTCTTTAATATTTCTTGCACCGGCTTCTTTCAACAGATCGTACCTGTTATCCATTTCAATACACAATGCATTAAGCGTATGAACCACTTTCTTAGTATCGGTTATGATCGCATCTTCTTCTCCTGGTAGTTTGGCCAAAAAATGTTTTTCTATCTGGCGATAGATACTCAACTCTACTTTTTTGGGATCGATCAATACAAATTTCATTTGCGAAGGATGCTTCTTGTATAACAAAGAGACAAGGATAGCATTCAATCCAACAGATTTACCCTGTCCCGTTGCACCCGCCATCAACAAATGCGGCATACTTGCCAGGTCCACAATGAAATTTTCGTTATCAATCTTTTTACCGATGGCGATTGGTAAACTGAAATTATTATTCTGAAATTTTTCAGAAGCCAGCAATGTTTTCATACTCACAACGGTCTTTCTCACATTCGGCACTTCAATACCAATGGTGCCTTTACCAGGAATAGGTGCAATAATACGTATACCCAAAGCGGCAAGGCTTAATGCAATATCATCTTCCAGGTTTTTAATTTTTGAAATACGTACACCAGCAGCAGGAACAATTTCGTATAAGGTTACTGTAGGACCAACAGTGGCACTAATTTTTTGTATTTCAATTGAGTAATTACGGAGTGTGGCGATAATCTGGTTCTTGTTATTTTCCAACTCCCCCGCATCCTGTATAATTTTTTCACTGCCGTGTGTTTCTAATAACGTCAGTGTTGGATACTTATAATCCCGCAGATCCAATGTTGGTTCATAAGGAGGGAGATTTTCTACGGCCGAAGTGGCTTCTTCTTCTGCCTCTATATCTGGTACTACTTTTATTTCAAGCTCCAACGGCTCATCATTTTTCTTACTTGTTTTTTCTTTAGCCGGTATTACTAATTCGTCTTGTAGTGGCTTTACCTGTGCCGGTATTTCTTCTACTTCATCATATTCATGTTGATGAAGGATCTCATTTACAATTTCTTTTTCAGCAACTGGCTGCTGCTCTTCAAATGGTGTTTCTTCTTTTTCTATTACTTTAAAATCATGCAGGGGCTGCTCATCGGGAAAATTAATCACCATCCCCATGTCAGATTTGATGGTATTGGTTTTTGTATCAGTAGCTGTATCGCCGTTATACAAATCATTTATTGTTTGTCCACCTGTAACTGGTAGTGGAATAATAGCTTCCCCATCCTCCGTTTCATCTTCTGCAAGAACTACAGCTTGCTTTTTTTGTGGCAGGTTAAATGCGGGATTAAATTGCCAGATACAATAGCCAAAGAGCAATAGCAGCAACACTGCACCGGTACCAAAGGTTCCTAATGTACCCACCAATTTGGTACTAATCATTTCACCCACACCTCCACCAAAAGATTGAAAACTGCTATTGGCAAAAAGAAAAGCCAATGATACGGACAACACCAGCAATCCTACTGTTACATATTTAAGATTTCTCCAAATAGAAAATACACGGCGACGGAACAACAGGTTCACTCCTACAACAAAAAAGAAGGTGCAAATTAAAAAAGAGGCAATTCCAAAAGCCTTTACCATAAAGAAATAAGAGATTACGGCTCCAAACCTACCAAGAAGGTTAGCCACTGCTTTATCATTGTCAAGCAGTGCGGACATTCCTTGTTGGGCAATGGCCTGATCTTCCTTCCAGGTAAATAAGTAAGAGGTAAATGCGATAAAAAGGAAAATTGATACCAATAGCGAAATAGCTCCAATAATTTTCCAGGTCCGCTCATCACGGGCCAGGGCTTTCCAGTCTATTGTTTCTTCCTTTTCTGCTTTAAATGCCTTTGTTTCGGATTTGGCAGGTTTTTTCTCAGGACTGGTCTTCGATTTCTTTTTTAGCTTATTAGCCATGGCTGCAAATATAATTAGTTTACTGCCAAAATATTACCGGAAAGTGGTATCGCTTCTGCTGGCAAAAGCAAAAACCATATATTACATTTGAAAGCCAAGCTGCCCCTTTTCATGAGGAATTTAAACTGCCTGTCCATACTCATCGCTCTTATGTGTATTATTCTTTTGAATACACATAATGCCATAGCACAAGACAGTTTACATGGCAAATACACCGACATCAGCAAAGTGCTTTTTGAACAGCGCTTCGAAAAAACAATCAGCAGTGCTTATATTAAAAGTAAAGATGACCTGACTACAATTTACCCATCCCTTCAATTTACTGCAGGCCTTAAACACAAAGGACCTGTGCCTAATGAATTTGTTACACAGAAAGTCATTTTAAAATTTAATGCTTATAATAGTGCAGACACCGTCGTAAGTATTTATTTTTTTCCTGGTTTTTATTTCCAGGATATATTTCTTTACCGCATAGAGAATAATTCCTTAAAAACCATCCCTCCCGTATTACCCGACATCAGGGACAGCGTTGGATACCGGCTCTTTAGTTTAGCTGGTAAAGATTCGGCGACCTTTCTTGTAGAAATGACTTTTGTGAAAACCTATAACAACGTTGTAAAACCCCGCCTGGTTAATGTTGGATACCTGCCGGCTTTCATCGTTGAAGTACGCAGTAATTACAATCAGAATAATCTTATTACGTATGTCTTTTGTGGATTGATGCTGATGATGATTCTTTTCTCTATTGCTAATTTTCTTCAAGGTGCCAATCCTGAATTTCTTTACTATTCCGGCTATGCTCTTTTCCTGGGTGGGATGTTATTTACACAGGCTGTTTTCAGTTTCCGAACTACATATGTAAGTTTCTTCCTGGAGGGTTACCTGGATTTTATTATGCAAGGATTGGGAATAATGTTCTATATGCTTTTTATGCGCCAGTTCCTGGATACCAAAAACAAACATCCTTTTCTTTACCGTCTTTATAATACCGGCATTATACTTATTAGCGTTGCCCTGTTAACCTACACACTTGCACACTACTTCAGCAATAATTATAACCTGGTAAATCTTATTGAAAACAGTACGAAGATTTCCTTATTGGTTATGACGATAATCTTCCTCGTATATAGCTTACGGTATTGGAAGGACAAGTTGCTTCGCTATCTTTTCTGGGGTAATCTGTGCCTTTTTGTATTTGCCATGATATCTCAATTAGCTATATTAATGCCTCCTCTTTTTAAACCACTACCTGGTATTTTCAGCTCAGCTATTATTTACTATGAGATTGGATTATTGTTAGAACTGGTATTATTCCTGGCTGGTTTAAATCATAAAAACCGAAAACAACTAATTACACAAACAAAAGAACGGGAAACACTGAAAGCACAGAACCTGTTGCAAGAATATGAAAAAGAAATAGCTGTTTACAAAGCACAACAGGAAGAAAGAGAAAGAATATCAGCAGATATGCATGATGAATTAGGCGCCGGCATGACAGCCATCCGGCTGATGAGTGAGATTGCCCGGAATAAAATGAAAGAAAATACACCGATTGAAATCAATAAAATATCCTCCTCGGCTGATGATGTGTTGAACAAGATGAATGCTATTATCTGGAGTATGAACAGTGGCAATGATACACTCGACAATCTTATTTCTTATATCCGCTCTTATGCACTTGAGTATTTTGACAATACACCTATTGAATGCCGGGTAAATGTGCCGGAGAATATTCCAGAAATTGTATTGGCAGGAGATAAACGACGCAATATATTTCTCTCTGTAAAAGAAACCCTGAATAATTCATTGAAACATTCAGGAGCTTCTTTGATAACAATTGATATAATTGCCGGGAATAGCCTGCAAGTAAAAATTGCCGACAATGGAAAAGGAATAGACATGCAAAACCTGCGACAATTTGGTAATGGATTAAGAAATATCAGCAGACGAATGGAAAGCATTGGAGGTACTTGCAAAATAGAAAACAACAGTGGGGCTGTTACTATTTTAAATCTCCCGATTTAATTATCTTTTTTTCACAGCAGCCAGCAGCAGCAATATCCAGCCAACAATAAAAAAAAGTCCTCCAACCGGAGTGATTGGACCGGCAAAACGCACAGCTGAACTTTCCTGAATTTTTAAGAAGGTTAGCAAGTATAAGGAGCCTGAAAATAAAATAATACCTGTTATAAAACAATTAGCAGCCAGCCGGGCCTTATCAGCTGACAATTTATCAAAAGCCAACGCTACGAATAATAAAACTATTGCATGGTACATTTGGTATTGCACCCCTGTACGAAAGCCCTGTAATATCTTTTCGTCTGTAGTAACCTGCTCCAGTCCATGGGCGCCAAAGGCTCCAAAGGCAACAGCAAGTCCACCAAAAATGGCAGCAGTAGCAAGATAATTTTTATGCATGAAAAATCTTATTGATTAAACCATCCAGCAATACCGGTTCATCATCCACTGTTACATCGGCCTGCTCATAATAAATTCTTCGATCAGCGAATTTTTTACTGATAAAATTTTTTAACTGCTCATCTGACAAATTTTTAATGAGTGGTCGTTTATCTTTTTCCGCTATTAATCGTTCAAATAACACATCCAAAGGAGCATTGATCCAAACACTGGTGCCGGACTGGTTCATGTACTCAATATTATTAAAATAACAAGGAGAACCACCGCCACATGCCATCACAAAACTATCATGACTTTCTGTAATGATATGCAGCACATCTTTCTCCATTAACCGGAAATGTTCTTCACCTTCCGTAGCAAATATTTCTACAACAGACTTACCGGCATGTTCAGTAACCTGTTCATCCAAATCAAAAAAACGAATGCCCAGCTTTTCACTTAGCAAGCGACCCCAGTGTGTTTTGCCGGAGCCCATGAAGCCGATAAGGAAGATACGCATGCCTCTGTTATATTGAACCCCTGCAATATTTCTTTAAGGCAAATTTTCCTTTCCCCTAAAGGGAGATTGTAAAATTCACTTATTGCATGAGTTATTATTATGGAATTTAATTACTTTAAAGAATCTCTATATCCAGAATAAATCATTGAGCTAAGTCTTCCTTTTAGAGAGACAAAGGGCTTTTTATTTAAACGCATTAAACCCTGTCACATCCATTCCTGTTATCAACAAATGAATATCATGTGTTCCTTCGTAAGTAATCACACTTTCCAAATTCATCATGTGGCGCATTACAGGATATTCACCAGTGATTCCCATGCCGCCAAGCATTTGTCTTGCATCACGACAAATATTCGTTGCCACTTCGCAGGCATTACGCTTGGCCATACTTACTTGTTGAGGCGTTACTTTACCTTCATTCATTAATACACCTAAACGCCAGTTCAATAATTGTGCCTTGGTAATTTCGGTTACCATTTCAGCTAATTTCTTTTGTTGTAATTGGAATCCCCCGATCGGCCTGCCGAACTGTTCTCTTTCTTTTGAATATTGTAAAGCCGTATCATAACAATCCATTGCTGCACCAATTGCCCCCCATGCAATACCGTAACGGGCTTTTGTTAAACAACCCAATGGACCTTTCAATCCTTTTACATTAGGAAAAATATTTTCTTTGGGCACTTTTACATTGTCAAAAACTAATTCACCTGTAGCAGAAGCTCTCAGGCTCCATTTGCCATGCGTCGTTGGTGTAGTGAAACCCTCCATTCCTCTTTCTACAATCAAACCTTGAATTTCCCCAGCTTCATTCTTCGCCCATACCACTGCTACCTGGGAAAAAGGCGCATTGCTGATCCACATTTTTGCACCATTTAATATTACATGGTCACCGGCATCTTTAAAATTAGTAAGCATACTGGATGGGTCGCTGCCATGATTGGGTTCTGTTAAACCAAAGCAACCAAGCCACTCACCACTTGCCAATTTTGGTAAATACTTATTACGCTGTTCTTCGCTTCCATATTGATAAATAGGAAACATTACCAGCGAACCCTGAACTGATGCCGTAGAACGAACACCACTATCGCCTCTTTCCAGTTCCTGCATCATCAGGCCATAAGAAATATAATCAAGCCCGCCGCCACCATACTGAGTTGGAACAGTTGGACCAAAACAACCCAGGTCACCTAACTGCTTTACTATTTGTTGTGGAAATTCTGCTTTCTGCGCATAATCTTCGATAATGGGAGAAATTTCTTTCTTTACATAATTACGAACTGACTCACGGATGAGTTTGTGTTCTTCTGTCAATAATTCATCTACGCCAAAATAATCAGGGCTTTGAAAATTGTCTGTACGGGCCGCCATATTGCAATCATTTTTTGTTGGCGCAAAGGTAACGGATAAATGAAAAAGTGAGATATTTGGTTTATGAGTTACCCAGTAAAAGAAATTTGGAGAAATTTTTTATCTGTTGTTGCTGGAGTATTCATTACATTCTTTATTATTTTCCCAATAGTAATTTTTGTGACCTTTATTAGTTTTTCGGATTCAAGGATTTCCAGATCGCAAGAAATATTTACTGATGTATTACTTATTTCAGGAGCCCTTTTTGGGTGCATTATGGGTGGTTATACAACAGCTAAAATTTTTACCCGAAAAAATATTGTACATGGAATAATTACTGGACTGGTGTTGACATTTTTGCTGGCCTGTGTTAATGAATTTGAATTTGACTTGCGATACCCTGATGCTGGGATTATATATTTCGGTACTATACCAGTTGTTTTGATTGGAGTATATATTGCTATTAGAAAGAAAAAATCCGCTACGAAACTATAACACTTAATATTTGTCGGTCTAAAAATCGCCGCTTTTATTATAATACCAACCTTCCATCCTCTTTTTTAGACCAATCATCCCGCAATTTCAATAATGTATTACTGATTTTCCTCTTTGGTGCAACAAACTACGAGAACTTGCGTACTTACTCTAAAGCCAACGGATTGGAATTAACAGCGCCTCTGTATTACGATGAACTAGTTGCTAAATGCAAACAAGGTGATGCACAAAGTTATAATGCATTATACAAGGGGTATGCTATGGCTATGTTCAATACAAGTTTGCGGATCGTTAATAACAGCACCGATGCCGAGGATGTTTTACAGGAAGCATTTGTAGCCGCTTTCCGATTAGACAACTTTGATTATTCCTCCACATTTGGCGCATGGTTAAAACGAATTGTTATAAATAAATCCATCGATGTATTACGCCGCCGAAAATTGACAGTGATTGATATTGACAATGCAGGAGTAAATGGATTTCAAGAAGAAGAAATACCGGACGAAGAAAACATCAAGCTAAAAGTAGAGGAGATCAAAAAAGCAATTATAAAATTACCCAGCGGCTATCGCACTGTACTCAGTTTATTTCTTTTTGAAGATTATAGTTACAGTGAAATAGCATCGGCGCTGAATATAACAGAATCAACGGTTCGTACCCAGTACTACCGGGCACGGCAGAAATTACTACACACACTGAAAAACGGAGGTAAAGATGAGTGACAAATTAAAAGATTTTATTGGCAAAAACAGGGAAGCATTTGATGCTAATGAACCCCAGCCGCAACTTTTCAACCGCATCCATAAACAGATGACAGGAAAGGGCAAGACAAAAAAAATGTTTTATAAGCCATTGCGTTTTGCCGCAGCAGCAGTAATGCTGATTGTAATTTCCGGAACCGTTTACACGATAGTGAACAAAAAAAAAGGCGGCGATGATTCTGTTGTAAAGACTACGCAACCTGTGTTAGAGGAAGCCACTTTAATTGGCGACCCGGCTTTTGCAAAACAGATTGTTTATTTCCGGGAGATGATCGGGCTACAACAATCAGAATTGAAACAACTGGAAAAAGAATACCCCCAATTATACAATCAGTTTGTCGGAGATATCACCGAACTCGATAGTTCTTATCAAGCATTAAAAACAAATCTATCTGCAAATCCTAACCGGGAAATGCTGCTGGAAGCCATGATCCAGAATTTACAACTGCAGAGTGAATTACTGAACCGGCAACTATTGATCATTAAAGAAATAAAACAAAAAAGTAAAACCAATGAAATGAGCAATAAAAATTATCGGGCAACATAGCTATATGCAATGAGAATTTTTATTGCGAATAACATTTGGCACAAACCAAATTAAAAACAAACAAATGAAAAGACTATTATTTAATGCAGCTTTCCTGATAACCGGACTGCTTTACATTAGCAGTGCGATAGCACAGCAAGAAGAGAAAGAAAAAAAGACTTACCAGGAACCTAAATTCAAGAAAACAAAGTCCTACTCAAAATCATATTCTCTAAGTGGAAGTGACAAAGTAAGTCTCTCCAACCAGTTTGGTGAAATGAAAATTATGACCTGGGATAAGAATGAAGTAAAAGTAGACGCTACTATTACCGGGAAGTCGGATGATGAAGCAAGAGCCCAGCAAATACTCGATAAAATTTCTATCGTAGATTCTAAAGAAGGTGGTACAGCTTCTTTTAAAACGAAATTTGCTGACGACAAAAACGACGACAAAAAAACCTGGAGCAAAGGTGAACATCGCAACGAAGGCATGCAGATCGACTACCTTGTTTATCTCCCTTCCGGCAATGCATTGAATGCAGAGAACCAATTTGGTAAAATGATCGTTCCAGATTTTCGTGGAGAAGCAGTACTGGAAAGTAAATTCGGTTCTTTGACAGCTGGAAAGATCAGCAATGCAAAATCAGTAACTGTTGAATTTGGCAAAGCTGACATCGCTCATATCAACGGTGGTAAACTAACCATTAAATTCTCTGAGGGAACGGTAAATAAATTAAGTGGCGACATAAAAGCAGACATTGAGTTTTCACAGGCAAAATTGGTAATTGATAACGAAGTAAAAAGCTTCGATCTTCATAATTCATACGCTACTGTTTATCTTGATCTGAATAAAAGTTTGTCTGCCACTTACGATATTCACACATCGCATGGCAGTTTTGCCAACAAATCTGACTTCACCATAAAATCGCAAAGTGAAGACCGAAACGGTTACGGGCCAAGATTTGATTATCGTTATACCGGCACTTCAGGAAGCGGGACGCTTAAAATAAAAGCAAGCAGCAGTTTCGGCGAAATTGTTGCCGGCCATAATTTACAAGTTGACATGACCAAGAAAAAGAAAGCAAAGAATACAAGAACGATCTAATAGCATAGCCATGAAATAAAAAAGGATGGTTCGTAGTGAGCCATCCTTTTTTATTGGAAGAAAATAATCTTAATTGAGATAAGTACTCATTTCTTGCTGATATTCCTGAGCCACCTTTCTTGCTTTCTCCGCAAAATCTTCTCCGTCTGCGGCATAAATGATAGCCCGGCTTGCATTCACTAATATTCCGCAATCACTGTTCATAGCTTTCTCAGAAATTTCTTTTAAACTTCCACCTTGTGCTCCAACACCGGGAACAAGATAGAAATGGTTGGGAGTTAGCTTTCTTATATTAACAAATGAATCTGCTTGAGTAGCACCAACAACAAACATTAAATTTTCTGGTGTACCCCAAGTGGAAACTGTTTGCAATACTTTTTCATAGAGCAATCCACCGCCAGCTTGTTGCAATTCAAAATCATTGGCTCCTTTATTGGATGTCAACCCCAATACAATGGCCCATTTACCCTCGTATTGTAAAAATGGTTTTACACTGTCTTCGCCCATGTATGGGGCAACAGTGATAGAATCAAAAGGCATGGCTTCAAAAAAAGCTTTAGCGTATTG
This sequence comes from Chitinophagaceae bacterium IBVUCB2, assembly GCA_002127295.1. GTDB lineage: Bacteria > Bacteroidota > Bacteroidia > Chitinophagales > Chitinophagaceae > JJ008. The sequence goes on from NFUV01000001.1 coordinate 660,071, forward strand.
GTCGGAAGTATTCCCAATATCACCCCGCTTAGCATCGGCAATTTTAAAATGTTCATCACCGATGTAGTGAACGGTTTTTTCCATATCCTGCCAGCCTTTTACACCAAGTGCTTCATAAAATGCTGTATTTATTTTATAGCCAACACAAAGATCTTTAGTAGCATCAATAATGGCTTTATTAAAAGCAAAGATTGGGTCGTATTCAGATAAAAGATATTTGGGAATTTTGGTGATGTCGGTATCTAAACCAACTATGAGATAGGATTTCTTTTTCTGAATTTGGTCGATAAGTTGCTGACGGTTCATATTGTAGCGAAGATAATACGGAACGCTGATTTTAATAATTATTAAGATTTTCATTACCAATCCTGACTAATCATCAAGATCATAATTACCTGCGTTCTAATTTTTCCAATACAATTTTCTCAACCTCCTCAGCTTCCCACTTCGTCTCAATCCCTTCCATCTTCATCACTTCCTGCATTATTGCTTCCTGCTTCTGTCCTCTTTTCAAGGCTTCGCTGTAGCGGATATGCGGACTGAACGTTACTTGAGAGTAAGCCGGTATCCATTTATCAGGATATTTTTCATGCAGTCTCGCTTCTATTTTTTTTTGCAATAAAAATTTAGGGTCGGCAGTTCTGTCCCGCATTTCGGTAAAATTATTGACGGCGAGATCTGCAATGGCATCTGCATCCGGCTTACGAAGCGTTTGATATTGTTGTAAAATAGTTTTCCAATCGTCGCCGTTCTTTTCGATCAGTTCATCCAATATCCGACAATCTTCAAAGCCACAGTTCATGCCTTGTCCAAAGAAAGGAACGATAGCATGTGCTGCATCACCGATCAATGCAAATTTATCTTCCCGTATCCAGGGGAAACATTTAACTGTTACTAAAGAAGAAGTTGGGTTATTAAAAAACTCTTTTGCATAATTGGGCATTAGCTTCACCGCATCGGGAAATGTTGCTTCAAAAAAGGTTTTTACTTTTTCTTCTGTATCTAATTTAGAAAAAGACGCTTCTCCTTCAAACGGAAAGAATAAGGTGCAGGTAAAACTTTTATCCAAATTGGGTAATGCGATAAGCATATAATCTTTGCGTGGCCAAATATGTAAAGCGTTTACTTCCATGGCAAATTCGCCATCAGCAGTTGGAGGTATCGTCAACTCTTTATAACCACAATCAATATAATACTGCTGGTAATCAAATTTATCATGCCTGATCTGGTGCTGCATTCTTGCTGCTGAAAAAGCACCGTCGGCGCCAAAAACAATATCTGCTTTTGAAGAAGGTACTTGTTTAGCACTTGTATTCTCAAACTCCATTATATCTTTATCCCAATCAAGTGTAGTGCATTTTTCATTGAAGAAAATTTCCACTCCATTTTTTTCTGCGATGTCCATCAATCTTTTGTTCAATTCCCCCCTGGAAACCGAATTGATAAACTGACCTTCTTTTCCATAAGGTTGAAACGCCGTTGTTCCATCCAAGTTATGAATGAACCGGCCATGCATTGGAATCGAGATCTTCTTTATTTCATCAAGCAGACCCACTTTTTCTAATGCAAGCAAACCTCTGTCACTTAACGCAAGATTGATAGAACGTCCGGCAGCTATTTTCTCTTTTCGCATATCGCTGCGGCGTTCATATACTTTTACTTTATGCCCTCTTTTTGATAAATAGATAGATAGCAGTGAACCAACAAGACCTGCACCAACAATTGTAATTTCTTTTTTCATGGTAGATAGAGAACACTGATTTTAATCTGCGTTCTATTTAACTATTGATTGAATAATTTCTCCAAATCTATATATATCCTCAAAAGAATTGTATAACGGCACGGGAGCCACACGAATAACATTCGGTTCCCGCCAATCGGCAATTACTCCCTGCTCAGTTAATACATTAAAGATTTCCTTCCCATTCTTCAACATCAGCATAGAAACCTGGCACCCTCTCTCCTTTTCATCTCTCGGTGTAATTACTTCCATAATTTTATCAGCAGCTTTCGAATTGCAACTATCAATGATAAATAAAAGATATTCAAACAACTTCTTCCTCTTCTCATGCAATCGCTCCATACCAGCTTCTTCAAAAATATCCAATGAGGCTTTATGTGCCGCCATGCTTAATACCGGTGCATTACTCAATTGCCAACCTTCTGCCGTTGGTATCGCTTCAAAGCCTTTTTCCATTTTGAAACGGGTTTCTTTCTTATATCCCCACCATCCTGCGAACCTTGGTAAATCCTTATTTGATACATGCTTTTCATTGATGTAAGCTCCGGCTACACCACCCGGACCACTATTCAGATATTTATACGAGCACCAACAGGCAAAATCAACATCCCAATCATGTAAGTGTAATTCTACATTGCCAGCTGCATGTGCCAGATCGAATCCTGCATAAGCACCAACTTCATGCGCAGCTTTGGTTATTGCTTTCATATCAAACAACTGTCCGGTATAATAGTTTACACCCCCGAATAAAACAACAGCGGTTGAATCACCATGTTCTCTGATTGTTGCCAAAATGTCTTCTGTTCGCAAAGTATGCTCACCTTCTCTTGGTGAAACTTCTATCACTGCCTCAGCAGGATCAAAGCCATGGTATTTTGCCTGTGTTTCAAAAGCATATTGGTCAGAAGGAAATGCTTTTGCTTCGCAGATAATTTTATATCGCTGCTTTGTAGGATGGTAAAAACTAACCATCAGCAAATGCAGGTTCACTGTCAGTTGGTTCATAACCACCACTTCATTTTCTTTACAGCCAACAATTTTAGATAACTGTTTAGGAAAAATTTCATGGTACGGCATCCAGGGGTTCTTTGCATGAAAGTGCCCTTCCACTCCGAGCTTTGCCCAATCATCTAATTCCTGTTGGACATAACCGGAAGTGCTTTTTGCTTGCAACCCGAGTGAATTGCCAGTGAGATACACACAATCTTTTCCTTCATGTTGAGGGATGAAGAATTTTTGCCGAAAGCTCTTTAATGTATCATTAGCATCTAAATCCTTTGCAAACTCAATTGTATTTTGAAAACTCATATTAGTCTATTGTGGCAATCACTTTTAATTCTATCGCTATCGGTGTAGGCAAACTTTTTACCTCAACAGTAGTTCTGCAAGCCTGCACTGAAGTAAAATACTCCCCATATATTTTATTATAAACTGGAAAATCTTTTTTCATGTTGGTTAGAAAAACCGTCACATCAACTATCTTATCCCAACTGCTGCCGCTTGCTTCTACTACTGCTTTTACATTTGCAAAAACAGAATGACATTCTGCTTCAATATCATATTTCACAATATTTCCTGCTGCATCTAGCTCTAACCCGGGAATAGAATTATCCTTAGGAATTCTGGGGCCGATACCTGAAAGAAAAAGTAAGTTGCCCACTTTTCTGGCATGAGGGTATGCTCCGAGTGGTTTTGATGCATTATCAGTGTGAATAGCTTCAGACATATATTATAATTGAATACAAACGTTCTTCGCTTCCGTAAAAAATCGAAGTGCTTCCCACCCACCTTCTCTTCCAACGCCGCTGTTCTTCAATCCCCCAAAAGGTGTTCGTAAATCCCGGAGCAACCAGCAATTGATCCAGATAATACCGCTTTCAACTTTTGCAGCAAGCCGGTTAGCTCTTGAAATATCTTTTGTCCAGATGCTGGCAGCTAAACCATATTGCGTAGCATTCGCAAATTGAATTGCTTCCTCTTCCGTTTTAAAAGATTGTATCGTTACAACAGGACCAAAAATTTCTTCCTGGTTGGTCTGGCAGTTTTGATCAAGCCCTTCAATAATTGTTGGCTGAATAAAATATCCATTAGCACATCTGCCTTCTAACTTTACTGCATTGCCGCCGCATAAAATTTTCCCGCCTTCCTGTTTTGCTTTTTCTATGCAGCTTAGTATTTTTTCATAATGCACTTTACTAACGATTGCGCCTTGCTTGGAGTCTGCTAATAACGGATCGCCAACAGTTAACCTCTTTGTCCACGCAACAAAATCAGTTTTAAATTTTTCGTACACCGATTCTTCAATTAAGATGCGGCTGCCGCATAAACAAATTTGCCCCTGGTTACCAAAAGAAGAACGGATCGTATTGAACAACATTTTTTCCCAATCGCAATCAGCAAAAATAATATTGGGATTTTTGCCCCCTAATTCCAATGAAAGTTTTTTGAATTTTGGTGCAGCGATACTAGCAATTCGTTCACCAGCTTTTGTACTTCCGGTAAATGAAATTGCTTTTATAGCAGGATGAGAAACGATGGCTTCCCCAACATTGGGACCAGTTCCGTGTAAAATATTCAAGACTCCATCAGGCAAGCCTGCTTCTTTACAAATTTTAGCTAAGAGGTAAGCTGTAACCGGGGTTACTTCACTTGGTTTGGCAATTACACAATTACCCGCAGCAAGTGCCGGGGCAATTTTCCAGGTAAATAAATACAATGGTAAATTCCAGGGAGAGATGCAACCAACAATTCCTATAGGCTGACGAAGTGTATAGTTCACCGCCTTGTCTTCCATGTTATGACTCTCGGTAGCAAAATGCATAATACCCGTAGCAAAAAAACGGAAGTTGGCGGATGCTCGTGGGATATCCACCTCATTACTTAACCACAATGGTTTGCCATTATCATTTGTTTCGGCTAATGCTAATACTTCTAAGTTCTCATCAATCAATTCGGCAATTCGATTGAGGATTTTAAATCTTTCTTCTACGGGTGACACACTCCATGCAACAAATGCTTTTTGTGCGGCATGAACAGCCGCTTCCACATCTTTTTGATTGCTATCCGGAATTTGTCCGTATACTTCGCCAGTTGCGGGATCTATATTATCTATAAACTTTCCGCTAAGTGGACCAATCAGATTTCCTCCGATATAATTCTCCAGGTGATATGAGATATCCAATTTCATGAGCGGCAATTATTAATTATTAATGTCCTTAGATGCTCCCCGTTCTTCCTCCATCTACTGGAATACTCACTCCATTTACATATGATGCCGCAGGCGATGCTAAAAATGCTGCAACCGCCGCAATCTCCGACGCATCTGCAAATCTTTTCATCGGAACTTCTTCAACCATATTCTTTTCAACAATATCCACAACAGTATTTCCTTTCTTCGCAATGTTCTCAATTAATGTAGATAACCGTTGCGTTGAGGTAAAACCAGGCAGCACATTGTTAACAGTTATATTATATTGTCCCAATTCATTCGCCATACTCTTTGCCCAGCTGGCTACAGCACCACGAATGGTATTGGATACTCCCAAATTCTTCAACGGAATTTTTACAGATGTTGAAATGATATTAATGATACGTCCATACTTTTCTTTTTGCATAGAAGGCACAACTGCTTTTACCAAAATATGATTGCAAATAAGATGCTGGTTGAATGTATTGAGAAAAGCTTCCTCTGTTGCCTCGATGATTGGACCTGCCGCCGGACCACCCGTATTATTAACTAAAATATGAACCGGATGTTTGGCAACATGGGCTTCAATTACTTTTTTTACTTCGTCGGGTTTGCTGAAGTCGGCGACTAAATGACCATGCTGCTGCCGGAGTGCTATATCAAGGCTAAGAACTGCAGTTTTTAATACATCTTCATTCCGAGCAATTAAAGTACAATTGGTGCCTAATAGAGCCAGTTCTTCGGCAATGGCCAAACCGATACCTTGTGTGCTGCCACAAATGATTGCATATTTTCCTTCAAGAGAGAGATTCATAGAGTCAAACCTAAAGAAAATTGTTGTATTTTTTCGACCTATTAAATCACATAAAACTTGCACTATGCCAGTTGCTGCCCCTTTCAACCTCAAAAAATGGATAGATGAAAACCGAGATCTACTGAAACCCCCGGTAGGTAATCAATGTGTTTATAAAGATGCAGAGAATTTTATCGTAATGGTTGTCGGAGGTCCCAATGCAAGAAAGGACTACCATTTCAATGAGACCGAAGAATTATACTACCAGGTAGAAGGAGATATTGTCGTAAAGATTATAGATAACGGAGAATTCAGGGATATCCCCATCAAAGAAGGAGAAATATTTTTGTTACCTCCCAAAACACCACACTCACCACAACGTGGACCGAACACCGTTGGATTAGTGATTGAAAAGAAAAGAGAATCGGAAGACGATGGCTTTATGTGGTTCTGCGAAAAATGTGGTCATAAATTATATGAAGAAGCCTTGCATGTGGATGATATTGTAAAAAAATTACCACCGGTGATGAACCGCTTTTGGGAAGATACGATGCATAGAACTTGTGAGAAATGTGGTACTGTAATGGAACCACCAATAAAAAGATAAAGTCAAAATTAAAAATTCAAAAGGAGAGTCTGTATATAGTGAAGTCATTTTTGAATTTTGATTTTTTACTTTTGAATTAATTAAATCTCACTTAATGAAAATTGACATCCACACCCACATCATGCCGGAACATATGCCGAACTGGACACAGAAGTTTGGTTATGGAGAATTTATTCATTTAGAACACCGCAACTGCGAAGCCTGTATGATGAAAGGCGATAAAATGTTCCGGGTAGTAGAAGAGAATTGTTTTAAAGGTGATTTGCGGAAAAAAGACATGGAGGCCACGGAAGTTGATATTCAAGTACTTTCTACCATTCCTGTTTTATTTAATTATTGGGCCAAACCGGCTGACGGATTAGAAACATCAAGATTTTTTAACGACCATATTGCAGAAACGGTTTCAAAGGAACCGAACCATTTTATTGGCTTAGGTACTGTTCCGTTGCAGGACATCAATCTTGCAATTAAAGAAATGGAACGATGCATGAAAGAATTAAAAATGCCCGGGCTGGAAATTGGTTCCAACATAAACGGCAAAAATTTATCTGACGAATCTTTCTTTCCATTTTATGAAGCAGCGGAAAAATTGGGTTGTGCTTTATTCATCCATCCCTGGGAGATGATGGGGGAAACACAAATGGAAAAATATTGGTTGCCCTGGTTGGTGGGTATGCCTGCAGAAACATCAAGGGCTATCTGCTCAATGATATTTGGAGGAGTATTTTCAAAATTCCCAAAACTGAGAGTGGCATTTGCCCATGGGGGTGGCTCATTCCCATTAACAATCGGAAGAATTGAACATGGATTTAAAGTTCGTCCTGATCTAGTAGCCATTGACAATCCCATCAACCCAAGAGATTATATCGGTAAATTCTGGATTGATAGTTTGGTGCATGATAAACAAGCTTTCAATTATTTACTGGAAGTAATGGGAGAAGATACAATTTGCCTCGGCAGCGATTACCCTTTTCCATTGGGAGAAAATAAACCCGGAAAACTAATTGAAAAAATGAGTCTTGGCAAAAAGACCAGCAGAAAACTACTCTATAAAAATGCATTGGACTGGCTGGGTTGGAAGGAAAAGAATTTACCAGAGTTCTTCTAAAAATTTATTGATTGAATAGATTTGGATAGTCGGTTATTATTCCATCCACTCCCATTGCTTTCAATTTGTCAATTCCTGCTTTATCATTTACCGTCCAGGGAATGATTTTAATTCCTAATTTATGGCAAGTAGCAATTAATTTTTCTGTTACCAGTTTATAAGCAGGACTGTAAATAGTGGGAGCAAACCCCAAGTCTCTTACCTGTTCTTCAAAACTTCTTTTATCAAAGTCCTCAATGAGCATTGCAGTTTTAATGAAAGGGTATTTTTGATGCAGGTATTGCAATGTTCTGAAATCGAAAGACTGAATAATCACTCTCTCCTCTATGCCTTTTTCTTTGATTACAGCTATTAATAATTCAACAAATTCATCAGGTGCAGGATGATAGATAGCATCTGATTCTGGTTTTGTTTTGGTTTCGATATTATAGTACAATGGTGATCTTTTGGCTGTCATCATGTATTCGTTCACACTATCGATCACTTCACTTAGCAAGGGCTTTGTAACTTTAAATTTCTGTTGCTGCGGAAAACGGGGATGCGGCTTCATACCTACATCATAGTTCTTTGTTTCCGCATGGGTGAGCTGATAGATATTTAATGCCTTTTCTTCTGCAACTGTTACATAACTGCCATCTGGTTTGGTTGTTATTTCATGATTAAAAAAAGGCTCGTGGGAGAGTATTACTTTTTTATCTTTCGTAATCACTACATCCATTTCTAATGTAGTCACACCCATACCCACAGCATTTAACATGGCAGCAACTGTATTTTCTGGCATTAAGCCCCTGCAGCCACGATGTCCTTGTTTATCCAATTCAATTTTCATGGAATTTATTTCCTGGGTCTTTTTGCTTACATGACAGGCTGCAAAAAAACAAAGCAAAGCAAGACTGTACTGTAAAATTGATCGTTTAGTCATAGGTTTATTTTCAGGCTGCTAAAAAGCTTATTCCTTTTCAGCGTTAAATACTTTGTGTCTTCTTTTCTCCATTATTATACCAATTTCTTGGGCATCTCCACCTTGTTCTTTAAGTTTTTCAATAATGTTATCATAACTTTTTTCATTCCTGTTCTGGCTGAGTTTAAAAACATGCTCAATCGTTTCAATTTCAATTTTAAAGTAAACAATTGCTTTCATTAACGGCTCCAGGTATTCTGCTGATAAATTATCGTATATAGTACTTGAAGCAGAATTATTATTTTCGTAGTGCAAGGTCAATCTTTTTAGAATGGCCACCAATTCATCTCCGCCACCAAAACTTATTTTACCTTTTGCATGCACACTCATATAATTCCAGGTACTTGCCTGGCTGGGATTATCATACCAGGTACCGCTTACATAGGTATGCGGCCCGGTAAATACAGCTAACACATGATCATTTTGTAAAAAAGCTTTGTGGTGGTCTGTATTCTTCATGATATGACCAGTCAAAAACATTTTGCCTTCATTTTCATCAATAAAAACAGGTACCTGCGTGGCTACAGGTTTATTATCAGCATCTACCCCGCTCAGCAATACAAACGGATAGTCCCGCATGAATTTATAGACTTCGGCTGCATCCTGCTCCTTGAAATATGGAAGATTATACATCGGTATTTTCTATACAGTTTCTGCTATCCTCTCCCCGCTGATATTCGCATTACGCATGGCAATGCTGCGAACAACATGGGCCGCAAAACCTTCAAATGCTTTTTTAGTGATCACATCATCACTCATCATGATTGGCACACCCTGGTCACCTCCTTCACGGATGGTTTGCACCAACGGAATTTGCCCCAGAAATGGTAAATCATATTCATCAGCCAATCGTTTACCACCATCCTTTCCGAAGATGTAATATTTATTGTCTGGCAATTCTGCTGGAGTAAAATAACTCATATTCTCTACCAACCCGATGATAGGGACATTCAATTGTGCCTGGCCAAACATGGCAATACCTTTTTTTGCATCTGCTAACGCAACATCCTGTGGTGTAGTAACGATCACTGCACCAGTTACAGGCACTGTTTGCATCAGCGTTAAATGTATATCCCCAGTACCGGGTGGCATATCAATTACTAAATAATCTAATTCGTCCCAAAACACATCGGTAATAAATTGTTTGATAGCACTGCTGGCCATTGGTCCACGCCATACCACTGCATTCTTTTCATCAACCAATAAACCAATGCTTATTAATTTCAGGCCATATCTTTCCAATGGGGCAATCATGGGTTTTTCACCACCAACATCGATCATCATCGGCCGCTCCCCTCTTACACCAAACATAATTGGTACACTCGGACCATAGATATCCGCATCCATCAATCCTACTTTTGCACCACCCTGTGAAAGTGCCAATGCAAGATTTGCAGCTACGGTGGATTTACCCACTCCACCTTTACCACTAACTACGGCAATAATGTTTTTTACTTTTGGTAAAATTGTTTTGGCATCTGTACGTTTGGTAGTTGTATTAGCTGTAAAATTCACTTTTACATTCGCCTCTTTATTCACTAATAATTTAATGGCATTGGTGCTGGCTGTTCCCATCATATCCTTCATGGGACAGGCAGGTGTGGTGAGTACAATGGTGAAGGAAACATCATTCCCATTGATCTCAATGTCCTTTATCATGTTCAGCGTTACAAGATCTTTTCCAAGGTCGGGTTCCTGCACATTGCTTAACGCTTCTAATATTTTTTCTTTTGTCATAATTTGTTGGTGTGGTACCGAAAAGACAGTGCTAAAATTGTAATACACTTCAATACACGATGAGTAGAGAACAGAACGTACAAGAGTGCGACGCAACGAAAGTTGATAGTAGCAATGCCGTTTGGCCAATAATAAATAGAACTAAATGTTAAATATCCTTACTGCCGGCAAAGTTAGCCAATAGCGGCTGCAATTTGTTTTACGATTTTAGCAACTTGTCTTTATTTTTGAGGCAGTGAAGAAAATTTTACTTTATACAGGCTTACTGCTTTTTATCCTCCCGCAAACTGCCAAAGCCCAGTTTGAAACTTCCCGTGATTCTGTAGTTCAATTGTATGGTATTATTATGACGGCGGATAGCCTGGTGGGTATTCCGGCGGTTAGTGTTACCGTAAAAGGGCAAAACCGGGGAACTATTTCTAATGCACAAGGTGTGTTTTCAATCGTGGTTTTAAAAGGCGACCAGGTGGAATTCACCCACGTCACCTACAAACCAAAAACGATCACTATTCCACGCAATCTGGAAGGCAACCAGCACAGTGTTGTTCAGTTGATGGTGATTGATACAGTTTATTTGCCAGCCACTATTATACGGCCACGACCAACACAGGAACAATTTGCCCGGGATTTTGTGAATGTAAAAGTGCCAACGGATGATATTGAAATTGCCCGTCAGAATACCAGTGCCACCAAACGGCGTATTTTAATGCGGACTGTTCCCGGCGATGGCGGCGAAGCAACCCGAATACAGTTTAATAATATTGCTAATAAGGCTACTTATACAGGTCAAACTCCCCCGATGAATATTTTTAACCCGGCTGCATGGGCCGATTTTATACAGGCCTGGAAACGGGGGGATTTTAAGAATAAGAATTAACCGCTGATTTCCTTGATTTTTTTGAATTAAAGGATTTTTTGATGTAGCCAGCTGCATGGCTACTAGCATCGCCTGTTGCAATCCAAAGGATTGGGATTTTTATTTCTTCTGGAGAAGAAATAAAAAGACTCACACTTGTACTTCCTGTTCATTGGGCAACAAATACAATCTCCTTACATTTGTTAGTGAAACAATTAATCACTCTTGCCCTAAATGAGTTTTACAAAACTCCCCTTTAGGGGGTAAGGAAAATTTAATCTATATGAATCTAAACGGCGGCTTTGTATCAGTAATCGGTGCCGGCACAATGGGCAATGGTATTGCACATGTATTTGCACAGGCAGGTTTTAAAGTAACCATTGTTGATGTATCGTTAGCTCAATTAGACAGGGCTGTAATAAACATCACTAAAAATCTTGACCGACAGGTTGCCAAAGGCACCATCACGGAAGATCAGAAAAAAACTACGCTGGCGAATATCAGTATTCAATCAAATATGATCGAAGGTGTAAAGAATGCCGAGTTAGTGGTTGAAGCTGCTACGGAAAACACCGAATTGAAATTGGAAATATTTGAACAGCTGGATAAATATGCGCCGAAGGAAGCTATCCTCGCAACTAATACATCCAGTATTTCAATTACAAAAATTGCAGCTACTACTAACCGTGCAGGCAAAGTAATTGGTATGCATTTTATGAACCCGGTGCCGGTGATGAAGCTGGTAGAAATTATTAACGGCTATGCTACAAAAAAAGAAGTTACTGATACTATTGTTGAGCTGAGCAAGAAACTTGGTAAAGTGCCTTGTGTGGTAAACGACTATCCCGGTTTTATTGCCAACCGCATTTTAATGCCGATGATCAACGAAGCTATTTACAGTTTGTATGAAGGTGTAGCTGGAGTAGAAGAAATAGATACGGTAATGAAACTCGGTATGGCACACCCAATGGGACCCTTACAATTAGCCGATTTTATTGGCCTTGATGTTTGCCATGCTATTTTGAAAGTATTGCATGATGGTTTTGGTAATCCTAAATATGCACCTTGCCCATTGCTAGTAAATATGGTTACTGCCGGTAAACTGGGCGTTAAAAGTGGCGAAGGATTTTATAAATATGAAGCAGGAAGTAAAGAGTTAGTGCTGAGTGAGCAGTTTAAATGATGATTTTTATTTAGTAAGATTACCTATCAGCAGAATCTTTCAAATTTCATAATTCAAAACTTCTTATTCACTTCTACTAAATATTTTAACCTCATTCATCATATTTTTTTAGAAGCACTTAAAAAAACTACCGGCGAAAACCCGCAAGTTTATCATTCTATTAAGACATTTTAATCCGAATATAATTTTATTGCTTTTCCCGACCCGAAGCAGTTCTTACCTTTGTCTTCCACTAAGTAACTGTTATGGACAAGAAAGAAATTCTGGAAAAGCTACACCAAAAAATGATTGCAGAGATCCAGGATTATGCTATCATCCTGCTGGATATAGATGGTACTATTTTAACCTGGAATAAAGGGGCAGAAAAAATAAAAGGTTACACTGAATCAGAAATACTGGGCCAGAATTTTAGGGAATTTTACATGCAGCAAGACCGGGATGCAAATCTACCCGAACAATTAATTGAGCTGGCAACAAAAGAAGGCCGGGCAAGGCATATCGGCAGACGACTTAAAAAAGACGGCTCCGTTTTTTGGGGCAGTGTTCTTATTACAGCTCTTCATGATGATGATGGAAAAGTAATTGGCTTTACCAAACTAACTAAAGAATTGATGGACCACGAAAGAATGTAGTTATAATTTTTCAACTTCCACTCCTCTTAAATCATTTAGTTTATTCATCATTTCATCCAGCCAACGTTTAGGTACGCCAATTTCTAACAAACAAAATAATTGAATCTCCTGTTTCAGCACTACGCAATCAAATTGCTTTACAGCTTTCATTACCTCGTTCATTTGCGTATAATCGAATTGTAACCTATAATTTGTAAGTACAGGTTTTTGTATAATCGCAGTTGTTTGTAAGGCCAATGCTGCAGCCGCTTTATATGCTGCAATCAAACCTGGCACTCCCAATAAAGTGCCGCCGAAATAACGAACCACAACAATAACTACATTGGTTACCTGTTTGCTATCTATCTGTCCTAATATAGGCCGGCCGGCTGTACCGGAAGGTTCGCCGTCATCACTTACCCGAAAATTCGTTCCGTCTAATCCCAATCGGTAAGCAAAACAATGATGAACGGCTTTAGGATGCTCTTTTTTAAGTGCAGAAAGTTTCTCTTTAAAATCGGGTACTCCAGTAATTGGATACGCATATGCAATAAAGCGACTGCTCCGGTCTTTAAATTCAGCTACTGAAGAAGTGTCGATCGTATAATAGTGATAGTCTTTACTGACCCGGGAATCATTATTCATTAGTTGCTGGTCTGGAGTTTTTGGGATTGTATACCTCTATTTTATCGCTATGTATTTTTTGTTCAGATACTTTTTCAGCTTTTGAAAGAGTGGGTGCAGCAAGACCACTATTAATTATTAAATCTTCATTCTTAATCAATCTCGCTTCATCCCATAATCCTTCGTCAATAAAAGATTGCAGGACTTTAGTACCTCCTTCCACCAATACACTCTGGATTTTTAATTGATATAAAGCATTCATTAATTGGGAAACAACACTATTATCTTTTTGTAATTTATAATACAACAGATTCTCCTTCTCTTCCTGCTTCACCGAATTAAAAATGATAGTAGACACTTCTCCATTAAATATTTTTAGTGAATTAGGTAAGCGAAGATTCATATCAAGTACTAATCGGACAGGTGATTTCCCCGGCCATAATCTTGTGGTTAATTCCGGATTATCCAGCCTTGCGGTATTGGTACCAATAAGGATGGCAGCTTCTTCACTTCGCCATTGGTGAACGAGGCGATTGGAGTATTCATTGCTGATGAATAGTCGTTGCTCTACCTCGGGTTTAAAATGCCCGGAGCCTAAAGTCTCCCTAGCAGAAGAGTTTTGAGAAGCTGCAATTTTACCATCTGCAGTCTCGGCCCATTTCAAAATAATATACGGCCGTTGTTTGGTGTGAAAAGTAAAGAAGCGTTTATTCAATACTTTACATTCTTCCTCCAGTATTCCGTTTTCAACTTCTACTCCTGCTGCTTGTAATTTTTCAATTCCTTTTCCATTTACTTCAATAAAGGGATCTCTGCAGCCAATAACTACCCTGGGTATCTTATGCTTAATGATCAGATCAGCACAAGGAGGCGTTTTCCCAAAGTGAGCACAGGGTTCTAAGGAAACATACAAAGTAGAAGAAGTAATTAATTTTTTATTCTCCTCACTTACTGAATTGATACAATTTACTTCCGCATGAGCTTCGCCGTACCGCTGGTGCCAGCCTTCCCCAATTATACGGTCCCCATGTACCAACACTCCGCCCACCAATGGGTTGGGAGCTACATTGCCTGCCCCTTTTGCTGCCAGTTCCAGGCATCGTTGCATGTATTTATGGTGAATGTTCAATAATGAATTCTGAGTTAGAAAATTCAGCAAATATAATCCATTACCAGCCTTGGCTGTAGTGAAATCGATACAATAGCACCACATTGACAATTCACTATTGACCATTCCCTATTCCCGTTGTAAGTTTGTTACATGACTGTTCAGGAAGCTACCTATTACTTATTAAATCAATTGCGGACTATTTATAACGATAGTCAGGCTTCACAAATAACTGATTGGGTAATGGAAAAAATTACCGGTTCCCTGAAGACGGAAAGGATGCTATATAAAAACGAATCGCTTAATGTCAAAGAGGAAGCATTGGTTAAAGAATATGCTGAAAGATTGTTACAACATGAGCCTGTACAATATATATTAAACGAATCATGGTTTTGCGGAATAAAATTTTATGTTGATAATAATGTTTTGATACCAAGACCAGAAACAGAAGAACTGGTGGATTGGATAGTGAGTGAATTCAAGAAAAGAGACAGCCTAATAAAAATATTAGATATCGGAACCGGTAGTGGTTGTATTCCCATTTCTTTAAAAAGAAAGCTACCGAATTCTGAAGTCTGGAGTTGCGATATTAGTAGCAGAGCTATTTCAGTAGCGAAGAAAAATGCAGCCGCCGCCAATACGGATATACATTTTATTGCACTTGATTTTCTTGATAAAGAACAACGGAAAACCCTTCCTTCATTCGATCTAATTGTAAGCAATCCCCCTTATATTCCTGAAAATAATAAAGCACAGATGAATCCAAATGTGCTGAATTATGAACCCGCCACAGCATTGTTTGTTCCCGATAATGATGCGCTGATCTTTTATGCCGCTATTGCAGACTTCGGCAAACAGCATTTGGAAAAAGATGGCGCCATTTTTCTAGAAATACATGAAGACCTTGGAGAAGCAGTTTCAGACTTACTTCAATCGAATGGCTTTCATACAACAATAAAAAAAGACATGCAACAAAAAGACCGGATGGTTAAATCCGGTCTTGTATAGTTGTTTTTCATGCTGTATTAAACTATTCAATTCTTGCTACAACCTTAGCGGTGTCTTTCTTTGCCAGTCGCATAATGCGGTATACTTCGCCATAAAAGGCAGCCGTATCAGCATTGATTACCACAGTAGGTGTATCAACAAAAGCTTTGTATTTTTTTATTTCCAGGGCCAGCATTGAATCAAACTTTCCAGATTCAATTTTGGTGGTGCCAATAAAAAATTGCTGGTCTTTATCAATAGAAACCATGATGTTTTGCTTGGCCTTTGTATCTTTTGATCCTTTTGGAAGACCCACTTTTACTACGTTGGGGTTTGCCAGTGTTGCCACAATCAAAAAGAACATCAGCAATATGAACAGGATATCATTCAGCGAGTCGGTGAAAACCTCTGAGGATTCCTTTTTATGTTTTTTTCTGAACTTCATGTGGGTAGTTTAGCGGGTAGGTTCTTGTAAAATATCAAGGAAATCAGATGAGGCAGCTTCCATTTTATTAGAGGTCTTATCAATTTGAGTATCGAGGTAGCTATGTGCCAGATAGGCAAATAACCCAATTACAAGACCAGTAATAGAAGTAATAAGTTTTGTATAAATACCACCTGAAATAGTGCTTACTTCAAACTCGTTAGAAGTAGTGATACCCGAGAACATCTGCATCAATCCCATCAGTGTACCCACAAAACCAAAGATCGGTGCGGCCTTTGAAATAACGGAAAGCACTCCCATATTCTTTTCCAATTTATACATTTCAAGAGTACCAACATTATCCATGCTATTTTCAATACCATCTAAAGGCTTACCGATACGCTGAATACCTTTATCTATGATCCTGGCTACCGGATTGTTGGTGTTTTTTGCAAAGTTGCGGGCCGCTGCTACGTTACCGCTAACGATATTATCACGAATAATATTCATGAAATTATCATCAATTTTTGATGCATTGCGAATAGCGATACTGCGTTCTGCAAAAACATATACAGCTGCCACCAGCATGATACCGAGTGGGATCATAATCCAGCCACCGGTCATTATTAATTCGCCAAATCCTAAATAGCCATCGCCGTTTCTATCTCCGGCTACTTTTTTTGTTACTTGTGTTAGGGAGTCTGCAATCTGTAGAAGGTCAATCATGATTATTGTTCTTTAGGTGTAAAAGTAGGTGTTGCCTGATAATTTGTTTTTAGCCTTTTTCAACATCTCTTAATAACGTTTCATTGAACGAGAAAAATAATGCCACGTTGTACAAGGGTAGTAAGTTTTAGAGTTATTTAACATCAGAAGACATTAAATACCAGTACGACATGTCGGAATGATAATTCTATGATGACATTAATGATATTGACATTAGTATTTGAACCATCTAACAAAAAAGTCCGAAAGACTGGTTCATTTAAATGAATTGTCTTTCGGACTTACCTGCTTATTATCTTTCGGTCTTTATTATTTAGCAGCTGAGGTCCCGGCTTGCTTTACCATCAGGGCCTGAATTTGCTTCATCGTCCCTTCCATACCATCAGGACTTCCATCGAGGAATATTACGTTGCCTTTGCCATACTCTGCAAAGTTTTTAATGGCTTCCGTCCACATGCTGAACAAAATTACATTGGTATCTAAATTTGCCTGCTTCATTTGTTCGGCCGCTTCTGACATACCAGCTGCAACTTCCCTGCGGAATAGCGCCACACCCTGCCCACGAAGACGGGCTGCTTCTTTTTCCGCTTCTGCTGCGATCTTTGTTGCATTACCATCTGCTTCCGCAGCTTTTGTTTTAGTAATCAATAAAGCCTGTCCTTCATTTTCCGCAGCAGCTTTCAGGTTGTTAGAGGCCACCACTTTACTCATAGAGTCCAATATCAATTTGTCGAATGTAATATCATTGATCTGCAGATCCTGCAAATGATAACCCCAGGTTTCTAACTGGTGATCGATCTCTGCTTTTACATATTCTACAATTTCTTTACGCAATGCCAATATTTCTGCCTGCTTTTTTGTTGCCACAAATGAGCGGATATTACCCTCAATTGTTCTAATTAAAGCCTGCATTAGATCTTTATCTGCAAAAAATTTGAAAGCTACTTTTTTGATTGTTTCTTCCTCCGCATTTTGTACAGAGTAGAGCAACATACTTTTAAAATATACATTCGCCTGGTCAGAGGTTACCGCCTGGAACTCTAACTCCACCGAACGGTTTTGGATAGATACTCTCCTGGCAACGGATTCCAGGATCGGAATTTTCATATTTAATCCCGGGCGGGCTATCCGGCGGTATTTACCGAACATGGTTATTACACCAATATATCCCTGGTTAATCGTAAAAAGTGAGCCAAAGAAAATAACTGCTAATATCAATGCCCACCAATAATCAGCTAATAATTTTGCAAAGTCCATGGTTAAAAAATTTATGCCGTAATGTACGAATTTTTATGAGGTCATCCCCGGTTCTTTGTGCATCGGCTATTGTAAATAAAGATTATTCGCAACTCATTCTTGCGGTGAAGGGGGAGTAAGAGCCACACTTCTACTCCAGCAATATTGAATAAGCAAATTGCAAAGCTTTTGAAAGATGAAAACTGCGACGGATGAACAGTAATAGAATTAATTTTCTGGTAGATAAAATTCTCCAGTTTAGTACTACGGAAATCAGAAACCCTTCTTAGCTCCTCTCTTCCCAAACCTGCACTAGATGAACCAGCATTTGCACCGCTTTATTCATATCCTGCACACTAATATGCTCCAACTTGGAATGTATTCCTTGTTCACCTGCAAATAAGTTTGGGCAAGGCAGGCCCATAAAAGATAAACGGCTACCATCAGTACCACCCCGAATGCTTTCCATCTTTGGTTGCAAACCAGTTCTGGTGATGGCTTCTTTTGCATACTCCACTACATGAGGATGAAGGTCGAGTACTTCCTTCATGTTACGGTATTGCTCGGTTACATGAAACTCAAAAGTTGCTTTGGGATAAGTTCGCATTCTTTCCTCTATTTGAGTACGGAGGTAATCTTCTTTTTTAGCAAGACCTTCTGTTTCAAAATCTCGGATAATAAAATCAATAACGCATTTCTCTGCAATACCTTCCAATCTTACCGGGTGTATAAAACCTCTTTTCCCATCGGTTGATTCAGGAGACAACCTGTCTTTTGGCAATGCTGCTAAAATTTCCCCTGCAATCTTCATGGCGTTTACCATTTTATCTTTTGCATAACCTGGATGTGAAATAACACCATGTATAATCACCTGCACTCCATCAGCGCTGAAAGTTTCATCTTCTAATGCCCCCGCATCGCCGCTATCTAAGGTATATCCAAAATCAGCTCCCAGTTTTTTCATATCAACTTTAGCTGTGCCTTTTCCCACTTCTTCATCAGGAGTAAAAAGAATTTTTATTTCACCATGCTTTACATCTGTATGTGTTGTAAGAAAATTAGCAAGATCCATTATTTCTGCAACACCTGCTTTGTCATCAGAACCTAATAAAGTGTTTCCTGATGCGGTAATAAGATCGTTACCTATCTGTGTTGTCAAATACGGATACTCGCTCATTCTCAATACTTGTGTAGTGTCATCAGGCAATACAATATCCTGCCCCTGGTATTTTTTATGAAGGATGGGTTTTACATTCGTGCCGCTACAATCTGGTGCAGTGTCCATATGTGCACATAAACAAATGACCGGCACTTTCTTATTCGTATTAGATGGAATGGTGGCATATACGTATCCCCACTCATCCATATGTGCATCTGTAATTCCCATTTGCTTTAATTCGTCTGCCAAAATTTTTCCGAGGTCTTTTTGTTTTTCTGTGGTAGGGAAAGTTGAAGATTGCGGGTCGCTTTGCGTATCGATCTGTACATATCTCAAGAAACGTTCTGCGGCGGTGTACTGGTAGTTTTCAAACATATTTTTCCTTTTGGGGGATGTAATATACTAAAAAGAAAGTGGTTTGTAGTTAATGAAACTACAAACCACCCACTATAAATTATAAACTATTAAGGCATGATGATAAGTGGCGAGCCACCTACTATCTCTATCAGTTCCAAATCAAAAATCAGATCCTGTCCTGCCAACGGATGATTAGCATCCAGCATTACCACTTCTTCTTTTATTTCAACAATGGTAACCTGGAACTGCTGACCATTCTGGTCACTCATTCCCAATGGCATTCCAACTTCAATTTCCATGTCCTTTGGAAAACGATCTTTCGGCATTTCAATTACCATCTCCGGATTTTTAGGACCGTATGCTTCTGCAAATGGAATATTTACTGTTTTCTTTTCGCCAACTGACATACCTGTCACTCCTTCATCAAAACCCGGAATAACCATTCCACTACCCACTTCAAATTCAAGCGGCTCACGGCCTGCTGATGAATCAAAAGTCTCGCCATTCGTTAATTTTCCATGATAATGTACTTTTATTGTATCGCCACTTTTTACCTGTGCCATCGTATTGTTTTTATTAATTGATAAATTTAAAAATGGCTTGCAAGGTAGGCCAAAAAGCTCAATGCAACTCTTTAAATATTTCGAGCTGTCTGAGTTAATATTTTCTGTACTTTAACCAGTAATATCATTTGCATGAAGTTATTTAAAGCACTCTTACCCCTTTTGCTTGTAGCATTCAATACGGCTGCACAAAATTCCTCCGTAAAAACCGGTGCTGACAGGATAGATGTTTACCTGCCTTTATTAAAAGGCAGAACAGTGGGAATTTTTGCCAATCAAACATCCATAGTGGGCAATACTCACCTGGTAGATACATTACGAAAACTGGGCATTGATATAAAAGTAATATTTGGGCCGGAACATGGTTTTAGAGGGACTGCAGATGCTGGTGAAAAAGTAGGAAATTATATTGATGAAAAAACAGGTATTCCTGTAGTCTCTTTATATGGAGCTAAAAGAAAACCATCTGCCGACGATATAAAAAATGTTGATATTTTAATTTTCGATATACAGGATGTTGGAGTTCGTTTCTATACGTATATTTCTTCGTTAGAAGAATTTATTGAATCTGCGATTGAGCATAATAAGCCGTTGATTATTCTAGACAGGCCCAATCCAAACGGATTTTATGTTGACGGACCTGTGTTAGATAAAAAATATAAATCCTTTGTGGGTATGCAACCAATTCCAATTGTATATGGAATGACAATAGGTGAGTATGCCAAAATGATACTTTTTGAAAGATGGATTAGTGAAGATGTATTAAAGAAGCTACCAACAAATGACACTGGACTCCGACGACATCCACCTTTAGAACTTGACAAAAACAATACGTTTTTTGTTACAGCATCCTGGTACAACCCAGCTGAAATAAAACAGAATAAATTTTCTTTAACTGTTATTAACTGCGCCAACTACACTCATAAAAGTAAATACATATTACCAATAAAGCCTTCTCCCAATCTTCCAAACATGCAATCAATTTATCTGTATCCTTCAACTTGTTTATTTGAAGGCACAGTTTTGAGTGAAGGACGTGGAACCAACAAACAATTCCAGGTATTTGGACATCCATCTTTACCTAAAAATTTATATTCGTTTACACCCAACCCCAATGAAGGTGCGAAAAATTCAAAGCTATATGCTAAGGTTTGCTATGGCTGGGACCTATCCGGCACCCCGGGTGAGGTACTTGAAAAGGTAAACAACAAAATACAATTAAAATGGCTGATCGAAGCGTATAAGCTTTTCCCTCAGAAAGACAGTTTCTTCATCATCCCCAAGTCCGGAAACATGGAGCAATCATTCTTCAACAAACTAGCAGGTAATAATGACCTGTGGCAGCAAATAAAAGCGGGAAAAACAGAAGATGAAATTCGCAAGAGCTGGGAACCCAAATTAAGTGAGTTTAAGCAAATTCGAAAAAAATACCTGCTCTATGATGATTTTGAATAAGTGTAAGTTGGAAAAAACTTCTACATTTATTACATGAAGTGGTTTGCTTCCTTACTATTTCTCCTCTCCTGTTTTTTTTGTGGCGCCCAACAGTATTATGAAACCTTTACCCCGGCTAACGGCCTTGTTGATGCACGGGTAAACAAATTGATACAGGACGCCAACGGTCGTATCCTCTTTCTAACAAGAGATGGCATCAGTATTTATGATGGACAGCGGTTTATTAATCATACCAAAATAGGAAATACGCCTATCAGCATTGTGGAAGATGCTTTGCTAATGGCTGACGGAAATATACGGCTGGCAACTTTCAGTGGTAACTGGATCACTATAAAAAAAAATAGCGATCAACCTGATACTGTGCTGCAGAAGAATATACCTGAAACATCATCTGTAATCCCCATTTCCGATAACGAATACCTGGTCGTCTCCAATTATGGATTGTATATTAACAAGAATGCAAGCTTAGTGCCTTTATTAAATAACAACTATTCCGTAGGCAAACAAAAATTTATTGACCATGTAGCCATTTCAAAGAATACGGTGGTCTTCAATTATTTTAGTGATAACCGGAATTCCGTTTACAGTTGTGATAAAACAAAAGGGACCATTACCGATTCACTACTGGATGTCCCGACCTATAGCATGGCAACCGATAATAAGGATAATATTTTCTTCTGTACGCCATCGGGCATAAAGCAGCTGAACGCATCGTATCTGCAAAAGGGAAAACTAAAAATAGAAGACCCCTGGTTTCAAAAACTCTTACCCCCATCTTTTCAGGTCAGCAAACTTTTTTTTGATCGGCAAGGGAATATTTGGCTGATAAACTCCCTAGACGGGTGTTGCAAAATCAATCTAACAACCGGGGAAAAGATTATGTTTTCTCCTAAGGATGGCTTATTCACTGGAACAACTTCTATCTACCAGGATCATGAAAACAATTTCTGGTTTATTGCGAAAGGCAAAGGGGTTCAAAAACTGGTACAAACAAATTTTGAACTTTTTGATAAAGTAGGAGACAATTCTATGGGGGCCGTAAGTACCATCCTTACTTCAGAAGATAATAATCTTGTATTATTTACTGAAAAGGATATAGTAGTTGCCGGAGAGCCGGCGATCAGATTGAATGACCCAGCTTATATTTCTTACTGGCAAAATAGTTCGTGGAAATTTTCTTCTGCAAATACTCTTTCTAATAATTTAAAAAAAGAAATAATAATTACCGACAATACACCGGCAAAAATTCAACATTTCCCTTCCCCCAATATAACCATGGATAAAAAGGGCAATATGTTGATTGCCGGCAATCATTTTGTATTAGTTCAAAAAAATGCTACTGCACAACGTATTGCCTTACCTTATTTTGCAGATAATATAGTTGCAGATGATAATAATAACTATTGGGCATTTTGCAGAAGCAATGATATCCTCAAATTCAACATACAAGACAATAAACTGAAGAAAGTAAGCAGCTTTATATACCCACAATTAGAAGCCCGGTTCGCAGTACATTGGAATAAAGATACTTTTCTCATAGCCTCCCGTTCAAATGGTCTCTTACTCGCAAAAGTGAATGAAAAGTCTTTGTCTATAATAGGGCAACTAACAAGAGGGCAGGGATTATCGAATGATTTTGTAGAAACTTTATTACGTATAGATGATGATAGGATTGCAGCAGGCACTGCAGCAGGTTTGGATATTATTACATTTGCTGGAAATGATACATTAATCGAAAATATATCAGCCCGCATTAATCACTTTGAACCAATTTTGCAATTGGCCCGGGATAGTAAGGGGAATATCTACGCCAGAACTGAAAATCACCAGGTCTTTAAATACGATCCGAATACATTTATTCCCTCTGCTTATCAGCCACAAGCCTGGTTAAATCAGTTAGCCATTAATGGGGAAATAATACCAATCACTAAAAATAGTTTTACTCATATCCAAAATAATTTTCACTTTACAGTATCCTCTCCCTCCTTTATCAATAGCCGGAGCATAAATTTTTTATTTGAACTAAAAGGGGAAAACAGCAGCTGGCAACAAAGTGGCAATAAAGTAGATTTTGAAATTAATAACCTTGAGCCGGGCAAATATGAATTGAGTATAACGATTAAATACCCGGGAAGAATATATAAAGATAAAACAATCACTTACGGCTTTACTATCAATCCCCCTTTTTGGAAAACATGGTGGTTCATATCTATACTCACTATAGTATTCATTTTATCAATTTATCTTATTGTCCGATCGTACTTGCAACGCCAACTGCAAAAAAAGAAGATCATTATGGAAAAAGAGTTGGCCATAGAACAGGAACGAACCAGGATGGCCAGGGAACTGCATGATGGATTGGGCAGTATGCTCAGTGGGGTTAAGCATTCTTTTACGGCTATGCAAAAACAAATGAACCTTGACGAAGAACAGGAGAATAAATTCCAATATAATATTGGCAAACTAAATGAATCGATTATTGAATTGCGGGATATTTCACATAGCATGGCATCAGAGAGCCTGTTAAAATACGGATTAGAAAATTCGTTGCGAGATTATTGCAACAACATCAGCCAACCCGGTGAATTCAACATTTCGTTCGAAGCATTACATACATCCAATATGCACCTTTCGGAAGAGCAATCATTTCATATATTCAGGATCATACAGGAATTGATACAAAATGTGATCAAACATTCCGGCACCTCCCAGGCAATTCTTCAATTGAGCTATAACCATAACCGTTTATACATTACAGTAGAAGACAATGGAAAAGGCTTTTCCATGGATGAGGCAAAAAGAAAAAAAGGTATTGGCCTCAAAAATATAGAAAGCCGGATCAAAACACTAAAAGGGAAAATGGATCTGCGTACAGCACCAAATGAAGGGACATCTGTATTGATAGAGATACCCTGTTGATTTATCAGATCAATTCAAACTGCATTGCCATCTTAACCAATGAAGCTGTATTTCTCGCATCGAATTTTGCCAGCAAATTTTTGCGGTGTGTATCAACAGTTGTAGAGCTTATAAATAATTTTTCGGCAACTTCTACATTCGTAAGCCCGTCAGCAATCAATAATAATACTTCCTTCTCCCGCCTCGTAAGAACCGGAATATCTGTAGCTGACGTTTTATGTAAAGTTTTTGAGGCTTCATCACTTAAATAAGTTTTCCCTTTCGCTGCAGCTGATATTGCCTCCATCAATTCTTCCCGGGTTGCATTTTTAAGCACATATCCCGAAGCTCCGTTATCCATCATTTTTTGAATAAAACTTTGTTGGTTAAAGGTGCTTAACCCAATTATAAAAACAGAAGGATGTCTTTCTCTTACTTCTTTGCACAGGTCGATACCACTTTTATCAGGCAGGTTAATATCCATTAAGATCACATCCGGCAACTGATGTTCTAAAAAAGCAAGACAGGAAGATGCATTGGTAGCATGCCCAAACCAGTCAATATCTTTTTCATGCTGCAACAATGAGCGGATACCTTCTATAACCATATAATGGTCATCAACTATAAAAACTTTAGTGATCATTTATAAGTTTATCTCAATATGAACAGATGTACCTCTACCCGGCGCAGATTGCACATCTAAATTACCTTTTAAATATTCAATACGACTTTGGATATTACTCCATCCTATGCCGTTTGCCCTTTGTAATATAGCGGTATTAAACCCTTTTCCGTCATCTTCAACAGTGATATTAATAGCTTGTCCTTCTTTGCTTACCTGAACAATAGCCGTTTTGGCAGCTGCATGTTTCATGGTGTTATTTATTAATTCCTGTACGATTCTATAGATCGTTATCGCTGTAGTTTGCTCCACATTTGCCTCTTGCATACCTATGGACTGGTAACTCACCTGCAGTGCACCCGATTGATTTATATCGTTACAAAAATCCTTTAATGCAGTATCCAATCCAAATTTCACCAATGCTTCCGGCATCATATTGTGTGCCACCCGACGCATTTCCTTGATTGAACTGTCCAGCATATCCATGCTGCGTTCAAAAGCCTGTTGATTATCAGGCGTCATTACCAGGTTTCCTTTCATAGTTTGAAATGAGTATTTAATGCCCGACAACATGCCCCCTAATCCATCATGCAGGTCTTTTGCCAGGCGGGTTCGTTCCTGCTCCTCTCCTTTTAATACAGCTTCTGTAGCCGTCAATTGTTTTTCCGTTTCTAATTCGTTGATACGTTGTTGTTGAAACTTTTGTTTCGTTCGATAATTTCTATACCCAAGCAATGAAATGAGCAGCAACACTGCTGCACTTCCAATTAATATATAGTTAAGAGTATTTTTTTGCTGAATAGTTAGCTGCTGCACCTTCCGGTTAGCCTCCAGGTCTTTTATCTGGGATTCCTTTTTTGCTGTTTCATATTTTTTTTCAAGATTGGCCGACTGTTGAGAAATTACTTCTCTTACCATTGTCTCAAGTATAGCATTACTTTCTGTATCGAATTTCAAACCATTCACTACATCATTCATTGCATAATGAATACTAGAGAGAACACCGAGTATTGAAGATTCTTCCTGTTTATAATTATTAGCACGGCATATTGCCAATGATTGTTCTGCATACTCCTTTGCTTTTAAAAAATCCTTTTTCTGCAAATAGCAAACAGCCAGTGCCCGAAGAGCTCCCGCTTCACCATCTATAGAACCAATTTGTTTATATAATGCAAGACTTCGTAAAGCAAAGATTTCCATTTTCCCATAATCCCCTTTCCGCATAAACACACTGGCCATATTCTGTGTGGCCACTGCTTCAATTCTTGTATCATTTATTTCTTTTGCTAGTTGCAGAGCTTCTTTTATTAAGCCTTCCGCTTTATCATATTCATTCGTTTCCAGGTATGCCAATGACAAATTCAACAATGGCTGCGGAAGAAACTCCTTCATTTTAAGTTCCCGTGCCTGTTGTACCGCTTTTACTCCAAAGGGTATGGCCTTTTGATATTCTGTGCGACTGTTATATAGTGCAAGCAACGCATCATTCATCTGCACTTCGATCTTCTTATGTCCTTTTGCTTCCATGATCACTCTTCCTTCGAGGCAATATTCAATTGCCTTTTCGAAATTGGAAGCCTGGCGATAAGCGATACCAATATTAAATAAAGCTATACCTATATTTAAGGAATCTTTTGCCAGGCGGGATAAAGCAAGTGCCTGTTCATTAAAATACAACATAGAATCCAGGTTGCCTTCTACCATAAATGTGCTGCTGTAATAGGTAAAGAATTTAATAGACCCTGCTGTAAAACCAAGCTTGTTACTTAGTTCCCCAGCTTTCCGGTAATATTCTTTTGCTTTTTGGGGGTTGTTATTTTCGTAACTACTACCAATGTCAAAATATAGATGTACAGCTACTGTATCTTCTTTGGCCGATGTTGCTAATTTCAACAAACTATCGGTTACATGATTTTGCGCCACGACAGTTTGGGCGCAAAGCGAATAGAAACAAATAATTAAAAGGAGTTTATGCATAATAAAAGATAAAAGCTTTCCAGCACATTACAAATAAACCCAGTTACAACCGCTTTAACTCTCCCCTTTTTCCATGATTTTTTATATTCTTTAAAATATCCTGTTTTTAAGGGATAGTAATGATTAATATCAATATCATTTTTACAATATCAAACCTTAAATAACCAATATGAAAAAAATTCTCTTCGTAGTTGTAGTAAGTGGCCTCCTCATCGCTTGTAAAAAAGATACAGCGAATACCATTGACAATTCACAGCCTATTGAAAACACAGATTCCTACACAACTGATGCCCAAGTCAACAAAAAAACTCCACCATTATCACAGTATATAACTACTATTACCTGGCGGGGTGCCCGGGTTTGGTATACACCCACCGCCGCATGGGTTGATTCAGTAACAGCGGTAAATTTCTATTCCAACGGTACTGTTGAGTGGGTAAAACAAGGGTGGGAATTTGTACCAAGAACTCCGGGCACTTATTCCATTCAGGCCAATACCATCAATATTAATTTCAGCTACCCTCCTTACACACACAGTTTACAGGGAAGTTATGACCGAACGACAGGTATAATCAGCGGCACTTTTACAGAAGAGAGAGCTCCTGATGCAACTGCACCGCCAGTTTACTCACCCGGCACCACCACTGGTGATTTTAATTTTTACAAAAAAAATTAATTCATTCTAATCGCATTTATCATGAGCACAAAATTACTGGTCGTTTCTTGTCTCTTACTGTTAGTTAATCTAACAGCATCTGCACAACCTAAACCTAAATCAAAACAGCCATCACAAGCCGACATGAACAAAATGATGGAAGATGCCATGAAAGCAGAAGGTATGAGCAAAGAAGAGCAGGCTGAGATGAAAAAAATGATGGGAGATGTGATGCCGGAACTTATGAAAAGCAATAGCAAGACGGCTTATTATCCTGAATTTACCAACAACACAGAATTAATCCCTAAGAAAGAAATTGCAAAAATAAATGCTATACCAAAGAAAAAATTAACGCAAGCCGATATAACTGGTTATGCTGCTAATCTATATAATAAACTGCTGGCAAAAGGCAATGCTGCGGAAATGGCCATTGTGAAAAAAGTAATCGCACAATCACCCAATGCAGGTGATATTAGCGGCGCTGCTATTTTAGCCATGCAGCAAGGTCACCCACAGGCTGCAATGGCTTTAAGTATAAAAGCAGTTCAATTAAAACCGGCCAATCCCAGTTACCAAAATAACATGGCCTCCTTACTTACACAGTATGGCTACGCTGAGCAGGCACTTCCGGTACTTCAGAAACTACGTAACGATTTTCCAAAAAATAGTACCGTAATGAATAACCTTGCCCATGCCTGGTTAGGACTTGGAGAAATTGACAGCGCAAATGCGATTATCAAAATGGCAGGTGGACTTAATCCCTACCATCCTGAGTCAAAAGATACAGAAGGTGTGATTGAAGAAACAAACGGCGATCCTGAAAAAGCCGCAGAAAATTATGAGTCCTCCATGGAAAATGCGCTTAACCCATTTACAGAACAATTGATAAAAAACAATAAGAGTAGTAAATCAGGGAAACTTGATTATGAAAAACTAAAACGCAGCATAACCATATACGAATACTTTCCAAAAGACTGGATAAAAATACCTGCTTTATCAGATAATGTTTCAGGATATGAAAAAGACAGGCAAATTCAAAATGGCTACGAAAAAATGTTCGATGATCTGGAAGCAAAAATAAAATTACTGCAAGAAGCCAGCGAAAATGAAGTGAATGCATTGATGGATAAAGGAGATGATGTTTTTGCAAAAGAAATGATGAAAGAATCGATAAAAGGGATAAATATGATGAGTAAACCTGCTGTTATTGTTCAGCTTGTATTACAAAATTATATGGCCGAATGGATGCCGCAATATGTACAGGAATACCAGGTATTATTAAATACAATTAAGGCTAAAAAGGAACAAATAACAAAAAGCGGTAAAGATGACAAATGCCCGGATTATGATCGAAAAAATAATGAATTTCTGAGCTATGCAAATCCACTCATCAGGGAATTTCATACAAGAAAAATTGAAGAATTCCGCATATGGCTTAATACTTTCTGTACATGGATCTGGTACCTGACCGGCAATCCAAAAAACACGATGATGTCGCAATGTATTGGATGGACAAATGCAATAGCAGAGTTCTACAAGTCAGCGATTGCCGACCAAAGAGCCCTGGCAAGAACTTGTGTAGAACAAAATGGTGATGGTATAGACCCGGTCTCCACACCGGAAATTCCAAATTTCAGCTGCCCAACTTTAATAAAGATGCCGATGGGTTCTGATTGGCAAGACTTAAGTAACGCTGCTCAAAATTTTGATAACAACAAATATGCAATTAAAAAAACAGATATTCCCGTTCCCAATCATACGGTAGGGTATGGAGTCAATCCTGCCTCAATTGCAGAACCTGGACGGGATCCATTTGTTAAGTCAGCCAACGGGAGTATGACTCCGGGAATGGCTACTGATGACGAGCTGACTCCGTTGTCAAAAATACCCTTGGATGAACTGACTCCATTACCTAAACTTCCCAATGAAAATGATCCGGTTCCTCTCCCCGACCTCCGTAAAAGCAAACTAGCAAAAGAGTTGCTTAAGAAGATGATGTCAAGCGATTGTAAAAATGTAAGAAACTCGAAAGACATTCTCAAAGAACAACTGGAAAGAATGATGAAAGGGGTGAAAGAACTGGAAGCTTATGAAAATGTAATAGAGGAAATAAAGCGATTGGAAAATGAAATAGCACAAAAAGAAGCGGATGGGCAAAAAAGGGAACAATTAAAAAAACAAATGGAGCGGATACAGCAGGAAGTAGATAAGATGGACAAATATGAACAGGTGCAGCAATCAAAAAAAGAGATTGAAAAAATTATAAAAGAAATGGAAGCGATGGATGATAAAAAGATGATGAAAGAAAAGTTTGCTAAAATAATGGAGTCAGTGGATGAAATGGAAGCGGCTCCTGCTATTCTTAAAGGTATTCAACAAAATGGCCTGCAATCTTCCATCAGTAGTGGCTTACAGGCACCCGGAACATTCACACCACAAAAAGGATTATTCAACTAATAAAACCTATACATGAAAAAGAGAATATTAATAATTACCGCTGTTTTTGTTGCACTTACTGCAACAGCCATCAAAGTTGTTGATGACATTATTACACGTCTCGGTATGGATCAAAAATTCGTACAAGGAAATATTGTAAGCAACCTTGTGGGAAGCTTTTCATCGGGTCCGATGAACACTTATGAAGATGCAGGCGGTTTTGCCGGCGACCAACCTGCCACTTTTAGGCTTCCTTATGTACCGAAGTTAAAGCTCTCCACTATAATTTCTGGCGATAAGGCCGCCGCTGCAAAAGAGCTATGTGAATATGTAAAAAAATATATCAATAGCGAAGAGTTTATCATTGAGTATAACAAACAGCGGGAAAGTGCTATGCCCCTTACTGACAATGGCACCAGCATCAGCACACTCAAAGCCAACACAATTGTGTTTCAAAAAAATATAAACAACTATAAAACGGATACCAAATACGTAGCCGAACAACAAAAGCAATTAGATGAAACGCAAAAGAAAATTGATGCCCTGACAGAAGCCGCTAAAAAACCTTTCCCCGGTAAAGCGAATTGGGAAAAAAGATACCCAGCTGATCCTTCTTCTATTGTAAAGAAGAGATTACAGGAGTACCTGCAATTAGTCGCTACTGTAGATTTTAATGCGGCATTAACCGCCCCCGACAAATACAATATCAAAAAATTTGTGAGCCCTGCCTTTGAAAAGAAACCAAATAAGTGGAAAGCTGTTTATCGTGCAGGTAAGGAGGTAAACGATGTAGTTACAGCTTTTGTAAAGGAATGGTTGAAAGGTGAAATTATTTCTTCTACCAAAACAAAAATGACAGCTAATTCATCCAGTACTCCAACAACAAATTCTACTACTAACCAAACCATCAATGAACCAGTTAAAACAACCAGTACTACTACTGTCATCACTAATGAATCACCTGTCGCTGCTTCCAATAACAAGGCAAAAGCAGATTCTACCAAACCCAAAAAATCATTGCTCAATAAAGTGAAAGGAAAAATTGGTTTTTAAATCAGTAGTATGAAAAAAACACTCCTTCTGTTATTATTGGCCGGATGCATTAAACTCCATGCTCAACCAGAATATGTTGACCGTCTTGGATTTAAACTTGAAAGCATTGCCGATATTGATATTGGCTGGATGAAAACCTATAAACAAACTGCTGCTCCAAAAGGGAAAACACTGGGCAACAGAATATATAGTGCTAAACAAATTGGATATACCCAACAATTTATAGAATGGATGCAGCAATCGTACCTGCCTAAAGGTTGCCTGGGAGATGCGGGTTATTTTCAAAATGCAATGCCAAAGTCTAGTGGTACCATGGGCAGCTATTGGAATGCAGTAAGTCCGCATTTAGCGGCACTTCCTCATTTGTATGGTGCATACTCCAAAGTATACATGTTTTTAAAGAAGGATGCGTTCGGAAAGTTTGTTCCGCAAAATAATTTTGCACAATATTGGTATATAGAGGCCAATCAAATACAATACATCAGCGCACCGGTATCTTTTATTTCTTCTCCGGACCAATATTACTTTGTAATGCCCCATTATCAAAGTGATGCAGGCAGCGATTTTGTTGCCCATAAAGCAGACTACGATTTTTTAGGGTTCAGCACACACAAGAATATTCAACCTTACACAAGTTTCTATATTCCACCTAAAGTAATTAATGACAACCCGCATTATATTGTCATAATGACCAAAACCGGAAAGCTGCCATTTGAAAATGTGACCATAGGAGAGTTTTTTGAAAGAGCAGAAGTTCAATTACCTTTTTGGCAAAAGGTCGGAAACTATTCAGCAGAATACCTGGCAACTGCCCGGCAAAACATGGCCCGGCTTAAAGAAAAATATAAAAATCAATTAACTAAAATTGCAACATTGCAAGCTCCCTATGGTCAAATTGGTTTTATTGATTTTGTAAATGCGATACCCGGTAATACAGATTTTTTTGATAGTAATAATGGTAGCGCTAAATTCCCTATACAGAAAGTAAATAAAACTGCAATGGAACTTAGTAAAACCGATCAGCCACAATGGATCGTTGTCCGCTGGACGATGGGTATGTACAACAGTGCTTTCAATGTACACATGATGGAGAGTATTCTCAATAATTTCAATTTTGACTATTTATATAATTATTTCTTTGGTAGCAATAAAATAGCAGAGCCCTATAAGCCTCTTCGTTCACCCTCCTACAAAGAGCAAATTGTAACGGAAGACGCCTCCAACAAAGCCAAGGCAGCTGCTAATGATAAAAACATTTTTTATTTTGAAGACTTCTCAGCTAATCCCATCAACAAACCTGTTAGTAACTGGAATAGTAGTTTAAGTAACGGGAAAAAAGCTGAAGTAAAACAAATAGCCGGCGACCCTAATAAATGGTTGGAATTACAGGGAAGAGATGCGTCTCCAAAAAATTTAAAATACCCTTTACCACAAAACTTTGAATTATCATTTGATCTTGTGGCATCCAAAGACATTCCGTGGGGAGCAAAAGCGTTTGAATTGTATCTCGGTACTAAAACCAATTACGACCAGATGATTTCCCCGGCAATTAAACTCAGAATAAGAGCTGGCTACGGTGGCAGATCCGGAGAAATTTCTATTCATGGAAATTTTGGTAAAGGCTATTTTGAAAATATAAACCCTTACTATGAAGCTACCGGATTTTCCAATGAGAAAGAACTCAACAAGGTGAATATTGTCCTGAAAAGAAAAGGCGAATCCCTGGAACTTTATATTGGCAAAAATAAAATTACGGAAATCGTTAAAGCTATTCCCAACACAACTTCGTTTAATTTTTTAAAGTTTATACACATGGGCAGTAATAGCGACCAGGAAAAATACTTTTTAAGTAATTTTAAAATCACCAACCAGTAATACGACCTAACATCAATTCATCTATATGAAAAATATTCTTTTCCTTACGGCAATACTTTTAATTGCCGGTCATACAGAAATAAAAAGCCAATCTATAAAAGGTAAATATCGTTTTGTGGCAGACAGCGATGGTAAAGAAGCAAGTGCTAAGGCAATCATTACGCTGCAATTTCTCGATAACACTTTCAAGTTAAAGGCAGAACAACCCGGCAATATTGTGACCGACGATGGAACCTACCAGATTAGCGGAAACAAAATCACCCTTACTTTCAAAACAATGGAGCAGGGTAAGAAAACCGGCAACTTTACTTTTCAGAATGGCACCCTCACTCTCCCATTCAAAATGCTTAATAATGCCGCAGGAAGTTCCAGCTGGTTCAGTACTGCAACTGTTTCTCCTAATACAAGCACTAAAAAACAAGTTATTGATAATGCACTGGCAGGCTCAGTAACAAAAGCAAAACTGTATAAAGAATTAGACAGCCGGGCCAGCAAGGGTGCTGGAACGTTGAAAGGTGGTTTGGCAGAGGCATACTATGTTCAGGCAACGCTATATTATTTCAGGAACTATAAATGGGAATCTCTTTATGGTTTTGCAAAAGCGTCACAATTACAGGAAACCAATGCACTTTATTTAAATAACTTCTCCAACCTTTTGCTGGAGTTGGGCAGAATTTATGATGCCAAAGTACTAACCGAAGAGCTTACAAAAAGCTTCCCGAACCTGGCTTCTCCCTGGGCTAACCAGGCATATATTTATTTTAAGTTAGGTAATAGTAAAGAGGCAGCTGAAGCCATTCAAATGGCCATGCGACTAGCACCCGACAACGGCTTATACTGTTATACTGCTGCAAAAATTGCTGAAGAACGAGGTAATAAAAGTGAAGCCGATAATCTTATTGCAAAAGCATGGGGATTAGGTTATGCAGGAAATAGTCGTGAAGGTCAATCAAAGAATGGTAATGAAAACAATGCCAGCAATGCAAGCCCCACAAAAAATAATAATGCAAATAATAGTACAAAAAATGCAACTAAACCACCTGTATCAGCAAAAAAACCGCCTACAGGTTATAAGCTAAGCGATTGGCAGGGAAATTACCAGGCGAAAAATATTTCGGCCCGAAGCGGAGAAAATGCAACAGATGCTAATACAAAATTTGGAGCAGGAATGGCAACAACAATTATCAACTTGCAAACATTAGCCTGCGTTAAAAAATTTTCGATGCAGATTTCCGCTAGTGGGAATATAACCGGAAGCGGCGAAATTATGTATGTATACCAGGGCAACGCAGCAAATGCTGTGGCCGGTATGATGCCTTCCGCTTATAGCTACAATGGATTTTCTACCTATATCAAAGATGGCTTTCAGATAAGACAATGGAATTTCACCGGTACTGTTACTGAGGACGGCCGTGTAGAAATACAAGGACTGCCTTCTGAAAAACTGGATCTGCGCAATGTAAATGAATGGCAAAAAATAACTCCCTGGAGTCCGCTACCACCCGATGCCGCAGGTGCAGCAATGAAAGGCCCTTTTCATTTGCAATTATACATGAGCGATAAAAAAGAACCTTTTATTTATATTGATCAATCGCTGGCATTGAACGATAAACTTATAAAGAAGGTTCACTACACGGGGCTTATAGTAAAAACGAACGAAAACATTGCACCTACCTGTACCAATTTTGAACCACCGGCACCAGAGAAATGTCCTGCTACAGAATCAATAAAAACTAAAATAGCCATCAGCTCAAAAGATTATATTTTCATTGATAACTCAAATACTTATACAAAAGGGGCTGATGGAAAAGTGAACAAGCAATCCGATACGAAAGTAGCCAGTCCTAAAGAAGTTTCCACTGGTGTATCAGTTGGTGTGGAAGCAGGCATGCTATCCGGCGGTGCTGAGTTTAATACCGACGGCAGTTATGAATTTTCAGTTGGTGTGGGTATGGATGCAGGCTTGTTTGGAAAAGATAGCCCGATAAAAATTAGTGAGAAATTTGAACTTATCTATGATTCAAAATGCGGATGGGGTGCAAGAGGTACCGTAGGCGCAGGCGGAGGCGGTATTGCAGAAGCTTCTGTTCAGGGAGTGATATTCTTTAATAAAGGATTGTAAATTTTGTTACCCGGCTTATCACGACTATCAGTTGTGGTTGAAAATAGAAGAATAGTACGTAATCTATTCTTCCACTTCATTAATTGAAAATAAATACCATAATGAAACAAACACTTTTCACTTTTGGGTGCTGCATTTTTATGTTAACTGTGTTTTCTCAGTCACCTGCTGTAAAGTTGCCCAGCACTCCCAAACAAATTGTTGTAGACAGTAAAGACAATGTCATTATACATGTTTATGGGGGAAAGATCATGAAAATTACTCCCGATGGAAAGACTTCTTTTATTACTGAAGATATCCGGAAAGACATTAAAAGGTCCCCTTACCCCACTTGTGTAGCTATGACCATTGACGGGAAGGACAATATTTATATGGCCGACCAGGATGAAGTGATTTGGAAACTTACTCCTGATGGGAAAGTTTCACTTTTTGCCGGTGTGCCTTTTATGAGTACAGTAAAAGATGGCGATTTAAAAACTGCACAGTTCAGAGATATTGAGTTTATGGAAACAGATCCTTACGGGAATATTTATATAGCAGAAAGAGATAACACCAATAAAGATAATCTCGGAGATTTTTATCTTATCCGGAAAATAAGTACCAATGGGAAAGTAACCACTCTGGCCAATACAAGAGAACATGCCGAACTAAAAACAAAATGGATTGCGGGCATGGGAATAGATTCTGTTGGCAATATTTACCTCAGCGATGGCAATGGACGCTGTATAAAGAAAATTGCACCTGATGGAGAGGTAACCACCCTGGCAGGGCTCTGCAATAAAAGAGAATTTCATCCTGTTTATGTCCAAGGTGATATTGCAAAAGCTGAACTTATGTCGCCGGACGACATTCTCATCAATAAAAAAGGTGAAATAATTTTTTGTGATAGCCGGTTAAACCGAATTATCAAAATTGCCAATAAAAAAGTAAGCACAATTGCTGGCAATAGTGTCATTCAACCTAATAGTGTAAATATGGGTGGACGGTCAAAAGAAGGCTATAAAGATGGTAAAGCATTGACCGCACTCTTCAATTTCCCTTTGCACTGTGACATGGCAATTGACAGCAAACAAAACATTTATATAATTGATGGTGGCAATGATTGTATCAGAAAATTATCTTTCGATGGCATAGTAACTACTTTTGCAACCGCAAAATAAATCTATAGGTACATCCGCCTCCCGACCCATCCAAAAGCTAATTCTATAAGGCTAATTAAAGGTGATACTTAAAAATCCCTTTTTTCAGGGATAGTTGCCCACCGGAAAAGACTTCATATTTACGGTATGAAATACTTTTTATTGCTTTTGTTTCTGGCACTGAACAACTGTTCTTTTTCCCAGCAGCAAACCTTTGATATTACCCATTTTACACCTCCGCAAGGATGGAAAAAACAAAATAGCGAAAGTGCCATCCAGCTTACCAAAGAAGATGAAGCAAAAGGTACCTACTGTATGATTACTCTTTTTAAAGCAGTACCGGGCACCACTAATTCAAAAGAAAATTTCGATGTAGCCTGGACATCTGTAGTAAAAGAAATGGTGACCATTTCAACTGCTCCTGAAATGCAGCCTGCGATTAAAGAGAATGGCTGGGAAGCACAAAGTGGTTATGCCCCTTTTGAAAGCGATGGCAATAAAGGTGTTGCATTGTTAGTAACATCGAGTGGGTTTGAAAAAATGGTCAATATCATCATCTTGACAAATTCAGATATATACGAAAAAGATATTACCGACTTTTTAGGATCAATAGATTTTAAAACTCTTTCAACGGATCAACCTGTTAAACCAACTACACAACCTGTAAAATCAACTACAAAAGCTGACGGGTTTACTTTTACTACTACCAATTTTGATGACGGCTGGAACAGTACTGTACAGGAAGATTGGGTGGAGGCTACTAAAGGAAATATCAAAGTGCTGATCCATTATCCCAATAAAAAAGCAGATGCGTATAATTCAGTTTTGCTGGATGGATTAAAAAATGCCTGGGATATTTTGGTTGCTCCAAGATACAGTTCAGCATCCAATATGGAGTTCAAACCTGTTACCGGCTGGCAATCGATCGAGTTTGCTGAAGCAGATATGGTTGAAAAAGATTCCCGCAAAAAAGTGTACGTCGTTTTATTTAAGATGAACTATTCTAACGGCAGTGGAAAATACCTTGAGTTTATTACTCCTGATAAAAAAACATTTGAACAGGCCTTCGGTGCTTACCACCAGGAATCGTATGGTTGGGAAAAAATGGAAAAGATGGCTACCTATAACAAGTTTGCCATAGCGGCTTCCGATCTTTCAGGTAAATGGACCAGTGATTTCTCCGGTGCTATCCAATATGTAAATGCCAACACAGGCCTTGATGCTGGAATGGATACACATGCCTCAGCTGAAAATTTCTTTATGGCTGCTAATAGCACTTATAAATGGGATTTAGGTGTTGCCAGCGGACAAGTGGGTAATATCAAATTCCAATCAGCTAAATCAACAGGTCGCTTTTCACTTCCCTCT
Organism: Chitinophagaceae bacterium IBVUCB2; assembly: GCA_002127295.1. Lineage (GTDB taxonomy): Bacteria > Bacteroidota > Bacteroidia > Chitinophagales > Chitinophagaceae > JJ008. The sequence goes on from NFUV01000001.1 coordinate 697,639, forward strand.
AATTGGCAAGTAAAGTTTTCTGACATCTCCGGAAAACCGAGGACGTATAATGCATTTTTTTCCTGTATAAAAGGGCTGCGTATATTATGGTTAGATGATCGGCCCTTTGCAAAGGCAGAATAAACTATTAACCAAACCGTCTTTAATTATTAAGTAAATAATTAAAGACGGTTAACGCAAAATAAAGAGTTATGAAAAAAATATTGTTATGCCTGTTAATATTGCAAGCCAGTTGTTCGGCAAAAACACAACAGCAAAGCTTTGATATTACAAATTATATCGCACCCAAAGGTTGGAAAAAGCAAACAACCGAATCTGCAATGCAGTTCAGTAAAGAAGACGCCACAACTGGTGGTTATTGCATCATTACGCTATTAAAAGCTATACCGGCCAATGCCGGCGCAAAAGAAAATTTTGATGCAGCCTGGGAAACAGTTGTCAAAGAAATGGTGAAAGTTTCTGCTGCTCCAGAAATGCAGCCTTCGGCAACTGAAGATGGATGGCAGATACAAAGCGGTTATGCCCCCTTTGATAATGAAGGTGAGAAAGGCCTTGCCTTGTTGGTAACATCAACAGGTTATGACAAAATGGTAAACCTGCTTGTTTTAACTAATACCGATGTTTATGAAAAAGAGATGACGGCTTTTATCGAATCGATCAGTTTTAAAAAACAAACGCAAACGAATAACAACTCTTCTACTGATAAAAATAAAACACCGGTATCAGCTGCAAAAAAAGATGGCTTTGCTTTTAGCACTACTAATTTCGATGATGGATGGAACAGCACTGTGCAGGAAGATTGGGTGGAGGTTACAAACGGAAATATAAAAGTATTGCTTCACTATCCGAGGGATGAAACAATATTTCCTGCAGACCCTGAACCATTAACCAATGCAGTATGGAATATTTTAGTTGCTCCCCGTTACAGCACCCTGAAAAATTATAAAACCGCCTATATCAGCACATATAACCGGCCTTATCTGGGTATGGGCTATTTAACTGATAATAGCAGTCGTAAAGAAGTATTTGTCGTTCTTTTCCGGCAAGGAGATACTGGTTGGCTGGAGGTCATTGCGCCTGACAAGAACAGTTTCATTCAACAATTTAAATTTGATCCTGAAACAATACAATGGAATAGTGAAACAGATTTACTGAAACATTTATTAGTAATGCCCGGCTATAATAAATTTGCGATTGCTGCCAGTGATTTTACAGGGAGCTGGTCAAGCGATTTTACAGGAATACAACAATTATACAATGTGTATACTGGCAATTATGCCGGTATGAATATGAACCAATCAAACGAAACCTTTCAATTCGGAGCCGGTAATACCTACAACTGGAAATTTCTTGCCGTAAATGGAATGGCGGGTAATGCAAAATTTGCACAGGTAAAATCGGCTGGAAAATTCACCGTATTAAACAACTGGCAGATAAAATTTTCTGATATTGAAGGCAGACCACAAACATACCATGCACAATTTTCCTGTATCAAAGGAGCCCGGGTATTAAAATTATTAAATGCCCAATCTCCCGGTAGTGGTATCTACACAGTTTTTGGTAAGCAGTAATGAGCTTGATTTTCTACCTTCGCTGCCAATATGAAAGATTATCAATCATTACGAATCATTTTTATGGGAACACCTGAATTTGCTGTTGCATCATTAGATGCATTAGTAAAAGCTGGTTGTAATATCGTAGCAGTCATTACAGCTCCCGATAAACCGGGTGGCAGGGGGATGAAATTACAACAAAGTGCCGTAAAAAAATATGCCATTGAACATACTCTTCCCGTTCTTCAACCAGAAAAATTAAAGAACCCGGAATTTTTAGCGGAGCTACAATCCCTGCATGCAGATGTACAAGTTGTAGTGGCATTCAGAATGTTGCCCGAAATTGTTTGGAATATGCCTCCAATGGGTTCTGTTAACCTGCACGGGAGCTTGCTGCCGCAATATCGTGGGGCAGCACCTATTAATTGGGCCGTTATTAACGGAGAAAAAGCAACCGGCGTAACTACTTTTAAATTAAAACATGAAATCGATACCGGTGATATCCTGTTACAGGAGTCTTTTCCCATTGGAGAAAACGATACGGCCGGCGAAGTACACGATAAAATGAAGGATATCGGAGCACAACTAATAGTTAAGACCATTAAAGGATTAGCTGACGGATCATTAAAAGAAATGCCCCAACAGCAAACACTAACCACCCAAAATGAAACCTTACTACATGCGCCGAAAATCAATACAGATACCTGCAGAATAAACTGGAGCAAGCCTGTGGAAGAAGTATTTAATATGGTTCGTGGATTAAGCCCCTACCCGGCTGCATTTACAATTATGAATGAAAAAATGCTGAAGATCTATAAAGCAAAAAAAGAATTTACAACTCCCACCCATACGGAAGGCGAGTATGAAACCGATGGAAAAACATTTTTAAAAATCGCCTGCACCAATGGCTACCTGCATTTATTGGAAATACAATTAGAAGGCAAGAAAAAAATGGGCATTGAAGAATTTCTTCGTGGATTCAGAAATGCTGCTAACAAATAAGCAGGAATCAATAGTTCACTTTTACAATAAACTTATCCTGTTCGGTAATTTCCAATGCTGCAGCTCCTGCATTGCTGATACGGATGTTTAATCCATCATTTTGCCGGATACCACTCATCTCCCCCAATACTTTTGCATACACGGCTTTGTTATTAGTAGGATTTATGATTTTTACAATAGTGCCGGGTTGCACTGCATCAATCAATAAATAATATTTTGCATCCTGCCATCCGCTGGTTGTTTTAAAAATACCAGATGTAACAGTAGCGTCTTTCGACACCGGTGATTTTTTTATTTGTTGTTCAAAATGAGATTGAAAATATCCCTTCCCTGGTACTTCCGGTTTTCTTGTTTCTTTAATAACCGGGGGAGGGTCTTTTTTCTCTTGCTTTTTTTCTGCCTTTTCTTCTGCCTCTGCTTCTTTTTCTTCCTGCTTTTTCTCATCCTTAGTAAGAACAGGATCGGTTGTAACGGGTTTTTCTTCTGTTTTTGCTACTGGTTTTGTAGTAACAGGTTGATTTGTGATGGCTATTGACTTAATGCCTTCATTACTCAGGAAACCAATAATGATTTTCTTATCCTTTTTTACGGCGTTACCTGTAAGACTATTCCAGGAGCGAAGTTTCTCCACGGATACATTGTTATGCTTTTTGCTCACTGCTACCAGGTCTTCGCCATCATTTACTTTGTAAAAAACAGATGTTCCATTCATCCTGTCCTGTGTAAAATTGGAATCGATAAGTGGTATGCGGAGTTTTTGATCAATCTGAAGCCCTTTGCTGATATCAAGTTTATTATAACTAGCCAGGAACTTGGGATTTAAATGATAAAGACGTCCTATAGAATAAAAACTTTGCTTGGCTGATACTTTGTGTTCCAGGTATATACCCTTGTCGCCACTTTTAGCAATCAACTCATTATCCTGTGCTGTTGCAGCAAAAGCGGTAAATAAAAACAAGGAAAAAATAAGCTGCTTCATACCGATAAGATTAGGTATGCAAAGATGTGGTTTTTTTTGCTTTCCCGGAGGCTCTAACTATCTTTTAATATTCTCAATTCTTTAGGATAATAATTGTTAACCCGGTTCTCCAATACATTGGCCCAGCCCAATGAATGCTGTTGAAAAATAAAGAGTTGCCACCCCTTTTTTTTAGTTTCCACTATTAGATCTTTTCGCTGCAAATATTTAATTGCCTGTTCGTAATCCAACTCAAATCGTTCAATTTCGTCAATTACCAAATTACTCATCGCCAAAGCATGGTCAGGCACCAACTTATCCCGCATTAATTCGCCAACTAACACTCCTGAATAAATTACACGAAGTTGCTCCAGCAGAAAGCTAAAATCTTTAAGCCATTCTGTTGGCCATGCGTATACCGTATTCTCATATTTAATAAATTCTTTCCCGGCTGTTTTCACCCATTTTTCTATTAATTCCATTTCCCTTTTGGTGGGCTGCTCCGGTTTTCTTTTGTAACGAATATCAGCTTCCGCTTCTCCCTCTTTTTTTTGAAAACAAGACAGGAAAAATCCTTCGCCTTTTACCTGGTCAGGCCAGAATCTGTATCCGTATGCTCCCCTACTACTTTGAACAGTTGTAATTCTCCATTCAGGGTCTACTGGCAGTTCATAACTCACAACCGAAAACTGATCCATCATCCAATCCATTATTTCCTCATCTTCTTCTTTTGAATAAGAACATGTAGAATAAATCAATACTCCATTTTCTTTTAAGGCAGGCCATACATCAGCCAGTATTCGCTGCTGCCTTTGCGAACAAAGACCCACATTATTTTCACTCCACTCTTCTATTGCATCCGGGTCACGGCGAAAAAGACCGCTGCCACTGCAAGGCGCATCAATTACAATTACATCAAAATAGTTTTCCAGTTTTGAAAAATGGCTGGGGTCATTATTGGTCACTACAGCATTCTCACATCCCCATTTAATGATATTATCTTTTAAAATATTTGCTCTTGAACGGATCACTTCATTGCTCACCAATAAACTATCCTTTGAAATGACAGATTGAATATGTGTAGATTTTCCTCCCGGGGCTGCACATAAGTCCAATACTTTTATGGACTTCGTTAAATCTACCGTTTGTTTCAATGCCTGCTCTAAAAACATGGAAGATGCTTCCTGTACATAATAAGTACCAGCATGAAAAAGTGGGTCGAAGGTGAAGGAAGGGCGGGTTTCAAGATAGTAGCCGTAATCAGTCCAATCAATTCTTGATTTTTGATTTTCGATTTTTGATTGCTTGGCAGGATTTATTCTAACGGAAGTTATCTGCTCGCCAGAAGTATGTACGTTTTCAAAAGCTTCTTTGTTGAAGCCTTTGGTATTTGATAGAGAATCTAATAATGATAAAGGAATTTTCAATATTTACTAATACGATTTTGATATGCCCATTGTATCAGTTAGCTCGTTACTTGATCCATCTACTTTAGAAGTAAACACATAAAAGTCAGGTGTAACTTTATTAATAACTGTCCTTACTACTGCTGTTTTAGCACTTTCATACATTGTTGAATCTCTTCCTTTTTCTTTAAATCTTCTCCATGTTAATACATATTCGCATGGTGAAGTCCAGTTAATATTAAATTCTAAAATAGTTCCGCTCGCCTCATCTGTTTCAATTTGTATAGAATCGTTTCTCTCAATAAGGTAACCTCTGTTAATTATGTTACCCTGGAAACCAAATTTACCTTTTCTAACCTTTTCACAACCCGAACTAGTAGAGTCGCTTTTGCAACAAATGAAAAACAAAGGTATTACTATGAAGAAAAATTTCATACTACAAATTCTTTATCTCAGCAATCAGATCCTGCAACACTTTCTTCGCATCACCAAACAACATCGACGTTTTTGGCTGGAAGAATAAATCATTTTCAATACCTGCATAGCCAGGCTTCATGCTTCGTTTGTTTACTACAACATTTTTGGCTAATTCAACATCGAGTATTGGCATACCATATATGGGAGAAGATGGGTCTGTTTTTGCTGCGGGATTCACTACATCATTAGCACCTAATATTAATACAACATCTGTATTTGGAAATTCATCATTAGCTTGCTCCATTTCCAATAATTTTTCATAGGAAACATCAGCTTCAGCCAGCAATACGTTCATGTGGCCAGGCATCCGTCCTGCTACCGGGTGAATAGCATATTTTACATCAACACCTTTTGCCTCTAATAATTTTTCAAGCTCATGACAAGCATGTTGAGCCTGCGCCACTGCTAATCCATAGCCCGGAACTATATATACCCTGCTGGCATAACTCATTACCACAGCCGTATCACTCAATGAAATTTCTTTGTAGCTGCCTTGTTCTTTATCACCAGCCGGACCAGCTTTGCTGCCACCACCAAATGAGCCGATCAATACATTGGTAAGAGAACGGTTCATAGCTTTACACATCAGCATTGTCAACAATGTACCTGCTGCACCAACAAGAATACCACCGGTAAGCATTACTTTATTATCATACAAGAAACCACCACAGGCTGCGGCAACACCTGTAAATGAATTGAGCAATGAAATTACAACCGGCATATCTGCACCGCCGATCGGGAAAACGAAAAACACTCCATATAATAATGACAAAGCAAGAATGGCATAGAAAATAATATTTGCATTATCAGATGGCCAACCGACCAAATAGACAGCCAATCCAACAATTACTAATAATAAGATGATATTGAAAATATGCTGACCAGTAAATGAAAAATCTTTGACCTTACCATTCAATTTACCCCAGGCAATCATACTACCTGCAAAAGATACAGAACCGATAATTAATCCCAATAAAATAATAAGAACAGTTCCAACTGGTAATTCTGATGCAGGGTAAGCATGAACCAAATGATTAAACTCCACAATAGAGATCAACATTGCACAGGCACCACCCATTCCATTGAACATACTCACCATTTCCGGCATGGCGGTCATCTTTACTTTTTTGGCTGATAAAAAACCAATGACAGTTCCTATTGCAATACCTCCAAATATCCATCCGTAGTTGCCTAATTTTTGTCCATGCTCTTCGTACAAAAAGATAGTTCCAAGTATGGCGATAATCATTCCCGCAGCCGCAATCAGGTTTCCTTTTCTTGCAGTAGCAGGATTGGATAGCATTTTTAATCCCAGTATAAATGTTACTGAGCCGATGAGATAGCAGAGGGTAAGTATATTCAGTTCCATTCTAAAAATTAAAAAGTAAAAAGTAAAAATTCAAAAACCGACCGTTTTGATTTTTTACTTTTGAATTTTGACTTTATTTCTTCTTCTTTTTAAACATCTCCAGCATTCTGTCGGTTACCACAAATCCGCCTACCACATTCAATGTACCTACTATTACCGCAATGAAACCTAAAACCAATGCGAGATAGTTATCGCTTTCGGCTTTACCCATTACAATGATTGCTCCAATGATAACCACACCGTGAATGGCATTAGCACCACTCATCAGTGGCGTATGCAATACACTTGGCACACGGCCAATTACTTCTATTCCTACAAAGATCATCAGGATAACGATGTAGATGATCTGTTGATTTACTGTTATCCAACTTAAAATATTATCCATTCAACTTATTTTAAACGTTCATGAACAATTTCACCACCATGTGTAACACAACTTCCTTTTACTAAATCATCTTCCCAATTCAGATTTATTTCGCCTTCCTTCGTAATAATCAGTTGCAAAAAATTCAACACATTCTTCCCGTACAATTTACTTGCATCAGAAGGCATGGTTGATTGTAAGGATGAATTACCGATAATACTTACCCCATTGTAACTGATAGTCTCATTATTTTTTGTAACCGGGGTATTGCCACCTGTAGCAGCAGCCAAGTCGATGATTACAGAACCATTGCGCATGGCCTGTATCATTTCTTCGGTAATTAATATCGGTGCTTTTTTACCGGGTATTTGTGCCGTGGTAATAACAATATCGGCTTTGGCAATACTTTCAGCTATTCTTGCTTTTTGCCGTTGTATAAAATCTTCGCTTTGCTCTACGGCATAACCACCAGCTTTACTGGCATCAGCAGCGCCTTCTACTTCCACGAATTTTGCACCAAGGCTCATTACTTCTTCTTTCACTGCGGGTCTTGTATCGAACACTTCAACAACTGAACCTAATCTTTTAGCAGTAGCGATGGCTTGTAATCCAGCAACACCAGCTCCCAATATCAAAACTTTTGCAGGGGCAATACTACCTGCAGCTGTCATAAACATGGGAAAATATCTTCCATAAGAATTAGCAGCTGTTAATACTGCTTTGTACCCGGCAATATTTGCCTGCGAACTCAATACATCCATTGCTTGCGCCCTGGTGGTACGGGGCAACATATCTAAGGAGAAAGTTGTAACTCCTGCAGAAGCCCACTCTTTCATGGTGTCGGTGTTGAACAAAGGTTGGAAAACACCGATTATGATCTTTGATTTTTGATTCTTGATTTCTTCTACTGGCGGTTGATGGATACTCAGCAATAAATCGGATGAACTGAAAATTTCAGATCTATTCTTTATTTGCGCACCGGCTTTTTCATAATCTGCATTACTACAAAAAGCTTTTTCGCCGGCTCCGTTTTCTACGAGAACGGTAATACCTTTTTTTGTCAGGGTGGCTACCGCTTCCGCCAGAAGCGATACTCTTGTCTCATGGGTGGGTTCTTTAAGCAGTCCTATGGTCATAGAAAGCAATTCTTTTTTTGGATTCCGGTTTGAAGATAGTGATTTTTAAAAACGGATGGTAAAATGTTGTTTTTCCCGAAATTCCTGTCGGAAAATCACTATCCCTATAAAAAATAAGTCGATGGTACAACGAACTGATGGATGGTTTTTTATTGTTTCCCAGGCCAATTCCATTTCACTGCTCCAATGTATATCGTCAAAAATTAATATAGATTCATTGTTTGTCTTAGGAAGTAATTCCAGAAAATATTTTTCCGTGGGCTCCCTGCGATGGTTACCGTCGATAAAGGCAAAGTCCACGGCTGACAGATCGTTGACCACAGCAGATAATGTGTGGTCGAAATTACCTTGAATGAGCGAATAGTTTTGAAGGTCTAAGATTTGGAAGTTTTTCTTTGCCCTATTAGCAACTTCAGCTGCCCCTTCCATGGTTACCAGTTTTGCACCCGGTTTTGCTAACGATAAATAAGAACTGGTGATGCCTAAAGATGTTCCCAGTTCCATTATTGTTTGAGGCTGGTATTCTTTAACCATTCTAAAAAGTAGCTGTGCGAATTTTTTTGGCTTAGCAGCATTTTTTGCAATGCTGGCTACAGTCCTGCTATTTGTTTTAGCAACCGCAGAACCGGCTCCAAAATCTTCAATCGTTAAAACAATATTATCTGCCAGTAATTGTTTACGCAGCTTCTCTACCTTTTCATATTCGGGATAAGGAGTTTTATCATTCAATATTTTTGTAATGAAATTAAAAACAAAAGGAGAATGTACACCGTGCCCCTTGCCATTTGAAGACGTAAAAAAGTAACTTAGATATTTAAATGCTAACTGTGTTTTTGAATACATAACTGAAATCTAGAAAATCCATTTGCTCATCGGCATACTTGATATCCGCACATCAAATTCTCTCCCATACCTGGAAAGAATAATTATATGCATTCTTTTCATCCGCCTCATGATTTTTTTGACTTACGAGATACCAATCTTTAGGATCTAATGAAGGGAAAAAAGTGTCACCCTCCGGTTCTGCTTCTACTCTTGTCAGGTAAATGCGTTTAGCCTTATCAAATAATGTTTTATAAATCTCACCGCCACCAATCACCATTATTTCTTTGGCATCTGTTTCTTTAGCTACAAATAAAGCATCATCTATACTTCTTACACCCACCGTGCCTTCTACCTGCCATCCGGACTGGCGGGAAATAACAATGTTCTTTCTGCCCGGCAATACTTTTCCCAGCGACTCAAAAGTTTTTCTGCCCATTACTACCGGCATACCCCATGTTACATTTTTAAAATGCTTCATATCATTTGGCAAATGCCAGGGCATTTTACCATCTTTTCCAATGGCGTTGTTGGTTGCGGCTGCTACTACGAGTGAGATTGAAACCCCCATAATTAATTTTAAAGTTTAAGTTTCCTTTGCCCCTAAAGGGGAGTATGAAAGATTCATTTGTGCTAAGCCCATATTATACCGCCACCGGCGCCTTTATTCCCGGATGGCTTTGATAATTCTCCAACGTAAAATCTTCAAATTGAAAATCGAAAATATTTTTTACCGCCGGATTCAATTTCATGGTCGGTAATGGAAATGGCTCCCGGCTTAATTGCAAATTCACCTGTTCTATGTGGTTACTGTAAATATGAACGTCGCCAAATGTATGTACAAACTCTCCGGGCTCCAGATCGCAAACCTGTGCTATCATCATCGTTAGTAAAGCATAAGAAGCGATGTTGAAAGGAACGCCTAAGAAGACATCGGCACTGCGTTGGTATAACTGACAACTTAATTTTCCATCTGCCACATAAAACTGGAACATATTATGACAAGGCATTAATGCCATTTCCGGCAAATCGGCCACATTCCATGCACTAATGATTAAACGACGGCTATCCGGGTTCTTTTTTATTTGTGCGATCAAATCAGTTACCTGGTCTATTACTTTTCCATCTTTGCCTTCCCAGCTGCGCCATTGCTTGCCATACACCGGGCCGAGTTCGCCATTTTCATCCGCCCATTCGTCCCATATTTTTACGCCATGCTCTTTTAAATAAGCAATATTGGTTTCACCTTTTAAAAACCAAAGCAATTCATAAATAATACTTTTCAGGTGAACTTTCTTTGTGGTAACTAAAGGAAACCCCTTTTGTAAATCAAACCGCATCTGGTAACCAAAAACACTTTGTGTACCAGTACCGGTACGATCCGTTTTGTGAGTGCCATTTTCCAATATATGCTGAAGAAGATCGAGATATTGTTGCATGGCTGCAAGTTAGATAAAAGCTGCAAGCCCTGAGCTACCCCCTGCAAGCTGTGGGGAAACTGTGGATTGAAGATGGCAAAGCATATCCCGGCCAGGCACCACAGATATTCTCAACTTCAGTAACTTTATTCAGCTACCATTCGGGAAAAGAAAATTCTTCAACCGCCCTGACTAATGAAGGGCCGTAAATTTGAGCCCTATTATTTAGTGACGACCCAATTTATTAACCTTCACTAAAATGCTATTATGAGAAGTTCAATAATTTTCTTGATAATTTTTACTCTCTGTACTATCTCATGCAAACATAAAGATAATTCTATCAAAGATAAAAGCCCGGCAGTTAAGGAATTGCCCGATACCAGCTTCTGGAATAAAGCGGTTTCAAAGTTTGACACAAGTAATTATGTCATTCAATTAAAGCACATGCAGGAGTTTTATGATGTTCCGGGAGAATTTGGCTATATAGGAGAAGGAAAGGATTATGGATTTAGTTCATTATCCTTCATTCTGACCAATACGCAACCCAATGGAGGGCCGCCTTTGCATGTTCATAAATCCGAGGAAGCACATATTCTTCATGAAGGATCCATATTATACACGATGGGAGATAAAACATTTACTGCCACAGGTCCATATATTGTTAGAATTCCCGCAGGCGTACCACACACTTTTCTTAATACAGGAGACAAAGAATTACATTTGACCGCAGCCTTCCCCACCAATGTGATTAGTTATACCGAATTAGGTAGAAATCCTCTCGTTAAAGACACAAGCGTATACAAAAAAAAACATAAGCACAACAGCCAACATAACTGAATTTCAACAGAAATTTTGACACCCAAACTGCCTTTTTTTATCTCAAAAAAAGACAAATTTTCATTTGCAAAACCCGTAACCTGGAATGGCACAAGGCTTGATTTCTCCCTTTTTGAATTTCATTTTTTAACCATTAAAAAGGAGGTGTTTATGACACTCGTTAAAAGAAATGGAAATTTATTAAATCCATTGCCATTACTTTTTGATGATTTCTTTAACCGGGATTTGTTCAATTGGAATAATTCCAATTTCTCAAACACTAACACCACCATTCCGGCAGTAAACATTAAAGAAACCCCGGAAAATTATGAAGTGGAAGTAGCTGCACCCGGAATGACTAAAAAAGATTTTAAAGTAGAACTTGACGGGAATTTATTGACCATCAGCTCCGAGAGCAGTCAAAAAGAAGAAAGGGAAGATGATAAATATTCCCTTCGTGAATTCAGCTATCAATCTTTCCAACGATCATTTACGCTACAAAAAGATGTAGTAGATATTGAAAGAATTGAGGCGAAATATGAAAACGGATTGCTTCATCTTTTGATTCCCAAAAAAGAGGAAGTAAAACAGAAACCACCCAGGCAGATTCAAATCTCTTAGGAGTTATTAATTACAATTACTTTAAAAAAGTTGTCCCAGGCGGGCAGCTTTTTTTATTGCTCTTACTATACGTTCACCTTGTTGAAACTGTATACCATTTTACTATAAAATGATTATACAGGATTTTAACCTCCCCCTTTAACCTGTAAATTTATAGACGGTATATACCATTACAATCTTACAACATGAAAAAGAAGATCTTCACCTACTTGTTATCATTCAATTGCATGACCCTTTTTTCGCAGCAACCTTTTTTTTACAAGTTAAGTACCGCAGCTACAGCCAATGAAAAACTAACAAAATTGTATATAGCGTATGAAGTGGCCGGCATTAAATATAAAGACAGTTTGGAGCTGGGTAAAAAAACATTGACATTAAAAAAGACATTGTCACAACCAGTCGCTGCAACAATCTACACTAACTATAATAAAATTGAACCAGTTTCCGTAATGTTAGCCAACAATACAATATCTGTGATTATCACTAACAACAGCATCTCTATTGGTAAATCCAAATTACAAAACGACTTTTTATATTTAACCGCCAATGACAGAATACGGCCGGGCTATTTCCCACTTTATGGCGAACTGTCTGCTAAAAATGACACCGCAGGCCTAAATAAATTAGGAGTAATATTTGACAGCCTTAAAAAAGATGATATAAAAAAATCACTGGCTTATTTCAAATCCAATAAAACTTCATTATTAAGTCTTTTTTCATTTAACAGGTTTACCACCTTCTTTGCTGATTACTCTAAAGTAGAGACAGACTTTGCCCTTTTGCCTTCCTGGGCTAAGACTAGCCCGGATGGAAAAAATATTATTGCTAAAATTGAAGGTGCAAAATCTGCCCAAATAAATACCGTCGCTAACAATTTTATACAGGAATCTTCAACAGGTGAAATGATCAGTTTAGACTCCTTTGCAGGAAAATATGTTTTGCTTGACTTTTGGGCTAGCTGGTGTGCTCCCTGCAGAAAAGAACATCCCAACCTGATAAAAACCTATGAACAATTTAAAAATAAAAATTTTCAGATAATATCCGTTTCATTAGATGCTGAAAAAGAAAGCTGGTTAAATGCCATTGCAAAGGATAAAATAACATGGACACAAATCTCAGATTTAAAAGGACAAAATAATGATATAGCAGTGCAATATGGGGTGCAGTCTGTTCCGGCAAATTTTTTAATTAATCCCAAAGGGATAATCATTGATAAAAATCTAACAGGTGAAGAGCTTTATAAAAAACTGAACACTTTGCTGGATAAATAAAAGAATTTCACTCCGGGGTTTTCCATACTGGAAACGTAACTCATAAATTCAGTTTTCCGTCATTCCATGGAACTTAGCTGTTGGGAAAAATGTCTCTAATCAAAACATTTCGAAATAGTTGTTAAAGAGATACCTTTACTGCATCAACTTCCCTCGCCCTATGGAAAAAAGAATTCCATATTAGCAACTAATTTTTCATACTTAAAAAATTAAAAATGGGAGCAACAGGACCTACAACAACAAAATGGGTTTTAGACCCTGCGCACAGTGAAATTACTTTCAAAGTAAAACACATGATGATTACGAATGTTAAAGGTGAGTTCAAAGTCTTTTCGGTAGCGGTAGATGGCGAAGATATTTTTACTTCACCCATCACAGCAACAATCGACGCCTCCTCCATTAGTACCAATAACGAACAACGAGATGGCCACTTAAAATCAGCAGACTTCTTTGATGTGGAAAATCACAAAGAGCTAATTTTTAAAAGTAATTCATTTAAAAAAGCCGGGGATGAATATGAATTGAAAGGAATACTCACTATTAAAGGCATTAGTAAAGAAGTAAGTTTTGATGTAGAGTTTGGCGGTATCAATAAAGATCCCTGGGGTAATGATAAAGCAGGTTTTTCTGTCAGCGGTAAGATCAACCGTAAAGATTGGGGACTGAACTGGAATACAGCACTGGAAACAGGTGGTGTTTTAGTGAGTGAGGATGTAAAAGTTTTTGGTGAATTTCAATTTACAAAACAGGCCTAATTATTCAAGCATATGAATGTTACTTCGGAGATAAAACTTCATTTGCTAAACATCAATGAATTACTTCGTTCACCCACTTCTCTTTATCGTAAGAGAACACTCAAAACCGACGCTGAAGAATTTATTGTTGAGGAAGCTGAGGCTCTTCCCCGTAAAGGTTCCATTACGCTGAAAATAGATCTGGCGTTATCCGCAATTCAACATAAAGATGAAATAGGCCCTGCTATACATCAACATTTTTGTTATCGCAGGAAGCAGTCGCAAAAAAAATATAACCGCATATTAAAATATGGCTGGAGAATATTGTTCATTGCATTAGGAATGCTTGCTCTAATATTTGCATTAACAGAAATTGCATTGCATCGTATACCCGATAACCGTCTTATTCTTTTTATCCGTGAATCCTTTATAATTTTTGGTTGGGTGGCCTTATGGCGACCGCTGGAAATGTTGCTCTACGATTGGTATCCAATAAAAGCAGATATCAAATTATACAAAAGGCTTGAGGAAAGCGAAGTAGAGGTAGTTATTAACGAAGCTTAGAGTGATATTTGCATTTATCATTCCTTTTGGTTTTTTCCCTGGCGTTCTAAAACAGCGTTGGTAGTTTCCATACAGGTTACCAATACACCTTTCACCTTGTCATCTTCACCAAAGGCAGGACTGTAACTAAATGTCCAATAAATATCTTCTACCCTTCCATTCCGTTCAAACGGCACCAGTTGATCTTCAAACCATACTGGCTCATGCGTTACAATAACTTTCTGAATAAGCGGACCAATAAAATGCCATATCTCTCCCCATACAACGATGGCTTTTTTACCAATAGCAGGATGTTTGCCATTTACTCCAAGGCTGGGACGAAATGCTTCATTATAAAAGCAAACAAAATCATCACCCCAGAATAAGAACATCGGAAAAGCGGAATGAAGGACATTACTAAGGGTGATTCTTAAGCTAACAGGCCAGTTGTCTATATCTCCAACACAGGTTTTAGACCAATCGTATTCAAATATCAGCTTTCCCATCTCGCCGGTATTTTGCAAAAAGGGATAATCTTCAATATGTTTTACATAACCTGTCAAGCCTCTGTTTAATGTAAATATAACCGTTCGGTTATAAACTTAAACACTATACCCCCATTTTTGTATAAAACAGCCAGAGAGTATACGGGTATCAACGCAACTTTCAATAAGGTTTGAGTTTTCCTGAAAGACGTAAACTAAAAACTAATGAAACGCTGTTACTGATACACTCTTATATAGTCCACCACCAGCCACTGTGGAAAGTTGGTAGTGGCATCGGGACTACCGGGCCAGTTACCACCAACAGCAAGGTTGAAAATAAAGAAGAAGTCTTCATTAAACGGCCAGGTGGCCGCTCCAACATCTGGTTTATTAACAGTAGAAATTAAAATACCATCCACAAAAACCTTTATCTGGTCTTGTTTCCATTCCATAGAGAAAACATGGAACTCATCATTAAAAGTAGCGCCACCAGGTAATGAATAGCTGCGGTTAATTGAAGTACTGCCCGGCCCCGGTCCGAAATGCAGGGTGGTGTGAGTTCTTCCGGGTTCATGTCCCACCAATTCCATAATATCTATTTCACCACTGGTTGGCCATCCGCCATATACATTGCTTTGTGGCAACATCCAGAGTGCAGGCCAGATGCCCTTTCCTTTGGGTAGTTTAGCCCTGATATCTACTTTAGCATATTTGAAAAACTTTTTACCCCTCGATACAATTTTTGAAGATGTATAATTTTTCCCACTGAAACTTTCTTTACGGGCTTCAATTATTAATTTTCCATCCTGGAAAAAAAGATTCTCCGGACGACCCGTATAATATTCTAATTCATTATTCCCCCAACCGCAAATACTTGGGCAACCATCTCCGCCTTCCACTGTCCATGCTGCTCCGTTTAAGGTGCCTGTATTAAATTCATCGGCCCATGCAAGTGTATATCCGGCGTAGCTTGCCGGGGCATCGTATCCTGCATTGGTAAAGGGAACTCTTATATCATCATTAACTATAGTAGCGGTGCCCATAAATGTGCCAAGCGATGCATTGGTAGTTCCTGTTATCATTACTGTAAACAGATCGTCTGCTTCCCGTATATCGTCGGCAGTTACAGCGATATTAATTGTCTTTTGTGTTTCGTTGGGTTGAAAAGTTACCGACTGGTTCGTAACCGCTGTATAGTCTTCCCCTGCTTTTGCTGTTCCTTCTGTAGTAGAGTAAGTAACGGTTACCGGATTCGGAAAGCTTTTGCTCAACGTAAGGGTAAAACCAAAATTAGTGGTGGCTGCATTTCCCTCGTTTAAGCTGATACTATTGATAGAAACAGAAGGTTGTGTTGGCGGAGGGGAATCGCCACCATTTTTTTTACAGGCTGTACTAACTAACAGCAAGAGGCTAATTATAATTCGCATATTAATTCTTTAAAACTATTAATTATTTTATTTACCAAACATAGGTAGCAACTGCTCCTGCATCGAGGGCTGTTGTCACCCATTTACCTTTATACTTAATATTAAATGTTTGTACAGAACTACCGTCGTTCAATACGATCAATACTTTTTTACCATCCTGTCTTTTAAATGCCACATTTTGGATGTTGCCATATATTTCGCTTTTAATACGGGTAGAACCATCCGGTACAAATTTTGAAGCATGTGCAATTATATAGTACGCTACATTTCTTGTAATAACACTTCCGCTTATCGTTAATGCACCTTTACATACATCACAACCACCGGGTGTGTGCGGACCATAAGTTGCATCATTTGCCAAATTCCACTCCAATGCATTCCGGCTCCAATTACGCATAGAACCAATAATCACATTTTTTAAATGCCATTTTAAATCGCCGCCAAATCCTCCCGTAGAAGAAGTGTATTGCTCTGTAAAATATACATGCTTATCTGGGTAAGCATTATGCACCTGTGATAGTGCACTTATGTCCCCGTTATATAAATGAAAGGCAGCGCCATCAACATATTGTTTTGCTGCGGCATCATTTAATACTTCTAGCGGGTAGCCGGGATTATCACAATTATGATCCCACACAATTATTTTAGTGCTGATGTTTGCCGCCTGAAACGCTGGCCCTAGATTATTTTTTACAAATGTCGCCTGTTGAGCTGCTGTCATTAACATACTCGGGTTATTCCCACCATGCAATGGTTCATTTTGTATAGTGATGGCATCCATACGAATACCTTTTGCCTGCATGGCCTGTATATATTTCACAAAATAATTTGCATACACACTATAATATTGCGGCAACAAACTTCCACCAATAGAACTATTATTATCCTTCATCCATGTGGGGGGTGACCACGGTGAGCCCAATATTTTAATGTTAGGATTAATTAATAAAATTTCTTTCAATACAGGGATAAGATTGGTTTCATCATGACTAAGACTAAAATTAGTTAGATTAACATCTGTCTGTCCTGCCGGTAAATCATTGTACGAAAAAACTTGTGCACTTAAATCCGATGCGCCAATACTTACCCGCAGATAATTTACTCCGATTCCATTATTACCCGCAGAAAATAATTCTTGCAATAATGACTGGCGGGTGGAAGGAGGAAGCGCATTGATAAGATCAGCACTACCGCCGGTTAACGTGTAACCGAATCCATCTATTTGCTGATAAGCAACTGTTGAGTCAACATCTATTACAGGGTGAGCATTGGCTGTTGTTCCAAAAACCAATGGAGCAATTTGTTTTTGTAATAAAGATGATTGGTCACCTTTTGTAACCCAGTAATCCACTTCTGAAACAGGAGGCGGTGGTGGTGGCTCAACAGAGGTATTGGAACTACCTCCTGATTTTTTTTGACAACCAGAATTGTAGCCCGAAAATGTAAACAATATTGCCAGCAAAAAAATCTTACTTATCATTTCTATAAGTTTACTTTTCCAGAAAGTTTAATATCCCTGGATGAATTACCAACTAGTATATCAAATACTCCGGGTTCCATTACCCATTTATTCAAATTCTCGTTGAAGTATTTAAATGCATCTTCATTTAATGTAATTGTAATTTGCTTAGACTCTTCTGGGTTCAGAAATACTTTCTGAAAACCTTTTAATTCTTTTTCAGGTCTTGCCAGGGTTGATTTTTGCTGATGTACATACACCTGCGCAACATCTGCCCCGGCCACTTTACCTATATTTTTCACCGTTAGTGTTACTATTACTTTTTTACTATTACCTGATACTTTTAAATTGCTATACGAAAATGATGTATAAGACAATCCAAAACCAAAGGCGAATTCCGGTGCTACTTTGTAGGTGTCATAATAACGATACCCTACATAAATATCATCCAGGTAATACAAATTCTTCTTTGCATCATGGGGGTATGTCCCCAATTTATGTGCCGGAACATCGTCTAATTTTTTAGGGAATGTCATTGGCAATTTGCCAGAGGGATTAAGTTTTCCAAAAATGATTTTAGCTAATGCATTACCTCCTTCCATTCCGGGATACCATGCTTGAACTATTCCTTTTGCACTGGCAATCCATTCTGACATATCAATGGGTCCACCACCCATCAGCACAACAATTGTATTCGGATTAGCTTTCAAAACAGCTTTTACCAGTTCATCCTGTCCAAACGGCATTTTCATATCCGGCTTGTCCGTATCTTCTGCATCGTAGGCATTATCAGACCATACACTATAGTTATATCCATGTGTCCATCCTACAACCAGTATTGCCATTTCCGATTTTGATGCTGCATCAACAGCTTGCTGAATCAAAGCTGCATCAGCCTTTGCACCACGTTCAATTTTATAACCCGGACTATAAGTTATACTGGTACTTCCCGCCATTTTTTTTATTCCTTCCAATGGTGTCACTTCATAAAATGCTCTTACCTGTGAGCTGCCTCCTCCCATCGATTGTTTTCGTTCAGCATTATATCCAATTACTGCAATTGATTTTACGGATGAAGCCAATGGCAATATATTATTTTCGTTTTTTAATAATACAATACCTTCCTCGGCCACTGTAGCAGCAGTTTTTTGATGCGCTGCAGTATTATACTCTCCTTTCATTCTTTTTCCATCAAGCATATTGGTCTTCGTCATCACATATAAAATTCGTCGCACTTTCTCATCTACTAGTGATTCTGGTATTTGACCTGAACGAACCAATTTCAAAACGGTATCACCCATGAAAAACTTACCATAGTTGGGATTAGGAAGCATACTTAGATCAGTTCCCATTTCAATATCGCATCCGTTCCATAATGCTTCCATCGTATTATGTACGGCACCCCAGTCGCTGATAACAGCTCCTTTAAAATTCCATTCTGTTTTTAATATTTGATTAATGAGATAACTGTTCTGCGTTGCATATTGCCCCCTGAAAAGATTGTAAGAACCCATCAGCGTATTTACATTGGCTTCGGTAACGGCAGCTTTAAAACCGGGTAAATAAATCTCTCTCAATGCTCTTTCGCTCATGTGAACGTTTACAAAATTCCGGTTCACTTCCTGGTTATTAGCAATGTAATGTTTTACACAGGCAGATACTCCCTGGCCTTGCACTCCATTAATATATCCAACCGTCATGCGGGAAATGAGAAAAGGATCTTCACTCTGGTATTCAAAATTTCTTCCATTCAGCGGCGTACGAATGATATTAATTCCCGGTCCAAGAATGATATCCTTGCCCCGGTAATTTGCTTCGCTTCCCAATACTTTTCCAAATTCATAACCTAATGACGGATTCCAGGTGGCAGCTAAACAAACGCCGGTTGGTAAATAGGTACCGGAATCATATACATTTTTATCTGCTTCCCAATCCCGTCCATGCTCTACCCGTACGCCATGAGGTCCATCCGACATTACTATTTCCGGAATACCTAATCTTGCAACGCCACCCGATGTAAAAGATGAAGTAGCATGAATCATAGCTACTTTCTCTTCCAGTGTCATTTTTTTTACCAGGTCTTCAATTTTTGCTGATGTCTTTACAGCTTGTGCAGTTGACTGCAACGTAACTACTACTACACATACTAAAGCAAAGATTGAACGGATAGAAAAAGAAATATTTATCATGCGATACAATTACTGTTAAAAGGAAATTTAAAAAAGGGTGGAGAATATCCTACCTGGAAAAGTAAATATTTCCACCCTGACGAACTGCTTGCTTGATTGCTTAGCCTTATGAGAAAAAATTATAGTGCAACATAAGTAAACCTCCAGGCGCCCCAACCATAGTCGAGTCGTAATACAAGTCGTGTAGCAGAAATAGAAACAATATCATAGGTAACACTTGCAGCAGGAGCTGGTAAAGCAGCATCTGGTGGTGTTCCAGCTTTATATAAACCAAGATGAGCTCCTGTTCCGGTTACTTTTAATTTGTTATTGCCAATCACTTCAAAAGCAAACGTTCCATTATTAGCCCAAGCCTGGAACTGTGATGGTATAGCGCCGTTCGAATAGCAACCTACTGCCGGCATACCTGCCGGATGCGGGTTACCACCTTCTTCGTCCACATAAAAATCGCCTTTACTATCATAGGTTACTGTACTACCTGCTTTGGTAAATGTATACTCATCATTAAATAAACATGATCTGGTAGTAAGTTCTCCCGTACCATTTGCCCACCATGTTGTGGCAGGATCCGGGCCAATCCACAAGGCGCCGGGCTCAGGAGCCAATTTCCATTTTCTTGTACTGTTACCAGTAAGTAATTTAAATGGTGTAATAGCTGCAGGATCATCCGCTGCTACATTCACTGTTTGTTTTGCACTGTCAATTCCATTATGACCAAATACAAAAAGCCTTACCAGGTAATCTCCCCTGTCGGGAAAATAAACGGTATCAATTTGTTTTCCTTGCACATAACCAGTACCTGTTGCTTTATCCCAATCATACCGAAAAGCATTTTGAGAGGTGCTGGTGAGTAAAAATTTATTGGTTTGTCCTGCAATTGGTGTTACAGTGAAAGACGCTGTTGGTTTTGCTCCAAGGTCTCTTACATCATATTTACAGGAGAAAAAAAGTATAGATGAAAAAATGACGACTAATATGTATATATAAGACTGCTTGTCAATTAACTTTCGCATATAAAAAAGTTGAATTGTAAAAAAATTGTTTGCTAACCTTTACCTTCTTAGTAAAAGGGGTTTTGTGGTAAACCTGCTGTTCTTACATCGAAATCAGGTATAGGCAACACACCGTGTTTGTTTGACTGGTATCCCAGCGAAGCCAGTTCTGTTGCAGCTAATCCCCAACGTACCAGGTCGGGATAACGATAACCTTCGAACGCAAGTTCCAGTTGTCTTTCCTTTACGATATCAGTAAAGAGAGCAGGCCCTGAGGTACCCACATCAGCTAATCCACCAACCCGTTGACGAACCTGGTTGAGGTATTGTCTTGCTTTCAGATCGTTACTTGATTTATTGTACGCCTCGGCTGCCATTAATAATACATCCGCATAGCGGATGAGGCGCCAGTTCGTACCATAATTCAATTCGCCTATCGGGCTTCCGGTTTGAGATTGGAATGACCCGTATTTACGTTGAAAGAATCCTTCATAATCATACGCTGTTGGATTTGTCCAGTTTCCACCAGCAGAAATTAATTCTCCTACAGACATAACAGTTTGTCTTCTTCTGTTAACATCGCCTGCAGCAATAAATGCATCCCACATCTTTTGTTTTGGCAAATTGAAACCCCAACCAGCGATCAAAGAATCAGCAGGTGCTTTGGTATAAAAGTCGCCACGGGGTCCCATTATTTGAATATGGATATTACTTTCCGGAGCACCACCCCAGGGGAAGTTTCCCCAATCATAACTGCGGGCATTGGTGTAAGATGTTTCAAATAATGATTCCTGTCCAAACTCATAGGTTGGTGAGAATGCAGCACCAACAGAGGGAGCCAATGAATATTGATTAGAAGTAATTACTAATTCAAATTGTGCTGCAGCCTCTGCATACTTTGCCTGGTATAATAATGCTTTTCCCAGCAAAGCTTGTGCTGCACCTTTTGAAGCTCTGAACCTATCACCACCAACATACGTACTCCGCAATGGAAGATCAGTAATTGCCTCATTAAGATCTTTTTGAATTTGCGCATATACATCTGCTTTTGCTTTACGACCTGTACTGGTATATTCTGCAGGTGGTATATCATTTAAAACCAAGGGCACATCTCCCCATAATGAAACCAACTCAAAATAATTGTAAGCCCTGATGAATTTTGCTTCGGCTATTAATCGTTTGCGAAGATCTGTTTCAGGCACCGTTCTGTTAATTACTTTGTTGGCCCTGTAAATAGTGAAGTAGCACATCCGCCAGGCTTCTCTTACTTTATCGTTTGTAGCATCGAAGTTGTAATTATCTAACGTCTGGTATCCGGGCTGGTCACCAGCATCACTTCCACCGGCGTTGCTTTCATCGGACAACAACATTTTAATCATGTAAAGGCTACCCCAATTTGTATTGTAATGTGCCTGCATCATATCATAAGTTGCAGTTACGGCCTGGGTAGCATCTAAATCAGTCTTATAAAAATCTTCTTCTGCATAAGCACCTGGTACTTCCTGGTCAAGAAACTTTTTACAGCCACTTGTTAGGAATAATGCAGACAAACAAACTATCGTAGTATTTATTAAATAATTTTTCATTTTTGTTTCCATTTAATAATTAAAAATTAAATGTCGCTCCAATAATGGCTTTTCTTGGAATAGGATAGCCACCACGATCTATACCAATACTGTTTTGACCATTGCTTCCACCTTCAGGATCTACACCCGGATACTTAGTGAAAGTGAAAAAGTCATCCAGTGAAACATAGAAGCGGGCATTTTTAACCTTAATCCTGTCCATTAAACCTTGTGGTAGTGTATACCCTAATTGCAATTGCCTGATCTTGGTATAAGCACCATTAAAAATCATCAGGTCGCCATTATAGATATACGGATTGGCAGTATTAGAAGCAAACCAGGTGTTGGTACTTCCAGGTCCTGTCCATCTGTTTTCATAAAAGAAAGCTGGTTTATTAGCAGTACTACGATCAGTACGATTGAAGCCCATTAAAATATCGTTACCGGTTTGTCCCTGAACAAATACTAACAGATCAAATCCTTTATAAGCAAGATTTACACGGCCACCATAAGTAAGTGTTGGGTGCGGACTTCCGATATAAGTCATATCTGCTGGAGATATTTGCTTATCACCATTTACATCTATAACAATTGGCTCTCCGGGTTTTGGTGCATAACCAGTAATACCTGTTTTTGATAGATAGTCAGCTACCTCACCGGTTGTTTGGAAAATTCCATCTGTTTTATATCCGTTAAAGAACCAGAGTGGTTGCCCTACTTGCATAGCTGTTGCAGACCATCCTGTACCAATACCTGCACCATAAATTATGGGTGAGTTAGGATCAAGAAAAGTTACCTCATTATTCAATGTAGAAAGGTTAGCACCAATTTCATACATGAATGCTCTTTTGGAAGTAGGTCTGTTATTATAAGCTAATTCAAACTCAAATCCTTTATTAACAACATTACCTGCATTTTTAGTACGCAAGGTGTTTCCTGCAATCAAGGGTGCGTTTCCATCTGTCAGCAAATCTTTTGTTGTTTTTTTATAATAATCAATTGTAATATTCAATTTGTTATTAAGAAAGGCCATATCTGCGCCAATGTCAAATTGTTCGCTGGTTTCCCATGTCAGATCAGGATTGGCAAGGCTTGAAGGTGCTGCACCCACAATAAGATTACCATTTGCATCGGGGTATAACATTCCCGCACCAATTGCATTTTTCCATTCGCCAATTCCAATTGATGATACATTACCATTTTGTCCCCAGCTTGCTCTTAATTTCAGGTAGTTGATTTTATCAGCGGCTCCCCTGAAGAATTCTTCGCTGGAAACAATCCATCCTGCTGAAACAGCCGGGTATATTTTCCATTGATTACCGGGAGCTAATTTGGAGCTTCCATCTCTCCTTACAGATGCATTAAATAAGTAGCGGTCTTTAAAGCTATAGTTAACTCTGCCAAAAGCAGAAGCTAATGTATAATCAAAAGCATTACTACCAATTCTGTCGATATCATCAGGTACAAAGTCGGCATAAGAAAAACGGTCATCTTCTTTAAATAAACCGGAGTAGCTACCGCCGATATGATACTCATGTGTTTTAATTGCAGACAGACCTGCAAGAACAGTCATATTATGATCTCCAAAACTTTTCTTATAGGTTGCAAAATTCTCCCACTGCCAGGTGTACCAGTTATTATTATAATCATACCCGGTTGCAACAGTATTCAGACTTTCGCTTGAATACCAAAAAGTGGGTGTCCATCCGTGGCCTGTTTGAAAAGCAGCGTCAATACCAAATCTTGAAGTGAATGTAAAATCTTTGAATGGCTGAATTTCTGCATAAACATTTCCAACTATTTTATTCTGCACATTTTCCCCTTTTGCTAACTCAATCCTTGAAATTGGATTACCATATTCACCTCTCAGGTAATTTGATATACCATAAAGGTTTCCGTTAGCATCTCTTTTAAGTAATGAACTGATAGGCGTGCCACCCGGAGTAGAACCTGCCAATGCAGAAAGAACATGTCCCGGCAACGTTCCCGAGTAAGTAACGGGAGTTACAGGATCCATCACCAAAGCTGATGATAGTATTGAACCAAATTCATTGTTTTCAGAAATCGCTCTTCTCTTGTGATGAGAATAAGACAACCTGTTACCAACAGTTAACCATGATTTTATTTTATGATCGCCATTAAAGCGAACAGTGTAACGGTTGAATCTTGCTTTTTCACCACCCACAATACCTTCTTGTGTAAAAATCGTTCCACTAAGCAGGTAAGTGGATTTATCTGTACCACCACTAAATTGTAAAGAGTGGTGTTGTTGCGGTGCTGTTTTCATAACAGCTTTAAGCCAGTTGGTACCTTCACCAATATTGGCAACATCAGCAGGTGTAGGAGCTCCGGCCACTCCAGCTTCCTGCAGGTATTGCTGGTATTGCTGCGCATTCATCATCTTGATGAAATTATCCCGCACCGATTGTTGTGAATACTGACCACTGTAAGCAATTTCTGCAGTATTTTTTTTACCAGTTTTTGTGGTAAGAATAATAACACCATTAGCACCTTCAGCACCATAAATAGCGGCTGATGCGGCGTCTTTCAAAATTTCTATTGATGCAACTTCTGAAGGATCGATATATTCAATACCACCAGCTCTTACCCCATCAATAATATAAAGCGGATTAGAATTTCTATTTGAACCTGCACCACGGATGCGGATATTTAAGCCAGCTCCTGGTTGACCAGATGTAGGTAAAACAACAACACCAGCCGTACGTCCCTGCAAAGCCTGGTCAATACGGGTAGATGAAACGGTAGTAAGTTGTTCAGCTTTTACTGAAGATATAGATCCGGTAACAAGACTTTTTCTTTGTTGTCCGTAACCCACCACTACCACTTCTGAAATGGTGCGGTTCAATGCAAGCAATTGAACATTAACTGAAGTGCGGCTATCGAGCTTTATTTCTTGTGTAGCAAAACCAACATAACTCACAATTAATGTAGCGTCGGCACTGCTTACATTTATTACAAACAATCCGTCATCTCTTGTTGAGACACCGTTATTAGTTCCTTTTTCTATTATACTAACGCCACCTAATGGGTCACCTTTTTCATCGGTTATTTTTCCACTGATAACGACAAAGGAAGGAGCAGTAATATCTCCTTTTTTATCGCTTTCAGGTGTATTGGTGATAACTACCAGGTTGCCATTCATCCGGGTATAAACCAGGGATGTATTGCGAAGCATTTTGTCGAGCACTTCATTTAATGGCCTTTCCTGAACATGAATGCTGATGCGGAGATCTTTCGGGAGCACTTCGTCTTTGTAAACAAACCGATAAACTCCTTGCTCCTCAATGGCTTTAAATGCCTTTTTGAGGTGTGCTTTGTCGAGGCGCAAGCTGATATTATCCTGACCGTAGCCATTGGAAAAGGCCTGTAAAGAAAATACAGCAATTAGCAGAACAGTTAATTTCATCAGCAGCAAGCATTTGATAATTTGTACAGCCACGCCAATGGGCATAGCTTGTCCATTTTTTTTCATACCTTAGTTTTGATTTGATGATTGGAATTTGCTCAGGCTTGAGCAAGTTTTCGTTCATTGTAACGGGGAATGCTGCAAACATTCTCCGTTCTTTTTTTAAGTTATTTTTTTCATATTCAAGCAGTTTTTTAGTGAGCAATCGTATAATCTAACAGACAGTTCAAGAGTTTTCTTCCCCATTTATCTTTCCGCCGACACCATCACTTCTTTCTTATTGATCGAATACCGAAATCCTCCACCAGCTTGTTTTAATGCACTCATAACTTCCTGCAGGGTTTCATCTTCAAATGTTGCAGTGTATGATTCCTTTTTCAGATTTTCATCAGTGATGATCAATTTAACATCATACCATCTTTCGATTTTCAGAGCAATTTCTTCCAGGGTTTCTTTATCAAAAGCCAGTTTATTTTTTGTCCATAATATTTCAACTGCACTACTGTCTTTTTCTTTATAATGAATTTTTCCCAACGTCAGCACAGGAGTATTCTTTCTCTTCTTCTCATCATTTTCCAGCGCCATTGTGCTTTCGCTATTATTTACGATCAGCTTATCATTCGGTTTAAGGATTATTTTTTTCATATCAGGGCTTTTCACCAATGTAATCTCTACTGATCCCCTGATCAATGATGTCTCTGTATTTTTTTCCTCTGCGTATGACCGCACATTAAAGGCTGTACCTAAAACTTTCACATCTATTGCAGATGTATGAATAATGAAGGGACGGGTTTCATCTCTTACGACGTCAAAAAAAGCTTCCCCTGTAAGTTCTACTTCTCTTATGCTTCCCTGGAAATTTTCATTATAAGTAATCTTGCTATCTGCATTTAACCATACCTGGGTACCATCCGGTAAATTAACTTTAGACTTTGATCCTCGTTTAGTACTTACTGTATTATGGGCATTGGATTTTGTTTCTTTTTTAGTTCCCGCAACGCCAGAATAAACAAAAAAACCAACAAGCAAAGAAGCAGCAATACCCGTCACCCACAACATTCTTTTTAATTTGGACGGATTTTTTGTAATGGGTTGTTCTTCATCAAAGGTGTCAGCTACGTCAACGTTTTCGTATTGTAATACAGGCTCCGACAAGTGATTACTAAGTCGTTGCATATGCCTGTTATAAGCTTCTTTTTTTTGAATTGCAGGATACTGGTGGGAGTTCCAGATAGCAATTAATGTTTCCATGCGTAGGCCTTCGCCGGGGTTTTCTTGCAAAAACTCCTCCAGTTCAGTCAATTCTGCCGGTTGCGCCTCTCCTGATAATTTCAAACTGATTAATTCCCAAAAACGGTCCTGCTTCATATTTCTAGTTGGTTATTAACTAAGACAAGAAACAGGTGAAGAATGTACCAAAGGAAAAAGAAAAATATTTTTTCTTTCATCAGGATCTTGAGAACCTGCTAATTAAAGAAGGATTGGGCTGAAAAGAGGCAGGTAAAAAATCGGCTATTTTACGAATGGCTATCGCAAGCTGGTTGCGAACTGTGAGAACGGAAATGTTTAGTACTTCAGCGGCTTCTTTATACTTTAACCCATCTTCTTTTACTAATTGAAATACAAGCCTGCATTGTGGAGGAAGCTCCTGGATCGCTTGTTTTATCTTATTTATAGTTTCTGCGGAAATGTATAATTCTTCAGGATTACCAATACTAACTACAGCCTGGATATCAATATCATCTATACAATACGGAACATTCTTATAGTTCTTATGAATATAATTGATAGAAAAATTTTTGGTAATGGTAAAAAGATAAACTTTAAGATTCTCAATTTCCATTAGCCTCGCCTTTATCTGCCATACTTTAATGAACACATCTGATACAATTTCTTCCGCTGCTTCATTGGATTTTACAATGGAAAAAGAAAATTTGTGAAGATGCTCAAACATATGATGGTAAAGCGTTTCATACGCTTTAATATCCTCGTACAATGCAATACGATTTTGCAGGTCTAGTATATTACTATGTGGTATCAATTTAAGCAGTTGATGAGCAATCGTAATTCAATGTTATTATTTTTTATTGATATAAAAAAAAATAGATAACAACAAACTGAATTGCGACAGCAATTTTACTGCATCACCAATAAAATTTTACTCCTTACATTGATATGACAAATCTGTAACGGGCTTTATTTTAGCTACACCCTTCATCATAAATTAGTTGGCAACTAATACGTTTAAAACTTACTGAGTTAATTATCGGTTTTATTAAACAGCGGCCAGATGTGAAGTTTCCTTCTCCTCTTCTAAACAATTGGCAAATTCATTGTACATACGTTGCAGCAATTGTTTATTCGATAATAATTTCTTTTCCATAGCTGCTACTCTTGACTCTTCTTGCTGGAGCTGAAGAGAAAGATTCTCATTATTATCCTTAGTATCTGCAACTGCAGCACTTAGTATTTGATTTTGTTCTTTAATTTCATTTAGCACATTTTCCATGTATATAAGCTGGTCTTGCTTTGCATTGAGCAATTGCTGATTTTCGGTTAATAGTTGATTTTTTTCATCTACCAGTTTTTTGAAATGCTCCAGGTCAACATCCTTTTGCTGTACTTGCTCTTTAAGCAACTCGACTTCTCCCACTTTCGTTTGCTGATTCTTTCTCAGTTCTTCTAATTCATTTTTAAAAAAGGATCTCTCCTGCTCTGTAATATGATTTCTTTTAACCCGAATATCAATTTGGTTTTGCAGAAATTCAATCTGCTTATTTTTCTCTTCCAGTAAATCCTGCAGCCAGCTTTGTTCATTTACATTACACTTCATTGTTGCGTTCTCTACAGCAGAGTTTTCTTCCAACAGAACATTCTGATCCGTTACAACTGGATTTAACACCACTTCCTGATCAGAAGATTCATTAACCATTATACTTAATGGATCTCCAGATTGATGCATCATTTGGCCCATTGAATTTTCCATATTAATATTTTTAAGATTATTAAAAAGAGGATATCTATCAACCGGGAAAGTTGTAGTCGATGCTTTTAATTTTCCGAAATCTTGTTTAAGTGCTGCATACCTGGCATTGCTATAGGATAATTTTCTTTTGAATTCTCTTAAAAGTCCTGTATGATCCAGAAAAATAAATTTCCCATCACCAGTCTTATAACAAAAATTTTCAGGGGAGGAACCAATATCCATTTCTATTTCCTTTTCTTCTGTTTCATCAAGCCTTTTCCTTTTTTTACCGTAATGGATCAGGACTGTGACCAGTAAAGAAAATAATAGTAAAGGCAACACTATCCATACTATACCCTGGATGAACATAGTTAGCTCAGTAAATGGCGCAGCGCTTAAAAGCATCTAAAAAAAATTACGTAAAATTCTTTCATGCATAGCAAACATTACCCGGTAAGGGATAAAAACAAAAATTATGTAAGTGGTGGAAATATAAGCGGCTGTAACCTCAAAATCAATACAACATCATCATCATTTATTCATTTTTATATTTCAAATGAAGACCAAATAAACTTCAATAATGATACCAGAATGGTAAATATGATTATATAGAATGAATTTTATTAATCCACATTAAGAAATGCAGAAAGAAAAAGAAGAATCAGCCTGCTCTTCGTTGTAATTCTTTTTTGATCAGGCCTAATTCTCTTCCGGTCTGACCTTTTACAGATGTGTTTTCCTGTGCCCGGCGCATCAGGTAAGGGATCACATCCTTAATGGGGCCGAAAGGTAAATATTTACTTACGCTACAGCCTGCATGTGCCAGGTTGAAGGTGATATTATCACTCATGCCATATAACTGGCTCCAGTGAATATGTGGGTGATTGAGAGATAAACCTTTTTTTAACAATAACTCTGTTGCATACAAATTACTGTACTCATTATGTGAAGCTACTATCAATCCTATACGCTGCAGGTTGTCCACACAAAATTCAAGGCCGGCATTATAATCCCTGTCACTGCTTTGTTTATCGGGTTGTATGGGAGACGGATAATTTTTTTCTTCCGCTCTTTTTCTTTCTTTTTCCATATATGCTCCACGAACTAATTTTGCACCGAGGATAAAATCCCTCTCTTCTGCTGCTGCATAGGAATCTTTTAAAAATTTTAACCTGTCATGCCGGTAATGCTGGATAGTATTGTAAACCACACAACGATTTTTGTTAAATGTATCCATCATTAAAATAGTAAGTGCATCAACCGGATCTTGTATCCAGGTTTCTTCTGCATCTACCAATACGCCAATTTTTTTCTCTGCAGCTGTTTCACATATCCTCATCATACGGTGACGAACTTTATGCCACTCCTCTTTCTCCTCGGCTGTTAATTCGTCCACAGATTTTAAAAACCGCTTCATCAAAGTACCTTCGGAAGCATGCATCATGCTATCTAATTTCTCCAACAAAGCAAAACGGGCAAAGCCTGTTACTTTGATACTCATAAATGGAATATTCGGCTGTGTAGATGCATACTCAATAACACGGATAAATTCTTCTGTAGCATGATCGAAACCATGCTCCCCATCATCTCCACCCTCCACACCATAGTCAAGTATCGCTTTTACATTGTACCCGCCCAGTTTTTTAGCCACAATTGAAGTTTCAGCCAATGTTTCACCACCCACAAATTGTTGAAATATGGTGTTGCGGATAATCCTTCTTACTGGCAAGCCTGCTTTGATTGACCAGGGAGTAAGGCGGGTGCCTATTTTTACTAACCAGGGTTTTCCCATCAGGGAGAAAAGAAAACTGGCTTTTTTTAATTGTTTACTTGTCTTGTATTCAAACGCAAACTCTGTATTGTCGAAAGAAATGACTGGCTCCGTATTGCTCATATGGCTATTATAAGATACCTGCAAAAATAGCCGAAAGGATTTAAATGAAACCCCTAGTTATTGCGAAAATGGGTGAGATTGCAAGAACTTTATTGATTTTTACCGCTTCGATATTTTATTGCCCGTAATAATTTTTTGCCTGCTGCATTTAAACCGGTTAATTGCTTTATTCCTTTTTTGGGCATGCTTGCTTTTCCTTCCATTCATTCTTTTACGCCACATCAGGAAACTGCTTTTCTGCATGTAACGGCGCATTAATTCTATTACCTGCTTTTCCGGCAAGCCGAACTGGTGTTCGATAGCTTCAAAAGGGGTTCTGTCTTCCCACCCCATTTCAATGATACGATCTATATCTTTTTCTGTTAAAGAAATCATTATTGAAAGAATAGAATAATAAAACAATATTTTATCCTGTATCCTATACAACCAATAAACAGGCAATTTGTTATAGTATATATGCAGCAATACCCATTTCCGGTTTCTTACAATGAAATACTTGAACGGATCGACCAAATTGATCCTGTACAATATGCCACATCAAGAAATTTTCTCGATGGAGCAGTAACCTATCTCTCCCCATACATTTCAAGGGGTGTGATTAGCTGCCACCAAATATTTCAATCGCTGCTTTCTAAAGGTTATACTATTGACTCCTGTAAAAAATTGATACAGGAATTAGCATGGAGAGAATATTTTCAACGGGTATGGCAATACCTGGAAGATGACATATTTAAAGATATCCGGAAAAGCTACCAGCAAATACAGCATACCCGGATGCCTGTCTCTTTGCTGGAAGCATCAACAGGTATTATTGCTATCGATAAAGGAATTAAAGCGCTGTATGAAACGGGTTACATGCATAACCATATCAGAATGTATACTGCCAGTATTACAACCAATATTGGCAAAGCACACTGGCAAATTCCTTCGCAATGGATGTATTACCATTTACTGGATGGCGATATTGCCTGTAATACCTGTAGCTGGCAGTGGGTAGCCGGCACCTTTTCTACAAAAAAATATTTTTGCAACCAGGAGAACATCAATAAATATACAGGCACATCACAACAGCATACTTACCTGGATAAAAGTTATGATGAATTGCCCACTATGGCTGTGCCACCAACACTTTCAAAAGCTACTTCGCTGCAGTTAAAAACATCTTTACCGTCGACGACGATGCCGGAATTAGACAGTTCTCTTCCATTATTATTATATAATTCATATAATCTTGATCCGCTATGGCATGAAGATATAGAGGCTAACAGAATATTATTGTTGGAGCCATCTCATTTTAATCAATATCCGGTCAGTGAAAAAGTGATTGATTTTATTATGGGGCTTTCAAAAAATATTCCCGGGCTGCAAGTAATGACAGGTGAAGTAAAAAATATTCCGGGAATGCAAAAGTTTCCGGCCATTTATTCAAAAGAGCATCCTCTTTTCAAACATTACCCAGGTAAAAAAGATGAAAGAACCTGGCTTTTCCCGGAAGTAAATAGCTTTCCTGATTCATTTTTCAGCTATTGGAAAAAATGTGAAAAAACACTCTTGACTGATAACAAGCACTACCCCGTATATAATATGAACAACAAGCAGGTTAGTTAGAGACATTTAATATAACTACTGCATCCCGCTGCAACGATGCAGATAAGTTTATATCATATCGCTTTTTACCTGCTTTAATAATCAGGACGGCTGTATTAGGCGGTATTTGACCAACATTTTCAGCATACAATCTTAACTGATTCTCTTTGCCCCGTTCTAATTGTAATTGAAACTGGAATGGTTTTTCAGATAACTTGATATTCTCCGCAATTTTTATATCATTAAGAAATAAAGAGACAACATCGCCATCTACCACTCCATTGTCATAAAGCAATATTTGTACTGATGCGGTATCTAACTGCAGGCTTTGTTGTACATCTTGTATCCTTGGTCCATTAATTGGTTCTTCAACATTCTTTTTTTCTGAACTGGAATCTTTTGCAGCAACATCCGCATTTTCCCCGTCAGGTTTCTTTTTAAATAAAGTGAATTTATTTTTTCTGTCCTTCTCTCTTTTACCATCAGCCTTTTTATCTTTTTCTTCATTACCTGTTAATCGTATTCTTTTTTCACGGCCAGGATGAAACTCTTCTATAAAACCGGGTGTTTTTCCAGACAAACGCTTAATTAAAACCTTGTTAGCTCCGATCGTTGCTCTTACATTTTCTCCCATCGGTGCTACCCATTCTCCAGACAATTCAGCAATTGAATCTTCAACATTATAGTACAACAGAAAAGAAGAAAAGGTTTCACAAAAGCGAGGGGCCATAAAAAGTGTAGCAGTATTCCGGGTACTAAACGATACCTGGCTGTTTCTTTCAAGTATAGCAGGCACTGTGCCTGAAACAGGATAACGGCAGCGTAATTCGTCTTCAAAAAAATCGGTAATATCTCTTACCCTGCTTTTCTCAACACTCATTGCCTCACAAACTCCCCAAACAAAATCATCTTCCTGCTCCAGGTAAATACGAATAAAAAATTCACTTCGTTTTCCTAAACGATCTGAATAAAAAACTCCCTCCCAGGTACCAGAAAGATCCTGCGCCACACCCCAATAATGTGATAAGAGTAGTATAAAGCAAGAGAGAAACTTCACTGGTTCTTTTTAAAAAGATAAGCAATTTGATACATTCAGAAATGTTTTTTTAGTATGAAAGACCGGTCTGAAAACTAACTGCTAAATGTTTTAATCTGACCTTTTTAATCATTTCATATCCAGTACCTTTGCCAAAATTTTCTTTGCTATGGAAGCTAAAAAGGCCTCACAAAGTATTACAATAATGACCGAGTTGGTACTTCCCAACGATACGAATGTATTCGGCAACCTGATGGGTGGACGACTAATGTATTGGATGGATATAGCCGCTGCATTATCAGCACAGAAACATTGTAATGCCCCGGTAGTAACCGCTTCTGTTGATAATATATCATTCGAGAATCCTATAAAACTTGGAAATGTTGTTCATATTGAAGCCAAAATAACAAGGGCTTTCAACTCATCCATGGAAGTGCATATGAAAGTTTGGGGAGAAGACCTGACCCAACAGTACAAATATAAAAGCAATGAAGCCTATTATACCTTCGTTGCATTAGATCCCAATCGTAAGCCAAGAGTGGTTCCACAATTGGTAACTGAAACCGAAGAAGAGAAAAAATTATTTGACGGCGCTTTAAGAAGAAGACAATTACGATTGATATTAGGGGGCAAGATGAAGCCTGATGATGCTGCTGAGTTGAAAGCTCTCTTTGTGAAAGATTAACTCAATAGTCCGAAAGTCTGTAAGACGGAAAGTCGGAAAGAAATTGTCTGAGAGCAAGGAGTTTTTTATAGATTTTGGAATGGAATATAGCATTCGGTCTTCCCCTGACCTTACTGTCTTGCGGACTTACTTTTCTACTGTTTGCCAATGATGCTTTCCCATCATCATGTACTTTTTACTTTGCTCGATGGCATCCATAATCTGCGAAAGAATAGTTTCTGCCGGTGCATCGTAATCGATTTCCAATGGAGCTTTAAAAGTTACAGATAATAATGTTCCTTTCTTTTTAAATTTTAACCCCTTTTTATTAAAGGCCCGCCAGAATCCATTTATCACTACTGGTATTACTATTGGCTTCATTTGCTTAATGATGAGTGCAGTTCCCTTTCGACCCGGTGCAAATGGCTTGGTAGTTCCCTGGGGGAAAGTGATCACCCAGTTATTTTCTAGTGCCTTGAAAATTTTTCTTGTGTCAGAAGCATCTAATCCTTTTCTCACTTCTTTTTTCGGACCGTCATTCCAGGTTCTTTTTACGGTAAGTCCTCCTGCCAATAAAAACAAACGACTTATTAAACTTCCTTTCATAGTCGCTTCTGCAGCTACATAATTTACTCTTGTAAATGGATTGAGTAAATAATAAGGAATACCGAGACGATTTTTTTTACCCCATTTAATAGCACAGAAAATATGCAGAAAGGTTATTACGTCGGCAAAATATGTTTGGTGATTACTTACAAAGAGAACCCGTTGCCGGGGTAATTTGCTGATATGTTCGGTACCGGATATTTTCAGCTTATTGACGATAGCAAGTCCAGGATATGAAAATAAGCCTACAAAAAAGTAAACTAGTTTTCTTACCGGGTGGAAATTTCTTAACCTTTCGCCTATAGAAGCCATTCGGATTAATTTTGAGTGGCAATGATGATTGAAATTAAGGAATTGTACAGAACGAATGACGGATTGATTGATTTTAATGGATTAACACGGAGACTTCGAAAATGTTCATCTGTGTTACTACTGTACAAGTGAGTGACACAAGGGACGATGCCAATAGCAATTAGCCGGTTAAATAATTGTATTAAAAAAAGACCCCCATAAATTAATATGGAGGTCTTTGTATCATAAGAATATTCTTTCGAATTATTCTGGTTTAGCTTCTTCTTCAGTAGAAGCAGCTTCGTCGCTGCTGCCACCTTCCATTTTTTTCTTCAATTCTGCTAAAACACCCAGGTCGCCTAATGTAGATTTCTCTACTTTGCCCTGGATAGTTTTTACTGCCTTCTTGGTTTTATCAGCTTCAGCTCTAACTTCTTTTTTAGCGGCTTCAGCTACTTCTACCTGGCCCTGCTCCCAAATGCGGGTATGAGAAACCACAATGCGTTTTTCATTGCGATCGAACTCAATCACTACAAATTGTGCAGTTTCATCAGCAGCAATGCTCTTACCATCTTCTTTTGCAAGATGACGGTTAGGTGCAAAACCTTCTAAACCGTAAGGTAACTGGATAGTAGCGCCTTTATCATCTCTGCGGCTAACAGTTCCTTCATGCAATGTACCTACAGCGAAAGTATCCTGTAGTGTGTTCCAGGGATCTTCTTCCAGTTGTTTGTGGCCTAATTGCAATTTGCGGTTTTCTTTATCTATACCCAGTATAGCAACATCAATTGTTGCACCTACTTTAGTGTACTCACTTGGGTGATTGAAACGCTTCAACCAGCTTAGATCGCTGATGTGGATCATTCCACCGATACCAGCAGCTAATTCAACAAACACGCCGTAGTTAGTGATGTTCTTCACCAATCCGCTGTGCTTGCTGCCTTCAGCAAACTTAGTTTCGATATCATTCCATGGATCTGCAGAAAGTTGTTTGATAGACAAGCTCATCTTGCGACTTGCTTTATCTAATGTTACAACCTTAGCTTCATGCTCGTCGCCCAACTTAAAGAATTCTTTAGCGTTGATCGGAGTATTAGCCCATGTAATTTCTGAAACGTGTACAAGACCTTCAACACCTGGTTGAATTTCAAGGAAAGCACCGTAGTCTTCAATATTCACTACTTTGCCTTTTACAACATTGCCTTCAACAATGTTTTCTCCCAATACATCCCAAGGATGCGGAGTCAATTGCTTCAAGCCAAGGCTGATACGTTTTTTCTCATCATCAAAATCAAGTACTACTACATTGATCTTCTGATCAAGTTTAAGTACTTCAGTTGGGTGAGAAATACGGCCCCATGAAATATCGGTGATATAAAGCAGACCATCTAAGCCACCAAGATCCATGAAAGCACCGAAGTCTGTGATGTTCTTCACAGTTCCTTCCAATACTTGTCCTTTCTCGAGTTTGCTCATGATCTCTGCTCTTTGAGCTTCGATATCGCTTTCGATAAGTGCTTTGTGAGATACAACAGCATTCTTAATAGTTTCGTTGATCTTAACTACTTTAAATTCCATTGTCTTACCTACAAACTGATCGTAATCAGTAACAGGCTTCACATCAATTTGAGATCCTGGTAAGAATGTTTCCATTCCAAATACATCCACGATCAAACCGCCTTTGGTTTTAGAAGTAACAGTACCAGTGATGATCTCACCAGTTTTATGTACTTCCACAATTCTTTCCCATGCTCTTGTAATACGAGCCTGGCGACGGCTAAGATTAAGATGACCATCTCTGTCTTCTTTCTCAACGATCATTACTTCTACTTCATCACCAACAGCCAAATTTTGCAAGTCACGGAATTCATTCAAAGAAATCAATCCATCACTTTTAAATCCGATGTTCAATACCACGTCAGTTTTTGTTAAACCAACAACAGTACCTGTCATCATTTGTCCGTCGTTCAATTGTACGAAAGTGTTGTCGTACACAGAATCGTACTTCTCTTTTTCTTCTTTCGTATAAGAAGTAACATTTCTTTTGTCAACGCTCCAGTCGAAATCGTCGTGAGCCGTTGGCGCAGGATAGTTTGGTGTCGCTGTAGTTGCCTCTGCTGTATCAGCAGCTGCCCCTTCCTGTACGTCAGCGTTTAGGTTTTTGTTAATAATGTTTTCAAACATTTTATTTGTCCCGAAGGGTTTTATTTCGGGGTTGCAAAGATAGGTTTTTACTATCGGGTTTTGGGCTAGCAGTGAAAGGTTTTTTAAAGATCAAATAAGATCTGCAGTATATTGTTTTTCAATAACTTATGATAAGTTAAACATAACTATTGAGCCGGCCAATCACTACCATCGGTTTAGTTGCGTCGCACTCTTGTACTTCCTGTACTTTACTCGGCATTTTTCAGGTTGTTGAAAGTGGGCCAAACTAATCCAGTTGCTGCTTCACTTGTATATAAGCCCAGGCAGTAAATGGTAATAGGGGGATTATTAAAAGGCTCCACCAACTACAGGTAAGTAAATACGAGGCTGCAGATAATAGCAACAAATAAAAGGGGTATAAGAAGATCAGCAATGCCATTACTACCGAATCAAAATGATCTGTATCCATTGTTTTTGTGTTAGCAAAATATCGAACAGGTAAATAGAGAGGCGCATTCAATACAAAACCAAGCATTGCAGGGATTGATAGCAATACTTTTGTAACAAGTTTTACATTAACTGAAAGTTTTTGGTTTTTCTTATCACTATCTGTAGCAGGAATTTCAAAAACCAATTGCTCCAATTCAGTTTGGAGTTTAGTATTAAAAGCAAGGTTTTTTTTTCCATCTGTATCGAACTGCAATATCTCTTCTTTAGAAATGACTGATCCAAAATTTAGAAATATGTTTTTCCCAACCCGCTTGAAAGAACTATAGTTGATGCCCACTGGTAGTACTTTCAAATCAATACCTTCCTGCCAGCTATTGATTGCCAACCTGGCTGTTCCTTTTTTTAAAGGACGTAAATGCCATTCATTAACACATTTTCCTTCGCTGAACATCAACACCAATCCATTCTTTCGAAAAATTTCCTTGCAGGCATCAAAGGTTGTATAATTCGTTTCCAAATTCTCTACTCCCTCACTGGTTCGATATACCGGAAGTATCTTAAGTTTTGTTAGCAGTTTTATATAAAATGGTTTTTTGAAAACATCTCCTCTTGCCAGCGACCAAATTGGTTTATCAAAAAGAATATCCAGTATGATGGCATCTAAAAATGAATTGGGATGATTAGCGGCCAGCAATAATGGACCTTTCATCTTCAAACGTTCTGGATTATTGATAACAATTCTGCGGCAGAAAGTTATTGAAGCCAGGCGAACCCATATTTTAAGAAATCCGTAAAGCAATTAGTCTTTTAAGAATGAATATACTACATCGGTTCTATTTATTCCTCTATACATACAAATACTATTTACCCTTATGTTGATCTATTATTTCAATAGTTGCTGAAAGCGATGCAGGTCTTCTGCGGTATCTATATCAGATAACTCGGTCAAAAAATAGCTGGATCTTTTTAACCGCACAACATCCTTGATAGTTTCTGCAAGCACCTTTTCGGTACTCCATTCCTTATCCTTAAATAAATCAGGAAGTAAGTGTGTTAATCCAAGCAGGTAATAGCCGCCATCTGTTGATGGCCCGATCACAACATCATGTGAATCTAATTTATCAAATGCATCATCTATAACAAAACTGGTTAGTTCCGGACAATCACTGCCGATGATAACTACTTTCGAATACCCCTGTTGGAATAATTCGAAAAAAGCCAGCATCATTCTGTCGCCTAAATTGTCGCCTTCTTGCAATTTCTTTTCGAATCGATCCGCATCCCATATGTCGCTATCCACTATATTTTCGCTGTAGAAAACAAACCTATCACAATCCAAATTACAAGTAGTGTCACGGGTATGCATTAACAACTCACTGTACACCTGCAATGTCAACTCATCCCCTATTTGCCTTGCCAGTCTTGTTTTCACTTTCCCTAATTCAGGATTGCGTACGAAAATGATAATTGCTTTTTTCATATTCTAAGGTTTTGGTTTATATATCATACTCAATTCTGCGAGGCATCAGCAACAACCACCACCATCATAAAACCAGGTAGAATTGGAAATAAAAATATCCTCTCTTTTCAATGAAGCTAATGCACCAGCCGTTTTATCACAAACTGCTAATGGTTGATTGGGTAATAATACATGCCCCTTATTATCATCAAAGCATTCGTCACTTCCAAAATAAATAGCGGTTTTGCCAGTAAATACACAAGGCCCATCCGCCGGCATCGTATCTTTAATGGCGCATACTTCTACACTTTCAATATAGATCAATTTATCAGTAGCATAGTTTTCCGGATCAAGAATACGATAAGGACGTTTTGCTCTTACCTCTACGGTTCCGAATCCAACCTCAGTTATCATTTTAATATAGTCCCATAATGGCAACGAACCACTAAGGCACAATGCTCTTAACCGTTCATCATTGCGCAAATTATCTGGAATGGCTGTTTCGCAGATGGGGTCACTCATCACCAAACGGCCGCGGGGCTTTAATACCCTGTACATTTCTTCTAATGCTTTTTTCAATTCCTCCTGCTTAAAAATATTGAACAAGCAGTTCTGTGCTGCCACATCAATACTATTATCTTTTACGGGCAATTGTAATGCATCGCCCTTTTTTACTTCTACAAATTCACTCCTAAACCAGGGATTCATTTTTTCGGCATCCTTAAAATTCTCCTTGCAGGCTATTAACATTTCATCTACTACATCTACCCCAATTACTCCACCCTGCTGCCGGCTGAAATAAGCAAATTGCAATAACTCCATTCCACCCCCAACACCTACATATAAAATTTTAGGATTATTTACTAAATCCCTGGGATGCACCGTGCTGCCGCAACCATAATTCATCTGCTGCATTTTTACGGGAATATCTAAACCCGGTAATTGCCAAACAGGTGTAGTAGTGCAACACAAACCAACATTTGGATTTTCTGCAGCTTCCTTGTAAACATCCTTTGTTGTTTCTAAATATGTCATCATAATTATTTTTTTAAGCTTATGCTACAGCCCCACCACAACTGCTTCCAGCTCCTGCCGTGCAGCCATAACAATGCTGATTGACAACTATATTTCTATTACTCAATACTGCCTCACTATATTGTGAAATATGCTGAGCCGAACAATCCACCTTCATATCCAACATCTGGTTAAAATCGCAATCATAAATAAATCCATCCCAACTTATAGAAACTGTGTTACGGCACATTACATTAGCTGCAGCTACCGGGTTATACGCAGTCACTAATTTTTCCATATACTTTTCATAATTACTGCTCTGCAATAAATAATCAAGAAATCTGCTAATGGGCAGGTTGGTTATAGCATACAGCGAATGAAAAGAAATATCAAAATCTTTTTTTAAAACAAGCTTGAATTCCTTCTCCAAAGAATCCTGTGTTGATGGTAAAAATGCACCGGCTGGATTATATACCAGGTTTAATTTTTGTTCGCTTCCTTCTATTCCATACCCAACCGCATTCAGCATTTGTAAGGCTTTAATAGAATCTTCAAAAACTCCATCTCCCCGCTGCCTGTCCGTTCTGTCCTTTGAATAAAAAGGAAGCGAGGACACTACTTCAATAGAATGTTGCTTAAAAAATTCAGGAAGATCATGATACTTCTTGTTTGCTAAAATAATTGTCAGGTTACACCGGACAATGATATGCTTATCCAACTCTTTTATTTTCGCTACGAACCAGCGAAAATCCGGATTTAATTCAGGTGCGCCACCAGTAAGGTCAACAGTTTTAAAAGAAGGATTAGCTGCCAAAATATTTAAGCATTGTTGCATAGTTTCCCTGGTCATTATCTCCTTTCTGTCAGGACCTGCATCAACATGACAATGCTTGCAAACCTGGTTACACATTTTACCAACGTTGATCTGGAAAATTTCTAATTGAGTTGGCTTTAAAGGAAACAATCCTGCGGCTTCCATTTTCTGTTGAAAAGGGATTAGCTTAAAACTATCGTCATGATTAATACCATGTTCCAGAATTTCAATCTGTTCATGTGTATCTGAAAGTATATGTTGCTGTGCTTTTAGCGATTTCATTTCTTAAGTAATTAAATTAGATCATCTACTTACATCGCTATTTCTTTCACTTTATTCATCATTTGTACCCCATGCACTAATACTGCACCACCTTTAATAGCGGAAGCTACATGAACAGCTTCCATCATTTGCGCTTCGCTCCACCCTTTTTCAAAGGCATCGCTGCTATAGGCATCAATACAATATGGACACTGAACTGCATGAGCAACTGCTAAAGCAATCAATGATTTTTCCCTGGCAGACAAATTTCCTTCAGCGAAAACTTCACCGTACCAGGCAAAAAATTTATCTGCTAATGGTTTTTGAAATTTGTCGATACCTGAAAACTTACCCAGGTCGTCTGCATTGTAATAATGATTTGCCATGCTTTATGATTTATAGTTTTGTAAATAAAGTGTCCAATCGTATTCTTTGAATTTAATTGTTGGATTCCTATCCATCGGGACAATTGATAGCTGCTTTAACAACGCAAGCATTTTTTTCTTACCTCCAAAATCCTGTCGAAACCAGCTCATTAACCGGGGTAGCTCAACTGTATTGGTACTTTCATTGTAGTCTGCTTCTCCCGTTAAAAATGCTTTTGTTGCCAGGTCTAACTGCTGGTCTATGTTTTCTGATTTATAAAAAGCAATGGGAGGACAACTTTTAGCCCCACAGTTCAGGGCAAAGTGCAATCTGTAATCTAGTTTATTAACCCTTAATTGTTTCTCCGTCTTTCCCGCAAACAATTTATTAAAATGGCCCAGGCTCCATTTTATTTTAGAACGTCGTAAAATACCATGTTCAATATCATCAAGACTAAAGGATGCCCCTGCTATTTTTATAAACTTACTACTAAAGAATTTTGACCTTTTTTTATACTGTTCCGGATCATTCTTTAATGCTACCTGTGTGTACGCATTATATAAATTGATCCAAAAGGCTTTCTTTTCTTCATCCGTTCTAATAGCTTGTTGTAAATCATTCATACTTATTTGCTGCAGTTGAGCCATAAAAGTCGAAGTCTCATCACCCGTCTTCGCTGCATACATAAATACCTGGGATAATTGCACTAATTTATTTTGTGATGGCTCCACTCCGCTTTTTTGATTATTACCGGAAGATACCGATGGTTCGGTTATATTATTGGTCGTGCCTATGACAGGTTCATTATACTGGGTCCTGAGCCATTTGTCAATATTAGTTGCAGTAATTTCTTCTTGTGAGGGAATGGCAATTACTTTTCCCCCGGTTCCTACAATAACAGTATAGGGATAGGAAGGCGGTTGAAATCGTTCAATAAAATTTTTTTCCTCATCTACTACAATCGGAAGTATTATGTTGGTTTGTTTTTTTAGAAATATTTCCAATTTTATTGACGATTCTTCTGACACCAAAATAATATTGATTTCATTTTTATACTTTTCCTGCAATGCATTTAATTTCGGCAATGCTTTTACACAAGGGACGCACCAGGTACCAAAAAAATCAACGATCAATAATTTTGTTTTGAATTGCTGAAAAGTGGAAGTGTTTGATGAATGATTCAGGATTTTAGGAATTGAAAAATTACCTGTCATATCATTCACTGCATAGCCATTCTGAGCGGTTAGAATAGAGGATAGCCCGGCAAGTACTATTAAAAATGCTATTTTCATTAAGGATATAACAGGTTGGTCAAACTATAGTTAAACAATAAACGTAAATTTATCGCCTTAGGATTTGGATTGTAAATTTTGTTTATATGAAACTTAGCCATGAAATCATTGCTCAAACTACTTCATTTTTAAGGGAATATGGAGTTAATGAGGCTACAGTAGCTATAATAATGGGGACCGGGCTGGGTGAAATGGTGCATAAAATTGACAACCCAATAACTATTCCTTTTGCGAAAATTCCCAATTTTCCAGAGGCAACCGTTGAATTTCATAAAGGCAATCTTGTTTATGGACAAATTGGGGAGCTGAAAGTGATAGCCCTGCAAGGTCGTTTTCATTA
The DNA here is from genome assembly GCA_002127295.1 of Chitinophagaceae bacterium IBVUCB2. Classification (GTDB taxonomy): domain Bacteria; phylum Bacteroidota; class Bacteroidia; order Chitinophagales; family Chitinophagaceae; genus JJ008. Next base: position 740,857 of record NFUV01000001.1, read on the forward strand.
TTATGAAGGCTATACTATGCAGCAGATCACTTTTCCTATCCGGGTAATGAAAGAACTGGGAGTAAGATATCTATTGTTGAGTAATGCAGCCGGAGCTATGAATTTGTCATATAAAAAAGGTGACCTGGTTTTAATAGAAGATCATATCAATTTACTTCCCGACAATCCGTTGCGGGGAATTAATGATCCTGCTTTGGGACAACGGTTTGTGGATATGAGTGAACCGTATGACAATGTTTTGATCCAACAGATAGAGCAGAATGCTGTATCACAAAATGTGCCGTTGAAAAAAGGAATCTATATTGCTGTGATGGGTCCAAATTTAGAGACCAAAGCAGAGTACAGGTGGCTACGTAGCATGGGTGCAGATATGGTGGGAATGAGTACGGTTCCCGAAGTAATTGTGGCTAATCAAATTGGAATAAAATGCGCTGCTGTAAGTGTCATCACGGATGAATGTGACCCCAATAATTTAAAGCCGATTAATATACCAGAGATAATTGAAGTAGCGGGAAGGTCGGACAAACTATTAAGTAACATATTTACAGCATTAATTAAAGACATGGAGTAATAAAAGATTACCTGTAGTCAAGCATTTTTTTATATGTATCTACCATCGATTGCTGGTCAGCTCCATTCCTATACATACTTACTATTTTTTTATTTGCCATTTGAACCTGCCACCAGCTATTAGTATCATATTTGCGGGCGGAAACCAATGCTGGTTTTTTGAAAATTTTATACTGCGCCAGCTTTCTTACTCTTGGAACGAATTCAAACTCTTCCATAATGGCCATATCTGTTCTAAACCCACCACTCTTCTCATATAAACCCTTAGTAATAAAAAGTGTTTGGTCACCACCCATGCAAACAAACCAATCAAAACGGGTAAACCAGGCATTGATCTTTAAATACCATTTTCTCGAATTGAATTTTGTACGATAACGACCCACTTCGAATCCTTCGGTAACCGCCTCTGTAATATCATTATCAAAAGAAGTAGGTGGAATTGTATCTGCATGAATAAAATATAAAATATCGCCTTGCGCCAAAGATGCCCCATAATTCATTTGGGCAGCTCTTCCTTTTTGTGGCGAAATAATAGTTTTGGCACCAGCTTGTCTTGCGATTTCCATCGTGTTATCAGTACTACCGGCATCAATAGCCAGTATCTCAACTACTGAATCTTTTCTATGATGAAAAATATAATTAACCAACCTCCCAATATTATCTGCTTCATTATAAACAGGTATGATGATACTGATCTTCATTATTGAAATTTACATAGATACGATACTTCCTGTTAAGAAGATTGAGCAATCGTTTTTCCAGCTATATATCCACTCGTCCATGCATGCTGAAAATTAAATCCACCGGTTACACCATCCACATCCATCACTTCACCTGCGAAGAATAGATTTGGCACTTTTTTACTCATCATTGTAATATGATCAATCTCATTCAGTTTTATTCCACCGGCAGTTACAAATTCTTCTTTAAAAGTTGTTTTCCCTTTTACTTCAAATTCGCAGGTACATAAATTTTTAATCAATTTATTTGCTTCCTTTGATGGCAAATCTGCCCATCTTTTTTCCCCTTTTACTTCTGAATAGATTAATAAAAAATCCCACAATCTTGCTGGCAATCCGAGGGGATTTTTATTGGTTATTTTTTGTGTGGCGATACTCACCCTAAATAATTGAAATTTTTCAGCCAATTGATGTTCATTGTATTCAGGCAACCAGTTAACGGTAATTTTAAAATCATAATTTTTGGAAGCTAATTCTCTTGCGCCCCAGGCACTTAATTTTAAAACTGCGGGACCACTCAACCCCCAATGTGTAATCAGCAGAGGACCTTCCTGTTCCAATTTTGTACCTGTAATTTTTACTCTTGCACTTTCTACACTCACCCCCATCAATTCTCTTATAGGATGACCGGGCATGTTAAATGTAAATAAAGAAGGAACTGGTTCTTCTATAGAATGACCGAGTTTTCTTAACCATTCAAACATGGAAGGTTTTGGATAACCGCCGCTTGCAATACAAACGTAATCTGAAGTAAAATGTTTGTGGTCTTTTAGTTCTATCGTGAATTCTCCGTTTTCAGACTTCAGATTTCTTACTTCCGTGCTTATAAAAACTTCAACATTATACTTTTTCACTTCTGTCATCAAGCAATCAATAATAGTTTGTGAGGAATCTGTAACAGGGAACATTCTTCCGTCTGTTTCTGTTTTCAACTCCACTCCTCTTTCTTTAAACCAGTTAATTGTATCGGTAGTAAAAAACTGGTGAAATGTTTTCTTTACAAAATTGCCACCTCTTGGATACTTCTTGCTCATTTCTACAATATCAAAGCAAGCATGCGTTGTATTACACCGACCACCGCCGCTTACTTTTACTTTTGACAGCAGCTTGTGGGTCTTCTCAATCAAAATAACTTTCAAATCCTTATTCATCCGTGCAGCATTCACTGCACAAAAAAAACCAGCTGCCCCACCACCAATTACTATGAGTTTCTTCTTTGACATTTATTAAAAACAAACCCCTCAGTTGAGGGGCTGAAGTATTTTATTAGTAAATAGATGTGGATTTTCCTGCTCTGCATTTTCGATAGTGCTGTAGTTGGAAAGAATATCGGCTTTACCCTTTCTTACACAAACATCATGTTCAAAATGAACAGAAGGTTTACCATCTTTTGTTTTCACTGTCCACCCATCTTCATCAGTATAAACATCCCTTTTCCCAAGATTGATCATGGGCTCAATGGCCAATACCAATCCTTCTTTTAGTTTCTTTCCACTACCCCTCTTTCCGTAGTTTGGCACCTGGGGATCTTCATGCAAATTTTTTCCTAAGCCATGTCCCACCAGATCTCTTACTACTCCATATCCATTTTTTCTTTCGGTATGTTCTTGTATTGCAAACCCAATATCACCTGTATAATTTCCTGCTACCGCCTTTTCAATTCCTTTGTATAATGATTCTTTCGTTACTTGTATCAGCTTCATTATTACTGGACCCGGATCTCCAATCGCAAAAGTATACGCATGGTCGCCGTGCCACCCGTTTAATATTACACCTACATCAATTGTAACAATATCTCCTTCATTCAATTCATTGTCACTTGGGAAACCATGCACTACTACATCGTTTACAGATATGCAAGAGTTAAAAGGATATCCATTATAATTCAAAAAAGAAGGGATAGCCCCATTATCCCTGATGAATTCACCAATCATTTTATCAATGTTGATAGTAGGAAGGCCTGGCTTGAGGATTTTAGCGACTTCCGTCAAAGTCTTACTTACCAGCAATGCACTTTGCCGCATTAATTCTACCTGCTCATTGGTTTTTAAAATCATCATAATGCAAATATCAGAAAAAAAAACAAACCCGTCTCGCTTGAGGCGGGACGGGTTGCTGTATAAAAATTAATTTTTTTACATCTGAACGGCAGAAGTTGTTTGTCTGCCTTGGATACGACCACTCTTCATCAATCCATCATATTGACGCATCAATAATTGGGTCTCTATTTGTTGCAAAGTATCCAATACAACACCTACCATAATCAACAGTGATGTACCACCGAAGAAAGTAGAGAACTGCTGCGTCACACCTAAACGCTCTGCAATACCAGGAAGAATACCCACAAAGGCAAGTAAGAATGCACCCGGAAGTGTAATCCTGTCCATGATGGTTCCAATATAATCTGCAGTTGGTTGTCCTGGTTTTACTCCGGGAATGAATCCATTGTTTTGCTTCAGGTTATCCGCAATTTGTTTAGGATTAAATATCAAAGCCGTATATAAGAAGGTAAAGCCGATTACTACAATGGAGTAAATCAACATATACCAAAGACTCTTATGATCATTTAATTGCTGTAAGAATCCTCCACTTGTTGGATTAAAATTCGTAAAGATTGTAGGAATGAAAATAATAGCCTGGGCAAAGATGATTGGCATTACACCAGCACTGTTAACCTTCAATGGTAAAAATTGTCTTGCACCGCCAAACTGCCTGTTACCAACAATTTGTTTTGCATAGTTTACAGGAACTTTTCTTACACCTTGAATCAGCAGGATACAACCCATGATGATAGCGATAAGAATAGCTATCTCTATAATGAAAACTAATATTTGTCCATTACGTACTGACTTAGCACTTAACTCTTGCAAGAATGACTGTGGAAGACGGGCTAAGATACCAATCATAATGATTAATGAAGTACCATTACCTAATCCCTTATCAGTAATTTTTTCACCCATCCACATTACAAACATAGTTCCCGCTGTAAGTACCAATAGACTTGACAACCAGAAGTAAGCAGAGAATGCAGGCATTATAGCGCCTGACTGATCAAACATCCCACGGAGATACGATACATAAGCAGAAGCCTGCAACAATGTAACTATTACAGTAAGATATCGGGTGTATTGGGTAATTTTTTTACGTCCACTTTCTCCTTCCTTCTGCATTTTTTGAAAACGGGGTACTAAAACTGTCATCAACTGCATAAAAATAGATGCAGAGATGTAAGGCATGATACCTAATGCAAAAATGGACGCATTACTAAATGCGCCTCCGGAAAAGGCATCTATCAATCCAAGAATACCGGTATTGCTACCAGAGCCTGCATCAATCTTTGTAGGGTCAATACCTGGTAGAACAATATGAGAACCTAAGCGATAGACAGCTATCATCATGATGGTAAATAAAATTTTACCTCTCAGTTCTTCTATGCTCCAGATATTTTTTAGTGTCTGTATTAATTTCTTCACGGTGATAAAACAAATTTAAAAGCACTTTAAACATAAAAGACGCATGGTCAGTGCGTCAATGCAATTTAGTGAAATTTACTTTACTATTTCCACCGAACCACCTGCAGCCTCAATTGCTGATTTAGCTTTTTCACTAACAGCATTTACTTTGAAGGTAAATTTGCCTGTCAATTCTCCATTACCTAAAACCTTTACTCTATCAGTCTGACTTATCAGTCCATTGATGTAAAGATTTTCCAAAGAAAACTCCGTGATACCATATTTCTCAGAAAGTTGAACAACCTGTCCAAGGTTAATCACTTTATATTCTATACGGTTGTAGTTTGTAAATCCACGTTTTGGTACACGACGCTGAATTGGCATTTGACCACCTTCATGCGCCATTTTATTTTTAAAGCCAGTACGGGCTTGCGCACCTTTTGTACCTTTTGTAGATGTTCCGCCATGTCCGGAACCATCACCCCGACCAATACGTTTTACTTTGTGTGTTGAACCTTTTGCAGGTTTTAATTCGTGTAGTTTCATGTTAATTAATTTTTACTCATCGGGGTTTATTCCCCTCGCTTGTTTAATAATTAAAAAATCAAAAGCAGAAATTCCGTTTTGATTTTTTGATTTCGTTATGCTATTTCTTCCACTTTCAACAGATGATCCACTTTACGAATCATACCCAATACTTGTGGAGTAGCAACTACTTCTTTAGTAGAATTAGTTTTACCAAGTCCTAATGCCTGAACAGTCAATTTCTGACGCTCCGATCTGTCGATTGGACTTTTTACTAATGTTATCTTTAATTTTTTCATTTTTATTAGTTGTAGGTTGTAAGCTAGATGTTGTAAGCAGAGAATTCAAACCTTACAACGCTTCACTTATAACTTTTATCCGTTAAATACTTTCTTCAAACCCATTGTACGGGTTTTAGCAACAGTAATTGGTTCACGCAACAAAGCCAGGGCTTTGAAAGTTGCTTTTACCACATTGTGTGGATTAGCAGAACCCAATGACTTAGCCAATACGTCGGTAACACCAGCAGCTTCCAATACGGCACGCATAGAACCTCCGGCGATTACACCAGTACCATGAGCCGCTGGTTTAATCAACACCTTTGCAGCACCTTCTTTAGCCCACTGATCATGAGGGATAGTACCCTTCATTACCGGAACTTTAATGAGGTTCTTTTTAGCATCCTCAATTCCTTTAGTAATGGCTTCCTGTACTTCTTTGGCTTTACCAAGGCCATGACCTACGATACCGTTTTCATTGCCCACTACAACCAGTGCAGAGAAACTGAAGGCACGGCCACCTTTCGTTGTTTTTACAACACGATTGATAGCAACGACTTTATCTTTCAGCTCCAGGTCTCCGGCTTTAACCTTGTTTACGTTAAACTTTGACATTTATACTTGTAATTAAAAGTTTGAATGTTGTTTTCTTAAAATTTCAGACCACCTTCTCTTGCACCATCAGCAACAGACTTCACACGGCCATGATATAAATAACCACCACGGTCAAAAGTTACATCCTGGATACCTAGCGCTACAGCTTTCTTTGCGATAGCCTCACCAACCATTTTGCTCTTATCAACTTTATTAGCTGTTTGAGCTTTGATGTCTTTATCTCTTGAAGAAGCAGACGCTAATGTTTGTCCGTTTGCATCATCTATTAATTGTACATAGATATCTGCATTACTTCTGAAAACAGACAACCTTGGCTTTTGAGCCGACCCTTCGCCAATTTTACGGCGAATGCGGTAGCGGATGTTTTGTCTTCTTTGTGATTTAATTTTTGGATTCATCTCTTTTATTTTTTGAACCTTGATTCTGCCAAGGTCATACTTTACTTAATTATTTACCAGCTGCTTTACCAGCTTTCTTACGTACAACTTCACCAACATAACGAACACCTTTTCCTTTGTACGGCTCAGGCTTACGCAGGCTTCTCAATTTAGCTGCTACCTGTCCTATCAATTGTTTGTCGATTCCTTCCAGGGTGATGATTGGATTTTGTCCTTTCTCCTGTGCAGTTGCAACTTTAATTTCTTTAGGCACTTCGAATATGATGTTGTGAGAATAACCTAAAGCAAGGTCCAGTACATTTCCCTGGTTTGCAGCTTTAAACCCCACACCAATTAATTCTAATTTTCTTTCGTATCCATCAGTTACACCTTTTACAAGGTTAGAAACTAATGAACGATATAAGCCATGCAATGCACGGTGACGGATCTGATCTGTAGGCCGGGCAAAAGTGATAGTACCATCTTTTACTTCTACAGTGATATCACGGTCAATAGCTTGTTTCAATTCGCCTTTTGGTCCTTTAACAGTAACCACATTGTCTTTACCCACGGAAATGGTAACACCATTGGGAGCAACGACCGGCTGTTTTCCTATACGAGACATAATTACTTAGTTTATCTTTTATTTTTAATTGTTTACTGACCGGTCAGCTTAGTATAGTTTCAGCTTAATGTATCAGTAACTTTTCTTGTTCTATTAATAGATGTAGCAAAGTACTTCACCACCTACGTTCTGCACTTTTGCATCTTTATCCGTCATTACTCCTTTAGAAGTAGACAGGATTGCAACACCTAAACCATTCTTTACTCTGCGAAACTCAGCAGGAGAAGCATACTGGCGCAAACCAGGACGGCTAACTCTCTCCATACTTTGGATAGCAGGCTGTTTAGTAGCAGCATCATACTTTAAGGCTATTTTGATTACACCTTGTTTGTTATCTTCTTCAAATTTGTACTTCAGAATATATCCTTGTGCGTACAGAATTTCTGTCATACGCTTCTTAAGATTAGAAGCAGGAATATCTACTACACGATGGCCTGCCATCTGTGCGTTACGAATTCTTGTCAAAAAATCTGCTATAGGATCTGTTACCATGTTATATCTAATTAAATCAGTTCAAAATTTTGTTTCTATTCTCCCTGCCGGAGCAGGTGAGTTATAGTAGCTGAGTTACCAGCTAGCTTTTTTCAATCCTGGAATTTTTCCATTCAATGCCATATCTCTCACCATAATTCTTGAAAGACCGAAGTAGCGAACATATCCTTTAGGACGACCTGTTAACTGGCAACGATTTTTCAAACGAACTTTAGAAGAATTTTTCGGCATATCGTCAAGAGCTTTCCAGTCGCCAGCTTTCTTTAACTCCTCTCTCTTGGCTGCATGCTGGGCTACCATCTTTTCTCTTTTTCTCTGCCTGGCTTTTATTGATGTTTTTGCCATGTTATATTATTTCTTGTTTAGTTTGAATTAGATTTAGCTGCATTTTTGAAAGGCATACCCAGTTCTTTCAACAATTCGTATGCTTCCTCGTCTGTACCAGCGGTTGTTACAAAAGTGATATCAAGGCCAGTAATTTTATTTACTTTATCAATGTCAATCTCCGGGAAAATGATTTGTTCTGTTACACCCATTGTGTAATTACCACGACCATCAAAAGATTTTTCGTTGATACCTTTAAAGTCACGAACACGGGGTAACGCCACAGAGATCAAACGATCTAAGAATTCATACATCTTTACTCCGCGAAGCGTAACTCTTGCGCCGATTGGCATGTTCTTACGCAACTTAAAGTTGGAGATGTCTTTTTTAGACATCGTTGCTACTGCTTTTTGACCAGTGATAGTGCTCAATTCGTCTAAAGCGATGTCCACTAGTTTTTTATCAGTAACAGCTCCGTTTACGCCACGGTTAACACAAATCTTCTCCAAGCGAGGAGTCTGCATTACAGTGTCGTAAGAGAATTTTTTTACCAAAGCAGGTACTACTTCTTTAGTGTACTTATCTGCTAATCTTGGGGTATATTTTTTTGTGCTCATTATTTTTTACCTCCCTGAGTTTTTTTGATTTTAAAAACCCTTTCAGTTTTACCTTCAGTTCTTACTCTTGAAATTTTTGCACCGGTTTTTTGTGCAGCATCCCAAAGCATAACATTGCTGATGTGGATTGGTGCTTCTTTTTTTACAATACCACCTTTAGTGTTTTGTGCAGAAGGCTTAGTATGTTTTGTAATGATATTTACACCTTCTACTATCACTTTACCATCTTCTACCAATACTTCTTTTACAATGCGGGGCTTATCCAATGCTTTATCGTCACCGGTAATAACCACTACACTGTCTCCTTTGCGGATGTTGTACTTGGGTTTAAATCTTGCTTTCATTTTTTATTCTTTACTCCGATTTTGCGGAATGATTTACTTTTTTGTTCTTTTCAGCTACAAAGCCTCTTTTGTCTTACAACACTTCCGGTGCCAATGAAATGATTTTCATATAGCCTTTATCACGGAGTTCTCTTGCCACTGGCCCAAAAATACGGGTGCCACGGGGCTCATCAGCCTGGTTCAATATCACCACTGCATTGTCATCAAAGCGGATATAAGAACCATCCTTACGACGTAATTTGTTAGTAGTACGAACGATTACTGCTTTAGCAACTGTACCTTTTTTGATACCGCCGGCAGGAATTGCATCCTTAACTGTTACAACTATTTTATCGCCAATTCTTGCATAACGCTGACCGCTATTACCGAGTACACGGATACAAAGCACCTCTTTGGCACCACTGTTGTCCGCTACATTTAACCGGCTTTCTTGCTGAATCATTTTATTTAAGCTTTGAGCTATTGGCTGCGAGTTGCGAGCCTTTAGCAATTAATACTAATCTGTTTATTTGATCGATACGGCTCGTAGCTTTTAACTCGTAGCTCGTAGCTTTCTTATTTAACTTTCTCTACCACTTCCACCAATCTCCAACGCTTTGTTTTGCTAAGTGGACGGGTTTCCATGATTTTAACTATATCTCCAATGCTGCATTCGTTCTTATCATCATGCGCATGGAACTTGGTAGTCTTTTTTACAAACTTACCATAGATAGGGTGCTTTACTTTTCTTTCCACTGCAACAGTGATAGTCTTTGCCATCTTGTTGCTGGTAACAACCCCTGTTCTGGTCTTTCTTAAATTTCTTGCTTCCATTGTATTCGCTTTATTATGCTTGCTGTTGCTTTAACTTCAATTCCGTTATCAGACGAGCTACATCCCTGCGTAATCCGCGGATGGTCATCGGGTTCTCCAATGGAGAAATAGTATGAGCAAATTCCAGTTTCTTCAAACGTTGTTTGTCTTCTTCCAGGCGGGCCTTCAGGTCCTGCTCATTCATCCCGTGAATGCTTTTTACAAAATCAGATTTCTTTGACATCGTATTCGATTTATAAATTATTACGCTGTAACAAGGTCACGACGTACTATGAACTTTGTTTTGATTGGTAACTTACCAGCTGCTAATGCTAAAGAAGCACGGGCAACTTTCTCGTCAACACCGTCAATCTCAAACATGATACGGCCTGGTCTTACTACAGCAGCCCAGAACTCCAGGTTACCTTTACCTTTACCCATCCTTACCTCTGCAGGTTTTGCAGTAATTGGTTTGTCAGGGAAAATGCGGATCCACACATTACCTTCTCTTTTCATTTCACGGGTTAATGCCTGACGGGCAGCTTCAATCTGACGATCAGTAATCCAATGACTTTCTAGTGCTTTCAAAGCAAATGAACCAAAGGAAATGGTAGTGCCTCTTTTAGCATCGCCTTTCATACGGCCCCTTTGCATTTTCCTGTGCTTCGATCTTTTCGGTTGTAACATTGTATAAAATTTCTAGTTACTTGATTCTTGTTTCAAAAATTAGTTTCTTCTCTCTCCACCACGACCACCGCCGCCTCTTCTATCTCCACCGCCGCCGCCTCTTCTGTCATCACGACGATCACCACCACCTCTTCTGTCATCACGACGTTCACCACCTTGTGCACCACCTTCATTCTTGCCTCCACCAGCTATGAAGTTTGGATTCAAATCTCTCTTCGTAAGAACTTCACCTTTACAGATCCATACTTTGATACCAATTTTACCATATACTGTTTGTGCAAACACATTGGCATAATCAATATCCATACGGAATGTATGTAATGGCACACGGCCTTGTTTGAATTCTTCGCTACGGGCAATCTCAGAACCGTTCAATCGTCCGCTCAATTTTACTTTAATACCTTCTGCACCCATACGAAGTGAAGAAGCGATTGCCATTTTAGTAGCTCTCTTAAAGTTGATACGGTTTTCGATTTGACGTGCAATAGTATCACCAACGATCATTGCATCTAATTCCGGGCGACGTATTTCAAGAATGTTGATCTGCACATCATCTTTGCCAGTCAATTTCTTCAACTCTTCTTTGATACGATCAACCTCTCCACCACCTTTACCGATAATGATACCAGGCTTAGATGTATGAATCGTAATAATCAACTTACCCAACGTTCTCTCAATAACGATCTTAGAGATACCACCCTTATTAATACGGGCATTCAGATAAGTTCTAATCTTATGATCCTCGATTAGTTTGCCGGCATAATCTTTTTTTGTTGCGAACCAGTTGGATTCCCATCCACGGATGATGCCTAACCTGTTACCAATCGGATTTGCTTTTTGACCCATGTTTATTGGTTAATTCGTTAATTTATTTGTTTTCGGCCCTTGCTTGGCTGGCTTGTTTGTTTTTGCAGAAACAACTGTTGCTGCGTCATCAACAATCACTGTTACATGGTTGCTTCTTTTACGAACTCTGTAGCCACGACCTTGCGGAGCAGGGCGCATTCTTTTCAATGTTCTTGCACCATCAACAAAAATAGTTTTCACCACCAGTTGACTTTCGTCACCACCATCATTCTTTTGCTTCCAGTTACTGATAGCACTCAGTACCAGTTTGCGCAAAGGAACTGCAGGGTGTTTTGCATTATGTTCCAACTCAGCCAATGCTTTTTCTACTTTCTGGCCACGGATGAGGTCAGCCAGCAAACGCATTTTGCGGGGTGATGTCGGATAGTTTCTCAGTTTAGCTACTGCTTCCATTTTAATTAATTTCTTTATTAACCTTCTTTTTTAGAGTGTCCTTTAAACTGGCGGGTAGGGGCAAATTCGCCTAGCTTATGACCCACCATAAATTCCGTTACATACACAGGAATAAATTTGTTGCCATTGTGCACCGCAAAAGTGTGACCTACAAAGTCAGGTGAAATAGTAGAGCGACGGCTCCATGTCTTAATAACACCTTTTTTGTTTTTACCGTCATTCATTGCTGTCACCTTGTTATCAAGATGAGTAGCGATGTAAGGACCTTTTTTAATCGAACGAGCCATGTTTGTATCGTTGTATTAGTTAGTTATTATTATTTAGCCAGCTTGTTTCCGTTCTTACGCTGGATAATCATCTTATCGCTTCCTTTTCCTTTTGTTCTTGTTTTCAGACCTCTTGAGTATTGACCATTTCTAGAACGAGGCTGCCCACCTGAAGCTTTTCCTTCACCACCACCCATGGGGTGATCTACAGGGTTCATCGCTACACCACGGTTTCTTGGCTTAATACCTTTCCACCTGTTACGTCCGGCTTTACCCATGCTCTGTAAGAAGTGGTCGCTGTTACTTACAACACCAACTGTTGCGTAGCAATTCACCAATACTTTTCTCAATTCACCAGAAGGCATTTTGAGGATCGCATATTTTTCTTCTTTGTTCGTCAGCTGTGCTGAAGAACCTGCACTGCGGGCCAACTTACCACCCTGACCAGGCTGCATTTCAATATTGTGAACGTTAGTACCAAGCGGCATATTTTTCATTGGTAAAGCATTACCAACTTCAGGAGCCACATCAGCACCAGCTTCTACTTTAGCACCAACTTCTAATCCTTGCGGAGAAAGAATATAACGCTTCTCACCATCAGCATATACAACAAGTGCAATGAATGCAGTACGATTTGGATCATACTGGATTGATTCTACTGTAGCTTCGCCAGTCTTATTTCTTTTAAAGTCGATTATACGATACTTCTTCTTATGTCCACCGCCTCTGTAGCGCATAGATAAGTGACCTGAAGAGTTACGGCCACCAGTTCTTGGTTTAGCTTCGACCAAACTCTTTTCAGGAACATTCGTAGTAACCTCTGCATACGCATTACCAATTCTCCAACGGGTTCCTGCAGTAATCGGTTTAAATTTTCTTAATGCCATTGTTCAATTCGTTTTTTTAGTTCAACATTAGCGGCTGCTGAGGCCATTCAATTAATAAGGGTTAGATGTTTGAATACAAATCAATATTCTCACCCTCCGCTACAGTTACAAATGCTTTTTTGTAAGCAGGTTTACGACCTGAGATTACACCAGCCTTTGTAAAGCGGCTTTTATTTTTACCTGGAACAACTGAAGTGTTTACATCTGTTACAGTAACACCGTAAAAGCTTTCAATTGCTTTTTTAATTTCCAGTTTGTTTGCTTTTCTGGCCACTTTGAAAGCATAGCGACGCAAAGACTCTTGCTGTGCATTTGCTTTTTCTGTCAAAATGGGTTTTATTAAAATATCAGAAGGTTTCATTTCTTGATTCTTTAAATTTTTAATTAAGCCTCTGCTTTTTCATCATCAGCAAAAATCTTTGCTGCACTTTCAGTTAATACCAATACTTCAGAATTTACAATGTCGTAAGTGTTGATATCGCTTAGCAACATACCTAATACTGAAGGCACATTACGTAGAGACAATTCTACATTCGCATTGTACTCCGGCTGGATAAACATGATCTTTTTATCAGCCATTTTCAAATTACCCAGGATATCAACAAAAGTTTTAGTCTTTGGAGTATCCATAGTAATATCTTCTATTACTACAATTGCATTGTCTTTTGCTTTGTAAGACAGTGCAGAAATTTTTGCAAGGTCTTTCACTTTACGATTCAATTTGAAATCATATAAGTGAGGTTTTGGACCAAAGATGGTACCACCACCCTTGTATAAAGGGTTTCTGATATTTCCTTTACGGGCACCACCGGTTCCTTTTTGACGATGCAGCTTGCGGCTTGCACCCTGTACTTCGGCACGGGTCTTTACTTTGTGTGTTCCCTGGCGTTGTGCAGCCAAGTATTGTTTTACTGCCAGGTAGATAACATGATTGTTTGGTTCAGCTCCAAAAATTTCTTCTGGTAACTCTACCGATCTGCCTGTAGCTTTTCCTTTTGTATTTAAAACTTCAACTTTCATTTTCTTATCTTTTTAGATTCGGAACAGGGTTCCAAAATCCTTATTTCTGAATTAAAACAATTGAACCGTTATAACCGGGTACAGAACCACTAACAAGAATGTAATTCTTCTCAGCAAAAATCTTTACCACTTTCAATCCTTTTAGTTTTACACGGTCGTTACCCATACGGCCCGCCATCTTCATACCTTTCATTACACGGGCAGCATCTGATGAGTTACCTAATGAACCTGGTGCTCTCTGACGATCATGCTGACCGTGAGATTGCTGACCAACACCATGGAAACCGTGGCGCTTTACAACACCCTGGAAACCTTTACCCTTGGTCGTACCTACTACTTCAACAGAATCGCCTTCAGCGAAAATGTCAAGTGTAATAGTTTCTCCAATATTTTTTTCGAGAGAATAATTGCGGAATTCTTTTGTAAACTTCTTTGGTGCAGTCTGTGCTTTTGCGTAGTGGTTAACTTCAGACTTAGTAGAGTGTTTTTCTTTTTTATCACCTAAAGAAAGTGAAAGTGCATTGTACCCGTCAGATTCGATTGTTTTAACCTGGGTAACTACACATGGACCAGCTTCAATGATCGTACAGGCTGTTTGTTTACCTGAGGAATCGAAGATACTGGTCATCCCAATTTTTTTCCCAATAATACCTTTCATGGTTGTACTGTTTGTGCCTGCAAGGTTATTGGGACAATCCAAACTTTTGAAAGTCTGAACTTCAATCCCCGTTTGCCACCGACCTTTTCCTTTATGGGGAAGTACCGGCAGTAAACAAACCCTGAATGGCTTGTTTTATGTTTATCAGCCAGAGCTCTTTTTTCAGTTGCTGTTAGTTTTGGGGCTAACAACTTTGATTGAGAGATAGCAATTTTTTTAATTTATAAGAACTAAAAGAGTTTTCCCTTATTCTACGCTTTGATTTCTACTTCAACGCCACTTGGCAAATCCAACTTACTTAATGCATCCACCGTTCTTGAAGAAGAGGTGTAGATATCCAGCAAACGCTTATGCGTAGCTAACTGGAACTGCTCACGGCTTTTCTTATTAACGTGTGGTGAACGCAATACAGTAAATATTTTACGGCGTGTAGGTAAAGGAATAGGACCTGTTACTACTGCACCAGTACTGCGTACTGTTTTTACGATTTTCTCTGCAGATTTATCTACCAGATTGTGATCGTAAGACTGTAATTTGATTCTGATTCGCTGCGACATGTGTGAATACCCAATTTTCTTTTGGGAGTGCAAAGGTAGGGTTGCAGTGCATACCTTCCAAATACTTGGGAAAGAATTTTTAGCCTGTGGACAAACTTATAATTAAAAGGCTGAATTCTGCGTACCTAATTGACTTTCAAGCTTAACTTAAGGGCTTGAATGGAGACAATTACTGATAAAAAACCAGCCACCCACCGATACTTAAAACTGCTACTTAAAATAGGGGTTACGATCGCATGTCTTTGGTACGTTTTCGGCAAAATAAATCTTGCGGAAGCTGCCAAAACTTTACAAAAGGCTGATTGGGTATGGCTTTTGGCAGCTTTTCTAATTTATCTGACTTCAAAGATCATTGCATCAAAAAGGTTGAATGTATATTTCAAGAATCTTGGCCTTGCACTCCCTTACTGGCAAAATCTAAAGCTTTATTGGCTCGGAATGTTTTATAACCTCTTTTTGCCGGGTGCTATTTCCGGCGATGCATACAAAGTAATCTTACTATCCAAAAAATTCTCCATCCCATACAAAAAAACTACTGCTGCGGTTTTATTAGACCGTTTTAGCGGCCTTCTTTCACTAGGTTTAATAGTTGCCATTTATGGCTTCCTTGTGGTAAAAGAAAAATGGATGATTGTTTTGCTGGTATCAGGAACTGTAGCATCAATTCCCAGCTTGTATTTCATTATAAAAAAATTCTTTCCTGCTTTTTTACCGGGATTCGGGTCTACTTTTTTATTAGGCCTGGCGGTGCAAATAAGTGTGCTGATTTGTATATATTTTATTTTATGGTCCTTAAATATCCATGAAGAAACAAACATCTATATTTTTATTTTTCTTATTGCTGCAATTGCATCCATACTTCCTATATCTGTTGGGGGTGGATTAGGTATAAGAGAATTGGTGATAATTGAAGGTGCAAAATATGCAGGACTTGGAATGCAAGGACAGCATAATGCTTTCATGTTAAGTATGGTTTTCTATATTGTTACTGTTGCTTGTTCGTTGCTGGGTATACCTTTTGTTTTTAAAAGCCCCATGGAAAGCAAAAAAGTTTAACGCAAATAGTTAAACTAAATTTGTAAGTATTATCATTTAATGACTACTGCATTACTAAAAAGAAAAATTCTGAACGCCGGGGCTATTGTTATCAGCTATATCAAACTTCTTCCTGATTGGTTTAGGCTGGGAAAAAATTCTATAGTAATTGACTGTGGTGCTAATGTTGGACATATTTCTAAAATGCTGGCATCTACCGGTGCAACCGTTATAGCTTTTGAACCTGATCCGATTGCATTTAAAAAACTACAACAAAGGTGTAGATTTTCGAAGAATATAACCTTAATTAAAAAAGGTGTGTGGGATAAAGACACTGTTCTTCATTTATATGCGCATAAAGGTTCTACCGGAAAAGAAATAAGTTTTACGGTAGGGTCTTCGATTATTGCTGATAAAAAAAATATCGATATTTCAAAAACCCAGTCAATAGAAGTAATTGACCTGCTCGCATTCATGCAACAATTAAATAAAAAAGTTGATCTGGTGAAACTTGATGTGGAAGGAGCAGAAATAGAAATCCTGAAAAAAATTATTGCTACGGAAAGCTGGGATTTATTCGACCGCATGTATGTAGAAACACATGAAACAAAAATCCCTTCTCATGTTGAAGAACTACTGACGATAAAAAAACAATTAGCAGAAAAAAAAATTAAACATATAAAGCTAAACTGGGTTTGATAAAAAAGAAGCCGTTTGAAGGATTATTCTTCAAGCGGCTTTGATGCTTAAAATGTATGTTATAATTACTGTGCTAATCTCATTGTATCAACAATTGTTACTTGCGCATTATTGACATTAATTCCAGAAATAACTGTGTCTCTGTAAAGCGGATCAGAAGGGATAAAATGTAAAGAGTAAGCACCGGGTACTAGTCCTCTAATCTTATATCCTCCATTCAATAAACTGCTGTAAGTACTCGCAACCGTATCGTTAGGACCCCTGAAAACCAATATCGCCGATTGAAAATTAAAAGGTTTTACATTTCCCTGTATGGTTCCGCCAGCCGCTTCTAAAACAGTTCGTATAACAGGCTTCAACATATATTTCCCACTTCCCGTTTTAACGATTGATTTAGCTACATCAAAATCCATTGTAAGTTTATATAATAACCCAGCTTCCACATCCTGATGAATATTCAATTTCAACCCTGATTGCTGCGCACTGGGAGTAGTTAACTTAATTAAGTTACCATCTACCTGTACATAATTCTCCGTTCCTAATATGAGGCGTATTTGCTGAATTCGTCCGGGTAACAATTCTGCATCTGCTAATATGGTGTCTTCATCATTTACTAATTTTAATAAATCATATTGGCCAGTTGCTACATTCGCCAAACTTTCCCAACCAGTATTAGCATCATTGCTATAATTTATTTTTATATCCTGCACATCAATTAAAACGGCTTCATAATTACCCGGATCATCTGTTAAAGCAATTTGCAGTCTTGCTTTATTCGAGCTCGATCCTCCTTTATCTAATCGGGAACAAGCCGATAAAAAAATAACAGCAGTGGTCATTACAAAAAATGTTCTTAGAACTGATAATCTCATAATTCGTTTTTTGGGTAAACTTCAAGGATAGTGCCAGAGGAATTTAAAGAATGAAAATGTGGAAAACCTTCATAACAAAAAAGGACTCAACTAATTGAGTCCTTAACCATAGAACATTGTGTTTTTCATAATCAGCCAAAAGCCAAGTAGAATTGAAATCTTAAAAACGGGGCAATTTCTTGCATTTTTTCTGCAAACACAGTGCCACTGAGGGTAATCAGAGTTGATTTGAGTTAAGTTGTTTAAAAGAAAACCCCTCCTGATTATCTCCGGAGGGGTTAATATAAAATTTATAAGAAATATTAAGCACTTACTTTACCCTTCACCTTTGCTATCACTTCCTCAGCGATATTGTTAGGTGCTGGTGAATAGTGCGAAAACTCCATAGTAGAAGATGCACGGCCAGATGACAATGAACGAAGTTGGGTTACATAACCAAACATTTCACTCAATGGTACTTTTGCCTTGATAACTTCGGCTCCTGCACGGGTATCCATACCTTCCATCATACCACGACGACGGTTCAAGTCACCAGTTACATCTCCCATGTATTGTGCTGGCGTAATAACTTCTACTTTCATGATCGGCTCCAACAAAACAGGCTTTGCTTTTCTTGCTGCTTCACGGAAGCCTTGCTTAGCGCAAAGTTCAAATGACATCGCATCTGAGTCAACTGCGTGGAAGCTGCCATCAAACACACGGATCTTCATATTATCAACCGGGTAGCTTGCTAATACTCCTGTAGTCATTGATTGCTCGAAACCTTTTGTGATAGCCGGAACGAATTCCTTAGGAATTGATCCTCCGAACAAGCCATTTACAAACTGGTAATGTTTATCAGGATTTTCTGCTTTCCATTCTGCATCAACAGGCCCAAGCTCAAACTGGATGTCGGCGAATTTACCACGACCACCGGTTTGCTTTTTCAATGTCTCACGATGTTGAACAGTTGTATTGAAAGCCTCTTTATAAGCTACCTGAGGCGCACCCTGGTTAACTTCTACTTTAAATTCACGACGCATACGATCAATGATGATCTCCAGGTGCAACTCACCCATTCCACGAAGGATGGTTTGTCCTGTTTCTTCATCTGTGTTTACACGAAGTGTAGGATCTTCCTCTACCAATTTAGAAATTGCCATTCCCATTTTATCTACGTCGGCCTGGGTTTTTGGCTCAATAGCTACAGCGATAACCGGTTCTGGAATAAACATATTCTCTAGGGTGATTGGATGATTTTCATCACACAAAGTATCACCGGTTTTAATTTCTTTAAATCCAACGGCTGCGCCAATATCACCTGCTTCAATGAAGTCGATTGGGTTTTGCTTATTAGCAAACATCTTCATAATACGGCTGATACGTTCTTTCTTACCACTTCTTACATTTAGTACATAAGATCCAGCATCCAGGTGACCTGAATAGCACCGGAAGAATGCAAGACGACCCACAAATGGATCCGTCATGATTTTAAATGCTAATGCTGCGAAAGGAGCTTTAGGGTCTGCTTTACGAGTTTCTTCTGCACCTGTATCAGGATTAGTACCTACGGTATCGGGAATATCAATTGGTGAAGGAAGGTAACGGCATACAGCATCTAATGCAGTCTGTACTCCTTTATTTTTGAACGAAGAGCCGCACATCATCGGAACGATAGTAAGATCAACGGTAGCTTTACGAACAGCTTCATGTATTTCATCTTCACTGATGGTATCCGGATTATCGAAGAATTTTTCCATCAATTTATCATCATATTCTGCAACAGCTTCTACCAGATTAGCTCTCCATTCTTTCGCTTCTTCCAGCATATCTGCAGGAATTTCTATTTCATCAAATGTCATACCTTCTGTTTCCATATGCCAGATGATGCCTTTCATTTTGA
The DNA here is from genome assembly GCA_002127295.1 of Chitinophagaceae bacterium IBVUCB2. Taxonomy (GTDB): domain Bacteria; phylum Bacteroidota; class Bacteroidia; order Chitinophagales; family Chitinophagaceae; genus JJ008. Next base: position 760,431 of record NFUV01000001.1, read on the forward strand.
TCAAGTCAACCACACCTTTAAAATCATCTTCAGCACCAATTGGTAACTGTAACGGAACTGCTTTAGAACCCAGCATTTCTTTAACCTGCTTAACCACCATCAGGAAGTCTGCACCAGAACGATCCATTTTATTTACAAACCCGATACGTGGAACACCATAGCGGTTAGCCTGGCGCCACACTGTTTCTGATTGTGGTTCTACTCCATCAACAGCTGAGAACAATGCAATCAAACCATCCAATACTCTCATTGAACGTTCTACCTCCACGGTAAAGTCAACGTGACCGGGAGTATCAATAATGTTGAAAGAATATTTTTTAGTATCTGCAGATTCTTTACCCTTGATAGTCGGAAAATTCCACTGGCAGCTAACGGCAGCAGAAGTAATGGTAATACCCCTTTCTTTCTCTTGCTCCATCCAGTCGGTGGTAGCCGCACCATCGTGTACTTCACCAATGCGGTGAATCATACCAGTGTAACGAAGGATACGTTCCGTCGTTGTAGTTTTGCCCGCATCAATGTGTGCGGCAATACCAAAGTTTCTTTGAAATTTTAAGTCTGCCATGACTGCTTTATTTTCAGTTGTTTAATTCAATAATAAAAACCCTATGGTTTTGGAGGCGCAAAGGTAAGGGAAAAAGGCTGAAATTAGAGACCAGCTTATTTTGGAATTGTTGCTGTGGATAAGTTTGAAAAACCTTCAATGAAGTCTTAACACCTAAAAAATGAACTTTTTAGAGATCAACCTTCTATAATAAAAAATGCCCCGTCTCCGGGGCATTTGTGTATTTCTCATGTGTTTATTATTTGTAATAGCTCAAGGTTAACTCTGAGCGGCGGTTTTGTTGACGGCCAGCAGCTGTTTTGTTATCTGCAATTGGCATTGTTTCACCAAACCCTTGAGACGCAATTCTGCTTTCATCAACACCTTTACTTACAAGATATGCTTTTACAGAAGCAGCTCTGTTATCACTTAATACCTGATTTTTTTCGTCTGTTCCCACATTATCAGTATGGCCATGAATTACAAGACTCATTCCAGGATTTTCAGTCATGATTTTAGCAACATCATTCAACCCTTTGAAAGATTTAGATTGCAATTTGGCACTACCTGTTACAAACAAAATATTATTAGCTGCCACATTTACCCTTTTCTTAATTTCTTCAGGAATGACAGGGCATCCCTGGTTTTCTCTTGGACCAGGTATTGTTACACACTTATCTTCTTCATCGTTCACACCATCGCCATCAGTATCTGGAATTGGACATCCCTGATAGCGGGCTACACCCGGAACAGTAGGACATTTGTCTTCTTCATCGTTGATACCGTCTTTATCTGTATCCGGTATTGGACAACCCTGATAGCGGGCAAGGCCCGGAACAGTTGGGCATTTGTCTTCTTCATCATTGATACCATCTTTATCTGTATCAGGAATCGGGCAACCGTCATATTTAGCGATACCTTTTACTGTAGGGCATTTATCAAGATTGTCTACTATTCCATCGCCATCTGTATCAACAGGTGGTGGCGGTGGTGGTGGTGGAATTACTACCGGTTCTTTCTTTTTACCGATTCTCCCTGCCAAACCTATGCTATGTTGTAAATGATAATTTGCAGTTTCTGTAGTAACTGGTACACGATAGGAAGAATTAATAAACAAATGGGCTTCATCAAAGAAGTTTACTTTCAAACCTAACCCAAGAGGAATAAAAGCTCCATAATAGTTAAGATATTTATGTGCACCAATACCCAACGAAATGTACGGTTGAACCCAATACTTTTCGGAAACCATTTTAAAATTCATTGATGCATTTGACTCTAACAGAAAATTATCGTTAGTAAAAGATTTGCCTGTCATTGGATATCTTATAAAAGATCCACCTAAAGTAGCTGCAAAATCAATATGCTTTCTGATACCCTTAAAATAAGTAATAGCTAATCCGGGAGTCATTTCCTTAAACCGTGCAAACTGTTTGTTACTTATTACTGAACTTAGAGAAGTGCTTCTTATTCTGGATGGAGTTAAAAAGTCATTCATGAAAAAACTTACCCCTAATGCTTTTGGCCTAATTTCATTATCCTGACCGTATGTGGCGGGAATAAGCATGTACAGTGCAAATAATGCAAAGATTATCTTCTTCATAAAGAGATAGTTTGGTTTAAAACTGGACAAAAATAACTGGTAAGTTCAATATCCTGAAATAAATTATTTACTTAATATTCACCACTTTGGAAGGCATTCCGAGTTCTCTTTAAAAATCCACCAATTTCGTTTCTCTACGTGTCAATTTTATGTCCTATTTCGAAGCAAAATATTTTTCCCTGATGAACTTGTCTTCAGCATATATATCATCAAAAAAAATAATTTTACCGTTTTGCCCTTCGCAAGTCAGGTAGCGGATATAAACCGGGATTTTGTTCCTTACCACTATGTTTCTTTTTTCCTTTCTCTGTAACCAGGTTTTTACCGAATCGGCTTTGGTATAGTTACCATTCTTAGCATTTAGAAGGCTATCGTTTCGCAGAATATAATATGCAAGTTTCTCCCAATCCTGCACCCTAACACAACCGTGACTTAATGACCGCATTGAATTGCCAAATAAATACCGCTGGTTTGTGTCATGTAAATAAACAGAATATTTGTTACTGAAAACAAACTTCATTATTCCAAGGGCATTATCATCTCCGCTACCCTGCACCACCCTGTATGGAATACCTTTTGTGTACCTGGACCAATCTACGGTGTAAGGATCAACTTCATTTCCCTTTGAATCAACCAAACTGAATCCTTTTTTGGCTAAATAACCGGGGTTCCTTTTAACCGCAGGCAATATTTCTTTTGAAACAATACTTGGGGGTGGCACCCATTGCGGATACGTAATCAGTGAAGTAATATCGCTAGTAAGAAGAGGTGTTCTTGTTTTGGGTTTGCCGCAAATAACTTTGCTGGTCATCTTTATTTCAGCACCCTCTACCAGTTCAAGATAATTGGAAGAAGCATTTACCCAAATATACCTGGAAGGCATTTTCTCCGGCAACATTTTATACTTATCCATGCTAATAGCAATACGGATAAATTTTTCCCGGTCACTAACATTCAACATTCGTATAGTGGCTTCTCCGGCACGGCCATCAACGGTTATACCTTTTTTCTTTTGATATAATTTAATTGCATCTGCCAATTGTATTGAATCTAAAGCCGTGCTATCAAATGCAATGAAACCAGCTTCGTGTAATCTTCTTTGCAAAGCTCTTTCAAACATTTTTTTATCTTTTACCGGGTATGGCACTATTGTATACTGCTTATAATCAGCATTATCTAAGAAGTTTTTTATACCTGCTTTTAATTGATGATAGCCTTTTTGTTTCGGTTCCAATGATGTAATGACTGTTGCTAATCCTGATTGTTGCATTGCGATTATTTGTTGCTGGTAAAATTCAGCACTTAGTGTCGAATCCTTTCTTTGTGATAAGCTATCATTTGGCAGCCGTCCAAGTTTTATATCTTTTATAATTTGTACAAAAGCATCAGTAAGCATTATATCAGATAACGACCAAAGCTTTGCATCTTTCCTATCTCCTGTCCCAAGACTATCTGCTTCTATTTTTTCCCGGATGCTATTCAATTGTTTCAGATGATAATCTTCCGGAAATAATCCAAATAATTGCGAAGTTTTAATAAAACGAAATAATGAATCCCCAATAGGAAGCCATTGACCCTGTTTACTCCATATAGAGCTAAATGATGTTTTCTCGTATAGTAATTTGGATATAATAGGCTGGTTTAGCCTGATAGCTGAATCACCCAGCTTGCCTGTAGAACCAATATGATTTATAAGCTCCTGTATTAGATCAATGGTTTTTTGTGAGAGTTCTTCCGGGGAATTAGCAATGGTATCACCTCTCTTAGTTTTGGTGTTGCAGGATATAGTCACTAAAAAGCATAATAGTGCAGCAATAAGACACGGATACTTCTTGTTGGACATATACATTGAGGTGTAGTGGCGTCGGGCAGCATATCCATCGTTTGCACTAATTTACTTCCTAATCACACAGCCGGATATGTATAACAATATAATAAATCGTTTTTATACTACCCATTTCCTGTTCCTGTTTTTCTTAAAAGGCTTATTGCCAAATGCTTTTGGCCAGGAGAATACTTACATAAAAACCGCCATTACAGATAATGGGAAAGGATTTATAAAGAAATCACATCAATTACTGCATCAGTATTAATGGGTCCGTACACATGAGGAAATGTATCAGCGGTAGAAGGTGACCAATCAAAAACATGTTTGCTGATTAACTTATCAGTGTCGATTACAAGTTGTACCAAATCATTTTGTCCGGCAAAATATCTTTCGAGTACGCCAGCTACCTGGTGCCCTTGAGAGCAATGAATAAACCCTTCATCTTTTAATGAAGGATGCACATAAAATCCATTTGCTTTAGCTTTTTCCCAATTATCGTTAGTGGTTACATGAAATATAATGGGCATTATAATATTCTTTTTATTTTTTGTTCTAATAACATGAAGTCGGCTAGTACCAATGCAGTTACAGCTTCTACAATTACCGGTGCTCTTAATGCCACACAAAGATCGTGACGGCCTTTGATGGAGAAGTCTTCTGTATTTCCCGTATCCCAGTTTAAACTATTTTGTTCTTTAGGTGTGGAGGATGTTGGTTTTACGGCTAAGCGAAATATTAGTTCATTGCCATTGCTTATTCCGCCAACTATTCCACCGGCATGATTGGTTCTTGTTTTGCCTTCCATGTTTTCAATAGCATCATTATGCTCGCTGCCGAACATTTTTGATGCTGCGAAACCTGCTCCGAATTCAACACCTTTTACTGCAGGTATGGCAAAAAGAATATGCGACAATACTGATTCGATTGAATCGAAATACGGTTCACCTAAACCAACCGGCAAACCATTTACACGACACTCAATAATTCCGCCAACTGAATCTTTTGCATCGATGGCTCTTTGTAATCCTTTTTCTAAATCTTTTTCTCCTGCGATCTCTGTTACTTCGGCCTGAATGGTTAAATCACTCATTAACTTCTTTGCAATAGCACCTGCGGCAACAATGCCTGTTGTTAATCTTGCACTGAAATGACCACCGCCCCTGTAATCTTCATTGCCACCAAACTTTTGATGAGCTACCCAATCCGCATGGCCGGGACGTGGAATACTTCTTTGTTTATTATAATCTTCGCTGCGGGTATTTTTATTTTCGAATAAAATAGTGATTGGAAAACCTGTTGTTTTACCATTGAAGATGCCGCTTTTAAAAATTGGAAGGTCTTCTTCCTGTCGTGGGGTTGTTCCTTTTTGTTTACCACCTTTTCTTCTTTCTAAATCAGGTAATAAATCTTCAGGAGTTAATAATAAGCCTGCGGGACAACCATCTATTGTAATACCTATACATTCACCATGTGATTCTCCAAAAATGGAAATGCGGAATATGCGACCGAATGAATTCAAGGTTTATAAATTGTATTGTTGATTAGGTAAAGATACTGATGCGCCAAGGCTTTTCAAATCATTATAGAAATCCGGATAAGATTTTTTTACCGCCTGCGCTTCTTCTATTACAGTTTCCTCAGTTGCTTTTAATGCAGCTACTGCACAAGCCATTGCAATACGGTGATCATGTTGTGAGTGAACATCAGCGCCTTTTACTGTTCCGCCACCATGGATTATCATTTTATCGTCTTCCAAATCTATCGTTACTCCCATTTTATCAAATTCATCCTGTAACGTAATTGCTCTATTACTTTCTTTATGGGTTAATCTGCTTACTCCTTTAATTGTTGTTTTACCATTGCAGTAAGCAGCAAGAGCAACTAGCGGAGGAAAAAGATCAGGACAATCTGTTGCGTCAAAATAAAACCCATTCATTTCTGTAGGATGAATAACAATTCCTTTCGCATCCATTGCAATGCCGGCATTCGCAGCCATCAATGCATCAATGATCGCTTTATCAGCTTGTGTTGATGACAGGTCTAATCCACGTACTGTTATCGGACCAGCAATAGCTCCTGCCACTAACAAGAATGCACCACCGCTCCAATCACCTTCTACGGTGTAGTCGTGAGTTGGTAGCTTTGAGTCGGGAGCAGAGTCATTAGAGAAAATAAACTCCTCGTAGTTTTTATTTTCTGGCACTTTCATTCCAAATTGCTTCATTACATCCAATGTCAAATCTATATAAGGCCTGCTATTAAGATTATTAACCTTAATAGAAATATCGCTGGCATCTGCAGCTCCAAAAGCCATCAACAAGCCAGTGAGAAATTGAGAACTCAAAGAACCGTCTACTTCAATATTTTTTGGCTGCAATGGCCCCTGAATAGTCATTGGCAATTTGCCATCATTACTTTTGATCTTAACTCCAAGCTGTGGCAATATTTCATCAAAGAAATCCATTGGTCTTGATGCAAGACTACCAGAACCGTTGATCGTAATTTCTTTATCGCTTAAAGCTACAAGAGGAGTGAACATTCTAATACTCAATCCTGATTCACCACAATTAATTTCATTCTCAATTGGATTGACTCCTGAACTATTAATTATTAACTCTTCATTCTTAATTAATACTTCTGCTCCGAGGGCTTTTATTATTCCCAATGCAGCTTTATCATCATTACTATGACCAGGCTTCAAAATTCTCGTTTCTCCATTAATCAACAACGCAGCAGCACAAGCTCTTTGCATTGAACTTTTAGAAGCGGGCGCCTGTATTGTTCCTTTTAATTTGGACGGATGTATTGTTACTTTCACTATTAAAATTCTTGAATGATTTTCTCTAATTGTTTTAACGAAATACTTTTTACTATTCCCTTTCCTATTCTTTCAAGCAACACATAATTCATTTCTTTTCTTTCCCGTTTCTTATCCATCTTCAATATTTCAAAAACTTTTTGTTTGTCGAATGACGCATAAGTTGGAAGATTATACTTTTCTAAAACTGCTACAACTTTTTCTGTTTGCTTAAAGCCCGCCAATTTTTCCGAAATGTGACAAGCATAGGTCATGCCGATGGAAATTGCTTGCCCGTGCAATAGTTCATACTGTGTTTCTAATGCATGCCCTAATGTATGGCCGAAATTTAACAATCGTCTCTCCTCTTTTTCAAACTCATCTTTCTGCACTACTTTAATTTTTATCAAAGCGTTTCGTTGTATCAACTCGCAGATCGACTTTTGTCTTCCTCGATAGGTTTTCAATGAATTAGTTTCCAATTGTGAAAACATAGCCGCATCCTTTATGCAAGCATGTTTTATTACTTCTGCAAAACCATTTTCCCATTCCTGCTGTGGCAATGAATTAAGAAACACCATATCCTGTAAAATGAAAGAAGGCTGACGAATGATGCCGACCATATTTTTATATTCGCCAACATCTATTCCATTTTTTCCGCCGATCGATGCATCAACTAATCCTAATATTGATGTAGGTAAAAAGCCAAACCGAATTCCCCGCATATATACCGATGCTACATAACCTGTGATATCAGTTATTACTCCACCACCAATACCAACCAATGTTGTTTTTCGGTCAGCTTCCATCTCTATAAGCTTTTCAATGACTGCATCTACTGTAGCCTGTACTTTAAATTCTTCGCCGGGTTTTAATACAATTGTGTTCCAGCCTTTGAAACGTTTTTCATGAGCCCTGAAAACATTTTCGTCAGTTATCAATACTGTGGTCTTAGGATCAGTTATCTTTTTGAGATGACTAATACCCGAAGCAAAGTGTATCTCAGTTGAAGCTGATGAAAATTTAAAAATCTTTGTTGTCATTTTATTTTATTTCTCTCAAAGACGCAACGACTTTATGAATATTGTTACATGGCTACTGACTTAAGAATCCAACACTTTCTTCTGATGATTGATACTTTCCATATGCACCGCATCAAAATATTTGGTGATAAATTCTTTGCTCAAGCCGATCTTATCGCCTTTGGCAGTTGCTCTTTCAATGATCTCGTTCCAACGATTGGTTTGTAAGATGGTAATATTATTTTCCTTCTTGTACTTACCGATCTGTTCTGCTATTTTCATCCGCTGACTTAAAATCTGCATCAACTCATCATCCAACTGGTTTATTTGCTGACGCAATTTTTCCAATGCTGCATGATATTCTTCTGAGCTAATATCTTCTTTTCTCCAAATAATTGTATCCAGCATTTCAGCCAACCGTTCAGGTGTTACCTGTTGCTTCGCATCGCTCCACGCATTGTCGGGATCTATGTGGCTTTCGATCATCAATCCATCATAATCAAGATCGATTGCTCTTTGCATTGTGTCCAGTAATATATCACGGCGGCCACAGATATGTGAAGGATCATTGATGAAAACCAGGTCAGGATATTTCAATTTCATTTCAATGGCCAAATGCCACATGGGTGCATTCCGAAATTCAGTATTCCCATACGAACTAAAACCCCGATGTATCAATCCAATTTGTTTTACACCGGCCCTTGCAATTCTTTCCACTGCTCCCGCCCACAATTCCAGGTCTGGGTTGATCGGATTTTTTATCATCACAGGAACATTTGTTCCCCGCAATGCATCTGCGACTTCCTGCACACTAAATGGGTTCACCGTTGTTCTTGCGCCAATCCATAGTACATCCACATCGAATGTCAATGCATCTTGCACTTGTTTGCCAGTAGCAACTTCAACTGTTGTTGGCAATCCCGTTAACTTTTTTGCCTGTTGTAGCCAGGGTAATCCTTTTGCACCTACTCCTTCAAACATACCGGGTTTAGTTCGTGGTTTCCAGATACCAGCCCGAATCATATCAACTTTTCCAGTGGCTGCTAATCGCTGCGCTGTTGTTACTAATTGTTCTTCTGTTTCTGCACTGCATGGGCCACTAATGATGAGCGGACGTTTGCCCCAGGCCTGTTGCACTGTTTCGTTTGTTGCTTGCTCTGTTGTTTGCATTTGTACAAATTTAATTTATTTAGCTTTCCTTATTTTATAATTCTCCTGATCTTATTCGCATTTTCAATTAGCTTCATTAAGTATTCGTTATCCTCTTTTTCAATACTCTCTTTAAATCTTGAGAGCTGCGCAATATGCTCTTTTAAAACATCCAGCACATTCTCTTTATTCTGCATAAATATCGGAACCCACATAGCAGGATTACTTTTTGCCAATCTCACCGTACTTTCAAAACCTGCAGAGGCTAATTCGAAAATGGCATTCTCTTCTTTTTCTTTTTCTAATACCGTATTGGCCAATGCAAATGAAGTGATATGAGAAATATGACTTACATAGGCTGCATGCAGGTCATGTGCTTTGGCTTCCATTTCTAATAAATGCATTCCTATTTTCTTGTACATATTTTTCACCCATTCCAATGCATCAATATCGCTTTCGTCTGCATTGCAAATAATTACTGCCTTGTTTTCATAGGCACCACGCACTGCCGATTGCGGACCGCTGTACTCGGTTCCCCACATAGGATGTGTGGCTACATATCTTCCCCTTTTAGGATGATTTTTTATTGTATCTATTAATTGACTTTTTGTAGAACCCAGGTCAACAACGATCTGCTGGTCTATTTTATCCATGATAGATGGCAACAGGCTTACTAGTTTATCAACCGGTATGGCAAGAACAATTACATCAGATTGCTCTATTGCTTCATGCAAGGGCATTGTTTCATCTACCAATTCCAATTCTACAGCTTGCTTAGCATGTTCTTCATTGGCATCTACACCAATCAGTCTTGATGATAATTTCTTTTCATGCAGTTGTATAGCCAATGATCCGCCTATCAGCCCCACACCAACAATAGCAACTCTTTTTCTTTGTGACATAATTTTAATTTTTTATTCTCAGAATCGCTTCCTCAAACTTCTCGACCGGAGCACATAAACTAACTCTTATATATTTGTTACCGGCATTTCCAAATATTCCACCCGGGGTTATAAACACATTTGATTTATACAATACCTCATCGCTTAACACATATCCATCTTTATATGATCCGGGTATTCTTGCCCAAACAAACATGCCCACCTGTTCTTTTGAAAATTCGCAATTAAGTAATTGCAATAGTTCAAATACCTTTTCCCTTCTTGCCCGGTAAATAGCATTTACCTCATCATGCCATTCTTTTCCCAGACCTAATGCTGTTGCTGCAGCCAATTGTGCCGGTAAAAACATACCACTGTCCATATTACTTTTAAATCGCAATACTTCTTCTATTCTTTCTTTAGCACCACATAACATTCCAACTCTCCAACCAGCCATATTATGACTTTTGCTCAATGAGTTGAGTTCAATCACACAATCCGTGGCTCCTTCAACTGACAATAAACTCGCCGGCTCTTCATTTAAAATAAAAGAATATGGATTATCATGGATAATGAGAATATTATGCTTCTTTCCAAATGCTACCAATTTTTCAAATAATTCTTTCGTTGATAACTGACCTGTTGGCATCTGCGGATAATTTACAAACATCAGCTTTACTTTCTTCAGTTTACTTTTCGATAACTTATCAAAGTCAGGATGGTAATTATTTTTTTCGGTTAATTTATATTCTACACATTTTCCGCCCGCCAATTTTACTGCACTTCTGTAAGTGGGATAGCCGGGATTAGGAACCAGCACTTTATCCCCTTTATCAAGATAAGTCATGCAGATATGCATAATACCTTCTTTGCTTCCTATCAAAGGCAATACTTCTGTGTCTGGATCCAATTCAACCCTGTACCATTTTCTATACCACTCACAAACCGCTTTTCGCAACACCACTGAACCTTTGTAAGATTGATAGGCATGTGTGGTTGGTTTTGCACTTTCTTCCTGCAATGTTTTTATTACATCCGGGTGGGGTGGCATATCAGGACTCCCAATACCTAAATTGATAATATTCTTTCCTGCTTTATTTAATTCTTCTATTTCTCTCAATTTTTGAGAGAAATAATATTCGCCAATACCTTCTAAACGCTTGCTTATTTTCATTTCCAAATTCCTTTTTTATAAACTCCGTAAATTTTTGTCTCTGCTGTTAATTTTTTCATTTGTGCAATCACCCCATTAAACTGACTTAAGGTATCAAATTCCATATCTGCATGAAAGCTGTATTTAAAATCGGTGCCCGGAATCGGAAAGCTTTGCAACTTGCTTAAGTTAATTCCTCCCGCTGCGATCGCTGTTAAAACTTTTGCCAGACTTCCTTTTGAATGATCGGTATGAAAATTAACCGATGCTTTATTTGCACCTTCCACCGGCTTTGCCACATCTTCTCTTTGCACAACAAGAAATCTTGTATAGTTATTTTTCATTGTCTGAATACTCGGTGCAATCATATCAAGGTTGTATAATTCTGCGGCCAGCTTACTTGCAATAGCCGCTATATGCTTACTTTTATGCTGGTGAATATGTTTTGCACTTATTGCGGTATCATCTGTTTCAACCAACTTCCATTTATGCTTATCTAAAAAATCATAGCACTGCTGCAATGCCATGGTATGAGAATGCACTTCCCGGATGTCTTCCAATTTTACCCCGGGATTAACTAACAGATTTTGTCGTATCTGTAAATAAATTTCGCCAACGATCTTCAAATTGCTTTTCTGCAGCAAATTGTAGTTCGGCAAAATGCTTCCGGCGATAGAATTTTCTATGGCCATAATACCGCCATCGCTTTCCTTTTTATTACCGGCGATCTTTACTACTTCTTTAAAAGTGTTACAGGTAACTACTTCAACTCCCTTACCAAAGAAAAGCTGTGCCGCCACCTGGTGAAAGCTGCCTTCGTAACCTTGTATAGAAATCTTAGCCATATAGTATTAAAACAAGAATCCCGGCCAAGCTGGCCGGGATTCTTTATGTTGTTTTTTAGTTATTCTAGTTTGTTTTCAACAAAAGCATTCCCGGCCTCTTATTAAAGAAGTAATAAAAATAGAAACCAAAATATGTACTTGTTGTTGTCATCCTGAACAAATATAGTTGTCCTGATTAGTAAATCAAACTTTTAATCACTTTATTTTCCTCTGCCGCCGCCAGACTCTGCATCATTCATACGAATCTTACGTCCCCGATAATTCTTACCATCTATCGCTTTTATCATTTTCTTACCTGCTGTCGGTTCAATTTCGATCCAGCTTGTCATTTCCTTCATGTCGATTCTGCCCAGCACTTCCTTTTTCAAATCACTCATATCTAAAATAAACTGAAGAAAACTTGCTTTGTAAAAACCATCCTTAGTTCCAAGATTTACAAACAAGCGTTGGTAATTACCACCGCCGCTAAAGCTTCTTCCTTTTGTATCTCTGTCTCTTTCTCTTGGGGCACCTCTTTCGCCTCTATCTGCTCCTCTTCTATCATCTCTTCTGTCGTTGCCTCTCATATTAAGATCGGCCGCATTTTCATAATATTTCAGGAAACGATCAAATTCTAATGCAGCTACTCTTTGTAATATTTCTTCCTTATCTACAGATGCAAATTTTTCTCTTAACGTTGGTAAATATGCTTCGTATTCGCCATGGCTAATATCAGCACTCAGCATTTTATCAATAAAGTGAAAAAATTGTTTGCGGCAAACATCTTTACCACTTGGTATATCCATTTTATGAAACTGCGTCTTCACTATTCTTTCTACCTGGCGTAGCCGATATACTTCTTTAGGTGTAACAATTGAAACAGAAACTCCGCTGCTCCCTGCCCGGCCAGTACGTCCACTTCTATGTGTGTACACTTCCACATCATCAGGTAATTCGTAATTAATTACATGTGTAATGCCTTTCACATCGATACCCCTTGCAGCCACATCAGTTGCAACAAGCAGCTTCACACTCTTATCTCTGAACAATCCCATCACTTTATCTCTCTGTTGCTGGGTAAGGTCACCATGTATCGCATCTATATCATAGCCTTCTCTTGTCAACTTCTCCGCAATATCTTGTGTATCCGCTTTAGTTCGTGCAAACACAATTCCGTAGATGCCGGGATTAAAGTCGATAATTCTTTTTAATACTTCGTACCGGTTATGGTGCTGGGTAGCATAATACTGATGATCAATATTTGCAGCTCCCTCATTTGTTTTTCCAATAGTGATTTCAAATGGCTTATCCATGTACTTTTTGCTCACCTGCCTGATCTCTGCTGGCATTGTAGCACTGAATAACCAGGTGCTCTGACGGTTGGGAGTATTTTTTAAGATAAACTCGATATCATCTTTAAAGCCCATGTTCAGCATTTCATCCGCTTCATCCAATACAACGTAATGTATCTTTTCGAGGTTGATGGCTTTCCTTTCGATCAAATCAATTAAACGGCCGGGAGTAGCAACTACAATGTGAGTGCCTCGTTTAAGATCCCGGATTTGCATAGTGATTGAGGTACCACCATATACAGCCGTAACGCTTATATTTATTTTTTTGCTCTTGAATTTTTCAAGATCACTTGCTATTTGTAAACAAAGTTCTCTAGTGGGGCAAACGATTAAAGCTTGCGGAAAACGGTCTTCTTTATTAATTAGTTGTAATAAAGGCAAGCCGAATGCAGCCGTTTTACCGGTGCCGGTTTGTGCAAGACCGATAAAGTCTTTTGTCCCTTGTAATAAAACAGGGATCGCTTTTTCCTGGATGGGTGTGGGCTGAGTGAACCCTAAAGTGGTGATGGACTGTATTAATCCTTCTTCAACTCCTAATTCTTGAAATGTAGTCACAATATAAATTAAATTGATTTGCAGATTGCGGCGGCAAAGGTAACCTATTTAAGCTGAGCATTGCTAAGTAGCCGCTCTGCTACTGATCAAGGTATTAAGTACTCTTCTCAAATGCAGAATAACGAACCGGACGATGAAGAGTGCGACGCAACAGGTGATGATTGTAGTAATTCAGCCTGGCCAATAATAAGCTGCGTCAAAATCTGGTAATCAGTAAAATCCTTTCAAAAAACCGTCAAAATCTGGTATAAAATAAAAAGCCCTCCGCCAGTTGGGGAAGGCTTTTAGTTGCTTGCCTAAAAAATTATTTTTTAGTAGTATCAGTGTCAGTCGTCTTCTTAATAGTAGTGTCACCAGGAGCTGTTACAGTAGTGTCACTATTAGTAACTGTTGTTACAGTGTCAGAACCTGAAACTACAGTAGTAGTTGTGTCAGAACCTTCTGTTTTTTCACCAGAATTGTTACAAGCTACTGCAAAAGAAGCGATAGCGATGATTGCTAAGAATTTTTTCATTTTTCGATTTTTTGTTATTTGTTGAAATATTTCGTTGTTAATACCCGGAACGGAAAAAGGTAACCCGGTTATTTTAATATTTTTTTTCAGGTGGCTAAGGGTTACTATTTTTAAAAAAATGTATTAAACATAGGAATAGTGAAAGCTGAGAATAACGAAAGACTTTTATTAGAAGGATTAGCTGTAAACGATAAAAAGGCAGTTGAAGCTATTTACCGGGAGAACTATAACATGGTTCAGTCCTTGGTAATCAACAACAACGGCTCTGCAGATGATGCGAAAGATGTGTTCCAGGAAGCCATGATAGTTCTTTATGAAAATGTAAGATCGGGGACTTTTGAGCTAAACTGCCAGATCAAGACCTATGTTTACTCGGTCGCCAGGCGATTATGGCTTAAAAGATTGCAACAACTTAGCCGTTATTCCCCTCCTGTAGAAAGTATGGAGCAGGTGGTGCCGGTTGAAGAAGAGATTGAGGAGCATGAAAAGAGAAATGTTGAGTTTGAAATGATGGATAAAGCCATCAGCAGTTTGGGTGAACCCTGTAAAAGTTTATTAGAGGCTTACTACCTGCAAAAACAGAACATGCAGGTAATTGCAGCCAATTTTGGATATACGAATGCCGATAATGCGAAAAACCAGAAGTACAAGTGCCTGATGAGACTGAAAAAACTATTTTTTGCACATTATAAAAACGGGAACAGTGATGAATGATATTAAAATTTTAGAAGCTGTTGAACGCTATATCAGGGGTGAAATGAACCCTGATGAAAGGTTACTATTTGAAAACCTCCGCAAAACGAATACTGAAATTGATCAACTGGTAGTAGAGCATACGCTTTTCCTGCAACAGATGAATCGTTTTGGCGAATGGAAGAAATTCCGTTCTTCTTTAAATGAGGTTCATACTGATCTTACTGAACAAGGTAAAATTGACTCTGCAAGACTGAAAGGAAAAGCAAAAGTTGTTTACTTATGGAACAGGTATAAAAGAGTGGGGGCTATTGCGGCGTCTATTGCTCTTGTTACCACACTTGCCATAAGTGGATTGGTTGGTGCATTTGCTCCCAAAGCTCCTACTTCAGAACTTGCTCTTTTGAAAGGCCAGATTAAAGTTCTCGCTAAGAAAACCAAAGAGCAGGACAACGAAATCAATAAGGTTAATAACCGAATAAATAGTGCAGGAAATCCTATTGTTTACACAACCGGTGGTACTGGCTTTATAATTGACGCAAAAGGTTACCTGGTAACAAATGCCCACGTTGTTGAGGGTGCAGATAATATTGCTGTGCAGAAC
Source organism: Chitinophagaceae bacterium IBVUCB2 (assembly GCA_002127295.1). Taxonomy (GTDB): domain Bacteria; phylum Bacteroidota; class Bacteroidia; order Chitinophagales; family Chitinophagaceae; genus JJ008. Next base: position 775,947 of record NFUV01000001.1, read on the forward strand.
AGCAAAGGAGATTTTGTGGCTAAGGTGGTTTTTAAAGACAAAGAAAAAGATATTGCCATCCTGAAAATTGAAGATGAAAATTTTAAACCTTATTCTTCTATACCATATTCGATCAGCAAATCCTCCGGCAAATTGGCGGAGCCAATTTTCACCTTGGGTTATCCGAGAAATGAAATTGTTTACGGCCAAGGTTACTTAAGTGCAAAAACAGGCTTTAATGGCGATACATTGAGCTGTCAGATTGAAATTGCTGCAAACCATGGCAACAGTGGTAGTCCTATTTTGAATAAAAAAGGGGAAGTGATTGGCATTCTTAATGGCCGTCAAAAAAATACAGAAGGTTTTGCCTTTGCTATACAAGGCAAACATATTTACAAAGTACTCGACGAGTTAAAAAAAGATACCAGCTACCAGCGGGTGAAAATATCTACCAAATCTGCCTTAGGCGGACTTGATTTTCAACAGCAGGTTGAAAAAGTAGAAGACTACGTATTCATGGTGAAGGTGAATTAAAATAAATTGTTACTTACAAAAAGACCCGTCTTGTTTTGAACAAGACGGGTCTTTTTCATTCTTTTATACTCTCTGTATTATACTTCCCAAAGATTTTTTGGATACTCCCCATTGGTGATCAATTCGTTCAAACTTTTTGCAACAAAAGGGGCATCTTCCTTATAGGTAACACCAAACCATAACGAGGTAGTTGGGATCACTTCAATTTTCCCACCTTCCTTTATAAATTGATCCGCAACGATTGGAATAAAGAACTCTGATTTTAATTCATTCCCATACTTCTTTAAAAATTCAACAAACAGGTTTTGTGTGTACGAAAAAAAAGAAGGATCAAAACACCAAAAGTTCATAGAGACCCTTGTTTTCAACGATAATTCTTTTGGCTCCAGTCCGTCATCAGCTATTACCTTATCATCTTTTTTTGCAATATTGATACGTTCTGTAACGCCGGCAAGATTACCATCATTATCCAATTCACAAACACCCCTGTTGACGGTTCCATGTTCGGATAAAGTTCTCAACAAGTCATAGCCAACAATTGCATAATTCTTTTCATTGCAACCGACATTTAAAAAAGCAGCTGCATTTTCAAAAGCATTTTTCCCATAGAAATCATCTGCATTAATTACAGCGAAAGGTTCCTTCACTACATCTTTAGCACACAATACTGCATGTGCAGTTCCCCATGGTTTTGTTCTCCCTTCAGGAATGGAATAGCCATCCAGGTATGACCCAAGATCCTGGTACACATATGCTGTTTCAATCCTTCCTTTCAACTTAGGCTCAAATTTGGTTTTAAAATTTTCTGCAAATTCTTCCCGGATTATGAATACGACTTTACCAAAGCCTGCACGCATAGCATCAAATATAGAGTAATCCATAATGGTTTCGCCGGATGGACCAAACCCTTCTACTTGTTTCATACTCCCATATCGGGATGCCATTCCTGCTGCTAATATTACCAATGTTGGTTTCATATGTTCTCTAGATTAAAATTGCGGACGAAATTAAAGTAAATTCGCCAAGCCACTTATTTATTTTACATAATGGATATAAACACTAATGCCATTGCAGTTGACAATCTATCTATACCACTATTTATAGAAAAAGGTATTGAAGTTTCTGTATTGCGGCTCGACAAAATCCATCCACTTATTTCGGGCAACAAATGGTTTAAGCTTCGTTACTATTTAGAAGATGCTAAAGAACAAAATAAGAAAACGATTGTAACTTTTGGTGGAGCATGGTCAAACCATATACTTGCCACTGCTGCTTCATGTAAGCTTAGTGGATTAAATAGTATTGGTATTATTCGTGGAGAAGAATCATCAAATCTCTCCCCAGCGCTTCTCCAAGCCAAAGCAGAAGGAATGCAATTTTTTTTTATAAGCCGGGAAGACTACCACTTTAAGACGATACCTGCAGAACTTAATAATGATGAAAATTATTTCATTAACGAAGGGGGTTATGGAAGAAATGGCGCAGCGGGGGCAGCTACCATCTTAGACTATTGCAAAAAAGAAGCGTATGATAAAATTTGCTGTGCTTGCGGAACGGGAACAATGATAGCTGGCTTAATAAATTCAGCCACTCCCCACCAGGAAATAATTGGCATAAGTGTTTTGAAGAATAATCATGAACTGGATAAAAAAATCCGAACACTGCTAAATACCGATACTGCCAGCTTTCAACTAATTCATGATTATCATTTTGGTGGTTACGCTAAGTATAAACCCGAACTAATAGATTTTATGAATAAATTTTACCAGCAAACAGCAATACCCAGCGATTTTGTTTATACTGGCAAGTTATTTTTTTCGATACACCAGCTGGCTAAAGACAATTTCTTTATGCCCGGCAGTAAATTATTGCTCATACATAGCGGCGGGCTTACAGGTAATTATTCTCTTAAAAACGGGATGTTAATATTTTAAGTTTTTAAGCCTCCTACCCTATCTTTGAACTTACTTATAAAAGAATCCAATCCTTTTTTCGTTTTATGAATATGAAAAAACTGGTTTTGTCCCTACTTCTAATAGTTGCTGCCGGAACAACCTTGTTGCAGGCGCAGGACACCCTTCCCAAGTTTTCATTGAAGAATGTAGGAAACAACCGTATTATTATAGGCTGGACCAATACATTCGAAAGCATTAAGCAAATAAGTATTCAACGTTCATTTGACAGTCTGAAGGGTTTTAAAACTATTCTTACAGTTGCCGATCCCACTATTCCACAAAATGGATACATGGACACCAAAGCAACAAATGATCATATGTTTTACAGACTTTATATCATGCTCGATAAAGGTGTTTATTTCTTTAGTGACACCAAACGACCTGTAAAAGATTCAATGCAAAAAACTGATCCGATAACAAATAAGCTAATTGATAAATTCCCCGGTACAGATTCTGTTGCGGTTCCTAATATTGGCAATAATAAACCCAGGCCCAATGCTTTTACTCCCTCACTCTATGTGTACACACACCGGGATGGCTATGTCCGCATTAGCCTTCCGGATGAAGAGAAGCCCAAGAAATATTCAATCAAATTTTTTGACGATACCGATACTTTTATATTTGAGCTAAAAGAAATAAAAGAGAAAGAATTTAAAATCGATAAAACTAATTTTTACCGGGCGGGATGGTTCAGGTTTGAACTGTATGAAGATGGTAAACTATTTGAGAAGCATAAGTTTTATTTGGACAAAGAACTTGTGCCGACCCCCTAAAGAGAAAATTCAATTTACTAGCCGTTACAAAGACTTATCTATAGCAAATAGAGTTTTGTTCAGTCATTTTATCCTTTTAGCTCAACCTCAAATATTTCTGCAAAATTTCTTTTGACTTTCTCCTTCACTTCCTGCATGTCTAATTTGCGACTTAATTCCTTTTCCAATGATGTAACCTGTTTATTATTTATACCACAGGGAATGATATAATTAAAATAAGAAAGATCAGTATTGACATTAAAAGCAAAGCCATGCATGGTAATCCAGCGACTGCAACGGACACCAATAGCACAAATTTTCCGTTCCTTACCGGGTATACCCGGATCGATCCACACTCCTGTTTCGCCACTTGACCGTTCACCTTTTAATCCATATTCCGCCATTGTTTGGATGATCACTTCTTCAAGGTTTCGCAGGTACTTACCGATATCCGTATAGAATTTTTCCAGATCAAGAATAGGGTAACCAACTATCTGGTCATTTCCATGAAAAGTAATATCACCACCCCGATTTGTATTAAAGAATTGAATATTTTTTTCTTTCAACTCATCATCACCTAAAAGCACATTTGCTTTGTTCCCACTTTTGCCCAAAGTATAAACAGGAGTATGCTCTACGAAAAGAAGGTGGTGTTGGGTAGGGAGACTAAATTCAGAAACCGAATTATCAGTCACTCGGTCCTGAAGCCCATGAACTAACGACTTTCTTCTAACGTTTTCCTGCAATAGTTTTTCCTGCAAATCCCACGCAGACTGATAATCCATCAACCCTAAATCCTTAAATAATACTTCCTGTTTTTCCATATTGAGATACAAATTTACAGCAAAGCAAGCATCCATTACCTTTGCCATTATGCAAGATGAATCAGCCGTAAATAATTCGGAAGTACAGGATAGCAACGATGAACTTTTTGAAAGGTTTACAATTACTATTGATAAAGGCCAGGAACCAATACGAATAGACAAATTCCTCGTAAACAGGATTGAAGGTGCTACCCGTAATAAGATCCAGCAGGCTATTAGCTTAGGAATGGTAACCGTAAATGGAAAAGAGATCAAGTCAAATTACAAAATAAAGCCACTTGACTCGGTCATTGTTTTTTCTGATATGCATCCCGATGAAACAGATGTAGTACCAGAAAAGATGGACCTGAATATTGTTTATGAAGATACTGACCTGATGATCATCAATAAACCAGCCGGCATGGTAGTGCATCCGAGCAGTGGCAACTACAGCGGTACTTTATTAAATGGAGTATCGTATTATCTCCAGCAAATAAATCCGAATATTTCAGAAGACAGTTTGCCCCGTTTTGGATTGGTACATCGTATCGATAAAAACACAACCGGCTTGCTGGTACTTGCTAAAACGGACAAAGCTATGCGAACCCTTGCTAAACAATTCTTTGATCATACCGTAAAACGACAATATGTAGCATTAGTGTGGGGTGATGTTACAGAAGATAGCGGTACTATAATAGCACATGTGGGCCGCAACTTACGATTCAGAAAACTGTTCGAAGCCTATCCTGAAGGTGATCACGGTAAAGAAGCTATCACCCATTATAAAGTAATTGAAAGGTTTGGTTATGTAACACTGGTACAATGTATTTTAGAAACTGGCCGTACCCACCAGATTCGTGTACATATGAAGCATCTCGGTCATCCATTATTTAATGACGATACATATGGCGGTGATAAAATTGTAAAAGGCACTGTATTTACCAAGTATAAACAGTTTGTAGATAATTGTTTTGCTATTTGTAAGCGGCAGGCTCTGCATGCAAAAACATTAGGGTTCATACACCCAACTTCCAATAAAGAAATGTTTTTTGAAACAGATTTACCGGAAGACATGGAACAGGTAATTGATAAGTGGAGAAAATATTCGCAATCAATAGGTAAATAACTTATCAGTTCTTAAAATCAAATAAGGTTGCCGTAAATAATCCCCGCTCTCTCTTTTTAAACATCACATCAAAATTGCCGATGTAGCGCAACAGTTTCGGTACGAGGTATTCGCCGAATTTTGTCATCTGCACTTCCATGTGCACATTAAAATCATATACACCTGCATCGTAACTCATATCATAGTTACGGGCCATTACTTCCATTGTTTTCATATTGAACCAGGTAATCATACTGTCGATCACAATACCGCTACGGCTGCCAAGATCTTTTCTTGCCTTAATAGAAAATACGTAACAGGATTGTCCTTCATAATCACCAAAGTCAATAGCAAAATCATATTTTTCAGCCCTCTCCGGATCGAAGATGTCTATCTTATCACCAATAAAAGGAATACCTGGAATTTTTTTACCGGGATTGAAGAATAACATTTTCAATTGCTCCTTATGCTTGGCCATTCCACTGAGCGAACGGGGATTGAAATCAATTCCTTTTACAATATTATTTTCTCCGCAAATAGTTCCTTTGGTAAAAAAGAGACCTGCATACATTTCGCCGGTATTATAATTGTGACTTCCATCATCCTCATAAAAATCACCGGAAGTTTTTTCCTCCAGCACTTCCATACTTCGGCACCCATTAGCCCGGGATTGTTTTGTTTTGCTTAATAAGCTTGCTTTTGTTTTTCCTTTTTTATCTCTAATTCGTACATCGTTCCATGATGTATAGCCCAACACCCGAAGGTTCCGAAAGGCTTTATAAAAAGTAGTGTCATTCTTTACAATGTTCATAAAACGGGGGACATTCAGGTCTGTTCGAATAATTACTTCTGACAGATCTACCATTTTTGCGAGCCGTTCATTGTCAAGGGAGTCTTCCTGCTGTGCGGCAGCTGTCTTTATCAAAGCAAACAATAATAAGCCTAACAGCACTTTTCTTTTCATACGAAAAATATTATTCAACACAACGAACTATCCTGGAAATGACATTTTATAATCTACATTCACTTTCCCTTTTGATATATCATTCAGTTTCCCCTTCATTAATTTCCTTTTTAGCGGAGAGAGATGGTCAATAAATAACTTTCCTTCAATATGATCGTACTCATGCAAAATCACTCTTGCGGATAACCCTGTAAATGTTTTTATTTGAGGTTCAAATTGTTCATTTACATATTCCAGCGTTACGGTTTCCATCCGATAAATATCTTCCCTTACTTTAGGAATACTAAGGCAACCTTCATTGTAAGGCCACTCATCCCCTTCCAGTTCGGTAATATGTGCATTGATAAACACTGCTTTTATTCCTTCATCACAGGGATATTCCTTTTTCTCATCTTCATTCATGTTGGCAAACATTTGCTCGGTATCAACCACAAACAAGCGAATATCTTTATTTACCTGTGGTGCTGCCAAACCCACACCACTGCTGGCATACATGGTCTCCCACATATCATCAATAAATTTTGCTAATTGCGGATGATCAGGCTGTATGTCTTTCGCCACTTTTCGTAATACCGGTGTGCCGTATGCCACGATGGGTAAAATCATTTTTCCAAATTTGAGGGCAAATTTACAACTATCCGTTCACCCGCAGGTACTCTTGCAGCATAATAGTAGCTGCTATTTCATCTACGAGGGCTTTATTGCGGCGCTGCATCTTCTTGAGGCCCATTTCAAGCATGGCATCTTTCGCCATTTTAGAAGTGTAGCGTTCATCCACTTTTGTGATGGGCATTTGGGGAAAATTCTTTTGTAACTCTTTAATCATTTTTTCTACCAGTGGTGTAGCATGAGTGGCTGAATCATCCCAATTGGTTGGCCACCCAATAATAATCCGCTCTACTGGTTCTTTGGTAAAATAATCTTTTAGAAAAGGGATAAGCTCCTTGGAATGTAATGTTGTTAATCCTGTTGCAATTATTTGCAAGGGGTCTGTAACGGCAATGCCGGTACGCTTTAGGCCGTAGTCGATGCAGAGAATTCGGGGCATAAGGGAAAGTCAAAAGTGAAAAATCAAAATGCAAAATGCCAGCGTCCCAACTTTTGAATTTTCAATTTTGGTTTTTTTAATTTATAAAAAGGTCTGCAATAACAAAGATGGCGAAAACAACTGAAGCAATTCCATTGGCTGTCATAAATGCCACATTTACTTTTCTTAGATCTGTTGGCTTTACAATTGAATGCTGGTACACTAACATACCGGCAAATACTGCTACACCGATCCAGTAGAGCCAGCCAAAATTTCCATACACACCTGCATATACAACCGCTGCTGCACTTAAAAGATGTAAGAACTCCGATACTCTTAATGCTTTTGCTTTACCCAACCATGCAGGAATGGAATATAGCTGCTGTGATTTATCAAACTCTTCATCCTGCAAGGCATAAATAATATCAAAGCCACTTACCCAAAATATCACAGCTAAAGAAAAGAGAATGGGCAGTAAATCGAATTTACCTGTTACTGCTAAGTATGCTCCTATCGGGGCCAGTGACAAACCAAGTCCTAATATTAAATGACAAAGCGGGGTAAATCTTTTGGTATAACTATATCCTAAAACGACAGCTAAAGCTACTGGAGATAGGTAAAAACAAATGCGGTTAATAAAAAAAGTACAACCAATAAAAAGCAAGCTGCTGATTATGGTAAATGCCAAAGCATTTTTTTCTGAAATAACGCCTGATGGAATTTCCCGTATTGCCGTTCTTGGATTTTTTGCATCAAATTTTCTATCTAGATAGCGGTTGAATGCCATGGCAGCACTGCGGGCAAACACCATGCAGAGGATTACCAATAAAAGCAGTATTCCCAATTCTTTCCATGCCTGAAGTTCTAAATTACTTTCCTCGCTGCCAGACCATCCAATGGTTTTGTTCAGGTTCCATTGTTCAACACCATAAACAACTTCTGTTTTTAATGGAAGGAAGAAACCAATTAACGCAAAAGGCATTGCGAAAATAGTATGAGAGAATTTTATAAGAGAGAGATAACTTTTTACTTTACTCATTTCCTTTTAATCGTTTTAATCCTCCAAAATCCTGGTTCTGACAAGTTCCCACAACACAACACCCACTGCCGTTGCAATATTCAATGAATGCTTCATTCCTAATTGTGGTATTTCAATACAGCCATCACACAGTGCGATAGTTGTTTGCTCCACTCCCGTTACTTCATTTCCAAATATCACGGCGATTTTTTCATCGGCATCAAAACCAATGGCGTTTAATTTATAACTGCCTTCCGCCTGTTCAGCAGCATACACATTAAATCCCTGTATCCTTAATTCATCAATTGCTTCTGCAGATGTAGTAAAATGTTTCCATTCCACGGATTCTTCGGCACCGAGTGCTGTTTTCTTTATTTCTTTATGCGGAGGTTGGGCAGTGTAACCCACAATGTGAATGGCTTCAATCAAAAAAGCATCTGAAGTGCGGAACACACTTCCTACATTATAAGCACTTCGGATATTTTCCAGTACTACAATAACGGGAGTTTTGGCAGACTGTTTAAATTCTTCTACCGATTTGCGGCCCAGTTCTTCCATGCTTAATTTTCGCATAGCGCAAATATAGCTATGAGAAATGAGTTGCGAGTTACGAGAAAGGAAACCACTAAAAGGCAAATAAATATTGCTCTTTCGGGAACTACTCGTAACTCGAAACTTTTAACTCAGAACTTTTTATTTCAAGTTCACAATCTTTTGGTCTTTCGGATATTTTACTACATAGCTAAACCGGACCTTCTTACTTTCCCCTGGTTTCAAATCCAGTTTCCATGTAAGCACACCAGTTTCCGCATTTACCATAGCGTCGCTTCCATCTTCCAGGGTTACAGTTACCTCTTTTATATTACTTAACGGATATTGGTCTTTCAGCAATAGGTTTACATCGGTAATTTTATTATTCTTCACCAATATTTCATAAGTAAATGTTTGCTTACTTTCTTTACCACTGGTTTTAATACTACTTAGTTCTTTTATCAGCGAACGTTTAACCGCTACTCTTTTATCTCTGCCTAATGATAGGTTTAATGTGTCAGCTGTTGTATTGGGATCAATGATCGATTTACCAATGTAGGTATCATCCATTATGATATTGGCATCTCCTGGCAACAGATCAAGGTTTTGCCAATCGGCCACTTCAGCCAGCAGGTATGCATCTTTATCAATGCGGGGTACGGCATAATTTTTCAACGTACAGTTTATTTCCTGGTCTTTGATGGTAACACTATGCAATTCTCCATCACTTGTTATATCGTAAGGCAGATCAATTTCAAAATTGGTATTCAGTTGTCCTTCATTCAGCGTGGTGTATTGTTGTAAAGTGCTTGGGTCAATTCCGTCCAATTCCTTTTTTGTCTTTACCCGGTCCACACCGTACCCTGTAATAACCACTTCTTCTGCCAATTGCTTATCATCTTTATACGATTGAATCATATTCCGCTGTGCATTACCAGCTGCTGCTCTTCTTTGCAGATCTGTATAAATGCCCGGCACATACAATTGCAAATACCAGGGCGTTAACACAGGAGCTGCCACTCCAAAGTTTGGCGTACCGGTACTCAATGTCAGTTTGGTTTTCTTCCAGTCAATTCCACTTGTTTGTGTCAAAGATGCTTTATACACCATTTTCACCTTATTGGTCTTTGAGTTTACCCGCACATCATATACTGCAGTCCAACCGGCGTTGGTAGTATAATACGACAGGTCAACAGGAATTTCACCTGACCTTTTGCACATCACTTGCAAAATAACCCGGCCATAAGGTTTTTGTTTTACAGGAGCTAACGCAGTAATAGAGGCAATTTTTTTCCGGATCTCTGCAATGCGAATATTTTGCGCAACAATATTTTGCTTGTGATTATAAATATTCGTTTTAGATTTTTCGATCTTGTTATTATAATATTCCAGAAGTTTCAATACTTCATCACTTGTAACTGTTTTATTGCCGCTGGTATTAATGGTTGTTTCAATCAGCAAACCCGTCTTTGTTAATATTTCCTGGTCAATTACGATCAGGTTGTCAATACGGCCAATTTCTTTTTGCACCAACGTAATACTGTCTTCCAGTCTTTCCACTTCTCTCGTTTTAGCAATAGGTGGCACCACGGGATAATACACACTGTAGCGTTGCGATAACAAAGCCACATCTTCTGGCACACTTATTTGCAAACTGTTTACATCTATCGTAGTACTTAAATAGTTAATAACAATGATTCTTGTACTGGCATCCACTTTTGCTTTTGAGTTATGTGTCAGTTCGGCACCATAGCCGAAATAAACAGTGGCATTACTGATTGTCGCATCCGTTCGTACGGTATCGGAGGCCGGAGCTACGGTGCTTTGAGCATTCGCCAGGGCACAAGAGTATACCAGCCCGGCAAGCAGGAGCATTTTTTTCATGGCGTATCTTTTATTTTATACGGGATGCAGCGAAAAGAGGGGTTACATAAATGGAGGGAGAAAATTATTGGGTAATCCTATTTCACCTCCAATCTATACCCAAGTAAAGTGCGGATTTCAATAATGTTTTCGAAATATCCGATATACAAATAGTAATATCCCGTTTTTTTAACAGGAAATCTAAGTTCAAGCCATCCATTCTCATAGCTTGTGGTTCCAGTATGGGTAATTTTTTGGTGGTCTTCTGAAAAAACAGAGAGAGAATTTATTCTTTTTTCTGTCTTTAATTTGAACGTTAATGTATCACCTACTTTAGCTTTTATTAAAGAAACATGAGGAAATACTTCTGAAATATCGTCCCCTAAAAAGTCAGACATAAATAGTGGAGAATCTCTAAAATCCTTTTTGTCGGTTTTTTTATTCGTGAGTTGAAATTTCTTATTCTCAGGCAGGTGATTCAAAATGAGCTTTTCAGGCGGCGTGAAATAATAGACTTCTTTAAATTTTTTATGAAACTTTTTTTTGCTATCATCTACATCGTCAGTATATCCGGATGCCCATGTAGGATCTAGTAATCTCCATGTGCCATTAATCTTGACAGCATTCCATGCATGATTAGAACGTAGACTATTTTGGTTTAGAAAAATTGTCCTCTTACCCGTTCTGGCATATCCTTGAACTATTTCATTTTCAATAGCGAAAGCATCACAAAAATACTTTAACAGAGATGCATAGCCTCCGCAAATAGTTTTTTTATATCGTACTACATACGAAAGGTTAGCTACGGAAAAGTCTTCCCTTATTACAGCCTTTACATCATAAGCAATGTTCTCCGTAATCCAGATAAAAGAAGCTCTTAAACGTAGTGAATCAGCGTCGAAATTTGTTCGGATATAGTATACGACCTTATACAAGTCATCTACGGATTTTATTTTTTCCTTGTACACCCTCATTAAACTATCCACTTTAGAATAGGGGCCTTCTTGCGAGAAAACGGAAAAAGATAAAAAAATAAGTACAGATAATAAAAACAATCGCATTAAGACAGTTGATTTAGTATCAAAATTACGATTTCGAAATAGCTATTAAAGCAGTTATTTTTGTCACCTTCCGACAAAATCGGCCAATAAATGTCAAAAACAGCGAGCAGTGATACACCAATGATGCAACAGCACCGGGCTATTAAGCAAAAATACCCGGATGCCATACTGTTGTTTCGTGTAGGCGATTTTTATGAAACCTTCGGCCAGGATGCTGTGCTGACATCACAAATACTTGGTATTACATTAACCAAAAGAAATAATGGTGCGGCTTCTTCCTCTGAACTGGCTGGTTTTCCTCACCATGCATTAGATACCTATTTACATAAATTGGTAAGAGCTGGTCACAGGGTTGCTATCTGCGACCAATTGGAGGATCCCAAACTAGCAAAAGGAATTGTAAAAAGAGGTGTTACCGATATGGTAACTCCCGGCACAACAGTTAACGATAAATTACTGGAACATCATAGCAATAATTTTTTAGCGGCTGTCCATTTTGCTGCAGATGAGAAATATGGTTTGGCCTTTCTCGATATTTCTACCGGTGAATTTTTTATTGCTGAAGGTGACAGAGAATATGCTGATAAATTATTACAAAGCTTTAAGCCGGCCGAAGTAATTTTTCAACGACAGCAGCAAAAGAAATTTAAAGAATACTTCAACAGCAAGATTTATACTTATACACTGGACGAATGGATCTTTGATACTGTATATGCAGAAGATACATTACTGAAACATTTTCAAACACACTCTTTAAAAGGTTTTGGTGTAGATGAATTAAAAAATGGACTGATAGCAGCCGGGGCCATCATCCACTATTTAAAAGATACCGAGCATCCAAACTTACAACATATCACTTCGCTTCAAAGAATAGACAGGGAAGATTTTCTATGGATGGACCGCTTCACCATTCGTAACCTGGAATTGGTATATGGCAACTCAGAAGGTAATCACACCTTATTAAGTGTGCTCGATAATACTGTTTCCCCAATGGGAGCAAGATTACTGAAACGCTGGATCGTTTTTCCGTTAAAAGATATTCAGAAGATAAATGAACGGTTAGATACAGTTGCTTTTTTGATCAAAGAAACGGACCTGAGAAATAAAATCAGTCAGCACATAAAACAATGCGGGGATATTGAACGGTTGGTGTCGAAAATCCCTATGAAGAAAATTAACCCAAGAGAAGTTTTGCAATTAGCCAGGGGATTGAAACAGGTAGACGCTGTGAAACAGCTTTGCCTATCCACTGCCAACGAATATTTAAAACGGCTGGGTGATGCCTTAAATCCCTGTCCGTATATAGCCGATAAAATTTTACAAGAAATTGTTGATAATCCTCCTGCCTTAGCTGCTAAAGGTGGGATGATGAATAGCCATGTTAGCACTGAGTTGGACGAACTTCGCAAAATATCATTCAGTGGTAAAGAATACCTGGCCCAGCTACAACAAAAAGAAGCTGAACGTACAGGCATTGGTTCGTTAAAAATAGGTTTCAATAATGTGTTTGGTTATTACCTGGAAGTAACGAATTCACAAAAAAATAAAGTACCCCCGGAGTGGATGCGTAAACAAACACTGGCCAATGCAGAACGATATATTACTCCGGAGCTAAAAGAATATGAGGAAAAAATAACAGGCGCTGAAGAGAAGATTTTGAAAATTGAACTTGAATTATTTGAAGCGTTACTGAATGAACTGTCAGATTATTTAGGCCCCGTTCAGATCAATGGTAATTTATTAGCCATACAGGATTGTCTTTGTTGCTTTGCCAATAATGCGATTCAATACCACTACAAAAAACCACAACTGCATACTGGCGATGAATTAATTATTACCGAAGGTCGCCACCCGGTTATAGAAAGAAACCTACCCATTGGGGAAAGCTATATCAGCAATGATTTAGAATTAAATAAAGCGGATCAGCAGCTAATTATTTTGACAGGCCCCAACATGAGCGGTAAGTCGGCTCTGTTACGACAAACTGCTTTGATTACTTTGATGGCACATACCGGAAGTTTTGTTCCGGCCACAGAAGCCAAGATTTCATTGACCGATAGAATATTTACCAGGGTTGGAGCATCCGATAATTTGAGTGGTGGTGAATCTACCTTTATGGTTGAGATGAATGAAACGGCGAGTATCATCAATAACATCACCGACAGAAGTTTGATTCTTCTGGATGAAATTGGACGTGGCACTTCTACGTATGATGGTATTTCAATAGCCTGGAGTATTGCTGAACATTTGCATAATTCTCCTCATCAGCCTAAAACATTATTCGCTACACATTACCATGAGTTGAATGAGTTGGAAGAAAAAATGGCAAGAGCCAAGAACTTTCATGTTACAAATAAAGAAGTAGGCAACAAGATCATATTCCTTCGTAAACTGGCAAGCGGCGGAAGCACCCATAGCTTTGGTATTCATGTGGCTAAAATGGCAGGCATGCCACCATCACTGATAGACCGGGCCAATGAAATTCTAAAACACCTTGAAGATAGCCGGGAGACGGGAGTTGGAAGTGGCGAGCCAAAACATCTTGACAAAATAAAATCCCTGTCTTCTTCCAAAATGCAACTTTCAATTTTTGATGCACATACTGAAACTTTCGAAGAAATTCGAAAATTGCTAGAAGGAATAGATATTAATCGTCTTACTCCGGTTGAAGCATTGTTGAAGCTCCAGGAAATCAAGGGACGACTTAAATAAACAGTTTACCCACAGTATTTTAGGCCTCATTTTAAAAATATTGCTAATCCAAAAAACTTCTTATTTTTACCGGAAATACATCAATTATGAGATTGATCAAACTAACTGCTTTACCTTTTTTATTGGCTGCTTTATTTATTGGTTCAACGGGATGCATGAAAAATGCAGACAAAAGAATCTCAAGAGAATTCGTAAATACTGGTATTGTTTTATCTGGCGCACAGGAAACTCCTTCGGTACCATCATCTGCTGTTGGCACAATGGATGTTTTTTATACCCGAGAAACCAGGATACTATCCTATAATTTAAAATGGTCAGGTTTAACTGGTAACGTAGCGGCGATGCACATTCATGGACTTGGCCCTACAGGTTTTATTGCCGGTATAGTACAAACGTTTTCTACTTCCAGTATTGTAAGATGCCCAACAATTAATAATACTACCTGTGGAAGCTTTTCAGGTACTTTATTTGTAGACGGCGTAGTTGTTAAAGAAAATGATTTGCTGAATGGATTTTACTATCTAAACATTCACACCGCAGCTTATCCGGGCGGAGAAATAAGAGGCCAAATTACTTTTCAATAAGAAGTTTCTGAAAAAAAATATTAAAACCCGGCTTGTTCCTTACGAGCCGGGTTTTATTTTGCTTCAAACCATAGTGGAGTTTCATCATTCCACTCACCATTATAATTTATAAATAACTCTTCTCCTGTTTTTATAGAGCGGACTGTCTTTATTTGAATCAACTCTCCTTTGAAGTCCATCTCGTACTCACAGTTACTTTTATACGAATGATTATAAACAGGTACATAGCCTAATGCCATACAACATTTTTGTAAATCATCTCCCCATTCAAAAATATAATCATGCAGTAATGTTTGATCCAATAGTTTTCGTTCTTCTCCTGACATTACAATCACCGGAGCAATCTCAATTACTACTCCGGCATCAATATTTTCTGATGTAAAAACACCCCTACCCATTGAATCGGTGGGAGCAATAAATAAGAATGGAAGAACCATTGCTTAGTAAAATTTTGAATTACGAAGTAAGGGCTTTCTTAACAAGCAAAGAAACTTTACATACTCTTCCTTCGTATTTTTGAACTATGTCATTAGAACTGGAACAACCCAACCTGCAAGAGCAGTTTGAGACCGTTATCAAAACGGAAGACAAGCTACTCATCCGTGATTTTTTGGACAACCAGAATATCAGTGATGTTGCCGACCTGGTGTACGAATTTGAAGATTACGAGAGTAATATTATTGCAGGTATGTCTATTAACAGGGCAGCTAGCGTTTTTAAAATTCTGGATTTGTCGGTCCAGAAAAGGATTATTCATGACCTGCCTCCAAATACGACAGCTTCACTGCTTAACGAACTCCCTGCGGATGACCGGACAGATTTCCTGGAAGAATTGCCCAGCAATGTTGTTCGGGAACTGATCAAACTAATGGACCCCGAAGAAAGAAAAATCACACTTTCTTTATTGGGTTATCCTGAAAACAGTATTGGGCGTTTGATGACACCTGATTATGTATATGTATATCCGTGGAATACAATTGAAGAAGTATTCGCTACCATTCGTAAATATGGTAAGGATAGTGAAACTATCAATGTTATATATGTAATTAACGATAAAGGAGAATTGCTGGATGATATACGTATCCGTGACTTTATTTTAAATCCGCCGGATAAAAAAGTATCGGAACTAATGGATGAACGTTTTATTTCTTTACATCCGGAAGACGATCAGGAAACCGCCAGTGAAATTTTTAAAATGAACAACCGGGTAGCTTTACCCGTAATAAGTAAAAGCAATAAACTGCTCGGCATTGTTACCATTGATGATATTTTATGGGTAGCTACGGAAGAATTTAGTGAGGATATGCAAAAAATGGGAGGTACGGAGGCGTTGGATGAACCATACCTCGATGTGCCCCTTTTCAAATTGTATAAGAAAAGAATTATCTGGTTAATTATTCTTTTCGTTGGAGAAACATTGACTATCGCTGCAATGTCCAGCTTTCAGGAAACGTTAGAGCAGGTATTAGTGCTATCTACATTTATTCCGTTGATCATTTCTAGTGGTGGTAATAGTGGCTCGCAAGCAGCTACTTTAATTATACAAGCTATGGCGTTGGGTGAAATAACTGTGAAGGATTGGTGGCGCATTGCAAGAAGGGAAATTCAATCAGGTCTTTACATGGGCATCACTCTTGGTATCATGGGCTTTTTCATAGTGTATGGCGGGAACCAGTTTTTTGGTTTATTTGGGGAACATTATATCCGTATCGGGTTTGCCATTGGTACAGCAGTAGTCGGTGTTGTGCTATGGGGCACTATAATGGGTTCAATGTTACCATTGCTTTTAAAAAGATTAGGCGCTGACCCTGCTACTTCCTCTACCCCATTTATTGCTACACTTGTTGATGTTACTGGATTACTGATCTATTTTGGTACAGCATTTTTATTACTGAAAGGAGTACTATTATAAAATCAATTAAAATACTTGCGGTTTTTTGCGGTTTCACAACAGTCAATAAATGAATTCAATACATTTGCAGCCAATTAGGTGAAATTGAAAATTGATTTCTAAACCCTTGAGATACACGAAAAATTAATTATTACCATTATGTGCGGAATTGTTGGATACACCGGACCCAGGGAAGCCTACCCTGTTATTATTAAAGGATTAAAGCGACTTGAATATCGTGGATATGATAGTACAGGTGTGGCTTTACAAAACAGCACAGGGCTAAAGGTCTATAAGAAAAAAGGCAAAGTGGCCGAGCTTGAAGATTTTGTTGTAGGCAAGGACTTACATGCACATGTTGGCATTGGTCATACCCGTTGGGCTACACATGGTGAGCCAAGTGATAAAAATGCACATCCCCATCAATCGGCGAGTGGCAAGTTAGCGATGATACATAACGGTATCATCGAAAATTATTCTCAATTAAAAAAAGAATTAATCAGCAAAGGTTATTCTTTTACCAGCGACACTGATACAGAAGTCCTGTTGAATTTTATTGAAGAAATTAAGAAGAACAATAATTGTTCGTTGGAAGAAGCGGTAAGAGTGGCTTTGAAAAGAGTTACGGGTGCTTATGTTATTTTATTACTAGATGAAGATGACCCCGGTACTATCATCGCAGCAAGAAAAGGAAGCCCCCTAGTAATTGGTGTTGGTAAAGGAGAACATTTTCTTGGCTCCGATGCATCTCCAATGTTAGAATATACAAAAGAAGTAGTGTATGTAAACGATTATGAACTGGCCATTATTCGACCAGATGAGTTGATCCTTAAAAACCTGGGCAACGAAAAACTAACTCCATACGTACAGAAGCTGGACCTGGAACTGGCCGCTATTGAAAAAGGTGGTTACGAACATTTCATGTTAAAAGAGATCTTTGAACAGCCACAAACTATTTATGATTGTTTGCGGGGTAGATTAGATGCTACTGAAGGAACCATTACGATGGCCGGTATTCAGCAATATGCCGAACAGATAGTGAGTGCCAATCGTATCATCATGGTAGCATGTGGTACAAGCTGGCATGCAGGATTAGCTGCAGAATATATTTTTGAAGAACTGTGCCGCATTAATGTAGAGGTGGAATATGCCTCTGAGTTCCGCTATCGTAATCCTGTTATTAATAAAGGCGATGTTATTATTGCTATTTCCCAAAGCGGAGAAACAGCCGATACTCTTGTTGCGATTGAAAATGCTAAAGAAAAAGGTGCTATAATATTAGGCGTGGTAAATGTAGTAGGCTCATCTATTGCCAGAACAACACATGGGGGAGCTTATACACATGCCGGACCAGAAATAGGAGTTGCAAGTACAAAAGCATTTACTGCTCAGCTGGCCGTGCTAACTATGATTGCACTCAAAATTGGTTATATAAAAGGAACCATCTCGCAAGAACGCTACATGAACTTGTTGAAAGAACTGGAGGAAATACCAGAAAAAGTAGCCTGGGTATTAAAACAAAATGATTCCATTAAAAAAATCGCAGAGAAATATAAAGATGCCCGTGATTTTCTTTATCTCGGTCGTGGCTACAATTTTCCTGTTGCATTAGAAGGTGCATTAAAGTTGAAAGAAATTTCTTACATACATGCCGAAGGCTATCCCGCTGCAGAAATGAAGCATGGTCCTATTGCATTGGTTGATGAAGATTTACCAGTAGTGTTTGTCGCCACTAAAGATACTTATCATGAAAAAGTGGTAAGTAACATGCAGGAAATTAAAGCCCGCAAAGGTAAAGTTATCTCTGTAATTACAGAAGGTGATGAGGTTTCAACAGGTCTTTCACTTGATGTAATGATTGTTCCGGAAGCAGATGAAATATTGGCACCAATGTTAAGTGTGGTTCCATTACAGTTATTAGCTTATCATATTGGCGTGGCAAAAGGTTGTGATGTTGATAAGCCAAGAAATTTGGCAAAATCTGTTACTGTTGAATAAGCAATCATGAATCAAATAAATAAAAAACCACTTTCTTCTCTCGGTTATGGCTTTATAGCCAAAGAATACATTCCAAAAGGGAAGAATGAATACCACCTGCGCAATATTCAAAACAGAAGCGGTACCCGTTATCGTAAACTAAGTGATGCAGAAAGAAAAATTTTGCTACGTAATGGAAATAGTGCTGATGACTGGGAGAAAATATTAGTAGCCGAAACCTTTAATCCTGATTTGGTCAAAAATTGCAAATTCTTTGGTTTGGTACGCATCGGAAAGCTGGAAGCGATGTTTGCTGAATTTAATGATCTCCAAATGCCTGTTGGCTTATACAATAGCACTATTGTAAGTTGTGATATTGGTAACAATGCTGTAATTGATAATGTGAATTTCATGAGTCATTACATAACAGGCGACGATGTGATGCTGGTCAATATCAATGAGCTGGTTACCTCCAATCATTCAAAATTTGGTAACGGTGTATTAAAACAGGGTGAAACAGAATCCATACGTATCTGGATGGAGATCTGTAATGAAAATGCCGGCCGGAGTATTCTTCCATTTAATGGAATGAAAGCAGCAGATGCATGGCTTTGGTCAAAATACCGGGCTGATGAAAAACTTTTGCAACAATTCAAAGATTTTACTGATAAAAGATTTGATACCCAACGTGGATACTATGGTAAGATTGGCGACAGAACCGTCATTAAAAATACGAGTATCATAAAAGATGTCTGGGTTGGTAGTGATGCTTATATAAAAGGCGCCAATAAACTTAAAAATTTAACGATCAATTCAGACGCCAACGCAAAATCCCAGATAGGTGAAGGTTGCGAATTAGTAAACGGCATTATTGGTTTTGGCAGCAGGGTATTCTATGGAGTAAAAGCTGTGCGATTTATGATGGGATCAAATTCACAGTTGAAATATGGCGCAAGATTGATCAACTCTTACCTGGGCGACAACTCTACTATTTCTTGCTGCGAGGTATTGAATTCGCTGATTTTTTCTGCACATGAGCAGCATCATAACAACTCTTTCCTATGTGCCGCCACCATAATGGGGCAAAGCAATATGGCGGCAGGTGCAACGATCGGCTCCAACCATAACTCCAGAGGTGCTGATGGCGAATTGATTGCGGGTAGAGGTTTTTGGCCAGCATTATGTGTAAGCCTTAAACACAATTCCAAGTTTGCATGCTTCACATTAATTGCAAAAGGCGATTTTCAATCTGAGCTTAATATTCCTCTTCCTTTTTCTTTAATCAGTAATGATGTAAGTAATGACCAATTAACAATTATGCCTGGTTATTGGTTCTTATATAATATGTATGCATTGGCCAGAAATGCCGGGAAGTATGAAGCCAGAGACAATAGAGTTGATAAGACGCAGCAGATCGAGTACAATTTTCTTGGCCCGGATAGTGTGAACGAAATGTTTGACGGTTTGCACTTGCTAAAAAAATATACTGCAAAAGCTTACGCCACAAAATCAAAAAAACAAATTGCCGAAAAAGATCTGGTAAGAACCGGAGAGCAAATATTAGAAAAAAATGAGCCTGCACTAGCCCAACTGGAAATACTGGCCGAAAATTTTGAAAACAGCAATCGCAAAGTACGCCTTATAAAAACTGCAGAAGCTTATCACATTTTTAAAGAGATGATTGTTTACTATGGCATTACAGAGCTGGTTCAATTTATTGAAAAAAGAAAAATCACCTCCTGGCAAAATTTACTACCTGCATTGCCGATAGCAACCGAAAGAACTGAATGGAAAAACATTGGTGGCCAATTGATACCCGAAAAACCACTGAATACATTGCTAAAAAACATCCGTACTGGAAAAATAAGTAGTTGGGATGAAGTACATAATTTTTATGCAAAGAAAAGTATACAATACAATGCTGATAAATTTCAGCATGCTTTTGCTTCTTTGCTTGAGATTTGTTCTCTCACTCCTAAAAAGCTGACCAAGAAAATATTCATCCAGCTACTTACGCAAGCCATTAAAACCAGTCAATGGATGACAGAACAGATTATCCGTTCTAGAGAAAAAGATTATCAGAATCCGTTCCGTCAAATGGTATACGACAACCCACAGGAAATGGAAAAAGTAATCGGAAAATTATCGGATAACAGTTTCATTCAACAGCAAAACAAAGAAAGCCAATTGTTTTGTAACCGGGTTACTACTATCATTGAACAGTTTGGATAATATTACCATGCGAAGTGTTGATGAATATATCGAATCATTGCCGGATGAAAGAAAGAAAATTTGCGAGATAGCAAGGGAGCTTATACTTACCAATGTTCCTGGTATAGAAGAGAAATTAAGTTTTAAAATCCCATTCTACCATTATTTTGGAATGTTCATGTACCTTAACAATACAAAAGAAGGAGTGGATGTCGCCTTTTGCAGGGGCAAAGATCTACTGGAAGAATTTCCTCAATTGAATATCAAAAAGAGAGCTGCGATAGCAACTATCACTATCCAAACAAAAAATGATATTGCAAAGCTTAATCTTCGTGAGCTTATTGTTGCAGCTGCGGCATGGAATGAAGAAGCAAAACGGCTCAAAATTCCAATGATAAAATCTTCCCGAAGCAACCAATAACCTACTTATTTCCCCCTGTATTTATTGAAGGGATAATAAGTAGCAGCAAAACCTGCCTGGTGACAAAGTGTATAGTAAAGAAAATCGAACAGGTAATGCTTGAATGATTTTTTTCCTTCTCCTATTTTAATGATCAATGCGGAACCCCATGCCAATTTATTAATAAAATTATTCAGGTGATATTGATCGGTAAACATAACCAGTACAGATGTTGACAATGGGAATTTGGCACCAGCGGACGGGTCATTATTTTTATACTTATTTTTCCAGCTCACTGAAGGATTAAACCATGCTGCATTAGCATTAGGAAATTTCCGATGAAATTCTTTCCAATGAAAACTAAGTGTTTCATTAAATCCTTTAGAAGCACCAGCTGTAAAAACAAGTCCCCCTGTCAATAATTTATTCCGGTCAATTTTCCATTTACCTTTTGTATCAGTATTGGGTTGGGCATGCGTCATCGCCGCAATAAGCAGCAATGCAGTTAGCAGGTTCAGTTTCATTGTAAGTGGTGTTGAGTGATTGGTAGCGGCTCTCAGAGGAAGTAATAAATGAGTAGATGTTATAGCCAGCTAATCATTATTGACATAGTGAATATTAAGGGAGGCTTTGTAGAGGATAGATTTCCGGTTTGTACTAGACTATAGAAAAGTCCGGCATCTAAAATAGATACAGATTTTTGCTAATGCAAGCAATAATGAATAAAAATTATTGAGCTCGTAGTTTTACGGTATCAAAACAATTCAGCCTCTCTGTGAAAGTCAGAGAGGCTGAATTGTTATTTTATCTGCTATATGATTATTTTTTCCTAAAGAAAATTCGTACCGGCACACCTGTTAGGTTATAATTCTGCCGCAATTGATTTTCCAGGTAATTCTTATACGGTGTTTTAATATCATCAGGGAAATTGCAGAAAAAGGCAAATGATGGTACAGCCGTAGGTAATTGAGTAATAAATTTTATTTTGATCGGATGACCTCTTACCACCGGCGGATTATATGATTGAATGGCCTTTAACATTATATCATTCAATGAAGAAGTAGATATTTTTTGCTTGCGGTTTTCATATACTTCCAATCCAATTTCAATGGCTTTGAAAATTCTTGTTTTTTCTTTTGCAGAAACAAACAAGATGGGTACATCGGAAAAAGGAGCCAGCCGCTTTTTTATTTCCTTTTCCTGATCCTTCGCTGTATTGGTTTCTTTTCCTATCAAGTCCCATTTGTTGACCAACACTACTATTCCTTTCCCCTTTTTAACAGCCAGGCTAAAAATATTCAAGTCTTGTGCTGTTACACCTTTTTCAGCATCTAATAATAGCAAACAAACATCTGCTTCATCCAACGCTTTGATAGCTCTTATAACGGAATAAAACTCCAGGTCTTCATGAACTTTTGCTTTCCGGCGTATACCTGCTGTATCAATCAGTACAAACTCTTTCTGAAATAAATTATAATGAGTATGAATTGAATCTCTTGTTGTTCCTGCGATGGTGCTTACAATTGTTCTTTCCTCTCCAATTAATGCATTCAACAAAGATGATTTACCTACATTGGGCTGGCCAATAATAGCAAACTTGGGCAAAGCACCCATTTCTGCGATTTGCTCAGAAGAATCTTCGATAATAAGATCAGCAACTGCATCTAATAGTTCACCTGTACCACTTCCACTGGCAGCAGCAATAAAGAAAATACGTTCAAATCCCAATGCATAAAATTCAGCGGCTTCCATTAACCGTTCATTATTATCCACTTTATTAACTACTAAAAAAACTGGCTTGGGGCTCTTGCGAAGTAGCTGTGCTACGGCGTCATCTAAATCTATCAAGCCCGTATGTGCATCTACAACAAATACAATTGCATTGGCTTCTTCAACAGCCACCAATACTTGCTTTGCAATTTCCTTTTCAAAAATATCTTCGCTACCCGCTACAAAACCACCAGTGTCAATTACATTAAAGGTTTTTCCATTCCAATCACTAACACCATATTGGCGGTCACGGGTTACACCACTCTCATCATCTACAATGGCTTTACGTTCCTCCAACAAGCGGTTGAAGAGTGTACTTTTTCCCACATTGGGTCTTCCTACTATAGCTAATGTAAACGACATATCTTAATTATTAATAACCATATTCTTTTAATTGCAAATCATTCTCTCTCCACTTCGGCTTCACTTTTACAAACAATTCTAAAAAAACTTTTTGCTGAATGAATGCTTCAATATCTTTTCTTGCTTCTGTGCCTAATTTTTTTATCATTGAGCCCTTATCGCCGATCAGAATTGCCTTTTGTGTTTCCCGGTGGACAATAATATCCGCTACAATTTTTACCAGGGTTGTTTTTTCCTTGTACTCTCTTACCAGCACAGCAGTATGATAAGGCAATTCATCATGGGCCTGCTCATAAATCTTTTCTCTTATTATTTCGCTTACAAAGAACTTGGTATTTAAATCCGATATATCATCACCATCGTAAAAGGGTTCCCCTTCAGGTAAAAACTCAAGTAATCCATTTATCAATTTCTTCTTATTAATTCCTGATAAGGCTGAAATGGTAATTACTTTCTTACAATACGATTTTGAAGCAAAGTAATCGACTGCTTCTTTTATTGTTGCTTCGCTTACCAGGTCAATTTTATTAAGCACTACCACTGCTGGTACTCTTAACTTTAATGCAGAAAATATTGCATCACATTCTTCCCATTTTTCTTTTACATCTACAATCAGCAATGCTACATCTGCATCTTCTAATGCACCTTTAACTGCCGCCATCATTTTTTCATGCAGCTTATATTTTGGCTCAATAATACCAGGAGTATCCGAAAAAATAATCTGGTATTCTTTTTCCGTTAAAATTCCTTTTATGCGATGCCTTGTAGTTTGCACTTTATGGGAAACAATAGCCAGCTTTTCTCCCATAAGAGCATTCAGCAAAGTGCTTTTACCCGCATTGGGTCTGCCAAATATGTTTACAAAACCTGATTTCATTTATATAATTCTATAGAATGTTGACTGGATACTTGCCTCACTATTTTTTGCTATTCTTTCCCAACAGGGACTAATAGCTCATTTTCATTGTTAAAGCCTGAAGATGTATGCTTCTGGCGGCAATAAGAGAGGAGGTAATCAGTCCTTACCAGTTTAAAATTCAACTGTTTTGGAAAAATTAAAAAAGCCACTCACCACTGGGGCGGAATGGCTTTTTCTTTGTTGCGAAGGGGAGGATCGAACTCCCGACCTTTGGGTTATGAGCCCAACGAGCTACCGCTGCTCTACTTCGCGGTGCAAAGGTAGCCGTATGAAGGTTATTTTCCAAACAAAAAAGGTCGTTCTGTCTAAATAACAGGCATAAAAAAACCGGAACTATGTTCCGGCGGGACTTGCTCTCTTTTATTCTGCTTAACTAACCTTTTGAAACGCTGCTCGAGCCGCTGCTCTTAACATCTTTTGTAGTTCCTGCTCCCCTGTATTTAACATCGCTGGCACCACTGGCTTGTGCAGATAATTCTTTATTCACAGTAATTCTTATATCACTGGCGCCGCTTGCTCTTGCATTACAAACATCAGTTACTAAATCATACCCTTTAAAACCACTGGCACCGCTTGCTTCTACAGAAGCCTGTGTTGCTTTACCTGTTACCGTCATGTCCGAAGCACCACTTAAATCCACTGTTAATTTATTTACATCCAATGCTCCTTTTATATCGCTGGCACCAGATTGGTCAATACTTAATGCATCTGCTTTTAAAATTCCAGATATATAAACATCACAAGCTCCGCTTACTTTTAACTGATCAATTTGTTTGAACGATACATAGGCTTTCAGTTTTTTATTCCCTTTCGTCCATTTCCAATCTTTTTCCAAAGAGATATGAAGGATACCGCTCTTAACTTCTACTTTAATCATGTCACGGTCTTTGACACTTGCTGCACTTACTGCTACTGCTTCTTCATTTCCCTGGCTCAAATAAACATCAAATGCATTTGATACATTGATACCATGAAAATCTTTTGCAGCTCTTACTTCTGCATTGGGATCATTTACCTGTTGTGCAGACAAACTTAAACTGATGAACAGCACAGCTACAATTGTTGTTATCTTTCTCATCACAATTATTTATTTTAAACTTTTTTATTTGATTTTAGATTTTAGATACAGAACCACCTGTACTTGTTTTTACCTCCCGCACAGAAGGAGTTCCTTTGTACTTTACATTTCCACCAGTGCTGGCTTTTACCTGCAACTCTTTTTCCGCACTTACAGAAACAATTGCGCCAGTACTTACAGTAACACTGCAATTAGAAGTGGCCATATCTTCTCCTTTGAATTTACTACCGGTTGAGCCTTCCACATCCAAGGTACCTGCTTTGCCAGATAGTGTAACTTTTGAACCTGTAGTTTGATCTACTTTCAAATTTGTCACATCTACTTCACCAGTAACTAATGCGCCGGTGTTAACGGTCATATCCAGTTTTGTTGATTGAAGTATTCCATTGATAGTAACTTCTGCACCGGTTGTTACATTCAATACACTTAAAGATTTGTATGACACATATGCTTTCAGGTCTTTCGTCTCTTTTCTTTTATTGATAGAGCCTGTTTTTGTTTCATAATAAATTCTCAGGATACCGTTCTCCACTTTCGTTATGATCTTATCCCGAAATTCATTGGTTGCAGCACTTACTGCTACTTCTTCTTTAGTTCCGTTGGTTAAGACCAGGTCGATGCCTGTGGCTACACTGACACCATGAAAACTACCTACTTCTCTTTTTTCGGCATTCGCATCATTGATAACTTTCTGCGCATTGATGAATGGAGCTGTAATGGCAACTACTAAAAGGGATAATAATAACTTCTTCATTTTTGTTGGTTTAGAAGTGATACGAAAAGCAGGGTAGAAAAGTTACAGCCATTTGATAAATTTTTAGGCTTATTTTTGCAGCAGTTCTTAGCCTTTTAGGTGTAAAAGGCTTTAGTTCACAGTGTTCCCGGGGTGTTCCGTCTCTTGCCTAAAGCAAGACTGGGACTGAGATTATACCCGTTAAACCTGGTCAGGGTAATGCCTGCGTAGGGAAGGATATCATCAATTGACCTTTCTCCACAGCATTTCCCTCTTATTTTTTAACCTGTAAACATTAAAAAATGAAGAGGATTATTGTGCTTGGTTGTATTGTATTATCAGCAACCACATCATTTTCGCAACAAACAGAGCCTGTAAAAGACAGTTTTTACACTCTCACCCCTGTTGAGATCAGGGCCATTCGTGCCGGCGAGAATTCGCCATTTACCAAAACCAATATTTCTAAAAAAGAGATCAGCAAATTGAACCAGGGACAGGACATTCCTTTTTTGCTGAACCAAACACCATCCGTAGTTATTAATGCAGATGCCGGAAATGGAATTGGTTACACCGGTATTCGCATCAGGGGAACAGATGCTACCAGGATTAATGTAACACTGAATGGTATTCCGTACAATGATGCCGAAAGCCAGGGAACATTTTTTGTTAATCTCCCGGACTTCAGTTCGTCTGTAAATTCTATACAGGTACAAAGAGGTGCTGGCACTTCCTCTAATGGAGCAGGAGCATTTGGCGCCAGTATTAATATGAGTACGAATGAGGTGAACAAAGAGGCTTATGCAGAAATCAATAATGGTTATGGTTCTTTCAAAAGCTGGAAGAACACAGTAAAAGTTGGCACTGGTTTATTAAATGACCATTTTACTGTTGACGCAAGACTTTCAAATATCACCAGTGATGGTTATATAGACAGGGCAAAAAGTGATCTTAGTGCTGCTTATTTGTCCGCTGCATACTTGAATAAGAAAACAACCATAAGACTAAACATTTTTACAGGTAAAGAAAAAACTTACCAGGCATGGAATGGTATTTCTGAAGCTGATCTAAAAAATGGGAACCGTACTATTAACTATGCCGGCATGGAAAAAACAGGCGAGCCATATGAGAATGAAACTGATAATTATACGCAAACCCATTCCCAGCTTTTTTTCAACCAGGAACTATCCACTACACTAACATTTAATACTGCATTGTTCTTAACAAGAGGGAAAGGTTATTATGAACAATACAAAGCAGAAAGAGAATATGCAGAATTTGGTTTGCCAAATCCTGTTTATGGTGGCAACACTATTACTGAATCAGATTTTGTAAGACAGCTTTGGCTGGACAACTATTTCTATGGAAATATTTTTTCATTGCAATACAAAAAGAAAAAAACACAATTAGTTGTTGGCGGAGCGTATACGAAATATGATGGAAAACATTATGGCAAATTGATCTGGTCATCCAATGGAGGTTTACCTGAGCCAGCATACAAATGGTATGACCATAAGGCGGATAAAACTGATTTCAATATTTATACAAAATGGCAACAGCAGCTTTCTGCTAATTGGAATTTATTTACGGATCTGCAATACCGCCATGTAGGCTATACAATTAATGGTTTTAGAGATAACCCATCTTTGTCCGTTGATAACGATTATAATTTCTTTAATCCAAAACTGGGTATAAGTTATAATAACAATGGATGGAATGCTTACTTATCATATGGTGTAGCAGCTAAAGAGCCCAACCGGGACGATTTTGAAGCCGGCAGTACTCAAATACCAAAACCAGAACGATTACATGACATTGAAGCATCTATTGAAAAAAGAAAAGCCAATTGTAATTGGTCAGCCACATTTTATTATATGAGTTATAATAACCAACTTGTATTAACAGGAAAAGTGAATGATGTAGGCGCCTATACAAGAACGAATATTCCTAATAGCTATCGCATGGGAGTAGAAATGCAGGGCGTCATCAAATTCAATTCCTGGATGAATGTAGCAGCTAACCTTGCAATAAGTAAGAATGAAGTAAAAGACTTTACTGAATTCATTGACGATTATGATAATGGCGGACAAAAAACTAATACTTTTCAATCAACAGACATTGCGTTCTCGCCTGCTGTGGTGGGAAGTGCCACGATTAATTTTCTTCCGGTTAAAAATGTAGAGTTAAGTCTTTTGAGTAAATATGTTAGCAGACAATACCTGGATAATACGGAAGACGAAAGCCGTTCCTTGAATTCATTTTACGTACAAGATTTTAGAGCTATTTATACTTTCAAAATAAAATGGCTGAAAGAAGTAAATATTATAGGTCAAGTAAATAATCTTTTTAGTAAAAAGTATGAACCGAATGGTTATACCTATAGCTATTTTGTTGGGGGAGAAACGGTAACTGAGAATTTCTATTTCCCAATGGCAGGAAGGAGTTTTATGATTGGGTTGAATGTGAAACTATAATAAATCAGATCAATTTAATGATATAGTTTTCTTGAATAGCACAGCAAATTGTGTCTTTGGACCTTATTTTATTGTAATAAAATTTATTATAAAAAATTGTATCCTTTTTTAGTTGCAAAGAATTTATTGTGCCAGCCATGCTTATACTTTCTTGTGTACTGCCAGTTTCTAAATCAATAATAAAAAATTTAAATGATGTAAAATTTTTAGTACGAGCTTCTGATTTCACCAGCACTAACTTTTTTGAATCATCTGACCAAGCAAACTTATCCTGCCATAATGCTTGAGGCAAAGCAATTTTATTTGTGCCAAGAAACTCTACTTTACATACATTGTAGGAAGAGCCTGCATGAATTGGAGTTACATCTTTAAATATTAATCGAAACGGCCTTTTAATTGTGTCTGGCTTGGCTGTAGCATTCTCGACAGTAGTATTATTATTTTTCGAAGCCACTTTTTTATTTTCATTCTGAGGAAAATTGCAGCTAAAAAAGAAAAGAAGAAATATTAGTCGTGAAAAATTCATTCTGTTTCAGGAAATGCTTTTATTTATTTGCTGGAAATTTCGCTTGCCAATCCAACATCCCTCCCGTTACATTCCATGTATTTTTAAATCCCATTGCATCTAAAAATAAGCAGGCTTGTCCACTGCGATTACCGCTACGGCAATGGATAATTACTTCTTCGTCTTTGAGATCTTCCAGCTCGTCAATCTGCATAGATTGAATTTTTCCAAGGGGGATCAATGTAGCACCGATGTTAAACTCTGCATACTCATGTGGCTCACGGCAATCAAATAAGTGTAGTTTTTCGCCGGCATCCATCCTGGCTTTTAATTCTTCAACTGAAATATTCTGCATAAAAATTAAATTATAATGGTAAAAGTTCAGAAGATTCTTTGACGGTACTGTCTTTAACTGGTTTATCTGTTTGCAGCCAAAC
This sequence comes from Chitinophagaceae bacterium IBVUCB2, assembly GCA_002127295.1. Lineage (GTDB taxonomy): Bacteria > Bacteroidota > Bacteroidia > Chitinophagales > Chitinophagaceae > JJ008. Next base: position 805,590 of record NFUV01000001.1, read on the forward strand.
GTCCATCAGTTGGCCCGAACGTATGCGGAGTAACCTTTTATCATCATCAAATCGTTCTGGATTTTGTTTATAGATATAAGCGTTCAACGTATCTGTAACATTCACATCAGTTACTATGGCTCCAATACCAAGTCCGGCTCCTTCCAATAAAGCTTTTGCTTCAGAAAAAGTCATTCCGGTAATAATGGGTACTGCAAACTCTCTTTTGCCAACCCCATCTCCCAATACAAGAGAAATTGTACTCCCTTTCCTGATTTTTGTACCTGCGGTAATCAATGCACCATTATACCATTGCTCCAGCACTGCATTCTTTGCAAAGTCAGGTTTAAAGGTAGTATCGCCAATTTTCAAATCCATATTTTTTAATACCATTTCTGCATTCCTAAAGCTGTAGCCAACAAGATTTGGCATTTCCATCTCCGGTGGTATAGCACGGCTGATGATCAAGAAAACTGTTCTGTTTGATTTGACCACTTCATCTGCATCCGGTATTTGCCGGATCACACTTAAGGGCCGCATCGTATCTACATAAACCGAATCCTGAATTTCCACATCGAAGCCTGCTTTCTTTAGTAGAACTTTTGCTTCTTCATAACTTTTGCCAGCAACCGATGGAACGGTGGCCGCTTTTCCATGCCCGGTAAGCCAATTCAATGAAAGCAGGAATAAAGCAAAAATGGCAATGGCTAGAATAATACCCGTTAGGATATTAACCCACAAAGGACGATGTGTAAGAAATTTAAACACAGTGTGATTTTTGAATTTTTATTAATTCAATTCTATTTCAAGGCTTCCTGAACTAATTTAGTATAAAACTCTTTTAGACTCCAGCCCATCGCTTTTACCTGTTGCGGCACAATACTAGCTTCACTTTGCCCGGGTATTGTATTTACTTCAAGCATATAGGGCTGTCCTTTTTCTTCGTTATAAATAAAATCAATCCGTACAACCCCTTTACAATTGAAAACCGAATATACTTTTTTGGCGGTGTCTCTGATTTTATCAGCAACTGCTTCGTCCAGTATAGCAGGTGTAGTTTCAGTTGATTTGCCCTGGTATTTAGCCTCAAAGTCAAAAAAAGCTTTATCTGCATCTGCTTTTACTTCTGTAAGTGGTAATACGATAATATTTCCCTGAGATTTAAAAACACCCACCGTAAATTCTCTTCCGCTAATCATTTCCTCAATCAATACCTGGTCATCTTCTTTAAATGCTTTTTCAATAGCAGCCTCAAGTCCATCAGCTGGGCTGGTTACTTTCGACATTCCAATACTTGAGCCCCCATTATTTGGTTTGATGAAAACCGGAAAATTCAGATTATTTATTACATCATCAGTAGTGCCAACAGAGTCCTTAATCATTATAACTGATTTTGCAACCTGAATGCCCGATGTACCGGCTATTGCTGTGGCATATCTTTTATTAAAAGTTAGTGCAGAAGTTGCCGCATCGCAACCAGTATAAGGGATTTTCAGAGTATCAAAATAGCCTTGTAGTTTACCGTCTTCTCCCGGGGTTCCATGCATACCGATAAATACGGCTTCAAAATTTATTTTCTGATTATCAATTTGTAAAGAGAAATCATTTTTATCTACTTCGAGCTTGCGTCCATCGGATAGTTCATAAAACCATCCTAGCGGGTTAATGTCGATTTTATAAACATTGAAATGATTGCGGTCAAGATTATTATCGATGGTAACTGCAGATTTATAAGAGATTACCGCCTCGCCTGAAAAACCTCCGGTTACGAGGGCTATGTTTTTCTTCATGTAGGTTATTATGTGTTAACAGTGCAAATATTGCAGAAAAAATTAAGATGCCCAACCTAAAGAGAATGAATCAAACAGCATTAACAAAAAATATCATAATCTAATAGTAAAAAGGCATATACAGGGGGAAAATAAGAAAGGTGAAGGCCGTTTCTCCTTCACCTTTTTACGACGGGAAATATCACCCGCCACTCTTTAGGCAGCTTTCACTGCTACATATCTATTACGATATACTTGTAAGTTATATAAAAACTAAGCCAAAAGCCTTTTTAAAGAGCATAAATTATGCACACCCGCAGCACAAATTACAGGTGCATCAGTTCTTTTTTGGCTAATAATTGCTCTACAGTTTCCTGGTACATTTCATCAGGTACACAACAATCAACAGGGCAAACAGCAGCACATTGCGGCTCCTCGTGAAATCCCTGGCACTCTGTGCATTTATTTGGTGTTATGTAATAAGTATCAACGGATACCGGAGCATTTTTTTGGTCAGCATCCACAACGGTACCATCCAGGAGTGTAAAAGGACCTTTCACGGATGTTCCATCGGCGACGGCCCATTCCACGCCGCCTTCATAAATAGCATTGTTTGGACATTCTGGCTCGCAAGCCCCGCAGTTTATACATTCATCAGTTATCTTAATTGCCATATCGGTTCTTATTTTTTGGGTTCAGGTTATTCCCGGCACAAATTAATATCTTTTATTGAGCCGGTCAGCTTCTGGTAAATTTTTTACGGTGTCAACTTCGTTAATTTGCACCGGGTAAAATTTAAGGCGTTTTGCGAAAATAATTTATTGGAATGAATTTACAACATCGTATTGATTTAATGGTTCGGCTAGGGCAATATATTTTGGCCAATGGCGAAGAATGGAAGGCTGCAAAAGAAAAAGCATCGTATGAGAACGGGTGGTTCATTCCTGCATTTATTGATTTGTCCGTACAACATATAGCCAACTCTTTTTTACAACCATCCACCTTAAAAGAATGGACAAAAAAATATTCTTTATCGCCCAATCCCCTGGATTCAAAAAAATTAGGCATTGTAATGGCGGGTAATATTCCTCTCGTAGGATTTCATGATTTTCTTTGTGTGTTCATTGCCGGTCATAGGGCTATTATAAAACCATCATCCAGGGACCAGACATTAATAAAACATCTTGCACAAAAGATAATTGAATGGCAGCCGGAAGCGGTTAACTATGTTCAATTTGCAGAAATATTGAAAGATTGTGACGCTTATATAGCAACAGGCAGTAATAATTCCTCCCGGTACTTTGAGTACTATTTTGCTAAATATCCGCATATCATTCGTAAAAACAGAACATCAGTGGCCATACTTACGGGTAAAGAAACAGCCACTGAACTTGAAAAATTGGCAGATGATGTGCATTTATATTTTGGATTAGGTTGTCGAAATGTCACCAAGATTTATGTGCCGGAAGAATATGATTTTATCCCATTGCTGGAAGCCTTTAAGAAATACAGCTACCTGGCAGATCATCATAAGTATAAAAATAATTTCGATTATAACCTGGCTATTCACCTCCTGAACAAAAAGTATTACATGACAAATGGGTCTATTTTGTTAATCGAAGAAACGGCATTGTTCTCTCCTATCAGTCAGTTGAATTACGAATTTTATACAGACATAACTACACTCCGTGCAACAATGCAGGGCAATCTTGAGTTGCAATGTGTAGTAGGTGAAGGGAATACCGGCTTTGGAGATGGACAATCCCCTTCAGTTTCTGATTATGCAGACGGCATTGATACTCTGGATTTTTTATCCAAACTATAACACACTAGCAAAAACCAGAAAATCTTAATAAATTTACAAGACCATAAAGTACGAAGGTCTTAGTAAAGATTTGTTAAACTAAACTGTTGGTAACGAACAATAACCTGACAGTTTGTTATTTTGTAAAGTAAAGGCATAGGATTTGACTAATCGTACTCCGGCTATTAAGTAACAATCATTAAAGTATTAAGAACTATGAAACTTAAACAAATTCTTTTAATCGTAGCAATAAGTGCTGTTTCCGCAGTAACAAGTGTGTGGGTTTATAGCAAAGTGGCTCCCGGCCAAACATCGTTTGTTCAAACAGCTGATGGTAAATTGCCCATTAACTATGCAGGGTATTTTGATAATATAGCAGGTGGAGCTGCTGCGGAGCCGATTGATTTTACAAAGGCAGCGAATGCAGCAGTACCCGCTGTAGTTCATATAAAAACAAAAATTCCTGCAAAAAAAGTAAGTAACCGCTTAGGAAGAAATAATGGCGGTGGTATGGATGATTTTTTTGAGCAATTCTTTGGACCGCAAGTACAGCAGGAACAAAGAGCATCTGGTAGTGGAGTAATTATTAGTGAAGATGGTTATATCGTTACTAACAACCACGTTATTTCTGATGGTGGAGATGGTGTGGCCGACGAGATTAATGTAACCCTCAGCAATAAAAAGATTTATAAAGCAAGAATTATCGGAAGAGATCCCAGCAGTGATATTGCTGTTTTGAAAATCGACGGCAAAGCACTTCCATTTATGCTGTATGGCAATTCTGACAATGTTAAACTGGGTCAATGGGTGCTTGCAATAGGTTATCCTCTTACATTGGAAGCAACTGTAACTGCAGGTATCGTTAGTGCTAAAGGAAGATCGATCGGTATTAATGCCCGTCAAAGCCAAACACCAATTGAATCATTCATTCAAACAGATGCTGCCGTAAACCAGGGAAATAGCGGCGGTGCTTTAATTAGCACAGAAGGTTTACTCGTAGGTATCAACTCAGCCATTTATGCTCCAACAGGTACATATGCAGGTTATTCCTTTGCAATACCGGTTAACATCGTTAAGAAAATTGTGAATGACCTGATTGAATTTGGATCAGTAAAAAGAGGTTTTATTGGCATCAGCTATCCTTCATCTGAAACTGAAAACGAAAAATTAGTTAAAGGAGCCGGCGTTGCTGATGGCCAGGGAGTGTATGTAACACTAGTGCCTACTGATGGAGCAGCCGCTACGGCAGGATTAAAAAAAGGAGATATTATTACCAAGATCAATAACAATGCAGTTTCTTCCGGATTAGAAATGAGTGCACAAATAGCAAGTTTTAAACCCGGGGATAAAGTGAGCATGGTATATATCAGAAGCAATAAAGAATATACAACTACCATTACCCTAAAAGAATCTGCAGGAAAAACAGAAGTAGCATCCGCCAGTAACCTGAGTGTAATACTGGGTGCTGAACTAGAAGCGTTGGATAAAAAGAAAGCGACACAATATGAAATTGCCGGCGGTGTTGTTGTAAAGAAAATAATAAGCGGAGGTGCATTTAGTCAGACAAGAATGCAGGATGGCTTTATCATTACAAGTGTAAATGGTGTTGAAGTATCTTCCATAGAAGAACTTAGCAAAGCTATTATGGATCTTGACGGAAGAAGTGTTCAATTAGAGGGAATTTATCCCGGCTATGATGGAGTTTACAGGTATCCGCTGAATCTTGACTAAGCTTCAAGCAGCTTTAACTATAAAAAGAAAAGACATCTTAACCGATGTCTTTTCTTTTGCTTTATAAACTGATATTATTTTTCGTAAACCAGGTATTCCCATCCTTGCATTTCAAAACTTTTTTCTGATGTAAAATCATTAGCAGCACCAGAGAAAACATTTTTATATACCCCTTTCACATTTTCATCCACTATTTCAAAATGAATATCCTTTTGAGCTGAAAGATTTAAAATTACTAATACCTCTCTCCCATCCTTTTTTCTCAAAAAAGCGAATATGTTTTTTGGTGCTGTTGTTTTAATTCGGAATGTTTGAACAGATGGATCACCAGAACGTAACGCCGGATTATTAATTTTCAGCTTTAGTAAGCTGGAATAAAAAGGAGTCATTGCATTATCAGTTCCACGTATTGTATCCTTATCAAAAAAAGCAATTCGTTTTAAATTACCAATTTCCTGGCCCGAGTATAAAAGAGGAACCCCATTCCAGGTGCAACTGAATACAGCGAGTGCCTTGGCCATATCACCGTATTTTTCATATTCAGTACCATTCCAGCTATTTTCATCATGGTTGGTGGTAAACCATGCCCGCATAGTACTATCACCCAAATCATCATATTTTTTTAACACTGTAGTCAACGTATCAATCGAAAGTTTATCCTGGTAGAAATCCTTCGCCTTGTGCATCCATGTCCAGGTGTAGCTGGCATCAAATGCTTCTCCATATTCCGGCTTTTCCAGCTCATCAAATTCGCCTAGCCAGAATAGTGGTTTTATTGCATCTAATTCTTGTCTTGCTTCTTTCCAAAAGTCCAGCTCTACCCAAAAAGCAAGGTCGCAGCGAAAGCCATCAATATCACATTCGTTAATCCAAAATGCCATAGCGTCCTTCATCGCTTTTCTCAAAGCCGGGTTCTTAAAATCCAATTCAATAATATCATCCATACCAGAGGCTATCTTAAAATCTTTTGTAGCAGAATCTTTTTGATAATATTCAGGATGTTCAGTTGTCCATTTATGATCCCATCCGGTATGATTGGCTACCCAGTCAATAATAACTTTAAAGCCCATTTCATGGGCCTGTTTAACCAGGCTCTTAAAATCTTCCAGTGTACCAAACTCAGGGTTAATAGAAGTGTAATCTGAGCAGGCATAATAGCTTCCCAATGAGCCTTTCTTATTTTTTTGTGCAATAGGTGTTAGCGGCATAAACCACAGCGTCTTTACTCCCATATCTCTTAGCCTTGGCATCTGTGCTGCAAAAGCATTTAAGGTTCCTTCGGGAGTATACTGCCGCACATTTACTTCATAAATATTAGTTGTATGGACCCAGCTCACAGGTTTGAATCTGTTTATCATACTGTTTTTATTTTTCGTGGTTTCATTATCATCTTTCTTCTTCATTAGTTTGCAGGAATTTATTAAACCTGTAAAACAAATGGCAAGCAAAAGAAATCGCATAGGTTGAACTTTTGCGGAAGATAATAAGAAGTTGGGAGTTTTTAAGTTGTATGAGCCTAACAAATGCAGAAACTGAAACACAACTATCTTTGCAGCATGAAAAGTTTCGAGGTACCAATTATTTACCGCAGCCCTTTAATTTCTGCTATTAAAAAGAAGCGAAAAGACAAGGACAAAATGAAGAAAGATTTTTCACCTACCTTCCTTGATTTTGGACCCGTCCATATTTACCTGGCAAGGCATTTTGGTTTTTGCTATGGAGTAGAAAATGCAATAGAAATTGCTTTTAGAACAGTGGACGAAAATCCCGGAAAAAGAATATTCCTGCTAAGTGAAATGATACATAATCCACAGGTGAATGAGGATTTAAAATCGCATGGTGTTCAATTTCTACAAGATACATATGGCAAAGAGCTGATACCATTTTCAGAAATAACGAGTGATGATATTGTGTTAATACCAGCATTTGGTACTACGCTGGAAATTGAACAAAAATTACAGGCCAAAGGAATTCAGACTGAAAAATATAATACCACTTGCCCCTTTGTAGAAAAAGTGTGGAACCGGAGTGAAGCAATTGCCAAAAAAAATTACACCATAGTTATTCATGGCAAACCTACTCATGAAGAAACAAGGGCCACTTTTTCTCATGCCGCAGCCGGAGCCCCTGCTATTGTAGTAAAGGATATGTCTGAGGCAAAAAAATTAGCTGCTTATATTTCCGGAGAAAAGAATGCTGAAGATTTTTATATTGAGTTTAAAAATCAATATTCCGAAAATTTTGATGTAGCAAAAGATTTGCAACGCATTGGTGTAGTGAATCAAACAACCATGCTTGCCAGCGATACTCAAGCTATTGCAGATTACCTGAAACAAGTGATTACCCAGCAATATCAACCGGCTATTACTGAAGAACGTTTTGCTGACACAAGAGATACACTTTGTTATGCCACCAACGATAATCAATCTGCTGTTACAGGAATGTTGGGCATGGAGGCTGATTTAGCTATTGTAGTTGGAGGATATAATTCATCCAACACATCGCACCTGGTAGAATTATGCGAAGAAAAAATTCCTACTTACTTTATAAATAGCGAGGAAAAAATTCTCTCTGCCAATAAGATACTCCATTATAATTTTCATAACCAGGAGGAAATACTGACAGCTAACTATTTACCTTCTAAACAACCAGTAAAAATTCTAATAACCAGTGGTGCTTCCTGCCCGGATGCATTAGTAGAAAGTGTTATAAAAAAAATAACAGGATATTATCCTGTTATTACTTCTATTGATGAGTTGATACTACAGTTTGAAAAAAAAACCTAATAGGAATTATAATATTCTACTAAATTCTTTAAATCTTTTTCCTTGTTGCACTTAACATCATTAGAAGAGATGAATTTTATAATCTTTGCATCATTTTTAAAAGCCTCTACCAATGCAGAGCAATTCTTGGTTTGCTCATAAAGTAACTTGTTTGCATATATATAATAAATAGCGTCAGATTCAAATTTTTTCTGTGGCGGCGCATTAAAAACCTTATGCTCCTTTATAATGACCTTCATTTTTTTAAGCAAGCCGGCTTTTTTACCATCTGTGATAGCCTGGTAAAATTCGTTTTTATCATCTCCATAACCGGATACATAAACTGATTTATTCAATGGTGATCTGTTATCTATAATTTCTAATTCCTTTACAGGAATTGCAACCATCTTTTCTTTTCCGTTTTCATCTCTGAAATGTATCTTACTCTCAAAAAAATTCACTTTTACCAGTACACTATCATAATTACTGTTGTCCTCCAATTTTATACGGGCATATAACCAATCTGAAGACAAATAAGGAGACCCTTCTACGTTAGCATATATGTCGGGATTAAAAGCATCAACATTAGTTGCATTCTTAAGGTTAATTAAGAAAAAGTCGCCAGAATTCATATTCAGGCTTCCATGCAAACCACCTGACCCAACCTGACCAATACTTGTTTGTAAGTAGAGGAGAGAAGACAGAATAAAGAATATCTGTTTCATAAAATCAACATTTTAGTGTCAGTAAATTTATTGAAATTTTCTATTTGTACAATAAATCATAGTATTCATGCGCCATTCTGTTACTATCGAACTGAAAACGAACATCTTGCATACCATTTTTCATTATCTGGCGCCAAGTGCTGTAATTAGAATAATACAGGGGCAGAATCTCCTTTTCAAGAATATCATACAATTTGTTCAAATCATATTCATCTTGTTCATGTGTAGCCATATTTGCATAATCTGCTTTCGGTACTACAAACCCGTTATGTCCATGATTGATAAATTCAGGTATCCATCCATCATCTGTTGAGAAATTGATAGCACCGTTCATAGCAGCTGTCATTCCACTGGTACCAGAAGCTTCTCTGGGAACTCTTGGATTATTTAACCAGCAATCAGATGCCTGCTTTAAACGTTTAGACAAAGCAAGTTCATACCCAGTAAGTACAGCTACATTTTTATATCTTTTACTAAGGTGTACTAGCTGATTGAATTCACTTATAGCAGGATGATCCATCGGGTAAGGTTTACCTGCCCAAATTATTTGAACCGGATAATTGGTATTAGCCAATAATTTCTCAAACCTATCTTCATCTGTTGTAATCAATCCGGCCCTTTTGTATCCGGCAAAACGTCTTGCCCAAACGATAGTAAATACTTCCGGATTAAATATTTTCCCTGTTTGATCAGCTACAATTTCAAAAGCTCTTTTTTTCAAATATTTTTTCCGGTCATCAATCCCATAATCATCACCAGCTTCCATAAAACGATACAGTTGCTTATCGGCCCAATACCGCCAGTTTTGTGCATTGGTGATAGAGATTATTGGGCAGATACCCGTATACTTCTCCCACATAGCCCTAGACACATGACCGTGTAGTTGAGATACACCATTTGCCAATCTTGCAAAACGCAATGCGGCTAATGAGTGATTGAATTGGTCGCTATCATTATCATAAAGCTTTTTCACTTCGTCTACTGTCAACCCGCAGAAATAACTCATTTTATGACAGAGGTAAATATCATGCTTCTCATTTCCAGCTTCCTCCGGTGTATGGGTAGTAAAAACCAATCTCTTTTTTACTTCAGCTAAATTGTTATCGAATTTTTTATAGAGATAAAATGCCGCTGATAACCCATGGGCTTCATTCAAATGATAAAGCTCCGGATTATAGTTAAGCATGTCAATAAGCTTAGCACCACCAACACCCAGCAAAATAAACTGCGCTACTTTGGTTGCCACATTTGCATCATACAAACGATGAGTGATGGTTTGAGACACATAATCATTCTCAGGCAAATCAGTTGATAACAAAAACAGCGGCGCAGTTTTAAAAGTCTCAGGGTTCAGGTATAATACCTTTACCCAAACAGGATGCTCATGTATTGTTATCTGGAACTTAATTCCGGTGTCTTCTAAAAAACTATATTGTTTTTCATTCCAGGCTGTATCCAGTGTTTGATCCTGGTGCCGCTCCTGGTCATAATAACCATACTTCCACAAAATACCAACACCGATAAGATTTTGACGGAGTTCATACGCACTGCGTAAATGCGAACCTGCCAAAAATCCTAGGCCGCCACTATATATTTTCAATGGCTGATGTGTAGCAAACTCCATTGAGAAATAAGCGACTTTCTTTTTGTAACTATCTTCAATAGGATACGGAACATTAAATTGGGTAAAATTCATAGTGTCTTTTTTACACGAAGCTGCAATATAATAGGAAATTTTTAAATGAGAGTGGCAAGCAGTGTTTGATTAGAGTTTATCCACGCAATGTGAAAAACAAACAACTGTTCTGCTATTTCTTAACTGCACCCTTTGATTTATCCACTTTTGGTGTTGGATTTTTTTTACGGGGAAAGCGGCCATCAAATAAACATTTCATTCCCCGTCGTGAGCCGCATCCACTTTCTGTTAAAGTAACTGAGGAGGAATTAAAAGTAAACTTTATTGAACAGGGGTCGCCTTCTTCCTTATACTCGGCTATTGAACTTGATCTCAGCATAGCTTCGCCTTTTAACTCCCCGGTACACTCACCATTATTTTTTTCGAAGTGTATAAAAAAAGAAATGCGGTCGCTTTTTCTTCCATCTCTTATAGATACAAGATTCATTTTACTACTACTGTAATCAGCCGATAGCTTATGTGTTCTTGGTAATGTGTCAATCGGGTTTATGAGTTCTGTTACTTTATCTTCCAGTGCATCCGTCATAATGAGCATGAAATTTTTTGCATCTGCATTTAATACAAATACATCTTTGCCTTCACTAACCCCACCATCAGCATTTTTTCGCAAAACTGTTTTTGTGATAGTGTACTTTTTATCCATCTGTACCGACTGTGCTGTTGCAGAACTTTGATCCGGACGTAATGCCGTCATAGGTGCCAGAAACTGCTGATTCTTGTCGAATGACAATAAGAATACAGCTTTTTTATCAGCCGTTACTGTTTTTACAAATAAATACGTTTCTGCACCCGGAACTTCTACTTTACCGAGTGGATATATTTTGGGTTTAACTCCTTTTGCATATACTTTGGTTAATACAGAGTCTGGCACAAACTGTGTAAAAACTTTATATCCTATTAAAAGCGAATCTTTTTCCTTTTTTTGAAGAATACTGTCTGCAGCTATATAAGGCAGTTTAAGTGGTTGAAAAAATTCAATAAAATCAGACACATCTACCGGGTCCTCACCAGCAAGTGATGGCTTCTTTTTTTGTTTGCACCCTGTAATGATTACAAGTGCCATAGCGATGAGTAAATATTTACTATAAGAAGCCATAATTGGATATTAAAGTCCCCAAAGTAAAGGATTTGAGCGGACAAGGCAATAGTAAATTTTGTCGTACAATTATATTTTTTTAGATTTGTCTAAAATTATTTTTAGTCATGCTGAACTATTCTACCAGCGAAGAAAACTACATTAAAGCCATCTTCCATTTACAGCGGCAGGATGGAACGGTAACAACCAATGAACTTGCAAATGAACTGAAGACTAAACCTGCTTCTGTTACCGACATGATGAAGAAGCTAAAAGTAAAGAAATTGCTAAACTACCAACCCTACCAGGGCTTCCGGTTAACGAATGATGGTAACAAAGTCGCATTAGGTATTATTCGCCGACACCGTCTTTGGGAATATTTCCTGGCTGAAAAACTAAAATTTTCCTGGGATGAAGTGCATGAAGTAGCTGAAGATTTAGAACATGTGAGCAATAAAAAATTAATTGATAAGCTAGATGAATACCTGGGCTTTCCCCGTACCGATCCACACGGCGATCCGATTCCGGATGCTAACGGCAAAATTGAAATAAGTAAAAAAATCTGTTTGACGGAAATGACACTTAACACAATTGCGATTGTAAGTAGTGTAAGCGACCAATCAAGTGAAATACTGGAATTACTGGAACATAAAAAAATAGCAATCGGCACCAGGCTGGAAGTAAAAAAGAAATTTGATTTCGATAATTCAATGGAAGTGAAAATTGGGCGGCAACCTGCTTTCACCATTAGTAAACAATTAGCAGAAAATATTTTTGTTTTGAGCAACTAAATTATATGGAAACAATTGAAAAATTTTTAACCGAAATAGGTCCGGTTTGGGCAGCATTAATTGCCACTACTTTTACCTGGCTGGTAACTTCTCTAGGTGCATCGTTGGTTTTTTTCTTTAAAACAATGAGCCGGGGTGTGTTGGATCCTATGCTGGGATTTACGGGTGGTGTGATGGTAGCTGCTAGTTTCTGGTCGCTATTGAACCCTGCAATAGAAATGTCGGAAAAAATGTACCCGGGGATGAGCTGGATGCCCGCCGCTGTTGGCTTTTTATTAGGAGCACTTTTCATTTTTGTGTTAGACAAGTTCACTCCCCATCTCCATATTAATTTTGGTGTAGATGAAAAAGAAGGTTTAAAAACAAAGCTCCACAAAACAACACTTCTTATTCTTGCTATTACATTACACAATATCCCGGAAGGCTTAGCAGTAGGAGTATTATTTGGTGCTGCTGCATTAGGTATGGAAGATGCATCTGTATCTGGTGCTATTGCATTAGCCATTGGTATTGGTATTCAAAATTTTCCGGAAGGTATTGCCGTATCAATGCCCTTAAGAAGGCATGGCGTAACCCGTTTAAAAAGTTTTTGGTACGGACAACTTTCTGCAATTGTAGAACCTGTAGCAGGTGTGATCGGGGCTGTAGCGGTTATTTATATGCAACCTATTCTGCCATTTGCATTGGCATTTGCAGCCGGTGCAATGATCTTTGTAGTAGTGGAAGAAGTAATACCGGAAACACAAAGAGATAAATATACTGACCGCTCAGTTTTAGGTTTTATCGGAGGATTTCTGGTAATGATGATTTTGGATGTAGCCTTAGGCTAATCAGGTAGCAGTTTTTTTATGCCCCCGTATTAAATGTTTAAAACGACTAAAAGTTTCTGGCTTGATGTTAAGATAAGATGCCAGAAACTTTTGCGGCACCCGCTGCATTAACTCAGGATTCTTAGTAACAAAATTCAGGAAACGTTCACGGGGTGTCATTTTTACCAGTTGGATTTGCCATCGGTCCTTAATAACCATAGCATAGGTAATTAGTAACCTTGCCAATCGTTCCATTCGGTGTGAGGAAGCGTAAACTCTTTCCAAATCATCGTAAGTAATGGAAACAACGGTACTCGGCTCAATAGTTTCAATAAAATAATCAGAAGGCTGGCGACTATGAAAAGATTCCTGGCTTACAATTAAGTGCCCTTCCATAGAAATCTGTGTATTGATTTCATGGTTGCCTTTTACATAATACTTGCGAATTAATCCTTTGGCGATGAAATTGAAATGGTTTTCTACCTCTCCCTCTTTAGTTAGCAATTCCTTTTTACCAAAGCGGCGAACCTTTATCACTGGCAATAAGTTCTTATTGAACTCTGCTTCAGAAAGGTCAGTAAACTTGCCTAGGTAAGACTGAAATAACTTAATTGAATCCATGACACTAAATCTTGTCGATAATCAGATACTGCAAAAATAACTACTATAATTGATTGAAATCAATGTTTTTTGCCTGATAAGTAGTTTCTACTATGAGGTAAAGCAGTTTTAGGGGCTTCGTTTATGTTTTTTTGGTGTTTTAATTTCCATCCCAGAGACTTCGAAAATGCTGAATAGAATTCCTGCAATAAAAGTGTGCGGCGCAAGGTGATGATAGCAGCAAAAACGATGATGACAAAATTAAACATCAAATAGCGAGTCCTAAAACCCTTCGACATAATCCCTTAGTTTTGCATCCTCATTAGATATAAACCTCTAAAAAACAAGAACGAATATGGCACAAAAGATCACAGTAGCAAACCCGGTTGTTGAGTTGGATGGAGATGAAATGACCCGAATAATCTGGAAGTTCATTAAGGATAAATTAATACTGCCTTACCTGACCGTAGATATAAAGTATTTTGATCTTGGCATGGAATACCGTGACCAAACTGATGACCAGGTTACAGTTGATGCGGCTAATGCAATTAAACAATATGGTGTAGGTATTAAATGTGCCACTATTACTCCTGATGAAGCCAGGGTAAAAGAATTTTCCCTAAAGCAAATGTGGAAGAGCCCGAACGGAACGATCCGTAATATTTTAGATGGCACTGTTTTCCGTGAGCCTATTGTAATTAGCAATATTCCACGCCTTGTTACAAACTGGACTGCGCCAATCATTGTAGGCCGTCATGCTTTTGGCGACCAATACCGGGCTACAGATACAGTGATAAAAGGAAAAGGGAAGTTAACCATGACTTTTACTCCAGAAGGTGGCGGCGATGTACAAACTTTTGAAGTGTTCAACTTTAAAGGTGATGGCGTAGCAATGAGTATGTACAATACCGACGAAAGTATTATGGGGTTTGCAAGAAGCTGTTTCAATATGGCATTGAGTAAAAAATGGCCGTTATACCTTTCTACAAAAAATACAATACTTAAAAAATATGATGGCCGTTTCAAAGACATCTTTGAAGACATTTATCAAAATGAATTTAAAACTGCTTTTGATGCAGCAGGTATTGTGTACGAACACCGTTTGATCGATGACATGGTAGCCAGTGCGTTAAAATGGAATGGCAATTTTGTATGGGCTTGTAAAAATTATGATGGTGATGTGCAAAGTGATACTGTTGCTCAAGGTTTTGGTTCATTAGGATTAATGACATCTGTTCTTGTTACACCTGACGGAAAAACTATGGAAGCAGAAGCTGCACACGGAACTGTTACCCGTCACTACCGTGACCACCAGGCAGGGAAACCTACATCTACCAATCCGATCGCCAGCATATTCGCATGGACCAGAGGTTTGGCTTTCCGTGGGAAACTAGATGGCAATCAACCACTGATTGATTTCTGTAATACACTCGAGGCAGTTTGTATTGAAACAGTAGAAGAAGGTAAAATGACAAAGGATCTTGCAGTTTGTATACATGGTAACAAAGTAAAACATGGCGACCATTACTTGTACACAGAAGAATTCTTAGAGGCGATTGATAGTAATTTGAAGAAGAAGTTAGGTTAATAAATAACCGGATAAAAAATAAAATACCCCCTCCCGATCAAACCGAGGCGGGGTATTTTTTATACCTGATATATTAAACCCTTTCGGCAAAAGTTGGGCTAACTATTCGCACATTTATTTTAATCTTCCATCATTACAAAAGCTCCCCAGTAAAAAGGCTCTTTATACCTGGTCATTAATTGTTGCTGCGCCTGCTTGAATGCTTTTTGTTTATCTCCTGATTTTACCCAATTAGTATAAAAAATATTCATGAGTTGTTGCGTGGCTACATCATCTACTTTCCACAAACTCATTATCAATGCCTGAGCACCAGCTACTAAAAAAGCCCTTTGTAATCCATAAACACCTTCACCGGTTTTAACTTCGCCTAATGCTGTTTCGCAGGCACTAAGCACCACAAGATTGGTTCCTTTCAGATCAAGATTCATTGCTTCATAAGAAGTAATAATGCCATTGCTATTATTATCAAGACTTGGAACTATTTTATCTGCTTCAGATGCACCTGTAAGCATTAATCCCGAACGCAACAAGACATTGTCTTTTGCATTATCAGCATGTACACCAATTGGCCAGCTTGCTTTTTCTACGTCCTTTAAAAAATAACCATGCGTAGCAATATGCAGAATCGAAATTTTTTGTGCTGATTTCAAGTTTGCCTCCGTGGCATCAGCCTGGGTTAGTTCTGATACAGTATAACCGGAAGATTTTAAAACTTTATTGATGCCATCCACTTCGGTTTTAGTAGCCGGCAGCTGTGGAATTTTGGTGGATCCATAATCCGGAAACCCGATCAGGGTTGCTTTTTTTGCTGCGGAATTACTTGTTTGCTTTTCCTTTCCTACAATATCTCTTGAGTTACCGAGCAGTACTATATCATATTGATTCAATAAAAAATCGCCTCCTGCTTTTTTTAAGGTATACAGATTTACCTGGTTGTATACACCATCCAATGAAACATATATTTTTTTCTTCTCTTTCACCTCCGCTTCAATAGGTGCCCAGAAATGATTGTATGATTGTTCATCATTGATCTTATTCTTCATCGAGAGGCGATAAGTTTTGGAATGTTTCCCTTCCAGATCAACACCATTATTAATGATAGCCATTTTTGGCTCTGCATTATTTTTTGATGCAATGAGGACGAGATAACGACAATCATCTGTAAATACCTGGTCAAAATTTCGTAAGCGGATGATTTCAATAGCTGCTTCCTCGGGCTTCAGTTCTTTTTGTATTTCACTGTACTTTACTTTAGAAGTAAAATAGAACTGTGCGAAATCCTTAGAGCTTTGTGATAATTTCTTCTCCATTGCATTAGTTACCCTCTCCAATGAATCGAGATTAACCCCTTGTTCTTTCAAATCCTCTTTGGAATAGGCGTATAAGGTAGTTAGCTGCTCTTTCTGATCAATCCAGGCGGCATAGTCTTTAACAAGTTCTTCATTGCCACTGTTGAGAATACCTGCACTTACTTTACGGGTAGAACTTATCAGAAGTCCTTTGGTAGCTATCCGATATTCATACAGATCAAAAATGATTTTTTTATTTACAGCTAATGCCTCCACTGCAAAATTGTAAAAACGTTGAAACCGTGGAGAGAGAATATCCCAATATTTTGTTTTCTCCGCTTCACTCATTGGCGGAAAATATTTGTTGATAAATTCAAGCGACTTCTCCATTACTTCCTGATAAGCAGTGTATGCTTTTCCCAACTCCTTTTTCTTCCAGTATAAAATGGCAATATCTTCCTGCGATTGTACAAATAAGGGATGAGCAGTGCCTAATGTTTCCTCACGGGTCTGTAAAGCCGCATGCAATAATGGTTCTGCTTCTGAATATCTTCCTTTGTAGCGATAATAATTACCCAGGTCACTGATAACTTTTGCATAGGCCGGACTATTTTCACCGTAACTGGTTTTATAAATTTCTGCCGACCGTTTCAGCATATCTTCTACCCTATCCTCCCGTTTCATCAACATGGCAAGAATGGCTACATTATTGAGCAGGTTGGCAAACTCAGGCTTACCTTTTTCAATCCGTTTTTCCAGTCCCTGGTAAATTCTTTCCGCTTCTGTATATTTTTCCATCTGTTGGTATAACAAAGCGAGGTTGGAAAAAAATTTCAGTAAATGCTTTGCTTTGGTGGTTTCCTTTTTTACACCAATGCCAATTGCAGCTTCAAGATTTTTGACTGCTTCAGGCAATCGGCCCATGGATTGAAATAAAATAGCCTGGTTATTAAGCACCAGTGCATAAGGAATTTCGTTTTCCTGCTTATTAGCTTTAATAATAGTAAGTGCATCATTAAATTCTTTCTCCGATTCATTATACTGGCCCAGATTATAATGCAATACTGCATAATTGTTTGTAGAAGCTGCTACACTCATATTCTCTGCACCTAATCGTTCTTCTCTTAACTGCAAAGCCTGTGCAGTATACTTTTCCGCTTGTGAAAATCGGCCCATTGATGTATATAATAATCCCTGGCTGGAAATAGTTTTTACATAGCCAAGATCACTACTTAGTCCTGCCCGTTCAAAATAATCTCTTGCTGAGTTCAATCTTTTTTCTGCATATACAAATCGACCAGTTGCATAGCCTGACTGTCCTAATTGCAAATTCAGTCTTGCATTTTCTTCATCATTCAGATCTGCGTCTTTAATTAATGAATTAGCGATACCACTTAACCGCAAAAATTTTGCACCGAATTCTCCCCGCCCCTGCCCGCCAAATAAACCGGAGTTATCACTTAACAAAATAGCATAATCAATATCAGTGGAATCGAATCCGGCCTTAAAATCGTCGAGTTCTTTGTAGGCTGTTTCTCTTGCTTTTGTTTTGGCATTGTATTTTGCCTGGTTGGCTTCGCTCTGGCCTTTGTTAACTACTTTGTCTTTTATTCTTTTAAGGATTTGTGCCGGAGTTTGTTGTACAACAAATAATAGGAGGAAGATGAAAAAAATTTTCATACTCGAATTTTTGGATGTGAAGGTTTTAGTGGGTTCAAGTTACTGCAATAATCTTTAATTATTTGTTATAGGCTTTCTCAAATCTGCCTTATATCATTAACAACAGCAACTCATCCTGTGCATACCTCACTTGTAAAAATGCTGGAAGCAAGTTAGAATTATTAGTAGCTTGAGTATTCAAAACTAATGATATGAAAAAATATCTTTCTGCTCTCATTGGAATATTCCTATCTGCCATTTCATTGGCACAAATACCATTGACAGTAGCGCCAAGTGGTGGTAATAAAAAAGCCGCTGTAAGTGAACGTGTTGGTCTTACTGATGTGGTAATTACTTATGACCGACCCGGTGTAAAGGGCCGTGAAGGAAAAGTTTGGGGAGAATTGGTTCCTGTTGGTTTTACTGACCCCGGATTTGGCAACAGTAAATCGGCACCCTGGCGGGCCGGTGCAAATGAAAACACCACTTTTAAATTTACCAATGATGTAAAAATACAAGGACAATCATTACCCGCTGGTAAATATGGTTTCTTTATTGCTTACAGCCCGGAAGAATGCACTCTTATCTTCTCCAAAAATTCAACTTCCTGGGGACATTATTTTTATAATGCTGCCGAAGATGCATTACGGGTAAAGGTAAAACCACAGGCATTGGAGAAAAGTGTGGAGTGGTTGAAGTATGAGTTTATGAACGAAACTGAAAATTCAGCTACCGTGGCCTTGCAGTGGGAAAAATTGTCGATCCCTTTTACCATTGAAGTGGATTATGTAAAAGACCAATTGGAATCATTTCGCAGAGAATTAAGAACTGAGAATGGCTTTATCTGGCAGAGCTGGGACCAAGCGGCTGCCTGGTGCTTACAGCGTAGTGTAAATCTTGAGGAAGCATTGTTGTGGGCTGATACAGCTTCAAGTGCCATATTTGGTGGAGATAAAGCATTTATTGCATGGAGCACTAAAGCACAGATTCAAGAAAAATTAGGTCGCAATGAAGAAGCTGCAGCAACTATGAAAATGGCAATGGCTTTTGCCAGTATGAATGAGATACATCAATACGGCCGTCGCTTATTACAACAAAAGAAAACGAAAGAGGCATTAGAGATTTTTAAAACCAATTACTCAAAAAATCCTAACCAGTTTACTACACTGATGGGATTGGTAAGAGGTTATTCCGCAGTGGCTGACTATAAGAATGCATTAAAGTATGCGAATCTTGCATTGCCATTAGCTCCGAATGAACAGAATAAAACAAGTGTAACGGCGATGATTGTGAAGTTGAAAGAAGGCAAAGATGTGAACTAATAAATCATAGATAGTAAAGCAGAAGTACGAAAACCCGATACTGCGAAGCTTGTTATTCTTAGTAGATTTCGTACTTCTGAATTTTGAATTCGCTAAATTAATTGCACCCCAATATTTCGCAGAGCTTAGCTTCCAAATCCGGGCCACGAAGATTTTTAGCAACAATTTTTCCTTCCGGATCCACTAAGAAATTTTGCGGTATTCCTTTTACTTTATACAGTTGGGCTGCTGCATTATTCCAGAATTGTAAGTCGCTTACTTGTGTCCAGGTAAGTTTATCCGTATGTATTGCTTCTAACCATTTTTCTTTCTGACCAGGCCTGTCAAGTGATACACCCAAAACAGTGAAATTTTTCTTACTAAATTTATTAAAGTTCTCAACTACATTCGGATTTTCATCCCTGCAGGGACGGCACCAGCTGGCCCAAAAATCCACCAATACATATTTACCCCGGAAGGATGAAAGTGATACAGGAATACCCGTTGTATCGGGCTGAGTAAAATCAAGCGACTGTGTACCTACTGCACCAATCTTTGTTTCAGCAATAAATTCTTGCAATTGTTTACCTGATTCGGAATTGCGAACTGTTACATCTAATTTATTAAACCTGTTCTCCAGCATTATCGGATCTTCATTAAACTGGTAGGTTGCATTTAAAACAAAAGGACTGATACCCGATTTTGGATTGCCATTAATAAACTTATCAATTTCGGCCTGGATGTTTTGTTGCGAAGTGGTGTAAGTTGTCATCAGTCCATCTCTTTCTGCACCGGGCATTGTATTATTAATGGTATTGGCAAGAGCACTTAATTGCTGTGCCAGGGGCATAAAGGCTGCAATAAATGCAGTAAACTCTGTATGCGATTTGGAACCCTCAACTTTATGCTTGCCCGGTTCTTTTGTATCCGCTTTGAAAGATATAATACTGCTTTCTACATATAGTTCGATGGGCTTATCGTTGCCAATTACTAAAAAACAAAGTACAGGCTCCGTTACATTTCCTTTCAACGTAAATTTCCCTTTTACCAATTTGGAAGAGGCCAGCTCGGAGTTATCTCCGTTCTTATACAATTTAATATCAGTGCCCTCGGTAAAGCCATCTAATTTTCCATCAATCGTAAAAGGTTTGGGAGTTACTTGTGCTAATGCAAAAAGGGGGCACAAGAATAGAAGAATCAATAATTTTTTCATACTAATCAAAAGTTTCATTAATGGTACGATTGTCAATAATAGGTGCAAATTTATACAATGCGTTCGGATAGTTAAAGCCTTCTCAGCCCAATATGGACGAAAGGAATGATTTTGTGGCTGCATTAACATTCGTGCTGTTTTCCAACGCTTTAATGTAGGCACTGCCAATTATGGCACCGTCAGCCAGCTTACAAACGGCATCGAAGCTCTCTTTATTGCTGATTCCAAAGCCCACTAAAACCGGGTTTTTAAGACTATATGATCTCAGCCTTTTCAGGTATTCTTCCGGACTGGCAGATTTTTTTTCGCTGCCTGTAGTGGACGAAGAGGATACGGCATATAAAAAACCGGAACTAAGACTATCTAATTTTTTGATTCGCTCTTCAGAAGTTTCTGGTGTTACCAGGAAAATAAAATCGAGATTATATTTTTTAATGATGGCTCCGTACTCTGTTTCAAATTCATACTCGGGCAAGTCGGGCAGAATTAGCCCATCAATACCAACGGCGGCGGCATCGGCACAAAAATTTTCGAATCCGTATTGTAATACCGGATTCATATAACCCATTAATATTACCGGGATAGAAATTTCTTTTCTGAATGCTTTTAATTGCTCAAATAAAATTGCAATGGTCATTCCGTTGGCTAATGCTACGCTTCCACTGTGTTGAATTACCGGACCGTCTGCTAAAGGATCGCTGTAAGGCATTCCGAGTTCTATAATGCTTGCACCGTTAGCTTGAAGTGCATTCATGACTTCCAATGTAGAATTTAATTGTGGATAGCCTGCAGTGCAGTAAACATTAATGATACTTTTCTTACTATTTTTAAACAGGTCATCAATTCTGCTCATTCGTCATGATTTTTTTAATTCTTCCGGCAATTTTACGTTGCCTTATTCCATATAAATATTGAAGTAATGAGCCTATAAAAACAGCAATCCATAAAACTTTAGAAACAGTAGAGAGTTTTAATAAAAACACAATAGGAATACCTATTGCACTAATGACAACCCATTGTAAACCTTCCATCATATTGGAACTGCTCTCAACAGTGTTCTCCATTTCAATTGTCTTTACTTCATACCAAAGATTAGCAGCAAAGTTTATGATTGCTTCATCGTTCTCAAAAGGTTTCAAAGCTTCAACAACTTCCAAATAAGTTTTATTTTGACCGTATAGCTCTTTTGCAGTTTCAAAAAGTCTATCCCATGATTCATGCAAACCTTTTTTTGCAATTACCTCTGCATATGCTGAATCGCAAAATTGCTCTAATACTTCTATAACTTGAGGATGAGACTTCCCCGCATTAAATAAGTCTTTAGCTACAGTATACAATCTTACTTTTTCTTCAGCCGATAAGGAATTTACTTGTTGCATACTAGTTATTATGTTATTGTTTCCATATAAGTTGCTAAATCCTTATCCCCTCTCCCACTCAAACAAATCACTACCACATCTTCTTTTTTAAATTTCATTTGCTTCAATGCCGATAATGCATGGGCCGTTTCCAATGCCGGAATAATTCCTTCCAGCTTCGCTAACTCAAATGCTGCTGTTAATGCATCCTCATCCGTAACACTTAAAAAAGTACCCCGACCACTTTTAAATAAATGTGCATGCAATGGACCAATACCCGGATAATCTAAACCGGCAGAGATACTATGCGGCTCCACCACTTGTCCATCATCCGTTTGCATCAGCAAGCTTTTACTACCATGTAAAATACCCGGCTTCCCTAATGCGGTTGTTGCTGCACTCAATCCACTATCAATACCATGACCCGCCGCTTCCACAGCTATCAATTGTACACTCAACTCATCTAAAAAATGATAAAATGCACCGGCTGCATTACTGCCACCACCAACACAAGCCATTACATGAGTTGGCAACTCGCTACCGGTTTTCTCCAGCAATTGTTTTCGCATTTCTTCACTTATCACACTTTGAAATCTTGCTACCATATCTGGGTAAGGATGCGGCCCCACTACGCTGCCGATTATATAATGCGTATCATGCGGATTGTTGATCCAATCCCGTATTGCTTCATTCGTTGCGTCTTTCAATGTTTTACTGCCGCTGGTGGCCGGTATCACTGTTGCACCCAGCATTTTCATTCTCGCTACATTCGGTGCTTGTCTTTCAATATCCTTTTCTCCCATGTACACAATGCATTCCACCCCTTTCAATGCACAGACCGTAGCTGTTGCTACTCCATGCTGACCAGCACCTGTCTCTGCAATAATTCTTTTCTTCCCCAATCGCTGCGCCAATAATATCTGACCGATCGTATTATTTATTTTATGTGCCCCGGTATGGCAAAGGTCTTCCCGTTTCAAATAAATAGTAGTACCAAATTGCTCACTCAACCGTTCTGCTAAATACAATGGTGTTGGTCTGCCCACATAATCCCGCAGCAAGTATTGAAACTCTTTTTGAAATTCCTTTTCATAAATAATTCCCATGTACTTTGTTCGCAAATCTTCTACATTGCGATGCAGCATTTCCGGAATATATGCACCTCCGAACAAGCCGTAATAACCTTGTGCATTTGGTTGCTGATATGTTGCTCTCGTTGACATTAAATTATTTTTTTGAACCCAGTTTCAGTACTACTATCATCACCTGTTGCGTCGCACTCGTCGAGGTTCTGTTCTCTATTCAGCATTACTCGTCTATCACCAAAAAAGAATTATCTATTCTAATTTATAGTTTTTTAAGCCGTCTAAAATTATACTCTGTACCGTCATAATCTTTTTTTATTTCATAATCATGATAATACTCTTTACAAACAGCAATAAGAATAGCCTTTGCTTTGTTAATAGAACATGAATATACTTCTTCAGCATCTTGCAATTTATTATCATGCTCGTAATTAAATGCCCTTGAGTATTCATTTAACTTGAATTTTATTTTGGGCTCAAGGCTACCAGCAGTGGAACTAAATATTACAAAAATGAACTCCCAATCATTTAACCCTGCGTATTTAGTTCTATTTAATGATTCGCTTCTTATTTCAATTCCTTTCGAATACCCAACTTTTAAAACCTTCCCATTTTTTGACCCGGCGATATAAATTATACCGCTATAATCATTTCGTTTCTGAAATTCTAAATGCTTTGTATCACATTGTATGCAATGCCCATTTCTTGTCCTAAGAGTGTGGTTTCCTCTTTTGCAAGGAGTGACGTTAAAAGCAACCACCTTCCCTTGTTGCTTCATTTGAATGTAATAATAGCTTTTGGAGAACCCTTTAGCATCAAAAACCTTCTCCAAAGGAACATTATGCTTTTTTAAGAATTCAAGTTGTTCTTGTGACAAACCTTTCATCTTACAATTTTAGTTTTTGGACCTTATCCATTTACCTCTTCAAACCCTGTTTAAACGACAGCACCAATCCCATATCCTTCACTCCCGGTTCTTTCTCAAAACGACTATTAATGTCTACGCCAAAATAATCAGGATGTTTGAAGTCCTTTATTCTGGCTGCATCTTCTACACCAATACCACCACTTAAAAAGAAAGGTTTTTCAATTTTTGCTTTTGTCAAAATGCCCCAGTCAAATTGCTGGCCGGTGCCACCAAATGTTTCTTTTAGTCCACCGGTATCAAATAAATAATAATCACATACCGCATCATATGGTGCAACAAGCTCATCGATATCCACTCCATCCGTAACCCGAAAAGCCTTTATCACTTCTACTTCACTACTCAGGTCTTCGCACATTTCAGGGCTTTCGTCACCATGCAGCTGCACTACCTCTAACCCATAATCATCAATAGCATCTAACACATCAATCATCTCAGGGTTCACAAACACACCCACTTTTTTTAGATCAAAGTCTGCATTCTTTATATCTTTCTTAGAAAGCTTATCACCAATATATCTCGGAGAGTCTTTAAAAAAAATCAATCCTGCAAAATCAATATCCAATCCATCTAATTGTTGCAGTTGTTTCATTTCTGTGATACCACATACTTTAATATTCATCGTTACTATTTTATTTTCTTAATTCGTTTACAAATAATTGGATCATATTGATATCTTTTACCCCGGCCACTACCTCGAATTTGTTTCCCAGGTCAACCGCAAATAATTTTTTTGCAACCGGTTCATCCGCAAATTCATTCAGTTTCGCTGCATCACCCGGCTCTATTCCTCCACTCAATAAAAACAATTTATCAATTTGCTTATCCTTCAATACAGCAAGATCCAGCTTCTTTCCTGTTCCCCCATAACCAACTCCTAATGTATCGAACATAAACATATCAGCGTATTCATTGTATGGCCTTGCCATCCATTCAATCGGGTCGTTCGAACTTAACCGAAAAGCTTTTATTACAGTTACATAATCAGAAAGCTTATCACAGAACCGTTCTGTTTCATCCCCATGCAGTTGTACCATATCCAACCGGTAGTCTTCTACCGTCTTCATAATGTTCTCGTATGTTTCGTTTACAAACACACCAACCTTACCAATACGGCCGCCGATCTTTTTCATTTTATCCGGTGCAATTTTCAATCCCATATATCTTGGCGATTTGGGATAAAAAATAAAACCCGCCAGGTCAATACCCATTTCTTCAAGGGCATTTACCTGTTCCGGCAATGTCATGCCGCAGACTTTGATTCTCATTACGCTTTTGCATTTAGTTGCTTTATAAAATCAGCAAAAGCAATCGTTGGGTCGGCTTCTTTCATAAAAGTCTCGCCGATCAAAAAACCTTTGTATCCTGCTCCCCTTAAAGTTACAATAGCATCGGCATTACTGATGCCACTTTCGCTAATGGCCGGTTTTCCTGGAGGAATTTTATCAATAAGTTTCAAAGATGTTTCAATATTCACTTCAAAAGTCTTCAGGTTGCGGTTGTTTACTCCCACCATGTCCACTTCGTCACAAATATGCTCCAGCTCTTCTTCATTATGTATCTCAAGAATTGATTCGAGACCAATACTTCTCGTATAAGTTGCAAAATCTTTTACTTCAGCAGGCGTAAGACAAGCTGCTATAAGTAAAATCACATCAGCGCCAAAAGCTTTGGCTTCGGCGATCTGCCATTTATCAATAATAAAATCTTTACGCAGCACCGGAATATCACTCACCACTTTTGCCTGTATAAGGTCGTCCAAATCTCCACCAAAAAATTCATCATTGGTCAATACAGAAATTCCAGCTGCATGCTTATTATAACCAACAACAACCGGTTCTACTTCCAGTTCTTTTGTTTTGAACCATCCTTTACTTGGACTTTTTCTTTTAAACTCTGCTATAATCCCTGTGCTACCTGGCAATAATAAACTCTGCACCAACGAACGGTTTCTTATCTGCCAGAAAAACCCATCTCTTTCAAACCTTTCGATGCTACTCATCGGTTTGAACTTTTCCACTTCTTTTCTTTTTGCCGCAATAATTGTTTCTAAAATATCCATTGGTATAAATCAAAATTCAAAAAAATAAAACCCAAAAAAATCCACCATTAAGTCATTTGTATAAGTTTATTCAGGCACTTATTTGCTCTCCCGCTTTCCAAACTTTCTACAGCTTCGCCATAGGCTTCCTCATAGGTTTTATAATTTCCCGTGCAATGTAAAGCCATGGCTGCATTCGCCAATACCACCGCATTCTGTGCAAATGTCCCTTCTCCTTTTAATATAGTGGTGAAAATCCTCGCCGCTTCTTCCACACTGTTTCCACCACTTATATCCTCCGGCGAAACCATCCGTTTTCCTAATTGCTCCGGTGTCATTATTCTTTCACCCTCATTGGTTATTACTTTGGTATCGTTAGTTAAAGAAATTTCATCGTACCCATCCAAACTGTGAATGATAGTGAATGCCTTTCCTGTTTGTTGTAATAAATAATTATAGATCCTCGCCATTTCTAAGCTATACACTCCAACCAATTGAAATCTCGGATGTGCAGGATTGGCCATTGGACCAAGCATGTTGAAGAAAGTCCGCATGGCCAGGTTCTTTCTAATCGGGCCAACTGTTTTTAAAGCCGGGTGAAATAACGGTGCATGCAAGAAACAAATATTCGCTTCTTCAATTTCCTTTTTCAGTTTATTATTATCATTCCTGAAGTTGTATCCCAACTGCTCCATCACATTACTGGCGCCGCTTATAGAGGAAGCACCATAATTACCATGCTTTGCCACTTTTTGTCCAGTGCCGGCAACAATAAAACAAGAGAGTGTAGAAATGTTAAAGGTGTTCTTTCCATCACCACCTGTACCAACAATGTCGAGTGTGTCATACTCACTCAAATCTGCTTTTACGCAAAGCTCTAACAATGCATCTCTAAAACCTTGCAGTTCCTCAATAGTAATGCTTCGCATCAGGTACACGGTCATAAAAGCAGTCACTTCATGCTCGTTGTACATTCCTTTACCAATGTTCACTAATGCATCTTTTGCCGCCTCCCGGCTTAACGTTTTATGCTCAAATAAATATTGAAGTATTTTCTTCATTGTATCATTTTCAAATTTCCAGACTGTACTATTAGTTTTTCAACCAGTTTCTTAAAATATCTTCTCCCATCGGCGTCAAAACACTCTCCGGATGAAACTGCACCCCTTGCACATCATAGTTTTTATGTTGCAATGCCATGATGTAATTATTTTCATCCCTGGCTGTAACTTCTAATTCTCCTGGAAAATTTTTCTCTGCAATTATCCAACTATGATATCGGCCCACTTCTAATGTTTCAGGCAATCCTTCAAATAGAGGTGATTTCCTTTCCTTATCAACCATTACCGGAGTGGCCACTCCATGATAAACAGTTGAAAGATTAGTCAACGTTCCGCCAAATGCTTCACCTATCGCCTGGTGGCCGAGACAAACACCAAGAATTGATTTTGTTGCAGCATATTCTTTTATCAAAGACAATAATAATCCGGCTTCTTCCGGAATACCCGGACCGGGAGATAAAATGATCTTATCATAGTCCTTTACTTGCTCCATTGCTATCTGGTCGTTACGATACACATCTACTTTTGTATGCGTTATCTTCTCCACCAGGTGAACAAGGTTGTAAGTGAACGAATCATAATTATCAAAAACAAGAATTTTCATATCAAATATTTTCTGCTAACACAATAGCTTTTTTTAATGCTCCTAATTTGTTATTCACTTCCTGCAATTCACTTTCCGGATTGCTGGCTGCCACCACCCCTGCTCCGGCCTGGTAAGTGAGTGTATTATTCCTGCTTAAAAATGTTCTGATCATTATTGCATGATTACAACTGCCATCAAATCCAATAAAGCCGATAGCACCACCGTAATAAGTTCTGGATGTTGGCTCATACGAATCGATCAATTCCATGGCTTTGAATTTTGGCGCACCACTTAATGTACCAGCAGGAAATGTTTTTGCTACCATCTCAAATGGATTACTTCCTGTTCTTATTTTACCAACTACTTCACTTACCAAATGAATAACATGCGAAAAATATTGCACCTGGCGATAATGTGCAACTTGTACATCATCACACAGTCTACTTAGATCATTTCTTGCCAGATCAACCAGCATTACATGTTCGGCATTTTCCTTGGCATCTTTTAATAAAGCTTCAGTAGCGATTTTATCCGCTTCATCATCTCCCGTTCTTTTAAATGTGCCGGCAATCGGATGA
Source organism: Chitinophagaceae bacterium IBVUCB2 (assembly GCA_002127295.1). GTDB lineage: Bacteria > Bacteroidota > Bacteroidia > Chitinophagales > Chitinophagaceae > JJ008. Next base: position 834,018 of record NFUV01000001.1, read on the forward strand.
ACAACAGCTTTGCCATTCTGAATCACCAACTGTGCTTCGGGAGAAGAACCCATTAGTTTATAATCCCCATAATCAAAAAAGAATAGATATGGTGATGGATTAACACTTCGCAATGCCCTGTACACATTAAACTCATCACCAATAAATTTTTGCTGAAATCTTCTGCTCAATACAATTTGAAAAACATCTCCTCTATGACAACTGGCAATTCCTTTCTTCACCATTTCTTTATATTCATCATCGGTCATGTTTGAACTTTCTTCTCCTTTTGTGCTAAAAGGATAAACAGGAACATCCTTACTTCGTATCAACGACTCAACAGCTGCTACATCACTGTCTATTCCGTTGATTTTATTTTCACAAATGAATAACTCATCTTTAAAATGATTAATAGTAATTACATATTGGTAAAGGCGGTACCGCATTAAAGGGATAGTATCAGGTTTTGGGTCCCTGGTTTCGAGTTTTACAGTTTCAAAGAACTGAACTGCATCATAGGCAGTATACCCAAACAGTCCTTGTGCAAATTTCTCTTCCTTCAATTCACCTTTCTTGCTATCAAATTTTTGCATGAAGTTCCAGAGCAGTTGCGGCACCTCGTTCGAGTTCGTCAATGCAATTTTTTCTGGTTTTTGTCCGGGAATTTTGAACTCGATACTTTTTGATGAACTAATTTCCATTCCACCAATTGCATTGATACAGATAAATGAATAACTGTTTTCGGACGAATGATGGTCTGTACTTTCCAACAGGATAGTATCCCGGAATTTATCCCGTAGCCGCAAGTAGATGCCTACCGGTGTAAATACATCTGCCAGTAATCGTTTACAGGTCGTATTTATTTCTATTTTCTTCATTTGCTATAAAATAAAAGCCCCGAACAATGTCGGGGCCTGAATATAATGGTACAATACGGTTATGACATTACAGACCCCTTAGAGTTGTATGCCACCACCAAATATTGTTTGAATGCTTTATCACAGGGCAAATATAGAAGCAAAATCGACATTCGCAAATTCTTTTTACTTTTATTCCTTAATCTATTAATATGCTGATTCATCATAAACAAGTTGGCTCTAAGGGTATGTTTTATGTAGGCGAAGAGGATAATATCCAGGCTGAAATAGTTTATACAATGCCTGGCGAAGAAAAAATGATTATTGAACATACCGAGGTAAGTGATGAACTGCGGGGGCAAAATGTAGGATACCAATTGGTGCATTCTGCTGTAGAATATGCCCGCAAGCATAACCTTAAGATAATTCCGCTATGCCCGTTTGCTAATGCTGTATTTAAGAAAAAGCCGGAATTCGCTGATGTACTTAATTGATTGCACTAGTAGAGAAAATGCTGCTTTTTTCTTCTCAATTGATATTTCTTTTTCATGTGTAGCCCTGTTTACAGGCAATAAGCTCCGTTTAAAAAAAATCATACCTATTGCATCGCTGTGTGGCTATTACTTGCTTACCTTAGGTTACAAAATTTACCACTTATGCCAAAAAAATCTATTGCTTTTATCAGCACTTTATTCTTCCTGATTTTTACTTTGTTTGTAAAAGCACAGGATGATGGTGGATATAAAACACCGCCAAAAGATATTGCTGATATGTTATTAGCAAAGAGTTCTCCCAACGTAAGCCTGGATGATAAAGGCGAATGGATGTTGTTCACACAAAGTAGCAGTTACCCTTCTGTGGAAGAACTTGCAAGACCCGAATTAAAAATTGCGGGGCTCCGCATCAACCCGGAAAATTTTTCACCAAGCCGGCAGAACTATGTAAATGAGCTATACTTAAGAAGTGTAAGTACTAACAAGGAATTTAAAATAACCGGTCTCCCATCTCCTTTGTTTGCAGGAAGTATAAGCTGGAGTCCCAATGATAAGAAAATTGCTTTCATACATACTACAAACAGCAGAGTGGATTTGTATGTAATTGACGTAGCTACCCAAAAAGCTACTAAAGTAAATAAGACTGCATTAAATGTAATTGGTGGAGGTGCATTTCAATGGCTGGATGATAATACCCTGTTATACAAAACAACATTGAAAGCTGCCAATGCAGCACCTGCAAAACCACCTGTACCAAAAGGCCCAACTGTACAGGAGAATTATGGCAAAGCTACTCCGCGGCCTACTTACCAGGACTTAATTAAAAGTCCCTACGATGAACAGTTGTATGAATTTTATGCCACTACACAATTGGTAAAAAATGTAAATGGCGCAGAGACAAAAATTGGTCAGCCTGCTATTTACAGCAGTTTCTCCGTTTCTCCTGATAAAAAATATATGATCGTAAGAACGTTAAAGAAACCATTTTCTTACACCGTTCCTGCTAATGGTTTTCCATCGGTTGTTGTAATTACAGATATGAATGGAAAAACAGTAAAGCATTTAGCTGATCTGCCATCTGCTGAAACTGCACCCAGCGGCAATGACAATGTTCAGATGTTTCCACGCAGTTTTGACTGGAGAGATGATGAAGCCGCTACCGTTACCTGGTGTACTGCCCTGGACAGTGGCTTTATAAAAAAGAATGTCGACTACCATGATGCTGTGTACGCATTAACTGCCCCATTTAATACAACTCCAAAAGAACTGTTCAAAACAAAAATGCGTTTCCGTGGTGTTAACTGGGGCAATGCAAATTTTGCATTAGTCAATGAAGGTCTTACCGGCAAACAACGTACACAAACAAACAAATACAATCCATCAACCGGTGAAATTTCAATGCTGATGGAAAGAAATACAACCGATGCCTATTCAAATCCTGGTTTTCCTGTCACAGAAAAAAATCAGTATGGCCGTGATGTAATTAAGTTGATCGATAATGGCAGCAAGCTGTTGATGAATAATCCTACGGGAAGTTCGCCCAAAGGCGACCTTCCTTTCCTGGCAACTTTTGATATAGCGACTAAGAAGACTGATATTATCTGGCGTTCAAACGAAGGTTATTTTGAAAATGTAGTTCGTGTAATGGATGCCGACAAGCTGGTTTTATTGACCCGCCGTGAAAGTGAAAAGGAAATGCCAAACTACTGGATTAAAAATTTGAAATTAAAAGTAGCAGACAGACAATTAACAACCTTCTCCAATCCTTACCCACAACTAGAAGGTGTAAGCAAAGAAAAAATAAGATATAAAAGAGCCGATGGTGTTGACCTTACAGGTGACCTTTACTTACCAAAAGGTTATGATGCAAAACGAGATGGCAAACTACCTGTATTAATATGGGCTTACCCTGCTGAATATAATTCAGCTGCTGATGCAGCACAAATTCGGGGTAGCGAACACAAGTTTACTTTAGTTGGCGGTGGCTCCCCTATTTTTTATGTTACACAAGGTTATGCTGTATTGAACAATGCAGAGATGCCGATCGTAGCTACCAGCAAAGACAAAAAACCTAATGATAATTTTATTGAGCAGTTAACGATGAATGCAGAAGCTGCTATCAACGTATTGGATTCAATAGGTATTGGCGACAGAAACCGTGTGGCAGTGGGTGGACATAGCTATGGTGCATTTATGACTGCTAATCTTCTTGCTCATACCAAACTGTTTAAAGCCGGCATTGCAAGAAGCGGTGCTTATAACCGCTCCTTAACTCCATTTGGTTTTCAAAATGAAGACCGTACATATTGGCAGGCGTTGGATTTATACACTGACATGAGTCCGTTTACACATGCAGATAAAATCAAAACTCCTATTCTTTTAGTCCATGGCGAAATGGATAACAATACCGGTACATTCCCCATACAGAGCGAAAGAATGTTTAATGCTATAAAAGGAAATGGTGGCACTGTAAAATTTGTAAGTCTTCCTTATGAATCGCATGGCTATGCTGGTCGGGAAAACGTATTGCATACATTGGCTGAACAGTTTAACTGGCTGGAGAAATATGTGAAGAATGCTGATAAGAAGCAGAAAGATGATGGCAAGAAAGCTTTTTAATAAAACTGATTTTAATATTGAAACCCTGGCTTTTGCCGGGGTTTTTTATTTAAACCTTATTCCATAAATTTAATATAGCTTACAAGTCACTTTATGTTATTCCCACCTTTGAAAAAGCTCTGCGCTTTAGAAGCATTTTTTTATTACTACTAAAAAAAAATTATGAAAAAGATTATACAGAGCACTTACTTCTTTTTATTCTGTGTACTGGTTTTCATATCCTGTAAAGAAAAAAGCAGTAGCCCGGACGAAAAAACCATCACTGCCATCGACCTCAAACGAGGTGATGTTGTATTGTGTGGTCCGCCTGATAAGGAATTTGGCTCAGTAGCTTTTATAAGTTCATGCAGTGATAAAGTAAAAAAGGATTTCAACCTTGCTCTTGCATTGCTTCATTCTTTCGAATATGATGAAGCAGAAAAAGTTTTTGCAAAAGTTATCGATATAGATCCAACATGCGCCATGGCATACTGGGGAGTAGCTATGTCCAATTATCATCCCCTCTGGGCTCCCCCTACCGAGGCGGAGCTAAAAAAAGGGGCTAAAGCAATTGCAATAGCTCAAACACTTTCGCCAAAATCAAAAAATGAATCTGCGTATATTGAGGCTATGGCTACCCTCTATAAAGATTGGAAGACTACAACCCATGCTACCCGTAGTAGCAACTACGAAAGAGCAATGGGGAAAATATATACAGAATATCCTTCCGAAAAAGAAGCTGCCATATTTTATGCTTTGGCACTCGATGGAACGGCAGACCCAGCTGATAAATCTTACAAAAATCAAAAGAAAGCTGCTGCTATTTTAAATGCACTTTACCCGGGAGAGCCCAATCACCCCGGAATTGTACATTACATTATTCATACCTACGATTCTCCAGAGCTTGCGTCATTAGGTTTAGAAGCAGCAAGAAAATATGCCTCGGTTGCTCCCTCTTCTGCACATGCACAGCATATGCCCTCTCATATTTTTACCCGGCTGGGATTGTGGGATGAGTGTATCAATTCAAATCGCATTGCTGCTGCTTCTGCAAAATGCTATGCAGAAAATACAGGCATGAAAGGCCATTGGGATGAAGAGCTGCATGCCCTGGATTATTTAGTTTATTCATACCTGCAAAAGGGAGATAATAAATCAGCAAAAGAGCAATGGGATTACCTCGTTTCGTTTAAAGATGTTTTTCCGGTAAATTTTAAAGTAGCATACGCCTATGCATCGATACCTTCCCGCTATGTGCTGGAAAACAAAATGTGGAAAGAAGCTGCTGCTATTCAACCTCACTCCACTATAGTTTCATGGGAAAAATTTCCGTGGCAAAAAGGCATTATTCATTTTGCAAGGTTAATGGGATCTGTTAACACAGGCAATATTGATGCAGCAAGAAATGAATTAAAAAATTTATCCGACTTACAGAATTTACTTACGCAACAAAAGGACTCCTATAAAGCCAACCAGCTACAAATTCAAATGAAAACAGGTGAGGCCTGGATTTTATTTAAAGAAGGTAAAGGCAATGAAGCATTAAATCTTATGAATAGTGCCGCTGATATGGAGGATAAAACAGAAAAACATGCCGTAACTCCTGCTGAAGTATTACCAGCAAGAGAGTTATTAGCAGATATGTTATTGCAACTAAATAAACCTGCAGATGCGCTGACTATGTATGAAGCGGTTTTAAAAAAACAACCTAATAGGTTCAATGGATTGTATGGAGCAGCGGTGGCCAGTGAAAAAAGTAATAACAGTGAAAAGGCCATCAGTTATTACAGGCAGTTGCTCTCAATTGCAACTACATCCGGTTCCAGCAGGCCTGAATTGGAAAATGCAAAGTCATTTTTAAAAAAGAACAATAGCACTTTATAATGGGTCTTTCCGGAAACCAAAAAAGCCATCCGCTAAATAGCAAATGGCTTTGAGGAAGTGTGTTCTTGTATCTTTTATACCCGGAAGTGAGCAAAAGCTTTATTAGCTTCAGCCATACGATGGGTATCTTCTTTCTTTTTGAATGCTGCACCTTCACCTTTGCTTGCTGCAACGATCTCACCAGCTAGTTTATCAGCCATGCTGCGTCCGTTACGGTCGCGGCTGTAACGAATTAACCATTTTATGCTCAGGGAAATTTTTCTGTCCTGGCGTACTTCTGCAGGAATCTGGAAAGTAGCGCCACCGATACGGCGGCTACGAACTTCAACACCCGGTGTTACATTGGCTAAAGCTCTTTTCCAAACCTCGTATCCGTCTTCATTGGTTTGTTTAGCTACTTTATCCAAAGCATCATAAAATATATTGAAGGCGCCACTTTTCTTTCCTTCCCACATCAGGTTATTTACAAAACGGGTAACCAGTTTGTCGTTAAACTTTGGGTCTGGAGCTAAAGGGAGCTTTTTGGCTTGTGCTTTCCGCATGAAATTTAATTTTTAAAGTATCTGCTGTAGCTGAATTTCTTCAAGTATTAAAACTTTACTCAGTACAAATTGTATAATTGAATTATTTTTTCGCTTTTTCTTTCTTCGTTCCGTATTTAGAACGACTCTTCTTCCTGTCTTTTACACCAGCCGTATCTAATGAACCACGAACGATATGGTAACGTACACCTGGTAAGTCTTTTACACGACCACCACGGATCAATACTATTGAGTGCTCTTGCAGGTTATGACCTTCTCCCGGAATGTAAGCGATTACTTCCACTTTGTTGGTCAAACGAACTTTGGCAACTTTACGAAGAGCAGAGTTAGGCTTTTTAGGCGTAGTTGTATATACACGGGTACATACACCACGACGCTGCGGGCACTGGTCCAAAGCTCTTGATTTGCTTTTGGCTCTGATTATCTCTCTTCCTTTTCTTACTAACTGTTGAATAGTAGGCATTATGAACCTTTATTTTTGGGACGGCAAAGGTAACGGCGAAGGGCTTAATATCCAAAAAAATGATGTCTCATTTTGAAGTTTTGAAGATTTTGGGGATAAAAGAGGTTTTGTCACCCTTTTTCTTCGCAGATTCTTACCGAACTAATTAGAAATCAATGCTTATATTTTCTGCATCCAATTGTATTTATCTTCCCTTCTACCCTCTCTGATGTCGGTCAACCATTTTTTAACCATCGGGGCAGTCTTCCAATTCTCTACATCAAACTTCATAACAAAGTCTTTGTAGCGCAATTCCTTAATCAATGAAATTGTAGCTGCAGTACCCGTTCCAAATACCTCATACAACAAATTGGCCTTGTATGCTTCTATTATATCATCAATACTAAGCTCCTTTTCTTCAACCGTAAAGCCCATTTCCTTTAATAAAGTAATAGTGCTTTGACGGGTCACCCCGTCCAGTATTGTTCCCTGGTCGAGAGAGGGGGTAATAGCAGTGTTGCCAATAATGAAAAACACATTCATCGTACCGCACTCCTGTACATATTTATGTTCAAAAGCATCGGTCCATAATACCTGGTCGTATCCTTTCTTTTTCGCTTCCGCAGTTGCATACATAGCAGCACCATAGTTCCCGGCTGCTTTTGCATAGCCCACACCACCCGGTACGGCTCTTACATATTGCTCTTCTACATAAATACGCATTGGTGCACTATAATAAGGACCGGTGGGACTTAATATGATCATGAATTTATAGCTGTCAGAAGGACGGACACCGATCAATTCATCAGACGAAAACATGAACGGCCTGATATATAATGAATGATCTTCCTTATTAGGGATCCAGTTCTTATCCAGTTCGATCAACTGCCGCATTCCTTCCATAAAAATATCTTCCGGAACGGCAGGCATTTGCATTCTTTCTGCAGAGGCATTAAAACGTTTGTAGTTATCCTGCGGACGGAAAATGAAAGCATTACCTTCCGCATCTTTATACGCCTTGATTCCTTCAAAAATAGCCTGACCATAATGCAAAGCAGCGACAGATGGACTTAGCAACAACGGTTGGTATGGTTTTATTTCAACATTTTTCCACTCGCCATTTTCATAATCTGCCTCCAGCATGTGGTCAGTAAAATATTTACCGAATGGCATATTTTCGAGGCTTATATCCTGTAGCTTGCTTCTTTCTGCTTTAGTAATTGAAATATCCATAGCTGCTGTCATAATAGTTTATTTTTACCGGGGCAAAGAAACGAAAAAAACTAACACTCATTTGTACAAATTATTAAGGGTATTATGGATTTAAACAACATTGAACTATCGGGCACCATGGTAGCGGATTTGTATCAATCTTCTCTGGTGGATGGTACGGTGGCAAAAGAAAAAGCAGCTGTGTTATCGGTTAGTGCCAAACCTATTGGAGAAGAAAATATCACCTGGAAATCACTTGGCAATAATCAACGAAATATATTGATTATTGTAAAAAGTAGTGATGCTGTTTATTTGCCCGATAATGAGCTGGATTTTTTAACAGGCATATTAGGCGCCTGCAAATTTAGTCTTGCTGATGTAGCCATTGTAAATCTTGCTGGTTACCCGGACGCATCTTATAAAGAATTAACTACTTTTTTCAAAAGCAAAATTGTTTTGTTGTTTGATATTGAGCCCGCAAATTTTGGATTGCCCATGAGTTTTCCGCATTATCAACTACAACCATTCGCTAACAATTCATTTTTATATTCTCCTTCGTTAAAGAATCTTGAAAATGATAAAGTAGAAAAAAGTAAACTGTGGGTTTGTTTGAAAAGATTGTTCAACTTATAAATAGAAGAAAATAGATGGAATTAATTTTTGCGACGAATAATCAGCATAAAATCGATGAAATCCGTTCGCTGCTTACAAATGAGTTTGATTTAATTACATTGAAAGAAGCAGGTATTGATATAGACATTCCTGAGCCTTACGACTCATTGGAAGAAAACGCCTCCGGAAAGTCGAAAACGATATACGATATGAAGGGTGTTAATTGTTTTAGTGAAGACACAGGCTTAGAAGTGGCAGCGTTAAATGGCGAACCGGGAGTAAAAAGTGCCCGCTATGCCGGAGAAGGCCGCTCATTTGACGCTAACATTGAAAAGCTTTTGATTAATTTGGCTGATAAAAAGGATTGGTCAGCCCGTTTCAGAACCGTTATTTCGCTTATTATTGACGATCAAGAAACATTGTTCGAAGGAATCTGTGAAGGCAAAATAATTGCTGAAAAAAGAGGTGGTCAGGGTTTTGGATACGACCCTGTGTTCATACCAACTGGAAGCACCAAAACTTTTGCTGAAATGTCAATGCAGGAAAAGGCACAATATAGCCACCGGGCAAAGGCTACTGAGAAACTGGTAGCATTTTTGAATAATTTATAATTAAACTTTTGATTTTGACTCCCGAACGCAACCAAAATATTACCGAAAGCGACTTACTTCAAGGATGCATGGAAGGCAACCGACGGATGCAGGAAGAACTGTATCGCCGATTTTCTCCCCGGATGTATGCGGTTTGTCTGCGATATGCCGGCAATTCCGAAGAAGCAGCGGATATATTACAGGAAGGATTTATTAAGGTCTTTAGAAAATTAGATAGCTTTCGCAGTGAAGGCTCTTTTGAAGGTTGGGTACGGCGCATTTTTGTGAACACAGCTATTGAGCATTTTCGCCGCCGCCGCTACCTGATGCCTGTTACTGAAAAAGAAGAAAATACAATTGAAGGAAAGTATACTTCGGTTTTAGACGAGCTGGCAGAGAAAGATATTTTGGCATTAGTGAGTGAACTGTCTCCCGGCTACCGCACTGTTTTTAATATGTATGTGGTAGAAGGATACACACATAAAGAAATTGCAGATATGCTTGGAATAAGCGAAGGAACAAGCAAATCTCAGTTATCAAGAGCCAAAGTGATATTGCAGGATATGGTGAGAACATTTATAGATAAACAAAGAACTAAGTCGAAATAATGAACAGCGGATTATCACATAAAATGTACAACTATGAAATAGTCCCTCCCGCCGGAGTCTGGGAAAACATTGCCGCTGAATTAAACGAAGCTGAAGTCACTAAAAATCTACCTTCCAAACTTTACAATTTACAACTTGCAGCCCCTGCCGGTATTTGGGATAATATTGCCACTCAACTTGACGAAACAAAATTATTCCAAAATATAGGTTTAAAATTAAACAACGTACAGCTGATGCCGCCTGCTGGTATTTGGGAACGTATTGTTGCTAACATTGATGAATCTCTACTTGTAAGTCAACTTGCGGAAAAATTACAAAAAACTGAAATTACCCCCCCTGTTAATGTTTGGAATAATATAACCGCTGAGTTAGATACGATGCATGAGGCTGCAATACCTGAACGTAGAAAGCTTTCTCCGTTCATAAGATATGCCGCTGCTGCTTCTATTATTGGTTTGATTGCATTCAGCGCAGTACAATTATTTAAAAATAACAGCAATGTTGAAAATGGTGGCATTGTAAAAGAATCAACTGCTGTTCCGGAAAAAATAAAATCTATTACTCCTCCTTTAAAAGAAGAAGCAACCACTTTTGATACTCCTGAAGCTATAGCTGTGGCAGAAGAAGTTCGCAATGATGCTGCGCTTGAGGCTAGCAAAAAAACGTATGCGAAATTAGATAAGCCTGTATCTGCAAAAATGGATATGGCCGCTGCATTTTATTTTAATAATGCTCTCAGTGCCGGTACTACAAGAGGGCTTGGTGATATGTTTGATGTCCCTGATGAAGATCCAATAACCAATAACAACAATCTAAACAGCCGCTATATTATGTTGATGACACCGGATGGTAACATTATCCGCATGTCAAAAAAACTAAGTAACCTTATTTGTTGCGTATCCGGCGAAGAACAAGATGACGACTGTATGCACCAGTTAAAGCAATGGAAAGACAAACTGGCTAATGCTTATGCAGGTCATTCACCCAGTAATTTTATGGATATTCTAAGTCTTGTAAGCTCCCTCCAGGAGAATAACAATTAGTCTGCCTTGTTTCCTTATTTTTATTGCAAAGAATAAATCATGGCCAGAGTAAAAATCGACCTGCCTGAAAATTTTATATTTCAATGTAATCTTCCTGTTCGTATTACCGATATTAACTATGGCGGGCATGTTGGAAATGATGCTGTGTTAAGCATACTGCATGAAATAAGAATGCAATTCTTCAAAAACTTTGGCTATAGTGAAATGGAATTTGCAGGCGTCGGAATGCTAATGGCAGACGTGGCGATTGAATTTAAAAGCGAATTGTTTTACGGTGATGTAATAAACGCATCTGTTACTGCCGGAGATTTCTCTAAAATAGGATTTGATATTTTTTACAAATTGGAAAAACTTGCAGGCGAACAGAAAAAGTTAGTTGCTGTGGCTAAAACAGGAATGATTTGCTATGATTATGAAAAGAAAAAGATTGTAGGTGTGCCGGATGAAGCGAGGCAGAAATTATCGCTCTAACTAACTATTCCAAATCCGCCAATTCTCTTCAGCTTGCAACACCAGCATCTCTTCACCGTTCTTAATAACAGCGGCTCTCTCATCTCCTTTTTGTAGAAATAATGTTTTTACCGGGTTATAAGTCAGGTCGTATAACAAATGATCAGATGAAATAAACTCGTAAGGGATATCGGGATATGTATCAACGTTCGGATACATTCCCAGCGGCGTTGTATTAATGATGATTTTACTTTTCCTGATGATATCAGCATCAAGTTCTCTATAAGTTAAAGTTGAGCCTTTATGCGGCTTACGACTCACTACATCATAACTTATTCCCAGTCGCTTCAATGCAAAAATGATTGCAGCAGTGGCACCACCATTGCCTAATACCAATGCATGCTGATGATGTGGTTTTAAAAAAGGTACCATGCTTTTTTCAAATCCAATATAATCTGTATTAAACCCGTAGAGTTTGCTTTCTCTAATACTGATGCAATTACAGGCTGTCAATCCTTCCGGAATACCTCTTACATCATCTATAAATTGTAAGACAGATTGTTTGTGTGGAATAGTAACTGCAATTCCTTTTAAGTCAGGATTTCTTTCAATAAGTATTGGAAAATCTGCAATCGACTCGAAGGAAAAATTTTCGAACCTGCAATCGGTTAACCCTTCCCTTTCAAACTTCTTCGTAAAATATTTCTTCGAAAAAGAATGAGACAAAGGATAACCGATCAGTCCGAACAATGGCATCAGGCTTTTTCTTTTTTATCCAGGAAAAGATCAAATGTATCTCCACGAAGGCCGATACGCATTGCTTCCAATGGAATTACTTCGCTTGGTGCAATGTTTCCAAGATTTACATTGCAACCTATCAATTCAATAAAATATAGCTGTTGTGCTTTTTGCGGAGCCTCCCAGATAATTTTTTCTGCTGGTATCTGGGTTAAAATTTCCTGCACCAATCCTTCTCTTACTTCACCACTACCACGATAAATGCCCACATTACCTGCTTCCCTTGCTTCTGCAATCACATAAGTTGAACCAGCTTCCAGTTCAGCTTTCATCAACTCAATCCATTTATACGGGGGAATAATATGTGCTGCATCTTTGCTACCCACTTCACTCAATACAGTTCCGTGTTGCGTTAATTTTTCAATATACCCACACTTCTCAGCATGAGGAATAGTAACTGAACCGTCACTTACTTCCATATAGCTGATGCCATATTTTTTACAAAGATTTATATAATCGTCGAATTGATTACGGATCAAAAAAGCTTCAAACAAGGTACCTCCAAAATAAATAGGCAAATCATATGACCGGTACACTTCTAATTTTTCTTCGAGGTTTGGTGTAACGAAAGCGGTCCCAAATCCCAACTTTACAATATCCACATGCGGATGGGATACACTTAAAAAATTTTTTGCTTCCTGCACACTCAATCCTTTATCCATTACCATTGTTAACCCGGATGTACGAGGCTTGGGTGTTCTTTCCGGAATTTGAGAGAGATTAAAATTCATGCTACCATTGTTTGATTAAGAAATTCGTATACCCACTGTACTAACTGTTGTTTCTTACACAGAGTTTGATACAGGCACGCAAAAATAGGGAAGAATAGCCATAGGCGAGTTGAACAGCTGTGGAGAAAGAAAGTCTACTGTTTAAATAGATTTATTTCTTTTGGATCGTGCCAGCACATCTACTATTTGCTGATTTTGCATTACAGAGGGATTTAACTCCAGGAACTTTTTTAAAAGTTTTGGCGCTTTTTGGATGGCCTCTTCCAGTTGCAAAACAGCTTCTTTCGATTTACCTAAAGCCAGCAGCACGGCTGCTTTGTAAAAAACAAATAAAGGTTTATCTCCTGTAACATGTAATGCTGCATTTGTTTGTTCCAACGCCTCATCGTAATATTCAGATTTGTACAGGCACCTGATCAATGCCTCCCAACCACCAACATTTCGTGGCCTGCTTCTTACTACATTCATAAAATACTGAACAGCTTCTTTATATTGCTTCAGATGCATTTTACATTCTCCTGCCAGTAAATTATAATCAGGCTGCAGGCGATGGATCTTCATTGCCGTATCTAATTGTTTCAGACAACTTTCCCATTGACCTTCGTTGAAATAGGTACATGCTATTTTGTAAAAAAGTTTGCTGTCATCTTGCCGCATGTGAGAGGCTTTGCGATAATGAAATCTTGCTTGTGCAAAATTTTTCAATTTATCATAACAATGTCCGATGGCTTCATAAATCACATCTTCCGGCTTTGCCAGTTCAATTACTTTCTCCAGCATTTCTATGGCCTCTTTATATTTTCTGAGCCGGATATAAGCATCTCCTATATTGCGATAAGCATAATCAAATTTTTCATCAATTGTTATTGCATATTGATAAGCATCAATTGCTTTTTCATACAATTTCAATCCCTGGTAGGCTGCGGCAAGGTTGAACCATGCTAATTCACTATATGGATATTCATCAATAATATGCTGGTGCAAACGAATGCTTTCTTCATTACGTCCCGTAAAATCTGTCCAGAAACAAATTTTATATAGCGCTTCTTCATTCGTAGGCTCTTCTTCCAAAATCATTTTCAGGCAGTCGAAGACTTTATCAAAATCTTCGTAGTCATCATAAACGTCGGCCAGCTCAAACAACAGTTCAATTTTCTCTTCTCCTTCAAATAAACTGAGAGCTTCTTCTAGTAAAACAACGGCTTTCTCCTGCTGGTCTAATGCGAGATAGGCATCTGTTTTCAGAATATATAAATTAATATTACTGCTATCGAGAAGTGATGCGTCTTCGAGAATGGAGAGAGCTTCCCGATATTGGCGGGCGGCTATAAGTATATCCGCTTTTTTAATCATCAGTAAAGAAGAGTAAGGAAACTGAGCACTACCGATTTCGGCAGCCTCTAGGGCCTTAGGGATATCATCCTTTTCCTGGAAATATTCAATTATTTTTTCAAATGCATCTTCTTCTATAAATGAGTTTTGGCGGCCATTTTTAAGATTATCGTACTGTTTAAGCAGTTCCCGAAGCTGTTCCCGATCTTCCCGGTAAGGATTATCTTTCATGTATCCGGTCGTTTGGTGAGCAAAACTTTTAAAGAGCCAGTCAGACAGCAAAATCCCTTTGCCCCCTGAAATGTGTTATTACCAACAAGTTAAATAAAAAACAGGGACTATTTCGGCTCAGACTTTTCCCCATATGTGCAAATAATGAGCTTTTATTTGATTTGAATGTAACAAAATGGCTGTTCAGCCGTTAATAAACTATTAAAATTCTGGATAAACGGTTTGCTTTATATTAACTTTTGTCTTTACTTTTGTAAATCAATGAACCACCCAAAACTAAATATTTTTTGGAGAATGCTCAGCAGGAAGCTGACAGTCATACTGTTATTGGCTGTTTCTGCTTTTGCGGCATATGCAACATTGGGTGATGGTAAATCTAAAGCATCGGCAACTCCAAAAAAATCATTGCTTTCTAATAAAGCAACTGTTGTGCCGGGATCATTTTCTTTAAAATCAGGCTATACTTATCGTGGTAACCAGGTTATTAAAACCAATTCTGAAAATAAGTATATCAGTTTAAATACGGTAGTTACTACACAAAGAGGTAACACCGTCTACATTGTTCCTTTAAAAAAGAAGGTTATCCTTAACAATGTGAAAATTGACATTGGCAATCGCCAATTGAAAAGAAATTAATTTCCTTTTCCCAAACTTTCTTCATAGGTCATTACCCGATAACCAGATTTTGGTAAGTCGAACTTTGCCTGCATCACAGGGTTAAAATTGATACTTGAAACTGTATAGGTAACCATCATTTTTCCCATTGATGCTTCATATTGCATAGCCAGACCTGGTAAATCTTTGGTCAGGTATTGAAAATCCTTGCTAACAGCTTCTATTTCCTTGGTAAAGTAAACAGTAAAGGTGCTGTTATCAGCCAGCATACCAATTGCTTTCTGACAATTATAACCTGCAATAACTTTGTATTCGTTCAAATAAGTGAACTTAATACCTTCATATTTCTTATTCGACTCTCTCCAGTTTTGCTGTGTCATTTTTATCATGTACTTCTGATCGCCGTATTCTTTTAAAACAGTTACAGCGGAAGTTTTACCATCGATAATAGTAGCTTGTGTACCCAATGAGCTAATCATTTCGGAACGACTTGAACTTCCTTTAAGATAGATAACACTTGTAGCACCATCTAGCAAGTCAGCAGCCTGGGGAGTTTTATTGCTTGTATTAATTACTATATCGTAAGAAATAGTTCCCTCTGTAAGCTTTTTTTGAGCTGATAGCTGCGTAAATGCTGTAAAGGCTAAAACACTTGTGATAATATGTGTGATTTGTTTCATTTTGTTTGTTCTGTGGTTATATATCTAAAAGACGTGCCAATTTAACCAATAAGTTGCAGTTGAACCATGTATGACAAAACTTTGTGGAGACAAACTGAAAAACCGGGTTGCAACTAGCAAAACCCGGTTTTTCTTATGAGCATCTTAACAAAACTTATCTTTTATTTTTTTGCTGAACTTCTTTCATCTTTTTTTGCTGTTCCTGCATCTGTTCCATCCGCTCTTGCCATTTAGATTTGGTTTTCGGCTTCTTCCTGTTCTCCTCAATCTTTGCCATTATTTTATCATGGTTAATAATATGATTCTGGATTATATATTGGATAGCCAGGGTAATTACGTTTGATACCGTATAGTACCATGTTAAAGCCGAGGGAAGCTGGTTAAAGAAGAATAACAAGAATACAGGGAAGATATATGGCATGTATTTCAATACCGGGTTGCTCTGGTCCGGCGTCATGCTCATACTGTACCATGAAATAAGGAAGCTGGTAAATACAGCAGTAAGATTGAATATACTGATATGACTACCGAAGAATGGGATTCT
Organism: Chitinophagaceae bacterium IBVUCB2; assembly: GCA_002127295.1. Taxonomy (GTDB): domain Bacteria; phylum Bacteroidota; class Bacteroidia; order Chitinophagales; family Chitinophagaceae; genus JJ008. The sequence goes on from NFUV01000001.1 coordinate 850,260, forward strand.
GAAGCCAAGTTTAATTGGATCATCAAATGCTGATAGATCGGTACTCCATAAAAACTCAGCACCCCTTAAGCCTACATCTGCATTAAACAAGCTGAATAGTGCAAAGAAAATAGGAATTTGTAATAATGCAGGCAAACATCCCCCCAGAGGGTTAACGCCAGCTTCTCTAAAAATTTTCATCTGCTCCATGCTCATTGCCTGTCTGTCCTCTCCAAATTTTTCCTTTAGTTTGGCAATCTCTGGTCGAAGCAATTTCATTTTAGCACCACTTAGGTAGCTTTTATATAACAACGGAGATGTAACGAGTTTGATAAATATTGTCAACAAAGCAATTGCCAGGCCCATACCTCCAGCTATTCCTTTTAGAAAATCAAAAATGGGAAGAATTATGTACTTATTTAAAGGCCGAACAAAAGCATAAATTCCCTGCCCAAGGTTTACTAGTTTTTCGTAATTCTGGTCATATTTCTGGAGAACATGATAATCAGAAGGACCATAATAAATGCTTAACGGAACGACGGCCGGAGAACCGGCTTTAACAGAGAGCTTCATGTTCGCTGTTGACTGAACAATTGTTTTTGCAGTATCGTCCGGAACAGTCCAATCGATTTTTCCTGAAGAAAAATTATCCTTCGCTGTAAGAATGGTAAAGAAGAAACGTTGACGAACACCCACCCACTTCACAGACTCATCGAACTCTTTACTACTTTTTCTGGCAATGGTATGATAATCAAAACTCCCATCTTCTACATAACCTACTTGAGTATTTTGCTTTTCGAATGAAATATCTGACTCTTGTTGTGCAGCAGTGTACTGCCAGGTTAAATTCATATTTCCCTGTGTCAGCAATTGGTTAACGCCATTCAATTTGATATTGAAATCAAGCATGTAATCGTCCTTTTTTAGAATATACTCATGCGTAATTGAAGGTGTACCGGCGCTGTCTGAGGCAAGTGAAAATGTAATTAGCTGTGAGCTATCCGCATTTCTCTTTAAATCGCTTACTGCAAAAAAAAGATCCCCTGTTTCAGCAGTTTTGTTTGCGGCTGTATTGATCGTATAACTAAGCTTATCAAAATCGGTAGCGGCTAATTTTACTAAAGAGCTATCAATGCCTTTGTAATTTTTAAGCTCAACTTTCTTTACCTGCCCCCCTTTATTGCTGAAAGTGATCTTCATCAACTTATTTTCGGCAGTAACGGTTTTCTCTGTAGAATCTACTGTAGCTGAGAAAGCGCCGGCATTGGTAACTTTTGCAATTGAATCAGCAATCCTGTTAAGCGAATCCTGTATAGGTTTATTTATCCTATCGATGGAATCTTTAATCGCAGCTTCTTTTTTCTGTTCTGCAATTCTCGCTTTATTTATCTCAGCCTGTCCTTTATTGGTATATACAAAATAGCCAATAAAAAGTGCCGCCAGTATTACAAAACCCAGGACGGTGTTACGGTCAAACTTCATTCGTCATTTTTTTGGAGTGGGCAAAGATAGGAGTTCTGAAGCAAGACTTTAGGATGAAAAGCAGATAGTCGGTGAGAGGTGTTTTTTGACTTATGAAAAGTGAAAATAAGGTATTAATCAATGCAGTATGAGCATTAAAAAGGTCGGACCAAGACTGTCCAACCTTATTATATTATAATACCTGATAACTTAAATCATTTCACTCTGTAGCAACGGGTTCTTAATACCAATCTTTTTTTCTGAATAGGCTTTGGCAGCTTTAATAAAGCTTACAAAAACCGGTTGCGGATTTTCTACAGTACTTTTTAGCTCAGGATGATATTGAACACCAATAAAAAATGGATGGTTGGCAAGTTCTATAATTTCAACAAGGCCAGTACCTGGATTTTTACCGCTGGCAATCATACCCTTTTCTTCAAATTGCTGCAAGTATTTATTATTAAACTCCCAGCGATGACGATGTCTTTCGCTGATAATAGTTTTTCCGTAAATCTTTTCCGCAAGCGAACCTTCTTTCAATTCACAGGGATAAGTTCCCAATCGCATTGTTCCCCCTTTAGCAGTCACTTTTTTCTGCTCTTCCATCAAATCAATTACCGGCTCTTTTGTCTCCGGGTTCATTTCAGTAGAATGAGCATCTTTTAACCCCAAAACATTTCTGGCAAATTCTATCGCTGCCATTTGCATACCGAGACAGATTCCGAAAAATGGCAATCCATTTTCCCTGGCATATTTAACGGCTACAATTTTTCCTTCTACACCACGATGTCCAAAACCCGGCGCTACCAACAAACCATCAAGACCAGCCAATTTCTCTGCCACATTATCATCCGTAATGAATTCACTATGTACATTGGTTATTTGCACCTGGCATTCATTCATCGCACCGGCATGAATGAATGATTCCAAAATAGATTTATACGCATCCTGTAATTCCAGGTACTTACCAATCAAACCGATGGTTACCCTTCCTTTTGGATATTTCAATTTATCCAAAAACTCTTTCCACTTAGACAATTCCGGTTCTTTGTAATCAGTGATGTTCATTTTCTTCAATACAATCAGGTCAAGACCTTCCCGCATCATAGCAACCGGAACTTCATAAATAGTAGGTGCGTCTGCTGCTTCAATTACTGCTTCCTGCTTAACATTACAGAACAAAGCAATTTTTCTTCTTAACTCCGGAGATAATGTTCTTTCTGTTCTGCAAACAATTACGTCCGGGTGTACTCCTTCCTGGCTCAACATTCTTACACTATGCTGAGTTGGTTTTGTTTTTAATTCTTTCGCTGCTTTCAAATAAGGGATCAATGTAAGATGAATAACTACCGCATCTTCATCCGGCAATTCCCATTGTAATTGCCGAACCGCTTCTATGAAAGGCAGACTCTCAATATCACCAACTGTTCCGCCAATTTCAGTAATTACAATATCGTACTGCCCACTTTGACCAAGCAATTGCATTCTTCTTTTGATTTCATCAGTAATATGCGGAACTACTTGTACGGTTTTTCCGAGATAAGCTCCTTCTCTTTCTTTATTAATTACAGTTTGATAAATACGGCCAGTAGTAACATTATTTGCCTGCGAAGTAAATATGTTGAGAAATCTCTCGTAATGGCCCAGGTCAAGATCTGTTTCTGCACCATCCTCCGTTACAAAACATTCACCATGCTCATACGGATTTAGAGTGCCTGGGTCTACGTTGATATAAGGATCAAATTTTTGAATAGTTACCGTTAGGCCTCTTGCCTGTAAAAGCTTGGCAAGTGAAGCAGCTATTATGCCCTTCCCCAAAGAAGAAGTAACACCACCGGTAACAAAAATGTATTTAGCCATGTATTGTCAATTTTTTAAAAACAATTTAAAGGTGGACTAATACAATTCACTCCATTCGGATCACTCCGGAAAGTTCGTATGATGCAAAAAGTATAAAAAACTGAAATTTACCCCACCCAAGCTGACCAGCGGATACTTCTGTGAAACTTATAGAAATGGAAGAAATTCCGGGAGGTCATGCAAAGCTAAAAGAAATTTCCGGTCTCGCCTAAAGCGAGATAAAATTTCATATCCACAGTTGATAAAAATCAAGTGGAAAAGAAGATTTGCCGCTGATTGTTAATAAAAAGTACCCTCTCAATTATCTAAGACTAAACCACTAATTAAAGTTCAATTAGATTATTTTAGTACTTCAACTTCCTTAAATGAAAAAAATCCTCCTTACTATTTTTCTTTTTGGTCTTTTCAGCTTTTCACAGGCTCAAAAAACTTATATCTGGTGCGGCACACTGATTGACGGAATATCTAATGAGCCAAGAAAAGCTATGACCATAATTGTGGAGAAAAACAAAATAGTAGCAGTAGAAAATGGCTATACCAATGCGGGAGCTACTGATCAAACCATTGACCTTAAAACAAAAACCGTTACACCTGGCTGGATTGATATGCATGTGCATATGGAACATGAAACCAATCCTAACCGGTACATGGAAACCTTTACATACAATCCTGCTGATTATGCTTACCTATCCGTAAAGTTTTCTGAAGTAACATTGATGACTGGTTTCACTACCGTAAGAGATCTTGGCGGGACCGGAGTGAATATTTCATTGCGCAATGCAATAAATAAAGGGATTATAAAAGGCCCGAGAGTTTACACCGCCGGAAAATCAATTGCTACAACGGGTGGCCATGCCGACCCAACTAATGGCTACCGGAGTGATATGATGGGTGATCCCGGACCTGCAAATGCAGTAGCAAACGGGGCTGATGAATGCAGGCAAGCGGTTCGTCAGCGGTATAAAGAAGGAAGTGATCTGATAAAAATTACAGCAACTGGTGGTGTATTAAGCGTTGCTAAAAGTTCCAGCAATCCACAATTTACCGAAGAAGAAATAAAAGCTATTGTTGAAACAGCTAAGGATTATGGTTTTAAAGTTGCAGTTCATGCACACGGGGCTGAAGGAATGAAAAGAGCTGTTAGAGCGGGGGTGAATTCCATTGAGCATGGAACAAATATGGATGATGAGTCCATTGCCTTATTTAAACAATATGGCACCTGGTATGTGCCTACACTTACCGCCGGAGCAGCTGTTGCTGACTCCGCAAAAAAACCAGGGTATTATCCTGAATTAGTGACACCTAAAGCACTGGAGATTGGACCAAAGATTAAAGCCACATTTGCGAAAGCCTATAAGGCCGGCGTAAAGATTGCGTTTGGGACAGATGCCGGTGTATATAAACACGGTATGAACTGGCTTGAATTTTCGCATATGATAGAAGCAGGAATGCCGGCAATGGAAGCTATAAAGGCTGCTACTATTAATGCAGCAGATTTGTTAGGAGAAAAAGATAAGCTGGGAAGCATCGAAATTGGAAAGTTAGCTGATATAGTTGCTGTTGATGGCGATCCGTTAAAAGATGCAAAAGTCTTTGGGAAAGTCATTTTTGTGATGAAAGATGGTGTGGTATATAAAAAATAAAAGCCAGAATCGCAGTATGCAATTCCGGCCTACAAGTTTAAAAATCGTTCTTTAAATCTTTACACAGGCATCTGTACAAGTATGGCCGCTTTCGCCGTGTGCATATGTATGATTGCCATCTTTGCAATCAGCACCACAGGTATGGGCAGTTCCACAAACATCGGTACAAGTATGTCCTACCTCAGTATGTGCATAGACATGATTACCGTCTTTGCAATCAGCACTGCAGGTATGAGCAACTGCTGCAGCTATTTTTGATGCTGATGGTTGAGTAGTTGCTTCTACTTTTTCAGTAGTAGTAGCATCAGTTTTGTCATCTTTCTTTTCATCTTTGCAGGCAGTAAAACTTAAAGCTGCAAGAATTAAAATGGATGAGAGTAGCTTTTTCATATGCAAATAATTTTAGTTTCATTAAAAATAAAATGAAACTGTTAGCTTAGAAAATTGATTTCTGCACTATTGCTGCAAAATCAATCTTTCGCTATTTTTTTATAGCTGGTTATAATCCCTTTTATGAGCGAAGAGCTAAAGCCCTGGTGTTCCATTTCGTTCAAACCGGCAATGGTACAGCCTTTGGGAGTCGTTACTTTATCGATTTCCTGTTCAGGATGAGAGCCATTTTGTAACAATAGCTCAGTGGCACCTTTTACTGTTTGGGCTGCAATTATTGAAGCGGTTGCCGCATCAAACCCTATTTCAATTCCGCCCTGTATATTGGCCCGTATGTACCGCATCGCATATGCAGTGCCACAGGCTGCTAATATTGTAGCTGCTTCCATCAGCTTTTCATCAATGGTGACAACCCGGCCAAGGTGATTGAATAGATCATGAACATATTTTGTTTCAGCACTGCTTACTTTATCACTGCAAATACAAGTCATGCTTTGTTGTATGGCAATGGCAGTATTTGGCATAGCCCTGAAGAGTGAAGTTTTTTCACCGATAATACCTTTAATATCATTTAGGGTTACCCCGGTTACAACCGATATAAGCATCTTATTATTTCCCAATTCTTTCTTTATACCATTTAGTACATCATTCACCTGGAAAGGCTTTATGGCAAGAATTATTACTTCGCTTTGTTTTACTGCTTCGCTATTATTATCTGTAACCTTCACATGTCTTTGTTCAAATGATTTAAGGGTTGCAACATTCCTTTTGGTGATAGTAATTTCTAAAGGTTTGCTGAATTTGCTCTTCAACAACCCCTCGGCTATTGCTGTACCAAGATTTCCTCCACCTATTATTGCTATTTTTTTTGCCATTGCTCTTGTTTTGGTAAAGATAAAGAACCACATTTTGTTCCGGCTTGTTTAGGCCAAAGGACTTTAAAGAACCCAATGCTTACACAAAATGAAATAAATATTTATAAATTAAAACCAAACCACACTGTCAAACGTAATTAACGCATTATTCAACTAATGCCCAAGTGAAACACATCAGGGTATAAAAACCAAAAAAAATAGTTATGCAAAAGAATTTTTTTTCTTTCCTTGCTCTAGCAGCAATCAGCTCTTCATTTTTTGTTGCCTGTAACAATGAGGCCAAAACCGATAAAGAAACAACAACTGACACCGTAAAGATGGAGGAACCAAAAATGGAAGAGGAAAAAGGTGTTATGGTAGGCGGAGCAAACATGGTAGCATCAAAAGACATTGTGGATAATGCAGCAGGTTCTGCTGATCATACCACTTTGGTAGCTGCTGTAAAAGCTGCAGGATTAGTAGAAACTTTAAAAAGTGCAGGTCCTTTTACTGTATTTGCTCCAACAAACGAAGCATTTAATAAGTTATCAGCTGGCACCGTTGACAATTTATTAAAGCCTGAAAACAAAGCGGCACTTACTGGTATTCTTACTTACCATGTAGTAGCTGGTGCTTTTAAATCTACTGACTTGAAAGATGGTCAAAAAGTTACAACCGTACAAGGCGAAGAATTGTCCATTGGCTATAAGGATAGCAAATGGACAGTTACAGATGCAAAAGGTGGTGTAGCAAACATTACTATTGCTGATGTTATTTCAAGCAATGGCGTTACCTATGTAATTGACGCTGTGTTGATGCCAAAAAAATAATATACTAATATTCGGTGGTTTGAATATTTCAATTAAAGGGGTGAGTAATCACTCCTTTTTTTATTAGTAATACTCCTTTTTTTGTAAATATTTTTTTACATAATCCGCCACTCCTTCTTCCAGTGTGTGGAAACCATTGGAATAGCCAGCCTCTTTCAGCTTGGTCATATCTGCCTCAGTAAAGTATTGATATTTGTCACGGATATCCTCTGGTGTATCAATGTATTCAATATCCGGTTGCTTATTGAGACTATTAAAAATAGCAGTGATCAAATCTTTAAAAGCCCTTGCTTTACCGGTACCAAGATTATACAAGCCGGATGCTACAGTTCCGTTTGTATTTTCCATTAACCAACAACAAACAGCAGCTACATCTTCCACATAAATAAAATCCCGTAATTGCTCACCATCTTTAAAATCCGGGTGATGTGATTTAAAGAGTTTCACTTTTCCCACTTTCTGAATTTGGTTGTAGCCATGAAAAACCATACTTGCCATTCTGGCTTTGTGGTATTCATTAGGGCCATAGACGTTGAAGAATTTTAATCCTGCCCAGAAAGGTGGTTGTGTGGATTGCTTCAATGCCCACTTATCAAATTCATTTTTTGAAACCCCGTAAGGATTCAAAGGTTGCAATTGCTCAACAATATCATGATCATCTTTATACCCTAATTCCCCATTGCCATAGGTTGCTGCCGAAGAAGCATAGACCAACGGAATATTTCTTTCAACACAAAATGTCCATATGTTTTTTGAATACTCAACATTCAATTTTTCATGAACAGCATAATCAAATTCTGTAGTATCTGTTCTTGCACCCAGGTGAAAAACAAAATCTATTTTCGTAGGGGTCTCTTTTAACCAGGCAAACAACTCTTCTCTTTCAACTTTTGCTGAAAATTCTTTTGAGTCGAAATTGAACCACTTGTCTTCTTCGCTAAAGTCATCCGCAATAACAATATTGGTAAATCCCTTCTTATTAAGATAGCCGAGTAAATAGCTTCCTATAAAACCTGCAGCACCCGTCAATAAAATTGTTTTTCCTTTATCCATTTATATAGAGCTTAATGCCGAGCCGGCTTCTTCTTTTGATAAAAAGTTTTCAATCGCAGTATCATACTGTTCCTTCCATGATTCAATTGTTCCCCATTCCATTCCATCAACCTCAACAGAACCGCTTGTAACAACACCCAATTCTTCAAAAGGATGATCTCCTATTGCAGCTTTCACTTCTTTCAACTTACCGGCTTTTACCGAAACCACTACCCGGCTTTGTTTTTCACCAAACCATTGTGCATCTTTTCTGATATTATAATCAGCAGCAACAACATCAAAACCAAGATTGCGATGAAAAGCAGATTCCAGCAAGGTTACAAATAAACCACCTTCACTTACATCATGTGCGGACTCAATTAAATTCTTGTTTATTAGTTCAGTTATTTTCTGCTGCAATTTCAACTCTTCTTCCAACTCGAAATGTGGGGCAGGAGATAAATCAACTCCACAAATTTTTGCCAGGTACTGTGATGAGTTAATATCATTGTTAGAATAACCGATCAATAAAATTACATCCCCTTCTTCTTTAAAATCCAACGTCATTTTATTGTTGACATCTTCCAGCAATCCCACCATACCGATTGTTGGCGTAGGATATACTGGTCCATCCGGATTTTGATTGTAGAAACTTACATTACCACCTGTAACAGGTGTATCAAATTTTCTGCAAGCCTCTCCCATACCTTTTATTGCATGTATAAATTGATAATAAACTTCCGGGTCGTAGGGATTTCCAAAATTAAGACAGTTGGTAACGCCTAATGGCTGACCACCTGTGCAAACAATATTTCTTGCGGCTTCACTCACTGCGATCATTGCGCCTTTATATGGGTCTGCGTATACATAACGGCTGTTGCAATCTGTGGTAACAGCTAATGCTTTGGTTGTTCCTTTTACAATGACTAAAGGTGCGTCTGTTGGTGCATTGGTCGAAGTATTATTAGTACCAACCATACTGTCGTACTGATTATATACCCAACGTTTCGATGAAATAGAAGGAAGACTTACAATTTGTTCTGCAATAGATTTTAAATCTTCTGGAACCTCAACCGTATCAGGGTTGAATTTTTTTATATCAGCAAAGTATTTAGGTTCGCTATACTCTCTATCATATTGTGGAGCACCACCACCTAATACGAGTTCATGTGCAGGTAATGAGGCTTCTAATTCTCCATTCATGAAGAAATTAAGAATGCCATCATCAGTTACTTCCCCAATTACAGAACAAGGCAGATCCCATTTGGTAAAAACTTTTATCACTTCTTCTTCTCTTCCTTTCTCTGCAACAAGCAACATTCTCTCCTGGCTTTCGCTTAACAAAAGCTCCCATGTTTTCATATTGTTCTGGCGGGTTGGCACTTTGTCCAAATCAATTCTCATACCTACTTCACCCTTTGCACTCATTTCTGCAGTAGAACAAATGATTCCAGCTGCTCCCATATCCTGCATACCAACAACAGCTCCTGTTTGTATTACTTCCAAACATGCTTCTAATAATTTCTTTTCCTGGAAAGGATCACCAACCTGTACGGCTGGTAATTCCTGGGTGCTTTCTGCTGTGATGTCTGCGGATGCAAAAGATGCACCACCAATCCCATCTTTTCCGGTTGCACTGCCCACAAACATTACCGGGTTTCCTTTTCCGAGTGCGGTAGCAGAAACAGTTTCTCCGGCTTTTACAATACCCACACTCATTGCATTTACCAAGGGGTTGGTATGATAACATTCATCAAAATAAATTTCTCCACCTACGGTTGGCACACCGAAACAGTTTCCATAATGCCCGATACCATGTACGACACCTGATAATAAATGCTGCGTTTTATCTTCATCTAAATTTCCAAACCGTAATGAGTTCAATGAAGCAATAGGTCTTGCTCCCATTGTAAAAATATCTCTGTGTATTCCCCCCACACCAGTTGCCGCTCCCTGGAAAGGTTCAATAGCAGAAGGGTGATTGTGTGATTCAATTTTAAAAACAACACCAAGGCCTCCTCCGATATCCATTAACCCGGCATTTTCCTCACCAGCTTTTACCAACATTCTTCCACCTTCTCTTGGCAAGGTCTTCAACCATTTAATGGAATTTTTATAGCTGCAATGCTCACTCCACATACCAGAGAAAGCACAGAGTTCATTGAAGTTAGGTGTACGGCCTAATTTTTCTTTGATCAATTCAAATTCCTGCTCTGTTAAGCGTAGCTGTTGTGCTGTTTTTACTGTTACTTCCATGGAGGCTATAGATTGAGCGGCAAATTTACGGCATGTACACCATGGTATAAAACAGAACTTGTCAACTTTATGCTGACAACTGGTATCAGTTTAAAAATAGTTGTGGTATACTTCTCATGCGCAGTATTTATCTCTTATTTTGCGCTATAAACCTTTACGTTGGAGTACCTGATTTTTGTTGCTTACCTTATACTTTTTGCCTGGCTGACTACCAAAGTAAAATTCTTTACCCAAACCGGGCTGAGCAAACCACAGCTTATTATTATTTTTCTTTTAAAGATAATGGCTGGTATTTTTTACGGATGGATCGGTCTTTATTATGGCGGCCTAGCTCAAATGCAGGATACGTGGGGTTTTCATGCAAGTGGTATACAAGAGTATCATTTATTATATAATAACCCCGGGGAATACTTTACCAATCTTTTTCGTGACCCTACGATGGTGGGGTTAATAAATTTTTCAGCTCTAATGATTCTTACTGGAATGATCTGAAGGGAAATACTTTTATTAAAATCCTTTCCATTCTTAATGTATTTAGTTTCGGACATTACTATGTGAATGTTATTTTTTACTCGTTTATTACTCTTTTTGGCGCCATCGCCATTTTCAGGGTGATGATTGATGTCTTTCCCGGCAAAAGAACTCCTGTTTTGTTAGCCACCTTCCTGGTACCATCTTTTCTATATTGGACAAGTGGACTACATAAAGAGGGTCTTATTTTCACAGGCATTTCCCTTATTGTTTATGTAATATATTTTTCCTTCAAAGATCAACGGTTGGGCATTAAACGATTTCTTTATTTGCTTGCCGGCCTGCTTTTATTATTAACGCTAAGAAATTTTATCATCATTATTATTACTCCTGCCATTGTAGCCTGGCTCTTAGCTAACCGCCGGCCAAAATATGGTATTGCTATTTTTACCGCTGTGTATATATTTTTCGGGCTTCTTTTTTTTAATGCCCGGTATATAAATCCTCAACTTGATTTTCCGCAAGCTGTGGTTACCAAGCAACAGGAATTTATGCAATTGAAAGGAGGCAATTCAAGCATCCCGATAAAGGAATTGGAGCCTACTGCCATCAGCTTCTTAAAAAATACTCCACAGGCGATCAACCTGTCAACGATAAGACCTTACCCAAGCGATGTACGGCATATACTTTCGCTGGCCGCTGCTATTGAGATCAACCTGATATTATTAATGTTCTTTCTTTTTCTTTTCTTTAGAACCAACGGTATCACTTCAAAAAACCTGGTCTATTTCTGCATTTTCTTCTCTGCTTCTCTTTTACTTACCATCGGCTTTAGTGTAAACAATTTGGGAGCTATTGTTCGGTATAGGAGTGTTATTATGCCATTATTAGTTATTCCTATGGCTGCCAGGATCGATTGGCCAAGATTAGGTAAGGTATTTTCAAATAATATTAAAAATAAAAATAATGTTAGCAATTCCGTTACTTAATATCATTTTTATAAAATTTTGATCCACATTTAGATAAATTTTGTTCACATAAATCAAAAAAATAAGCATTATAGTAAAAAATAATTGGAATAATTGAAGCAATAACCTTTTTTTGTCCAAAATTATATCCAAATGTCACTTCGTTTTAATGCTATCAACAATCTCTCTACCAGCACCGATACTAAGGTGGATGCTTCCCCAAAAATCACTGCCCTCTTCGGAAGCAATGTATTTAGTTTAAAAACAGCCCGTGAATTTTTGAGCGATGAAGCTTATAAAAGCCTTCAATCTTCTATTAAAGCGGGACAAAAAATAGACAGAGCCGTAGCCAATCAAATTGCCACCGGCATCCGTGCCTGGGCTGAGCTAAAAGGCGTTACCCATTTTACTCACTGGTTTCAACCATTAACCGGAACCACTGCAGAAAAACATGATTCATTTTTTACCTTAAAAGGTGATGGCACTCCTATTGAACAATTTGAAGGTGATGCATTGGTACAACAAGAACCTGATGCTTCTTCCTTTCCAAGTGGAGGTTTAAGAGCAACTTTTGAAGCAAGAGGTTATACTGCATGGGATCCATCTTCTCCACCCTTCATCATGGAGATCGGGCAAGGGAAAACATTGTGCATCCCTACCATCTTTGTTTCATACACCGGCGAATCATTAGATTATAAAGCTCCTTTATTAAAAGCATTAGATACATTGAATAAAGCTGCTGTTGAAGTATGTAATTATTTTGATAAGAATATTACTAGAGTAACTCCTACTCTTGGTTGGGAACAGGAATATTTTGTAGTTGACGAAGCCTTATTCAATGCAAGACCTGACCTGGTAATGACAGGCAGAACGGTATATGGTCATTCATCGGCTAAGAACCAGCAATTGGAAGATCAATACTTCGGTTCAATTCCTGAAAGAGTATATGCTTACATGAGAGATTTTGAAACGGAATCTTACAAGCTGGGCATTCCTCTTCGTACAAGACATAATGAAGTAGCCCCCGGCCAATATGAGTGTGCTCCAATATTTGAAGAAGTAAGTGTGGCTGTTGATCACAACTCCTTATTGATGGATGTGATGGAAAGAGTAGCCCGCCGTCATGGCCTTAGAGTTTTATTACATGAAAAACCATTTGCCGGCATTAACGGAAGTGGTAAGCACAACAACTGGAGTATGGCTACAGATACCGGCGTTAATTTATTAGCACCCGGTAAAACGCCAAAAACCAATTTGATGTTCCTGACCTTTTTTGTAAATACAATTAAGGCTGTACATGATTATGCCGATATATTAAGAGCCTCTATTGCATCTGCACCAAACGATCATCGCCTGGGGGCTAACGAAGCACCACCTGCTATTATTTCTGTTTTCATTGGTCAATACCTGAGTAAAGTTTTGAATGATGTGAAAGAAAGAGTTTCAGAAAAAATGGATGAGACTGATGAGAGTATGCTGAAGATCGATATTCATAAGAGCATTCCTGAATTGTTAATGGATAACACGGATCGTAACCGTACTTCCCCATTTGCATTTACAGGAAATAAGTTTGAATTCAGAGCGGTTGGTTCTTCTGCTAACTGTGCCAACCCGATGACCGTGTTGAACACCATTATGGCTGATACCTTGAAGAAATTCAAAAAAGAAGTTGATGAATTAATAAGCAAGGGCGAGAAAAAAGAGATCGCCATCATGCATGTTATCCGTCAATATATTGTTGACAGCGAAAAAGTATTGTTTGAAGGTGATGGCTATAGCGAAGCATGGGCTAAAGAAGCAGAGAAAAGAGGTTTGGAAAATGTAAAAACTACCCCACTTGCATTGGATGCAATGGTTACTGAAAAAGCCAAGCATTTATTTGAAAGTAATAATATCTATTCTCATAGCGAGTTAGAAGCCCGTCACGAAATAGAATTAGAGAAATATATTAAGAAAGTACAAATTGAAAGCCGCATTATGGGTGAGCTGGCAACCAGCCATATTTTACCTCCTGCGATTCGCTACCAAAATTTGTTGGCTAACAATATCCGTGGCTTGAAGGAAGCAGGATTACCGGAAGCAACTTTTGCCAATCAAAAACAGATATTGGAAAAAATATCCGAGCATATCAGTAAAACAAGCGACCTGGTAGAAAAAATGATCGAAGCCCGTAAAGTTTGTAATAATATGGATAACACAAGAACAAAAGCTATCGCTTACCAAAGCCAGGTAAAAGATGCGTTCTTTGATGATATCCGCTACAATGTTGACAAACTTGAATTATTAGTTGACGACAGGGAATGGTATTTACCGAAGTATAGAGAAATGCTTTTTTTAAGATAAGTTGTTACTGCTTTTTTCTGGAACCGCTTCTGCAAGGAAGCGGTTTTTTTATGTATGATACTTCAATAGATAGAAAGTTCAACAAAAAGCTCCCTGCATAAACCAGCAGCAATTCATTTCATTTTATACTATTTTTAAAAAGTTTTAAAGAAGAATGATATGAATAAAAAATTATATGCCCCGCTGATCACCTGTTCGATCTTTTTATATGCATGTACTTCAACTAAACCAGTAGCTACTACTTCCGAAACAGCAGCTGGCCCAAAAGTCATGAGAGAGTTCCGTGCAGCATGGGTAGCAACTGTGGCAAATATTAATTGGCCCAGCAAACCCGGACTACCGGTTGAAGAACAAAAGAGAGAAGCTATCAAGTTGCTTGATTTTTTATCTACCAATAATTTCAATGCAGTGATATTGCAAGTAAGACCACAAGCGGATGCTTTATATAAAAGTGATTTAGAACCCTGGTCCTATTACTTAAGTGGTCAACAAGGCAAAGCTCCTGATCCTTATTATGATCCATTAGAATACTGGATCGATGCTGCACATGAAAGAGGCATTGAATTGCATGTGTGGTTGAACCCATACAGGGCGCATCATAAAGATGGAAAAGAAGTAACAGAACATTCTATTGTGAACAAAAGGCCAGAGCTTGTTTTGTTTTTGAAAGAAGGTTATTGGTGGCTGGATCCGGCTCAGCAAGGCACACAAGATCATTCCAATGCCGTAGTGATGGACTTAGTAAACAGGTATGATATTGACGGCGTTCATTTTGATGATTACTTCTATCCCTACCCTTCTTATAATGGCAATGCAGATTTTCCCGATACTGCCAGTTGGAAAGTATACCAGCAAACCGGTGGTAAATTATCAAGAGGCGATTGGAGAAGAAATGCGGTAAATGTTTTTATAGAACGATTGTATAAAAATATTAAAGCGGCAAAGCCACATGTAAAGTTTGGATTAAGCCCGTTTGGTATATGGCGGCCGGGCTATCCGGAATCAATAACAGGTTTTGATCAGTACGATCAATTATATGCTGATGCAAAACTGTGGTTGAATAAAGGTTGGATCGATTATTTTACTCCGCAATTATATTGGCCTATCAACAGAATGGGACAAAGTTTTCCGGTATTACTTGGTTGGTGGAGTAATGAAAATACAATGAAGCGGCATTTGTGGCCGGGAATAAGTGTGGGCAGTGATACCAGTGCAAAAAACGTAAATGAAATTACAAGTCAGATCATGATTAGTCGGGGCATGCTGCCAGAAAGTAAAGGGGTGGTGCATTGGAGTATTTCATCGCTTACTAAAAATCCAAACATGACCAAAGGAATAAAAGATGGTCCGTATAGAACTCAGGCATTGGTTCCTGCAAGCCCCTGGTTGGATAATAAAGCTCCTGTTGCACCTGCTGTAACAGCTAAGCATGATGGCGGTGATGTAAAGATCAACTGGTCACATCCTGATGAGAAAGATGTTTTTCATTATGTTGTTTACTATACTTATGGAAACACCTGGAGTTATACCATTGTAAGTGGAAAAGAAAAATCATTTACTATTAAAAAACCTTCAGGGCAAAATATACAAATTGTTATCAGCAAAGTTGCTGTAACGGCTGTTGATAGAACGGGGAATGAAAGCGAAGTGAAACAAGTGGATATTTCGAATTGATATCCCTTTAATCTCTCTTCTCGTATTCCAATATCGTTCTTATTGCGTTTGCCTGAATAACTAGACCATATGTATCTGGTTTCCCTTCAATGTTTTTTTCATTATTTCGCATTGGAGTAAAATGTTTATCCTCATCGCCTGGGCCTAAAAAGCCGACCAGTACAATTTTATCTTTTAGGAGTTCACAAACATCTTTATTAAGCAAATCTTCCGTTACAAAATAATAATATTGTTGCAGGCTCCTTTGATACAGAATAGGAACTGACTTGCTTACAGTAAGATTATGTTTAAACTCCGGTTTCCACAGCTTAATAACTTTTAAAGCGAATGATTCATATAATTTCCCATCCATTTTTGTTATTGGAGTAAAATGGCTTATTATACCATCTCTATTCTCAACATTTATATGCCCTTCTTCTTTTGCAAATTTTCTAATTCCTTCAATAGTTCTTTCTTCTTTCCCCATAGAATCAAAATGATACGCTATAATGTCATTCGTAATTAATTTTAAGGATTCAGCAAGAATAGAATCTTCCAATACCTATATTTATAAGAATAATATCTGAGTCAATTTTGTCAGTACGTGCAACTTCCCTAAACACTTTTTTTGAATTGCATGCCAAAAAAACAACTAAGAACAAAGCAAACAGTTTCTTCATTTTGCAAATAATTACATTATACACCAATTCCAAAATTGATTTATAAATATAATAATTATATCACCTCTATAATCGATTTCTTTTAAGCAAAAAGAATTCTTTAAGATCGTTGCAATGAGCTTGCAACTCATTTTTGAAAAGAAGTAGAGCTATCTAATATTTCGAATATTATTTCTCAAAATTTGCCTTCATCACCCGCAGCACATTATCGCCGAGAATTTTTTTAATTGATTTTTTGGAGTAGCCTCTGCTTACCAATTCTTCTGTAATTTTTGGGTAAGTAGTTACATCTTCAAGCCCGATTGGTAAAGAACCAACTCCATCATAATCGGAGCCGATGCCGACATAATCATCACCAACCAATTTTACGATATGATCAATATGATCAACCAGCTGTCCTAATGTAGGACGAACTTTTTCCATCTCCGTACGGTAATACTCTCTCCACTTTGTTCTCATAATGGATGAATCGCCATTATTAGCCTGCAATAAATTTTGCTGCATAGAATCTCTGAATGTGCCATTCAACTGACCTTGTCGTTGGTCAAACTCTTTACTGATAAATCCAGAATAAAAATTTATACAAATCACACCACCATTCTTTGCCACCGCTTTTATCTGCTCATCTTTTACATTTCTAAACACCGGGCAAATATTCCATACAGAACTGTGAGAAAGTATAACCGGTTTGGTAGTTGTTGCAATGGCATCATAAAAAGTTTGTTCGCCTGTATGAGAAAGGTCAACTATTACTCCCAACTCATTCATCATTTTCACAACTCCTTTACCAAAATCAGTCAACCCTTTTTGTTTCAGGCTTGCCGGGTTTTCCGTTTCATCTTTTGCACTGCTGGCCCAAGTGGTACTGTTATTCCAGGTAAGTGTCATATACCGCATCCCCATTTTTCGAAGTTGTACCAACTTACCCATATCATCTTCTATCATGTGGCCACCTTCTACACCGATCAATGAAACAAGTTTCCCTTGTCGTATTCCTTTTTTTACTTCACTGTAATGAGTAGCCAGTATCATTGATTTGGGGTTACGGCTTACCAACCTTTGCAATGAATCTATTTCTGCTACCGCATCCTGAAAAAATCCTTCTTTATTTCTCGCCTTCTCGCTGGTAAAGACCGAGAAAAATTGCACATCCAATCCTCCTTCTTTCCAGCGTACCAGGTCACTATGGCCTTCTGTTGTACGGTTAGATATGTCTATTCCATCCAATACACCAGATGACAACACATCATTATGTGTATCTACCAAAGTGGCTTTGCGGTGTAGTTTTTTAACGGATTGGGCCTTGGAGCTGGTACTTGCTACAAAAAAGAAGAAGAAAAGTATATATTTCATGCTGACTGATTATGAAATGAAATTATCAAATTCAGGTGGTAATCTTGGTATTAATAATTGCTGATCTAAATATGATCTGCTGTTTTATTTTAGGAGCTTATTAATTGATTAAGAAAGCCTTGCCTCTTCCATCACCGCCTTTGCTAAAAGGGTCTAAACCCTTACCTTTGCGCCATTCTTAAAAGGTAATAATTACTTGATATGGCAGATATTTTTGATCGTTTATTAAAGAATGCGGGACCCCTGGGTCAGCACCGTGAAAGAGCTCATGGCTATTTTGCTTTCCCAAAATTAGAGGGGGAAATTGGTAGCCGCATGATATTCCGTGGACAGGAAATGATTGTATGGAGCCTGAATAACTATCTCGGTCTTGCTAATCATCCGGAAGTTCGTAAAGCAGATGCTGATGGTGCTGCGCAATACGGTCTTGCTTTACCAATGGGTGCAAGAATGATGAGTGGGAACAGTAATCTGCATGAACAACTGGAAGCAGAGTTAGCCGCATTTGAAGGAAAAGAAGATGCCGCCCTTCTCAACTTTGGTTACCAGGGAATGGTAAGCATCATCGACGTTTTATGTAGTCGTCATGATGTGATCGTTTATGATTCAGAAAGTCATGCCTGTATCATTGATGGCTTACGTTTACATCCCGGTCATCGCTATGTGTACAAGCACAACGATACAGAAGATTTCGAAAAACAATTACAAAGGGCAACTGCATTAATAGAAAAACAAAAAGCAGGTGGCATTTTAGTTATTACAGAAGGTGTGTTTGGTATGGCTGGCGACCAGGGTAACCTGAAAGACATTGCTGCCTTAAAAGACAAATATGAATTCCGTTTATTGGTAGACGATGCACATGGCTTTGGTACATTAGGAAAAACAGGGGCCGGTGCCGGTGAAGAACAAGGCATCCAGGATAAGATAGATCTTTACTTCTCTACGTTTGCAAAATCAATGGCATCTATCGGTGCATTTGTTGCCGGCGATAAAACTATTATTGATTATATCAGGTACAATATCCGCAGCCAGATATTTGCAAAGAGTTTACCAATGCCATTGGTAGTTGGTAACTTAAAAAGATTAGAGTTACTGAGAACACAACCTCAATTAAAAGATAAGTTGTGGGAGAATGCCAGAAAACTACAAGCCGGTTTAAAAGAAAGAGGATTTGATATTGGCAAAACAGATTCAGTGGTTACACCTATCTACATGAAAGGCGATGTACCTGAAGCAACCGCCATGGTAATGGACATTCGTGAAAATTATCATATCTTCTGCTCGATCGTGGTGTATCCGGTTATTCCAAAAGGGCATATCATTTACCGTCTTATTCCTACTGCCGTACATACAGATGAAGACATTCAAAAAACATTGGAAGCATTTTCTGCTACCAAAAAGAAACTGGATGCCGGCGAGTACAAATCAGAAGCAATACCTGATATGGCCGAAGTAACAGGCAAACGTTTTGATTATATGAACGACAGACCAAAAAATAAATAAGAGGTCAAGTACTTTGTAAAAAGCTCCCGCTAAATGGGAGCTTTTTTATTAGGCATTTTGAAAAAGTTGGATTTTATTGTAATCCCTTTCAATATTCCTTTTTCCCTTTTTGATTTTTTAACTTCTGGCTAACGGTTCCCGTTTCTTCCTTCACAACCATACACTCCTTTACACCGACTATTACATGTACGGCACCCCATTTTTGCTATGATTCCAGTACATTTACCACTCATAAATTATTTCAGATATGCGTAAGATTTTCTTCTTTTTATTCTTGCTCCCGCTGATGGCAATTGCCCAGCAAAAACAAATTACTCTTGAAGACATTTACAAGAAAGGAACTTTCCGGGGTGAGTTTGTACCCGGTTTTGCCGGCGAAACAATGGATAGCCTCTTAATAGCTGCCAACATAAAAGAGCAGGATAAAAAACTGTCGTTGTCAGATTATCAACCTAGTGATGATAAAAAGAGAGTCCTGATTTTTACCAACCGGGAAAGTATCTATCGTCATTCATCCAAGGCATACAGCTATGTGTATGATTTTGCCAATAGTAAATTATTGAAATTAGATACCGGTAAAATAATGCATGCAAGTTTCTCTCCTGATGGCAGCAAAGTTGCCTATGTAAAAGATAATAACCTGTATGTATATGATATCGCTGCAGCAAATGCAAAAGCGATTACTACCGATGGCAAATGGAACCAGATCATCAATGGTAATTGCGATTGGGTATATGAAGAAGAGTTCAGCTTTACCAAAGCATTTCAATGGAGCCCAAAAGGAAATTACATCGCTTACTATCGTTTTGATGAAAGCAAAGTAAAAGAGTACCAGTTTACACAATTCGATAATGAGCATAACAAACAATATGTCTATAAATATCCAAAAGCCGGCGATGGCAATTCTACGGTGGACATATACATTTACAATGTAGCAAGTGGTAATAAAGCAAAAGCTCAATATGAGCAGGGTGATATTTATATTCCCCGCATTAAATGGACACAGGATGATAATGCACTGGTTGTATTCTGGATGAACCGTCACCAGAATGATCTGAAATTATTATTGACCAATGCACAAACAGGAGCTGCTACTACCTTGTACCAGGAAAAAAATAAATACTACGTTGACATTAACGACGACTGGCAGTTTTTAAAAGATGGTAAAAATTATTTGCTGACCAGCGAAATGAATGGCTTCAACCATATTTACCTCTACAGCCTTGATGGAAAAACAAAAACACAAATAAGCAAAGGCAATTTTGAAGTAACAGGCATTAATGGAGTGGACGAAAAGAACCGCAGAATTTATTATACCATGGCTTTCCCCCGCCCTATGGACAGGAACTTATTTGTTACAGATTTTGATGGCAAGAAAACTTACCAGTTAACGCAAGGCGAAGGATGGCACCGTGCAGAAATGAAAGATGACTTTACACAGTTCATGGATTACAAATCGGATCTCAATACGCCGCAATCTGTGACCCTCCATAATATTATTATCGATAAAAAGAAAAATATAACTACAGCTCTTGTAAAAACAATTAATGAGAACAATAAATTGAAAGCAAAGACTGAGGAATATGGTTATGGTAAGGCGGAGTTCATAAAAGTTCCCAACAGCAAAGGCGACACATTGAATGGCTGGATGCTGAAGCCTGCTAATTTTGACCCAACAAAAAAATATCCGGTGCTATTTTGTAACTATGGCGGACCAGGTTCTCAACAAGTGGGAAACCGATTTGGCGCAGTAAGTTCATGGCACCAGATGCTGGCGCAAAAAGGTTTTATTGTGGTGAGTGTTGACAATACCGGTACAGGTTACCGTGGAGAAGAGTTTAAAAAGAAAACGTATTTGCAATTGGGCAAATTTGAAATTGAAGACCAGATAGATGCTGCGAAATATATTGGCAACATGCCGTTTGTTGATAAAAGTAATATCGGCCATTGGGGATGGAGCTATGGTGGATTTATGAGCTCTTTGGCCATTACAAAAGGAAACGATGTGTTTAGCGCCGCTGTAGCAGTTGCACCCGTTACATCCTGGAGATACTACGATAATATTTACACGGAAAGATATATGCGTACACCGCAGGAGAATCCTAAAGGGTATGATGACAATTCACCCATCAACCATACGGATAAAATAAAAGGGAAATATTTAATTATACATGGTACAGCAGATGATAATGTACATTTTCAAAATGCTACACAGATGATAAGTGCATTGGTAAAAAGTAATATTGATTTTGAGAGTGCTTACTATCCCAACAAAAATCACGGCATTTCCGGTGGATTAGATAATACAAGTTTTCATCTCTGGAGCAAAATGACCAATTGGATAATGGAAAATATGGGTAATGAGAATACACAGAAACCTGCTGAACCAGCAAAACAACCAAAAGGTTTCTAAAATTGAATTCAAATAATTAAATAAAATGCCCCGGTTATTAGCCGGGGCATTTTTATAAAGACAGAGTTTCGAAACCAACAGGTACAAAAAAAAGAACCCCGACTCGAGAGTCGGGGGCCCTAATCAAAAACCATTAACCATTAAACCTTATCCTATGAAAATTCAAAGCTAATATCGTTAATAATACCATAACACAAAACATTTGGCTGTCATTTTTTGACTTATTTATTCATATAATGTACATAAAACACAATTTATTGATTGCACTCAATGTGACAACAATGATCATGTAGTAGTACGACTACAACCATGGCGGTCGCAACCGTTTGCGCAAATTTTTCTATCTTTCAAATACCTTCCACAATTTTTGCCAGCGGCCATAGAATAAATACCATTTTGAAGAACAATATTTGCCGGAAATTGTTGGATGATTGATTTAATTATTTGCCGTTAAATTTATTACCCTCCTTTGTTATTATTGAAATATGAAAAAAATAGTCGTTGCGATTTCGGGAGCCAGTGGTTCTATTTATGCAAAAAATTTATTGGAGAAACTACTGGCTGCAAAAAACCAATTGGCTGAACTTTCTGTTGTAATGACAGAAAATGCCAAACAAGTTTGGGAAACAGAGCTTGCTGAGAAATCCTATTCGGAACTACCTGTGAAATTTTATAGCACAAAGGACTTTATGGCTCCATTTGCGTCTGGGTCTGGTCAATATGATACAATGATCATTATCCCCTGCTCGATGGGAACATTAGGACGCATTGCTGGCGGCATTTCCAATGATCTTATAACAAGGGCTGCGGATGTCGTATTGAAAGAAAGAAGAAAACTGATCTGCGTAGTTCGGGAAACACCTTATAGTTTAATACATATCCGCAATATGGAAACAGTAACATTAGCTGGTGGCATCATTTGTCCCGCAACTCCATCTTTCTACAGCCGTCCTGCAAGTATTGAAGAAGTGGCTGCAACAGTTGTTGACAGGGTACTGGATTTAGCAGGGATTGATATTTCAACTTTTCGGTGGGGGAAATAAAATCATTTGATATTGAAAAAGTCTTCTAAGGACTAATTGAAAGAAATAGGCCGCTAATAATTTAGCGGCCTCGAACTAACACACTTATGGAACAACACTAATTGGAAAACCTACCACCTGCATTTATCCAATCAGTTATTTTTTGTTTGTCAGATGTTGACAGTGCTCCTGTTGGCGGCATCACCGAAGGATTTGCATCTACAGCCCTGGCTTTTATTCTTTCCTTAAATGTCACAATATTACAATCCACTGTCCAGTTCATTCCACCTTCTGCTTGTGAGTTATTATGACAACCTACACAGTTATTCTGCAACACAGTTCTTACTGCCGAAAATAATGCTCCTGCTGGCAAATTACTTACTGCAATGCTGCCACTTGTACCCGTACAGCCATTTGCATCTTTTGCAGTAATGGTATAATTACCAGGTCCGAGACTTCCGAAAATATTTGATGTTTGAAATGCACCGCCATTCAAACTGAACGTATAACTGGCAGCGCCGCCGGTTGCAGTTGCTGAGATAGAACCATTATTGGGTTCACACGGTGTGTTGTTAGTAGTTGTATTGTTTACGGTAATGTTTACACCGGCACAAGGATCAGGATTTGTCAACGTAAATGCATTTGAACCAGTACATCCATTTGCATCTTTTGCAACGATTGTATAAGTACCTGCAGCAAGATTATTAAAAATGCCTGTAGCCTGGAAAGCTCCGCCATTAATATTAAAAGTAAAACCAGTACTTCCTGTTCCAATTGCTGCAATACTTCCATTAGTACCGCCAACAGTTGTGGGATTCGTTGTAGTTGCTGTTACATTAATCGTAACTCCTGCGCATGGATTGGGATTTACTAATGTAAATGTTGCGGTGCCTGTACATCCATTAGCATCTTTAGCAATAATAATGTATGCTCCCGCTGCTAAATTATTAAATATTCCGTTTGGTTGGAAAGCTCCTCCATTGATATTAAAAGTAAGACCAGTACTTCCGGTTGCTGATGCTACGATGCTACCATTGGCACCACCAACAGTAGTAGGATTAGTAGTTACTGCCGTTACATTTATGATAACTCCTGCACACGGATTTGGAGCACCGGATACGGTAAAGCTTCCGCTTCCTGTACAGCCATTACTGTTTTTTGCAATTACGGTATAAGTTCCTGCAGCCAATCCTGTAAAGGAACCAGATGCCTGGAAGGCGCCTCCATTTATATTATAAGTGAAACCTGAACCTCCGGTTGCAGTAGCCGTAATACTTCCATTTGTTCCTCCAATAGTTGTTGGGCTTACAGTGGTTGCTGTAACTGCAACGGTAACCCCGCTACAAGGATTGGGCGGTGTAGGTGTGCTTGTTTTACCACAAGAACCGCTGATCAAAAGAAACGAAGCGAAAATTGCAACCAGTTGTGCAATCACACTAAAGATTTTCATACGCAGTTTTTCTTTTCAATCGCTGAAAATCTATTATGGGTTGCCTTTGGTGCTAACCTGGGGCTTATTTTTCCTTTGTATTCTTTTGAAAAGGTTTTATAGCTAATGTCATCAGTACTCCTCCACTATTCAATTTTACTTTACCGTAACCAACCCCGCTTAGTGGAAGCTTGACATAGGGCTCAAACATCAACGAAACAGAATTATTAATTTTTCTCTGGTAACCACCTGAGAAAGTAACTACAGAAAAAAGATGTTTATTTTCATCTTGTATAGTCCACTTTGCATTTAGTGTAGGAGTGTTAGGTGTGTATTTATAATAATAGTTGTAAACTTCTTTCTTCATGATATAAGAAGAAATACCCGCAGAAGCGAACCAATTATATTTAGTTGATCTGCCAAAGTTGTAACTTATTGACAATGGTATTTCGTACACTTTACAATCAGCTTCAACTTTTTCTAAGTAAGGATAATAACTCCAGAACTCAGGTGGTGGATTATACGCATCCGGGGAAGCTACATATATTTTTCTACCTGAATAAAACCCGGTACGTATTGTCAATTTCTCTTTGAAGGTATAACCAAAACCCAGACCAGCTAATAGTTTTGTTTTCCCTGGCTTCTCTCCGCCTGCTGCACTTACATCGGGTCCTGCAGATAATGAAAAGAAGAAAGCATTTGATTTGGTTGATTTGGGTTTCTCTTTCTTTTTATTTTCCTGTTGAGTTAATTCTTCTTTATTCGTGCCTGGTTCTATTACCGGATTTGCGCTGCTCGTCTTTTCCATTGCTACCGGAGGATTGCTCACTTCATTGTTAGTTATTACAGTATTACTTGCATTTAAAGAGTTATAATTTTTTTTATTGGTAACAGTTGTTACTGGTTGATCATTGTTATCTGCACTAACTATCGGATCTGCAGTATTTTTTATATTCTTATTTTTCTCAGCAACACTTTTACTTTCAATAATTGATGATGCAATAGTTTTCTCAGCATAAACTACTGAACTGAGTTGACTATTTTTTTGTTGAATATTAATTACACTGCGACTGTTTATTTTAGATTGAGTACTGTTTTGCGGTTGAATATTCCCGGGAACTGCTTCAACTTTTGGTAAGACAATTTCATTGGTAGAAATATGGGGCATCTTTGTTTCTGCATTTTTTGGAGCAGGTTTTTGTGCTGAAGTATTATCAATTGATTCTTTAGCCACTTGCTCTTTTGCTGCGATTGATTTGCTACTGCTCCATGGTTTTGCAATTAACAACACAGCTCCGCCCAGCAACAGAAAAAACAATAAAAAGAAAATGAATATTCTTCTATCCTCTTTTTCCACTGGCATATGCTTATCCAGCAGGTTCTCCATCTTTCCCCAGGCTTGTTCGTCATAAGCCGGATGATGATTGTCTGCCGCATCTCTTATTTTCTTATCAAAATCTTCATACTGCATTTCTGGCAACTTGTATTTGATGATGTTTGAATAATATTTTCTGCAATTGTCGTCTTGCTTTTGACAAATTAGATTTAGAAGTACCTGTAGAAATTCCCAGGTGATTGGCAATTTCTTCATGACTCAGTCCTTCTACTACAAAAAGATTAAAGACTGTCCTGTAACCGGGTGATAATTCCTGTACTGATCGGATAATTTCGTCATACGAAATTTTGTCCAGCGCAGTATCGTTCACACCCGGCACCTCATACACCACAGTTTCCATCGATGAAACAAGGTGATGTTTATGGTTTTTTCTGAAATGGTCAATGGCGGTATACACCATAATTTTTCGCAGCCATCCCTTAAAAGAACTGGCTACATCGGCATACGCAGGTTCATAGCGATGTATTTCTTTAAAAATTTTAAGAAACCCGTCATTTAATATCTCAACAGCATCTTCCTGCTTATTTGCATAACGGTCGCAAACGGCCATAGCATATCCATAGAAAGAGCTGTAAATAATTTTCTGGCTCTCCCTGCTGTTCTGGGCGCAAGCCCTAACATGGTAGGTCAATTCATCTGCTGATAGCAATTGTGTGTTGTGTTTCATTGCTATATCGGGTTTGCCTTCACCAGGGTTGCCTTCGCACAATAAATCTTTATGCCTTGGCAATCCGGTAAGTTCTAATCAAGCCATTTGTGTTGGCTTAACAAGGTAAACACATTATTACGAATTTCTATAATGGGTTTTGGCGTATTACACAGAAGTACATAAAATACCTTTTGGGTGGGTAGCCAGCAATAGTCGCTGATAAAACCTCCCTGTGAGCCGGTATGACCAATCATGTTCATATTCATTTCTTTAGTGAGGAACCAACTCAGCCCCAGACGCTGCGGCACTGCATCCTTCCAATTTAAAAAAGGGTAAATTGTTCTGGAGACAGTTATCCAATCACTACTGATAAAACTACTTTTCTGAATAGCTTGTTCATATAGCCATAACTCTTCAACACTGCTCCATACACCACCATTACCAGCTGCTGCAAATGTGGGCTCTTCCCCATAATCCAATTCTTTAAACTTGCCTTTGTTATTTTTTATATGGCCATGTGAAACTCCGGTTGCGGGATGAGATCCATCAGTGATATCAGATGTTTTCATCCCTGCAGGATTAAAAATATTTTGTTTGATAAAGTCCTGCCATTTCATCCCGCTTACTTTTTCAATAATCAATGCAAGGCCATTAAAGCAGGGGTTTGAATATTTATATTTTGTGCCGGGTTCAAAATCCAGGTTGGTTGTTGCTTTCAATGGTGCAAAGTTTTCCTCATCTTTTGCAATAAGATAAAAATCATTCTCCTCTTTTACTTTTCGGCTATCCGGGATACCGGAAGTATGCGTAAGCAAATGATAAATTTTTACTTTTTCTGCGATTTCCCTGCTTCTAAAATCTGGAAAATACTTATATAAATTATCATCCAATGAAAGCTTTTTTTCAGCAGCCAATTTTAAAATTCCATAGGCCACTACTGTTTTACTGATAGAGCCTACATTAAAAAGAGTATTCGTTGTTACTTTTTCTTTTGTTTCAATATCTGATACTCCATAACTTCTTTTCCATACTACTTTATTATCCTTTAGTAACAACACTGCGCCACCCGGTTCATCGTTTTTAAAATAGGATCCAAACAGAGAATCCAGTTGATTATCCAGCATAGTCTTGGATTGTGCATTTATAGTTACAGAAAATAATAAAAAAGATACAAGAATATATTTCATACTGTAAGAATAGTAATTATCATTTAAGCATTTTTCTGAACTTTTGTAATTCTGCAATTTCTGCGGGTAATAAAACTTCATTGTTTTCATACTTGGATAAAAAGAATAATACTCTTTTATGTTCCGGGTATTTTTCCAGTATTGCTTTTATCATCTCTCCGGCTTGTTGGTCCTTTTCGTATAAAGGTTTATTAGCAGGTAATTCAGATTTATACCTATTAGGCCTTTTCAATATCACCGCTTCCAGCGTTGCCAGTTTACCCACCGGTATAGTTTTCACTTTTTGAGCTTTTTGATAAAGACCTTCGAGTTGCTTTTTACTCAGGCCACCCCGTTCAATATACTGATGGTTTAGACTATGAACAAAAGTGGAATCTGGATATGCCTCCATTGAAAGTTTGAGTATGTCGCTGATAATATCTACGTCTGGTTTTTTTCGTTGCATTTGTACAAATTTCTTTTAATTCACACTGAATCTCCTTGAATAAAATATTGGTAATTTTAGTAAAACCAACTGACATGAAAATTAAATTCCTAACAACACTCATATTTTTTTTGATAGCCACCCTTGTTACAGGGCAGGTAAACTTACAAAACAAACCTCTTACAAAAGCCGATGCAGCAGTATTTTCAAAAGCAGAACCCGAATACCAGCAGGTACAAAAAGAGTTGCAACAACTGGAGCAACAGAAAAAACAGTTGCTTGCCATGATGGCTGCTTATAACGAACAACAGAAAAAGCTAATTATAAGGATGGAAAAGCTTGAAACAAGTTATGACGACCTTACTAAGAAACAAGCCTCTGCAATAGGAAATTCACAACCCCAGTTATTGGATGCTACTAAACAAATGCAGGAAACACAAATGGCTTTTAACCTGCAGTACCTGCAATTGCAAAGCCAGATGCAACATGAAAACCGGAGCTACACTGCTATCAGTAATATTATGAAGACAAAACATGATACCGTGAAAAACAGTATTTCCAACGTTAGGTAAAATAAATTGGGATGCCATATGTCAAGCTACACCTGCTTTTCGTCAAACGAATTCCGTGCTGCTCCTAAAACTACTTTCCTTTGTGTTGACAATGAAGTTTAATAAACTTCTTTTATTGTAAACTCAAAAAAGTATTGGTTATGAAATCAATGATCATCAAAAGCCTGGTGTTGGCAGTTGCCAGCATCGCTTTTTTTTCTTTTACCAACAAACCCGGTGGCGAAGGTTTTGAAATTTACCTCAATAACAAAGTAGTACTACAACAATTTGGCAGTAAGATGGATGATATTAAAAGCCTTCGTGTAGATCAAGGCTCTGCCGATCAATTATCCATTAAATATCATCATTGTGGAAGAGCCGGAAAAAACAGGACTGTTACTGTAAAAGACAGTCAAAATAAAATATTAAAAGAATGGAAGTACGCTGATGTCAAAGATGCTTATGCTGCTATGAATTGTAATGTAAAAGATATTACGGTCTTGAAAAAACAAAATGGTGCATTAAAGCTTTATTATTCTTCCAGCGAATTACCCAATGGACGTTTGCTGGCTTTAATAGAAGTGAGAACTGGTGTAACAACTGCACCGTAGTGCAAGATTGAATAGCCTCCGGGGTGATTTAATCCGGGAGGCTATTTTTCATACATGGTATAATGTGATAAAAGCTGCCAGCGACCTTTTCTCATTGCAAATAACCTGATATATCTGCGATAAGGTACTGCAGCAACTTCTCCTCCTGCCTTATGAACTAGCATACTGCCTTTTACAATTGCAATATTTGTATGCAGTTCTACTTTTACTGAATCATGTTGCCGCACACTATAATTTGATTTTCCTACTGCTACAAGCCACGCAGATTTTGTGTCTCTCCGACCATCACCATGTGTCATGATAAAATCCTCTGCGTATATACTATCGAGTAAAGCAACATTTCGTTTCACTACGTTATTATCAATTTCCTGGTTTAATTGAATAATATAAATGCTATCGCTATTATTAGTTGATTGGGCAGTTACTAAAAAATTAAAAAAAAGTAGGCCAGCCAGCACTGTAGTTATCTTTTGCATCTTGTAAAAATAAAACAAAAAGAATACAGCGAAATTTTTTAGTAGTAAAAGAGTTAATTTAGTAAGATGAAGAATTGCCTTGCTATTATTCTTATACTCCTGCTTTCCTGGAATTGCTCACCGCCAAAAAAAGCAACCAAACTTCCTGATATTTCAATTACTCCCCGAACGGGTTGGAACGCCGCTGAACCAAAACCTTATAAAACACATGTGCCGGTTCAAATAACTATTCATCACGAAGGAACCAAATTAGAAATGACAGCCGATGCTGCACGCAAAATAAAAAACATTCAAACCTGGGGTATGGGCCCTGACCGTAAATGGGCCGATATCCCTTATCATTTTCTAATTGCACCGAATGGAACAATTTATGAAGGGAGGAATGTGTTTACTACGGGTGAAACGGCCACTGAATACGATCCTACCGGGCATTTATTAATTACCTGTTTGGGCAACCTGGAAGAACAGGAAGTGCCAGAACAACAACTAACATCACTTATAAATTTGATCGCTTATTGTAGTAAAAAATACAAGTTGCCCTATGAAACGCTTGCTTCGCATAAAGATTACTCAAAGCAAACAACCTGTCCCGGAAAGAATTTATACAAGTACTTAGAGAATGGATATATAAAAGCAGCAGTAAAAAAAGTATTGCGGTAATAAAATAAATAAAATTTTCATTCAGCTAAAATCATCTTATGCCAGTAAGTTATATAGTCTATAGTTCGCTTGGATTTATTGTAGCGGCATTATTGATCTTTGCCTATAATAGAAGAAAGAAATAATGTGAATTAATGCCAGGTTTACTATTGCTTGATCGCAAAACTTTCTCCTGCGATATATACCGACAACTGCACTGATGAAACTGCAAATGCATTATCCTTGCCTGTATGGATATCTTTTGGATTTGAAAATACAAGTACCTGGCTCTCTCCTACCACTTTTGCCATACCATCATGTACGATCACTGCTGTTGATTCATCAATACCAAAGCATTGGTAGGCCGGAAATTCCATTATAGCTGATAGCATTCTGCTATATCGGCTACGGACAACAAAATGCTGATCGATAATAACAGAGTCCAATAAACCGAGTCCGGTTAATAGTTCCAGGTTTCCTTTTTGCAAGATCTTAAATGTTGAAGCATACGCTGTATCCCGCAAACCATTTCCTGTTAGCATTTTTTTACTCATTACTGCTGCACCCGCACTGGTACCTCCAATTACTGCACCGTTATAATAAGCCTGAAGTATTATCTGCTGTACATTAGTTCCTTCTATCAACTCCATAAACCTGCTTTGACTTCCTCCACCCAGGTAAATGATCTTTGCTTTGCTCAATGAATCAAGTTTCTTTGGATCATGTACAGCACCAGAATCAAATTTTACGCATGTTTCACCGGTAAGTCGATTGAATGCTTTATTGGCCGCGGCAAATGATTCTTCACTCACTCCACTGGCTAATGTAACCGAAACAATCATATCTCCTTTTTTCCAATTAGCCGAACGCAGCAATTCCATTCTTAATGAATCACTGATAGATCCACCACCAATGATAAATAATTTGCCTTTGGCCTTTTTCCCTTGTGCATAAGAAAAAGAATAGCTGGACTGTAGAAAAACAAATAGGAGAAATAGAATACTATATCGGGCTGTAATTCGCATGTGATAATTTTTGGGATTATTTACGGTCTTAAAAATATAACCTAATCTGTTCCCAAAAAAATATCCCGGAATATAATCCCGGGATATTCAAATTCATCTATAAAAGAAAAAACTAATTATTGGTATAAGAATTCTTACTTATATAATCTGCTAGTTCATCTTTACTGGCCTGGCTGGCTAACACATCATATATCTGTGTGAAGTTTAGCGGATCTGTTAAGTTATTATATGACAGTTTTGCGAGTTCCAACCTGTTGGATTCTGCGCTAACCATTTCTATTAATCGTTTGGTCTGCTCAACCGTAAAATAATTAGTTTCCTCATTAAAAATCTTAGTTAGTGCACTCATTTTGGCACCGATACCAAAAGTGAACTGCAAATTCCGTAAAAGAGAATTATAATCACTTTCTGACATGGGAGTTCTAACAACCACTGATCCTCCATTTTCCATATCCGCCGCAAACCTTACCAGTGCATCCCTGTTAGCTGCTGTAGGGAATAAATCATACAATTGGCTGAAATTATTTCTATCAACAATATTGTCATAAGAACTCTTCGCCATATTGAATTTGTCATTTTCACTATTCAGCAAAAGTAGTAACTGACGTACCTGGTAAACAGTGAAGAAGTTTGTGCCTGATTGAAAAGCTTCAGTAACAATTTTAAAACGGGTAGTTGGACTCCAGGTGTCGCTTACACTTTTAAGTAACTTGTTATACTCCACATCACTCATTACGATACCTGCTCCGTTATCATAAATATTATTGAAAGTGGAAACATAATTATTAAAATCATTTTTACTGGCAGTAGAGTTCAACAGCTCGTTCAGCAATGCATAGTTTGCCCGATCTGTCAATACTTTATAGGCCGTTTTTGAAAGAGCTAAGCGACTACTTTCACTATTTACCAATTGTATCAATTGCTTTGCCTGAGCCGCTGTAAAATAATTTCCAATAGTTGTAAGAGCTGTATTTATGGAATTATACCTGCCTGTAGTACTGGTTTGATAAGAAGCAGACTGGTAAATTTTATTAAACTCTGCAGCGGTCATCGCTGTTCTTACATTGGTATTGTTATAGGAATTTATATAGGCCAGTAAATCTGCCCTGTTAGAAGAATTACGCAATAGCTGGTATACCTGGCTATAATTTTCCCGGTCAATAACTCCCCTGTAAGCAGTCTTAGCAAGGTTGAAACGCTCCGCTTCCAGGGTGGTAAGCTGTATTAATTGGCTTACCTGGGAAGAAGTATAATAATTATAATCCTTGCTGAAAAAATTTATAAGGTAATAATTCCTGTCGTTGATAATATTTTCAGCACTTACCTCATTATAAATGGTTTTAAATCGCTCATTTGTAATTGGAACAATACCTACAACATCTTCATCGTCTTCATCGTTCTCCTCATCCAGCAAAGCAGTATAATTATTTAATTCTGTCCGGTTTGCAGTGCTGTTTAATAAAGACACAACCAATGAAAAATTCTGCCTGTCGGTTATTTGTGTATACACTTGTTTAGCTAAGCGTAATCGTAAACTTTCTGTATTAACT
Source organism: Chitinophagaceae bacterium IBVUCB2 (assembly GCA_002127295.1). Lineage (GTDB taxonomy): Bacteria > Bacteroidota > Bacteroidia > Chitinophagales > Chitinophagaceae > JJ008. The sequence continues at coordinate 882,908 of NFUV01000001.1, forward strand.
AACTGTATCAGTTTACTCGCCTGGCTGGATGTGTACATTTTAGAAGTGTTAGCGAATTCAGTTTCAAGAAAACTTGTTCTGGAAGCGGAAGTAGTTTTCGCTTTGGTTGCCGCATATACTTTATTATACACCGCTGTAGAAATTGGTCGCTTAACTCCTGAGGTTGTATTAACAATTCGCTTTTCAGTCGAACTTACACTACCATTCTGATTGATTGTAATGTTTAAATCATAGCCTTCACGAAGAGTAAAACTTGTTCGGGTAGTTGTTGTTCGATTGTTATTATTCAATCTCACTATTTCTAATGGATGTTGGCCATTTACCATGTTATTAACAACAACTACCTGTTTTTGATTAACTGAAGTGTTATTGATTGTATAATTCTGATTATTTACTACTATTTGTTTGTTGCGGTTGCCTGCAACATTGATTGTAACTGTTCCTGCAGGTTCTGTTTGCGAAAACGCAAAACTTGTTACCATGAACAGGGCTAAGAAAGAAAATATAGTTTTCATTAAAATAATTTTTGGTGTAACAACCCTGTAGAAACAACTACTATACCAAGCTTTAGATGGCCATTACTATACAGTTACGTCCAAAAAATGAACAAAAAATCTATTATAACATGATTGTGTAGAAAAAACACCCCGCTTTACTGCAAATAAAAAAGGGTTTGCAACATGCAAACCCTACAAACATATTTTATGATGGAAAACTATTTGGCAAATTCTCTTCTAATTACATTTAATGCACCACCAGCTTTAAACCACTCAATCTGCTGTTGGTTGTAGCTATGATTTACAGTAATTGTTTCGCTGCTTCCATCTGCATGATGTAATACCAATTGCAATGGAGTGCCGGGAGTGAAATTAGTTAAGCCAATCACATCAATGGTATCATCTTCCTGAATTTTGTTGTAATCTTCTTTGTCGGCAAATGTAAGACCCAGCATTCCTTGCTTTTTCAGGTTCGTCTCATGGATACGGGCAAAAGATTTTACCAATACAACACGAACTCCCAAATGTCTTGGCTCCATCGCCGCATGTTCTCTTGATGAACCTTCACCATAGTTTTCATCACCTACTACAATGGTTCCAACACCTGCGGCTTTGTAAGCTCTTTGTGTGTTGGGAACTGTTCCGTATTCACCTGTCAACTGATTTTTTACATTATCCGTTTTCTCGTTGTAAAAATTCATTGCACCGATCAGCATGTTGTTGCTGATATTGTCTAAATGGCCACGGAACTTCAACCATGGACCCGCCATACTGATATGATCCGTTGTACATTTTCCTTTTGCTTTAATAAGCAGTTTCAATCCTTTTAGATCAGCTCCTTCCCATGGAGCGAAAGGTGCCAACAATTGTAAACGCTTACTATCTTCTTTTACGTCCACCTGCACTTTGCTTCCATCTTCTGCGGGAGCCTGGTAACCTGCATCCTCCACAGCAAATCCCCTTACTGGCAGTTCATCCCCTGTTGGTGCATCTAGTTTTACCTGTTCTCCTTTGTCATTGGTTAGTGTATCCGTTAATGGATTAAAATTCAAATCGCCTGCAATTGCTAATGCTGTTACCAATTCCGGTGAGGCAACAAAAGCCATTGTGTTAGGATTTCCATCAGCTCTCTTGGCAAAATTTCTGTTGAAAGAGTGAACGATGGTGTTGCGTTCTGCCTTTTCTGCACCTACTCTATCCCACATACCAATACAAGGACCACAAGCATTGGCAAAAACTGTAGCACCAATTTTTTCAAACACACCTAAGAAACCATCTCTTTCAATAGTATAACGAACCTGCTCACTACCGGGAGTAATAGTAAATTGAGATTTTAATTTCAATCCTTTTTCTGAAACCTGTTTAGCCAGGCTAACTGCACGGCTGATATCTTCGTAAGAAGAATTGGTACAGCTACCGATCAAACCAAATTCAATTTTGGTAGGCCAGTTATTAGCTGCCGCTGCCGCTTTCATTTGAGAAATAGGAGTTGCAAGGTCTGGAGTAAATGGCCCGTTCAAATGCGGCTCCAGTTCACTCAGGTTAATTTCAATTACTTCATCAAAATATTTTTCAGGATTGGCATACGCTTCAGCATCACCCGTTAAGTATTCTTTTATTTTATCTGCTTCAGCAGCTACTTCTGCACGGCCCGTTGCAGCAAGATAGCGGCTCATGCTTTCATCATAACCAAACGTAGAGGTTGTTGCGCCTATTTCAGCACCCATGTTACAGATCGTTCCCTTGCCGGTGCAACTCATGGCAACAGCACCTTCACCAAAATATTCTACAATAGCATTTGTTCCACCTTTCACGGTAAGTATACCTGCTACTTTAAGAATAACATCTTTTGGTGCAGTCCAGCCACTCAGTTTACCTGTCAACTTCACGCCGATTAACTTTGGCATCAATAATTCCCAACTCAATCCTGCCATTACATCGCATGCATCCGCCCCACCCACACCAATAGCCACCATTCCAAGGCCACCGGCATTCACCGTGTGACTATCTGTTCCGATCATCATGCCACCTGGGAATGCATAATTTTCCAGCACCACCTGGTGAATGATACCAGCACCCGGTTTCCAAAAACCAATGCCGTATTTATTAGAGATCGTTGATAAAAAATTAAATACCTCTTCATTATCCGTTTTAGCTTTCGCTAAGTCAGCCTTACCTTCTGTTTTTGCTACGATCAGGTGATCGCAATGTACCGTACTTGGCACAGCCACTTTTTTACGACCTGTAGTATCAAACTGCAATAAAGCCATCTGCGCTGTCGCATCCTGCATTGCTACACGGTCCGGTGCAAAATCAACATAGGATTTACCACGGGGAAAGTCCTTGATCTCTACACCTTTCCAAAGATGGGAATACAAAATTTTCTCGGCCAATGTAAGAGGGCGGCCCAATGCTTTACGGGCAGCATCCACTTTGGCAGGCATTTCAGCGTAGAGTTTCTTGATGAGATCGAGGTCGAATACCATAGAATTTGATAGTTTGGCTATTTGATAATGAACAATGTGTTACTAAAAGCAATTGCGTCTTTTTTGAGATGCCTCGGAGAGAATCGTTGGCAAATAGGCAAATTGCCGAATTGACACATTGAAAAGTGCTGCGAATTTACGAAAGTTCAGGCGGTTTATACGGCCGAATTGTCTTAAATTGAATAGATTTTATAAATTAGCAATATGAACAGGTTCAAAAGCTTTGTAGAATGGAATGCCTTTGGTGTTTGTTCAGCTATCGGAAACCGCATGGGCATTGCTACCAGCCGCATCCGGCAGTATTTTATGTATACTTCGCTACTTACACTCGGCTCCCCTATTATTATTTATATGGTACTTGCTTTTTGGCGCAATATGCGCAAATATGTAACCGCTGCTAAACGCAATCCCTGGTATTATTTGTAAGAACTTTTGTAACTGGCCTGTTACATAAATTCTATTAAAAAAAATGGTCAACAGCGAATACCGTGTATTCTCCATTGACCATATACTGTTGACTTGCTGACTAAATAACTACTTTTCTATCCGTTGTACTTACTTTAAAATAAGTATGCTCCCCATCTTTTACCATTGCAAGAATAAGTTTTCCAAAATCAAGAGCATTGAAATTACTATGACCATCTTTTGATTTCATTTGTCCACTGAGTTCCACTAACAACCCTTTATCGTCATATTTAATTTCATCATAGGTTAATTCAATTCCTTTCTCTTTCATTTGTTGTTTGTATTGCTCCAATTGCTGCCGTGTAGTTTTGTGGGTGATCGTAATCAGTACATCCTCTTCTCCGTTAATCACATAGCTACTTTTGTCGATCATCATTACTCCGCCGGCTATTCTTGCAGCATTGCTCATAGGGGCAATGACTGTTTGTCCTGAGACATCATGCACCATTGCTACCGGTGTGGGTGCAGACAAATCCGAATGATCTCTATCTATATGAATGATCTTTCCGAATTTTTTTTCAAAATCTCTGCGTTGCTCAATATTGGTAAGATCGTATTCTTCCGTCTTGCCATTTTTGAGATGCATAGTTGCTTTGTTATTGGTTATCTCATACTCTTCACAAAGCAATGCAAGATTATCTACACCATTGATTTTTGCAATAGCCATACCTTTTACGGGTGCAGCCGGAGTTGCTGGTGATCCTGGGGTTACAGGTGTGGGTGGCGGCGGGCCATATTTTTTTTCAAATTTATTTTTCTCACCCAGTTTATCCAGGTCATACTTTTCTATTATGCCATCTTCCAATATAACAGTAGCTTTATTGTTATTAATTCTTACGCTTCGAACGTTATCAGGCAAGTCAGATTTAACAGGTGCATCGGGAGGTGCTGGTGGAGCAGGTGGAGGAGGTAAAATTTCTCCATACGACTCATCATCCTTTTCTGTCCAGTCATTCATTAATATTCTTTTTACTTCCTTCCCTTTTTTATCCTTTACAACAATAGTGCAGTTTCCTTTTACATCAATTACATCAATTAAATAGCCTTTGCTATTAGGCTTTGTAACTTTTGGAACTGAGTCTGTACCGGCAACAGGAGCCGGAGTCTGCAATTGGTAGTCGTTACTTCCATTGAATGAGTCTCCAATTTGTTCTCTAAAAGAAACAAGGATGACCGCCAGCAACGGTAATACAAAGAGAAACCTGAGGAGGTTAACTCTTGCTGATTTGATTTTGTTCATCATGGCTATACGTTTTTTTAATGAAGAAAAATTGAACTTTTGGGCTATACTAAAATGATTATTACCTATAACTTTTAAAAGGAGATACTGATACTGTTTTCTATCTACTCCATTTTCTAATACTTTATTGTCTGCAATAAACTCCAGGTTCTGGCGAATGGATCTCCTGATCAACCATACAAAAGGGTTATACCAGTTGAGCAGGCAAAGAATTTCACTCCATATAATATCTATACTGTGCCGTTGTTTTACATGTACAAACTCATGCAGGATAATTTCCTGTAATTCATTTTCACTATGCAGGTGGCGATTGATAAAAATGGAATTACCAAAAGAGAATGGAATTATCTTTTCATTGACCTGGTAAATCTTCATTCCCTCATCCGATATAAATTCTGCTTTCCCCATCATTCTTTTGAAAGAAAATAATTGAATAAGTAAACGAATGAACATGATGGCCATACCGGCTACCAATAAAAAACTGATCATTTTCCAGGCAGATAAAGAATTGGTGGCATCTGTTGCTATTGAAACATTTCCCTGGTAATTATCAATTGCCGGTACCCATCTTACAATAGTTGCTTCGTTCCAATTATTATCTGCTAAAACAAATGATATATCTATAAATGGAATAAAGAAACAGAAGATGGTATAACTAATAAGATACCAGCGATTCCAGTTATAGAAAGTCATTCGCTGTAATACAAAATGATAAAACAGGTAAACAACAGAAAGACTTATCGAAAGTTTTAATAAATAGGTTATGAGCAATGGCATAAAAGAAGTTGAACGTTTAGAAATTTATTTATTTCCGCCCTTTTCGATCATACTGAGGATCTCTTTTAATTCTTTTGCAGAAAGCTTTTTTTGCTCCACAAAAAAGTTGACCAACTCTTTATAGGAGTTGTCGAAATACTCTTTTACTACACCATTCATAAATTTTTTCTTATACTCTTCTTCACTTACGGCAGGTTTATATAAATACGCATTACCAACAAGACGGCTGCTGAGATAACCTTTCTTTTCTAAATTTTTAATAATACTTGCCACCGTGGTATAAGGAATTTCTTCATCAAGATGTTCCATAAAGGCTTTTACATTGCCTTCACCGGTGCGCCATACTGCCTGCATAGCTTCCTCTTCTACATGGGTTAATTTTTCCATTTCTACGAAATTTTCGTAAATCTACGATTTTTTCGTAACCAAATAAATTTATTTTGGTAAAAGGCAAAATAGAGGGAAGACTGGCGATTGGGAAGCAAGTCTTAATGAGCAGATTATGCTATTGATCTGAGAGTTTGCCAATAAGTAGACGCTGTCAGCAGGCAGGTTATCGGACGAAAAAGATTTTTTTTCTGACTTCTCCTACACCAACTCTTTCAACTTCGCTATCACCGTATCTACTTCTTCTTTTGTATTGTGCTTGCTGAAAGAAAAACGTACAGTAACTAAATTGGGATTATTGTTGATAGCACGGATTACATGGCTGCCAACATCTGCACCACTGCTGCAGGCACTGCCGCCGGATACACAAATACCACTCATATCCAGGTTGAAAAGTATCATTTCTGATTTTTCTGTTTTTGGGAATGCCGCACTTAATACCGTGTACAGACATTTGCCATCCTGGTCGCCATTGAAATGAACGCCTTTGATATGTTTGGTGAGTTGTTCTTTCATGTATGTTTTCAGCGATTGGATATATTGGCTGTCTGCTTCATGATTGGCCATTGCCAGCTCCAATGCTTTTGCAAATCCTATGATACCATACAGGTTTTCTGTACCGGCCCGCATGTTGCGTTCTTGTCCGCCACCGTATATAAAAGGTTTTATTTTGATATTATCATTGATATATAAAATACCAACGCCTTTTGGCCCATGAAATTTATGTCCTGCACCAGAAATAAAATGAACCGGTGTTTTTCTCAGATCTAAATGATAATGTCCCACTGTTTGCACACAATCAGAATGAAAAATAGCATTGTACTTTTTGCAAATATTTCCTACTGCATCAATATCCAATATATTCCCAATTTCATTATTCGCATGCATGAGTGTAACAAGGGTACGATTTTCTCCTTGTGCAGCTAATTGCTCTTCGAGATCTTCCAGGTCTACATGACCCGATGGAAATAACTTTACATGACTGCTGGTTACCTCATCACCGCAATCATAATGTTCCACTGTATGCAACACCGCATGATGTTCGATGGGTGAGGTAATAATATGTTTGCAACCCAAATCCCTGATGGCTGAAAGAATAGCCGTGTTATTACTTTCTGTACCACCACTGGTAAAGAAAATTTCACCGGGATGGGCATTCAATAATTTTGCTACTGATTTCCGGGAGCTTTCAATGGCCATTCTCGATTCTCTTCCATAAGAATATATAGAGGAGGGATTGCCAAAATTAGTAGTCATATAGGGCAGCATTGCATCCAGCACCTCTTTATCAAGTGCGGTCGTTGCTGCGTTATCAAAGTATATCCGGTTCATGCCCAAGAAGCTTAGTTTTTAATAGTCTGCAAAGATAAGTAAACCGCTTTTGCAGCGTTGATTCTAAAGCAAATCAACGCAAACGTTGGACGAAAAGCAATTACCGCTGCCACTATTCAATATTCATTTTTTTAATAGTGCCCGAAGGTTTAAATTTAATTACATATTGAATGAACTATGGATACAACTAACAAAAACGAAGGCCGGCGAGATTTTCTAAAAAAATCAACGGCTTTAGCTGCTCTTACGATTGCTTCCCCGGCTTTAATTAAAGCAGGCGATAACGATGAAAAAATTGCTGCTTACTTTGAAAAAGTACCCCTGGAGCTGGAAATAAACGGGCAGGCATATAAACTGTCTGTTGAGCCAAGAGTAACGCTGCTTGATCTGCTCCGGGAACAATTGGGATTAACAGGAACCAAAAAAGGTTGCGACCATGGACAATGCGGATGCTGCACAGTACATGTAGATGGCAAACGTATTAACTCCTGCTTATCATTGGCGGTAATGAGCCATGGAAAAAAAGTGACCACTATTGAGGGGCTTGCCAAGGGAGAAGAATTGCATCCCATGCAGGAAGCGTTTATGAAACATGATGGATTTCAATGTGGCTATTGCACACCCGGACAAATCATGTCGGCCATCGGATGTATAAGAGAAGGGCATGCAAACACGGCAGAAGATGTGCGGGAATACATGAGTGGTAATATCTGCCGCTGCGGTGCTTATCCCAATATTGTTGATGCTATTATGGAAGTAAAAAAAGGAGGAAAGCAGCTATGATAAACTTTGAATACACAAGAGTAAATTCAGCAAAAGCTGCTGTTGCTGCAAAGTCAAAAAATGTAGCTGCACAATTTATTGCCGGCGGCACAAACCTGGTTGACCTCATGAAAAAGGGAGTGACCGCACCGCAACGCCTAATTGATATTAATGCGTTGCCTTTAAAAGATATCAGCAGCGATGCAAAAGGATTAAGCATCGGCACATTGGTACCTAATAGTGTGGCGGCAGAAAACAAATTGGTACTCGAAAAATATCCTTTGCTGGCAATGGCATTGAATGCAGGTGCTTCAGCGCAATTGCGCAATATGGCCACGGTGGGTGGTAATATCATGCAGCGTACAAGATGTCCCTACTTTTATGATATAACGATGCCTTGTAATAAACGTATACCGCAAAGCGGATGCGGTGCAATGGAAGGCTACAACCGTATGCATGCCATCTTTGGTGCAAGTGACAAATGCATTGCAGTTCATCCCAGTGATATGTGTGTAGCATTAGCCGCACTGAATGCAACCGTAGTTATAAGTGGTACAAAAGGTGAAAAGAAAATTCCGTTCGCCAATTTTCATCGTCTCCCGGGTGATACACCGGAGCTGGATAATAATTTGCAAACTGGTGAATTGATCACCGCTGTACATATACCTGCTAATCGTTTTAACAGATCTTATTATTTAAAAGTTCGTGACCGCTTATCTTATGCATTTGCACTGGTATCTGTAGCTGTGGCTTTGGAAGTAACGGATGGGAGTATAAGATCAGCCAGTATTGCCATGGGTGGTGTGGCACATAAACCCTGGCGGCTAACAGAAGTGGAAAAATATTTAATTGGTAAGAGCATTACAGCCAATGTTTTTAAAGAAGCTGCAGAAATTGGAATGAAGAATGCAAAAACTTATCAGCATAATCAATTTAAAGTGAAGATGGGAAAGTCGGCGATCGTTGAAGCGTTAACAAAAGCGACGAGTTAATTCAAAAAAAACTGTTTTTAATTTTCAAGCATTTAATTCTATGGACAAGAATAATCTCTCCGAAACATTTTTTGCAGATGACGACCGGGTAGACGGTCTTGCAAAAGTTACCGGTAAAGCAAAGTTTACGGCGGAGTTCAAACCTGCCGGCCTTACCCATGCTGTTTTTGTTTGCAGTACGATTGCCAAAGGTGCTATTAAGCACATGAACATATACGAAGCAAAAAATGCTCCTGGAGTAATTGATATTATTTACTATCTCAATTGCCCGGCAGTACCGGGTTATAAACCCGTTGACAGGATCGCCAATCCGAACGCCAGGGATTTTACCGGCCTGAAAGTTTTTCATAACAATATGGTGGTAAGTAATGGACAGCCGATCGCATTGGTGATTGCAGATACTTATGAAAGAGCTGTGCATGCTGCTTCATTGGTAAAAGTGGAATACATAAAAGAAAAATCTGAAACAGATTTCGACAAAAATAAATTCAACGATAAGTTATTAAAGCCCCGCCCCGAATATGTACGCAATCAAAAAGACGCCTGGAAGAATGCTGAGGTTTTTTTAGAAGAAGAATATACGATGCCGGTTGAAACGCATAACCCGATGGAAATGCATGCCACCATTGCTGTGTGGGAAGGAGGCAAACTAACGGTGTATGATAAATCGCAGGGACCAAAAAATGTACAAGGGGAACTGGGAAGAATTTTTGCCATCGATGAAAAAAATGTGCAGGTGATCACTGAATTTGTAGGTGGTGCATTTGGCAGCAGTTTGCGTAGCTGGCCGCATGTACATGCAGCAGTGATCGCTACAAAAAAGCTAAACCGCCCTGTAAAAGTTACACTCAACCGGGAGCAGATGTTTACTATGGTAGGCTACCGTCCGCAATGCTGGCAAAAAATTGGGATTGGTGCCAGTAAAGATGGTAAGTTAACCGGCATTGCCCATCATGCAGTTAGCAACACTTCTTCCTACGAAGATTTTACCGAAGGCATTTCAAGTGTGTCCCAATATTTATATGATTGCCCGAATGTGTTTACCACTTACAAAATATTACCGCTGGATATAAACACTCCCACCTGGATGCGTGGCCCCGGCCCCGGTACCGGTTGTTTTGCATTGGAAAGTGCATTGGATGAATTAAGTTATAAATTAAATATTGACCCGATTGAACTGCGACTAATCAACAATGCAGAAGTACATCCGCAAAGTAAATTACCATGGACCACAAAATTTTTAAAAGAGTGTTATGCGTTAGGGAAAGAAAAAATTGGGTGGCATAAAAGACCAACTACACCGGGCAGTTTAAAAGAAGATGGAATGCTGGTAGGTTATGGAATGGCGGTAGGTGTGTTTGGTGCAGGCAGAAATCCCGCCACTGCTAAAGGAATTTTAAAAAATGATGGAACCCTTTTATTACAAAGTGCTGTAAGCGATATGGGACCGGGTACTTCAACTGCCATGGTAAAAATTGGCAGCGAACAAATGGGACTGGAAGAGAAAAAAGTAAGATTTGAATTAGGTGATACCGATTTTCCTACCGGGCCTACACAAGGTGGTTCTGGCTCTGCTACTGCAGTTGGTTCTGCTGTAATAGCGGTATGTGATGCTATTAAACTAAGCCTTAAAGAAATAGCCATCGAAAGTATTGCAGGCTTTAAAAATGTGAAACCCGAGAATATAAAATATGAAGCAGGAAAATTAATTGCTGCTAATAATGTCTCTATTCATTTTATGGACCTGCTGAAAGAAACTGGTAAGCCTGAAGTACAGGTTTCTAAAAGCTCCAGTAGCTTTGCACAGCGGGATAAATATGCTACCAATTCTTTCTCGGTACATTTTGTAAAACTGCATGTGCACCCTGTTACGGGTGTGATAAAATTAAAACATATGGTATCCGCTGCCGATGCGGGAAAGATCATCAGTGAAAAAACAGCCCGCAGCCAGATGGTGGGTGGCGCCGTAGGTGGTATTGGTATGGCGATGACAGAAGAATCATTGATCGATCATCGCTATGGCCGGTATATCAACAGCAACTTTGTGGACTACCATGTACCCGTACACGCAGATGTACCACCGATGGATATTGTATTTCCGAACCAACCGGATTATATCATCAGCCCTACAGGGGCAAAAGGTATTGGAGAAATTGCGTTGGTGGGTGTGGCTCCTGCTATATTGAATGCGGTGTATAATGCTACGGGGAAAAGAGTGAGGGATTTACCGGTTACACCGGATAAATTGATTTAACGGAGGTCCGTATATTGGATTAACTAAATTCTAATAATAATAACAATGGGCAAATTAGCAGAAATTAAAACGAAGCAAACATCATCCAGTGTAGTTGGTTTCATTGACAGCCTTCCTGATGAACAAAAAAGGAAAGACAGTCATGTTATACTTAAAATGATGCAGAAGGCCACCAAAGAAGAACCAAAAATGTGGGGTAGCTCCATGATAGGTTTTGGGAACGTAAGATATAAAAGCCCTACCAGTGGCAGGGAAGTAGATTGGTTTAAAATTGGTTTTTCGCCCCGCAAAACAAATTTTTCTTTACACCTGATCGACCTCCAGCGACATGCCGATGCATTGACCAAATTAGGGAAACATAAAACAGGTGTTGGTTGCCTTTATATCAATAAACTGGACGATGTTGATAGTAAAGTTTTAGAAAAGATGATCATCGCAGCTGCGAAATAAAATAATGCGCTATAATTGTTGGAAAGCTGTAGCTGATCGTTTGATGCTATGCTGTCAAACTACTATCCAAACTCTTTTATATCCCGCATTAACTGCAACGCTATATTATTGAGTGTTATTTCAAAATAACATTTTCCCTTTGCTGGTTTTCCTAACTTTCAATAGGCTTCTTCTCACTTGTTGGTTTACCTAAAACTATCAACAACTTTTACCAGCGTTTAAAATTTATCAAAAGAATACTTTGATAAATTTCGTAGATTTAGTTTCACTTGTATCGGCAATAGTGCTTCAAAAATAAATTCTTCCAAATGGCCAATCCAAAAACATCCATGCAAAGAAGATCGTTTCTAAAAGCCACTGCAATTGTTGGCGGCGGGCTGATGATCAATTTCTCCTGGTTGCCTTCTTTCGGACAGATCAACAATAATAAAACTGGGCTTCCTGAAGATTGGATTGAGATAAACGGGTTTATAAAAATTACTCCCGACAACGTTATTAAGATCCTCAATCCTAATCCGGATTTCGGGCAAAATGTAATGACCTCATTACCTATGATCGTGGCGGAAGAACTGGATGCCGACTGGAAAAATGTAGTGGTGGAAATGGCTCCGCATAATACTAAGTTAGGCCCTCAATTTACAGGAGGCAGCAACTCAGTAAGAATGTACTGGAAACCATTACGAGAAGCTGGTGCCACGGCCAGGTATATGTTGATGCAGGCTGCGGCACAAAACTGGAATGTGCCTGTTGAAGAAATTACAACGAAGGCTTCTATACTTTACCATAAAAAAAGCGGAAAGTCTGCCACCTATGGAAGCGTTGCAACAAAAGCTGCAACGTTGCCCGTTCCTAAGAATGTAAAATTGAAAGATGTAAATGATTTTAAAATTGTAGGACACTCACAGGAAAATGTAGAAGGTTTAAAAATAGTGACCGGCGCTTCTCTTTTTGGTATGGATTATAAACAGGAGGGAATGCAAATTGCGATGATCGAACATCCACCGGCCTTCGGCAAGAAACTGAAATCGTTTGATGCATCGGAAACGTTGAAAATGCCCGGCATCACTAATGTCTTTTCATTAAAATTATACGAAGATGGTTTTGAACAGGGTGGTTTTGATACAAGATCATTTAACGATCTGTTGGTAGTGGTTGGCAAAACCACCTGGGAAGTGATGAATGCCCGAAAAAAATTAAACGCCATCTGGGAGAATGCCGGCGACACAAAAGATACCATATCAGGCAGGAGTGGAAAAACAGAAGTGGTAGTACCCGGCACACTTGAAAGTACAAGCAAGCAACTGGAAAAAATGCAGGAGTATGCTTCAAAACCTGCTCAATTACTAAGAAAAGATGGCGACCCTGAAACAGCATTTAAGAATGCGGCACAAATTATTGAACGTACTTATACAGCACCGTTCTTAGCACATAACTGCATGGAGCCAATGAATTTTTTTGCACATGTTACGGATGAAAAAGCTTTACTGGTTGGTCCTTTGCAGGCACCCGGATGGATACAACCTACACTGGCTAAAATTTTAAATTTGCCTGCTGATAAAATTGAAATTCAGATGACCCGCATGGGTGGTGGTTTTGGTCGCAGGGCTTACGGACATTATCTCACAGAAGCTGCACTGATCTCTAAAAAAATAAATGCTCCTGTCAAACTCGTTTATACCCGTGAGGACGACATGACCTATGGCATCTATCGCCCAATGTACACCGCTACCTACCGTGCTGCGTTGGATGCGAATAAAAATCTTATCGCATTTCATGTAAAAGGTGGTGGAATTCCTGAACATCCTGTTCATGCAAACAGGTTTCCAGCGGGTGCAGTTGAAAATTATCTGGCCGAAGGCTGGCAGATCTCGTCTAATATAACTATTGGAGCATTCAGGGCACCAAGATCAAACTTTAATGCTGCTGCCGAACAATCTTTTTTAGATGAACTGGCAGAAGCAATGGGTAAAGACCCCATTGATTTCAGATTAGAGCTATTAAAAAAAGCAAAGGAAACTCCTGTTGGAAAAAACAATGACTATAATGCGGAGAGGTATGCTGCCGTTCTGCAATTAGTGAAAGAAAAATCTGGATGGGGCAAACCCGAGAATAAAAAATATAGCCGGGGTGTTGCCGCTTATTTCTGTCATAATTCTTATGCAGCTCATGTGGTGGACATGGTAATGAAAGACGGGCAACCTTATGTGGAAAGAGTGTTTAGTGCTATTGATTGCGGCATTGTTATCAATCCTGATGCAGCAACCAATATGGTACAGGGTGCAGTAGTTGATGGAATAGGAAATGCTTTTTATGGTGGATTGACACATATAGATGGTGCTGTGCAGCAAACCAATTTTCATCAGTACAGAATGATACGAATGAATGAGTCACCAAAAAAGATAGACGTTTCTTTTGTAGATAATGATATTGATCCAACCGGTTTGGGTGAACCACCATTTCCCCCGGTGTTTGGTGCTGTTGCCAATGCATTATATAAATTGGAAGGCAAACGAAATTATAAACAGCCTTTTGGTGTGCAACTTTTAACTCCCAGGGCTTTTTAATAAAATCAATTCTTCAACATTTACATATCAATCATGATCACACTAAATATCAATAAAAAAACTTACGACGTAGATGTGGACCCAGAGACACCTTTGCTGTGGGTACTAAGAGATAATCTAAACCTAGTGGGTGCAAAATATGGTTGCGGGCTGGCCCAGTGTGGTGCCTGTGTTGTTCATTTGAATGGTGAGGCGGTTCGTTCCTGTGTTACAAAAGTGAGTCGGGCTGTTGGACAAAAAGTTGTAACGATTGAAGGTTTGTCAGAAAAAGGCGATCATCCATTACAAAAAGCCTGGATTGAACTGGATGTTGTACAATGTGGCTATTGCCAGGCCGGGCAAATTATGTCGGCCGCTGTTCTACTCCGTGAAAACAAAAATCCAACTGACGCAGATATTGATGATGCGATGGCAGGCAACATTTGCCGCTGCGGAACTTATTTAAGAATTCGCCATGCCATTAAGCTGGCAGCAGAGAATCAACGTAAGGGAAAATAACATAGTTCATTCAATTTTTTTGACATGAAGAAAAATATAGAACAATACGAAATGCCTAAAAAAACCATCACTGTTTTAGCCATCATGATTTCAGTAGTGGTATTGATGAGTTTTGTTATGAAGAATTCACCAGGTACCGAAAAATTAAGTAATGAGTATGTGAATAAGGATAGTGTTGAATCGGTAAAGGCTTTCATGAACGTTTATACAGTTTTGATGAGTCCCCGTTGCATGAATTGTCATCCTTCCGGTGATATACCATTGCAGGGAGACGACAGCCACCTGCATGCAATGTTACCAAGAAGAGGAAAAGATGGCAAAGGCGTTTATGCCATGAAATGTGCCAACTGTCATCAACCCACAAACCTGGAAGGATTAGGCAAACCTCCGGGACATCCTGATTGGCACTTGCCACCTGCTAATATGAAAATGATTTTCCAGGGAAGAACACCCAATCAATTGGCTAAACAATTAGTAAATCCCAAAACGAATGGTAATAAAACGTTGCAACAATTGAAGGCACATGCAGATGATGGCTTAGTGATAGCTGGTTGGAATATGGGTGAAGGCCGTACACTGCCGCCAATGTCCCACGAAGATTTTAAAAAAGCATGGATCACCTGGATTGAGAAAGGAGCTTATGCACCAAAGCCGAAGTAATCTGTCAACAAAACTTTAAATCCGAATAATTTTTGAAAAAAAAGTTGATTGCTTTTATTAAATCTCTCACCCAAACTCTTTTATATCCCGCATCAACTGCAACGCCATATTATTGGCGGTTGTTTCAAAATTACTTTCGGCATAAATGCGGATGATAGGCTCTGTATTGGAAGTGCGCAGGTGCACCCAATCATTTTCAAACTCTATCTTTAACCCATCTTCTGTATTGATAGGGTTCTTGGCATATTTCTTTTGTATTTTTTCAAAGATGGCTTTTACATCCACTCCTTTTTCTAATTCTATCTTATTCTTCGAAATATAATAATCAGGATAATTGCTGCGGAAAGACTTCATGCCATTTTTCTGGTTGGCGAGGTGACTTAAAAACAAACCAATACCAATCAATGCATCACGGCCATAATGAAAATCAGGAACGATGATACCGCCATTGCCTTCACCCCCAATTACTGCATCCACTTCTTTCATTTTCTTTACCACATTCACCTCTCCCACTGCTGAAGGAAAATATTCGCCACCATGCTTCAGCGTAATTTCTTTCAGGGATTTGGTGCTGCTCATATTGCTGACCGTATTACCCGGTTTCTTACTTAATACATAATCAGCTATGGCTACCAGGGTATATTCTTCGCCAAACAAACTGCCATCCTCATTTACAAAACAAAGACGATCCACATCCGGGTCAACAGCAATTCCTAAATGAGCTTTTTGTTGAACCACCTCACTGCTTAATTGTGATAAATGCTCCGGTAATGGCTCTGGATTATGCGCAAATTTTCCATTTACTTCTCCATTCAATACTATCACATCCTTTACTCCCAATGCATTTAATAAAGCCGGTACAAAAGTGGCCCCGGTAGAATTGATAGCATCCACCACCACTTTAAAATTCTGTTTGGCAATGGCTTTTGCATTTACCAACGGATATTTTACAATAGCTGCAATATGTTTTTCCATATAGCTATCGTCAACTGTTACGGTTCCTAACTTATCAACGGAAGCAAAACAAAAATCTTCGTTGGCAGCCAACTCCAATACCGTGGCTCCTGTTTCTGCGCTGATGAATTCACCTTCATTGTTCAGTAATTTCAATGCATTCCATTCTTTGGGATTATGGCTGGCTGTTAAAATGATACCGCCATCTGCTTTTTCCTCTTGTACTGCAAACTCAACGGTGGGTGTGGTGGATAAGCCAAGGTCGATCACATTAATACCTAACCCGATCAATGTATTTACAACAAGGCCTTGTACCATGCTGCCGCTAATACGGCCATCACGGCCAATTACTACTGTTGCATTTTTCTTTGTATCGAGCAAAATACTGCCAAAAGCGGCGGCGAATTTTACCACATCTACAGGTGTAAGGTTATCTCCCGGTTGTCCGCCGATCGTCCCACGAATTCCAGATATACTCTTTATTAAAGCCATTGTCAGGTTATAAGGTTTGCTGTTCTTAAGGTTTGGGACGGCAAAAATACGCTTTTCGACCCCAATGAATTAGTAAAAATTATTACCAGTTGAAGATTGTTTTTAAACTCCGGAGACAGGGAGCAAACAAACTATCACGGAGATAAACGCTGTATATCACTGTGTCGCAGTGTCTACCTAGCCGTGTTTTACCAGCATTCATTTTTGCTTGCTTATTTTTGCTTTATGGCACAAAAGGCATGGTACAAAGATTGGTTCAACTCTCCTTTCTATCACAAATTATATTTTGAAAGAGATGAGAAAGAGGCTGAAATTTTTATTAAGAAATTAATCGGTCTTTTAACTCCCGCCGCAGGCAGCCGGATGCTGGATGTGGCCTGTGGAAAAGGAAGACATAGCAAAACACTGGCCTCTCTCGGATTTAATGTAACAGGCATTGATATTTCGTTTGACAGTGTCAACTATGCCAAGCAATTTGAAAAAGATAATCTTGATTTTTTTGTACATGATATGCGGTTGCCATTTTGGGGTAACTATTTCGATTATGCTTTTAATTTCTTTACCAGCTTTGGATATTTTAATACCAGGAGAGAACATGATGATGCCATACGCACCATTGCCAAAAGCCTGAAGCCCGGCGGCAAATTAATTATTGATTACCTCAATGTTCATTATGCGGAAGACCATCTTACGCATAATGAAGTAAAGGAAATAGATGGCACTATTTACACCCTTCACCGCTGGGATGATGAAACACATTTCTATAAAAAAATCACTGTCACCGATTCCTCATTAAAAGAACCCCAGGAATACACAGAGAAAGTGGCTAAGTTTTCTTTAGGTGATTTTACCGATATGCTCAGTTTCCAGGGTATGCAGGTGCAGCAAGTTTTTGGTGACTACCAATTTGCCGGTTATGATGTTCGGAAAACACCCCGTTTAATAATTATTGCTGAGAAAAAACGGCTGGAAAAAGGCGATAAAGAAAAAAGGATCTATAGCGATGGGAGAACGACCGATGCATTGACCTAATCTTTTTTGTTATGCATTATCAGGTACTTTGCCGTTTCAAAAAATGCATTCGTAAATTCCGATAATTTTTTTCGAATCGAATCCTGCTGTTGTTTGCTATACTGCACGGCACCTTTGTGCATCGGGCTCAGTTGCTCATCCGGAAAATTAATATTGCGGGTAAAATAAAAATCATCTGTTACCATTCCAATACCACCAGCAGTATTAGTAATAAACGCATAATTATTTTTCTTGGCCGGGTCAAGTAAGTCTCTGCCCAATGTAGTATTTACATAAGGCTGGTGCATCAACCCGGCGATCGTTGGTAAAATATCAATTTGCGAAACCACTTCTCCCCTTCTTTGTGGTGATATCAATTGCGGCGCATAAAACAACAATGGCACATGTTCGTCTGTAAGCCGTTGTTCCGTCCATACCTGCGGATAGATGGCTTCTGCATTTCCCGCTACCCCATGGTCGCCAATAAAAACAAAAATGGTATTATGAAAATAACTTTCTTTTTGTGCGGCTTCGATAAATTTTTTAAAACAATAATCAGAATAGCGAAAGGCGTTAAATTCTTCCTGCGATTCAAATCCGTATTTTTTTAGTTGCTCTTCAGAAGCCACTTCTATTTTAAAATCAGCAGTATCTGTCTGTGGTACCATATAGGGACGATGGTTCCCCGATGTTTGTATAAATGCAAAGAACGGTTTTTGCTCCGTCCGCATTACTTTGTTTGCTTCCAGGAAAAGATCCTTGTCGCTAATGCCCCACACATTTATTTTAGGAGAAGTAAAATTTTCTTCGGTGTGCATCTGCAATCCATCAATATTTTTCAGCAACCCCTCAAAGTTGTTGAACTCAGCACTTCCACCGAGAAAGTAATGCTTGCTGTAACCTTCAAAATTATCAATGATGGTGTGTTGTGCTATTGCTTCCGGGTTGCGGCTCGAGAATTTAAACAATTGTGCATCCGGTATGCCCGTTAAAATAGCAAACAGTCCCCTTGCCGTAGAAAAATGTGGCGTAAAACATTTATCAAAAAAAATTCCATTCTTGCTTAATGAATCAAAGTAGGGTGTTGTGTTAAGTGGATTTCCACTCATGCTGCTTTTATACATGCTGAAGGATTCACACTGCACCAGCACAATATTAGGACGACTTTCTAATGCACCACTTCTTGGGGCAATTTCCCGGCGATAAGAAAATTTATTCGCATCAGGCAATTGCATCCATTCAGCCATTACAGGAAATGCCGCTCTTGCTTTCTGTTCATTAAAATCAGGTTTGCGCAAACGCAGGGTAGCAAAAAAATTCTGCAAGGGGTTAATAGCGAGATAGGATTTAAAACTGTTTTTGAATTTGAAACTATCGTTCCTGCTTAATGGCGGCCATGTGAAGCTGCCATATGCTACTATCCCCAATAATAAAGCGGTGATGATAAAAAATTTTCTGCGATACGGAATACGAAGACCCTCCGTTCTGTTGATCACCTGCCAGTGGCTGCGATGATACATCCACCGGAAAATGAGCATCCCCACCACTAATCCCAATATCATCCATACCATCGGGTAGGTTTGAAACATCATTTTCAACGAAATACCCGGGTCTTCTACAAAGTTCATAGCACCGGCATCCAACCTTGTCTGGTTATACGAGAAGCTGCCAAAGTCGGCTGCAAAAAAGAAGAATACAATAAATGTAACAATGGCTAAATACCATGTCCACCATTTTTTATTGCGGGAGGAATAAAATGGTGAGAGCCGTGGTGTCATACTCAACAAAACAACAGGTAACAATATAAAAGCTATCCAACGCAAATCATACCGAATACCCATTAGAAAAGATGGGATAACATTACCTAAAGAAAGACTCTTGGGTTTAAATGCAAAAAAAGTGGCCAGCCTGAAGATGGTAAATATTAATAGAAAGATTAGTAGCAGGTTTATTACCCACAGTATAGTCTTTGGTATTTTATATTTTACAAGCATCTGTTACGTTGTCTTCTTTCGAAAGACTACAAAAGAATTGAATTTACTTGATTATAACAATAGCAGCTCCTCTATTTAAACACAATATTCTGACTCCTATTAGCCAGCATGGGTTACTTTTGCAGCAATGATTTTCGCAGCAGTAAAGTTTTGGGAAAGATTGGTAGAAATAGACCAGTGGTTGTTTGTAAAAATAAACAGCGATTGGGCCAATCCTGTTTTTGATGCGGTGATGCCTTTTTTTAGAAATGGAACTAATTGGGCACCACTCTATCTTTTTATGCTGGTATTGGTGTTGCTGAATTTTAAAACCCGTGGCATCTGGTGGGTGGTATTTTTTATTTCTACCGTGGCCTTAATAGATATGACAGGCAATTATGTTTTCAAACATGGGTTTGAGCGGTTGCGGCCTTGCAATGATCCTGGCTTCAGTTCACAGGTACGACTGTTGCTCGAACATTGTGGTGTAGGTTACAGTTTTACCTCTAATCATGCAGCTAATCATTTTGGAATGGCCACTTTTTTTATTGTCACTTTCCGCCATATTTTCAAAAAATGGGTATGGATTGGGATAGTTTGGGCTGCTCTCATTGGTTATGCGCAGATCTATGTTGGTGTACATTATCCTTTTGATGTTCTTTGCGGAGCTTTGCTGGGCATGGCTTTCGGCATTACTACCGGCTCCTTATTCAATAAGCGGTTTGGATTTGCTATCTTTGATAATCAACCCGCTGCATAAATGGAGATTGTTATATTGCTGGCGCTGATTTTTGTAAACGCCTTATTTGTTATTTCTGAAATTGCACTGGTTTCGGCCCGCAAATCAAGACTGGAAAGCCAGGCGGAAAGAGGCGATGAAAGAGCCCGGAGAGCTTTGGAACTCTCGAATAACCCCGAAAAATTTTTATCGGCTGCGCAAATTGGTATTACACTGATCGCCATTCTTACGGGGGTGTACTCCGGCGAACGTTTTGCCCGCTACCTGCAACCATCTATTGAGCAAATAGAAACACTGAAGCCTTATGCAGATGCCATCGCTACTACAATTATCGTTATCATCGTAACCTTTTTATCAATCATTTTTGGAGAGTTAATTCCAAAAAGAATTGGTTTGCTCCGTGCTGAATATATTGCCAAAGCAGTAGCCGGGCCGATGAATACCTTTGCCCGGTTCACTCACCCCTTTGTATGGTTGCTGAATAAAACAAGCAATCTTTTCTTTCGCATTTTCAACATCAAACGTTCAAAAGATGATGCAGTAACGGAAGAAGAAATTAAAACCCTGATCGGGGAAGGCACCGAAGCCGGTACGATTGATGAAGCAGAACAGGAAATCATTGAACGGGTATTTCATTTGGGGGACAGGAATATTACATCACTGATGACGCATCGCAGCGACATCATCTGGTTCAACCTGGATGATAATGAAGATCTGATCAAAGAAAAGATAATGGGAGAACCACATTCGGTGTACCCAATCTGTGATGGTGAAATTGATAATCTGAAAGGAGTTGTATCAATAAAAGATCTGTATGTAAGCCCGGATAATACTTTGTTCAAAGATTTGATGCAGCCGGCATTGTTCGTCCCGGAAAATAATTCACCTTACCAGGTGTTGGAAAAATTTAAAGAATCAAGATTACATTCTTGTTTTATCGTAGATGAGTACGGAAGTATTTTAGGGTTAATAACATTGAATGATATACTCGAAGCGATCGTTGGTGATATGCCACAACCGGATGTTCCGGATTATGAAATAAGAGAACGGGAAGATGGCACCTTCCTGGTAGACGGGCAAATACCTTTTTATGATTTTCTTACCCGTTTTGAAAAAGCCGAATGGATGAACGAAGGTGAACATGATTTTGATACGCTGGCAGGTTTCATCTTACATCAATTGGAACGTATTCCCAAAACAGGTGATAAACTAAGCTGGAAAGGATTTAAGATTGAAGTGATCGATATGGATAGTCACCGTATAGATAAAGTATTGGTGACACTTAGTGATGAGTTGAAAGAGGATATGGAAGACTAATTCTCCCTTTAGTGAATAGGAAAATTCATAATAAGGAAAGGGTCGCAGGGAGTTGTTTCTAAAAACTAATCGATGTCTGTGTAGCAGGATAATCCATTTTATTACTTTTCCTGTTTCCTGCAATTGTTACATGTATAATATTCATCTGATCATCGAACAGATCATGCATGAGGTTGGTGGCGACCTCGATCTTCTTTACCGTAGCAACATTTTCTACTTCAATATAACTGTAAGCTGCTTCTCCTTCATTTTCAAAACCAAGATAGTTTAATACAACAGGTTTTCCATCCGCTTTTATTTCCAGGTGAGACAGAACATATCGCTTTACCAAAGAATCCATGGCAGCTTTATTAGGAGGATTAATCAGGTCCACTTTTGCTTTATAGTTTTTGGTCAATATCTTCTCAAAATCATCCGTAAAGATTTTGCAGCTTATCTCTAAAGTTTTATCAGCTGCATTATGGTTTATTTCCACCACACTTACATGAAAAGGATGAACCTCCGGATTTTTGCCCGCCATCAATACCCCGCCCAGCAGGGGGAACAATAACCATTTAAAAACAGATGCTGCCATTGACACAATAATTTTTTCAGTTACAAAAGTCTGGCTTATTTTGAAGACTTTATCGCCTGAATCGTTAAAACTTAGCGGTCAAAGGACGGACATAATTACTAATTAGATGCAGGATTTCGGTTTTTATTTTGGTTTTGGCTGGGAACACATTATAAGCAAGGATGCATTAGATCATCAGTTGTTTATTGCTGCACTGGCCGCCATCTATATAATAAAGGACTGGAAACAGGTTTTGATCTTAATTACCGCCTTTACCATCGGCCATTCCATTACCTTAGCATTAAGTGTGTTTGATATAATTCGGTTGAACAGTAAGTGGGTGGAGTTTTTGATCCCAGTAACCATCGTAATTACAGCATTGAGTAATTTATTCCAGAAAAAATTTACTCCCCGCTCAATCCGTATCAATTATTTTTTAGCCTTGTTCTTTGGATTGATACATGGAATGGGTTTTGCAAACACTATCCGTTTTTTACTGGCCGAAGATCAGAATATGGCATGGAGTCTGTTTGCATTTAATGTGGGACTTGAAGTGGGACAGATCGTAGTAGTGACTATTTTATTGTTAGTGGCACATTTTATTACCACTGCTTTCAAAATCAGTCGCCGTGAGTGGGTTATATTTTTATCGGCTGCTGTATTCAGCCTTGCTTTAAAAATGTCTTTAGAACGTTTACCTATAACAAAAAAAGAAACAACAAATGAAGAAACAGTTATTACTGTGCAGCCTGCTACTAACTATAGCATCTATACTGCAGGCACAAAATATTCAGAATAATCCAAGCTCAGGACATGCCAACAAGTTTGAGCAATTAGGAACTATACTTCCTACGCCAAATGAACAACGTACTGCCAGTGGCACACCCGGTCCTAAATATTGGCAACAAAGAGTGGATTATGATATTAAATGTGAATTAGATGAAGTGAATAATAAATTAACGGGTAGTGAGACAATCACTTACTTTAATAATTCGCCGGAAACGTTGACCTATTTCTGGATGCAATTGGACGAGAACCAACACAGTACCGTTAACAATGCAAACTATCAAAATCAGAATACGTTGCCAATGCAAACTACTGACAAGGTATTGGACAGGTATGATGAACGCAAAACTGATAATGGCTACGGTATCAACATTACTAAACTAACAGATGCTGCCGGCAAATCCATCAACTACACCATTAATAAAACAATGATGAAAGTTGATCTGCCTGTGCCATTAAAACCAGGACAAAAATTTGTTTTCAAAGTTGACTGGAATTATAAAATTGCTAATCGTGGTGATTTCATTCGTTTTGGTGGTGCAAGAGGTGGTTATGAAAATTTTCCGGAAGACAACAATAACAATTATACCATGACACAATGGTATCCCCGTCTTTGCCGCTATAGCGATGACCAGGGATGGCAGAATCACCAGTTTACGGGCACCGGTGAGTTTACTCTAAATTTTGGAAACTTTAAAGTACAAATGACGGTTCCTGCCGATCATATTGTTGGTGCAACAGGTGAGTGCCAGAATTATGCACAAACATTAACGCCAACACAAATGGCCAGATGGAACAAAGCAAAAACTGCAAAAGAGCCATTACAGATCGTAACATTAGATGAAGCTCTAAATGCATCTAAAACAAAAAGCAAAGCAAAAAAAACATGGATATACAAAGCAGATAATGTTCGTGACTTTGCATGGACCTCTTCCAGAAGATTTGTATGGGATGCAATGGCTACCAATGTGGAAGGAAAGAATGTAATGTCGATGAGTTACTATGCGAAAGAGGCCTACCCGATTTATAGCAAGTTCTCTACGAAAGCGGTAGCACATACTTTAAAAACCTATTCGAAATTTTCATTCCCTTATCCATACCCTGTTGCAATTAGTGTAGAGGGTAACCAGGGAATGGAATACCCGATGATCTCTTTCAATCCGGGCCGTGCCAATAAAGATGGCAGTTATTCAGAAGGTTCGAAAAATGCAGCTATTCTTGTGATCATACATGAAGTAGGACATACATTCTTCCCGATGATCGTAAACAGTGATGAAAGACAATGGACATGGATGGATGAAGGGCTGAATTCTTATTTGCAATACCTGACACAAGAATTATGGGACAATAAATATCCCTCGGATGGTGGCGTTCCTTCTGCAATTACAGATTATATGAAATTGCCGAAAGAACAATTGGAACCTATCATGACCAACTCTGAAAACATCAACAACTTTGGAGCAAATGCGTATGATAAAGTTGCAACTGGTTTAAATATGCTACGAGAAACAATTGTAGGCAGAGAATTATTTGATAATGCCTTCCGTGAATATTCAAGAAGATGGGCTTTTAAATCTCCAACACCAGCTGATTTCTTCCGCACTATTGAAGATGCAACGGGTGAAGACCTTGATTGGTTCTGGAGAGGCTGGTTCTATGGAACCGATGCCGTTGATATTTCTATTGACACAGTTAAACATGCAAAGCCTGATGTAAACGCTGTACCAAACCAGGTGAATGATACTGTAGTTTACAGACCCCTGGCTAAACCAGCAGTAAATGAATTTGAAGACCTTTCGAAGATCAGAAATAAAACAGATAAGAGTATTGTATTTGAAACAGATAAAGACACTACACTCCGTGATTTTTACTGGCGGTATGCAAGAGATATTGAAAAATATGATACCGCTAAATATCCAATTACTGTAAAAGCACAAACAGAAAAATTAGACGCCGAAGGGCAGGCAAAATATGGCAACAAAAATTTATACGAAATTACTTTCTCTAATAAAGGAGGCCTGGTAATGCCGATCATCCTGGAGTGGACCTTTAAAGATGGCACCAAAGAAATTGAAAGAATACCGGCACAGGTATGGCGCAAGAATGAAAAGAAAGTGATCAAGACATTTATGAAGGATAAAGAAGTAGCATCCGTAAAACTTGATCCGTATAAAGAAACGGCTGATATAGACGAATCTAATAATACGTATGGAGATATTAAACCGCCAAGTAAGTTCAGATTGTTCAAACAAAAGCAAAATGTAACTCCAACAGAGGGTATCAACCCAATGCAGAAAGCACAGGAAAAGAAAGGATTTTAAAGACGGGCTAAATAGTATTTTTATCTTTTTCATAAAAGAGAAAGCACCCTTCAAAAGGTGCTTTCTCTTTTTACCAACGGTACATTTTTTAAAGCCGTTTGCTTTATCTTAGCCGAAACAGATTTTCCGCACACAATGGAAATATCTGCATAATGCTGAGTAGTGAACTGGACGTACAAGTGTGCGACGCAACAGAAGATAATAGTAGTAATAGTGGTTGCTAAATAAAATTCTTTACGGCTTTGATTTATTAATAAATAACATTCACACATGAGAAAAGTAATTTCTTGCTTATTGTTTAGCATTTTCTGTTGTACCATAGTGATGGCACAGAATATCAACAACAATCCCGGTAGCAACCATGGTAATAAGTTTGAACAAATGGGTGGAACTCTTCCTACTCCTAATGAATATCGTTCTGCCAGCGGTGCACCCGGTACAAAATACTGGCAGCAAAGAGTGGATTATGATATTAAGTGTGAGCTGGATGAAAAAAACCAGAAGCTGACAGGAAGCGAAACCATCACTTATTTTAATAACTCCCCGGATGTGCTTACATTTTTATGGATGCAGTTGGATGAGAACCAGCATAGCACTGTAAACAATGCCAACTACCAGACGAGTAACGCAATGAGTAAGCAAACAAGTCCGCAGCAATTGGACAGAGCAGCTGATTCGAAAGTGGACAATGGAATGGGCTTTAATATTTTAAAAATTACGGATGCTGCAGGCAAACCATTAAAATATACTATCAACAAAACCATGATGCGGGTTGAATTGCCTGCGCCATTAAAGGCAGGTCAGCGTTTCGTTTATAAATTGGATTGGAATTATAAATTGAGCAATCGTGGTGCCGGCGGCGGTGGCCGTGGTGGATTTGAATTTTTTCCGGAGGACGGCAATCATCTTTTCACATTGTCACAATGGTACCCCCGTTTATGTGTGTACAGCGATTTCCAGGGATGGCAAAATCACCAGTTTACCGGTCGTGGAGAATTTGCATTAACATTCGGAAATTTTAAAGTGGCCATGACGGTTCCTGCTGACCATGTTGTTATGTCAACAGGCGAATGTCAGAACTATGCAGCGGTACTTACACCTGCACAAATGACTCGTTGGGCTAAAGCGCAGCAATCATCAGAGCCTATTGAAGTAGTAACGCTGGATGAAGCAAAAGCTGCAGAAAAAAATGGCCCAGCAATTATTGCTGCAGGCTCACCCAAAAAGAAAACCTGGATCTTTAAAGCAGATAATGTTCGTGACTTTGCATGGGGTTCTTCCCGCAAATTTATCTGGGATGCATTAGCAACAAAAGTTGCGGGTAAAAGAGTGATGTGTATGAGCGGCTATGCCAAAGAAGCTTATGGCTTATATCGTAAGTTTTCCAGCAAAGCTGTTGAGCATACGGTAAAAACATATTCTGATTTCACCATTCCTTATCCCTACCCCGTTGCACAAAGTATAGAAGCTTCTAACGGAATGGAATACCCGATGATCTGTTTCAACTTTGGAAGAACAGAGAAAGATGGTACTTACAGCGAAAGCACAAAGAACGGAATGATCGGTGTTATCATACATGAAGTAGGTCACAACTTCTTCCCGATGATCATTAACAGCGACGAACGCCAATGGAGCTGGATGGATGAAGGCTTAAATACTTTCGTTGAATATTTAGCAGAAGAATTATGGGACAATAAATTTCCCAGCCGCCGCGGTCCTGCTGCCTATATTACGGATTACATGAAATTGCCAAAAGATCAACTGGAACCTATCATGTCGAACAGTGAGAATATTGTACAATTTGGACCAAATGCATATTCTAAACCAGCAACGGGTTTAAATATTTTGAGAGAGACTATTATGGGTCGTGAATTATTTGATTATGCATTTAAAGAATATGCAAGACGCTGGGCTTTCAAACATCCTGAGCCGGCAGATTTCTTCCGTACGATGGAAGATGCCAGCGGTGAAGATTTGGATTGGTTCTGGAGAGGTTGGTTTTACAGCACTGAAGTTTGCGATATTTCTTTGGACTCGGTTAAACATGCAAAACCGGATTTAACGGCTACACAGGAAGCAACAAAAGAAACAAAACAACTGCGGGCCATTGCAAAACCATTGGTTCCAACTTTTGATGATATTTCAAAGATCAGGAACAGAGAAGATAAGAATATCAAATTCCAAACAGATGTTGATACCAGTATCCGTGATTTTTATTGGAGATATGCCCGCAACCAGGAACCGTATGACACTAATAAATATGAAGTAACAATACCGGGAAGTCAACCCGACCCGCTTACAGAGGCAGAAAAAGCAAAATATGCCAACAAGAATATGTATGAACTTACATTAAGTAATAAAGGCGGATTAGTAATGCCGGTCATTGTGGAATGGACCTATAAAGATGGTACGAAAGAAATCGATCGCATACCTGCACAGGTGTGGAGATTGAATGAGAACAAAGTGGTAAAAACTTTTATTAAAGATAAAGAAGTGGCTTCTGTAAAACTAGATCCTTACCGGGAAACGGCTGATATTAATGAAAGCAATAACAGCTGGAATACGATAGCAGAGCCATCTCGTTTTAATATTTTTAAAGCAAGACAAACTGCACCAAGAGCAGCAGGTAGCCAGGCTGGGAACCCCATGCAAAAAGCACAGGAGAAAAAAGGGTTTTAACCCCCTCTAAAGAATATAAACTCTTATAACATCCATAAAGCCATTCCGAAAATCAGGAATGGCTTTATGCTTTACGTATAACAGGCTTGGTTTTATTTAATTCTTACTTTTAGAAATGATTAGAAAAATATTATTCGCTATCGCTCTTCTTTTTTCACTACAATCCTTTGCTGCAACGGTTGATACTGTATCTATTTACAGCAGCGCCATGAAAAAGGCATACAAATGCGTAGTGATAAAACCCTCTTCGTATAAAAAAAGGAAAGAAGCTTTTCCGGTAGTTTATTTATTGCATGGACATGGCGGCTGGTATGCCAACTGGATAATCCGGGTAACTGAATTAAAAGAACATGCTGATAAATACCAGTTAATGATTGTTTGTCCTGATGGCGGATTTAATAGCTGGTATCTGGACAGTCCTGTTGATTCAACTGTACGATTTGAGACCTATGTGGGTAAAGAAATTCCAGATTATATAGATGCGAATTATAAAACCATAAAAGACAGAAAAGGGAGAGCCATAACTGGTTTAAGTATGGGCGGACATGGTGGTTTGTTTTTAGGCTTTCGCCATGCAGAACGATTTGGTGCCTGTGGTAGTATGAGTGGCGGCGTAGATTTAGCACCGTACAAAAAGAACTGGCAAATATCTCAAAAGGTTGGTGATACTATTTTACATGCTGACAACTGGAAAAATTATTCTGTTATAAATTTAATTGAGAAACCCACAGATTCACTGGCCATCATTATTGATTGCGGAACAGAAGATTTCTTTTTTGCAGTTAATAACAATTTGCATCAAAAAATGCTGAAGTTAAAAATCCCGCATGAGTATATTGAAAGACCGGGACAACATAACTGGCCGTATTGGAAGAATGCGGTGCAATACCAGTTATTGTTTTTCAGGAATTATTTTACTGCAATGAAATAAGGGGACTACGGCTTCGGCACATTTCCCGTATTACCATCCCTGGTTTTTACTTTTTTCTTACCCGCATTTTTCTTTTCGTAATCAAGTATCGCCTGTGGTTTGGAAATAGTTTTTTTACCTGCTGTGTCTGATTTTGCTTTGGCAGAGCTAATATCTATTGGTCGCAGATCATCATCCCCAATCATTATATTATCATCTGTTTGCAGTTTATTCATCACATAGTATTCACTGGCTTCTATTCTTCCTTCACGGGGATCAAAATATAACCATTTACCATGTTTAACTGCAACACCCTCATTTTTTACTACAACTTGCCCAATTTCTTTTGTTGGATCTTTTAAATCATATACAGATACTGTATCATATGCAATAGCCGGATCCATTGCCCGCCAGCTTTCTTCCCGCATTAAACCTCCATTGAATGTATAGTATTGTTGTCTGCCATTGAGCTTTCCCCACCGATAATTTTCTTCTGCGATCTTCACTCCTTCTAATGAATATTTTTTCCAGGTGCCTTCTTTCGCATCATTCTCATAATATCCTTCTTCCTCATAGCCTCTTTCGCCACGTAAATCCGGTATACGAACAGACCATGGTCCTTGCTTCTTTCCTTTCATATCCACCCGGTTAAGTGTATCGCCTTTTGGACTTATTATAAAATTTTTCCATTGGCTATAACCGCTGGTAGAAATAAGCAAGGCAATCAGTACAATGAATCGCATAGTTTAGTAAGTTTGATGAGAGACAGCAGGTTATCTGCGCCTCGTTACACACACTGCAATTTACTAACGAAAATTAACTGTTTTTATGTCCCAGTTGTTAAAAAAAACCTCCCGCCAATATAAAGTGGCAAGAAGGGTTATTTCCACACTTGCTTTGCTACACATTGGTGCATTGGTATTTGCACAGATAAATCCCACTCCTGCAGCAGAAAGAATGCAGGCCATTGAACAACGTAAGAAGTTAGAAAGTGCTTCTGTTGTTAATGATGTTAAATTTCGCAATATAGGGCCAACAATTATGAGTGGCCGTGTATCAGATATTGATGCTAACCCGGAAGATCCTACTGAATTCTACGTAGGCTATTCAACAGGCGGATTGTGGCATACTACCAATAATGGACAAAGCTTCACTCCTATCATGGACAATCTTGATGTATTGTTCATTGGAGATATAGCAGTGAACTGGAGCAACAGAACCATATGGGTTGGTACAGGTGAAGTAAATAGCAGCCGTTCTTCTTATGCAGGTATCGGTATCTATAAATCTACAGATAATGGTAAGAACTGGGAATACCTGGGTCTTCCGGAATCACACCATATTGGTAAAATCCAATTGCATCCAACTAATCCAAATATTGCATGGGTAGCGGCATTAGGACATTTATATTCTGCCAACAAAGAAAGAGGTGTTTATAAAACAACCGATGGTGGTAAAACATGGAAACAAACTTTGTTTATCGATGATAATACCGGTGCTGTTGATATTGACATCAATCCCTCGAATCCAAACGAAGTTTATGCAGGTATGTGGTATCGTGTACGCCGTGCCTGGAAATTTGAAGAAAGCGGAAAAACAAGTGGTATTTATAAAAGTAATGATGGTGGTGAAACATGGAAGTTAGTTTCAGGTGCCGGTTCTGGTTTTATGACGGGTGATAAAATTGGACGTATTGGAATAGCTGTGTATCCAAAAAATCCAAGTATTGTATATGCAGTTGTTGATAACAATACACCTTTAGCTACCGATAATAAGGTTGACACTAACTATAAGAAAGACCAGTTTAAAGCGATAAGCAAAGAAGAATTTAAAAACCTGGATGATAAAAAACTGAATTCGTTTTTAAGAGCTAATCGGTTTCCTGCTAAATACACTGCCGGAACTGTAAAAGAAATGGTAGCAGCAGATAAAATACAACCTGTGGCTTTGTGGGATTATTTAGACAGTGATGATGGATTTCAAAATACCGGTATTGCTGGTTGCGAAGTATATCGCAGTAATGATGGCGGACAAACATGGAAAAAAACACATGATAAACCAAATGCCAACTTCAGCACATATGGTTACTATTTTGCCAAGATCTATACTTCACATACCAATCCTGATAAGATATTCTCCATGGGTTATATCGCACAGGTATCAACGGATGGTGGTAAAACATTCAAGACGATGGACAAAGGAAATGTTCATGCTGACCATCATGCACTGTGGGTAAATCCAAAAAAAGATTCGCATGTTATCAATGGTAATGATGGTGGCGCCAATATTACCTATGATGATGGTGATAATTGGTTTAAAGCAAATACTCCTCCATTGGGTCAGTACTATAGTATTACCGTTGATGATGCCAGACCTTACAATGTGTACGGTGGCTTACAGGATAACGGAAGCTGGTGGGGACCATCCAATCACCGGGATGATATTGGCTGGATAGATAATGGTCAATACGGTTTCAAAGGCATCAATGGTGGTGATGGTATGCAGGCGCAGGTTGATACAAGAGATAACGCTACAATTTATTCCGGTTCTCAGTTTGGTGCATATGCCCGTTACAATAAAAATATGCAGGAAAGAAGAGGTTTTCAAAAATCACTTCGGCCAACACATGACCTGGGTGATAAACCACTTCGTTTTAACTGGCAAACACCAATCCTGCTAAGCAAACATAACCAGGATGTATTTTATTACGGTAGCAACCGCTTGTTCCGTTCATTGAATAAGGGTGATACACTTATTGCTATGAGTAGCGATCTTACCAGTGGAAAAGTAACAGGCAATGTACCATTTGGCACATTGGTTACATTGACAGAATCGCCATTACGTTTTGGCTTATTATATACCGGCAGTGATGATGGTAACATTTATGTTTCTAAAGATGCAGCATATAGTTGGGAACAATTAAACCACACCGCTGCTGCACCGGCCAAAAAAGGAGCTAAACCTGCTGCAAGTGCAAAACTTCAGACCAATGGTTTATATGTTAGTCGTGTTACAGCATCACAACACAAAGTAGAAAGAGTATATGTTTCGTTGAATGGTTATCGTAATGACAACTTTGCTCCTTACTTATATATGAGTGAAGATTATGGTACTACCTGGAAACAAATTGGAAAAGACTTGCCGTTTGAACCGATCAACGTAATAAAAGAAGATCCAAAAAGCGATAGCATTTTATATGTAGGAACAGATGGTGGTTTATATGTAAGCTTCGACCAGGGTAATTCATTTATGATGTGGAATGGTGGTTTACCTAAATCAGTTCCTGTTCATGATATTGCTATACAGCAAAGAGATAATGAAATAGTTCTTGGAACACATGGCCGCAGTTTGTACGTCACCAAATTAGATGATGTACAAAAACTACGAAAAGACCCAAAGTGGATGGAGAAGAAACCAAAAGAAAAACCCCAGGAACCAGCAAGACAGTTTAATGAGCCGGAACCAGAGCCGGAAAGAGATTAAAAGAAAAAGCCCCCGATTGTATAACGGGGGCTTTTTTAATTTAATAATCAGACTTTCTTTTTCTTACGTAACAATAAGACCAAAATCAATATCAACAGCAATGCCCCACCACCAATGAAATAATACAACTTCATATCCTTCGGTTCCTTATCCAATCCTTTTTCAATATTCTTTTCAGTGCTGGTTATCATTTTATCAATAAAAGGAAAAGAAGCATTCATTGACTTTACTTCATCAAATTTTTCCAACGCTTTTTTATAGCGGGATTTATCATACAAACTCAAGGCTTCTTCGTACAGCAATGAAATATCACTCATGGCCGGTTTTACATTTACTTCATCAATAAACTCATCGACAATCGTACTCGGAACTATAAAGTTCATACCCTGTACTTCTGCCTGCCGCTGGTAATCTATACTGCCAAAAGTTGCAAGTCCAATTACTTCACCGTACTCATTCATTACCGGGCCGCCACTGTTACCGTGAGTAATAGCAGCATCGATCTGTAATACTTCCCAGCCATCTTTCATATTCTTTTTGGCACTTACCAATCCCCTGGTAAGTGAAGCTTCTGAAATAGATTCTTCTGAAATCAACGGGTGAAAAGTTGCAACGGCAGGATAGCCTAATACATATACCTGGTCACCTACTCGCATTTCCTGGTCATTTCCCATTCTTATTGTTGGGTAAGTATGTTTTTTAGTTAGTTTAAGAATAGCCACATCTTTTCCCGGTATTGCTGAACCCTTGGTTATCAAATTTGCCGGTATGGTCATCGGTATAATCTTTCCGTTATCGCCTGAGATGCCCATCACCACACTAAATTCTTTTTTGATATTCCCTACCTGCATGGTTTGCGTAAAGTACCAGCTGTTTGCATCCGTTAAAGCTTTAGCTTCTTCTTCGGTTAACTTACGTCCCATGGTAGTCTCAATTTCTTTTGCATCTGAATCCAATATTTCCTGGAAAGCCTGCTGCGCAAAATTCTGCTTGGTGGTTTCATCATTCTCATCCACCACATGTGCATTGGTGATAACGTAACCATCTGGAGTTACAATAAATCCGGAACCAATCATCGTAGTATTAAGTTCCTTGCTTAATGTTTCCGTTCCTTTCAGCATATATTTCTCAATGCTTGCACAGAAGGATCGGATGTAAATGTTCCAGAAAAGATCTGTATTAAATTTGCCTTCGTTCTCCAGTTGTTGCTTTACCTGCAACGCCAATGCCTCCAATGCAGGTTCATCAAACTCTGGTTTTATAGCACTAACAGTTCCTTTAAAGGTAGCCTGTATCATTACTGTTCCGGGCTTATTCCTTTCGGCAATCTGTACCGGTGACATAACGGTTTGCTGCGCAAAAAAAGTAGTAGGTAAAAAGAGAGATAGGAATAGTAATATCTTATTCATGTCAGTCAGGTTTATGGTTGTACTAAAGATAGTTTACCTATACAATATTTCAGTAGTGTACAGTTTCAATTTTTTTGCTGGAAGTAGAAGTCCTTGAACAAATCAATGCAACATTGAAAAACCTAAACTGGCTATAACGCCTTTGCGTCTTTTTATTATTGTGGGGAATTTTTAAAAACGATGAAATCTTTCTATACAGGCTTTTTCCAGCATTTCCCTGTCATCAGGATGAGCAATATCAATTAATGATTTGGCTCTTTGTCGAAGGTTCTTACCAAATAAATAAGCTGTTCCATATTCTGTAACTACATAATGAATATGACCACGGGTAGTTACTACGCCGGCCCCGGGTTTTAAAAATGGTACAATGCGATTAATGCCTTTAGCAGTACGACTCGTTAAAGCAATGATGGGTTTGCCTCCTTCGCTTAATGCTGCACCCCGCATAAAATCCATTTGCCCCCCAATACCACTGTATTGTAATGACCCAATTGAATCTGCACA
The DNA here is from genome assembly GCA_002127295.1 of Chitinophagaceae bacterium IBVUCB2. Classification (GTDB taxonomy): domain Bacteria; phylum Bacteroidota; class Bacteroidia; order Chitinophagales; family Chitinophagaceae; genus JJ008. The sequence goes on from NFUV01000001.1 coordinate 917,403, forward strand.
TACCTGCCCGGTAATATCCACTTCAATGGCACTGTTGATAGCAACCACCTTTGGATTACGACGGATTACATGCGGATTGTTTACATAATCAATATCTAAAAAAGCAAAAGCAGGATTATCATCCACATAATCATACAAGCGACGGGTACCAATAGCAAAGCCGGTAACTGTTTTATTCGGGTGAATTGTTTTTTGCGAATTATTGATAATATCCTTATCAAACAAATCAATAATACCATCGCTGCACATTTCTGTATGCACCCCTAAATTTTTATGGTTATACAATGATTTCATCACCGCATCAGGAATTGTACCGATGCCCATTTGCAGGGTGCTGCCGTCTTCAATGAGCCCGGCAATTAATTTCCCGATCGTCAATTCATTTTCGCCTACTTTAACACCATAGTCAACTTCAGGAAGTTCCTCCTGGTGATAGACCATTGAAGTAAATCTTGACGTATGAATAAGGCTATCACCATGGGTACGGGGGACTCTTGGATTTACCTGTGCAATAATATGCCGGGCGGTATTAACTGCACTACGGGCAATATCCACCGATACGCCTAATGAACAATAACCATGAGCATCCGGCGGAGATACCTGTACCAATGCGACATCTAACTTTAATTCGGTGCGGAACAGGTCCGGAATATCACTTAAAAAAACAGGAATAAAATCAGCCCTGCCTTCGTTCACTGCTTTACGTACTGAACCGGATACAAACATGCAATTGATATGAAAGGATTGGGCATACTCTGGTTTATCCAATTCTATATCACCCTGTACAGTTATAAAAGTCAATTCCACATCTTGCAAACGGGAAGCCTGTTTACCTAACTCCCGTAATAAATACAGTGGAGTTTGAGCACTTCCCTGCACAAAAACCCTGTTCCCGGATTGAATAACTGATAATGCTTCTTCAGCAGTTTTATAAATGAAAGGTAATTTCATGCGGCAAAACTATAGCTCTTAAATCTATTGCAACTGACTACGATTATAAACCAGGTTGAGAAGAATCAGTATGATTAACGGGAAGCCAACCAGTCAATAGCCAATTCATACCCTTTTAATCCTAACCCCACGATGCTGCCCACCACTTTGGCACTGAGATAAGAAAATTTTCTGAAATCTTCCCGAGCATGCACATTGGAAATATGAACTTCGATAACCGGCGTTTTTATGGCGGCCACCGCATCGCCAATTGCAATGGAGGTGTGAGTGTAAGCTCCTGCATTTAATACAATACCATCATAATCGAAACCTACCCGTTGCAGTTCGTTCACTAATTCGCCTTCCACATTACTTTGAAAATAGGTGATATCGATAGTGGCATACTTCTTTTTTAGTGCCGCTAAAAACTCTTCGAAAGAGGTACTACCATAAATGCCGGGTTCTCTTTTCCCAAGCAGGTTCAGGTTTGGGCCGTTGATGATGGCGATCTTCATACCCCGAATATAAAAGAAAATTTCCCGCAAACCTGCCTGTCTGAAGGCAGGTTTGCGAAAAAATATTTATGAAGCTTACTTATCTTCTCTAATATACCCAAACAATCGGCACTGTTCTTACCAATATATTATCGTGATAGAAATTTATCTTTTTAATACCCTGGTTCTTTTGAAGGGTAGCTAATGATAATGGACCGTTCCCGTGGTTTGCAGGCCCTGCCTTTCTTACAGAAAAATACACATTCATCTCATCACCTTTCGTAAGAATAGTTTTAAATTTTAAACGATAAGTATAATTAAGCGTTTCTACTTTTCCGGCAATTACTAACTCTGCATTAAAATCCGGACGAGCTGCCTTTTCTGTTTCGGCAATAAATGTTTTATCAAATGCTACGCTGTGTGTAATAACCCATAGGTTAAAATCGCTGGGGTCAAAGTCTTTTTCTTTTAACGTATAACCGTAAAGTTCTTTTACATTTTCTACAATGTTATCAACCCTTTTTAATGTGGTAAATGCTGTAAGAAATCCTGCCAGCATTACAATGATTGTTATCTTTTTCATATCCGATCTGGTTTAATACCATAAAGGAACGACTGCAATTTCGCAATAGAAACAGCTGCATGTATCAACTGTTATATAACAGTATGGATTGTAGAAAAAGAATATAACTAACAATAGTTAGTAAAACATCTGTTAACAGGAAAAGAAATAAATTAATTCTTCTGTTCCTTTATCAACGCAATAAACTCATCAAATAAATACCGGCTATCATGCGGGCCCGGTGTAGCTTCCGGGTGATATTGTACAGAGAAAGCAGGTTTACCTTTTACCCGTATGCCTTCAATAGATTGATCATTCAAATTGACATGAGTAATTTCTATATGATCTGCTTTTTTCACCGCTTCGGGATCAACACCAAAGCCATGATTTTGTGTAGTAATTTCGGCACGGCCAGAAATAATATTTTTAACCGGGTGGTTCAATCCTCTATGACCATGATGCATTTTAAAAGTAGGAATATCATTTGCCAGTGCCAGTAACTGGTGACCCAAACAAATTCCAAACACCGGTTTTTCTTCTTTTAATATTTGTTTCAGTGTAGCCACTGCATAATCCATCGGTGCAGGATCACCAGGACCGTTAGAAATAAAATATCCATTGGGTTGAAATTTCTTTACTTCCTCCAGCGAAGTTTTTGCTGGAAACACTTTCACATACGCCCCTCTTTCTACCATGCAGTTCAAAATATTTCTCTTCACACCATAATCCATCACTGCTATTCTGATAGCAGCATTCGCATCACCCATTTCATACGTTTCCTTTGTACTTACTTTAGACGCCAGCTCCAGTCCATCCATATTTGGTGTTTCTGCCAGTTTCTTTTTCAATATTTCTATATCTGTTGTATCCGACGAAATGATGCAGTTCATAGCACCTTTGGTACGTACATGGGCCACCAAAGCTCTTGTATCTACTCCTTCAATCGAAACAATATTATTGTTTCTCATGTATTCATTCAGCGAACCATTTGCCATTTTTCTAGAATACTGATCTTCGAGGTTTCTGCCGATCAACCCGTTTATTTTTACACTGTCACTTTCCACATCTGCTTCCTTTACGCCGTAGTTACCAATATGGGCACTATTCATGATCAGGATCTGGCCAAAATAACTCGGGTCAGTAAACACTTCCTGGTAGCCCGTCATACCGGTATTAAAACAGATCTCACCGGTAGTAGTACCAATGGCTCCAAATGCAAAACCATGAGCAATAGTTCCATCAGCTAATAATAAAACGGCGGGAGTTTTTTTGTCAGACATTCTTTGTGGGTTTCTATATAAACAAATTGCGCAAATGTAGGGCAGAAAAAGGGATTTTAAGGAGAGAATTTTGCAGGGTTTATGCACAGAACAGGAATATTGTCTTGCCAACGCAAGAGACATATTTTATTTATATCCAGCTGCATTGCTAGTAGCACTTTACTAAGCCTTTAATCTTACTTACTTTCCTTTTTTTATTAAATTTGGAATACCTAAATGAGCGGTATGAAAAAGCAAGTCCTGCTGAGCAAAAAATCAGCAAATATAATTGCCATATCCGCATTGCTAATACTATCATCCTATTATTATAGCACAGCACAAAATGTAAAAAGCTTTACCAACGGCTCCGTAAAATTATATTATGAAGAGTATGGTAAAGGGCCTGCTCTGTACATTTTATCCGGCGGGCCGGGAGAAGCACCGGAACATCCCTACCTGCAGATTATTGACAGTCTAAAATCGTTTTACACTTGTGTGCTGCTGCACCAGCGGGGTTCAGGGAGATCAAAAGATCTGCCAATCAATGAAACAACCATCACTATTAACAACTACCTCCAGGATATTGAACAACTGCGAAAAAAACGAGGCGATAAAAAAGTTACGTTATTAGGTGTTTCCTGGGGCGGCTTGCTGGTTATGAATTATGCAGTGCTATACCCTGCATTTGTGTCGGAACTGGTACTGGTTTGTTCTGCTCCGCCTTCTTATAAAGTGTGGAATGTATTATACGATAATCAATATGCTAGGCGATCTGCCGCAGAGTTGGATTCTATGAATATGTTGCAAAAAATATTTTCCACCAAAACAGAAAAAGAGTTAGACTCTCTCAAAAGAGCTGACCCGCTAAGCAAAGAGGTTGTTGCGTATAAGGCATTTATAGCAATACATATCCGGGCTATGTACTATGACCGTATTAAAATATCACAACAAAACTTTGAAACGCTTTTTACGAATTTCAATTTTCAACCTATCCCCTACATTGATAAAGAAGTGATGGAAACCAAATGGGATATTACCAACGAACTAAAAAAATTAAAAATACCAGCACTGATTGTTTATGGTAGGCAGGATGACCAGGGTGAATCTACTTTCTATTTACAAAAAGAAAGCCTGCGATTTAGTGAAACTCATGTAATAGAGCAATGCGGGCATGAAATTTTAGAAGAACAACCCACTGCATTTTTTAAAATATTAATGCCCTATTTAAAAAAGAAAAGAAAAATATGAATTCCGCAGCACAGATAGCTAAACATTTCAGAGATGTTCTTTTCGGCGGCAATTGGACCTCAGTAAACCTGAAAGAAACGTTGGGAGGTATAACATGGGAACAAGCCACTACAAAAGCCTATTCGTTCAATACTATTGCCATTTTGGTGTACCATATGAATTATTATGTAGGTGTAATTACAAAAGTTTTACAAGGCCAGCCCCTTGATGGTAAGGATACCGATAGTTTTAACTGTCCGCCTGTTAACTCAGCAGATGATTGGGAAAAACTAGTACAGAAAACCTGGGAAGAAGCAGAAATATTTGCGAAACTCATAGAACAATTACCAGAAAATAAACTGGAAGAAACATTTATTAGTGAGAAATATGGAAACTATTACCGCAACCTGCACGGGGTTATTGAGCACTATCATTATCACTTAGGACAAATAGTACTGATAAAAAAAATAATTAACAATTCTATTGCCCAGTAATATTGGCAGCAAATTAGTTTTTCCGCTCAAAAACCATATAAGCCTTATCGCTATAGAAAATATTTATTTTCAATAGTGTATCTGATAGTTCGATAATTGAAAATTTATCATCGGGCCGACCCGTATTTTTCAGGATAACGGTTTTTTTATCTTCCGTCAATTCATAAGGTTGTTCCGCTACAAATTCTTCCGGCTTGTCCGTTTTTACATGAGTAACTTTAAAAATATTTTTCTTGTCGAATGAAAATGTCCAACCTTTTTGGTCTTCATGTAGTTTATTAATGGTCGGGTTTGCAAGGTCAATCGGCTCACCACTATAGGTCTCCATTTTTTGGTATTCCCATTTCCCTACAATAGAAACTTCTTTGTCTTTCTGTTTGCAGGAAGCGAGAAAGAATAAAACATAGATCAAGTATTTCATTATGACAAGTTAATGGTTACAAACGATTCAAACCCTACCTCTCCTTCCCAATAAAAATTTCTCCCGGATCACATCCTGTACATTCACCCCGCTGATCTTACTTTCAAGCCAGGATATAACATCAAGATAAACAAATGCACGGCTCTCCAATGGATTGCCTTCATATTTTTTAAGTTTTGCTAATAATTTTTGAAATTCTGGTTTTAATGCATGTGCTCCTACATGAAAAGATCGGCGGAGAAAAGTAAACATCTCTACTTCTACTTTTGTTAAACTTTCCATCTTGGCCATGTAGCGATAGACAGACTTAATTAATGATTCGAGTATTTCAAAATTTCCCAACTCATAATGTGCAATCAAATGCAACAGGCGGGAATAACATTGTAAATCAGTTCTCAGGTCACCTTTCTGGTTAATGATGCGATTTAAATAATCAATGGCTTTTTCATTATTACCACTCCCGAAATACAAACAGGCAATCTTATAATAAAATACCAACACCCGATGCGTATCTAAATACAAATTGTATTCCTTCAGCATATCTTCCAAAAAAGGTACCATGCGAAGCCCTTTTGTGAATGTGCCTTGCAAAAAGTAAAGGTTTATCCTGGCTGCATATAAATATTGATAAGCCAGTATTCGATTGTTCTCATTCTCTTCTAAATGCTTTTGCTTAACAAATTGCTCAAACTGGCGGATACTCTTTGCCAGTTTCTCCTGGTTCATCAGGCTAAAATGCGCCCCCATCAAGTTATGCATTCCCTTTATATAGCTTGCTGTTTCTACTTTTAGTAACCCGGGATAAGCAGAAAAGAGATCGACCCATTTTTGTGAGTACCGATAGTATTGCAAAAAATCCTGCCGGATAAAAGCATACCAGACATGACTCTGATATAAATACAACTGCTCATAAAAACCTTTTGCTTTTCCTGCTTCAGCAGGAAGATGCTTTTCATAAAATGAGGCCAGGCTTTTCAGATCCTTTTCATTTCTTGCATGCCCATTCTGTATATACCAGCTGTATAACTGCAAGGCCAAGTTTGATAATTGATTCACCAACGAAAGCTGTGCATTTACGGCATCCGATTCAGCTGCCAGTTTATCTGCACGGTCCTGCATACTGCGGGTAATAAATAATGTCTCTATCTTTTTTTCAAAAAATAATGCTTGTTGCAAATAGGTGAGCTGTTGGTAGGCCTTCGCCGTTTCTTTTAACCGCTCCAGTACTTTCAGACTTTGCAGGTAAAGCCCTTTATTAAATAAAATGCGGGCATGGTCCATTTGCTCATGCAGGTGTATATCTATATTATCTTCATCTTTTATCAAGCGCAGACTGGAAAGGATCTGTTTGTATAAATTGGCCTTTATATTGGATAACTGTAGTTTGCTTATCCCTTTAGCTTTTTTCAGCAATTGTTTCTCGTCGTAGTCTGCTATTTTATCTAGCGCATCAAAAAGCTGGATGATCTTTAGATCTTCCGTGGCGGTATTTCGCTTCACATAAAGCTTAAAGTTTCGTTTTTCACTCTTTTCCAGCGACTTAACCAGTTGAAATAAGGCATCTGTTGAACGGTTGGCCATCGTAATTCCAAAAATTTAAAATTCAATACAGTAAAGGGTTTCAGCCAAATTCAACCTCTTTGCAAGGTGTAAAATTGACTTCATTATGATTTCTATTGCCCTCTTATTCAAGGTAATTTAGTCGGGCAGGTTGTTTATTGACTGAATTACTAGCAAGCAATACAAAAATAAGCAGCCTGCATTCTTATCTAATCTAATTTATCTACTTAATTATGGCAGAAGGCAAAGTTCACATTTTTGACACCACCCTTCGTGATGGAGAACAGGTACCCGGTTGTAAATTGAATACAAACGAGAAACTGGAATTGGCTTTACAGCTCGAAGATTTGGGAGTGGATATTATTGAAGCGGGTTTCCCTATATCCTCTCCCGGCGACTTTGAATCGGTAACACAGATCTCAAAAGCAATAAAGAATGCAACGGTATGCGGATTGAGCCGTGCAGTGCAAAAAGATATTGAAGTAGCGGCACAGGCATTGAAGTATGCCGTTCGTCCACGCATACACACCGGAATTGGCACTTCTGATTTTCATATTAAATCAAAGTTCAATTCTACAAGAGAAGATATTTTACAACGAGCTATTCAATGTGTGAAATGGGCAAGGAACTTTACCGATGATGTAGAATTTTATGCAGAAGATGCGGGAAGAACAGATAATGATTATTTAGCACAGGTTATTGAAGCGGTCATTAAAGCGGGGGCAACTGTAGTGAACATCCCTGATACAACCGGCTATTGTCTTCCTTATCAATACGGTGAAAAAATTGCCTACCTGGTAAACAATGTATCAAATATTGATAAAGCAATTATTTCGTGTCATTGCCATAATGATTTGGGCTTAGCCACTGCAAATTCTATTGCAGGTGTAATCTCCGGGGCAAGACAAATCGAATGTACGATCAATGGTCTTGGTGAAAGAGCAGGAAACACTTCATTAGAAGAAGTAGTTATGATCATTAAACAACACAGGCATTTGGGATTATATACCAATATCAATGCGAAACAATTGAATCCGCTTAGTCGTATTGTATCTGATACGATGCGTATGCCGGTACAGCCGAATAAAGCAATTGTTGGCAGCAATGCATTCTCTCATTCATCCGGTATTCACCAGGATGGATTTTTGAAAGATGCTTTGACCTATGAGATCATCAATCCGGAAGAAGTTGGTGCTGACAGTTCAAAAATTGTACTGACAGCAAGAAGCGGACGCAGCGCACTGGCTTATCGTTTTCAAAAACTCGGTTTCCAGTTTGACAGGAACGACGTGGATGTTTTATATAATGAATTTTTAATAGTAGCAGATAGTAAGAAAGAAGTAGAAGATGGTGATTTGCAAACAATGGGAAAGCAACATCAATCTAACGCAGTAGTAGCATAGAACAAAATGTTAGCATCCTGTCAGCCGACAGGCAGGTTTGCATGAAAAACAAAAACAAAATGCCGAAAACATTATTCGAAAAGATTTGGGATACGCATATCGTTAAAACAATTGACGATGGCCCATCTGTTCTATACATTGATAAACATTTTATTCATGAAGTAACCAGCCCGCAGGCATTTACCGGTTTGAATAAAAGAGGGATAAAAGTATTACGACCACAACAGGTAGTTGCTACCGCAGATCATAATGTACCTACGCTCAATCAGCACTTACCTATTAAAGAAGAACTGAGCCGAAAACAGGTAGAAGCGTTGATCCAGAATTGCGCAGAACATGGTATTGAATTGTATGGCCTTGGACATCCGTTCCAGGGCATTGTTCATGTTATAGGGCCTGAGTTAGGATTGACACAGCCCGGCATGACGATTGTTTGTGGTGATAGTCATACTTCCACACATGGCGCATTTGGTGCCATTGCTTTCGGAATAGGCACCAGTGAAGTAGAAATGGTTTTTGCATCGCAATGTTTGTTGCAGAGCAAACCAAAACTAATGCGCATTAATGTTGATGGTGAACTGAATAAAGGTGTAGTATCAAAAGATATTGTACTGTATATATTATCGAAGATCACAGCAAGTGGTGCAACGGGTTATGCAGTGGAATTTGCAGGTTCTGCTATCCGATCATTAAGCATGGAAGCAAGAATGACCATTTGCAATATGAGTATTGAAATGGGTGGCCGTTGTGGATTGATAGCACCGGATGAAACAACATTCGAATATATCAAAGGCAGAAAGTTTGCACCGCAGGGAGCTGAATGGGATAAGAAATTAGCCACCTGGAAAGAATTGTATTCAGATGCCGATGCAAATTTTGATAAAGAGATTCATATCAAAGCAGAAGATATTCAACCGATGATAACTTATGGCACCAACCCGGGAATGGGAATTGCTGTATCAGAAACGATCCCGACAACAGTAACCATCAATGAGAATGACAGATCAGGTTTAGCAAAATCGCTGACCTATATGGGATTGGAACAAGGGGCAAATATTAAAGGACAGAAAGTTGACTATGTGTTCATCGGCAGTTGTACCAATTCAAGAATAGAAGACCTGAGAATGGTAGCATCGTTCGTAAAAGGAAAAAAGAAAGCAGCTGATGTTGAAGTATGGATCGTTCCCGGAAGTAAACAGGTAGAAGCACAAGCTATTAAAGAAGGCATTGATAAGATATTTGAAGAAGCAGGATTTCAATTGCGACAACCCGGTTGCTCTGCTTGCCTGGGAATGAATGAAGATAAAATACCCGCTGGTAAATATTGTATCAGTACAAGCAACCGAAATTTTGAAGGAAGACAAGGTGCAGGAGCAAGAACATTATTGGCAAGTCCGTTAACAGCAGCAGCAGCAGCAATCACAGGATTTGTAACAGATGTAAGAGAATTATTAAATTAAAAAGTAAAAAATCAAAAATAAAAAAAGGGAACCCATGCTTTAAGCTTCTCCTTTTGAATTTTGATTTTAGAATTTTGACTTATAACATGAAGGCATTAACAACCATAAAGTCCCGTTTTGTTCCGATCAATATCGAAAACATCGATACCGACCAGATAATACCTGCCCGTTTTTTGAAGGCGACAACAAAAGATGGTTTTGGTAAAAATCTTTTCCGTGACTGGCGATATTATAATGATGACGAATCAAAAACAAGAGCTGATTTTCCTTTGAACATGTCGCAGTTTGATGGGGAAATATTAGTGGCGGGAAAAAACTTTGGTTGCGGGTCTTCGAGAGAACATGCTGCCTGGTCAATCCTGGATTATGGTTTCCGTGTAGTAGTATCAAGTTTTTTTGCGGACATTTTTAAGAACAATGCATTGAATAATGGCGTATTGCCGATACAAGTGAGTGATGAATTTCTGAAAAGCATTTTTTTACAAGACAATAATACAGAACTAACAGTTGACCTGGAGAAACAAACCATTACGATCAATTCCACAGGAGAAAGCGAAGGTTTTTATATTAGTAGTTACAAAAAAACATGCTTGCTAAACGGCTATGATGATATTGATTATTTAATTAGTATAAAAGACGATATACAACAATTCGAAACCCAAAGAGCATAAACTACCATGAAAAAGAAAATTGCAGTAATAGAAGGTGACGGGATAGGCCCGGAAGTAACACAACAGTCTATTCGTATTTTAGATTCGATAGCTGAACATTTCAATCATGAATTTGAATATACTTATTGTTTGATGGGTGCTGATGCTATTGATAAGACCGGCAATCCATTGCCGGATGAAACCATTGAAGTTTGCCTGAACAGTGATGCAATATTGTTTGGTGCGATCGGTCATCCTAAATATGATAATGACCCCACCGCTAAAGTAAGGCCTGAACAGGGTTTACTGAAACTCCGTAAATCTTTACAGCTTTATGCGAACATCCGCCCGGTAAGTACTTATGCTTCGCTACATCATTTATCTCCACTAAAAAGTAAGTATATCGAAGGAGTTGATTTCATCATCTTCCGTGAACTGACCGGTGGAATTTACTTTGGGAAAAAAGAAATTAGTGTAGATGGCACTCAGGCAAGTGATGATTGTGTTTATACAAAAGCAGAAATTGAACGCATAGCAGGACTAGCTTTTCATTTTGCTCAAAAACCAAACAGGAGAAAAAAACTGACATTGGTTGATAAGGCCAATGTACTGGAAACATCAAGACTATGGAGAAAAGTAGTGCAGGAGATGGCACCACAATATCCTGATGTGACAGTAGATTATATGTTTGTTGACAATGCGGCCATGCAGATCATCGTGAACCCAAAACAGTTTGATGTAATTCTTACAGAAAATATGTTTGGCGACATCATCAGTGATGAAGCCAGTGTGATAAGTGGTTCGCTGGGACTATTGCCTTCTGCTTCTGTTGGAATAAATGAAAAAATTGCTTTGTTCGAACCTATTCATGGCTCTTACCCGCAGGCTGCCGGAAAAGATATTGCCAACCCGATTGGTTCTATTCTTTCTGCTGCAATGATGCTGGATTTTCTGAGTATGGAAGAAGAAGCCAAATTGGTAAGAGATGCAGTGAACTGGACATTGATGAATTCCTTTGTAACAAAAGATATTGACCCCGTTAATTTTTATTTCACTTCTACCATAGGGGAATTGATCAGTGATTTTGTAAGTGGAAAGGTTTCAGGCTCTGTTAATTCCGAAAATATTGAGTTAAGAAAATCGACTATTATATAAGCAACATTAACTAACGAAGGTTCGCTTATTCGAAAATAAAATTGCTTGCTGAGTTCTTTTTTTGAAACGGCGGGTGTATATTTACAAAACATACATCCTTCATGTTGAAGAATAATATATATAATGTCATCGCCAGCGTAGCTACAATTATTATTGTGGTTGTCATTATTATATCTTCAAATGGAGGTGGTGCATGATTATAAAAAGTTAACAACAAAATATCAGCGACCCGCCTCCAAAAAGGCGGGTCGTTTTTTTTATACCCGCAATCAGAACAAAAACAAGATTATGTATTACACCGACAACACAGTTATCTATTTCAATGGAGAGTTTGTAAAAGCTGCAGAGGCTAAGACTGACCTCTACAGCCAGTCATTACATTATGGCTATGCCGTATTTGAAGGCATCCGCTCCTATCCTATTAACGGCGGCACAAAAATGTTCAAAGGAAAAGAACATTATGATCGCCTGCGCCATTCAGCCAAAGTAATGAGAATACCATTTGAATACACAACGGAGAAATTAGTTGAGTTGACATATGAAGTGTTGAAGAGAAATAATTTCACAGATGCGTATATCCGTCCGATCGTTCTGTGTTCTCCTAACATGGCTTTATCAAAAGGAAAAGAATCCTATCTCGCCATTGAAGCATGGCAATGGACAAATGGATACATGACTAATAAGATGAAGATCATGACATCTTCGTATCGTCGCCCCAACGCAGATGCATTTCATGTGGATGCAAAAGTGAGTGGCCATTATGTAAATTCTATTCTTGCCTGCCAGGAAGCAAAAGACAATGGATTTGATGAGGCCCTGGTACTTGATAGTAATGGATTTGTAGCAGAAAGCAGTGGTGCAAATATTTTTTATGAGAATGACGGAGTGTTGTACACGGCACCAAAAGGAAATATTCTTCCCGGTATTACAAGAGCAACAGTAATTGAAATATGCAAGGAGTTAAATATACCTGTTGTAGAAAGATTCTTTATGCCTGACGAGATGAAAGGTGCTGATGCAGGTTTCTTCTGTGGTACGGCTGCTGAAGTAGTAGCACTGAGTTCACTGGATAATGTTGACTTTAAAAAGAATTGGGAAGATTCATTGAGCTATGTGATACAGCAGGCCTACAAATGTAAAGTATTGGAGAAACCATTTCGATTAGAAGAGCAAGCAGTTGCTTAATGATGAATAATGATATATAGCACAAGAGTGATTATTCTTTCCTTTCACTGAAAGAAAAGAATAACAGAACAAGTTCGCAAGGGACGATTATAGTAGTACAAAAGCCGGTAACAAAAAATAAAAATGACGGAATTAAATAAATATTCAAAAACATTAACGCAAGACCCGACACAACCTGCGGCACAGGCGATGTATTATGCTATTGGTTTTAAAGAAGAAGATTTTAATAAAGCTCAAGTAGGCATTGTAAGTATGGGCTGGGATGGCAATCCCTGTAATATGCACTTGAATGATTTGTCGGATAATGTTAGAAAAGCTGTGAATGCAACAGATGGTTTGTTGGGTTTACGATTTTATACCATTGGTGTGAGTGATGGCATCAGCATGGGTACGGATGGAATGCGGTATAGTTTAGTGAGCCGTGATGTAATAGCTGACAGTATTGAAACAAATGCTGGTGCACAATATTATGATGGCATCATTGCTATTCCTGGTTGTGATAAAAATATGCCGGGTGCAGTAATGGCAATGGGAAGATTGAACCGCCCTTCTATTATGTTATATGGTGGAACAATTGCTCCGGGTCATTATAAAGGTGAAGACCTGAATATTGTAAGTGCATTTGAAGCATTGGGCCAAAAAATAGCAGGCAATTTAAGTGAAGCAGATTTTAAAGGCATCGTTAAGCATTCTTGTCCGGGTGCTGGTGCATGTGGTGGAATGTACACCGCTAACACAATGGCTGCTGCAATTGAAGCTTTGGGAATGAGTTTGCCGAATTCTTCTTCCAATCCTGCATTGAGTGAAGAAAAACAAAAAGAATGTGCTGCAGTTGGGGAAGCAATAAAAATATTGTTGCAAAAAAATATTACACCGAAAGACATTATGACTTTCAAAGCATTTGAAAATGCTATTACAGTTATTATGGTGTTGGGTGGAAGCACTAATGCAGTTTTGCATTTGATAGCAATGGCAAAGAGTGTGGATGTAGAATTGTCACAAGACGATTTTCAAAAGATAAGTGACCGTATTCCTGTATTAGCTGATTTTAAACCATCGGGAAAGTATTTGATGGAAGACCTGCACAAACATGGCGGCGTTCCTGCAGTGATGAAATACTTATTGAGCAAAGGTTTATTACATGGCGATTGTATAACAGTAACAGGAAAAACGGTGGCTGAGAATTTAGCAACTGTTGCTGATCTTGATTTTGATGCGCAAAAAATAATCATGCCTTTGGAAACTCCTTTGAAAGCAACGGGACACTTACAAATTCTCTATGGCAATCTTGCAGAAAAAGGAAGTGTTGCAAAAATAAGTGGCAAAGAAGGTGAACGATTTGAAGGAACAGCCAGAGTTTTTGATGGTGAAAAAGATCTCATAGCAGGCATACAATCAGGTAAAGTGCATGCAGGTGATGTAGTGGTGATACGTTATATCGGACCAAAAGGTGCGCCGGGAATGCCAGAGATGTTGAAACCAACCGGTGCTATCATTGGAGCAGGATTAGGAAAATCTGTAGCATTAATAACTGACGGAAGATTTAGCGGCGGTACACATGGTTTTGTTGTTGGTCACATTACTCCCGAAGCATTTGATGGCGGATTGATAGGACTCGTAGAAGATAATGACATCATTGAAATTGATGCAGTGAATAATACATTGACATTAAAAGTAAGAGATGAAGTAATTGCTGACAGAAGAAAAAGCTGGAAGCAACCAGCATTGAAAGCAACAAAAGGAATTCTATTCAAATATGCAAGATCTGTTAAGCCGGCTAATGAAGGCTGTGTAACAGACGAAGCTTAAAATAATTCATTATGGAAACTTTAGAATTAGTAAAACAGCAAGGGGTAAAAAAAGCTACAACCAACATCAATGGAAGTAAAGCTGTACTAGAAGCATTCATTGCTGAAGGGGTTGAAACTATTTTCGGTTACCCGGGTGGTGCTATTATGCCAATCTATGATGCGTTATATGATTATCATGATAAATTGAAACATATTTTAGTTCGTCATGAACAGGGTGCCATACACGCAGCACAAGGTTTTGCAAGAGCTAGCGGAAAGACAGGAGTTGTATTTGCAACAAGTGGACCCGGTGCAACTAACCTGGTTACAGGATTAGCTGATGCAATGATCGACTCTACTCCTCTTGTTTGCATTACAGGACAAGTGTATGCACATTTACTCGGCACTGATGCTTTCCAAGAAACTGATGTTATTAATATTACTACTCCCGTTACGAAATGGAATTACCAGGTAACGGATGCAACAGAAATTCCTACTGTGTTAGCTAAAGCATTTTATATAGCGAACAGTGGAAGGCCCGGACCAGTATTGATCGATATTACAAAGAATGCACAGTTACAGCCATTCGATTATGAAGGATATACTAAGTGTGAGCATATAAGAAGTTACCGGCCCAATCCAATTGTGAGAAAAGAATTTGTAGAAGCGGCGGCTCAACTGATCAATGAGGCAGAAAAGCCATTTGTCATTTTTGGTCAAGGTGTGATATTGGGCAAAGCAGAAAAAGAATTCAAACAATTTATTGAGAAAGCAGGTATTCCTGCTGCCTGGACGATCATGGGAATGAGTGCAATTCCAACCGATCATCCTTTGGGTGTTGGTATGCTTGGGATGCATGGTAACTATGGACCCAATGTATTGACCAACGAATGTGATGTGTTGATCGCAATCGGAATGCGTTTCGATGACCGGGTAACTGGGCGTTTAGATAAATATGCAAAACAGGCTAAAGTTATTCATTTAGATATCGATCCTTCTGAAATTGATAAGAATGTAAAAGCAACGGTTGGCGTTTGGGGAGATTGTAAAGAGACATTACCCATGCTTACATCTCTGATCGAGCAAAAAGTATATCCACAATGGCTAAAGAAATTTAATGATTATAAACAACTGGAAGAAGAAACTTGTATCGTTCCTGAAATGAATCCTGTTTGCGATGAATTGTCAATGGCCGAAGTAATAAACTTATTAAATGAATTAACAGAAGGCAATGCAGTTGTTGTTACGGATGTTGGTCAGCACCAGATGGTGACCTGCCGCTATGCAAAATATAATAGCTCCAAGAGCAATATTACTTCCGGAGGATTAGGCACAATGGGTTTTGCATTACCTGCAGCTATCGGAGCAAAATTTGGCGCACCAGATAAAACAGTTGTAGCAGTAATTGGTGATGGCGGTTTTCAAATGACGATACAGGAACTCGGCACCATCATGCAAAGCGAAGTGAATGTAAAGATCCTGATCTTAAATAACCAGTTCCTGGGAATGGTTCGTCAATGGCAGCAACTGTTTCATGATAAGAGATATTCATTCGTGGATATTGCCAGCCCGGATTATGTACAGGTAGCAAAAGGATATAATATACCCGGATATAAACTGGAGAAGAGAGAAGAGTTAAAACATTCATTGCAAAATATGTTAGAGCATAATGGAGCTTATTTATTAGAAGTAATGGTTGGAAAAGAAGATAATGTATTTCCAATGGTGCCACAAGGCTGTAGTGTTTCAGAAATCCGACTTAAATAATTTATTATGAGCAAAAGAGAATTTACTGTAACCGTTTACACAGAAAACCAGGTTGGTTTACTGAATCGTATCGCTATAATTTTTTCCAGAAGAAAAATTAATGTAGAAAGCCTGAACACTTCTCCTACAGAAGTAGAAAGTGTGCATCGCTTTACGATTGTTATTAATGAAACAGAAGAAGTTGTGAGCAAACTATGCCGCCAGATAGAAAAGCAGGTGGAAGTATTAAAGGCTTATTATAATACTGAAGACGAAATTGTTTGGCAGGAACTGGCTTTGTATAAAGTAAGTACTGATGCTATTGCTGAAAAAGTGAAAGTAGAAAGGTTGCTGAGAGAGTATGGTGCAAGAGCCGTAGCTATCAGGAAAGATTATACAGTGTTTGAAACAACGGGGCATAGGGAAGAAACTGATAACCTGATCAAAGCATTAGAACCTTATGGACTGATCGAATTTGTTCGCAGCGCAAGAGTAGCCATTATTAAAGGCAGCAGTGATTTTCATGAACGGTTAAAAGAGTTTGAATACAAAGAACCGGGAGAAGAGGTAGTAGAGAATGAGTTTTTGGACAAAAAAGAAGAGGTGTTTTCAATGTAGTCAGAAAGTCAGAAAAGACGGAAAGTCTGAAGCGTCAATTACTTCTTTCGGACTTCCTGACTTACCGACTTTCGAACTTGAATTATATAACAACAATCATCTTAAAACAAATAACAATGGCAAAACTAAATTTCGGTGGCGTTGAAGAAAACGTTGTAACAAGGGAAGAATTCCCATTGAGCAAAGCTCAACAGGTCTTAAAAAATGAAACAGTAGCTGTTATTGGCTATGGTGTACAAGGCCCCGGCCAGGCGTTGAACCAAAGAGATAATGGTATCAATGTTATTGTTGGTCAACGTAAAGATTCCAAAACATGGGATAAAGCTATTAAAGATGGTTTTGTACCGGGTGAAACTTTGTTTGAAATTGAAGAAGCATTACAACGGGGTACCATCATTTGCTATTTGTTGAGCGATGCTGCTCAAATTGCATTATGGCCTACAGTACAAAAACATTTAACCCCAGGCAAAGCGTTATATTTTTCTCATGGTTTTGGTGTTACGTTCAATGAGCAAACAGGAATTGTTCCTCCGAAAGATGTGGATGTATTTTTAGTGGCACCGAAAGGTTCTGGAACCTCATTAAGAAGAATGTTTTTACAAGGCCGTGGATTGAATAGCTCGTATGCCATTTACCAGGATGCAACAGGCAAAGCATTTGAAAGAGTTGTTGCATTGGGTATTGCAGTAGGAAGTGGCTATTTATTTGAAACCGATTTTAAGAAAGAAGTATACAGCGATCTGACAGGTGAAAGGGGAACATTGATGGGTGCTATACAAGGCATTTTTGCTGCGCAATATGATGTTTTGCGTTCAAAAGGTCACTCTCCTTCTGAAGCGTTCAACGAAACAGTTGAAGAGTTAACACAATCATTGATGCCGTTGGTTGCCGAGAACGGAATGGATTGGATGTATGCTAACTGTTCTACTACTGCACAACGTGGTGCATTGGATTGGTGGAAGAAATTCCGTGATGCTACCAAGCCCGTTTTTACCGAACTCTATGAAAGTGTTGCTGCCGGCAAAGAATCCCAACGTTCTATTGACAGCAATAGCAAAACAGACTATAGAGAAAAATTAGAAGAAGAATTAAAAGAGTTGCGTGAAAGTGAATTGTGGCAGTCGGGTAAAACAGTAAGAAGTCTGCGTCCGGAAAATCAACCCAAAGCAGCTGCGGCAACAGCAAAATCATCAACCAAAGAAGCATTACACAAGTTGGTAGAGAATCCTGAATTAGAAAAACAATACATCGTATGATGTCAGCGACAACTAATACCATACAATTGGATTTTGCAGCGGCATATCAGCGATTGAAAAAAGTGGTGAACCGAACACCGCTTACTTTCAATCATAATCTTTCAAAAAAATACCAGTGTAATATTTTTTTGAAAAGAGAAGACTTGCAGATCGTTCGATCCTATAAATTGCGGGGAGCTTATAATATGATGAGCTCCCTGCTCCCTGAGCAATGGCAAAATGGAGTTGTATGTGCCAGTGCAGGCAATCATGCACAGGGTTTTGCGTATAGTTGTAAAAAACTCAATGTAAAAGGCGTGGTGTTCATGCCCATCATTACTCCACGTCAGAAGGTAAACCAGACAAAAATGTTTGGTGAAAATTTTATTGAAGTAAAACTTGTTGGCGACACATTTGATGATTGTGCAGTTGCCGCCAAACAATTCACTGAAGAAAATAAAATGACATTTATTCCTCCCTTTGATGACCATCGCATCATCGAAGGACAGGGTACAGTTGCGATTGAAATTTTAGAAGACCAGCCTGAAGTTGATTTTCTATTTGTGCCGGTTGGCGGCGGTGGTTTAAGTGCAGGTGTTGGCACTTATTTTAAAACTTATTCACCAAAAACAAAAATTATTGGATTAGAGCCTGAAGGAGCCCCATCAATGTTTGAGGCTTTGAAAGCTGGCCACCCGGTTACTTTAAAAAGCATAGAACGATTTGTTGATGGTGCAGCAGTTAAAAGAGTTGGTGATATTACTTTCTCGATTTGCAAAGATGTATTGGATCATATGCATCTTGTACCCGAGGGAAAAGTATGTTCGACTATTCTAAAATTATATAATGAAGACGCTATTGTTGTAGAACCAGCCGGTGCGATGTCGATAGCTGCATTAGATGATTATGCAGATGCAATAAAAGGGAAAAATGTTGTTTGCGTAGTAAGTGGCAGCAACAATGATATTGACCGCATGCAGGAAATAAAAGAAAGAAGCCTGCAATATGAAGGATTGAAACATTATTTCCTGATCAGCTTTGCTCAACGCCCCGGTGCATTGAAGGAATTTGTAAATAATGTGTTGGGGCCAACGGATGATATAACCAGGTTTGAGTACATGCAAAAAACCAATAAAGAAAATGGACCTGCATTAGTGGGTGTTGAATTGCAATCTCGTTCAGACTATGATCTGCTATTGAAAAAAATGGAAACCTCTAATATTGGTTTCTCAGAGATAAATAAAAACGATCAGTTGTTCGGATATTTAATCTAAGTTAATTAGTCTACCATATTTGTGGATAATAACATGTGTAATCCTTTCTCCTGCTGAAGACTATTTTGTATTTTCAGATGTATTGCTTGCCATAGAACTTAATTAGGGACTCTATTCATCATTTTAACATTGCACCACATGGCAGGTAACCAGGGACTATATGATCCATCTTTTGAGCATGATGCATGCGGTATTGGTTTTGTGGCCAATATCAAAGGACACAAATCACACCAGCATATTTCCGATGCATTAACCGTATTAGAAAATATGGAGCATAGAGGTGCTTGTGGTTGTGAGAACAATACTGGTGATGGTGCAGGTATCATGATCCAGACACCACATGAATTTTTCTTTGATGAATGTTTGAAATTAGGTGTACATCTTCCTTCCTTTGGTAAATATGCAGTTGGGATGGTTTTCTTTCCCAAAGAAATCCGCTTACGGGAAGAATGCCGTGATATATTGAACCGTACATCGGAAAAGTTGGGTCTCGAAATTCTTACCTACAGAAAAGTTCCTGTTAATACCAATGACATCGGCCCAACTGCTTTGAGTGTAGAGCCCGAAATGGAACAGGTATTTGTTGCTTGTCCCGATCATATTTCTAATCCGGATGATTTTGAAAGAAAACTCTTCATCCTTCGCAATTATTCCACTCATCTTATCAATAGCACGGTACGAAAAGATGAGATCGGATTTTATATTGCGTCTCTCTCCTACAAAACAATTGTTTATAAAGGACAATTAACCAGCGGTCAGGTTCGGCAATACTTTCCTGACCTGAGTAATAAAAGATTGGTTAGTGCTTTTGGCTTAGTGCATTCAAGGTTTGCTACCAATACATTTCCTTCCTGGAAACTGGCACAACCATTCCGCTATATTGCACATAATGGTGAGATCAATACCCTGCAAGGGAATTTGAATTGGTTGAAGACAAGTGAAAAAGGTTTTACTACTCCTTACTTCAGCAAAGAAGAAATGGAAATGTTATTACCCATTGTAATGGAAGGCCAAAGTGACTCTGCCTGTCTTGATAATATGATTGAGCTGCTTACTTTAACGGGTCGTTCATTACCACATGTAATGATGATGCTGATTCCAGAAGCATGGGATGGCCATGAAGAAATGGATCCGGTAAAAAAAGCATTTTATGAATTTCACTCTTCTTTCATGGAGCCGTGGGATGGGCCTGCTTCTATTTCATTTACCGATGGAAAAATTATCGGCGCTACATTAGACAGAAATGGACTTCGTCCATCAAGATATTGTGTTACGAAAGACGACCGTGTTATCATGGCATCAGAAACTGGTGTGCTTCCAGTTGACCCGGCAATGATTATTGAAAAAGGAAGATTACAACCGGGAAAGATGTTTGTGGTGGATATGGAGAAAGGGAAAATTATCAGTGATGATGATCTGAAAAAAGAGATCTGTTCACAAAAACCCTATGGTGAATGGTTGAATAAATATAAGATACGTTTAGAAGAATTACCAGAGCCCAGGGTTATGTTTACTCATCTTGAGCATGACCAGGTTTTCAAATACCAAAAAGCATTTGGTTTTTCTACCGAGGATTTAAATAACATAATTGCACCGATGGCTCTTGAAGGCAAAGAACCCATAGGTTCCATGGGAACAGATGTACCATTGGCAATATTGAGCGATCAACCGCAACATCTCAGCAGTTATTTCAAACAACTTTTTGCACAGGTAACTAATCCTCCTATTGATCCAATCCGTGAAAGATTGGTGATGTCGCTGGCAACATTTGCGGGTAATAATGGAAACCTTTTATTGGAAGAACCCCTTACCTGTCATAGCGTGGCATTAAAACATCCTGTACTGGGTAATTATGAATTAGAAAAAATAAGAAGTATTGATACAGGTTTGTTCCAATCAAAAACAATTCAATGTTATTTTAAAGCTGATGGAAAACCCGGTTCATTAAAAAAAGGTTTGGAAAGAATTTGTGGTTATGCCGTGGATGCGGTAGAAGATGGTTTTAAAGTTTTGATCCTACAGGACAGGGCGATTGATTCTAACCATGCCCCTATTCCATCGCTTTTGTCAACTGCTGCTATTCACCATCATCTCATTCGTAAAGGTCTGCGGGGAAATGTTGGGATCATTGTTGAAGCCGGTGATGTTTGGGAAGTTCATCACTTTGCTTGTTTGATCGGTTTTGGTGCAACAGCCATCAATCCCTATTTGGCTCTTTCATCTATACGGGATCTTAAAGAAACAGGAAAGCTGAAAACTTCTTTACATGAAGATGAGTTGAAGAAAAATTATATAAAAGCCGTGAATGATGGATTGCTGAAAGTATTTTCAAAAATGGGTATCTCTACCTTGCAATCTTACCAGGGTGCGCAGATATTTGAGATACTAGGTTTGAATAAAGAAGTAGTGAATAAATATTTTACCGGGGCTACTTCGAGAATTGAAGGAATGGGACTAGATGAAATTGCAAAAGAAACATTAGCTAAGCATTTCTTTGCTTTTAGCAAGAAAGATATTCCCGTTGACCGATTACCTGTAGGTGGTATTTACCAATGGAAAAGAAAAGGTGAGTTTCACTTATTCAATCCGCAAACTATTCATTTGTTGCAGCATGCTACTAAGATGAATGACTTTGGCACATTCAAAAAATATTCCAAACTGGTAAACGACCAGGGAGAAAAAGCCTGCACCATCCGCAGCCTGTTTCAATTTAAAAAGAACCGGCCTTCTATTAGTATAGATGAAGTAGAAGCCGCGGAGAATATTTACAAACGTTTTGCCACCGGTGCCATGAGCTTTGGTTCTATTTCATGGGAAGCTCATACTACATTAGCTATTGCCATGAATCGTCTTGGTGGAAAATCGAATACAGGCGAAGGTGGTGAGGATGAAAGAAGATATGAGTTGTTGCCCAATGGAGATTCAATGCGAAGTGCTATCAAACAAGTAGCATCAGCAAGATTTGGTGTAACGAGTTTGTATTTAACTGAAGCGGATGAGCTGCAAATAAAAATGGCGCAAGGTGCCAAACCGGGAGAAGGAGGTCAATTGCCCGGTCATAAAGTAGATGAATGGATCGGGAAAGTTCGTCATGCAACACCTGGTGTTGGATTGATCTCTCCCCCACCGCATCATGATATTTATTCCATTGAAGATTTAGCACAATTGATATATGATCTGAAGAATGCAAATCGTAAAGCCAGAATAAGTGTGAAGCTGGTTAGCAAAGCCGGTGTAGGAACAATTGCTGCAGGTGTTACTAAAGCCAAAGCGGATGTAGTGTTGATTGCAGGACATGATGGAGGAACTGGTGCATCACCAGTTAGCTCTATCAAACATGCTGGTCTTCCCTGGGAATTGGGATTAGCAGAAACACAGCAAACTCTTGTAAAAAATAAATTAAGAAGCCGTGTTGTTGTACAAGCAGACGGACAATTAAAGACAGGAAGAGATATTGCTGTTGCTGCATTACTTGGTGCTGAAGAATGGGGCATCGCTACTGCTGCATTGGTAGTAGAAGGTTGTATCATGATGCGTAAGTGTCACATGAATACTTGCCCTGTTGGAGTAGCGACTCAAGATCCTGAATTAAGAAATCGTTTTAAAGGTGATCCTGAACATGTAGTGAACTTCTTTAAAATGATAACCCAGGAACTGAGAGAGATAATGGCTGAACTTGGTTATCGAACCGTGAACGAAATGATCGGCCAGGTTGATAATTTAGAAGTAAGAGAAGGGATTGAACATTGGAAATATAAAAATCTCGACCTCTCTGCAGTTTTATATAAGGAACCAAGTTCTGTTTACAATACTATTCATTGCAGCGAAGAACAAGACCACGGCTTAGGCGAAAGCCTCGATTGGGAATTATTGAAAGCTGCTGCACCTGCTATTCGTACAGGCAAACCAATTAACGCATCATTTGAAGTAAAGAATACAAACCGCACCATTGGTACCATTCTCTCCAATGAAATAACAAAGAAATATAAAGCAGCAGGTTTGCCTGATAATAGTATTCATTTCAATTTTACCGGAACAGCAGGGCAAAGTTTTGGTGCATTCAATACAAAAGGAATCACATTGGAATTAGAAGGTGATGCAAATGATTATTTCGGTAAAGGATTAAGTGGTGCTAAACTCATTATCTATCCTGCAAAGACTGCAACCTATAACCCTGAAGAGAATAGCATTATCGGGAATGTAGCATTTTATGGAGCCACGTCTGGCGAAGCATATATAA
The DNA here is from genome assembly GCA_002127295.1 of Chitinophagaceae bacterium IBVUCB2. GTDB lineage: Bacteria > Bacteroidota > Bacteroidia > Chitinophagales > Chitinophagaceae > JJ008. Next base: position 941,106 of record NFUV01000001.1, read on the forward strand.
GAGGCAAAGCAGGGGAACGATTTGGCGTAAGAAACTCCGGTGCTAACGTAGTGGTTGAATCTGTAGGTGACCATGGTTGTGAATACATGACAGGAGGTCAAGTTATTATTCTTGGTGATACCGGAAGAAATTTTGCCGCAGGCATGAGTGGTGGTATTGCCTATGTATATGATGTGAAGGGAAAATTTGCTGATAACTGTAATAAAGAAATGGTGGACCTGGATGAATGTGGATTAGATGATAAGAATGAACTATTCACTATGCTGCAGAAGCATTATGAATATACTGGCAGTACAGTTGCTAAGTTTATTGTGGATGACCTGGATAATCAGTTGCGGCATTTTGTAAAAGTGTTTCCGAAGGATTATAAGAAGGCATTACTGCAAAAAAGTCAGAAAGTAGGGAAGACGGAAAGTCCGAAAGACTCCCGATGAGTTGAATAGCTACAAACTAAAAACAACAAACCATAAACTGAAGCAATGGGTAAACCAACAGGCTTTAAAGAATTTGCAAGAGAACTTCCTGGTAAACAATCCGTAGAAGAACGGTTGAAGCACTACAATGAATTTGTAGAAAAATATGCTGACGAGAAATTAAATCAGCAAGCAGCCCGTTGCATGGATTGTGGTGTTCCGTTTTGTCATCATGGCTGTCCTTTGGGAAATGTGATCCCTGAATTTAATGATGCTGTTTATAACCAGGATTGGAAAGAAGCTTATGAAATTTTGACTTCGACTAATAATTTTCCCGAATTCACGGGCCGCATTTGTCCTGCGCCTTGCGAAACGGCTTGTGTACTCGGTATCAATCAGCCTCCCATTACTATTGAGGAAATAGAAAAACATATTATTGAAATAGCATTCGATAAAGGTTTTGTAAAACCAAAAAAGCCGAATCTTCGTTCAGGCAAAAAAGTTGCCGTTATTGGCAGTGGTCCTGCGGGATTAGCAGCGGCGGCACAATTAAATTATGCAGGACACCAGGTAACCGTTTTTGAAAGAGATGATGCACCCGGTGGCTTGCTGCGCTATGGTATTCCTGATTTTAAATTAGATAAATGGGTGGTTGACAGAAGAATAAAATTGCTGGAAGAAGAAGGTATTGTTTTCAGGTGCCTCGCCAATGTAGGAGTGAATATCAATATCAACGATGTGTTGCGTGAATTCAATGCGATAGTTTTAGCAGGCGGCAGCACTACACCAAGAAATTTATTTGTACCCGGAAGAGAGTTGAATGGTGTTCATTTCGCCATGGATTTTCTAAAACAAAATAATAAACGGGTTGCTGCAAAAGATCTGTTAGCCAATGCTGCTATAGAAAGCAATATATTAAATGAAGAAGTAAAAGCTACCGGCAAAAATGTTGTGGTAATTGGTGGTGGTGATACAGGTAGTGATTGTGTGGGTACTTCCAACCGTCACGGTGCTGCATCGGTAACACAATTTGAATTAATGCCAAAGCCTGCAGAAGAGAGAAATGATTTCATGCCCTGGCCTTCTTATCCTATGCTATTAAAAACAACTTCCTCTCATGAAGAAGGTGCAACAAGACAATGGGCTGTGGCTACCAAAGAATTTATGGGTGATAGCGACGGAAAATTAAAAGCACTAAAGATCGTTGACCTTGAATGGAAAATAGTTGATGGACGTCCGGCGCAGTTTGTTGAAGTAACAGGAAGTGAAAGAGAGATTCCCTGTGAGTTGGCATTGCTGGCAATGGGTTTTGTACATCCGCAACATACCGGTTTTATCAACGACCTCGGCATCGGGCTTGATGAAAGAGGAAATGTAAAAGCCTCTGAGAAAGATTATCGAACAAATATTTCTAAAGTATTTACGGCAGGTGATATGCGGCGGGGACAAAGCCTGGTGGTATGGGCCATCAGCGAAGGAAGGGAATGTGCCAGGGCGGTGGATGAATTTTTGAGCAATGCTGTTACTTCCTTACTGGAAGCAAAAGAGAGATCTGTTTTGGAACTCGAAAGATGAGAATTCCTTTACTGCTTCTAAGATTCCTCTCGTACTGTAATTACTACATTCCCAATTTTTTTTCCTGTTTCTACATATTTATACGCTTCCACTATTTCTTCCAGTTTGTACGTTCTGTCAATTAATGGCGCATACTCGCCTTGCTCAACTAATACTTTCAAAAATTCAATATCCTCCTTTTTAAATGTTGGAATAGGAAATAAAACTTTCTTATCGCTAAATAGAGGTGTAAACAAAGCATGGAAAACATTAGCGCCGTGTTTACCCAATTCCGTTGAGATATAAATACCGCCCTTATTCAACAAGGGTTTGCATTGTTTAAAAGAACTTTTTCCAACAGCATCGAAAATGAAATGAAATTTCTGATTTGTATCAGTAAAATCCCTGGTTTCGTAATCAATCACAATATCAGCTCCGAGTGATTTCACAAGAGAAACATTTTGTGTATTGCAAACTGCAATAATTTTTGCACCAAAATGTTTTAGTAGCTGAACAGCTGCCGACCCGATAGCACCTGTGGCACCGTACACTAACACTACATCTCCCTGTTTTACGTTGGCTGCCCGTATATTTCCCAATGCATAATGAGCACCTTCCGTTATTGGTGCTGCTTCTGTAAAACTCAGCCGGGGAGGAATTAATGCAACCGTATCGTTCTCGCTAACAGTTAAAAACTCGGCATGTCCACCAAATTTTTTATCATTATACCCAAACACCTGGTCTCCTTTCTTAAATTTAGAAACATTTTTTCCCATCGCTTCAACTTCTCCTGCAAACTCGCAACCTAATGTTTTATATTTTGGCCTTATTAAACCACTCCAAAATCTTGAAATAAAATATTCAGCACTCCGGAAGCCACAATCTGTTCGGTTTACTGTTGTTGCATACACTTTAATTAGCAATTCATCATCGCCTGGAACAGGAATAGCAATTTCGGTTAATCTTGCAACTGCTGGCGGACCGTACCTGGTATGTATAATAGCTTTCAAAATATTTATTACAATAAATTTTATGCAGCTTCAGATTTATTGTTTTGCACTTGTCTTTTACTACTATGATTATATAATAAGATACTTGATATTGCCGCAACTAACAACACATTATATTCAATCCCGTTTCTCCCGCCACCTATTACGAACCATCCATCTTTTAAATGAACCATAAAAATTCCCGTTATCAATACAGCTATTGTAACCAGGCAAGGAAAAAGAAGCCAGCGGTTCAAAATCAAACACAATGCGGCAAAAATATGTGATAGCTTTATGGCCCAGGCCAGCGAAATACCGAAAGGAGCAAAGCCAACTTCATTGAGGTACATTTTTCCAAATAGGTTTACATCCCCGGAAACAATGGAAGGAATAGAATGTGTAAGCAGAATAATCGCAATTGTAATTCGTAGGACTGCGATATGAAGAGGTTGTAATATTTGGTTACTGTAATTCAAGAATGCTGGAAATTTAATCGTAAAATTATTTCATCCCCGCTTCTCCTCGATTGTACTAGTACAATTTCTAATATTTCTTTTTACTTCTGATACGGCTTAAATATCCCGGGGTAATATTAAGATAAGAAGCGAGGTGTTTCAGTGGGATTTGTTTCATATAAGCGGCATGCTTTTTCGTAAATGCATGATACACTTCTGAGGCAGTAAGCGATTGCCTTGCTTCCAATGCTTCTTCTAATGCCACTACCCTGTTTTGAAATAAAATTCTGAAATATTTTTCAAGTTTGGGAACAAGTTTAAACATAGAAGCCTGGTCACTATGCGTAATTCGAATAATAGTTGATGGCTCCAGTGTTTGAATATAATTTTTGGAAGGACTTCTTTTTTGAAAGCTAATTAAATCACCGGTCCACCAACCGCTAAAGGCAAACATAGCTGTATGCTCTTCTCCTACTTCATCAATATAATAGGTACGGGCAAGGCCTTTTAAAATAAAAAATTCATACTTACATATCTCTCCTTCTTTCAATAAAAAATCTCCTTTGCCAACGTTTACAATTTGAAATAATGATGTCAGGATTGCTTTCTCTTCCTCATTCAAAAGCACCACCTTATCAATCGCTTTAAAAAAATTCGTCAGCATGTAAAAATGTTTGTTCTCATGAAAGGCAATAATAAGAATATCAACTTAAAGTCGGTTTCATATCGTTTCTAATTATATTAATTAAAATAACAATGTGAAATATTTTAATAAATCAGCTGTTTCATTAACATTTTTTCACTATTTAATAACATAATATTAAAAACTAACAACTGTTATGCATCAATTTTTATAGATTTGATTGAATTCGCTCAGATTATTCATTTTTTTAATTCAACTAAAATTTAGCTCATGAGTAAAAGAAAAGCAAAACAGATCTTGCCATTCGTCCTGTTGGTTGCGGTTGCTCTTATCGCCATGTTCGTAAAACCTGCGGCTGATTATGTTCCGGGAGCCGATGCTCCCCAATACAGCTCGTCAGATATTGCCTGGGTTCTTGTTTCTACCGCCCTGGTATTTTTAATGACTCCGGGTCTCGCCTTTTTCTACGGAGGTATGGTGAACCGCAAAAATGTTATTTCAACAATGATCAAAAGCGTAGTTGCTGCCGGTGTTGTTGGTGTACTTTGGGTGGTTTGTGGATTCAGTCTTGCTTTTGGAGAATCCGTAAACGGCATCATTGGTAATCCTACCACCTATGCTTTTTACGATGGTGTTAAATCCGGTGCAGCATGGCCTGCTGCTAATACCATCCCTCTCTCCCTGTTCTCCCTGTTTCAATTAATGTTCGCCATCATCACACCGGGCCTTGTGGTTGGTGCGGTTGCAGAACGTATTCGCTTTACTTCGTATGTTTTGTTCATTGTACTATTTGCCTTGTTAGTGTATGCACCTGTTGCACACTGGAGCTGGCATCCCGAAGGATTTATTGCTAAAATGGGTGCCTGGGATTTTGCCGGTGGTACAGTAGTTCATATCACTGCAGGTTGTGCAGCTCTCGCCGGTGCGATCGTATTGAAACAACGAAAATCTCATGAAGCAAAAAAAGAAATACCACCTGCCAATGTTCCTTATGTACTGATAGGAACCGGTTTACTTTGGTTCGGTTGGTTTGGCTTTAATGCCGGCTCAGCCGTAGGTGCTACTCCTCTTGCTGTAAATGCATTTGGTACTACCACTACTGCTGCTGCCTCTGCGGGTCTTGCCTGGATGTTCTTTGATGTTATCAAAGGCAAAAAGCCATCTGTATTAGGTTTCTGTATTGGTGCAGTTGTAGGACTTGTTGCCATTACACCCGGTGCCGGTTATGTTGGCATTCCGCAAAGTATCATTATCGGTTTGGTAGGCGCCATTGTATCCAATATTGCCGTTGCAATAAAACAAAAATCTAAATTGGATGATACACTGGATGTATTTCCTTGTCATGGTATAGGTGGTATGGTTGGCATGTTATTGACTGGTGTATTTGCAAGTACTGCTGTACATGGCATCAGCGGCGGGCCACAAGGTTTGTTCTATGGCAATCCCCAGTTCTTCTTTATACAATTAAAAGCAATGGCAATAGTGGTTGTTTACAGCTTTGTTGTTTCGTATGGTATATTCAAATTCATCAACCTGGTTGTTCCCATGAGAGTTAGCGAAAGCGAAGAAGAAGAAGGATTGGATGCTTCCCAGCATAATGAAAAATACCTGCAGGGAACTTTGTTGGTACACAATAATGGGACTATTGAAGAAAAGCCTGTTGAACAATTGTAATAAAGTATAAAATTATGAAGCCGGCCAATTGCTATTAGGAGCTTTTGTTGCGTCGCACACTTCATCGTTCTGTAATTCTATTCAGCAAATACTAAGTTTCATTACAAATCCGTGAAATCCATTAAAATCCAATATCCGTGATAGCCGGTGATACCTAAATAAAATCGAAAAAGGCACTGCATAAAATGGAATAAACTTCTCGCAAAAGCTTATTCCTGCTGTGCCCTTTTCTTAACATCTAAAATGTACTACAATGTTACAAAAAATTTTTGTGGCAGCCCTGAGTCTGCTGTCCTATACTTTCGCAATGACTCAAACAGCATCTGTTCGTATTGATACCTTAACCGCAGCCTCTATAGCAGAAGAAGAAAAGGAAGCTCCTGCATTAACAATAACAGGTTCGGTAGATGCATATTACAGAAATGATCTATCCGATGTAAAAACCAATAGTTACACCAGCTTTACTCCCCTGCACAACTCATTTGCATTGGGAATGGCCAGTATAAAATTTGAACATAAAGGCAAAAAAGTAACCGCTGTAGCCGACCTTGGATTTGGCCCGAGAGCAAGAGATTTCTCGTATACTGATGATGGTATTACCCAAGCTATCAAACAAGCCTATGTATCGTATGCCCCTGCCGATTGGGTTAAATTTACGATGGGTACATGGGGCACACATGTAGGATATGAATTGCTTGATCCGCAATTGAACAGGAACTACACCATGAGTTATATGTTCACCAACGGACCATTCTCACATACCGGGTTCAAAGCAGAATTCACCAAAGGCAAGTCCGGGTTTATGGTCGGGATTGCCAATCCAACAGATTTCCGTATTCCGCCACAGGACCTGATAAATAAGAAGTCATTATTGGCGCAGTATAGTTTTGCGGCGAGTGATAATCTAAAGTTTTTCCTGAACTATGTAGGTGGACAAAATCCTGATACATCAAAAACCAACCAGTTTGATGCAGTAGTTACTGCTAAGGTGAGTGATAAATTCAATGTTGGATTTAATGGCACCGTTAATTCAACTCAACTTTGGGATGGTACAAAAAATATTGAAAGCAAATCATGGTGGGGTTCTGCCTTGTATTTAAACTTCGATCCGCAATCATGGTTTGGTCTTACGCTGCGTGGAGAATTATTCAGCGATAAAAATCAATTCAAAGCATTCAGCACTGCATCAGAAGGAGGTAGCATTTTTGCAACTACACTGTCTGCCAATTTCAAAACAGGTGGCTTTTTATTCATTCCTGAATTCAGGCTTGATAACGCAAACAAGAAAGTTCTTTTTACTAATAAAGATGGCAACTTAACAAAATCTGCTGCCAGTTTCATATTCGCCGCTATCTACTCGTTCTAAATGGGTTAAACATTTTATGTGGCAAGCAATCGTTAAAAGCCCTTCGTTTCAACGGAGGGCTTTGTTTGAATTCTAAGTACTCTTTATGGTAAATGTATTTATACTGAAGGTTCCTGCTGACTCAAACAATGAAAACTACCCAAGCCCCAGATAATATCTGTAGAATCAATACCCACAACTTCTCGTGTCGGAAAACAATCTTGTATTATCTGTAAAGCTTTATCATCTCTGTCCGAACGGAAAGTAGGAACGATCACCGATTTATTAGCAATATAAAAATTAGCATACGAGCAGGGCAGCCGCTGGTCTTCATATATTATTTCAGTGGGCATTGGCAATTCAACAATATTTAATTGCTTACCGTTGAGCAATCGCATTGCCTTCAACTGCTTTAAATTATGTTGTAGTAAATCATAATTCTCATCATTTTTATTTTCTTCTATCACAGTAATAACGGTGTCCCCGTTAACAAAACGAACAGTATCATCAATATGTCCATCCGTATCATCGCCTACTATTCCTTCATCCACCCATAACACCTGCTCCATACCATAATAATTACAGAGATATTCTTCGATCTGCTGCTGGTTCAAATGCGGATTACGATTTTCATTCAGCAAACATGCCGTGGATGTCATCACTGTTCCATTTCCATTGAACTCCACCGAACCGCCTTCCATTACAATACCGGGATTGAAAACAGGGATATTAAAATGTTTACCGATCAATGTAGGCACAACATCATCCAGATCGAACGGCGGATATTTTCCTCCCCATGCATTGTAACCCCAGTCAACAATTACTTTCTTTTGCTCAGCACTAGGGTTTATTAAAAATGCAGGACCATGGTCCCTGCACCATGCATCGTTTGTAGGGTGAAAATAAAATTCAACTTTGCTCAAATCCACACCTTCTTTATGCAAATGACCAATCGCAAATAATTTCATTGTCTCGTCAGCCACATTAATACGGACCAACTCTCCTTTCGTTAACTCTTTGATGAATTTCGAATATGAAGAGAAAATTGTATCGATCTTTCCCGGCCAAGATGCTTCTTTTTGTGGCCAGCTAAGCCAGGTAGCAAGATGCTTTTCAAATTCTGCAGGGAAATAATAACCGAGTTCTTTTGGGGTAGATTGTGCAGTCATTAGTCTTCGTCTATAAAACGTTTTGTAATTGGTTGATACGAGTCTATTCTTCTGTCTCTCATAAACGGCCAGTGTGTTCTGTACTGATCCGTCTTTGCCAAATCAATTTCCAGCACTTTTACTTCTTCCTCATCATGCGATGCTTTGTATAAAACAGTTCCAAATGGATTCGCAACAAAAGAACCACCCCAGAATTTCATGGCACCGTCTTGCTCAAGTCCTACACGATTTACACTCACCACATGCACACCATTGGCAACTGCATGACTTCTTTGTATAGTTTGCCATGCACCGTATTGTTCTGTATTCGTTTCTTCGTTTTGCGAAGTGGCCCAGCCAATAGCCGTTGGATAGAATAATATTTCTGCTCCCATCAATGAAGTGATTCTCGCTGCTTCCGGGTACCATTGATCCCAACAGATCAGTACACCAAAAGTGGCATACTTTGTTTTCCAAACCATGTAGCCCAGGTCACCGGGAGTGAAATAGAATTTTTCATAATAAGCCGGATCGTCAGGTATATGCATCTTGCGGTACTTGCCGAGATAACTTCCATCAGCATCAATAACAGCCGTTGTATTATGATATAAACCCTGTGCTCTTTTTTCAAATAAAGAAGCGATGATAACAACCCCCAGTTCAGCAGCAACTTTCTGTAAAGTTTCAGTAGAAGGCCCGGGAATGGGTTCTGCCAGTTTGAAATTTTCATAGTCTTCCACATCACAGAAATATAAAGAAGTGAATAGCTCTTGCAGGCAAACGATCTGTGCACCGCCAGCAGCAGCTTTTTTTACTCCTGATATTGCTTTGGCAAGATTCTCCTCTTTGTTACTAGTGCAGCTCATTTGCACCATACCGATTTTTACTTTACTCATATTGGGAAATTGAAGGGTAAAAATAGTAGATTTTGATTTGATGTAAGTTATCCTACAATCCTAATTCCTTTCTAAAAAGCCTTCGAATTGGTTTTATTCCAGAACCTAAAATTTTAGCTCTCTCCATCAAGTCGATTAGACTAATGATAGTTCGTTGAAATTCTTTTTCCTCAAAGCAATTTGCAATGTAAACCTCCCATACTGCACCAGGACCACCCCACATATCAACGCCATTTATTAATTTAATAAATTCATCGAATTTTTCTTGCTTTAGCAGTTCTATTAATTCATCTGTAACTTCTGCTAGCCGGTGATTTTGAGACTTATTTAGAATATTACTCAGGCTTGTAAGAACATTAACATAATCATCTGGATTCTCTTTCAAATAAATCAGGAATTGATTCTTATTTTTTCTTCTATAAAATCCAAACATTCCTAATATTTTAAAAACGATTAAGGTTACGCCGAATTCCTCCCTGCATTTATAATCCCAAATGAACATCGCATCACTAACTTCTCATACGTTTCCTTCACAGGAGCTTGCACCAACTGTTCATCCAGTTCTCTGATCTTAGTTAATGCATACTGCTGTATTGTAACCAATGGCAATACGATTCTCTCCCGCATTTGTATAGACAATTGCTCTACCGGGTAATCAGCCATTAATTCTCCCTGCCCGGTAATTTTTGATAAGTATTGTTTCGTCAGTTCGTACTCATCGTGTATCATCTGCCACAATTCACCAAATTGTTTGTGCCTGGCTAAAAAAGCCGTCAATGGAAAAAACGATTTCATCATCGCCATTTCGCAATTATCCAGCAAGGTTTTAAAAAATAATGATTGATGATATAATTTTTGCAACTCCAGCAGCTTTCCTTTTTCTTCCATTTCCTTCAGTGCAGAACCAACACCATAGTAGCCGGTTACATTTTGTTTTAACTGGCTCCATGATCCTGCAAATGGCACGGCCCGCAGATCTTTCAAGGACAAGCCGGAAGCAGCACCACGTTTCGCCGGGCGGCTGCCAATATTAGTTTCATTGTAAAATCGTAACGGACTTACCTGTAATAAGTAATCAGCTAAATAAGGATGATCTTTTAATTGTTTGTATGAATTATAACTGGCCGCAGATAATTCTTCCAGCAATAACTCTTCTTTTGCAGTAAAAGTCTGATCCTTCCCGGAAAACAATTCATTTGAAATGCCGGCATTGAGTAATTGTTCAATATTAAATTGAGCAGCATCTACCGTTCCAAAATTGGAGCTTACTGTTTGTCCCTGTATCGTTAACTGTATTTCCTTATTGGAAATATTATGCCCCATTGAAGCATAAAATTTATGTGTTTTACCACCACCTCTTGAGGGGGGACCACCACGGCCATCAAAGAATATTACATCCACAGTATACTCACGGGAGATTTTTGTCAATTCTTCTTTTGCTTTGTAAATACTCCAGTTTGCAAGTAGATAACCTCCATCTTTAGTACCATCAGAAAAACCAAGCATTATTGTTTGCCTGTTTCTACGGCGTTTCAAATGCTCTTTATATGCAACGTTTGTATATAAGGTTCTCATTACACCAGCAGCCTGTTGCAGATCGCCAATCGTTTCAAATAAAGGGACAATATCAATATTCATCTCCTCTTTCTTCCATCCGCTTAATAAAAACAAGCCGTACACCTCCATTGCATTCAATGCACTGTTGCACTGACTGATGATATAGCGATTACAACCTTCCGGACCATTATACTCCTGGATGGTTCGTACAGCCGTAACAGACTTTATTGTATCTGCATGAACTGTATCGGTCAATAATTCAGCATTAGCCACACCTGAAACAGTCGATAGTAAATTCATTTTTTCATTGTCATCCAGCGTAGAATATCCGGGTAACAGTCCAGGTTCATTAACACTGATTGCCTCCAGCACTTTTCCATGCACAGTACTTTCCTGCCGAATATCCAATGAAGCGAAGTGCATACCAAAAACTTCGATTTTATTAATCAGGTTCGTCACCAGGTGCAGGAATAATCCGTTATGCTGATGGATGATGATATCTTTGATCTGCACCAGGGTTTGCAATATTTCTTCCTTCCCAATATTGGTTTTATAGCCGGGGATAAAAAGATTATTGTATAATTTATTTTCCAGTTCCTGCAGCAATACATCCACACCTTCAAATGTTAATCGCCGGCGCAATCTTCTAACGTCCAGGTAATAGCATTTAATAATACTTCCACGCAAAGCATCAGCTACCTGCACAGTTATTTCGCTTGTTACAAATGGATTACCATCTCTATCACCACCGGGCCAAAATCCCATACGAATAACTGCATTGTTTTTATCTACCGCATCTGGAAATTGATTTTTCAATGCAGAAATAATTCTACCTGCCGCTGTATAAAAAACATTCTCCAGGTACCACACCAAACTTATGGCTTCATCATACGGGGTCGGCTTTTTCTTTTTAAAGAAAGGTGTTTTACCTAATTGCTGCAGGTAAGTGTTTATTAGATTTGTGTTGTTATCGGCTAATCCTCTGGCAAGGTCATTAATAATTCCCAAAACAGGACCCGGATAAAACTGTGTAGGATGTGCTGTCAATACCAGCCGGATTGAAAAGTCTTTCAGTTTGGCAGCCAGCTCATCTTCCTTTCCATCCTGCAACACTTCTGATTCAAGATGTTTGAGTGTACCAACTCCGTTAAGGTCATTTACATTTTTAAATGCTGCATCTTCCAATGCATCAAACAATACCACCTGTCTTTCTATATATTGAACAAAGCGAAACAGTAAATCGTTTCGCTCCTGCTCTTTGGCATAGGAAGTATGTTTATTAAAAAAATCTTCAATGATTTCTACAGGACTTAATCTTTTTTTATACCCTTCTTCGCAGTTATTGGATAATAAAGAAAGCAGGATGCCTGTCTTTTCAATACGATGGAACGGCAAGGATGTAAAAAGACTATTGTAAAGCTGAAATCGAATTCCCACTTCGCTTCTGAATTGCTGCAAAGCCCTGTTGGACGGATGACCCATTTTATTGATTTAATCGATTGATAAAAATTCAGCAAGCAGCCTTGTGAAAATAATCAATTTTATCAATAAAAATCAGATGGCCTGGTGGTTGAAAGGCTGTAAAACCATCTCACTTACAACTGCAGATAATGGTTGCTGACAAAGAAACCAAATAGCCCGGGCAGCTTCTTCTGCCTGTATCATTTTTTCTCGCTGCACTCTCAGATCAATCGTATCCCAAAATGCTGAGTCTACCCCTCCAAGAAAAATATTGGTAATACGAATATCGGTTCGCTTTAATTCTTCCCGTATACTTTGCATCATCCCCACCAATCCATATTTGCTGGCACAATAAGCGGCAGCACCTGCCATTGGTACTTTACCTAGTACGCCGGGGATATTAATAATAAGTCCCTTTTTGGCTTCCTTCATGGCAGGTAAAAAATTTTTAACCAGTAAAAAAGGTCCTACTAAATTGTATTGAATAGTCTGAAGAAAATCTGATTCATCCAATATATCAAGCGGCTTAATAATTCCTATACCGGCTGCATTGATGAGTATATCAATGGTGGGATAAACAGCAAAATATCTTTCTTTTAACTGTGCTACCTCATCTGCGCTGGAAAAATCCAATGCAAATATTTTTTCGGTGTCCAGGTTCGTAGCAGCTGCTACCGCTGTTAGTTTAGCTATACTCCGCCCTGCCAGAAAGATATTAGCGCCGCTGGCGGCAAGTAATTTGGCTGTAACCGAACCAATACCTCCGCTTGCACCTACAATAAGAATATTTTTTCCTTTTACTGCTTCCATAATAACGATTTCATGTTCAACAAAAAACTAAAACAATTGTTGAAAGTTTATAAATGAAATCAGCAACTATCATATTTCCCCACCAGTTGTATAGCCCTAATCCTGCTACAGATATAGACAGGTTTGTATTTCTCGTAGAAGAATATCTGTATTTCCGGCAGTACAATTTTCACAAGCAAAAACTGGTACTCCACCGGGCTTCTATGAAGCAGTATGAAGAATTATTAATTAAAAGCAAGATTGCAGTAAGATATATTGAATCTGCTGAAAAAATCGCTGATATACGATTGTTGATACCCTGGTTAAAAAACCAAGGCATTGAAGAAATACATTATACTGATACAACCGACTACTGGCTGGAAAAAAGAATTAATTATGGATGTGAAAATACCGGGATCAACACCAGTCGCTACCCTTCACCGAACTTTCTAAACCAATTGAAAGAGGTGGATGATTATTTCAACAAGAAGACCACCTATTTTCAAACAGATTTCTATATACAACAACGCAAACAGCGAAAGCTACTGCTTGACAAGCATGATAAACCTGTAGGTGGCAAGTGGACTTTTGATACAGAAAACAGGGTGAAATTTCCAAAGGGTGAAAAAATTCCAGCTATAAATTACGCAAAAGACAATAGCTATATCAAAGAAGCAAAAGATTATGTTGACCAATTTTTCCCTGCTAACTATGGTAATACAGATCATTTTATTTACGCTACGAATACCAAAGAAGCAGAACAATGGTTGGATGATTTTTTAGATAGCCGGATTACTAAATTTGGTATCTATGAGGATGCAATGGTAAAAAAAGAAAGTTTTCTTTTTCATTCTGTATTAACTCCCTACTTAAATATTGGCTTGCTAAATCCTCAGCAAGTAATAGATAAGACCTTAAATGTTGCCGAAAAAAATAATATACCCATCAATTCATTAGAAGGATTTATCCGGCAGCTAGCCGGCTGGAGAGAATTTATTCGCATTGTATATGAACGGGAAGGAAGAAAGCAACGAACAACCAACTACTGGAATTTCAAACGTAAAATTCCTGCTACATTCTGGACCGGAGAAACAGGTATCCATCCAATAGACATCGTTATAAAAAAGGTATTGAAAACTGGTTACTCTCATCATATTGAACGCCTGATGGTACTTGGCAATTTTATGTTACTATGCGAGTTTGATCCGGATGAAGTGTATAAATGGTTTATGGAAATGTATATCGATAGTTACGATTGGGTGATGGTTCCTAATACCTATGGCATGACACAGTTTGCAGATGGTGGCTTAATGACAACCAAGCCATATATCAGCGGCAGTAACTACTTACTGAAAATGGGTGATTGGGAAAAAGGAGACTGGCAAACGATATGGGATGGTTTATTCTGGAGATTCATGCATGTGCATAGAACTTTTTTTAAGAGCAATCCAAGGCTTGGCATGTTGGTGAATATGTTTGACAAAATGCCGGCTGAAAAAAGAAATACTCACTTAAAAATTGCAGAGCAATACCTCGCAAGTCTTGATAAATGAAAGCAAAGAAACCTGCATTCCACGGCAATAAGTTAAGGCTGGCGCAAAAGACATGCATCGTTTGCAATCGTCCTTTTAGCTGGAGAAAGAAATGGGAAAAAGTATGGGAGGAAGTAAAATTTTGCAGTGAAAAATGTCGCTCCAATAAAAAACCCTTTCACAAGTAGTGAAAGGGTTTATCTGAAAATAACATTGATCAATTACTCTGCTTCAGGTGCTTTCTCTGCAGGAGTAGCTTCAGTAGCCGTTTCTGCTTTTTTCTTTGCACCACCTGCACGACGGGTTTTCTTAGTAGCCGCTTTCTCTTCCCCTTTTCCTTTACCGTAGATCTCGTTGAAATCTACCAGCTCTATCATTGCAGTTTCTGCATTATCACCAACCCTTGCGCCTAATTTAATAATACGGGTATATCCACCCGGACGACCACCAACCTTCTCTGCTACATTACCAAACAATTCTTTGATAGCTTCTTTATCCTGTAAATAACTAAATACAACACGACGCTGGTGTGTAGTATTTTCTTTTCCTTTAGTAATTAAAGGCTCTACATATACTCTTAAAGCTTTTGCTTTAGCAGTTGTAGTTACGATTTTTTTGTGTTGAATCAGTTGGCAGGCAAGGTTGCTAAGCAACGCATCTCTGTGTGCTTTTTTTCTACCAAGATTTTTTACTTTGTCTCCGTGACGCATGACGTTAAATTTTATTCAGTTGTACCGTGTCAGGATTTACAACCTACTGTTATAAAAAAACGGCTATCGACTTTTACAAGTCAATAGCCAATGTTTTAGAATTCACTTGGATCAATACCCAGTTTTATCAAATCCATTCCGAAATGCAAACCTCTTTCAGTAAGCACTTGTTCAATTTCAGCCAGTGATTTCTGCCCGAAGTTGCGGAATTTCATAAGGTCTTCCTGCTCGTATTGTACCAGTTCACTCAATGAATTAATTTTCGCAGCTTTCAAACAGTTGAAAGCTCTTACAGAAAGATCAAGATCTTCCAACGGAGTTTTCAATACTTTACGCAATTGCAAAGTTTGTTCGTCCACCATGTCTTCTTTCTTCTCTTCCTTATTATCAAAAGTGATGTTCTCATCAGTGATGATCATCAAATGCTGAATAAGGATTCTGGAAGCTTGTTTCACTGCTTCTTCCGGATGAATAGTTCCATCTGTAGAAACTTCCATGATCAATTTTTCAAAGTCAGTTCTTTGTTCAACCCTTGTATTTTCGATTGTGTATTTCACATTCTTAATGGGGGTAAAGATGGCATCAATAGGAATATAGCCCAATGGAGCATCTTTCGGTTTGTTGTCTTCAGCAGGTACATAACCACGGCCTTTGCCAATGGTCAGTTCCACATCCATTCTTGCAGAAGAATCTAATGTGCAGATAAGCAAATCAGGATTCATGATCTGGAAAGAATGAGTGCCTTCACCAATCATACCGGCAGTGAACTCAGTTTTATTTTTGATAGACAAAATGATTCTTTCATTGGCCACTTCGTGGTCAGCTATCTTTTTGAAACGAACTTGTTTAAGGTTCAGAAAAATCTCTACTACATCTTCACTGATACCTTTCATGGTAGCAAATTCATGCTCCACACCTTCAATCTTCACACCAATGATAGCATATCCTTCCAGTGAATTCAGTAATACACGGCGAAGTGCATTACCAATAGTTACACCGTAACCCGGCTCCAATGGACGAAACTCAAACTGAGCTTCGAAATCAGTTGCTTTCTGCAGAATGATTTTATCGGGCTTCTGGAAATTTAATATTGCCATATTTTTATTTTAGGTTTTAAATGTTTATGTAATCAGCAGTTTCGGTAGTGAGGTACGAGTTGTGAGAATAAATTTCGAAACCCGTAGCTAATACTCATTGCTTATTACTTAGAATACAATTCCACAATCAGTTGCTCCTTAATATTCTCAGGAACACTTTCTCTTTCCGGATATGTAAGGAAAGTACCTTTCATTTCAGTTTCGTTCCAATCTAACCAACTGAATTTAGGGTTCTTTGCACGAACAACACTTGTAATAGAAGTTCTTCCTTTGCTACCCTCTTTAATAGTGATAACATCACCAGCTTTCATCTGGTAAGAAGGAACGTTCAATACAATACCATTTACTTCAATATGCTTGTGGCTTACCAACTGGCGTGCAGCAGGACGGCTTGGAGCTATACCCATACGGAAAACAGTGTTATCCAAACGAGCTTCACAAAGTTTGATCAGGTTTTCACCAGTTACACCTCTGCGGCGGGCAGCTTCTTCAAAAGTTTTGCGGAATTGTTTTTCTAAAATACCGTAAGTGTACTTCGCTTTTTGTTTTTCACGAAGTTGTAATGCGTACTCCCCTAAAGTTTTACGCTTTTTCTTATCCCCGTGCATACCAGGAGGATTGCTGTTTTTATCCAGCCACTTACCATTACCTAAAATTGGTTCCCCGAAACGACGGGAAATCTTGGTCTTTGGACCATTGTACCTTGCCATAGTTGTTATTCATTTACGCTTTTTTGTAACGGTGCTATGATCAGTAAAAGCGTTAAAAAATCAATCAGGCACCCTTTTTTAAAATGAAGCTCTTGGCTCTATCTATATGTTGTTAAGTTGAAAGTACGATTGGTAGTCACTCCTGACTTCGCACCTCAACTTGTCTTAAACTCTTCTCTTCTTTGGAGGACGGCAACCGTTGTGTGGTAACGGAGTTACGTCTTTGATCATTACGATCTCAATTCCTGACTGTGATAAAGAACGGATAGCTCCTTCACGACCAGAACCAGGTCCTTTTACAAATACATCTACCCTTTTCAAACCAGCATCCAATGCAACTTTAGCAGCATCAGAGGCGGCCATTTGTGCAGCATATGGAGTGTTCTTTTTAGAACCCTTAAAACCCATTTTACCAGCACTGCTCCAGGCAATTACTTGTCCGGTTTTGTTAGTAAGACTGATGATAATGTTGTTGAATGTAGCAGAAATGTGAGCATCTCCATAGGAGTCTACTTTCACTACTCTTTTCTTTGCAGCGGCTTTACCAGTAAGAGCCTGCTGACCTTGTGCTTTTGCCATAATTGTTGTTCTGAGGTAATCTCTTTTTGTTTCAAAATTGTATCCCGATTTTATCGGGACTGAATCAATCCTCCTGCTGACTTACGAAGCGATCCGCAATTGATTCATGTTACAAGTAAGTCTTATAATAAAGAGTTCGAAGCCTGGGAAACAGACTCCGAACTCCGGATTATTATTTTTTAGCTGCCTTCTTTTTACCGGCAACAGTTTTTCTTTTACCTTTTCTTGTACGGCTGTTTGTTTTAGTACGCTGTCCACGAACCGGTAAACCTTTACGGTGACGGAGTCCACGGTAGCAAGCGATATCAAGCAAACGCTTAATGCTCATTTGCACTTCTGAACGAAGTTGACCTTCCACTTTCAGTTCTTCCGTAATAGTAGTACGAATAAGATTTAACTCATCGTCATTCCACTCATTTACTTTCTTACTTACGTTAATATTATGCTTGGTAAGAATGTACTTAGCAGTAGAGGGGCCAATACCATAGATATAGGTAAGACCAATTTCACCTCTTTTGTTTTTTGGTAAGTCAACACCGGCAATACGAGCCATATTAATTCAAAATTTAAAATTCAAAAATTGTTTAAAGATTATCCTTGTCTTTGCTTAAAGCGAGGATTCTTTTTGTTAATTACATACAGCTTGCCTTTTCTACGAACGATTTTGCAATCAACGCTGCGCTTTTTAATAGATGCTCTTACTTTCATGACGAAATCTTTATTTACTATTTGTGTCATGTGATTCGCCATTCGGCTCATCTCATGACGAACTATATTACTTATATCTAAAATTGATTCTTCCTCTTGTTAAATCATATGGAGAAAGCTCCACACCTACCTTATCACCGGGGAGAATACGTATATAGTGCATTCTCATTTTCCCTGAGATAGTGGCCAGTATTTCATGCCCGTTTTCAAGTTTTACCCTGAACATCGCATTTGATAAGGCCTCCAGGATTGTACCATCCTGTTTAATAAGGGGTTGTTTCGACATATAATTTTTAGGAACGCAAAGGTAGGAGTATCAGGCCTAAAAAAGAAATAACCCCCATTATTTTTAGGGGTTATGTGGAAAAACATCCACTTAAGGGCAAAAGGTCGAGAAAATCAGTGTTTTAGGGCATATCAAGGTGCACTTTCGTCATATCCAAATACAGGTTTTGGAGTTCATGTACCCCTAATGGAACGCTAAAATGACGCCTGTCTTCTCTCCACCACATCTCTACATTGGAAAAATCTCCTCTTTTAGGTGTCACGAGGCGGAAAGAGTCTTTCTTATATTTTACCAATCCATCGGTTTCCTCGCTGGTAAAACCCAGTCGATGTAACTGGCTTTCGTCTAAAGGAACAGAATGCATTTGCTCAGGGCTATACCAAAATTCCTGCACACCGTTATTGACCAACGCCTGGTTTTCTTCCTGGCTGGTACTTACAACGGTTCCTTCCCGCATTATGCCTTCATCATTTACGGTAATAATATCGCCTGACTTTAGGTTTCCAATTTTTAGCATAACAAATCGTTTTAATAAGTGAATATAAAAAAGTTTACAAAATTTACGAAATAGGTTTTTAAAATTAAGGCCGCTTTAATTTAAACCGGAAAAGAAGTAATTTCAATATCACATTAAACTATTACTTATTCTACACACAAAAAAACCAACACACATGAAAAAAAGTTTCTATGGATTTGCAATCATTGTATTATTTGTTGGCCTTGCGGCCTGTAGTAGTAAAAAAGAAAGTGCGGCTTCTATTGCCCAGGAATGGTGCGACCTGAATGGCAAAGCTTATAAAGCAGCTGAAGGTCCTGAAAAAGAAGCTGCAGAAGCTGCTCGGAAAAAATTTGAAGATAATATGGAAAGTAAATACAAAGACGACAAAGCCTTTATGGAAGAAATAGGAAAAGAAGTAGAGAAATGTGAAGACGCTTCTGAAGGACGATAAAAATTAAATCAATAGTAAAAGGGGAGTAGAAAACATTTTCTACTCCCCTTTTTATTTTTCAATTAACAACTGCAGATTACCTGATCTTATTCCGCCCAGCTCATTACATAATCTCCATTCTCAATTTCCAGTGCTTCCTTCGTAAGCATAAGCGGATGAAAAGTATCAACCATTACCGCCAGCTCTTTTGTTTCTTTTGCACCGATACTTTTTTTCACTGCTCCCGGATGTGGACCATGTGGAATTCCGGCAGGATGTAAAGTGATCATTCCCCTTGTAACATTTTTACGACTCATAAAATCTCCATCTACATAATACAGCACTTCATCGCTGTCGATATTACTATGATTATAAGGGGCAGGAATGGCCTCGGGGTGATAATCATATAACCGTGGCACAAACGAACACACTACAAAATTGTGTGCTTCAAAAGTTTGGTGAACGGGTGGTGGTTGATGAACCCTTCCTGTTATTGGTTCAAAATCATGAATAGAAAAAGCATATGGATAGCAACAGCCATCCCAGCCTACCACATCAAAAGGATGGGTGCCATAATGAAGGCCGTACAACATTCCTTTCTTTTTGGCACGAATCAGAAAATCACCTTTTTCATCAAATGTTTGCAGCTTCTCAGGCCCACGGATATCTCTTTCACAATAGGGTGAATGCTCCATTAATTGCCCGTACTTACTTACATATTTCTTGGGATAACGTATAGGGCTGAATGATTCAACAATAAAAAGCCTGTTGTTTTCATTAGCAAATTCGATCTGGTAAATAGTACCTCTTGGTATAACGAGATAGTCGCCATATCCAAAAGACAGTTCTCCATACATTGTTTTTAATACGCCACTTCCTTCATGTACAAAGATCATTTCGTCTGCATCGGTGTTTTTGTAGA
This sequence comes from Chitinophagaceae bacterium IBVUCB2, assembly GCA_002127295.1. Lineage (GTDB taxonomy): Bacteria > Bacteroidota > Bacteroidia > Chitinophagales > Chitinophagaceae > JJ008. The sequence continues at coordinate 961,503 of NFUV01000001.1, forward strand.
AATAATCCTTCATACTTTCCTGCGGTGCGGCCAATACAATATGGCAATCATTATTCACCAGTACTGGTTTCCGACTTTGTAAATAATCCTTTGCGGGTTTTATATTAAATCCTTCGAAACTGCGGTGTTGCAGCATCTTTTCCTCTGCAATGGTAGGAGCCACACTTACCTGTGGTTCTGTTTTTATTATTTGTGTAGGTGGGTGTACATGATAGAGCAATGAATAGTCGTTAGAAAATCCTTCTGTAGAAAATAGTTGCTCAGAATATAACTCCCCATCCGGTTTACGGAACTGGGTATGACGCTTATGCGGAATATTTCCGAGTTGGAGATAATGTGGCATGATTGAAATTTGTGAATTAGAAAATAAGTTAGTTTGAAAATACTTACATGATTCAAATTACTTGTCTAATTCAAGAGAAACCATCAGAAAATAATACTTCCATTTTCTTTTGTCAATATAATATGTGAAGTTGCGGTGAAAAGGCATATCTATTATAATTTAGTCCTGATTTTTTCGAAGGATTGATTTTAGATTGCTTTTCAAATTTACAGAATCTCAATGACCCGTATAGGATTAATATCGGATACACACGGCTACCTGGATGAAGCGATTTTCAAACATTTTGAAAACTGTAATGAAGTATGGCATGCCGGAGATTTTGGCGATAAGGAACTGGCGGATAAATTAAGTTCGCATTGGGCTGACCGTGACGGGCAAACCAAATTCAAAGGCGTTTACGGAAATATTGATGGCAATTATGTAAAAACTGTTTACCCGGAGCAATTAATATTTATGTGCGAAGGAGTAAAAGTTTTGATGCGGCATATCGGTGGTTCGCCGCCAAAATATAACCCGGAAACAAGAAAGAAATTAGCACTTCACAAACCACAGTTATTTATCAGCGGCCATTCTCATATTTTAAAAATTATGTACGATGAAAAAATGGGCTGCCTGCATATGAACCCCGGGGCAGCCGGTAAACATGGCTGGCATAAAGTAAGAACCTTGATCCGTTTTGTAATTGATGGCAAGGATATGAAAGACTGTGAAGTGATCGAGTTGGGAAAACGTTAACGCCGTTCATGGAAATTCGCCGAAAATAAATACGATGAGTTTTTAGCTTAGCGCAAAACCAACCAGTATGAAAAAGTTTTCGTTCATCATTTCAATTCTATTTGTATCGATTTCTTCTAATGCACAATCTGACGCTTCAACCATCCGGGATATAGAAACAGTGTGTAACTACTATTTGATTGGCGGTACGAATGGTGATAGCATAATGTACTCAAAAGCATTTGCACCCGACGGACAAATGCGGTTTGTGAGGAATGACACCCTCTTTAATGTATCACTAAAAGATTTTATGGCCCGGATGAAAAACAGCGGTATCAAACAAAACAGAACCACTAAAATTGAAAATATCCAGGTATTTGGCACTGCTGCAACTGCTAAACTAACGATAGAATATCCCACTTTTTTTTATCATGATATCATGGGACTTCTAAAAACAAAAGATGGATGGAAAATCGTAAGTAAAATATTTTACCGGGAGGATAAAACAAAATAGCACCGTCAAATGCGGAGCTATTATTTATTTTTGTATTTGGGAATTACATTCCCGGAAACCATGGTCTCGCTATTCCTTCTCTAAAAGGCCATGGTATTGAAATAAGTATAATCAGCAATGCCAGCCCATAAAACAATAAAGTTCTTTTGTGTTTTACTGTATCAGCCACATTTTTCTTTGAATAAGAATAACCCACATGAATAAGAATAATGGCTATGACCATACCAATTAAATGCTCCAAAGCAAAAAAACGAGCAGGGGAATCCTTCATTACTGCTGAAAATCCTCTTTCTCTTATGCTTATCAACCCCCATGTTTTCCCAAATCCCCATTGATACAAACCCAACAAAAGCATTATATCTGCAAAGATCATAAGGAACAATCCTGTTTTTTTATGCCCGGGAGTAAAGGCTTTATTTTTATCGGCTAAGCTTTTGTACAGCGCAACCAATAATAGTATAAGAATAACCCAGCGAAGTAAACTGTGAAGATGTAATAAGCCTTTTTCCATAGCAATTGTTTTGAATACTCAAAGCTACAACAGCACAGGTCAACATCAAAACTTAAATTACTTGCCTCCGTTAGCAGTCAAATCTGCTTTACAGTTAACATCAAAAGAAGGAATATTACCTGTGATAAGAAAACCGAATATGTCACTTGTCTCTGATGCATAATACATCAGGCAATTCGTATTGTTGCAATGACTGCCATGCGCAGGATCTTTGTGTGCTGTTTGCATAGGTGAACCAACATCAACCAATCCTAATAAATGACCCAGTTCATGCTCAGCAACTGTGGCAATCAATTTGGTACGGCTTGCTTGTCCGATATTGCCGGAATTATCATGCAATATTTTTCCAAACAATGCTGTGGAAGTGTTTTTATACGCCACCCCAAGTACGTTATTAGTAGAATAATTTCCATCTGTATATAAAATATACAATGCCATTTCTGTACCATTTGTAAAGGCTGTACGATTATTTCTTTCAATTGTTATAATATCATTAAGTGAAAGCGTAGCCTTACCGGAAGCAGGAATTTCTTTAGTTATTATGGTAATACCTGCGGGCTTATTCAACAAACCATTTAATGTTGCTTGCAAATGATTAAGTGCAGCAGGATCCGGCATATAGCCGGGCATATATTGTATCTCTATTTTTAAAGAAGTATATTTAGTTGCCGATAAAATTTCATTGGCAGATGCGCCCACTGGCCTGTTGTGGAGCACATCAGGCGCATTGGGATTATTTACGTAGGAACTGCTTGATTTGCTGCAAGACGTCAATAAAATAACAGCAGCTATTACATAAAACAGAGTCTTCATATCCAAAATACGTTAATATGTGTATTTTGGATTATTCAAATACCATTCCACTAATAGTTTACTCTTCCCAATCTGCTATAAAAATATTGGTGTCTCTTGTACCACCATTATTGCGGTTACTGCAAAAAACTATTTTCTTACCATTCGGAGAAAACATAGGGAATGCATCGAAGCCTTTGTCCCGGCTAATTTTTTGAAGATTGGTTCCATCATCATTAATGGTGTAAAGATTAAAAGGAAATCCCCTTTTGTATTCGTGGTTGGATGCAAAGATGATCCTTTTATTATCGGGCATATAAGCTGGTGCCCAGTTAGCCTGGCCGTATGATGTAACCTGGCGGGCATTACTTCCATCCGCATTAGCTACCCATACTTCCATATTGGTTGGCGCAACTAGATTTTCAGATAACAGATCTTTATATTCTTTTATTTCTGCTGCTTCTTTGGGACGGCTGGCTCTCCAAATTAATTTAGAACCATCCGGACTAAACCATGCACCACCATCATAACCCAGTACATTAGTAATGCGTTGTTCTTTTCCCGTCTCCAAATCCATAATATATAATTCGATATCACCGTCCTTGGTGCTGGTATAGATCATTTTTTTACCGTCAGGAGAAAGTGTTGCTTCGGCATCATAGTAAGGGGAATTGGTTAATTGCTTTACAATTTTACCATCCAGGTCGGTCATAAAAATATCAAAGCTGCTATATAAAGGCCAGATATATTTGTTACCATACTTTGCCCTGTCCGGAGTTGGTGGGCAAGCTTCGTTGCCAAGATGTGTTGATGCATAAATTATGTGCTTGCCATCTTTAGTAAAAAAAGCACAAGTGGTGCGACCTTTACCAGTGCTCACCATTTTATAATTAAATGTTTCGCCTTTTTTTGTAGGAATTTTTCCTACAAAGATCTGGTCGCAGGGAGTACCATCTTTTATATTGGTACGCTGAAAAACAAGGTACTTGCTATCGTAGCTCCAATAAGCTTCTGCATTATCACCACCAAAAGTCAGCTGCTGAATATTTTTGAAATGGCTTTCTTCAGCATATTTCAATGTATCAGACGGATCAGACGGAGAACTGGCCAGTTTTGCACTATTATTACAAGAAAAAAAGATGAGTGCTGACAGGATAGAAAAGAATGCAAGTTTTTTCATTTTGTTCCTTTTATTGGGCGGGTGCAAAGTTATTCCGTTAAAATTTTATTTTGTCAGCCGATTGTCATACTCCACTTATAAAATCAATTAGTTTTGGGCCATGAATAGCTTTTTAAAACTGTCTCTTTCGGTTTTTTCTGTGATTCTTGTACTTATTGGCTGTGGCAGCAAAAAAGATGCTTCGCCATTTGATGAAGTTTTGACAAATCCAACTTTTTCCGGAATTACAGATAGCATAAAAAATGACCCGCAAAATGATGGATTGTATTTCCGGAGAGCTATCCTATTAAACACTAATAATTTTCCTGAGCCGGCATTATTGGATTTTCAAAAAGCCTGGTCGTTAAAAAAACTGGAACAATATGCTTTGGGTGTGGGTACACTTTTGCTGGAAAAAAAACCGGATTCAGCTATCATTTTCTTGAACAATGCATTGAAAGAAATTCCGAACAGTTTGTTGTTGCAATTAAATCTTGCCCGGGCTTATGCTGCAGAAAATAAGAATGACGAAGCCCTGGCTTTGTGCAATACTATTTTGGAAACTAATCCGCAACAAGTGGATATTTTGAAAATGAAAGCTGACCTTTTGAGCAAAAAAGGGAATAGACCAGAAGCAATTGCCGTATTTGAAAAAGCTTATGCTTTAGTCCCTTATGATGTAGAATTAAATTATTTACTGGCTTTACAATATGCTGAAACAAAAAACAGTAAAGTACTTGCGATAACGGATTCGCTTATTAAAGCCGACTCATTAGGTATTCATGCAGAACCCTATTACTACAAAGGCATTTATTATGCTACAATTAATGATAAAGAGAAGGCCCTTTCTTATTTCGATATAGCGATAGCACATGATTATAATTTTTTGGAGGCCCACATAGAAAAAGGCGCTATTTACTACGAAAGAAAGCAGTACGACGAAGCATTAAAAGTTTTCAACCTCCTGCTTACTATTTCTCCAAAGTATGCGGATACTTATTATTGGATTGCCAGGTGCCAGGAAGCTACCGGTAAAAAAGAAGATGCAAAACTAAATTACCTGAGAGCTTATAGTTTGGATAAGAATCTTACAGAAGCAAAAGAAGCTGCCGATAAACTCAAATAGAATTATCTTGCATCGCAAACTAACACAAATGCCGATCATCGCCCCTTCTCTACTTTCTGCTAATTTTTTAAACTTAGATGCCGACTGTAAAATGCTGAATGAAAGCCAGGCCGACTGGTATCATTTAGATGTGATGGATGGCCGCTTTGTACCCAACATTAGTTTTGGCCCGATGCTGATCGAATTTTTCCGGAAGGCCACTACAAAAGTTTGTGATGTACACCTGATGATCGAGGAACCGGAAAAATATGCCGAGCAATTTAAGAATGCCGGTGCTGATATTCTTACGGTTCACTTTGAAGCTTGCACCCATTTGCATAGAAATATTCAGCAAATAAAAGGATTGGGAATGAAGGCAGGTGTTGCGTTAAATCCGCACACACCTGTATCATCTGTTAGTGATATACTGCATGATATTGATCTTGTATGTTTGATGAGTGTGAACCCCGGCTTTGGCGGACAAAAATTTATTCCATTTACGTTGGAAAAAATTAAGCAACTCCGCAAGATGATCGATGAAAAAGGATTGAATGTACATATTGAAATTGATGGAGGAGTGACGCTGGAAAATGCACCTTATATTATTGCAGCAGGTGCTGATGTGCTGGTGGCAGGCAATACAGTTTTTAAATCGGCTGATCAGAAAGCGACGATTGCACAATTAAAAGCTCTGTAAAGAAATATTCAATGGCAATTTCCAATGTTTCTGAATTCAAAAAGGAAATTGAAGAGATTGGATTGAAGAATCCCAAAATAAAGTTTGATAACCACTCAATCAAAATAGTTACACTTCCCTATTTCAATGACATATTTCTTTTGGTCTTCTTAGGTATTGGATCGTCTTTATTTGTTTTTGAGTTTGCCGTAATTTTTGGGAGCATAATATGTTTTTGCGCCTTCTGGTATTTTCTTTATTTCTATTTTATTGGTTTGGGTATTTGTCAGATTGATTTCTCAACAAAGACACTCACTTATAAGAACAGAATTTTTCTATTAAACCTACTTAGAAGATTCTTTGGTTTCAAACGACAAATTAATTTCTCAGAAATAAAAAAAATCAGTTGCAAAGAAGGCTTACAATTAGATATATCTAGCAGCTCTTACCAAAGTCGTTACCATCTTTTCATAGAAACGCAAGATAATCCGGGAGTTTCCATCACTCAGTTTAAAACTGAAAAAGAAGCTCAGTTTTTCGTCGCTGCTTTACAAAAATTTCTTCTGTCTAAAGAAAAATTATAGCTTAATTTCGAAAAGAAACCCAAAGCCCGAATGAATCGTAAGCCGCTACTACTTACTGCCATCTGCATTTTGCTTACTGTTATTGCTTTCTCCCAAAATAAATCAGCTTATGTTTCCGGCAAAGTAGTTGATGAAAATGAAAATCCTTTATCTAAAGTTTCGATAGTTATTCTCGGCCAGTCAAAAGGTTTTACTACTAATGATTCCGGTGCATTTCGTATAAAAGTTTCTGCCGAAAAAGCTTTTGCCCTCGTATTTTCTTACACAGGCCGCAATACGGTACAAAAAAATTTCTTACTCAGCGAAGGTGAAGAAGAAACAATAACCATCCGGCTCGAAAGAGGAGATAAAACATTGGAGACGGTGGTTGTTACCGATCAGCGGGACCGGCGGGAAGCTGGCTTGATCCGTCCCAATCCAAAAACAATTCTTAATCTTCCTTCAGCAGTAACTGGAGTAGAAAGCCTGATAAAAATATTTGTAGGTTCAAATAATGAACTCACCTCTCAATATTCAGTTCGGGGTGGTAGTTATGATGAAAACCTGATCTATGTAAATGATTTTGAAATATTCCGTCCCTATTTAGTGAGAAGCGGACAACAGGAAGGATTAAGTTTCATCAACCCGGAAATGGTTCGTGGAATTAGTTTTTACAATGGGGGTTTTCAGGCAAAGTATGGCGATAAAATGAGCAGTGTGCTGGATATTCAATACAAAAAACCAAAACGTTTTGGTGGTTCCGCATACATCGGTGTATTAGAACAAGGCTTACAAGTTGAAGGTATCAGCAACAATTCAAAATTCAGCTACTTGCTTGGTGTTCGTAATCGCAGCAACAAAAATTTATTAGGCAAGCAGGATACAAAAGGAAATTATGTTCCTTCATCGGCGGATTTCCAGGCATTGCTGACTTATCAATTCAATCCAAAATGGTCGGCAGAATTACTCAGCAATATTTCCCAAACGAAATTTTCACTGATACCACAGTTCAGTCAATTGACAACCTCAGTTTATTCTCCCGTCTTTACAGCAACCATCGGTGTTGATATTTTCTTCGAAGGCCGTGAAAAAGATCAATACCAAACCAATATGCTTGGTTTTTCTCTCATCAACCAGGTAAGTAAAAAGTTGAAATTAAAATGGATGGCTTCCCGGTTTGAAAATGATGAGACAGAAAATATAGATATTATCGGTTCTTATTTATTTGGTGAAAGAGATTTTGATAAACGTAATCCCACTTACGGTGTAATTATTAATCCGCTTGGCGCAGGTGTATATCAAAACTGGGCAAGAAATGAATTGAATATTGAGAACTGGAATGTTTCTCACAAAGGAAATTATGAGCAGGGTAAACATGCTTTTCAATGGGGATTAGGGTATGATAAAACTAAAATTGCTGACCGCTTGAACGAATGGGAATTTCAGGACTCTGCTGGTTATGCATTACCATATCAACCTAATATGCTGCAGTTAAGCAAAGTATTAAAATCAACAGCAGATTTAGATATCAATAAATTTTCAGGCTACTTGCAGGACAATATTTTATTGGGCGACTCCAATCATTCCACCACATTAACAGCCGGGGTTCGTTTTAACTATAATTCACTCAACAAAGAATTTCTCGTTTCTCCACGCATCGGTGCAAGTTGGAAACCCAATTGGAAAAGAGATATAATTTTTCGCCTGGCAGCAGGCGCCTACCATCAACCCCCATTTTACAGGGAGCTTCGCCGTTATGATGGAAGCGTCAACATTAATTTAAAATCGCAAAAAAGCTGGCAGGGTGTGATGGGATTTGATTACAATTTCGTTGGCATTGGTGGCCGCCCAATGCGATGGACTACTGAAGCTTATTATAAAAAAATGACCGATGTAGTTCCCTATGATATCGACAATGTTCGCATCCGTTATTTTGGCGAGAACAATGCCAAAGCCTATGCAGCTGGTATTGAAATGCGATTACATGGTGAATTAGTAGAAGATGCAGAGAGTTGGATAAGCCTCGGCATTATGAAAACATCAGAAGACATTGCCGGCGACCATTATTATCGTTATAAAAATGCAGCAGGAGAATTCATTACTGCACAAAGTACTGACCAGGTGATTGATGATAGTGTACGGTTTGATGTAGGTTGGTTACGTCGTCCTACCGACAGACGGGTTACATTCGGTATGTATTTCTCGGATTACCTGCCTACCAATAAAAATTTTAAAATGTACCTTAACTTATTGTACGGTGCAAACATGCCTTACAATATTCCCGGAGCAACCCGTTATCGCAATGCAGCCGTGATAGATCCTTATATAAGGGCAGATATTGGTTTCAGCGCATTGTTGATGGATGACGACCGCAGTAAACGCCGCAGCCACTCTCCTTTCCGCAATTTTGATAACATCTGGGCCAGCCTCGAAGTATTCAACATCATTGACAGAGCTAACACCATTTCCTATCTATTTGTAAAAGATTTTTCCAACACGGTTTATTTATTGCCGAATAGACTTACTCCACGGTTGCTGAATTTTAAGATCGTTGCAAGGTGGTAGATTGAATACGACCGGTTACTTTATCTTATATTAAAAACTCTCTTTTCTCACCCATTTTTCCTGGGATTAAGTTTATATTCATTTTTCTAATCTTGAGGAAAACAAAGCTTTCTAAGTTGCGGGTTTATATCGTTTTATATTACCTCAAGGCTCTGTTTTTGAACCTAAGTATTAACACTTAAAAACCATACTTTTGTAAACCCTGATATGGAAATAAAGTTTTTTCAAAATACACCGATATGAAGACCCGGGTTTGTATCCCTGATTTTGGAATGGGAAACCTGCACTCCGTAGAAAGAAGTCTATGCCGAATGAACGTCAACCCTGTGGTATCTGCCGATCCAAGGGAAATAGAAAAAGCCGACAAGATTATTTTACCGGGTGTGGGTCATTTTAAAAAGGCCATGGAAAATTTAGTTACACTTCAAATGATAGATGTGCTGAATGAATTTGTGTTGGTGAATAAAAAACCCATTTTGGGAATTTGCCTCGGCATGCAGCTGATGGCTGACAGGAGCGATGAAGGAGATGTAGCCGGCTTTGGGTGGATGGATGGTTCCGTAAAAAAAATAAAAGTGAACGATGGTTTAAAATATAAAATTCCCCATACAGGCTGGAACCAGGCCATGATTTGTAAAGACAGCCCGTTATTAAAAAATATTCCCGACCGGTCTGAATTTTATTTTCTCCATGCCTACCATTTTATAGCAAATGACCGGGCCGATGTATTGACTGAAACAATTTATGAAACCAGGTTTCCTTCTGCGGTAGCTAGAGAAAATATTTTTGGTGTTCAGTTCCATCCGGAGAAAAGCCATGCTACAGGTGCCGCTTTACTTCAAAATTTTATTTCTTATTAATGCACAGGCCAAGATTAATACCAGTACTACTGCTAAAAAATAGGGGATTGGTAAAATCAATAGCTTTCAAAGATTATACATATATAGGCGACCCGATTAATGCCGTAAAACTTTTTAACGATTTCCAGGCTGACGAATTGATTTTTTTAGATATCACAGCTACACAGGAAAACCGGCTTATCCCATTGGACTTTGTAAGAAAAGTTGGAGAGGAAGCACATATGTCCTTTGCAGTGGGTGGCGGCATAAAAACTATCGGACATATAAGAGATTTAATAAATGCAGGTTCAGAAAGAGTAATAATTAATACAGCGGCCGGCCTGCATCCTGGTTTTATCAGAGAAGCCGCTGATACATTTGGCAGTTCTACCATTGTAGTGAGTATAGATGTAAAAAAAGATTTTTGGAAGAAAGAAAAAGTTTGGCTTAACAATGGTACTAAGGCTATACATGGATCCCCTGTAGAATATGCACAACTCATGGAGAAAAACGGAGCAGGGGAGCTCGTAATACAATCGATTAACAGGGATGGAATGATGAATGGATATGACATTGATTTAATAAAAAAAATTTCGGAAGCTGTAAACATACCTGTCGTTGCTTTAGGGGGTGCCGGGAACTTGCAACATATGAAGGAAGCTTTTGAGAAAGGTCATGCAAATGGGTTAGCCGCCGGCAGCATGTTCATCTACCAGGGCCAAAAACGGGGTGTGCTGATTAACTATCCTCCAATCTCAACTATTAATTTTAACGAGTGGAAATAAAACAACGTCCATACCAACAGTGCTTACGATGTGTAATGGACACCAGTGACCCGGAAATTACATTTGATGTTACAGGGTATTGCAATCATTGTGTTACCTTTTTTGATAACACTATTAAATATTCTTATCTCGGTGCAAATAGTGATAAAGAATTAGCCAAAAAAATCGCTAAGATAAAACGTAGAGGAAAGAATAAAGAATATGATTGCATATTGGGAATTAGTGGTGGCATTGATAGTGCCTATGCTGCCTATATACTAAAAAAGTTTGGGCTAAGGGTTCTGCTTGTTCATTTGGATAATGGCTGGAACTCCGAAGTAGCAGCAAAAAATATAAAATCAGTGGCAGAAAAATCTGGATTCGACTATCAAAGCTTTGTACTTGATTGGGAAGAGTTCCGTGATTTACAATTAGCTTTTTTAGAAGCATCTGTAATAGAAGCAGAAACACCAACAGATATTGCCATACAGGGTTCGCTACACGAGGTTGCAGCCAGGTACGGCATCAACTATATCATAAGCGGCGGCAATATAGCTACCGAAGGAATTTTGCCCGCCATGTGGCATTATGACGCAAAGGATACTAAGTTTCTTAAAGCCATTCATAAAAAATTTGGAAAACACACACTTAAAAAATTTCCCACTTTTGGTTACATGAGAGAATTTTATTACAAGTTTGTGAAAGGTATCCGGATAGTTTATATTTTAAATCTTATTCCTTATTCTAAAGAACAGGCACTTGAAATACTGGAAAAAGAATTTAATTGGAAAAAATATGACGGCAAGCATCATGAATCTAAATTCACTGCCTTTGTTCAATCTTATTTATTACCCGTAAAATTCAATCTTGATTATCGCAAGGCTACACTTTCTACCCAAATCTGTACTGGTGAAGTTACAAGGGAGCAAGCATTGGAAGAACTGACCCGCATGCCTTACAACCCTGATACTATTAAATATGATATTGAATACATCTGCAAAAAATTAGATATTTCTAACGAACATTTTGAAACTATCCTGAATGCGCCACCAAAAACTTACAGGGACTATCCTAATAATGAGAAGAAACTGAAATTCATCTATAGCATTTACAAAAATTTCTTTTCTAAAAATGGTTGAATAAATCTCGCCTATAAAGCGTACTGTATTTAAAACCATTTCCCCTTTTTCCTATCCCATGTTGTTATACCAATCTTAAACTGAACAGGATTGCGAAATTGATTAGCTGCAGAGCCAACAACATATACACCGAGTTTAAATTTGCCAAGGTTATTAAATGGAATTTTAAAAACCCGTTCAATGCCCGTAAACACTTCTGCATAACGCAGGTTTCTCTCCGGTGCAAATAAAAATCCAGCCCCGGCTATTTCCCGCAGACCGATTTTTTTAAAGAATGGAATTTTATTCAACAATGCACCGTTGAATTCATGTATATAATGCCCTTCATAAAAGCGTTTAAAGGTTGCGAAACTAGAATCGAGAGATTGAAAGGCTTCACTTGGATTCATAAAAAAGATCGGATCACCACGGCGCTGGTATTTATAATCTACCAGGCGCAATTCTTTTTGATTGAGGAAAGAACCTGTTTTTACAGAGTAAGAAGAAGTTCCCGTCACTCCAAGTTTTGCAGATTGCCTGATGCCAAATTCTAAATAATCAAAATCAATTACGCTATTCATTAACCCGGGAATCCCTTTTCTCCACTGCACATAAAAAGTAGGCCATGCAGATCCGAGTATTACTTTTTCTTTCGGCTCCCTGATATATCGTTGACCAGGAGTGTACTCTACTCTTAATTTTCCATAAAAAGCATTGTAAGATGGAAACGCTGGTGCCTGGTTATCATCGAGTAAGTCATCAAATAAACTATCAACCCTGCTATTGGTTTTGTAATCACTTACTGATTTTCGAAAAGCAACATCAGCGTTAGAGAATAAAAATAACCCGTTCGCCAATTCAATACTATGCCCCAATCCTACTGCCTGGTGCAAATACACATTGCTCCGCTTGATCATATTGATCCACGCATCACCACTAAAGATGGCTTCAAAACTTTTTTCCAAGCTAACATAATAGTAGCCACGGTTAAAAGGATTGTACAACCTGTTTATGTGTACGGCGCCATTAATATCCTTATTGCGAAAGCCATAACTCAGATCTCCATTTATAAAAATATTTTTCCTTGACTCAAAGGTTTTTGAATAACCTACAAATGCCTGTAGCCGGGTGCCTCCAAAACTGAAAGGTTGATAAAGTGTATATAACGCTGGTAAATTCCAATGCCTTCTTTTTTCATGGTCATTGAACTGTTGGCCTTTGAACAAAATTTTCTGCCAGGTAATTTTATTTGTTATCCTGTCTAATGAATCAAGATATGTTTTGGTATGTGTGGCCTGGTAAACACTGTCTTTATAATGAATAAAGCGAACTTCCTTTTCTGTCAATGGTTCTGTACGGTTGGCCTCCCAGAAACTGCTATCTCTTTTATATGCATCGGATGAAGCTGAGCTCAATTCTGTCCCAAAATATTTTTTATCAAAAGCCTTATTTAATTCAAAATCTTTATAAGTAACTACAGTTCGGCCAGAAGATTTCTTTTTATCAGACATTGCTTTGTAGGTCAACTCCTGCCGGGTTATCATCCATGCTTTGCCATTTACCAGTTCATACTGTTGTTCTACTTCAAAAAAGTCATATTCTGCTAAATGATATTTTGGTAATTGCAATTTTGTGTGAAGAACTACCCATGTGCCATCAGCAATGGTAATTTCTCCTTCTACAGTTGCATTACTTAATTGTCGTGGCTTTATACTGATTGTATAAACTTTTTTACCATTGATCGTTTCTGTCTTCAATGTTTTAAAACGATAAGCCAGCAATCCGCTATAGCTAAGTGGCGATAAAAATGGTGTTTGAGAAATAGTTGGAATATTGACGATGTTATTATAAAAATTAAAGTCTGCTTCTGTAGTAGAAAGAAAAAACAGGTTGTTTGAATTTCCTCTCTTGCTCACTCCCGTTCTCTCTTCTTTTATTCGCCGGGACGATTCCTTATCAAGCCGAAGTACGATCTCAGCGAATGCCATACGATTCATTTCTGCATTCCCCTGGTTAGCTTTTAGCATAGAATCATTCTTGGCCGTTTTCTTTGGTTTCTTTATTTCCATCGAATCTTCCTGCAAAGCTTTTATATAAACATTGCAGGAGTATGGACCGGCTGCAGCTTCAATGGCATCTTTATTTCGTATTACATTTCGTATATACTCTTCGGCCTTGTCTTTAAATTTTCCTTTTATAGTTACTTCAGATAGATTAGTAGCATCGCTGGCTTCCAGTATTATATCCTGGCGAATATTTGTCTTTCGTATTATAATCGTAAGTACTTGTGCTTTATATCCAACCATGGTCACTATCAGGTCATACTTGCCTTCTTCCAGTTCAAGTTCATAACTACCATCTTCCTTAGTTACACTCCCTTGTTTGTATTCCTTCACCTGTACACTGACAAAAGCAAGCGGTTCCATCTTCGCATTGGTAATTTTTCCGTAGAGCTTAATGGACTGCGCTGTAGCAGCAGAACTAATAAATAGCAGCGTAGCGATTAAGAGGTTTTGGTACATAGCAGTGGCGACAAAGTAAAATGATATTACTATTGATTTGCTATCAGGTATTCTTAAAAGAAGAGTTTTCCAAAATATTTAACAAGGAGAAAATATTTTTCTTAGGAAGTTTAATCTTACCTCCACCTATTCCTAAACCGATCCCAGGTAGTCAATCCAATTTTAAACTGAACAGGGTTATTAAACTTATTTGCAACAGAACCTACTACATACACTCCCAGCTTAACCCTGGCTAATGGATTAAACGGCCATTTAAAAACCCGTTCAATACCACCAAAGAATTCAATGTAGCGCAGATCCCTTTCTGGGGCGATCAAAAATCCACCCCCTGCAATCTCCTGTAGTTTTAATTTTTTTAAGAACGGAATTCGATTTATAAAAAACCCATTGAACTCATGCACCAGGTTGCCCTGGTAGTACCGGTCAAATACAGGGAAAGTAGAATCCAATGCCTGGAAAGAACGATTAGGATTTTGGAAGAATAGCGGATCACCTTGCCGCATAAATTTATAATCAATGATGCGGAGGTCTTTGGTATTTATAAAATCACCTGACTTGGCAATATAAGATGTGTTACCTGCCACTCCAAGATTGATATTTTGTTCTACACCAAATTCCAGGTAATCAAAATCGATCTTACTTTTAAATAATTTGGGCACTCCTTTTCTCCAGGTAATATAAAAAGTTGGCCATTTAGAGCCAAGAAAAATTTTCTCCCTTGGTTCTCTTATGTATCGCAACCTGGGTGTGTAAAATAATTTTACTTCATTGTAGCTGGCATTGTAGGCTTCAAAATCTACCGGCGGTTCATTAGGAATACCAAATATACTGTCGGCATTATTCCCTACTTTATAATCACTTACCGAACGTCGAAATGCCACTTCAACTTTATTCATTAAATGCAATCCGTGCAATATTTCTAATTGGTGACTTGCCTCCAATGAATTGTTTAAATAAATATTACTCCGCTTCAATACATTTACCCACGCATCACCGGGATAAATGAATTCAAAATTTCTTCCGCCTTTAATTGTGAATTCCCCACGGCTAAATGGATTGTACATTCGTTGTAATCCCACCGTGCCATTAATATCCCTGTTGCGGAAACCATAGCTTATATCCGCTTCTAATGATAAATTCTTTCTGGACGTATAGGTTTTTCGGTAAGCACCTGCCAGTTTTAATCTTGCTCCACCAAATGCAACCGGCTGTATCATAGAAGTAATGGGCGGCAATATCCACATCCTTTCTTTGCGATGGTCATTAAATATCTGGCCGAAGATGAGCATCTTCTTCCAGGTAATCTTATTCAGCACTTTGTCCATCGAATCGAGATAGGCAACACTCCTGGTATAGCGATAAATACTATCCTGGTAACGGGTGTATAATTCCTGTTGCTTTGATAAAGGCTCTGCCCGTACTGATTTCCAGAACGTAGAATCTTTTTCATAAGCTTCAACAGAAGTAGAGCTTACTTCCATTCCAAAATGTCCCTTCTTAAAATTCTTTTTTAATTCGTAGCCGGAATACACCACCGTTGTTTCTCCATACAACCTTCCTTTTTTTGTTTTGGAATAATAGTTGAATTGCTGGCGGGTGATCATTCTTGCACTATCGCCTACCGCTTCATACTGTTGTTTTACTTCCATGAAATCGTATTCCGGCATATGCGCTTGGGGAAGTCTAAACTCGGTAGAGAAAACAGCCCATGTGCTATCCTGTATCGTTATCTCTCCTTCGATAGTAGCATTACTCAATTGCCGGGGGCGGATAGCGATAGTGTAAACTTTCGGTTTTACCGTTCTATCAATTTTAATGGTCTTAAAACGATAAGCGACTAACCCGCTATAACTTAATGGAGAAACAAAAGGAATTTTAGAAACCGGTGGTGCCTGTATCAGGTTATCATAAATATAGAAATCGCCTTCAGTAGCTGATAAGTAAAAAAGACTGGCTGTATTTCCTTGTTTTTTTACGCCTACTCTCTCCTCTTTTATTTGTCCGCCAGCACTTCTATCTAATTTTAACAACACTTCTGCCAGCGACATTCCTTCAAAGTTTTCCTTCATCAGCGAATCTGCTGTTTCTCTTTTTTTGGTAACACCAGAATCTAATTGAAAGGCTTTAATGTAAACATTCGTAGAATAAGAACCAATGGCATCCAAAATGGCGCCTTTGTTTTGAATTACATTTCGAACTAACTCCTCTGCCCTATCTCTTGTTTTTACTTTTAAAACAATTTCTGAAAGACTGGAGGTCTCGTTATCTTCCAGTATAATCGTTTCCACTACATCCTCATTATTGATATAAACAGTGGAGACTTTTGTTTTATAACCTACCATACTTACTACCACATCATACTTACCTCTTTCCAGGTAAAATGCATAGGAACCATCATCATTAGTGACAGAACCTTTTTTCAATTCCTTTACTTCAATACTGGCTAATGGAAGTGGTTCTTTTTTATCGTTTACCACCCAACCGGAAAGTTTATAGAGTTGCCCATTGGAAAATTGGGCCAGTAGTAGAAGTAAAAAGATGAGTGACGAGTACCTGAATTTCATTCAATAAGGAATAGTTGCAAAATTTGTGATTCTTTCGGGCTTTAACTAATCAGCAGGTGTTTTTTCATTTAATATTAACAGGAATTCAATGACAGTAACTATATCGTATGCGTTGCTTCATTGCAAAAGTAACATAGTGTATTATTTTCAGGTATTTATTTCATGGAAGAGATTTCAGCTCTCTGTCGTAACCATGCAGTACCATAAAAAAGAAATTGATGCTACTCATATTCCCCACTTCGTGTCTTTCTGAGACCGATACGTAAAAAACCATTAACTAAAATTTTTGGAGCAGTATTTGTATTCACATCTGTGAATAATTAACTTTAGGATATAATAGCTACCATAAGTTATATTTGAAAAAGAGGGGTAAGCTTCCTGCATAGCGGGATGACGCAAACTAATCCGGTACAGCCCTTCGCCGGCTTTTTGAAAACATGGCGCTGCTTCCCACCCAATGAATGAAGCAACCATACAAACTGAAGTGAATTGACAGACACAATCATCAACCTTGAAACCGTAAACCCTATTGAATTTTTTGGTGTAAACAACGGTAAGCTCGACATTCTCAAAAAGAAATTTCCCCTGTTAAAAATTCTTTCCCGCGGCACTCAATTAAAACTGAGCGGTGCTCCCGAGCAGATTGAAACAGCCCGTGAAAAGATTTCTCTCATTGTTACCTACCTGGAACGTAATGGCCATATGAGCCAGAATTACTTTGAACAGGTACTGGGTGGCGATGATGCGGAAGTAATCGACCATTTCAGGGAAAAAAATCCCAATGAAGTATTGGTATTTGGTCCCAACGGAAAATCTGTAAGGGCAAGAACAGCCAACCAGAAAAAATTAGTACAGGAATCAGAAAAAAATGACATCGTATTTGCTATTGGTCCTGCCGGTACCGGTAAAACGTACACTGCAGTAGCATTGGCAGTACGGGCATTGAAAAATAAACAGGTTAAAAAAATCATTCTTACCCGGCCTGCGGTAGAAGCTGGTGAAAGCCTTGGTTTTCTTCCCGGTGATCTGAAAGAAAAGATTGATCCGTATTTACGTCCACTGTATGATGCGCTGGATGATATGATACCGGCGGATAAGCTGGGTTACTATATGAGTACCCGTACGATTGAGATTGCACCACTTGCTTATATGCGTGGCCGTACATTGGACAACGCATATATCATTTTGGATGAAGCACAAAACGCTACGGAACTCCAATTGAAAATGTTTTTAACAAGAATCGGCGCCAATGCCAAAGCCATAATAACTGGTGATATGACGCAGGTGGATTTACCAAGAAACCAGCGAAGCGGCTTATTGATGTCAACCCGGATTTTGAAAAACATTGACGGCATTGCTCATATTGAGCTGGATGAAGAAGATGTAGTAAGGCACCGGTTAGTTAAAGCTATTATTAAAGCTTATAACAAAGAACATGAAAGAGAAGAAGAAGAATATGCGAACCGCCAGACGCCACAAATTATAAAGAAAGACAAACCGGCTACATAGCACATACAAAGATTTATTATTTTGCAGGAATGAAGAGAACCTACTATTTCTTTTTGTTCCTGCTTTTTTTATACTGGAGTTGTACTTCTGCTGACTCAACACCAAAAAAAACGATCTCTGCTGCTGATTTAACCACAGCTTATAAAGCGATAGACAGTTTAAAACAGTTTATTAATAACGGGGATATAATTTTTAGAAATGGACGGGATGAAATAAGCCAGGCTGCCCGGAGTATGAACCGTAAAGACACTTCTTTTTCGCATTGTGGTATTGTATTTATTGAAAAAGATTCCGCATTTGTTTACCATGCCCTGGGAGGCATTTACAACCCCGGTCAAAAACTCCGCAGGGATTTACTGGATAGTTTTTGTACACCTGCAGAAAACAATGCGATTGGGCTGTACCGCCATTCTTTGCAAAAAGAACAAATCGAAAAACTGAAATTGGTAGTTACTAATTATTACAAGGGAGGTCTAAAATTCGATATGTATTTTAATTATTTTTCCGACGATGTGATGTACTGCTCCGAATTTGTTTTTAAATCAATCAATCAATCATTGAACGGCGCTTATAACAAATATGTTCGCCTGGACACCCTCCCTTATGGTGTAACTACTGATGATATATTCTTAAACGAAAATTGCCGGTTGATAAAACGACTGCAAATAGACTGGTGAAATAAATAGAGGAATCATACATTTGTGTCTCAAAACCATAAAACCAACAAATGAAAAAGATCATCTCCAACTATTTTTTTATTGCGGGAGCAATAATGCTACTTATTACCGGCTGTAAAGGGAAAGATGCCCAAATACAAAATGACCCTAAAGCAGTTGTACTGGCCTTCTTTGAAAGAATGTCGAAAAAAGATATTGATGGTGCTGCTAAACTGGCAACAAAGGAAAGTAAGCCCACCCTTGATATGATGAAAAAAGCCATTGACGCTGCTGAAAAAATGGGTATAGATAAAGATAAAACTGCAAAAGACGATCCATCTGAAGATTTCAAGAATATCGTGGTAGGTGACGCAAAGATCAATGGCGACAAAGCCACTGTTGCTATTACCAACAAAGCTAAAAATGATGGCACCAAGGAATTCCCATTAGTAAAAGAAGGAGGAGCCTGGAAAGTAGATTTCAGCATGGCTACTCTTATGCAAATGGGTATGGATGAGAAGGCTGGAAAAAATGATTGGGATACGAACACCGATACAACAACGGTTAAAGACTACATGAATATTGATACAATTAAAAAAGGACTGGAGGGTTTGGACACTCTTCTAAAATCTGTTGATCCTGAAAAAATGAAGGAGATGATGAAAGAACTGGAGAAACTGAAACAATAATTGAATTACTGCTATACATGATAAAAGCACTTCTTTACAGAGGTGCTTTTTATTTTACAAGAGCCTTCACCCCATACTAAATTTTAGTAATTTGCATTATGAGAGTTATACATCCAGTCATTCTTTGTCTTTTCATTTTTGTAATTGCTTCCTGTAAAGGCAAAGACAAACAGTCGACTACCAAATCAGAAAACAATATTGACGCAGCCCGAAACTTTATCCGTGCAGCGCTTGACGGAAAATTTGATGAGGCCCGAAATTTTATGTTGACGGATTCGTTAAACACTAATTATATGGATTTAGCGGAGAGGAGTTTTCAGAATATTAATCAATCCATTAAAGATGGTTACCGTGCTGCTTCTATTAAAATTCTGAATGTAATGGACGTAGTGAAAGATTCTTCAACAGTGGTTATCTATTCTAATTCTTTTATGAACAATCCCGACACTTTGAAGGTGCTGAATGTTAACGGTCAATGGTTGGTTGATTTTAAATACTTGTATCAACACGATAGTGATACAACTATTAATAAGCCAGTTAGTAAGGATAGCCTGCCATGATTAAAAATATTTTATTAGTAGGATTGGGTGGCGGTATCGGCAGTATTGCCCGTTACTTGTGCCAGCGATGGTTTGCAGCTACCTATGTACATTCATTTCCGTGGGGCACTTTTGCAGTAAATGTTGCAGGCTGTTTTTTGATTGGTATTTTCTGGGGAATAAGTTTTAAAACGTTTGATACAAACGAAAGCTGGAAATTATTCCTGATGACGGGGCTTTGTGGGGGCTTTACAACTTTCTCAGCATTTACGCTGGAAGGAATTGGATTGATAAAAGAAGAAAAAATGGGATTGTTTTTTTCCTATGTTGCTGCCAGTGTGTTGCTGGGTTTATTAGCGACTTATGGAGGAATGAGATTGACTAAACTTTAAAACTATGAACATGTTGACGGTAAAACATCCCTGGCATGGTGCCCACTACGGAGATAAAGCACCTGCCACAGTTAATGCCTTGATCGAAATTCCGCAGGGTTCCCGTTCTAAATATGAAGTGGATAAAACTACCGGGCTGCTGCGGCTGGATAGGGTAATCTATTCTTCCTTTCAATATCCCATTAACTATGGATTTATTCCTCAAACACTTGGGCATGATAATGACCCGCTGGATATTTTGGTGTTGTGTTCTCAGTCTATTCAATCACTTTGCCTGGTAGAAGCAAATGTTATAGGTAACATGCAGATGATTGACAGCGGACAAGTGGATGATAAAATAATTGCGGTAGCAGCAAAAGATCCTTCGGTTAATCATATTAGCAGGATGGAAGAATTACCCCATCATTTTTTACTGGAACTAAAAAATTTCTTTGAGCAATACAAAGTGCTGGAAAATAAAAAAGTAGCGATTGATAATTTCCAGGACCAGTTAATTGCCTACCGTATTATTAATGAAGCAACTGCATTGTATAAAGAAACCTTTCTGAAATAAGTAAGTGGATATACCTCAAAAAAATATTATGACAACGCAACTAATAATAACAGCCCTGCTGATAGGCTTGTCGGCCGGTGTGCTTAGTGGATTGGTGGGTGTAGGCGGAGGTATCATCATGGTTCCTGCATTGATTTTCTTTATGAACTATACACAGCATCAGGCACAAGGCACTTCATTGGCAGTGTTGACCCTCCCTGTTGTTATTCTTGCTTCCTTATATTATTACCAGCAATGCCAGAAATTGGGAACACCGATCGATTTGAAAATTGTAGGACTTCTAGCCGGAGGCTTTATTATAGGAGGATTTTTTGGCAGTAAGATCGCACTGGCCATTAACCAGGATATGCTGAAAAAGATTTTTGCAATGGTCCTATTTTACACGGCACTAAAAATGATGGGTTGGGATGCAACCATTGTAAGATGGGTAAAAGGAGTTTTTTAAAAAAAATAATAGCTGCATACAGCAGATTTTCAGAAAACGCTGTCTTGAAATTTTAAGCAGATAGCCATTGAACCAAAAATTAACGATATTTCTTGCAGGGCTACTTATAAACCTGGGCTCTTTCAGCCAATCGGCCCGTTCTTTCGAAACACTGGACCGATTTTTTGCCGGAGCACCATTACAAGATGGTTTTGAAAGATGGTACACTTATTTTGCTACCACAGCTCACCTTGGCATTGACTCCACCACCCGATTTGGTAATCACTCCAGTTTTAAGTCAGGTATTGAAACGTATTTCCCTTTTCCCGATTCTACATTGGTTAAAATAATTTTTAAAAAAACACTAATGATGGATGCCCGTACCCGTAAATTTATTGACTCTGCAAGTGTTATAGAAGTAGAAGGGGTTTTTGGTAAAGACAAAGCAGCTAAAAGAGAATCCCGCAAGTTTTATAAAGGGGTAAGAAAAGAGTTAATGCGTTTTTATCGCTACGAATTCAAAGATTATGAAGGACAATCTTCCTGGTTTTACAGGGGCAAAACTCCTAATTTTTTAAACTGCTCGCTGCATTACGGTACTCACTATAGAACAGGAGAGCATTATGTGCTACTTGCTTACAGCGACCAAAAGAACTTAAAAATAAGATCCTATCCGCCGCCGGATAATACATTGCGAAATTAGTTTACCATACTCTACGGACAGCTCTTAGCCGCAGCGTTCTTTTTCCAGTATCAGCACTTATAATTCCTTTCTTATCAATCGTATCAATTCTTACTTTGCCCGATGCATGAATAATTTCTCCATTGTCCAATAAAATACCGACATGGGTTATATCTTCTTTGCTGGCAAAAAAAGCAAGGTCGCCGGTTCTTACTTCACTAAATTTTTTAACCGGTATTCCCGCCTGCGCCTGCTGCCATGCATCACGGGACATATCAATACCCATCAGTTTAAAAACTACTTGTACAAATCCGCTGCAATCAACACCCAATGGTGTTCTACCGCCCCAGAGATATGGCGCATTTAACCAGGGCTGTGTTAATTCTTTCACCAATTCAGGGCTGGGCTGCAGGTCATCTCGCTTACAAAATTTTCCGGCAAAAGCATACTCCGTCTTTCCCAATTTTCCTTTTCCTTCTGTAAAAAAAGGAAGCGATGAACCCACAGGAATATTGATCTTTTTATTTTCTACTGTTAATGTATCTAATAAACTCATTGTTGCAAAGGAGCTGGTAGTAGTAGCCGTTAACTCATCAGCTTCTTCTATCAATGTATTTGTTATCCAACCTTCGTAGCCATCATGCAATCCACGGATCTTCACCCACAGATCACCTTTTGTTTTCAATACTTGCACGGCTTCTCCAAATAATAATTGATTGATCATTTCCTTTCGGTGGAGGGGCTTTCTCCGCACCGGTGCAGCAGGAACATTTACAAAAGCATATTTCATCTAAATAGTTTTAATTTATTTTTTTGCCCGGCTTATTGCTACTATCAACCCAATTGCGTCGCACTCTTAATCGTTCTGTTCGCTACTCAGCATTATACAAATATCAGTCAATGTTTCAAGGTCTCTCATCCAAATTTCTGCGTAGCAGAAAAAATCTGTATTCATCTATCCAACCCTTGGCATCCGTGTGCTTGTATTTATTTCACCTACAAATAAGTAAAATTTTGTTGAATATTCAAAAACCTGCATCTTACACATAACAATTACTTATTTTCCGCTTGTGAAGGCCGATAAACACCAAAATAGTACCGACCAGGAATTGCTGGAGCAATTTTACACCGACCATGATAACGAATGGCTGGGTATTTTGCTGCAACGATACACCCTGTTGCTCCTTGGTGTTAGCATGAAGTATTTAAAAAATGAAGAAGAAGCCAAAGACAGTGTGCAGCAGATCTTTTTAAAAGTGATACAGGAATTGCAGAAATACAAAGTAGAGTATTTTAAATCCTGGTTGTATATGGTGGCCAAAAATCATTGCCTGATGAAAATACGGGAACGGCAGGGAAAGATGACCACCGAAATTAATGACCGCTTGCAGGGAACCCCGGAAGAAGAAACAGATTTGCAGGCATTGGTTCAAAATAATCATACGCTGGACCTGATGGAAGTGTCGCTAAAAGAACTAAATGCTGAGCAGCAGCAATGTGTAACTTTGTTTTACCTGCAAAAGAAAAGCTATCAGGAAGTAAGTGAAGAAACCGGCTACAGCATGCTACAAGTAAAAAGTTTTATTCAGAATGGTAAGCGAAATTTGAAAATACTGATCGAAAAAAAATTACAGGAAGAAACGAACCCCAAATAATGTCGGAGAATTATAAAGACATATTATCTAATTTATCTACCGAGGTTGACCAGGAAACATTGCTATTGTACCTGCAGGGAAAACTATCACCGGAAAAAAAGCATGAAGTTGAAAAGCAACTGATGCAAAATGAGTTTGATGACGAGGCTGTAGAAGGCTTGCAAGAATTTAAAGATAAAGAGCAATTGCAGTACATGGTAGAAATGCTGAACCGTGACCTGAAACAAAAAACCGCCAAGAAGAAAAAACAGCGGGAAAAAATGAAGATCAAGGACCAGCCCTGGTTATATGTTTCAATATTGATTCTTATTCTGCTGATCGTAATTTGTTATGTGGTGATACGTCAGATGTTAAAGGCGGGTGGGTAACTCATAGTCTTATCCTATTCATTTCCTTTAATATGAAAGACTATTTTGATTTTTAACTAATACCTCTTCTTCCCCTCCCAACTCTTCCACTCTTCAAACACTTTTTTTGCATCAGCATGAGGATGATGAATGAAAGGAATTTTCCGGTCTTCTAATTTTGTATTGATCTCGTTGTAAATAAAATCATCATCAAATTGAATAGCTGCTGCATCTTGTTTAGTGTTGGCATAAATAACCCGAATCGGTCTTGCCCAATAAATAGCACCGAGGCACATGGGGCAGGGTTCGCAACTGGTATAAATTTCGCAATCGTTTAATTGGTAAGTACCTAATTTTTCGCAGGCATTGCGGATAGCTACCACTTCTGCATGTGCAGTAGGGTCGTTTGATGATGTAACCATGTTCCAACCTTCTCCTACAATTTCATCGCCCTGCACAATTACACAACCAAAGGGGCCACCGCTTCCACCCTGCATTCCTTTCCGGGATAACTCAATGGCCCGTTCCAGGAATTTATTTTCTCTTTCGCTTGTCATACAATCGTTTTAAATGGATAATTCCGCTACAAATTTGTGCATTACTGCCGGATTTTGCACAGTTTATGCACCTAAATATGTTCCAATATGAAGTTAATATTAATTCTACGTTAACTGTATGTTTCTACTACCAGTAGTTGTATTTTTTCATCTCCACTAAAACAATTGCTGTTATGAAATGGGAATTAACTGCTACCTCACCGAACCAGGAAATTTATGCCTTATGGCATAACGATAAAAAAGTACTGGCTCTGGACTTTCATCCTTTTACCAACTCTGCCCGCATTGAATATGCAGATGAAAAAAGAGTGTTCCTGATCCGTAAAGAAGGATTTCTCCGCAACAAAACAGTGTTAAGAGATGAATATGGCATGCGAATCGGTCAATTAGGATATGAGAAATCGAATGCAGCTACTGGTGTGCTGGAGTTAAATGATGAGAAATTTTTCTACACGATCCATAATAACCCTATCGCAGAATTAGTGATTTATAAAGAAACAAAAGACAAACCTTTTGTAACCTGTGGCTTGCAGGCCGGTAATGGAAACACTTCTATTAAGCTTTCTAAAGGAGATCAGCTAAGTGCATCACAGCATTTTTTACTAATGGCGGTATGCTGGTATATGTTTTTACCGGTGGCTAAAGAAAATACGGTTGAGTACGCATTGTAGCCGTGTTACAAATTATCCCAGGTATCTTTTGCAAATTGCTCCAGCGATGGATCTCTTGCTGCCATTAAGAGTATCACACAATTATCACTAAGATGTGAACGAACTTCGGCAAGAAAATTATTTCTGTCGGCTACAAAGAAAGCTGCTTTACCCAAAGCTTTTAGATCATTGATCAAATCCCCGGCCGAAATATCTTTCGTTGCAGTTCCGCCGGCATAAAATATTTCACTCATCCATATTTCATCTTCAGGACGAAGCACCCGGGCAATTTCCTTTACAAAATCTTCTCTCAAAAATTTTGTCGGTTTATAGCCATGCGGTTGAAACCAGGCAATTACTTTGGGAGCAACGGGTTGACAGGCCTCAATAGCTGCTGCACATTTTACCGGGTTGTGTGCATAATCGTCAATTAGCCACACCCCATTTTTTTCACCTAATACCTGGTGCCTGCGATAAATACCTTCATAATTTTTTAATGCGGCCGCACAGGTGGTTAAATCAACTCCAATTTGATTGGCAATGGCTGTTGCGGCCAAAGCATTCTCCATATTATGCTTACCCACTAATTGCAGTTTAAAATCAGTTCCGTTTATTTTAAAATTGATTATTAATCCTTGCTGGTTGAAATCGGAAGCGATATAACCTGCACCTGAATCTGCTTGTACCGAAAAATCATTGGCTATGTTTTGTGAAAGCTGTTTTGAAAGAAAATGGGATTGATTAACAACAAACGTTTTACTGTTATTTTTAAATGTGCCGAACAAGTTCATCAACTCATCTATCTCCTGGTGGTCTTTATCAACGTTCAACAATAAGCCCATCTCCGGTTTGTATTGTACAATAGAACCGTCACTTTCATCGGCTTCAATAACCAGCCACTCTCCTCTCCCAACTTTTGCATTACCAATTTTCCCTTGCTTGATCAGGCTTACCAAGCCTGCACCACTGATAATACTTGGTTGCATACCCGCATGTTCTAAAATATCAAACAGCATAGCACTGGTAGTGCTTTTGCCACTGGTGCCACCAACAGCAACCGTTTTTTTACTGGAAGCTATCATCGATAATAATTCAGAACGTCTAACAATTGGAATATTGAGTTGCTTTGCTTTTTGTACTTCCAGTACTGTATCCTCTATTGCCGTTGATACCACTATTAAATCGGTAGCCTCCGTAATTCCTTCTCCATTCTGTACAAAGCAGGAAATGCCTTCGGCTTCCAGTTTTTCTTTTGTTTCATTGTATTCACCCGGTGCGAAAAAACGATCACTGCCGGATACACTTTTGCCAATTCCTTTTAAGTATTGGGCGATGGCACTCATTCCAACACCGGCTACGCCGATAAAGAAGGGTTTTTTAAAATCATGGACAGATGAAATCATACTGCAAATAAAAGGAATAATTTAAAGCTTATTTAATTGGCTTTCCTTGCGAAGCCCTGATCATTTCGGAATAGCCCCATTTTTTTGCCAATGCATTTACTGCCATAGCAATTCGTTTTGTTTTGGTGGGCTCTGTTTTTGCATCATCAATCCATTTGCTGAAATATCGTTGGTGAGAACCTGTAAGGCTTTCAAAAAATATTTTTGCTGAAGGTTCATCGTTGAGACAATCCATAAAATCTTTATTGAACACAAACTCACTTTTATCTTCTGTTAACTGTGCTTTCAGCATAGCCCCGTGTTTTTTTCCAATGGCTTTGCGAATAGCGGCGTTTAATACCAGAATGAACCGGCCTCCCCCCATCGGAAGCAAGGATACCCGTTTTATAGGATGAGCATCTAATTTTCCTTTTACTTTAAACTCTTTTCGGTTGCCTGGCTTTAGTTGCTGAGCCAGTTCAGTTGGAACTTCAATATATGTCCAGCCTGTTTTTTCCCCCTGTTTATCAAACCGATGAATTGTAGTAGTGAAAGTAACCATTGCTGAGATAGAATGTTTAAATTTCGGTATTGATATAGAAACAAACAAAACAATCAACCATATTATTATGAAGCAGCAAAATAACACCCCCCTCTTTGAACGCTTTGCAGCAAAAGTTACCAAAGTAACCGGCAAACCCATTGCCTTTATACTGGCCATGCTTGTAATAATCGGATGGGCTGTGACAGGACCAATTTTTCACTACTCCGATACATGGCAACTTGTAATTAATACAGGCACCACTATTATTACCTTCCTGATGGTGTTTGTAATTCAGCAATCACAAAATAAAGATACGACCGCCATTCAGTTGAAGTTGAATGAACTGATCGCTGCATCATCGGAGGCAAGTAACCGGTTAATTGATGTGGAAGATTTGTCGGCTAAAGAATTAGAAACATTGAAGAAGTTTTACGTAACCTTGTCTGAACTATCCAAAAAAGATAAAGACATTCATCAAACACATTCCATTGAAGAAGCGAAAGAACATCATGCATTAAAATTGAAAAAGAAAATATAAAATAATTTATTCCGTATAAAAGGCAAAGCCACTAAAATTAGTGGCTCTGCTTACCTTATAATTGCTGCATGAAAAGACTAATTAGTCATCCTTTTTCACTTTCCGCTCACCTGTTTCACCATCGATCTTCACTTTACTATCACCATCTTTAATTTTAATGTCACCATCTTTTTCAATTTCAACTTTCTGATCACCGTCCTTATATTCTACACTGTTTGGATCTACGTCTACTTTAACATCGTTATCATAAACATATTTTTTATCATTGTCCACAACAACATGCCCGTTTATCACCTCACCAGTCTTACCATAGATAGTGTCATTTGTTTTTGTATCCACATATATGTAGATAGGCTCTTTGGTGTTTTTGTCAATCATAGCACCGGTTACATTGTCCTTTTCTACTTCAATAGTCTTACCGTTTGTAAGGTTGATATAGCGATCTTTATCGCTTGTACAACTGATAATAATTACCGCTGCAGATAAAACAGCAAATACTTTCTTCATAATTTAAATTTTCTTTATGATTGCCAACTATCAGGCCATTATGCCATAAGGAGAAGATTGAATATTTTCACCGCTTATTGCCCACTATATTGTGGAAGGTTTTCTACACGAAAGGTAAAAAAAGCAAAAACACGGCACAGAATGAGGAAAATTAAGCGTATCTCACTTGTAAATTATTTTCTATTTGTATCCATCCTTATGCAAGCTCAGGAGATCCCTGTAAGCATAAAAATTACAACACAAAAAAAAGAACCTGTAGCTTTTGCCTCTATTACTGTTACCAACCGGGCGGACAGTGCACAAACAATAACCAAAGTGGCTGATAGTAGCGGTATCGCTTCTTTCAACTTGCAAAAAAACGGTCAATACATTGTTTATATCTCTTCTATAAATTACCTGCCACTCGAAAAAAGAATTACTATTACCGGCAACCAAACCAGTTTCAGCTTTACACCGGATCCCGCAGGAAAAACATTAGGAGAAGTGGTTATTACTTCTCAAAAACCATTGATGAAACAGGAAGATGACAAAACAATTGTTGATCCCGAAAATTTGGTAGCGACATCTACCAGTGGGTATGAAGTGATTGAAAAAACACCGGGCTTATTTGTTGACCAGGATGGTAATATTTATATCAGTAGTATGAGTCCTGCTTCAGTGCAGATCAATGGCCGGGAAATGAAGATGAGTGCCGCCGATATTGCAACTATGTTAAAAAGTTTACCTCCCAATGCTATTGCAAAAATTGAAATTGTAAGAACTCCGTCCGCTAAATATGATGCAAGCAGCAGTGGCGGTATTGTAAATGTGGTTTTAAGAAAAGGAGTAAAAATAGGAATGACCGGTAGTGTAAATGCCGGTATGCAACAAGGTACGTATGGAAACCAGTTTATAGGATTTAACCTGAATAATAATGATGGCAAAAAAAGTTCTTCATTAAACCTCAATTATAGCAGGAGAAACAATTATGAAAAGATAATCACCGACCGTTTGTTTGCTCCTGATTCAGTTTTATCGCAGGATGCCTTAACAAAATACCCGGGTCAAACATATTTTATTGGGTATAGCCTGGCTTTTCCCGCGGGCAAAAAATGGGAACTGGATTTTAGCACCAGCACCAGCCTCAATGATTTTAACAACAGTACTACTAACAAAAGTGTGATAAAGAAAATCAGTACAGGAGAAATAATAACTGACAACCTGAATCTTGTTGGCAATGATGGAACGGCTTTGAATTTCCGAAGTGCCTTGGCTGGTAAATTAAAAATTGATTCGATGGGTTCAGAATGGGTGAATGATATCTTCTTCAACCATAGCCGTAATAAATCGGAACAGGTATTTACTACTAACTATAACTCACCAGTTTCATTTATAACTGGCGGAGATGGAACCAGTGACAATAAAAGAAATCATTTAAATTTGCAATCGGATCTTAAACTGAAATTAAAAAAACAGTTTACCCTGGAAACAGGTGCAAAAGCTTCTTTTTTACAGTTTAACAGTCTTACTGATTACTATTCAGAAAAACCCATTGGTAATCGTCAAAAAGATGTTGGCAGAACTAACACCTTTAATTATGATGAAAATATAAATTCCATCTACCTGCAAGGCTCCAAAACAATAGGAAAAGATTTTGTGGTAAAAGCAGGAACAAGATTAGAGAATACAAATATGACCGGCAGGCAAATCATTCCTGATGATACCACTTTTTCAATCCAACGTACTGATTTATTCCCCTACATCTATCTGAGTAAAGGAATAATGAAAATAGCCGGCTATGAATTGAGGGCTTATTTGGTCTATCGCCGCACAATCAACAGACCTGTGTATGAACAATTAAATCCATTTGCCCGTTTTGTAGATCAATACCTCACCGAGGTGGGCAACCCTTCATTGCGGCCACAGTTTACTCAAAACTATGAAGCTAATATCAGTGTAGATGAGCGGCCCATATTTGCAGTAGGAATTAACGACACCAAAGATATTTTTACCAATGTTATTTACCAGGATGATACCAGCAGTCAAAGCCAGGCCTATCGGACGTATGACAATCTTGGGAAGAACAAAGAGTTTTATTTCCGTGGATTAGGAGCATTACCGCCCGGCGGCCGTTATTTCCTGGTGGCAGGTGCACAATACAATCATAATTTTTACCAGGGGCTATATGAAAACAAACCGCTATCATTTAAAAGAGGTACCTGGACATTCTTTACGTATCAGACTTTTAAGCTGGATAAAAAATCGGTTATTACATTAAACGGTTTTTGGAGATTAAAAGGACAACAGCAATTCTATGAACTCAGCCCATTTGGTTCTTTAAGTACGAGCATCAACAGAAGATTTTTTAAGGAAAAACTGGTTGCGACAATCAGTGTGAACGATATGTTCTACACCAATAAAAATAATTTTACGCTAAACCAGGGATCTGTAAGTGCTAATGGATTACGGAAAGGCGATACAAGACGGTTTGGCATCAACCTGCGTTACAATTTTGGCATTCGTAAAAAAGAAGAAAATAATAACCCATTTACTACAGAACCACCCGCAACAAACTGATAACTACTGTTATTATAATAAAAGCTCTAAAATGGTATTTTACCCTTATCTTTGCCCTGTTAATTTGAGCGAACAGCATTTTGTAAGTGAACGATTTTTTCTACGCATTTCTGCTAATAGTTAGTCTTCTTTACCCTTGCGTTATTCTCAAGCATTTTTTTAAAGTTAATTTTTTTACATGAACATTTATGTTTCAAATTTAAGCTTCGCCGTAGTGGATGAAGACTTGAAAAGTTATTTCGCTGAGTATGGAGAAGTTTCTTCTGCAAAAGTTATTATGGACAAATACACAAACCGTAGCAAAGGCTTTGGTTTTGTAGAAATGAGTGATGATGAAGCAGCAAACAAAGCAATTGCTGAATTAGATGGCGCTACAGTTGATGGCCGTTCTATTAAAGTAAGTGTTGCTAAACCAAGAGAAGAAAGAACAGAAAGATCAGGCAAGCCTGCTTATTCTAATTCTAACTCTAATAATCGTTGGTAATCGCATCTATCTAAATTATAGATAAAATGTACAAGGGAGGGCAGGATTTTAGCCCTCCTTTTTTCTTACTCCTAAATAATTGAATCATGACAAACGAAGCAGTAACGAAATATCTTGAAACAAAGAATGTAGCTGAAAATGCAATTAACATTCACTTTAAAACACGCAGTACCATTACAGGTCTGTTTGTAAAAGGAAATGATTACGAAGAATTACGGTCAAAAAACTTTTGGAGAATAGTTACTCATGCAAATCTTCCACAATGGGAAAAGACTAAGGACATTAGCCTGGCCAAAATATTCAACGGAATGGAGTTTACCCGGTTTTCTGAGCAATAAGCCATTTCGTATTGAATTATAGTTCTAATGCAGTAATTTTATAATCTTCAAAATTTACACGGTTATGTTTTCCCAGGTTTGGAACAAATACTTACCGATTATTAAGATACTAATGAAAAGAGCAGCTTCTGGTGATGTTCAGACATTGGACATGAACAAGACTGATTTTGAGAGAGCTGCGGGAGGACGTAAAGCTAAATTTACTTTCAACGTAAATTTACACAAAGGTCGTATACAAAATATAACCAGCCCACCGCCTGTAGCAAGAGAATTAGCTACTATTTTGCAGGAAGATGAAATGACACGTCAAATGGTACGTCAATTTGATTACGATTTTGCATTGAACAGTTCATTCCAATTATCTCTTAAGAACAGCACCCCGGCCACCGAATCAACTACTGATTCTTCTGCTGATGGTGAAGCTTCTTCTGAAACAGAATAACAATACCAATTTTTTTAAATAAAAAAATCCTGCTTCGTAACTTAAGCAGGATTTTTTATGAATATTATTCTGTCGATTAAGCTCTTTGCTTGCTTGTAGCCGGCTTCTTCTTTTTTGTTTTCTTTAATGCAGCTTCAATAGCAGCACTGAGATTAGCAAAGGTTGGTTTACCTGTTACCAATACATCGTTCACAAAGAAAGTAGGCAAGTCTTTTACACCCCTGTTAATTCCTTCTTTTAGATCATCCTGCACCTGCCAGCCGTAAACACCATTCACTAAGTCATCCAAAAACTTTTTGTTTTTAATCCCAGCTTCTTTCGAATGCAATTTTAAACTGGTAGTACCAAGGTTACGACGGTTGCTGAACAATACATTGTGCATTTCCCAGAACTTACCTTCTTGTCCTGCAGCTACAGCTGATTCGCTGGCCTTCAAACTACGCTGATGGATCAATGTAAGCGGAAAGTGACGAAACTGGAATCGCATCTTTCCATCATATTCTTCCAATAATTGCTTTACAATTTCATTTGCTTTAGCACACTCCTCACTTTCATACTCACCAAATTCAACCAAAGTAACCGGGGCGTCTTTTTTGCCCACAAACATTTCTTTAGGTTCAATAATAATTACATCATCTTTTTTAAATGCCATTTTAAACTCCTTTTTTTAGATCATCCCCTTTGCTGGTTCTGAACAATAATACTTAACAAAATTCCCGCCACTTGGTTGAGCGAAAGTCAGTTATGCCAATCCGGCATGATCCTGATTCGGCTGAAGATAATATTTTTTTGTACCCTGCCAAATCCAGTTTAAAGTATTTTCCTAAAACGAAAGCTCAATTTTTGAAAATCAACCAGTTAGATAAAAAAAATATACAATTTGTTCACAGCTTAAATGGGCGTTGTCAATGTATTCTTCAATTATAAACAATCAAGCCGTGATAAACTTAAAATATTCAATAAAAAAGCTTTGGCCATACCTCGATACAATGAATATAAATATTTGACTATTAATACATTAATTAGATATTGGAAAGCTTGGGTATGCTGATAGCTGCGTTATGTTGGTTTGGATGACCAATTTCCCGCCATTACTTTTACATCATCAAAGCAATTACAACTTGCTTTTAGCCGGAAAACAACGACACCGGAGCCTATAACTACACTTGCCCTTTTGCTTGCCCTCCTATTGCCTCTTTGCGATTGCCCCATCAAATTTTTCGTGGACTTTGTTTATTAACCTTAAAAAACTTTAATTATGAAAAAGATCATCAGCAACAACCGTATTATCGCAATCGCATTTTTAACCGTATTCACAGTAGCTCTTGCACCAGCAGCAATGGCCATTGAAAAAAAACCCTTAGTACCTGCAGAGTTAGTATTTGTTGGTAACATTAAAAACCAACCTTTATTTCAACTTACAGTAGCAGGTAGTGCAGCGCAGAATGAATTCACCATCAATATTACCGATGAGTTTGGTGTTTCGCTTTACAGAGAAAATATTAAAGGCGAAAACTTCTCTAAAAAATTTTTATTGAACACTGATGAGATTGGTGACAATACATTGACTTTTGAAGTTTTTTGCAAAAACACTAAGCAATCAGTAACCTATGAAGTAAATCGTAATAGCCGTTTTGTACAAGACCTGGCTATTACAAAAAAGTAACATAAGCATCAACTCAACTGCCAGCTTTTAATGGTAGTAAGTACAGTAAAAAAGTGCAGGACCATTTCCTGCATTTTTTTATGCATGAATTTTCCAAAAATTTGTACAGGGTAAAACGCTGGATAGTGCTCTGTAAAAAAAACAACCAGCTGCATAAGTGCGGCTGGTAACAAAATCAGGTGTTGTTTAAAGTTCTGAAAGGTGCCAGAGAAATTTACTCTCCCATCTTTACATTAACGGCAGATAATCCACGGGGACCTTTTTCAACTTCAAAAATTACTTTATCATTTTCGTTTACAGGACCGGGAAGGTTATTGATATGAACAAAAATACTTTCCTGTGATACGAGGTCTTTAATAAACCCAAAACCTTTCTCGTGGTTGAAAAATGTTATTTTGCCGGTGCGGAACTGGTCTTCTTCTGAATGTACATATTCAGGTACGCCAATTTCAATATCTTCTAATTTGATTTCTTTTCTCTTTTTAGGATCAGGGGGGGTGGCAGAAATATTGCCATTCTCATCTACATAAGCCATCATGTCATCAAGGCTTTTACTTTTGGAGGGATTCTCTTTCCGCTCCCGCATTTTCTCTGCTTTCTCTTTTTTTTCTTTGTCTTTCTTTTTTTGTCTTTCTTTTTTATTCCAGGTTTCTCCCATGCTGTATTATTTATGTGATTAATTGTGTTACTAAATGGATAACTAGCATTGAGGTGGAAAGTTGCTTTGAACCCATACAAGTATGGTGAAGATACGTTATTTATACAAGAAGAAATGAAAGGCCGTATGAGGGTTATAATCCGCCAGTTATCTACTTATTTTTCTGCTACCCATAAACTGCTGAGGTAAAAATACGAGCCCTCGTACATCTACCGTGACGTTTTTTCAGTATCGTAGATTACCATCAATGATACTCATGTAGTTAACCTGTCAGTGGATAACTACGGCGAAAAACACTATGATGCGGGGTTATTGCAGGCTACTTTTACGCTGTTCATTACAAATAATTCTTACAGCGTTCCGTATATTTTTGAAAAACCCGTACCTGTCGTCCCCGGAACATTCGCTGTACTATTCCAATAGTCCTATGCAATAATCTTCTAATTAAAAATCCAAACCCTCAGGGTCGGCATTGTTTCACTTAAAATGAAAACAATGTTTAAAAGAAAACTCAGTAAAGCATTACTTATTGCTTTTAGCCTTTTATGTATGGCAGCCACTTCGGGTGGCAAAACAGTAGCAGAAAAATATCATACTACAACTATTAAATGTGATACCACTTTGAACGAAGTAGTTAGTATTCCACATCATTCGTTTGATTCAAGCGGATTGTGCACCTGTATACCAACACTTAGTTCCTCACAATTATCCCAGGCACCAAAAATTGAATTAAACAAACATGCCCGTGAGTTTGTACGCAGCTACCTGAAACAAGAAGGTCATTTCCTGGGAAAAATAAAAGCAAAGAGTGCCCCTTACTTTGATATTATCGATACGGTATTTACAAAATACGATTTGCCAGTAGAATTAAAATACCTCGCAGTTATAGAATCCAAATTAAATAACAATATCAGCTCCCCCGCTGGCGCAGCAGGATTATGGCAAATAATGCCCGTACCTGCAAGACAATTTGGGTTAGTAGTAAAAGGAAAAGTTGATGAAAGAAAACACACCTATAAAAGCACAGTAGCTGCTGCCAAATGTCTTATTTATTTACACAAAATGTTTGATGATTGGCTTTTGACTCTTGCTGCATATAATAGTGGCCCCGGCCGTGTATTATCTGCTATTAAAAAATCGGGCAGCCGGAATTTTTGGGTATTACAACATCATTTACCTGAAGAAACAAGGAAGCATGTAAAAAAATTTATTGCAATGCATTATTATTTTGAAGGCCATGGCAGTCTTACTACACTAACAAAAAATGAAACCCAGGCACATGTGAAAGCGGTGGCAAATTTTATAGAGAAACAAAAAGATGTGTTAGCAGATACTGCAACCACCGAAACTGTAATGGCTAACCGATGAGATAATTGCAGTTAATTAATGACAGCATTAATTTTTTGCCAAAGCTCATTGTCAAAACCCGATAAAGCAAAATTTGGATTTGCCGGATCAGAGGCATTACCCATTCTTATCACAACCATTTTTTTACCGGGTACAACATAGATGCGTTGATCTTCTGCACCCATGGCGGCATACATATCGGCCGGTGCATTGGGTACCAATGTGCCGGGAAAAACTGTTTGTGTGCCGGGCAGCATGTAATTGCTTTTACCATTCAGCCACCACAGGTAGCCATAAGATGGATTTATACTTTGCGATGTATTGATACTTTCTGTAAAAAAGTTTTCATTCAGTATCTGTTCACTATCCCATTTTCCTTTGTTGAGAGCCAGTATACCAAAACGAGCCATACTGCGGGTATTACTGTGGTAAACTTTAAAGATGATGCCATTGTTCCAAAAACCATCCATGCCTAACTTGTTTTTTAGCTTGGCGTTGAAGTATGTTTCAAAACTCTGGCCGCTGGCGGCTGCCACTACATCCATCAGCTTTTGAAACACATTGTGGTAACTCCAACGGGTACCCGCATCCGCCATATAAGTAAGATTGGCTGTCGTTACTAAATTATTTGCATCATTCAGCCCGGAGCTCATGGTCAATAAATGCCGGGAAGTGATCAGGTTTTCTTTATTTGCCGGGGCACTGGTCCATCCGGCGCCTAAATAAGTTGATACACTTGAATTGATATTAAGCAATCCCTCCTGCTGCGCAATACCTGTAGTTGCTGTTGCCAATGTTTTACCAGCACTGTTCCAGGGCCAGGTAGTGGTGGACGTATGACCGTCAAAATATTCTTCCATTACGATACGGCCATTTACTAATATCATAAACGACTTGGAATTCTTTAGTTGCAGGTAATCTTTTAAAGGCTGTACCCCGCTTTGTTTCCAGCCGAGGCTGGCGATGGTTTTTGTTTCCCATGTGGTACTGGTTGCGGGTGGATAGTACATTGTTTCAGCTGGAGGAGTTGTGCCACCGCCTCCATTATCTTTTGTACAGGCTGCTAAAAAAGGTAAAACTACGAGGAGAAGCTTTTGCAGGTTTTTCATATTTGTCGGTTTCGAATTTTCGTTTGGACGGATAGTAGAGAGAAAGGTTTAGTCTTGGTTGAATTTTTAATTACAGCTTTGCGGATAAGAAACGTATTCCGGGCAATTATATTTTACAAATTGTGTTACTATTCTCCAGGGTAAGAATTGGCAAGGGGTTAAATATTCTTTACCATTCATTTTGATTTTAAGATACCAAACTGACTTATGCATAAATTAGCATCAAAAACAACTCTCTAAATTTATTAAATGGAGAAAAGTAAATTTAAATATGGAATAAACGGAGCCATTATAGGTATCATATTAGGAGCTATTATTGGTTTTGTATTCTTAAGCCAAACAAAAAAAAGTCAACGAAATAAAGTTCTTCCTTATTCATTACTAATAGGAAGTTTATTTGGTGTGATTAGTGGCTACAGCATAGGTTCAAGGATGGGAAAAGAAGAATACATTGAAGAAAAATTAGGTTTAAAAAACCTAAATGAAGAAATAATAAAAGATGGGAAATATTGGTACGCTTATACACAATGGACAGATAAAAGAGATGGCACTTTTTACACATTACAGACTGCTAAAAGCAATCAAAAAAATCTTGTAAGTGTTTTAAATGAAAAACTAATTCTTTGGCACGACTGCCAGTCCGCATCCAAAGAAACAATACCGAGATATCATGCTTTTGCTAAAAACCATATTTTAAAACTAATGAAAGATAATTTTACTGAACCTTCCAAACCGTTTGAAACATACATTAAAATAATTCAATAGAAATAAATAGTTTGCTATCTAAAGTAAAAGCCCCAACTCTCGTCAGGGCTTTCTTCTACTTCTTCTTTCCACTTTTTTCCAACTCCGCCGCTTCATTCCTAAACACCACTGTATTATCGAACACATCTACCAGTACCGGCTGGCTTTTATCTACATCGCCTGCCAGTATCCGTTTGCTCAACTGGTTTACAATTTCCTTTTGTATCAACCGCTTTAATGGTCTTGCACCCAGTTGTGGATCAAAGCCCTGCTCCGACAGAAACTCTAAGGCATAATCACTGAACTGTAAATTAATACCGCTGTCTTTTACCAGCTCTACTAATTTATCCAATTGAATTTTTACAATGCCTCTTATCTCTTTCATCATCAGTGGACGGAACATAATGATCTCATCCACCCTGTTCAGGAATTCTGGCCGGATTGTTTGGCGCAAAAGGTTCATCACTTCTACCTTTGCTTTGTCCGTTACTTCTTCTACATTATCTTCTTTCACATCTTCAAATGCATCCTGTATCAAATGACTTCCGATATTGCTCGTCATGATGATGATAGTGTTCTTAAAATTAACCACCCTGCCTTTGTTATCCGTTAAGCGGCCATCATCCAATACCTGTAACAATACATTCCATACATCTGGATGAGCTTTTTCAATTTCATCGAGCAGTACCACACTGTAAGGTTTTCTTCTAACGGATTCTGTGAGTTGCCCGCCTTCATCATACCCTACATAACCCGGAGGCGCACCCACCAATCTTGATACGGTATGTTTTTCCTGGTACTCACTCATGTCTATTCTCGTCATCATACTTTCATCATCAAACAAATAAGCAGCAAGTGCTTTGGCCAATTCCGTTTTACCAACACCGGTTGTGCCGAGGAAAATAAATGAACCGATCGGCTTTTTCGGATCCTGCAAACCTGCACGGCTTCTGCGAATAGCATCCGCAACAGCAGTGATCGCTTCTTCCTGTCCCACCACCCTTTCATGTAAATGATCTTCGAGGTGCAACAATTTTTCTTTATCACTTTGCAACATCTTTGTTACGGGTATACCGGTTGACTTAGCTACACTTTCTGCAATATCTTCTGCATCTACTTCTTCTTTCAAGAGGCGCTTCTCACTGTTCGCTGCCAACTGCTCGGTCAATGTTACAATCAGCTTTTCCTGCTCCTGCACTTTTCCGTAACGTATCTCTGCCACTTTTCCATAGTCCCCTTCTCTTTCTGCTCTTTCTGCATCTTGCTTTAATTGCTCCACCTGCTCTTTAGCAGCCTGCACTTTCTCTACTACTTCTTTTTCTTCTTTCCATTTGGCTTTATAGGTATCTCTTTCTACAGAAAGATTAGCGATCTCTGTATTCAACGTATGCAACTTCGCTTCATCATTTTCTCTTTTAATAGCTTCCCTTTCAATTTCCAATTGGCGAATCTGTCTTTCCAATGTATCCAGCTCTTCAGGCATGGAGTTCATTTCCAGGCGAAGTTTGGCGGCACTTTCATCGATCAGGTCAATGGCCTTATCCGGGAGAAAACGATCGGTAATATAGCGGCTGCTTAATTCAACCGCTGCAATGATCGCTTCATCTTTTATTCTTACATGGTGATGCGTTTCATAACGGTCTTTTAATCCACGTAAAATGGAAATAGCATCTTCAATATTCGGTTCATCAATAATTACTTTCTGGAAACGACGTTCCAATGCTTTGTCTTTCTCAAAAAATTTCTGGTATTCATTTAATGTTGTTGCACCAACGGCTCTCAGATCGCCTTTGGCCAATGCCGGTTTCAAAATATTGGCTGCATCCATCGCACCTTCACCGCCACCGGCACCAACCAGGGTATGTATTTCATCAATAAATAAAATAATTTCTCCGTCGCTTCCGGCTACTTCTTTTACAACACCTTTCAATCTTTCTTCGAACTCACCTTTATATTTTGCACCGGCTATCAGCAAACCCATATCCAATGCATAAATAATCTTACTTTTCAAATTCTCTGGTACATCACCGTTTACAATACGGTGTGCAATGCCTTCGGCAATTGCTGTTTTACCAACGCCGGGTTCACCCACCAGTATAGGGTTATTCTTTGTTCTGCGGGAAAGAATATGTAAGGTTCTTCTTATTTCTTCATCACGGCCAATAACGGGATCCAATTTTCCCTGTCGTGCCAGCTCATTTAAATTCTTTGCGTACTTATTCAGTGCATTGAATTCCTGTGATTGGGTTTGTGAAGTAACAGTTTCTCCTTTTCGTAATTCTTTGATGGCAGTTATCAATCCTTTCTCTGTAAGGCCTGCATCCTTTAATAATTTTGCAGCCGCATCTTTCCCTTGTACAATTGCCAATAGCAAATGCTCCGGCGTTACAAATTCATCATTGAATTGTTTTAATGCGGCACCACTTCTTAAAACAACACTGTTTGCATCACGGCTAATTTGTTGCCCGCCCTCGCCTGAAGATTTTGGCAATTTGCCAATTAGTTCATCCAGTTTAGAATCAACGAGGTTGACGGTAACATTATTTTTCTTCAATAAGTAGTCCACCGGCGAATCTTGCTGCTCAAGCAACGCTTTTAATATATGCTCGGTCTCAATATTCGGACTTTGCGCATTAAACGCTAATTGCTGCGCCTGCTGAAATGCTTCCGCTGCTTTTATGGTAAAGTTTCCTAAGTTCATATTTTTATTTTTTAATCACCAGGAGCATAAGCTTTTCACAGAGAAGGTAAAATCTTTGTGAATTTTGTGAGTAATCTTGAGCCCTTTGTGGTTTATTTATTTAATTATGTTTAAACTTGTTTCGCAAATACTTATCCATCTCCTCAAATCCCGTAACAATGTCATATAAAGTTAGTTCTATCTGCCTGAAAGTCTTGTCTGTAGCTGCTTTTCTGCTACTATTGCAGCCTGTGGAAGCTCAATATAATTGGGGAGAATTAGACTCAGAATTAATGGCCAAACAGAAACTACTGGGAACTGATGTAGTTACAATGGTCTGGAAGAATGACTCATTAATTTACAAAAAAGAAATGGGAGAGTTTAATTCCAAGACCCAGGCACCCATTGCCAGTTGCAGCAAATGGCTCACCGCCGCATTGGTAATGAAATTGGTAGATGAAGGAAAAATTTCGCTGGATGATAAAGCTGTTACTTATCTCCCTGAATTAGATAAATATTTTAAAGGCTATATCACCATTCGTCAATGCCTGAGTCATATGACAGGGATTAATGATGAAGGCGGAGGGTTGAAAAAATTGTTACAACGTAAAAAATTTAATACCCTTGAAGAGGAAGTAAATGCATTTGCTGCCCGTGATATCAGGGCCAATCCAGGTAATGACTTTTGGTATGGCAATATTGGTTTGAACATTGCCGGCCGGGTTTTGGAAGTAGTGACAAAGAAAAAGTTTGATATACTTATCAAGACAAAATTGTTTAATCCGTTAGAGATGCGCCGTACAACTTTTACTGATTTGAATGGCAATGCACAAAATCCTTCTGGGGGAGCACAATCAACTCCTGATGATTATATGAAATTTTTATCGATGCTGCTGAACAAAGGAAAGTATAAAGGCGTCCAGTTTTTAAGTGAGGAATCGATAGAAGAAATGCGAAAGATGCAGAATAGTTTAGAACAGGTAAGATATGCACCTAAATCAGCCGAGGGATATATGTATGCGTTAGGCAGCTGGGTTATTGAACCGGGCTCTAACGGCCAGGCCAATACTATAGCAAGCCCGGGTTTATTTGGCACCTGGCCCATGATTGATTACTGCCGTGGCTACGCCTATTTATTCTTCGTAAAAAATTTATTGGGAGAAGAAAGAGCGGGAGCTCATATTGAAATTAAAAAGATCATTGATAAGCAGATCGCATCTGTTTGTCAATAGAAATATAGATCCCATACAATTCACACAAGCTTTACAAGGAAAAATAATTACTATATCCCGCTTTTCAATTTTCTTTCGCATTTATCATTTTTAACAATCCATGCATTGGCTGAGTTATTATTTTAGCTATCGTTATAAATTTTACTACCATCAATCAACCTGGAAATGAAAATAATTCGATTGCTACCTTTGTTACTTATAACATTTCAAGCAACAGCACAATACCCCAATCTTTTAAACAGGCTCGACAGTTTATCCGAAGCATACGAAAAAAATAATTTTCCGGGTGTAATATTAGTGGCAAGGGGAGAAAATATAATTTATAATAAGGCCTGGGGATATGCTGATATTGATAAAAAAATAAAGCTCTCTACAAAGAGCCTGTTTAAAACTGAATCAACAGGTAAAATGTACACTGCCACTGCTATTATGCAGTTGATAGAAAAAGGGAAACTGAACACCAGCCAAACAATTCAAGAAATACTGCCGGCTTTACAACTGAAAAATGCTGATAAAATTACAATACAGCATTTACTAATGCATACTTCCGGCTTACAAAGTCCTTGGGATAGCCCGGATTTTAGTTTCAAAAAAGCTTACAACCGGGAAGAAATGGAAAAACTAATTACCGGCATGGCCCTGGTATTTGATACACCGGGTAAAGAAATGTATTACAGCAACTCCGGTTATATAATCTTAAGCTGGATAATAGAAAAAATAAGCGGTCAGTCATTCGATGATTATCTGAGTACCCATATTTTTCAACCACAAAAAATGACAGGTATTCGCCACCTGGATGATACGGTGATGATTCCGGGAGAAGCACAGCCTTATCGTTTTTTGACCAGCAAAAAACATATCTCATTTACAGATGGAGTAAGTCCCAAAGCCTCCGGTGCCGGAGGATGGGTGGCTTCGGCTACGGATCTCTATCGCTTTATGCTTGGCCTTGATAAGAACAAATACATGAAACCGGCAACATTACTTACCATGCGAACAGCGAACCATTTTAAGCATACAGATTCGAGTTATCGCTTTTATGCCTATGGAATTGAAACCTTTTTCAACAACCCTATAAAAGGTACTCAATACTTTGGACACAGTGGTGGTGGTGGTGGGTTTTCGATTGATGCCATCATTGACCCCGCTACACATTATATTATTATTTTCTGCAGTAATATTTATGCAAATAGCCGGTCTGTAACCAGCAATTATCTACGGGTAGCCTTAAACCAGGCAGCAGAAAAAATTCAATTGCCGAATTCCGTAAGAGTTTACGATATGATTGAAACAAAAGGCATCGCTGATTTTATAGAAAATGAAAAAAAATACTTCGGGCTGCTGAACCTAAACCCAGATGAAAGATTATTTACATCCGTAGGTGATGCGATGGAGACAGCAAAAGACTTTCGTACAATGGCAAGCTGGATGGAATTGGCGAATCAATACTTCCCGGAAAATGGTTTTATATTGTTACTAACCGGCAACAGCTACGCTGAATTGGGAGAAAAAGAAAAAGCAATTAAGAAATACCAGGAAGCAAAAACTGTTGCTACGAAAAACAATGACACGCCACTGCTTGCAGAATTAGAACGAAGGTTGAAACTATAAATGTTGCGATCAGAACCCTTTAGTTGTTTCGTTTTTCACTAACACTACCCTGCTCCTGTCGGCTTTATAAATGGTTTCATAAAATTTAGCCAGTTCTGCATAATCTTTGGCGGGAAAACGGCCACTATAATGCTCGTGGTGGCGATAATAAATTATTTTATCGCCATCTACTTTTACAGACGAGCTATATTTCCCAAACTTGCTTTCTATTTTCACATCTTGCGGTGCTGCTTCCTGGGTATAGCCTGCTGGTATCTTTATAATGGAGCTGTCAATATCCTTAAATTCATAATTCAACACTATATCGTACTTGCGATTATCTTCTGCTGCCAACTTCCTGCTCCACCTTGTCATAATATTGGGTACTACAAAGAGCCGCTTACCGCTTACTGTTGCATAATGGCTAGCTACTATATCCAATGTTTCCTTTATCTCGGGTATCATTCCTTTCTTTTCTTCATAATTAAAACTTTTTACATCGTAGGTTGCTAACTCAATTTCTTCTTTTAAATATTCCATTAGCTTATCTTTTGACAAGCCGTTGATTATTCCATGCAAATCATCCTGCTGCTCTGCCATGTACTTTGTTTTCACAATCGCTTCAATATCCCCTTCATTATTAATAGTAGCAGCTATGTGGCGTAGCTCAAGATTTTCGTTAAAGCCATATTTTGGTGTACGAACTAGCTTACCTCCATTTTCATCTATCAACAATGCATTTCTATCACCGGTAAAATCGCCCAGGTAACCAGCCGGCATTGTTTGGCTGGTGCATTCCAGCCAGATCGTATCCTTTTGTACCGGCACACATAGAATTACATGATTAAACTGCTGGGAAGGAAATTCAGTAGTTATATATTTTGCATTTGCACCAGCCCTTACCAAAGTATAATACGAATTGATTCCAGCTTCTTTTAAAATACTATACATGTAGTTGGTAAGTGCTTTACAATCGCCGTAGGATTTTGTAGCAACATATTTTGCATCAAAAGGCTGCCATCCTCCAATACCTAACTGTATGCTGATATACCTGGTGTTCTTTTGCAGGTATTCGTATAATGCTGAAATCTTTTGCTTTTCATCAGCATACCCTGATGCTATCTCTTTTACCTTTTGCTTTATATTATCCGGCAAAACATCTTTTCCTGATTTAAGTGCTTGAACAAATTTTCCAAAGTCCTGCCAGCTGGCCATGTTACCTTTATATTCATCTACCTGGAAGGCTGTAGGTCCAAAAATTACCATTGTTGTAAGCTCATGCCACATGGGTGAAAACGGTTCCCGTTGAATGGCAAGTAAATTTTTAACCGACCAGGTAGAAACTTTATCTGATTTCTGTTGTGTTACTACAGGAGCATCTTTATAATTAAATGCTTTATACCTGAATTCATAATCTGCGGGACTTACAATGCTTACGGAGCTCTGCTCTACAGAAATCATTTCTCTTGAAACGGGTACCCATGGAGGAAAAAATAAAGTGCTGCTATATTCTGTTACAATAGTGTACTCAATAGTATAAGGATAGGCTCTGTAGTAAAAGTTGTGTCGTTTAATTCTGTTATCATCCATAAGATTAGCACCCGATGAACCACTGAGATCTTCCATATCCT
Source organism: Chitinophagaceae bacterium IBVUCB2 (assembly GCA_002127295.1). GTDB lineage: Bacteria > Bacteroidota > Bacteroidia > Chitinophagales > Chitinophagaceae > JJ008. The sequence continues at coordinate 1,006,353 of NFUV01000001.1, forward strand.
TATCTTTCATTTTCTTCAATGACTTTCCTGCGGCGTCATACAATACTCCATCAACCGATCTAATTTTATGATGCTTATCATAATAGTCAAAAAGCTCTGCCCATCCATCACCGTTCTCATTTAAAATGGTAATTACGTAATGATTAGTGTATACTGCTTTAGCAGGGCTTATAATTTCAAACTTCAACTCTTCCAATCGCATTACTGCATTTGCGTTTAGTAATAAAAGCGGCGAAATTTTTGATACGGCATACTGGCCATCCGCTGCAATAGAAGATGATTGCAACGAACAAAATAATGCCAACGCCAACAGCAATCCTTTTCCCATATTATTTTTTCTTTTTAAATACAATCTGCTCTGACTGCTTTTTTACAACCAGGCTAAAGAATTCCCGTAGCATATCATATTCTTCCGGCATAAAAACAGACCGGGATAATTTAATTCTTGAACGAAAAGAAATATTGTTGCCGGATTGCGAGACCCGGTATTCAAAAAAGCCTTCCCCTTCTTCATTTAACTTTAATAGCATTGATTTTGGGAGCTCATCAACTACATAATCTTGTGGCACTTCCATCTGCAGATTAAATGTTTCATCAGATGCAAAAGGCATTTCTACCGGGTAGAAACGTTGAGCCGATTTAAAAGGATTTTCCTTGTACCCCTCTCCAAACATTGGGTTTAAATAAATTATATCTTCCTTTTCCCCGGTAAAATCAAAATCATATTTGATACCTATTCCATTTTCATACTTATTAAGAGAATCAATAGTAAACTTGCTGATGACAATATCTGCCCCGAAGCCTTTTTTAATATCCTTTTGTAATTCTTCTTCGCCCTTTTCTTTAACTCTTGTACGTAGATTATGCGATTCGTAATAGCCGGGAGTTTGTTGCATGCTTCCAACCAGGTTTCCCTTTTCATCATTAATGATAAATACGGTAGTGGACTTTGTCTCTGTTAGCATGTCACTGTTTATTTCCATTTTATCAACAGCCTCGTTAATAACCCTTGCATGCCCGTTATAACAACGTAACGGCAACCAGCCAAAACCCAGCCGCGGCTCACTGGCATCTAAAAAATAATCTTTATCAGCTACAGCTGCTTTAACAATAACATAATTAAACTTATTTATAAGAGGATAAAGGGAATAGGTGTAGCCGTGTCCCCTCGTACTGAGAATGACAGGATCTGCCTTAATATTTTCAAATCGCAGCATAGCTGCTAATAATAAATTAATTTCTGATACAGTACCATTTCTGGTCTTTACTACATTTTTGAGATTTTGGTCAAGATATAAATCGCTGTGATCGGTGCAGGTAAAATTATCCCGCACATAAGCAAAAATGCGTTGTGCCTTTTCTGTCGGCGAAGAAGCTCCCTGCACCAATGGATTAACAATGTCCTTCAACCAGCCATTATCTTTTGTAAGTTGCTGTCCAAAAAATTCAGCTTTCATCAGATCCTCCCCCAACTTTGGCCAACTACCCATTATATTCCGATATGTAAGTGGCTCCCTGTACTCTGATAATTGAAATTCGATTTTAGCAATATGATTATTTAAGGTAGAGGTATAACTTTCTTCCTTTAATGAGGGTACATTTTTAATAACCCAACGGTAATCCCCAACATTAGCATCCAATGTATATAGATCAGAAGAGCCTGCTCCACGGGAGTCCATAATCCTGAACGAACCGCTATGCGATTTTTTATCTTTTATATCAAAGGGCTTATAACCTTGGGTTAAAAAAACATAGCCGAAGAAATCGGGAAGCTCAAGATTATATTCGCTCCACAATCTTGGATATCCACCTTGAAATTCCCATGGTTCCAGGTTCTGTAAAAAATCCGACTTTTTTGTGTACTCGAATTCAATAATGGACCCCTCTTTTACATTCGGGAATGTAAATTTTTTAACTACCCAGTTCTTGTTTATTTTATCTTTAAAAACATTTGCTTTTATATCCAGCTTTGTTTCTACTACTTTGCCATTTTCCAGGTTATAGGTTACTGCTTTTAACTTTTCCAATTCCTCTTCTTCTGATCCATTGGTGTAAAGGGATACAGAAACATTAGCAATATCATACCCGTTTTTATTGAGTATGTGCATCCTTTTATAATGTTTAAATACAAGAGAAAACCAGCCTTTGCTATTCCCTTCAATTTTACTGGTGCCCATATCAGCAATAACTACGGCATTAGCATTACTATCTACATTATAAATTTTTGTAGCAAAATCCTTCGGAGTTATATCTCCAAATTTTGCCGGAGATTTATCCTGTGCATAAAGACTAATAAAAAAAAGGTGCAGGGCAATGAGGAATAGTAATTTTTTTTTCATAGAGAGAATGTGTGTTGTAAAACTGTGCTATCAACCGTCAATTTTACAAAAAAAAATGCAAACTTGCCAGGCTGATGTACATTTAGACCTTGTTAACTGAAAACACTTATTTTATTGGCCCTTTTGCAGAAAAATACTGACTTTGTCAAACTAACAACAGCTTCGCTGGGGTTCGACTATTGCGGCATATCAAAAGCCATGCAATTAGATGAAGATGCTGCGAGGCTAGAGAAATGGTTAAACCAGGGAATGCATGGGACTATGCAATACATGGAAAATCATTTTGACCTGCGGATTGACCCCACTAAATTGGTACCAGGAGCTAAATCAGTAATTACCTTATTAAAGAACTATTATCCGGACCAGCAACAAAGTGATGATGCTCCGGGCATTTCTAAATATGCTTTTGGAAAAGATTATCATGATGTGATCAGAGAAAAATTAAAAGAGTTAATTCAATCCATAAAAGAAAATATTGGTGAAGTACATGGACGGGGCTTTGTAGATAGTGCGCCGGTACTTGAAAGAAGCTGGGCCCTGCGCAGTGGACTTGGTTGGATAGGGAAAAATGGAAACTTAATTAATAAAAAAAGTGGCTCATTTTATTTCATTGCAACACTTATTACAGATTTAGAGTTGCTGTATGATGATCCCTTTGTAAAAGATTACTGCGGCACTTGTACCAAATGCATTGATGCCTGTCCTACAGGTGCGATACTGCCGGGTAAAGTAGTAGATGGAAGTAAATGCATTTCTTATTTTACAATTGAACTTAAAGAAATGCTGATACCCGGTGAAATGAAAGGTAAGTTTGACAATTGGATGTTTGGTTGTGATACCTGCCAGGATGTATGCCCCTGGAACCGTTTCAGTAATCCACATAATGAAGTAAATTTTTCTCCCATTCCTGAAGTATTAAATCTTTCTACACATGAGTGGGAAATGATGACAGAAGAAAGTTTCAAAAAGCTTTTTAAAGACTCGCCGCTTAGCCGCAGCAAGTTCAAAGGCATTCAAAGAAATTTGAAGTTTCTACAAGAATAGGGATCAAAAGTAATTTTGCTTTTGTATGTATTGTATTTGCTTTGCAAAGGCTTGCCAGATTTTTTTGGCATCGGGATATTTATAATACTTGCTAAACAAAGCCTGTGTAGCGGTAAGGTTTCTTCCGAATGAGTAATAAAATACAGCCAAATTCATGGCAAATTCTTTTCGTAATCCATTATCCTGTTCAATCTCTTCTTCTAAAACTTCGTAAGGCATTTCGCCCAATTTGCCGAGGTTATCGTTTATTATACTTCTTAACTCCTGATTACCTGGGATAACAACCATTTTACCTTTAAAGTACTTTAGCGCAATACTTCTAATTTCAATAGGACCCGCATCACTGGTGTCGCTATAACCGCAAGCATAACAAGTAAAAAAATAACCAAAATGCTCGCCAAAGCTGTAAATAAATTCATTGCTTCTTGTAATAAGTGTTTGCCCGGCAAAAAGCTTTGCTACCTGTTGATATTTATTAGCAGTAATATTTTTAAAAATATAAATTTCGTCGCAGCAATGGGCACCTCCGGTAAAATTTGAAATGAGCAACTCCTTCTTACCATCATTATCCAAATCTGCAAGCACATGGTCAGAGTGTTCCATATCTGCTGTTGCCAAAAAAGTACCCATCTTAATAGATCTTTTATTCTTCAGCAGCAACACCACCTTTTCTGTGGCCTTTATTTTTTCGCCTTGCTGAAAGAAATCAATTGTGGGGTCGGTTGGTGCTTCGCTGTCTTTGAGAAAGAATCCTGATGTATCAACCACTTGTGCACTGGCAGAAAAAAAAATGAGAAAAAAAACAGATAGAGATAGACTCCTAGCCATCATACTTTTATTTGTAGTATAAAAGTAAACTATCTCTCAGCAAATTATCATGATAAAAAAAAATCACTTAGTCAGGAAAACTAATCTTTCCCATCGTAACGGCAGGAATTGAAGTTCCGTTTTTCCCTAAACTTGCTTTTCCACCACAAATACACTCATTAGCTAATATGGCAAATAATACAGCTTCTTTTGAATCAGGATTTACACCTAATGAATTCGTATTTTTAATCTCCACACCGGGTAACTCATTTTGAATATGCTGCATCATTAGAGTGTTGTGCATACCGCCGCCACTTGCATATAATGTAAAATCAGTAAGTCCAACCGATGCTTTTTTAATTGCCTCAACAATAGTAAGTGCAGAAAATCTATTTAGTGTAGCGATAGTATCTGGAACAGACAAATCAGTAAGTTCCGCTTTTTGCATGGCTTCATTCAAGTACACTAAATTAAATAATTCGGGACCTGTTGTTTTGGGAAATGTTTGGCTAAAAAAAGAATGGTTCATCAGCTCTTTTAGCAAAGATTCATTAATGGTTCCCTGCCTCGCTATTGCTCCATCCTGATCAAAATATTTTCCGGAAAAATGTTTTTGAATGAATGTATCCATCATTGTATTGCAAGGACCTGTATCTGTACTAAATACTTTTGTGGAATCCAAATCACCACTTAAAAAAGTAAAATTTCCGATACCCCCCATATTCAGCATGATCCTGTTTTCTCCTTTCTTGCTAAATATCAGGTAATCGCCATAAACAGCCAACGGCGCTCCTTCTCCTCCTGCAGCAATATGTTTTTGACGGAAGTCGCTAATGGTTATGATCCCTGTAGCAACAGCCATATGGTCGCCATCGCCAATTTGTAATGTAGCATTACCAAACCCTGGTTGCTTATGCAATGCCACTGGTGAATGATAAATAGTTTGTCCATGACTTGCTATAATATCAATATCTTCTTTACTAATTTTCCAATCTTGCAAACATTGATTGATAATAGCTGACTGGTGTAATGCTATCCATGGATTAAGAAGGCATAATTTTTCAAGATCAACTTGTTTGATTGAGAAAACAGATTTGACATATTCTTTAAATTGTTGATCGTAAGGAACAGTAATAAAATGTTCTACTGTTAAGTTGGTTTCCATTCCACTTCCACTAAATCCACAAACTGCAATATCTAATCCATCAACAGAAGTACCACTCATTAAACCAATAATGCGGCGATATTTTTTATTAGCAATTGTATGAAGTTTATGAATATGAGGATGCATAGAATAAAAATATAAAATAAAAGGCTATTCTTTCAAATAGCCTTTTGTATAAAAAATTATATAAAATTAAAATGGAGGATCAGCTGGAGTGTTAGGATTATTATCTCTTTCTCTTAAAGGATAAGGCATTAAATTTCTTCTCTTCTCTGCATCCGGTCTTCCAAACCTTCTCATATCCTCTAATTTTAAGCCCGACATATACAATTCAATACTTCTATGCTTGTATATTGAATCGAGCAATTGAGGTGCAGTAAAAACTCCGACTGCGGGTGGCAATCCGGCACCTACACCAAAGGGATCATTTGCAGGTTGTTTTGTTCTTACATTTTCTAATTGTACAAGACCATTTATTAAATCAGGTACATTGGCTCTTACATAACTCTCAGCTTTTATCAGCATGATTTCCCCTGGCAAATAAACTGGAAATGCTGTAGCTGCCGCATTGCCAAAACCATTGATTCGGAATCGGGGTAAAATAGTAGGATTAATTACCGTAAAGAATTGAATCCTTTTATCTGCAAAATCAGGTTGAAGATTAGGTAGTAATCCAAGTGTAGAATCTTTTACCTGCACCACATTATTAGTTGAAGTAGACACTTCAAAAATAGGGTTGAGTGAAAGCGCATCGAAATTAAAGGTTGATTTTTTCGAAAGGTCAACCAGGTTCGCTGAAGCAAGTGCCTGGGCATACAACCCAGCAAATAGAGAATATCTTGCTTTAAGTGCATGTAGTGTATTTATAATATCAATTCCTGCGGGTATACTTGAAATGAATGAAGCGCTGATACTATTTGCTGCAATTGCGGCTAATGCATCATCTATAACTGTTATTGCCTTTTTAAATCCGTCCACTCTGTCAATAAAATTGACATTTGTACCTATCCCTGCTGGTATTTTAGACCAGAATTGAGACATATTACCTAATGACAATGCCTTAAAAATGCTTGCATAAGCTATTAAACCACTTGCATAATTTTTATCGCTAAGATTTGCAGCATTACTAATTACCAGGTCTGCATCATAAATAACCTTATTACAAGTCGTCCAGAAAGTAGTCAGCATGCTATGATTTCCATCCACAGCATTACCACCACTTGCCAATTGAACTTCTGCTGTGTTCCCTGTATTAACTACGATTAGCTCATTGGTGGTTAGGCCATTAATAGTTACAAGATTATACAATGTACTAGCTCTTCCAAGTGTATATACCCGTTGTAAACCAACAGCTGCTCCGGTTAAACCTTTGGGAGAAGAAAATACCTGTTCCTGTGTAGCTCTGTTCGGATCTGTAAAATCCTTTTTACAGCCCATTGGCAGCATAGCTGTACTTACCAGAACAGCCCATACTAATTTTTTGATTATACTGTATTTCATAATTTTTTTTTTAGATTGGATTAAAATTTTGCTGAAAGTCCAACACTGAATGTTTTTGGAATCGGAACTGAACCAAAATCAATTCCCCGTAGAATTGTACTTTGTCCCCCTGCATTAACTTCCGGATCGTATCCTTTGTAATTATCCCAACTAATAAGATTTCTACCACTAACACTTAAGGTAATGTCCTTAATCTTTTTGAAATCCCCGAATGCATAGCTTAAAGAAACTTCTCTTAGTTTCACAAAAGATCCATCGTCAATACGCCATTCTTCAATAGCAGCATAAAAGCTATTGATATAACCTCTTGGATATACACCGGTTTGCTCTTTCTCAGCTTCTTTACCGTTACCTACACCCTGGCGGGTTCTCCAATCTGCATTAAATACATCAACACCCTGTACGGCATCTAACTGAAATCTTAAGCTGGCTTTTTTATAGGTAAGCTCATTAACTAAACTTGCCGTATAATCCGGGTTGGGATCTCCAATTATTTTACGAAGCAATGGGAACGACCCAATTGGCAAACCAGCACCATCTCTTTGTGGTGTAAATACTAAAGCACTGTTTTGAATACCTCTTTCTCCCTGTGGAAACCCTGATCCATTTTTCACCAAACCTCCGTTTGCATCTAACGCAAAGAAAGCGCCGTAGAAAATACCTATTGGTTGTCCTTCGATGATGGCAACAGGTGTTCCGCTATTGGTGCTCAACAAAGTAAGTGCCTGACCAATTCTAACTGCTTTATTTCTATTATGATTATATATTCCGGTTATTGTCCAGTTTAAATTCTTTCCCTGAATTGGCTTTCCAGTTAGTACAATTTCAAAACCTTTATTCTCCAGGCTTCCAAAATTATCTAACAAACTACTAAAACCAGTTGTTGGTGCTATAAATCTATTAATTAGCAAGTCATCAACTTTCTTAGTATATATATTGGTTTGTAAATTTAGACGACCGTTAAAAAACCCGAGATCAATACCAAACTCCAATTCTTTTTGCCGCTCAGGCTTTACATTAGTGTTTGCTAATGTACTGCTAGAGGTAAGTGAAGTTCTGCTTACGAATGAATTACTACTGTAAGAATTAAATCTTGAATAAGCCCCTATACCTGTAAGGTTACCACTTTCACCATACGCCACACGTAGTTTAGCAAAATTCCAAACCTTACTGATGCTGGAATTTTTCCAGAACTCATGTTCGCTGATAACATAGCTTCCGCTGGCTTTAAAATATTTTTGGTTACGTTGTTCTTTTCCGAATACGGAAGAACCATCAACCCGAATAGCACCTGTTACATATAATAAGCTTTTATACCCAAAATTTTGCTGTGCATAATATCCTGAAATAGATATTTCACCTCTATCGTCAACCCCGGGTAATAAAGTACTGGCCCCATTTACTGTTTGTACAAAAGGAGCCATCCCTCTTCCCTGGAGTAATGAATAACTGCTTTTTTCATATTGAACTGAATATCCAACCTGAGTAGTGGACGAAATATCTGTAGTTAACTTAGTCTGGTAAGTGGCGTTTGCTTCGTTATTAATTTGGAAAAAATTATAATTTCCAGCACTGGCATAACCGTTCCTTGTAGGATCCAGCGCCGGTCCGCCGCCAAAGAAGCCATCGCTAACATTGTAAGCAAAAGGAGGAATAAATGTTTCTCCCTTCTGAGAATATTGATCTATACCAAGTGTATAGTCCAGTGTCAAACCCTTTACTGGTCTAAATTTTATTCCGGCATTTGCCAATATTCTATTTGTCTCCTGCCTTTGCTTAATATCTTCAATTACCGAAACAGGATTAACTCTACCTCTTTCACCCACCGCTTGTAAATTACCCAAGGCATCTCTTACAAATAAGTTGTGAAAATTTGCGATAATATTAATTGAATTCATCGGCGAAAAAAATGAATTACCATCGGGCTTTTCATTTCCTGCACTATTAATAAAGTTCAAACCAATATTAAAATTCACTTTTTCTCCCAAGCCCTGATCCAGGTTAACCCGGAAACTGTACCTTCTGAAATCAGTGTTTTTAATAATCCCTTCATTTTTATAATAAGAGGCTGAAGTATAATATTTGGTTTTGTCTTTTCCACCTGCTACGGATATATTATTATCAGTTCCAATGGCATTGCGAAAAATATAATCGTTATAATCATATCTTGTTACGGCAGTAGTATTAGTTAATGCCGGTGTAAGAATATCCTGTGTTTGTGCACCTACACCATCAGTGGGCCCTCCAAATTTTGTAGGAGATTGGTTCACTTCAACACTTTTCCTTAAAGAACTTGATAGAACACTGGTGGAGAAAGTTACAATGGGAGCACCAAGCGATCCTCGTTTAGTGAAAATTTGTACTACCCCTGCATTTGCTCTTGACCCATATATAGCAGCTGCTGCTGCACCATTTAATACTTCTATTCTTTCTATATCTGCTGGATTAATATCAGCCAACCTATTTTGACCAATCGTTCCTATGAATGATCCTCCATCATAGTTTGCACTGGTATTGGTAACCCTGGTAGTTGCATTATTTACGATTACCCCATCTACAATATATAAGGGCTCTGAAGAACTGTTTACCGAACTGATACCTCTGAGTCGTACAGATATACCACCTCCCGGATCTCCGCTATTCTGAATAATCTGTGCCCCAGCCGTTTTTCCTTGTAAAGCAGCTAATACATTTCCTGTAGCTCCTTTTGTAAGTTGATCAGCCTTAACAGTACTTATATAACTACCCAGTTGTTTTCTGGTGGTACCGGCAGATACACCAGTAACTACAACTTCATCCATCTTCATAACATCGTCCGCTAATTGAACACTAGCTGTATAAGATGTTTCGTTTGTTACTCTTACTTCTTTGGTTAAAGATGAAAATCCCACTCCGGAAAATTCCAATGTGTAAGTTCCGGGTTTGAGATTCGCAGTTAAATCATAATTGCCATTTGCATCGGTCATAGTACCGATAGTAGTTGTGCGTACTATTACAGATACGGAGGGAATACCATTCCCATCTGCTCCTGTTACTTTACCACTAATTTTAATTTGTGCAGATACAGCAAGGGCAACAAGCTGTATGAAAAGAACAAGGGAAATGTTTTTCCATCTCCATTGCCTAAAGGATTTTAGTTGATTCATTGCAAGCAGTTTAAGTTCTAATTAATAATGGATTTTTATAGCAAACACTCCTAAAGTGTATTTCAAATTTATTTAAGTTAGACAACATAACAGTAAAAATGTTGCACTAACTCGCAAAATAAAGCACTAACCTGATATTCTTGTTGCACAAACCCGCATGTAAAGTTTTAAAAAAGCCGCAATTTGCGGCTTAAAATTTTCTGATCTAGTTAATACTTTAACGGTACTGTTACCTGCGTTTTATCCCACTCAATAATCATGGCATTCTCACCAGCAAAACGGATGGTTAATTGCTCAACTACCTTATCAAGTTTTTTAGTGGGTACATTTATTTTAGCAACATCATCCCCTTTTGTTTTCTCATAACTATATGCACCCCATTGACCGAGTTTAGAGTTAATGATTATTGTCCATTCATTTTCATTAGGAATAGCAAATAAAGTATAAGTACCGGCCTTCACTTCTTTATCACCAACCTTTACATCTTTCTTAAATGTAATAGTAGTCGCTTCATCTGCACCTACCCGCCATACACGGCCATACTTCTCTAGTTCGCCAAATATGTTACGGTCATTTTTATATGGACGTCCATAAGTTACGGTGGTGTTTGCTGTACTCACGGTATCATGTGGACTCTTACGGGCATTCTGCCCAAAACTTGTTACAGCGATTAAAACAGTCAGCAGAAATAATAATTTTTTCATATTTATATTTTTAAAATTTATTGCAAGGATTGTTCATTAGCAATAATCATTCCTGTTTGTTGTAGAAACAATTGATCCGGGAGTAAAGTTAAGACTGCCCGCTAAAATTGTATTACCGCTGAACCTATTTTTCAAGCAGTTTTTTCAAATTATCCAACCCCTTCTCCATAACAGGACCATATCTTTTTTCTAATAAAAGGCTGGAAAATTTTTCCCAGGGATACCAACGCAGATGAAAATCCATATACCATTGCACTGTTAATGTTCCGGGGATGCCTGCATCATACAAATTCCAACCGGATTCTGCCCTTTTCTGTTTGGCTATAACCGTACTGTCTGTTATGGAAGTTATTTCTGAGATCTGTTGTATGGAATCTGCGCCGGGATACCAATTTTTCCAATTTGTAGTACTGCTTAGCTGGTTCAGTAAAGAATCTCTGTGAACACTAATATCAATTGCTTTAGAAATACGAACATGTGAAGGTATCATTAATGAAAAAGCAGTAATCAACAATGCAAATACAACAGCACTTATCAATCCAAGTTTAATAATTCGCATACTAAGTCACTTTTTAAAAATTTCTTAGGCACATTTCACTCTATATTTCAACCTTTATTCCCATTTCAGCACTTTCACTGCAATAGCATAGGTTATCAGCATCCATATTCCGAGAATACCAATTTCTTTCCAGCAATCAATAATATGCAGCCCTTCAAAAGAAATTTTTCGGATAGCATTATTATATTGCGTAAGTGGTAATGCCCGGCAAATTCCCTGCAACCATGTTGGAAATACTTCGATAGGGAAGAATGTTCCCGACAACATCATTTGCGGAAAACCAAATAAATTTATAAGTAGTGGTATCGATGTATCCGTTTTTGCAATACTGCTGAAAATAAGTCCCACTCCCATCAGCAGAAAAAGCATGATGATGGTCATTATAATAATCTCGAAGAACGTAATGACTCCATGATGCAGGGTGAAATTCATAGCGAAATACCCGAAGAGTATAAGCACAACTACACTCAGCAATTGAAAAAATAAACGACTCATCCCGATACCCAATAAAATATTCAGTTTGCTGACTGGCGATGCATAAAAACGTTTTAACACTAATTGCTCCCGCAATCCAAAAAAAGTAAATGCTACACCAAATAAGGTGGAGAACAAAATTGAAAATCCTAACTGGCCGGGAAGAATAAAATCGATAGAACGGTATTTTCTTACTTTCTCCACCACTGGGTCTTCTATATCAACAAAAGATTCTGACCCTGTATTGAGCATTTTCTCCAGTTGCAGTTTTACCAAATCCAATGCCGCTCTGAATGAATATACCGTATTAGAACTTGCTGTAGTAGAACGTATGCCAATAGTATAATGTGGCATACCTGATGAGTCCGGATCATTCTTTATATGCAGTATTGCGGTCAGCCTCCCTTTGTACAATTCTTTGTTTCGTAACAGCGTATCAGCATATTCAATAATTTTTACGCCGGGTATTTTTTGGAGTCCCGTATAAAAACCTTGTGTTGTATCGCTACCCGGTGCTATAGCTATACGATAACTAACTCCACCTCCGCTTCCAAAGGCTCCAAAAATCAATGTAAAAATGATGGGAAACAAAATACTGAAAATAATTGCACTCGGATTTGCAAAAATGGCTTTAAAGCTGGCCCTGGTAATAGCCCATAAAGCTTTTGATTGACTGTAAGCAGTTTTTCCTGGTTTCATGTTGGTGCGCAAATGTATTTAATTACTGCTGCAATGATAAAATAAAGATATTTGAGGTCTCATGAATATTGCATTTTTATTGACCGGTGGAAATATTGGCAACAGCAAAGAAATATTGCAAAAAGCAAAAGAATTAATTGCATCACAATGTGGTAAGGTGGTAACAGCTTCTTCTCTTTACGAAACGGCAGCCTGGGGCAATACCGATCAACCTGTTTTTTTAAACCAGGCAATCCAAATTGAAACTGCCCTCACTGCCCGGCAACTAATGCGCCGCCTGTTGAAAATAGAAAAGTTAATGGGCCGTGTTCGAAAGGAAAAATATGGTCCCCGCATCATTGATATTGACATACTGATTTTCAACAATGAAATACATAATTACCCTTTGCTAAAACTTCCACACCCCGAAATGCAAAACAGGCGATTTGCCTTACTACCACTAGCAGAAATTGCGCCTGCTATCGTACATCCGGTTCTAAATAAAACTATACCGCAACTGTTGAAAGAATGTAAAGATGAACTGGATGTAAAAAAGATGAGGGGTTAAGCAGATTTATCCACAACATATTCTTGTTCGCCACCTGCAAGTAGCATTTCAGTTATTTTGCAACTTCTATAAGCTACCCACTTTGATTTCATGAAGTACAACTTTATTACCATAGAAGGAAATATCGGCGCCGGTAAAACAACTTTAGCCCATTTATTGGCCAAACATTTTAATGCCAAATTAGTATTGGAAGAATTTGCCGACAACCCCTTTCTGCCAAAATTTTATGAAAATCCTTCCCAATATGCTTTTCCATTAGAGTTATTTTTTATGGCTGAACGATTCAAACAGCAAAAAGATATGGTGCAGCAAAAAGATATGTTTCAAACAACCACCATTTCGGATTATCTTTTTACCAAATGTCTTTTGTTTGCCAAAGTAACCTTGCCTGATGATGAGTTCCGTTTATACCAACGATTATTCGAGATCATTAATCAACAAATTGCACAACCCGACATATTAATATACCTGCATGCGCCGGTAAATAAGCTGCAAGCCAATATAAAAAAACGCAATCGTTCCTACGAACAAAATATTCCAGACGATTATTTGTTTAATATACAAGAAACCTATACCCACTACATTAAACAGCATCATATAAAAACATTATTCGTGGATGCCAGCAATGCTGATTTTTTGGGCAACGAAAAACATCTGGAGGTTATTTATGATGCCCTGGAGAAAGAATATGAAGACGGCCAGCACTATCTCACCTTACCATAATCATTTCACATTATTATTAGTCTGGCCTGAGAATAAAGATAAATTTTGAATAGCGAGATGTCTTTACTCAATTAAAACTCTCTATTCTTACCTTTGACTATTCAATGGCCGACAAATCTACTATCGAACAAATAACCGACGACCCTTTCGCAGCCGTTCGCATTCCCGAATTTAAGAACCTGATAATTGGACGTTTCACCTTCATCATGGCTTTGCGAATGATGAGTACTCTAGTTGCATGGTGGGTATATGAATTGACCGGCGATCCCTTTGCCATTGGCTTAGTTGGCTTGTCAGAAGTTATTCCTGCTATCTCCATGGCATTATATTCCGGCCATGTTATTGATTCAAGCGAAAAAAGAAAATTGCTATTACGGGGTGTATTCTTTTATCTATGTACAGCAGGAGTATTATTATTTTTCTCCACTTCCTATATCATTAATCATTTCAGCAACCAATACATAACCATAGGTATATATGCTGTTATTTTTTGTACAGGTATCATCCGTTCGTTTACAGGACCTACTTTCTCGGCAATATTAGCCAACACTGTGCCCCGGCAATATTTACAAAATGCTACCACCTGGAGCCAGGGCAGCTGGCTCACCGCTTCGGTAACGGGGCATGCACTGGGTGGCATATTGCTCGCCAAAATTGGCATCACCAATACATTAATAACTGTCAGTTGTTTATTGGTGCTTGCATTTGCCATACTTACTCAATTACAACCAAAACCTCCTATGGCTAAAACCAGCGAAAAGAAAACATGGGAAAGTATGAAAGAAGGCTTACGGTTTGTTTTTAAGACCAAAGAAATTCTTGGTGCATTTACACTTGATATGTTTGCTGTATTGTTTGGCGGAGCCGTAGCAATGGTACCGGTTTATGCAAAAGATATTTTAAAAGCCGGCCCCATGGGTTTTGGCTGGTTAAATGCCGCTATTGATATTGGCGCCATCTTCATTGTTATTTTGCTTACTATTTTCCCTATGAAAAAAGCACAGGGGAAAAAATTATTCCTCGCTGTTGCCGGCTTTGGTGTTTGTATTATTTTATTTGCGCTATCCCGCTGGTATTTACTCTCCTTCGCTGCTTTATTAATTGCTGGCATGCTTGATGGAGTAAGTGTTGTAGTAAGAGGTACCGTTATGCAATTAAAAACTCCCGACCATATGCGGGGACGGGTAAGCAGCGTAGGTTCCATGTTCATCAATTCCAGTAACGAACTGGGGCAATTTGAAAGTGGACTAGCCGCAAGAGTAATGGGAGTTACTCCCTCAGTAGTTTTCGGCGGATGCATGACGTTGATAGTTGTTATCATCACCTGGTTCAAAGCTCCCACATTGAGGAAGTTTGAGTATTAAAGGCACATCTTTAATATCTTATTTAGGAAGTTGAAAGCTTTAGTTAGCCCGGCTCAAAATTTGTAACTTCAACAACTACAAACAAAAAACCTGCTTAATGGCAGGCAGCAAAAAATTATAAACTATTACCATGCAGCGTCGCACATTCTTACAACAATCTGCACTTACTTTTGGTGCATTAACTTTAGCACAACAAAATTTATTCTCTGCTTTCTTCCAGGAGCCCTGGAAAATAACCATACTGCGAAATAAGGTGGGCATATTTGAAGAAAGAGGAGGCACTATTGCATTCCTTTTATCAAAAAAAGGAGTAGTGTTTGTAGACTCACAATTTCCCGACCAGAGCAAACACCTGCTGGATGAATTAAAGAAAAGAGGTGAAAAAGAATTTGAACTGTTAATTAATACACACCATCACGGCGATCATAGCGGCGGCAATATTACTTTTAAAGGAATTGTTGATCATGTGATGGCGCATGAAAACTCATTGATCAATCAGCAAAAAACAGCTGTTGCTAATAAATCGGAAGACAAACAATTATACCCCGACCTCACCTACACCGATACCTGGCAAAAAAGATACCGGCCGGATATTGTAAGCCTCCATTATTATGGAGCTGGTCATACCAATGGTGATAGCTTTGTACATTTTGAACATGCCAACATTGTACATTGTGGCGACCTGGTTTTTAACCGCCGCCATCCTTATGTTGACCGCACTGCTGGTGCTAATATTAAAAGCTGGATGGAAGTATTGAACAAAGCCCTGGCCAAATTTGATAAAGAAACCATGTATGTATTTGGCCATGCTGCTACCGGTTATAAAGTAACTGGCACTGCTGATGATATAAATACATTCCGGGATTATCTCGGCAATGTGTTGAAGTTTGTAGAAGGAGAAATAAAAGCTGGTAAAACAAAAGAAGAAATTTTAAAAGCTACCATTATACCCGGTGCAGAAGAATTTAAATCGGATGGCATACAGAGACCATTGGGTGCGGCGTATGATGAGTTGACAGTGAAGTAAATTGACAAATCATAATGAGATTAATAACGTGGAACTGCCAAGGAGCGTTTAGGAAAAAGGCTGACTTTATTCTACCGTTACGACCTGACATTTTAGTTGTTCAAGAATGTGAACACCCCGACAAATTAAAATTCACTCCCACGATACCAAAGCCAAATGATATTTATTGGTATAGTGATGGTGGCAAAAAAGGAATTGGTATTTTTTCATACTCTAATTACAAATTTGAAATTCTACCTGAGTTCAATCCTGATTTTAGATATATATTACCATTTCGGGTAACAGGTAACGGGCAGAACTTTACTCTTTTAGCTGTTTGGGCTATGGACAACAAAGAAAATCGCCAACGGCGTTACATCGGACAAGTATGGTTTGCAATAGATCATTATAAAAGCTTGTTAGGTAACTCTACAATTTTAATTGGTGATTTTAACAGTAACAAAATTTGGGACTACAAAGACCGGGTGGGGTCACATTCAGATGTTGTAAAGAAACTTGCTGATAATAATATTCATAGCGTATATCATAAACACTTCGACATTGCGCAAGGAAAAGAAGAGCACTCAACTTTATTTATGTATCGAAAAAAAGAAAAAGCCTATCATATAGACTATTGCTTTGCTTCTGCGGACTTACTTGACAAAGTAGAGCAAATTGATATTGGGACTTATGAAAATTGGGCTACTCATAGCGACCATACTCCATTAATCATTAAATTTAACCTCAGACGCAGAAAATGATCCAGGCGGATAGTCGCAATGAGGCTGGTTATACAATCTTTCTATCTCACCAACGCATTTAGATAATTTAACTGGAAATGAAACATTCTTTCAAAGCAAAAATTTATAAAGTAGGTATTAACCCATGCGTAAAAGTGCCGGATGCTATTACAGCTAAGCTAGCTGTCACCAAGGGTTATATTCCGGTAAAGGGAACTATTCAAGGTTATTTTTTTCAACAAACACTCTGCCCTATAAAAAAGGAAGAGTTTCGCTTGTATGTAAATGGCCCGATGCTGAAAGGCGGCAATATAAAAGTGGGACAAATAGCGAACTTTTTAATTGAACAGGATACGTTGGAAAGAAATAAAAATGTTCCGCTGCCTGAGGCATTTAAAAAGAAACTGGAAGAAAATAATTTGCTGACTGAATTTGAACAATTGGCGCCGTTCCGGCAAAAAGAAATATGCCGCTATCTCGGTAATTTAAAAACCGAAGAAGCATTAGCAAAAAATATGGATAAGATGATCAGGGTGTTGCAGGGAAAAGATAGCTCCCCTTTATTTAGAATGCAATGAACAGTATTGATTCTTATATTATTTTGGTATTGTTTTCCCCTTCTCCGCTTCAATCAACTTCTCAATTACATAATACGTAATAGGACAAAAAGAAGTATTCTTCAATGCCATCGGTTGACGCTTCAGCATAAAGTCATCATCCATGTAGGGAAACCTTGCACAATCTGATGGACGCATATCATAAATGGTGCAGTAATTGTCAGCCCCTAAAAATGCACAGGGCATTTCTTTTAATACATTGTCGCCGTCATCATCTGTGCGCAGGTAAGTGTCTTTAAAATCACCTTCCTTCATACCCAAATATTTGCTAATACGTTTTATATCTGGCGGCGTAAAACGGGGCGAATAAGTTTTGCAGCAATTGGCGCATTTCAGGCAATCGATCTTTTCAAAAGCCTGCTCGTTTAGTTCGGGCAATTGTTTCAGCACCACATTTTTATTGGCACGGTGCAGGAACTTCTTGTATTCCTTTTGGCGTTCACCCGATTTCTTCTCCCAGTTCTGTAACAACTTTTCCTGCATATTGCAAAGAACGGTAATAAACCGCTTATCCCCACCTTCAACAATCGCCTGTTTTTATGGCGGTTCAGCCGTAACTTTGCCCATCTTTTTACATCCCTAAAGGAAATCCATTTTATGAGCCTGTTTGAGCAACAATCTAACGAGTTTATTCCCCGCCACATTGGCCCGAGTGAAGCTGATGCAAAGAAAATGCTGAAGAAGATCGGCGCTGAAAGTATAGAGCAATTGATCAGCAACACCGTTCCACCAGCCATCCGGATGAAGGAGTCGCTGAACATACCACCAGCGATGAGTGAACATGAATACCTGAAACATATTAAAGACATATCCCTGAAGAATAAAGTATTTACCAACTATATCGGCCAGGGATATTATGATAGTATCACTCCTTCGGTGATATTGAGAAATGTTTTTGAAAACCCGGGATGGTACACCCAATACACTCCTTACCAGGCTGAAATTTCACAAGGCCGTTTGGAAAGTTTGTTGAATTTTCAAACCATGGTGAGTGACCTTACAGGGTTGCCAATTGCCAATGCATCCTTATTAGATGAAGCCACTGCTGCCGCAGAAGCGATGACGATGTTCTTTAATACCCTGAACAAACAGGATCATATTGATCGTCCTAAATTTTTTGTGGACCGGGAAATTTTCCCGCAAACAAAAGATGTAATTGCTACAAGAGCTATACCTATAGGAATTGAAATTGTTGAAGGCGATTATAAAACAGCAACGATCGATGCTTCTTATTTTGGTGCTATTGTTCAATATCCAAATGATAAAGGTTCGATCGAAGATTACAGCAATTTTATTACAACTGTTCATGCTGCCGGTGCATATGTAGCTATGGCGACCGATCTTTTAGCATTGACCTTGTTGACATCTCCCGGAGAGTTAGGTGCTGATGTGGCGATCGGTTCAGCACAACGTTTTGGTGTGCCATTAGGTTATGGGGGACCGCATGCAGCATTCATGTCATGCAAAGATGATTTTAAAAGAAATATTCCCGGCCGCATCATTGGCATTAGCATAGATGCGCAAGGCAACCGGGCTTTACGAATGGCGTTGCAAACAAGAGAGCAACACATTAAAAGAGAAAAAGCAACTTCAAATATTTGTACAGCACAGGCATTGCTCGCCAATATGGCTGCTATGTATGCCGTATTTCATGGACCAGATGGTTTAAAGAATATTGCAAAGAGAGTAGCATTGTTAACACAAACTGCTGCTGCCGCTATTGAAGAAAGAGGATTTGAATTAGTATCGGATAATTTCTTTGACACTATCACCGTTAAAGTAAAAGATGTTGCTGCTATTAAAGAAAAAGCAGAAAGACAATCGATCAATCTACGCTATATCAACAATAATTTAATTGGCATTTCATTAGATGAAACAACGGATGTTGGTGATCTGTATGACCTGATCAATTGCTTTGAGAATGATAAAGATCCTGTTGCTTTTGACATTCACCAGGATACTGAATTGCATCATATACCATCTGCTTTAACAAGAACATCCTCCTATTTAACGCAACCGGTTTTCAATACACATAAAAGTGAAAGCCAGATGATGCGTTATATAAAGCAATTGGAGAATAAAGATCTCTCTTTGAATACTTCGATGATCTCATTGGGAAGTTGTACCATGAAATTAAATGCAGCCAGCGAAATGATGCCATTGAGCTGGGCGCATTGGGGAAAGATCCATCCTTTTGCACCGACCAACCAGGCAGAAGGTTATAAATATATAATTGATGAATTAGGAAAATATCTCTGCGAGATCACTGCTTTTGATGCATGTAGTCTTCAGCCCAACAGTGGTGCGCAGGGAGAATATGCGGGTTTATTAACTATCAAAGCATATCATGAAGCAAATGGGCATCATAACAGAAATGTAATGCTGATCCCCATTTCTGCACACGGCACTAACCCTGCCAGTGCAGTAATGTGCGGAATGAAAGTAGTAGTAGTAAAAGCATTAGATAATGGATATATTGATGTAGAGGATCTGAAAACCAAGGCTGCGCAATACAGTAATGATCTATCCGGCATCATGATCACCTATCCAAGCACCTATGGTGTGTATGAAGAAACGGTTAAAGAGATCACTAATATCATCCATCAGCACGGAGGACAAGTGTATATGGATGGTGCCAACATGAATGCACAGGTCGGGTTAACTGCACCGGGATTAATTGGTGCTGATGTCTGTCACCTGAATTTGCATAAAACATTTGCCATCCCTCATGGTGGTGGCGGACCCGGCATGGGACCTATCTGTGTAAAAGCTCATTTAGCAAAACATTTACCAGGACATGTGGAAATGGGAACTAATAATGCTGTTAGCGCAGCACCTTATGGTTCAGCATCTATTCTTCTTATCTCCTATGGTTATATAAGAATGCTAGGCAATGAAGGAGTGAAAGCAGCCACAGAATATGCAATTCTGAATGCCAACTATATGCGGGCAAGATTAGAAGGAGCTTATGATATTTTATATACGAATCACAACGGGCAATGTGCTCATGAATTTATTGTTGACCTGCGTCCTTATAAAAAATCAGCTGAAGTAGAAGCAGAAGATGTTGCTAAACGTTTGATCGATTATGGTTTTCATGCTCCTACTATGAGCTTTCCTGTTCCGGGAACAATAATGATCGAACCAACAGAAAGTGAAGACAAGGCTGAACTGGACCGTTTCTGCGATGCTATGCTTTCTATTCGTGAAGAAATAAAAGCAATTGAAGAAGGCAAATCTGATAAAAAAGATAACGCCTTAAAAAATGCGCCGCATACACAGCTTGTAGTTACGGCTGATGAATGGAAACATTCATATTCAAGACAAGAGGCAGCATTCCCGTTGTACTATGTAACCTTGAATAAATTCTGGCCATCAGTAGCAAGAGTGAACAACACACATGGTGATAGAAACCTGATTTGTACCTGTGAGCCGGTTGAATCATATATGGAAACTACCGCCTGATAATTGGTAAGAGTAGAAAGCAAGGCCTGAAAATATTTCTACGGCCTTATCATAATATAGACAACATACATAGCCAGCGAGTGGGTAATAACCTCGCTGGCATTTATTTTTTCCTGGTCCAATAACGCAGAGCCATTACAATTAAGACAGCCAAGTGTTAGCCCGGTTTTTTGAAAATCAATGTTTCCTTTATTGGATGGTGGTACCATAAATGAATATTCGGATTGGCGGCCATGAAAAGAAAAATCTCCGCCATTTAAATCCCATAATTCTTTTACTGACATACTCGAGTATATGCCATTACGTAACGTCCATTTATTTTGACTAACACTGCCCTGGTAAGATGAAGAATTTACTGCCGGCGATATTCCGCTAATAACGATATAAGAAATCTGTGATAGCTTGTCTTCATCTTTCCAGATAAAAATAGCCTGCTGTTCTGTATTTGGAAACAGTACAGAACATTGCTTTAGTTCAGTTTCCGAAAAATAATACACATCTTTTTTTACATTTCTACTACCAAAGAAAGCCACTAAATATTCATGCGAAGTAAACTGCAGCAAATCCTCTGCAAACTTCACCTGGTCTGGAGCCGGCATTTTTTTCTTCTGCAGCAAAAAAGAAAAGCCTTTTTTCTCTGTTGTGGTATCCCGTCCGGCATGTATAACAATATTATTTTTTTGAAATACAATAGAGCCATTTGTATCTAACTTATCATTGCTGTAAAAGCCGGAATTCTTTAACCGGGTGCACCCCTCCAGGTATTCTTTAGCCGATGTTAGATACAGGGTGTAGTAATCTGTTTGTTCATCATTGAAAACCTCCACCACAGGTACATTAGAAAGCAAGGTTGCTTTTTTTTCTTTGCTTTTTCGGATAAAGGCAGTGGCTTTTATTGTATCATTTACATAATAAGGCATTGGAGAAAAGCCTTTTTTACTCATATGGCTGTTAAGGTTTTTTGGCGATACGGAAGATATAACGAGCAGATCTTCCACCTTTAATAGCTGAGCCGATAAAGCAAAACCCTGTAAGTAGCAATAAATTAATAAAAGTAAAGGTCGGGTCATACTGTAGCCTGTTCATTATAAACTAACTGGAGGTTTTTTACAGGAAAAGACAATAGTTAGAAATCGGGCTCTAAGGGACCGGAAAATTAGTTTTTTTAGTTCAAAGAGGCAAAGAAGATATGCATGCATAGGCTTAATGGGGAGAAAATTCCATCCTCATCATTGCTGCAGGTACTGGTGGAAAAGGATTATTTCTACCACTTACAAATATTAAGTCTATCTTCATACACTTAATCAATAATACAATTAACAATGAGCGACAAAAATCAAGGTACCGTAAAGTTTTTCAATGGCGAAAAAGGATTCGGTTTTATTAAACATGATGACTCAAGCAAAGAAACTTTTGTACATGCAAGTGGCCTGATCGACCAGGTTGCTGAAGGTGATAAAGTGGAGTTTGACTTGCAAGAGGGGAAGAAAGGCATGAATGCGG
Organism: Chitinophagaceae bacterium IBVUCB2; assembly: GCA_002127295.1. Classification (GTDB taxonomy): domain Bacteria; phylum Bacteroidota; class Bacteroidia; order Chitinophagales; family Chitinophagaceae; genus JJ008. The sequence continues at coordinate 1,028,755 of NFUV01000001.1, forward strand.
TAAACGTAAAAAAAGTAGGCTAAGCCTCATTTTATAAAGAAATTTTATAAAGCAAAAGACCCCTTTCGGGGTCTTTTTTTATTGCTTTCATCTCTTAAGTGATTCTAGAATCTTCTTTTGTTTCCGCCATTACCATTTCCTTGCTGGCGATTACCGCTTCCTTCACTTCTGCGTTCAGTACTACGGGGTTGCTCCTCCACCCTTCTTTGCGGAGCTTGGGGTTGTTGCCTCACTTCTCTATTAGGTTGCTGCCTCATTTCCCGTGTGGGTTGTTGTCGCACTTCTCTATCAGGCTGCTGTCTCATCTCCCTGGAGGGTTGTTGTCTCACTTCCCTGTTAGGTTGTGGGCGGTCCATTGTTCTGTTTGAATTATTATTGTCAGGAGAACGACGTTCAAACTGCCTGTTATTCCCATTGGTACGTTCAACAGGCTGCGGTGTTCTTACATCATTGTTGCGTACCGGCCTGTCTGTACTTTCTCTTCTCTCAAAGCCCCGATTGTTTCCTGGCTGTGTACGATCAGGCTGTTCGGTTTGACGAGGTGTTCTTACATCATTATTACGTACCGGCCTGTCTGTGCTTTCTCTTCTTTCAAAGCCACGATTATTACCTGGCTGTGTACGATTTGGCTGTTCCGTTTGACGGGGCGTTCTTATATCGTTGTTACCAGTATTTTGACCGCTATTTCTTCTATCAAATTGACGATTAGTGTTATCACCCTGTTGACGGTTGGGAAGATTGTTTCCACGATTACTCGCATTATCATTTCTTCTAAAGCCGTTATCGTTTCTTGAGGTAGCCGCATTGTTCCTGTCGTAACGTTCGAACTGGCGGGGAGCAATACTTCTGTTATTATTCTGTCGGATAGAAGGACGATAAACGCTTACTTCATTATTCCTGAACTGTGTTCTGCCAGGAGTAGTTGAGTTGCGGAAACGTACAGGATTAATTCTTCCCGTATATCTTTCTGCATCCATGCGGCGTGGGCCAGAACGGAATCCATAATTACCACCATAATTAAAATTATTAATGATGGTTGTTTGATTAATGATGGTCACATTCTGTCGTCTATCTATATAGTGACTATGTAAACTTCTCGAAGTAATATAACGCCTTGGAGTAAAGCACCAGAAATCGTAAGGGGGTGAGTAACCACCAATATTAAAATTGATACTGATATTGATACCCGGACGTATTGGTGCCCAACCATAGTAATCACCACCATCTCTCCAGGCTACCCATGCAGGCGACCATTCGTAACCAGGCACCCAGTACCAACCGTAGTAGGGATCATTATCCCATCGGCCGTAGTGGAAAGGGGCCCATCCCCAATCATAATCAGATACCCACATCCATTCATAATTATCTGTCCACACCCAATGACCATTGGTACTATAAGGACGAAAATCCGGACCTGCATCGGGCACCCATACATAACCTTGCCCCGGGTAATCTACCCAGCGGCCATGAGGACTTAATTCATCATAAAAAGTTTGGTAAGAAACATCCCGGTCATCGTCATAATAATCATCATCATATTGTGCGGAGGCGGGGTTAGGAAGAGAACTGCAAAGGACTATGATTAGTGCCAAAGCAGAAGTTTTCAGGACTCTTTTCATGTGCAAAGATTTTAAGTAATAAATAAATTCATATAAAATTGTTTTTTGTGCCGAAGTGAATTGGCAAGCGGTTTAATTGTTCTAAAAACTCCTCCTGTGTTAGTTTTCTTTTTTCAATCAATCCATTTCCAAGGCTTCTTTGGCGTTGTGGTTTTCTTCATTTATTACGCCTGGATATGACGCTATTATTATGCCATAGGGGTTGCGGAAAATGTGTTGCTAATACTTTTTAGCAAAACATTGTACAAAAGCAAAGAGGCTGCTCTTTTCAAAACAGCCTCTTCATTTTTTATTAACAGTAATTAATTTCGTCGAACACGGAAGTTGCAGATAACAGTTTTTGGTATTCCGGAAAAATCCATTTGAACATTGAAGTTGCCTTCTATGAATCCCGTTATAGGAGGTCCGTATGTTGTAATATTCAATGTAGGAGTTGGCGTTATTATTTGCGAAGAAGCCGAACCGCTAACTACATCAAAAAATGAGATACTATTAATTGGAAGTCCGTTAGCGACAACAGAATTATTATTAAAAGAAAATGAACCAATGCTGTTCACACCTGGATTTTGCTTTGAAGCAGATATCCATGTTTTATTATTATAAGTTCCGGCAATAGTCGTATCATCTGTGTGAATATTATCTGGAGGGGAGGCAAAGTTTGTTGGCACTCCATCTATTAACCATTCTAAATATTGTGCAGAAGATGTACCGCATGCCTGGATAGTACCGACATTTACAGTACCGGTACTGCCAGTTCCACCAGCGGGTACACTTTGTTGCATTGTACTATAATCTATCCCTAAAACTGTAAAGTTAACAGTGCCACCACTACATCGAAGTAAGCTTAATGTAAACGTACCATTTGTAACAGGGACTGAATAATAATTACCGCCTGTAATATAAATTGCCACTCCACCATTGGTAACATTTGTTCCCGCACAATTAGTAACTGTTCCAGTAATGATTAAATTATTCGGCGCAGGTATTGCAATTCCAATCGGCGTTAAAGTTGTATTGGCACTAAACGGTCCCGCATTCTGAGAATATATTACCTGGTTGCATTGATCAAGCACTTCAATAACTAGTGCTTCGTTTTTAGGAACTAGTCCGCAAAGATTACCGGTAGAATCAGTTCTTCCATAAGCATAGGTTCCATTTACTACTCTTTTAATCCTTACCTGCACATTGTTCATCGAATTATTATCCACCGTTATAAATGACATGCACAAATTAATGAGTGGAAAGGGTGCGTCACAATTCCAGAATGAGAAGTGACTTACCTGAGCTACATAATTATTACCCACTTTATTGGCTGTTCCCTCCTGTTTCCACCGGGCTGATGCTTCATCAAAATGCCAGAGATCTATAGTAGCTGGTGCAGACCCTTGTAACGATGCCGGTACGGGGAATGTTAGCTCAGCTGTTTTGCCAGCTGCAATTTTTAATGATTGCCCTGAGGACCCTGTCATTTCTACCCCCAACATTCCATAGGTGCTTAAACCTCTTTCTTCACCACTTGTTGTTATACCACGAAGATCCCCCATTACTATATTTGGTAAATCCGGTGAGCTGGGATCGATCCATGTCATGGCAATATTCACAGTACCCGTATATGCTGTTCCACCAGCATCTGTAATAGAAGCTGCCGGCATTACTAATTTTCCACCGCCGTTTATAGTAATTGTTCCGCCAGTACTCCCCTGGAAAGTGCCGGAGTTTGCTTTAGGTAATAATTTAATGCGAACATTATTAATACGACCCGCAACGGATATGAAACTTCGAAAACCATTAAAATATCCCGCTTTTACAACTTTTACTGTTCCGTTATTTTTTGACAAACTGATATTCCGAAATTTAAATGAACCATATCTATCAGTTGTAGTAGAAGCAGACCCACTCGTTACTGTTGCTCCCACTACGGGTTGATTATTTTCATCCACCACATTACCCGATACTCCACCAGTTACCATTTCCATATCAATAGGATTTGGAGTTACCGGGTTATTTCCCCGGGGATCTTGAAGGTCTGGCTGACAACTTGTTATAAAAAAGAGAATATTCAGCAAAGAAAAAATAAACTGCAGGTAGAAATGAGGCTTTCTCATAAAGAGGGTTTAGTGTTATAAATGACAAGCAACTGAATGGAGACGCTGCCTTACATATTACGATAAAACTAAATTAAAATGATCAAAGCTTACCAGTTTCATAGTGTGCCATCCTGCGCTAGCGAAACTTTTCCTGTTGTTATTACTTAACTTCAAGTATTAAAAATACAGTTATGGACCAGCGCATCATCAATCTTTACGACGAATACACTCACAAACCACTTACCCGCAATGATTTTCTTAAACGCCTGGCAGTGCTGGCCGGAGGTACTGCAGCCGCAATGACGATCTTGCCAATGCTGGAAGTAAATTATGCTAATGCAGCAGTTACACCACAGGATGATTTGTTTACAGAACGTATAACTTACCCCGGTATTAATGGTGATATGCAGGCATATGTAGCAAGGCCGAAAGAGGAAAAACCATATGCCGCTGTTATAGTGATACATGAAAACCGTGGATTGAATGCACACATAGAAGATGTGGCCCGTCGTGCGGCCAAAGCCGGCTACCTGGCTATTGCACCGAATGCACTTTCATCATTAGGGGGTACTCCTGAAAACGCAGATGAAGCAAGAGCAAAATTTCAACAATTAAAACCAGAAGATAGCCTGCAGAATTTTATAAAAGTGTTTAACTACTTACCCTCCAGAAAAGATTGCAATGGAAAATTTGGTTGCGTTGGATTCTGCTGGGGTGGTGCTATGTCAAACAGCCTGGCAGTAAATGTGCCTTCATTGAAAGCAGCTGTTCCTTTTTATGGAAGACAACCGGCAACAGAAGATGTATCTAAAATAAAAGCTGCTATACAACTACATTATGGTGCATTGGACGAAGGTGTAAACAAAGGTATACCTGCATATGAAGAAGCATTGAAGGCGAACAAGGTGAATTACGAATTATACGTTTACGAAGGAGCACAACATGCTTTCCATAATGATACAGCGCCTACAAGATATAATGAAGCCGCTGCCAAACTTGCGTGGCAGCGGACTATAGAGTTTTTTGCTAAACACTTAAAATAGGGAAACTTATTTCTTCACTTCAACAGTTATAGAATTCGCCATCCCTGCGCCGTAAGAACGATGCAAGCCATCAGCAAATTGCAACGTAAGCCTGTGCTTACCGGGTGCTAGTATCACTTCTGTTTGAGTTTGTGCTCTTCCAAAATGTTTATGTACAGAATCCATTGGTATAACCGTGCCGGTTGCAACAGAATCGCCGGCATCAATTATTAAATGATGATGCCCAACGCCTGCAATGATGGGGCCCGCCGTATCAACTTTTATTGAGCTTGCCCCCATTTCAATTTTTAATGGAGATGAAACTATATCGCCATTTTTCAGGTTGGCAAAAAAAACTTTTGCCCCATCTGGCACAGCAGGTAATGCAGGAACTCCTTCTCCCGGAGTTGCATGATCCATGTGACCATGATCAGCAGTGGTGGTGTCTGCTTCTTTTTTGTCTTTGTCGGCCGAACTATTACAGGCAGATATCAATACAAGTAATAATGCAGGGATAATAATCTTTTTATTCATTTTTATTCGGTTTATAAATAAAGATAATTGTATTTTACAAAGTTGTGTCCGGTGAATGGAAATCTTGATGAACGGTTCGCTGGCAGCAATTATCTTCGCCAATATATGCACATAAAAGATTATTACAGCATATTGCAAGTACAACCTTCTGCCACTTTGCCGGAGATAAAAAAAGCTTACCGGCTACTGGCACAGCAGTTTCATCCGGATAAAAATCATAATGACCCTTATGCGGCAGTACAATTTGTTGAAATAAAAGAAGCCTATGAAGTACTAACCAATCCTTCTAAAAAAGAATATTACCTGCAACAAAGATGGTACAACCAAAGCATTGGCAAACGAAAGACACAGGATATAATTACACCGGTTACTGTTTTGAAACAAGTATTAGAACTGGACAGGTATGTGGCAGGGCTTGATGTTTTTAGAATGGATAAAAAGGGGCTGCAAGAATACATTATTGAAATATTAAATGATTCTGCTATTGAGAAGCTGAATACTTTCAACGACGTATCTGTAAACAAAGAAATTATTCAGCTTGCTCTTAATTCCATCAAACCTTTACCGTTTTCATTATTGCCACCGATAGAAGAAAGGCTTCTGAAAATAAATACAGACCCACAAACCAACTTTCTGATCCGGGATTACATAATTAAGCGGGAAAAGAATAATGCAAAAAAAAGACAGGAAATCTGGATAGTTCTTCTTGTCACTATTGCCATTTGCCTGCTTATCTATTTTCTTAATTGATAGTGTACAAATAACTCTTCCAGTTCATACTTCTTTATCTTTGCCGCTATGCATTATGTTTCTGTAGAAGGGCTTACAAAGAGCTATGGTATTCAACCCCTGTTTAGCAATATTTCATTTAATATAGAAGAAGGTGATAAAATTGCATTGATTGCCCGAAACGGCACCGGCAAATCAACGCTGCTTAGAATATTAGCCGGTAAAGAAACCGCCGATGAAGGAAAAGTATGGATTAATAAAGATGTAGATGTAGTGCTGCTGGAGCAAGAGCCTTCCTTTGTGGAAGATAAATCTGTACTGGATAATATCTTCTTTCACAATCATCCTATTATTAATGCGATAAAGGAATATGAGCTGCTGGAGGATGAAAATGGGGATCCGGAAAAATTAAGTGATGCCATTATGAAAATGGATGATCTTGGCGCCTGGGATTTTGACGCAAAAGTGAAACAGGTACTCGGTAAATTAAATATTCATCACCTACAACAACCAGTAAAAAATTTAAGTGGCGGACAACGAAAAAGAGTTGCCCTTGCAAAAACATTAATTGACATTGGATTTGAACATAAACATGTATTACTGATAATGGATGAACCTACCAACCACCTGGACGTGGAAATGGTGGAATGGCTCGAACATTATTTTGATAAGGAAAATGTAACCTTACTATTAGTTACCCACGACCGCTACTTTTTAGATGCGGCCTGTAATGAAATATGGGAAATGGAAGGGAGCAATATTTATGTACACAAAGGCGATTATCAAAACTATTTGGAAAAGAAAGCTGCAAGAATAGAAAGTGATTTTGCAAGCATTGATAAAGCAAAAAACACCTACCGCAAAGAATTGGAATGGATGCGCAAGCAGCCCAAAGCAAGAACTACTAAAAGTAAAAGCCGGCAGGATAATTTTTATGAAGTAGAAAAGAAAGCTAAGCAACAGATCGTAGATGAGCAGGTGCAATTAAATATGAAGATGAACCGGCTTGGTGGAAAAATTGCCGAGTTAAAAAAACTATACAAAAGCTACGGTGATAAAATATTGTTGAAGGGATTTGATTACACCTTTAAGAAAGGCGAACGTATTGGTGTAGCAGGAAAGAATGGCGCCGGTAAATCTACTTTTATTAATATCCTGCAGGGTATAGAGCAACCTGACAGCGGTAAAGTAAATATCGGGGATACCGTAGTATTTGGGAATTACTCGCAACAAGGCCTCGTTGTAAAAGAGGATATGCGGGTGATAGAATTTGTAAAGAACATCGCCGAACATTTTCCTTTAGCCAGTGGGGGCTCATTAAGCGCCGCACAATTTTTACAACTATTTTTATTTGATCCTGATAAACAATACACCTACATCAGCAAATTAAGTGGTGGAGAAAGAAGAAGATTGCATTTGCTGTCCATTCTATTTCGCAATCCTAATTTCTTAATTCTGGATGAACCGACCAATGACTTAGACCTTCCTACATTGGGTGTATTGGAAAATTTTCTCAGCGAGTTCCCTGGTTGCTTATTAATTGTATCACATGACAGGTACTTTATGGATCGTCTGGTTGATCATCTTTTCATTTTTGAAGGAGATGGTGTGATCAGGGATTTCCCCGGCAATTACACACAATACCGAACGGAGCAGATGAGAGGTGAATTAAAGCCATTACCTGCAGAACAAAAAACAGAATCGAAGCCAGTTATTCCGGCACCTACCCCAAAAAGACAGTTTTCTTATAAAGAAAAAAGAGAGTTTGATCTGCTGGAAAAGGAAATTGCAGATTTGACGAAAGAAAAAGAAACCATTACTGCTAAACTCAATAGCAGCAATACTCCTTTTGAAGAACTGCAAGAAGCTTCAAACCGGATTGGCGAAGTAGCAAAGCTGCTGGATCAAAAAGAGATGCGATGGCTGGAGCTGAGCGAACTGCAATGATTTTCTTACTATCTTGCTAGCAGCAACCAGCTACCTTATCTATATGCGACTGCCCCTTTTTTTATTGGCTGTAACAGCCCTTCTTTCATTTTCCGTAATGGGAAAAGTTCCTGCTGAAAAAATCCTGCTGGTACAAATAGATGATATCGGGATCATTAGTGTAAACCGTGATACTGTTAGTTCTGATATTTTAGCCCGTTATATACAAGAAAGACTTTTTAAAAGCTATTTGGGAACAGGAAAAATGCACAGCAGAATACAGTTGCAGAAAATGAACGACAATGTACCCGACATGGTAACTGAAGTGATAGTTAATGAAATAAAAGAAGGACAGAAAAAAGCCCTAACAGAAGTTTCATTGCAAAAGTACCGGCGAACCTACGACAGCCTTGAAAAAAGGCAACAGGAAAAGCTAAAAAAACAATTCCCGGTTTTATTCCAGGAAAATTTTATTAGATAATTTACTCAATCAGATCAGCATAAGCTCTTTTGCCATAATACATATATTTCTTGGAATCCATTTTTGTTCCGCATAATATGGAGTGAATAAATCCATTCAACTCTACTTGTTGTGTATGATAAATGCCCCGGTCAAAATTTTGCTTAAAATAAAACTGCACCCTGCTATCACTACTTTTATAAATAATCAGGCTATCCGTATTCATTTTTGAAAAAGAATAATCTGCTCGCAAATGTTGTAATAGCAAATGCCCCTTATACCAGGTGCCGCCTGTTGCAGATACAACCGGCTTTCCATTATACAAAGCAATACTATCATTATATGCAAATAGATTTAATGCTGCACCTTTAACTTTTCTTAACCACTTACTTAAAATCGGTAAATAACTGCTATCATAGCCATAATTACTATCTAAGAAACTAATACGTTTTACTTGTTTCGGAACCTGGGCTACTCCTGCTAGGTAGCCAAAAATAAAACTTCCGCCGCCACTATGGCCATTCAAATAAATTTCCGCTTTACTGCCTCCATATACTCCAGCCAATGAATCAACAATTTGTGGAATCAGTTTTCGAAAATCTGTATGCTTTTGTTTCCATAAGGGCCAGCTCTTGTAATCGTTTTCCAAATAGATAACTACAAAATTTATTTCAACTTGTTGTCGTATAAATTTTGTTTGCGCAGCGATGTGTTGAATATCAAAATGCCAATCATCTCCCGGCAACATTTTTTTTCCCATTGTTTGTCCAGTAGTATTTCCGTTAGGTAAAGCATAAAAAGTGACAATCGTTTTTGTGTAGCCTGATAAATTCAGTGGGCGGTCAACAGTAACTTTTATATCCTTATACAAACGAAAGGAGTCAACAATTGTAGTGGATTGCTGGCCACTCACTAATCCGTTATAAAGAACCAATACACATAACATTTGTAGTCGCATGAATACAATTTAAGGCAAGATACATCACCCAATTGTTGAGAATAGAAAAACTACGATATAGTAAAACCACTATTTTTAAACCTAAAATAAAATTGGTGGAAAATTATTGACCGAAAGGCTTGTTGCTATGTATTCTAATCTCTATTTTGCTTTCGATTCGTAATTCTTACCCAATTTCCTGCGATAAACACTCCAATATCCGGATTGTTAATTCTAAATCGTACCCCCATGAGCAGGAACTTTACACCGGATGAAATTCTTATTGACCAATTAGTACTTAATGACACAGATGCATTTGAAGAGCTTTATCATCGTCATTGCTATCCCTTGTATTCTTATTGCGTTGACAAATTAAACTCTCCTGCAGATGCAAGATCTATTGTTAGGGATGTGTTTATCCGTCTTTGGGAAAAAAGGCAAACACTACCTGTTGGTTTTTCGGTATCATTATACCTGTACCAGGAAATCAGAAAAGCAGTAGTACTGTGCGTTAATCAAAAACTGGAAGAAGATAAAGATCTGTTTACGATTCAAACGCAGATCATTCCTGGTTTTGCCGTAGTCAATTTACAACAAGCCAAAAAACCAGTTAGAAAAAGTAGCAGTGAGATCCGGTATATTAATTCTTTAACACCGAACAGGGCAAATAAGAACTATTGGTGGAACTATAATCCGTCTGGTATTACCATAAAAGATATTAAGATGCTGTTGCAAAAAGCATTTAACCTGTTATAAACCTTAACCCTACCTTATATGACAACTAAAACACTTTACAACAAAACTGGCCGGTATATATGCGGTGCATCTATGCCGGCTGAAACAAGACAAATACAAACATGGCTTTCTTGTACTAAACACAATAAAATGTCTGTTTCTGAAGAGGAGAAAGCAATAATTGAAACGCTTATTCTTAATGAAGTAAAAGCACAAACAGCTTATCCGTTGTTTTATCCAAAAGCGGAAGCACCTTGGTGGCAAAAAATTACAGCGATGTTTTAAATTATACCCAGCATTTAGTCCTTGCTGGCTATAAAAGAGATACTTGATTTTCTAAGTCCTTGTTGAATAACCGACCATTTCCTGAAAGCCGTTTATTGTTAATTCAAAAAAATCAGGTTATGAAGAAAATTAAACTCTTAACAAGAGATGAAAATGTACAGGCAGGACTTGTTATCGCTGGCTTTGTTCTAGTTTTTTCTTTGCTTGCCCTATTCTTTATGGGAAAATAGCAGTAGCATTTCTTGTCAAAATGTATGGTTAATTACACATCCCGGGTTTACGCTGCTTATAAACGTTTCTTTGTTTTTTGCAGCAGGTCCCGGGATGAAATTTTTTCCATGCACTTAAAGTGACCCAGCGGACATTTATCATAACCAATTTTTGAACAGGGCCGACACCAGAGCTTATTTGTTTGCAGTATATCGAACAGTTGCACATCTGTATATCTATTACCATAATATGGGTACATCCCAAAAGAGGGAACTGTATTTCCCCACAATGAAATAACAGGTCTTTTATATGCTGCAGCTATATGCATGAGCCCGGTGTCATTACTGATTACAAGTTTCGATTTACGGATCAAATCGGCACTTTCATTCAAGCTGAACTTACCACTGGCATTATATATTTTAACAGGATCTGTAGCAGCAATAGCATCCCCATTTGCCGCATCCTCCTTTCCTCCTAATAAAATAACAGGATGATTCAGCTCAGCACAAAATACTTTCCATTTGTGCACTGGCCATCTTTTGGTACCATGCGCTGCACCTATAACGCAGGCAACATACCCTGCAGAATGGGAGGCAGGAATATCCGATTTTTTGATTTGCTCTTCAGGTAAAATAAAATAATCAAGTCCTGCTCCATCATTAGTAACACCAAAAGATGTTACTGTTTTTAAATAACGGTCAACAATATGAACTTTCGGCAGCATATTTATTTTAAATGCCGTGTAGAAATATTTTTGAATGTTTAGCTTGTAAAAAGAGAAAGATTTTTTACCTAACGCTTTTTTCAACCGTAGTGTCTTAGTGTTGTTATGCAGGTCAATAATATAATCATACTCTTCTGTTTTCAATTCTTCAATCATCAGTTCCCAACTATGTGCCAGCACATGAAGCTTATCGATATAAGGATTATGCTGAACTACAGAGCGGAATTTATCTTTTACTAAAAAATGTACTTCCGCTTCCGGCACTTGTTGTTTCAGGCAGCGGATAACGGGAGTGGTGAGTACAATGTCACCAATAGAAGAAAAACGTATGATGAGGAATTTAGCCACAATTATTTTTAAGACTTTATATCTTCCGGCTCTGTATAATTCAAGTCCTTATGAAAAGTTTCTTCTGTAAAGTAAGCAGCAATCAATGTTATTGCCATCACGATTACACCTGTTATCATTGCACTTTTCACAAATGACCAGCCAATGTTTTGTTGAAAAAGATTTACAAACATCATGTTAATAAGCGGTAAAGACCCTCTTACAAAGTTTGGTATTGTAGTAGCAGCCGTTGCTCTTAAGTTTGTACCAAACTGCTCTGCTCCCATTGTGACAAAAATTGCCCAGAAACCAGTACTGAATCCGAGCATTGCACAAGCAAGGTACATTTCGGTATCACTTTGAATTAAGCCACTAAAAAAATAAATACCAGAAAGTATTGCAAAAAAGTAAAAAAGATATAACGCTTTCTTTCTGCTCTTAAAATATTGGCTTACAAACCCAACTAATATATCACCAACTGCTATTGCAGCATAAGCATACATAATTGAGCGTCCCGACTCAATTGCGTTTTCCCCATAAAACTCTCCCGCAAATCTATTACTGAAGTTTACAAGAATACCAATCACAAACCAGGTGGGCATACCAATAAGAATGGCAAGAATATATTTTTTAAACCTTTTGCTATTATTGAAGAACATGAGCAGATTACCCCTGGAAACATTTTGTTGCTTCACCTGGTGGAACATACCACTTTCAGCAACAGAAATTCTCAGAAATAGCAACATAATGCCAAGTCCTGCCCCTATTTTATAACAAAGACGCCAATCATCTGTAAACTTAAAAGTAAAGTAAGCTGCAACTGCACCAAACAATCCAATCCCGGCAACCATTGATGTTCCAATACCTCGCTTATTTTTTGGAAGTAATTCACTTACTAATGTTATGCCTGCACCTAATTCACCTGCCAAACCAATTCCTGCAGCAAATCTTGCATAAGCGTATTGATCGACGGTTTGTACAAAACCCGTAATAAAATTTGCGATTGAATAAAGAATAATTGAACCAAACAAAACACTCAATCTTCCTTTCTTGTCTCCCATAATACCCCAAACAATTCCACCAATTAATAAACCCCACATTTGCCAGTTGATAACTTTTGTACTTGCACTAATTACTTCTTGTTTAACTGCAAGGTCAACACCCAAGCCTGCGAGGCTAGGTTCTCTAACAATTGTAAACAACAGCAGATCATAGATATCAACAAAATAGCCGAGAGCGGCAACAATAACAGGAATAGATAAAATACCGTATTGCTTTTTTGTCATATACTATTGTTGTGAAAGGTCATCAGGCGGGGGTAATGAACCGTCAATTGCTTTCTTTTTCTTAGAAGTGAAAAGCTTTATTAATACAGGAGCCGTAGTAACGAGTACAATACCGATTACAATAATTTCTAAATGATCTTTTAAATTAAATCCAAATTGCTTGTATATCCATTTCTGCAAAAAATACCCGGCAAAGATCATAGTGAAAACCCAGGCTAAACAACCTATGATATTAAAAAAATGAAACTTCTTCCTATCCATTTTTACAATACCCGCAACGATAGGTGCAAAGGTGCGGATGAAGGGAAGAAATCTTGCTATTATAATTGCTCCGCCACCGTTCTTATCATAAAACTCCTGTGCCTGGAATAAATATTTTTTCTTGAAAAGAAAACGATCTCTCCAGCCAAACATGGCCGGACCCACTTTTCTACCCGTCCAATAACCAACCGCATTACCCCAGATACCTGCCACAGCAATGAGACCGACCAATACAAACAGGTCCACAAACTCATTTCGAATGCCGCCCATGCCGATCAATTTCAAAAACTGATACGCTAATCCCGGCACTACCGTTCCATCGGCTTTTGTTATTTCATGGGCATAGATGCCGGCCACAAATAATAATGAATCACCGGGAAGAAAAAATCCGACAAATAAACCAGTTTCAGCAAACACCACTAACAGCAACAACCAAAGTCCGCCATTTTCAATATAAAATTGCGGTTGTAATAACTGGCTCCAATGAAAACTATCTAACAAATAAATCAACTCCATGTAAAATCTTCTTTTTAATTATTCAATAATTGCATCTGCTTTTGCCTCCGTAAATGCCAATGCTTTCTCATCATCAAATTCGCCTTCCCATCTTGCTATAACACAACTGGCTAATGTATTGCCAATTACATTTACAGATGTTCTTGCCATATCCATTAACTCATCGATACCATAAATAGCCATAATGGGCCATAGTGGAAAATGAAATGTTGCTGCTGTTGCAATTAATATTACCAATGATGCTCGTGGAACTGCCGCTACACCTTTGCTTGTCAGCATCAATGTAAGACCAATCATTAACTGTTCGCCAAACGACAAATCAATACCTGCCGCTTGTGCAACAAAGACCGAAGCCAGGGAAAGATATAAGGTGGTTCCATCAAGATTAAATGTGTAACCTGTAGGAATAACAAATGATACAATTTTTCTTGGCACCCCAAATTTTTCCATATTCTCCAATGCCTTAGGCAATGCAGAATCAGAACTGGTAGTGGCAAATGCGATGGATACCGGCTCCCGTATCGCTTGAATGAATTTACGTATCGGGATTTTTGCCACCCATATGGCAACTGGTAGCAACACTAATAAAATGAATGCAATGAGTGCTACATATAATGTAATAAGTAATAATGCAAGATTCTTTAAAATATCAACTCCTAAATGACCAACCGTAACTGCTATAGCCGCACCAACACCAAAAGGAGCAAAATACATAATGATGTTGGTGAACTTGAACATAGTTTCCGCAAGGCTTTCCGAAAACTCCAGCATAGGTCTTTTCTTCTTCTCATTGAGTAATGCTAATGCAATACCAAAAATCACACTGAAGAAAACAATGGGAAGCACATTTCCTTCGTAAACAGATTTGATTATATTTTCCGGGAAGATATCGATGATATGGTCTTGCCACCCTTTGCCGGGTGCATCTGGTAATTTATTGATCAACCCTTCCGGAACATCAACACCAGCACTATCCAATATCTTGATCACTTTGGCTTGCAATTGCTTCTCCGAAGAGGCTGGTAATTCTTTCAATAACTCCTGTGGTACGGAAATTCCTTTCCCTGCACCTGTAATATTAATAGCAACTATACCAATCACTAGCGCAATGGTAGTTACCACTTCAAAATACAAAAGCGACTTCCACCCCATCCTGCCTACTTGTTTCAGGTTAGCATGGCTTGCAATACCAACCACAAGCGTTGCAAAGAGCAGCGGCGCAACAATTGTTTTTACCAGGCGAAGGAATATGGTGCTTAGAAATTTTAGATCTTGCGAACCTTTGGGAAAGTCGATCCCTATTTCCACCCCAATTGCCATGGCCACCAATATCCAGGTGGTTAATGATCTTTTATAAATAGCAAATAAAATAAGGCTGGCTATAAAAACCCAGCGAACGGTCATTAATGTTTGTGCGGAGAAAGAGGCCCATCCCTGTGCATCTAAAACATGTAACAATGCAACCACGGTAAAAAGTACAAGGGCGAGCAATCCGGCTTTTCGTTGATTCATATTAGCATTACTAAGGTTTCAAAACTAAAGGTTTACGGCCAATCCCTGAAATCTGTTCGGGGGCAAACCGTTGATAATTCTTTTTCATTGCTTTTAGCAGAAATCTGTATTTTCCCGCCTGCTTATCCTTCCTCCTCTACTAAACTAACGCTATGGCTGAACAACAAACTGGTTTCAAACCAACATTAGGCTTATTTGATGGGACAATGATCGTGGCTGGTTCCATGATCGGCTCGGGAATTTTTATAGTAAGTGCAGATATTACAAGAAACGTAGGTAGTTCAGGTTGGTTAATAGCCGTTTGGCTTATCACTGGTTTTATGACCTTGACTGCAGCATTAAGCTACGGAGAATTAAGTGCTATGTACCCAAAGGCAGGTGGACAATATGTTTACCTGAAAGAAGCTTTCAATCCGCTTGCCGGATTTTTATATGGTTGGAGCTTTTTTGCAGTAATACAAACCGCAACGATCGCCGCCGTAGGTGTTGCCTTCAGTAAATTTTTGGCTTATATAGTTCCCAGTCTCGGACCAGAGAATATTTTAGCCGATCTCGGATTTATAAAAATAAATGCAGGTCAGCTTGTCTCCATTGCTCTTATTATTTTTCTTACTTATATAAATACCAAAGGAGTAAAAGGCGGAAAGACCATTCAAACATCTTTTACAGTTGTAAAACTATTATCGCTTTTTGGCTTAATTGTTTTCGGATTCCTGATAGCTAAAAGTGCCGGTGTGTGGGATGCCAACTGGAGCGACCCATGGAATATGCAAACCCGCAATGCAGAGGGAAATATTGTTGGAGGCGTAGCAGGAAGTGCAATACTTGGTGCTATTGCTGCCTCAATGGTGGGTTCTATTTTTAGCAGTGATGCATGGAACAATGTAACCTTTATTGCAGGTGAAGTAAAAAATCCAAAACGTAATATCGGTTTAAGTTTGTTTTTAGGAACTATGATCGTAACGGTAATTTATGTAGCTGCCAATTTGATGTACCTGAATGTACTGCCGCTAAATGAAATTGCTTCAGCACCACAAGACAGGGTTGCTGTTTCAGCAAGCAATGTAATTTTTGGTGATATAGGCACTTATGTGATCGCTATAATGATAATGATCTCCACTTTCGGTTGCAACAATGGATTGATACTGGCTGGAGCAAGAGTTTATAATACAATGGCAAAAGATGGATTGTTCTTTAAAAAAGCCGGGGAGCTTAATAAACATAATGTTCCTGAATTTGCTTTGTGGATACAGTGTCTCGTTGCTTCGTTATTATGTCTCAGCGGTAAGTATGGCGATTTGTTGGATATGATCTCCTTTGTAGTAGTAATGTTCTATGCACTCACCATCATTGGAATTTTTGTGCTTCGCAAAAAAAGACCAGATATAGAAAGACCATATAAAGCATTTGGTTATCCTGTTTTGCCTGCTATTTATGTTTTGATGGCTATTTCATTTTGTGTATTATTAATAATATATAAACCAAAATTTACATGGCCCGGATTAATCATCGTGTTAATAGGCATTCCCATTTATTATATAGCTGTAGCCTCGCAGAAAACAGCAAAATCATAAAATCAGTTTGTATCCTTAACTTAGTCACACATTTAAAAATCAACTTATGAGTTTATTTGTCAGGAAACCCATGAATGCTTTAATGAGCGAAGCCGCAGAAACAGGCGAACACACATTAAAGAAAACCTTAGGTTCAAGAGGTTTGATCGCATTGGGTATTGGTGCCATCATTGGTGCAGGTTTATTTTCTATTACAGGTATGGCAGCAGCAAATCATGCTGGTCCGGCTATCACCCTTTCGTTTGTAGTAGCTGGCTTAGGTTGTTTGTTTGCAGGTTTGTGTTATGCAGAGTTTGCATCTATGATTCCTGTTGCTGGTAGTGCTTATACGTATTCTTATGCTACCATGGGTGAATTTATGGCCTGGATCATCGGATGGGATTTAGTACTTGAATATGCTGTTGGTGCTGCTACTGTTGGTATCAGCTGGAGCCGTTATTTAGTACGTTTTCTTGATGGCTTTGGTGTTACATTACCAACCGAATTAACAGCTGGCCCATGGAGCGGAGGTATCATCAATCTTCCTGCTGTATTTATTATCGTGTTGATGAGCTTATTGTTAATTAGAGGTACAAAAGAAAGTGCTTTTGTAAACAGCATTATCGTTGTTGTGAAAATAGCAGTTGTACTTACATTCATCATACTTGGATGGCAGTATATTAATAATGACAACTACACTCCATACATTCCTGATAATACAGGAAACTTTGGTGACTTTGGATTTAGCGGTATCATTCGGGCCGCCGCCATTGTGTTCTTTGCTTATATCGGCTTTGATGCAGTGAGTACGGCCGCACAGGAAGCCAAGAATCCCAAAAAGGATATGCCAATCGGTATTTTAGGTTCTTTATTGATTTGCACCATTCTCTATATCTTATTTGCCCACGTTATGACGGGTGTAACTAGTTATGAGACATTTAAAGGTCAGGATGGTATTGCCCCTGTTGCTGTGGCTATCGATCATATGGGAACTGCTGATGCCGCTGGTGTTATTAAACCAGATTATCCCTGGTTGAACCGTGCTATTGTAGTAGCTATCTTGTTTGGATATGCATCCGTAATATTAGTGATGTTGATGGGACAAAGTCGTGTATTCTATAGTATGAGTAAAGATGGTTTAATTCCAAAAATATTCTCTGCTGTTAATCCGAAGACACAGACGCCTGCAAAAAATAATTTCCTGTTCATGCTTTTTGTAAGCGCTTTTGCAGCATTCGTTCCTGCGGATGTGGTGGGAGAAATGACAAGTATCGGAACCTTGTTCGCCTTCATACTTGTTTGTATCGGTGTATGGGTAATGCGCAAAAAAATGCCTGAATTACCAAGAGCATTTAAAACGCCGATGGTGCCATTAGTTCCAATATTGGGTGTAGCCACTTGTTTATTCATGATGGTATTCCTGCCGATGGATACCTGGATACGTTTGTTGGTGTGGATGCTGATTGGTCTTGATATCTACCTGGTATATGGTGTTAAGAATAGCCATTTAGGCAATGGAACAGACAAGAGAAAAGGAATGCGAATGGCTCGTTATACAGGTATTGTTTTAGCAGTACTATTAGCGATTGTGGGTTACCTGCATCAGAATTCAGTAGGTTGGGATGCGGACAGAACATTATTCTACATTTCCATTGTTTTTGCTGTGATACATGCTGCATTGTATGCAAGCAAACTCGGCAGACCAGAAGATGTTAAATGATATTGATTAAATTAGTTAAACCGTCTCGCCTAAAGCGAGGCGGTTTTTCATTTCCGGCTATTGCCTTAGATTTGCACTCCCAAAGACCAATCTCCGGTCATCGGGGGTGCGGATTGGAACAATTTTACTTTTTGACTTAAGGACCTTTTAATTATGGGAAGAATATTTGAAGTACGTAAATCATCCATGTTTGCCCGTTGGGATAAGATGGCGAAGAACTTTACCCGTATTGGTAAAGAGATTGTGATTGCTGTAAAAGCTGGTGGTCCTGATCCAAACTCGAATGCTGCGTTGCGTCGTTGTTTTCAAAATGCCCGTAGTGTAGGTATGCCGAAGGACCGTGTGGAAGCAGCGATCAAAAGAGCACAAGGAAAAGAATTGGTGAACTATGATGAGATCTTATACGAAGGATATGCACCCCATGGTGTAGCAATATTAGTGGAAACAGCAACTGATAACCATGTGAGAACAGTGGCGAATGTAAAATCATGTTTTACGAAAGGCCATGGAACGATGGGCAACAGTGGCAGTGTGTCTTTTCAATTCAAAAAAATGGGTGTGTTTAAATTGAAACCCGAAGGATTGAATGCAGAAGACATGGAATTAGAACTGATTGATTTTGGTCTGGAAGAATTAGGAGAAAGTACGGGTGAGAATGGCGAAGAAATATTAGTTGTACGTTGCGGCTTTACTGATTTTGGTAATATGCAAAAGGCATTGGAAGACAAGGGCATTATTCCTATAAGTGCAGAATTAGAATGGATACCTTCTACGACCATTCCGCTTAATGATGAACAAGCAGCAGATGTAAGCAAACTGATTGATAAGTTAGAGCAGGATGAAGATGTGCAGAAAGTGTTTCATAATATGGGATAATAAAAGACCTCCGAAATTCGGAGGTCTTTTATTTATGTTAAGATCTCACTTTACCTTCTACACTACCATCTATTTCTTTTCCGGTAATTAAACCTACCGCCATTTTAAATAAAGAAACTATTTTGCCATTTTTCGTATCCCAGTAATAACCATCTTCTGGTGTTACTTTGATAATAGAAAGATTAGGATCATCATGGTCTTTAAACCAAATCTTTGCTGCAGCTGACCACAATTCTTTTGCCATTGCAGCATCCTGAATTATTTCAGCCGTGCCGTAAAGGCTGAGATACTCCATACTCCCTTTGTTAGAATAAAACAACTGTATTCTATTGTCTTTCGCAATGTCCTGGTTTTTGTCGCTATCCTTATGGCTAAAAAACCAGATGGCACCATCATCATCTACTTTTTGTCTCGACATTGGTCTTGTCCTTAACGGCAAATGAGTAAGGTCTGTTGTAAACAAACCAATATCTGCATCATCGACCATTTGCTTAATCTTTTTATTGGCTTCTTCCTGTTGAAGATTCTTTATTTCACTACCCATAGATGAATTTTTATTGAATGATTGAATGATTCAATAAAATCAAAAGGCATGCCGGGCAAAATGTTTAACTGGCAACTGGGTTTGTATTTGAAATACTTCATCAAAATGCATTCAAATAAACCGAATAAAGAAAAGTGAAGAAAACATTTCACACAATGGGATATTTCAATCAAGGCTTCATATTCAGTTAAACAAACTCGCTGATAAATCTTCAGGCAACTATGTATGTTAATATCATTGCCTGGTTTTTACAGGTGAAGTGTTTATATTATGAGTACTACTCCTGGTCTCATCTTTTACAAAAATATTAATAGATCCTCCCGGCTTGGTTATAGGTTCTGTTTCCACAACAATATATCCCTGCACTGAACCATCAGCCCTTGTCCTTACTTTATCAAAAAAAACTTTATGAGTCTTCTGATTCCGCACAAATGAATTGTTGTTGACAACTAATCTTGCATTTCCTTTATACTTAAAGGTCAGCGTTTCAGGTTGTACATCTAAAATTGGATGTTCGGTGAAATCAAAAGCCACACCATTAATTGTAAATTCACGGGTTACCTGATTAGCTTTTGGCTGATTTCCGGGCAAAGAAAAAGCAATGTAAAATTGCATTCGCTGGTATAGGCCAGAGGCTGCTACTTCATTGTTCCCGATTTTTTGAAAATAGCCTGTTCCATCTACGATAGCTGTTAGCTGGATTTCATTCCCTGTTTTACGCCACAATTGGTTCACTGGGTGTATCTCATTATTTTTCCTCAAATCAATATTACCCAGTGCTATACTTTCATCAGAAAAAGGAACGGGCACTTTCACATTCAGATCAAGGATATCTCCCATCCACGGCCCATAGAGGCAAACATTCGCATCTTTTTTTATTTGTAATAATAATGGATTGTGCGGATCAAGGGTTTCTGTTGATTTTTGAGTTTGTGTATTAAAATTTGCAAGGTGTTTTGCCTTTACCTCGCCTTCAATTATTTCAGAAGTTTCGTTTGTCCACCTGTTTGTCAACATGGTTCTGAATCGTTCCGAAGGCTTCAGATAGATACATACATCTTTATCAATAGTCACTTTTGTATGAATATAATCCTGGCCGCATATTTTAGTGTCGCTTGTTATTGTACCGCAAACAGTTTTCTTGAATTCAGAAACAGGGAACCAGCAATCCATGTTGACCTTAGTAGAGCTTGATCCCAATAACCAGTCTTTAATATCTCCGGCCAGCTCAGTGGCAACTTCCAATGGCTTCACTAAAACACCTGCCCAGCCGAGTTCCTGGCTAATCTTATCAAAGAATGCACCTGGCAAACGGGAAGGGTCTATTACTTTATTATACTTGTAAACTTCTTCCCCTGCTTGGTTGTGATGATAATAAAATGGTTTTGTGGTTTCGCCTCCCAGTATACCTACACCAAGCTGATTATTTTGCAGATCATTAAATTCATCTAGCTCTGCTTGTGAAGCAAGTGGTGCATACGTATAATCATCCGGGGTTCCTGTTTGAGATAATGAAGAAGTAACGGCCGGCAATGAATTATCCGGCTTTGTACCATCAGCCCTGACTCTTTCCCAATGTCCAGGAACGAATTGATTGTTCACAACCCTGTTTCTTACATAAATATAACCAGGTCTTGAAACTGAGAATACTCTAAGGTAAGATGCCTTATCACTAAAATTATAAACCGAAAGGTCCGGGCAATCCTCTAACAGATCAACATAATTACCATACCCGCCATTTTCATTTGCATGCTCGTAGATAACAACTACCAAACCATTGGGCACTTTTATTGAAGAAGCCAGGTCGTTAAAATCACCCGATCCAAAAAAGCGATAATCACCAACTCCAAACGTTTTATTTTGTCCGCTAAAATTGGCATGTTCATATAACATTACTTGCGGGGAATACAATATGGCAACTTCAGGTTTAATTGTAACTAGTGCTGTGGGTGGTTTTTCTGTAGCCTTGGGTTGTTTACGATTGTCACGGATTACTTGTGCTTTTGCAGACTGCAATACAATGAAGCTGGTTATTAGTATTAACATCTTTTTCATTAGCGTAATTTTTAGTTGACTGGGTTGAAATTATATTTCAAATACTATTATTATTCACCGACAAGAAAAATATTACTACAAGCAACCATTTTTTAATTGCTCCTGATCGCCTCTGCCACTTTATCTACATTCAATGCGCCATAATTAAATATATGTTTGGAGTCATCTTTTAAAGTAATGACAGCTTTTTTTGCCAGGAAACTTTTCTCTACTTGAACATCCTTTATGTCAGCTTTATTAATCTCGAGGAATCCTTCACTTCCCCATTTTATAAATAAAGCTTCGGATAAAAGGCCTTTGGCTGATACATCCAACTTGGCATCGTACAAAAGCCTTTTGTTGGTAATGGTCAGTTTACCATTGTATTTTCCACCTCCAGGCGGTATATATAAAATGGTCCAGGTATCAATCTTTGTTTCGTTGGGCTGTAGTTCGATTTTCATTTGATTCTTATTAAACAGATATAATAATTTGCTCTCCTCATTTATTGTTTAACTACTTGTATTGTTTTATTCATTTGACTATTACCCCATTCTATTACAAGCTGGTAGATGCCAACGGGCAATTTTCCCATATCCATATTAACCTGGTTGCTTCCGGATAAAAGTTCAGTGTTTTGAATTTTTATCAAGGCTCCTTTGCTATCAAACATTTTTATTATCGCTTTCGATCTGCTATTGGTATTGATATTTACAAATACGGTTTCCTTTACAGGATTGGGCCAAACTTTTACTATATCACTCACATCACAAGTAGCTTTTATGATGCTTGTGTACTGGACCCTGCCATCGATATCATATTGTGCAATCCGGTAAAAACTTTGTTGAGCAGGGTTACTATCTGAAAAAGAATAAGCTTTTTCAACATTACTATTTCCTGCTGCGGATTGTATATTGATTACTGTCCAGCGAATGCCATCCGTACTTCTTTCAATATTAAAATGACTGCTGTTTTGTTCCTGTGCCGTTTTCCAGTTTATAAGAATATTATTCCCCTCGCATCTTACATTAAACAAGATGAACTGAACCGGTAATGTATTAAGATTGCTTGACCCAATTCCAAAATCGGAAAAATTAAACATTCCTGTTCTTGACAAAACCGGGGCAGTAACTGGGCCGCTTCCGGTAACATGTGTACCCTGTAGAAACCAGGCAGTGGCTGCATTAATTCTTTTTAGCAATGCTAACTGAGTTACATCCGTTATACCCGAAATTGCAGTTGCTGTAAACGTTCCGGTATACAAACCACCGCTTAATCCATCACCGGCTGTTATCCTCCAATAACCTTCATTGGCAGTTTTGGTAACCATAAAAGCTCCCTGGTTTTGTGGTAAACCGTTGGTACCACCGGGAGAAGATATCCATTCAGCTGTGAGTGTGCCACCGGTAGAAGGAGCTGTGGTAAAATTAATTGAGGCATTCCTTGTTGCAGTACTTATGCCCACCGGAAAATTCCTGTTACCCGTGGTATTGTTTATCCATCTTTTAAATTTGCCTATAATAGTACCTGATGTATAGGAAAGATTGCCTGGTAATGCAGTACTGGTTCCTACTATAAGTGTATTAGAACCGGTATTAATATTTCCGCTAACCATTGAAAGTGTTCCTGATACAGTAAGATCCCCACCAGCTATTGTTAAACTATGAGTTGGGTCGGTATCGTAATAAAACATATTGTTCACTGTTCTTGTTACAGGTATTTCAGGCCCTGTGATTCTTGCTGAAGTTGTAAGCTGATAAAAAACTGTAATGCCCCCAGTGCCGGGATTATATGTTAATGGCTGATCAAAAACGCCTGCATTAGTTGCAACCGTACCATGTCCAATTAATACTACAGCTGTTGAACTTCCACCATAGCCTACTGTTAGTTTATTTGAATTGGTAACATTTCCCCTAAGCAAAGCAACAGCCTCCGTAATAATATTTGGCGAGGCGGGATCAATGGTAAACCCTGTTGGTGAATCGAACACCATGATTTTTGTAGGAAAACTTACTGTTCCAAAAGTGCCACTGCCTGTATATAGTTGAGGAGCTGTTTGCAGTGATGATATAAAACCTGAACTGGGATGCTGGTGCCTGAGTGTTCCATTATTGGTTAGCAGTGTTCCATAAAAATAAAATGGCGCATCACCAAGGTCCAGGGTTGTACCAGTGTTGCTGGTAATATTGAGTGAGCTATTGGGGAAATTTGAAGCTGTGGTACCCAAAGATGCAAAATGGTTGGCAGAAGTATTAGTAAGTATAAGATTAGGAATAACACCATTAATACTGAAAAATTGTGCTGCACCTGATGATGCATTGCCCAATTGCAAACTGCCACCGGTAACAGCAGTCCTCCCTGTACCTGCTTGGTTGCGGTAATCTACTCCGCTGGCAGCTCTTTGACAAATAATGGTACCGCCGCTTATATTAATGTTTGAAGCAACTGATGTTCCCAGGTCAAAACTGGCCAGCAGCGGATCTGTATTTCCAGCAGTACAAACTGTAATGGTCCCGCCGGATTGAATGAATGTAAAGAAACTATTATTATCGAAAATACCAAACCGGCCTGCCGCATTTACAGTTCCTCCTTCAACAATCATTGTGCCCCCTGGTGAAATAAGTAATGAGTTATCAGCAACGGAACCAATAGTAAATGCACCCTGGGTAATTCTTAGTAATCCTTTTATATCGAGTGAAGCATTTTGGCCTGTTACAGTTAAGTTTGGATTGTTTAGCCAGATACCACTTGTTTCCTGAATAGAATAATTACCAGGTGAATCGAACAGCAGCAGGTTCATTATAAAAGTGCCGGAAATCTTCAGTGTGCCACCACTCAAAAAAATAAAATCTGAACCGGTTGCAGTAACACCCTTAACCGTAAGATTCGCTGGCATCAGTTCCAGCACATTTGCCTGGGTAACCTTGTTAATTGATATTGCTTGTATATCAGTTATTGGCCCGGAACCGGTAAAGTAGCTATTATCTGCTCCATAAAATGTTATCAAAACGCCTGTAGTATTGGAATTGGTACTAAAATCAAGTGTACCATTATTAGTTAAACTACCTTCTATATAAAGATTATGTAAAATATTACTTGCGAAGAACTCAATGCTAAATGTTCCCCCGGCAGAAACAATTACATTTCCTTCAACTTGGAGAAACACCCCCACAAAAGGATTAGCTGAGGCAAATAAGAGTGTCCCCGAAGCCCCTTCGCCAATGGTAAGGTTATAAGCTGAAGCATTATTATCAATTTCAACAACATCACCATTTTTTATCGTGACATTATCGGATGCCGTGGGTACAACTCCGCCAGCCCATGTAGAAGTCGAATACCATTGGCCACCCCCCGTGCCATTGGAAGTAATATTGCCTGGAGCATTTGTTACCTGGCTGCCGGTAGCAGCAGAAGAAGGAGTTTCCCGAACAGCATATACTTTCCAGAAATAATTTGTTGAAGGAACTAATGCTGTTTGAGCAAACGAAGTAGCATTGGCGGCGGTGTAGGTAATAAAATTATAGGTTGCACCGCCATCATCAGAACGATAAATGGCAAACTTTGCCTCGTCGGAAGAATTATCAGTCCAGTTCAAGGTCATACCTAATGCAGTTATAGCCGTAAAATTCAATCCACTGGGGGCTACCGGTCCATTTGGACCCAGGAAACTGAACATTTTTCTTGAACCATCGGCAACGGATGTAAGGTCAGTTATCGGTGCATTCAAAGTATATTGTTGAGAAGTGAGAGGCCCGGTTGTTGTAAGTGTACTGGTACCGGTAACATAAGTTGCAAACTTATTATTTGTGTTATCTACTGAAAATCCAATATACTGTGCTGCGCCAGCGCTGCTATTCCTGTTCATGTTCCCGTAAACTAATTCGATATTATTGGAAGTTTCATATAGCCGCACCTGGTAAGTTCCGTCGGCACTTGAACCTGGGGAAATTATTGACATGTTTTTAAATTCAATGACCAATACCCTGTTTGGCGCTAAGCCACTAATCTTGTAATGAACTTTTCCGCTTGCACCCGTACTTAAATTAGAGCCCAATGCTGTAATATATTTACGAATGCTATTACCTAATGTACTCAACAAATTGGATATAGCATTTGATTCCAGTTCTACATATCCATTGGAGTTTACGCTAAACTTGTTAGACCGATTCCCCATAATCCAGAATTCAAACCCGATATTGGTTACTAAGGAAGATACATCATCTGCGGAGGGGCCTATCAATTGAGTTGTTCCGGCACTCATATCAGTAAGTGAAGCTGAAGATGAAGTTATGAATGGGTAATTGGCCGAGCTCTGCGCATTGGCCGTAGCAACAGATATTACCATGGTCAATAACAAAAATATTTTTTTCATAGCTGCAGTTTATTGTCGGTAATGAAAAGATTAGAACTAATCTTTTTAATATTAATTTTTTAAAAGAAAGGACAGACCGGTTTTATAGGTCTGTCCTTTTATATCAGGGGTTAATCTGTAAGTTTTATCAATTTTAATTCCCTATGTTCCTTACCCTGGATAATGCGTACATAATAAACGCCGGATCTATACATCTCACCAAATTGCATAACTGATCCTGGAATGATATTATTCCTGGTTTCTACTACTCTTCCTTGCTGATCAATTACCTGCATAACGATCCTTTGTTTTGTATCGTTTGTTCTTACCACCAGGGTGAAATGCTTTGTGGATGGATTAGGATAAGCATTTAATTCCAATTGATTTACCTCTGTTGTTAAAGCAGTATTATTGACCGTTGTTTCCTGTGTCTCTATACTGTTGACATTATTCTGGCCGTTGTTATTATGTGGAACAACTACCTGGGTAGTGGCCGTTACAGCAGGATTGCATCCATCATTGGTTGTAATTGTAATGGTATAAATTCTACCTGTACCATTGCCAGCTCTTTCAGCTCTTAATCGTATATGATGATTGTCAATTATTTCCCAGTCAGGACCGGTATCACCATCGCCTGTACCATTCACTGGTTCATTACTGCTCACACTAATTGTTGTATTGGGTACTGTACAATTATCATTGATGCCATAACTCACCGTAACATTTCTCATTTTATGATTAGGAGGCCAAAGAATGTTAGGTGATGCACCCAGCCCAGTTATTTGCGGAGGTGTATCATCATTAACAGTTATTATTTGTGTACAGTTGACAGAGTTACCGGAAGCATCTGATGCGTTATATGTTCTTGTCAATATAAACCTGTTCGCACAAGTTTGGTTACTGATAACATCGCTGACATGGGTAACGGTTACAGGGCAATTATCAGTTGCAATAACGCTTGCTATATTAACCGGGGGAATATTTGCCGCACAACTTACGGTAATGTTTACCGGGCAAGTAATTAACGGAATAGTGTTATCTACCACAGTTACAACAGCAATACAGCTGCTGACAGCACCTTCCGGATCTGTTACTGTGAGGGTAACATTATTGAGACCAATATCTCCGCAGGTGAAATTACTTTTACTCAATGCATATGTGAGTGGTGTGCCATCAGGATCGTTACTGCCATTATCTACATCTGCAATAACAATAGAAGCTGCACCGGTTGCAGATAAATACACTGTAGCATTTTTACAAATAGCTACCGGTGGTTGGTTTAAACTAACCTGGTATTGAACAAATCCATCATCAGGTTCAGTATCCGACCCGCCACCTGAAACGTTTCCGGTTTCCCGAATGCCGTTTAAATAGCTACCACCACCGCCACCACCAAATAATAAACCGCCGCCACCACCACCGGAGTAACCACCACCACCACCACCTGTACCTATTGCCATGCCGCCTCCGCCGTAACCAAAACCACCATTTCGAAATTCAAAAATCAACTGCGGCAAAAATTCTCTGGTGCCACCATAACCTCCAAGTTCAGATCCTCCAGATGATCCTGCACCACCTTCACCAACTTCATACTCCTCGCTTATATTTCCTAGTCCTATATCAACAGGATTAATAAGACCCTGTCCATTAGTAAAACGGCCGCCGCCACCTGCACCAGTTGGAGTTTCACCACTGTAGCCAAAACTTGCTCCACCGCCATTACCACTTGACCCGCCAACACCATTACCATTAATAATTGCACCACCACCATCGGCTCCATTTTCACTCTCTTCGCCAGCGCCACCATCATCACCAATAGGTATAGCTGGAGCAAAGACACCCTGATAGGCGCCACCTCCTCCTCCGGCTACAGCAAGCAATGTCCAGACTGTACTTCCAGGTCTTTTGTAAAGAATAGCTGTACCACCACCGCCACCCCCATAATCCGAACCCGTTCCAGCACCTGTTAACAGACTAATATTATTAACACCGGTTACACCTTTTTGTCCAACTATAAAACGAACTGTAGACCCAAGTGGAATTTTGCCTGTTCCGTTACCCACAAGGAAAGTACCATTCACTACGGCACCATTACCACCGCCGGAAGAATACCGGAAAGCCTCAATAAAATCAAAAAATACAGTCTGTCCCATACGAAGAATGGCAGCACCCCCATCCCCTCCCGAAAGAGAAAACCGGATTTTAGTAATCAGTGGATTGTTTGGGATAACAAGATCCTGGAAACCTCCTGTATACGCTACACTATGCTGTTGACCATCAGCATTTATTTGCGCCGAGGATTTGAGAAATCCTGAGGTTAGAAAAAGCAAAATGAAGAAGGACAAAAGTTTTTCTCTATACAAACAACGAGTTTTTACATGGCCTTCCCTTCTCAAAGAAATTTGAGGAATAATAAGTAGTTTCTTTTTCATACCTGTTTGTTTTATTTGAAAAAAAGATTTTTTAAAAAATAACCGGGAGGTACTAATCAGCATTCAATCCATAAATGTATTCGTCTTCCGGAAACGGTTGAATACGGCTTCACTAACGGTGGAGTTGACTGTTTTTTCGGTGTGCCTTAATAAAACTTTGGCAATTTCATTTCACCAATGATTGTTATTTCCTGATTTTCTTATTGATGGCCTAAGCATTTAAGCAAAGCCGTTATGCTACTTTTAAAATATTTTTTGCTGTTTATAAGTATTAACTTCAATTACACTACGATGAAGCATTTTTTATGCGTACATTTTTTTTCCATAAATGGTTTTTGTTTGTATCATTCATTGCTCTGGCTTTTCCTGTAACTATACACGGACAGCCACTTTTATTTGAAAATTATTCTTCTGAACAGGGCCTGTCGCAAAACAGTTGCTATGCCATCGCACAGGATGCTGAAGGTTTTATGTGGTTTGGCACACAGGATGGATTGAATCGTTACGATGGCAAAACGTTTAAATATTATCTCCCTCAAAATAGTATTGGCAACAAGCTTCCT
Organism: Chitinophagaceae bacterium IBVUCB2; assembly: GCA_002127295.1. Classification (GTDB taxonomy): domain Bacteria; phylum Bacteroidota; class Bacteroidia; order Chitinophagales; family Chitinophagaceae; genus JJ008. The sequence goes on from NFUV01000001.1 coordinate 1,057,998, forward strand.
TCTAATTATATCTCTTCTCTTTTTTTTGACAAGTCAAAAAATCTGTTATGGGTAGGAACATTGCTTGGCACATGTCTTTACGATCCTGCCAGGGATTCGTTGGTACGGGTACATGAATTATTCCCCTTTGCTACCCGATTGGAAAAAGAAGCTGTTAAAAAAATAGTATCCTTTCAAGCCAATGAATATTGGTTCATTACCTATAGCAACGGTCTTTTACTGCTGAACACTGCCACAAAATCCATCACATCCTTTTTTGATGATGCAATCAACAATGACCAGGTAAACAGTATTGTTCAGCATAACGGAAAAATTGTTGCTGCTTTGTTACAAAAAATATTTTATTTACTTCCGGATGCTTCCACGTATAAAATACAACCAATACTTACTGAGCACAGTTTCCCGGAAATAAAAGAGTTATTTTCTTACCGCAATTCTCTATGGATAGGAACGCAGTCAGAAGGTTGTTTTTTTGTTGATGATCTTGATGGACAAAACAGCGTTATTCATCCTTTTAAAACAAATACTGACGGTATTGGGTGTTTTATCGCTGATGCAACAGGTAAATTATGGATAGGTACAAGAGGTAATGGTATCCTTCAATACGATCCTGATAAAGGAACCATACAAACAGCTACGCATGATCGATACGACAGCCGTTCTCCAGGAAAAAACTTTGTTTTATCCTTGTTCAAAGACCGGCAGGGAATTATTTGGTGTGGTCTAAGTGGAAGCGGTCTTGCAAAATATGACCCATTGAAATACCAGTTTAATGCGATCAGCAATGAACCGTCAAATCCAAACTCATTACCGGATAATATGATCTTTGATATTTATAAATCTAGAGATGGCAGTTATTATGTAGGTACCCAAAATCAAGGGATCGCTGAATGGAATATTACTACTAACCAGTTTCATACTTACTCTGCTTCTACAAAAATTGGTGTCGTCAACAATACTATTTATGACATGACAGAAGACGATAAAGACAATTTATGGATTGCCAGCTGGGGCGGATTGATGCAACTTGACCGGAAAAGAAAACATATTTCTTATAAAGAGAATAAAGAGCTCTTAACATCAAAAAAATTATACGGTATTATTAAACTGCAAAAAGCAGACAGTTTATTTATTACAGGCGAGAACGGTCCTGCATTTTTTTCGCTTAAAGATCAACGCTGGGTTTCCTTGCCGGCAAATATAGCCTGGACATCTGCTTACAAGGGGAGGTTTATGTTTGAAGATGAAAATAACATTTTATGGATATGCACGGTAGGAGCCGGATTGGTGAAATATGACTACCAGAATTCATCCTTCGAAATTATTGAACCGGTAAAAAAATATTCTATTTATGTGAGGCACCTGATGCAGGATGGTGGATTGTTTTGGCTGGCTACTGATAATGGAATTGTTCTCTATGATTTTAAAAAGAATGTAGTAATAAAAAATTTACTGCTTAATACAGTTGGCAATTCCAATGTATGCTATGCTGTTCAAAAAGATAATGATGGCTATTATTGGGTTAGTACCAATACGGGTATATACAAAATTGATCCCCGTACTTATGCCGTACAAAATTACAATATGGGTAACGGCCTGTCTTTTCTGGAATACAATACATCCAGTACTTTTAAAGAAACCGATGGCACACTATTATTTGGCGGTGTTGGTGGTATTACAAAGTTTGATCCATCGGCATTAAAAGAAAATAACTTTAGCCCTTCACCGCTTATTACCGCTATTGTTGTAAATGATGCCCCCTTGCAATCAAATGTTGCTCCCTCCCGCATCACTAATCTTTCCTTTAATCATAAACAAAATTTCATTACGCTTTACTTTGCAGTAAATAATTTTTCTAATCAAAATAATAACCAGTTTAGTTACAGGTTAGAAGGACTAACCGATAACTGGACAAATTGTGGCAATAGAAATTTTGCTACTTACACAAGTTTACCACCCGGAGATTATGTTTTTCAACTTCGCTCAGCAAACAGTGATGGAAAATGGAGTGAGGAAATTTCCACATTAACTTTTACTATTCATCCGCCCTGGTGGCAAACCTGGTGGTTCTGGACCGCTGCCATCGCTTTGTTCGCAGGTCTTATTACATGGTTTGTAAGAAAAAGGATACAGGTAATTAGACGGGAAGCCACTTTAAAACAGAAAATAGCTGAAACGGAGATGATGGCACTTAGAGCACAAATGAACCCACACTTTATTTTCAACAGCCTGAATAGTATTCGTGAAATGATTTTACATAATGAAAATAAAGAAGCCTCCCATTTTCTAAGCAAGTTTGCCCAATTGATAAGAATGACCCTCACACAATCAGGACAGTCGTTTATTTCGTTACGTAATACTATTGAATACCTGTACCGCTATGTGGAAATGGAACAGGTTCGAAATGCTTATTTCACTTGCCGGATACTGGCTGATGATGAACTGGAGCCTGATGAAACCATGCTGCCACCGATGCTTATACAGCCTTTTATTGAAAATGCTATCTGGCATGGAACAAGCGGTAGCAACAAAAATATCAACATCACTATTGATTTTAAAAAAGAGGGAACGCAGTTAGTTTGTTATATTGAAGACAATGGAATCGGAATTATTAGAGCACTTGAGAATAGAAAAAGAACTGGGAACGAACATCAACCTGTAGGCATTATTAATATTCAGAGTCGCATTAACCTCTTAAATGAAAAATACAAGCTGAAAAGTAGTGTTACAGTGGAAGATAAAACTGCTTTACCTGCCTACAACGATACAGGTACACTTGTAACTTTACGATTACCACTTGAAATAGTAGAAAGATGAAAAAAGTTCTAACCATACTTGTTGATGATGAACCGAGGGGATTAACATCCCTCCAATCACTTTTGCAAATGAACTGCCCGGAAGTAGAAATAGTTTCCTTATGTGGCAGCGCTGCCGAAGCCAAAGAGAAAATAGATACCCTGCAGCCCCAATTGGTTTTTTTAGATATTGCAATGCCGGGAAAAACCGGCTTTGACCTATTGGGGGAGTTGCCAGAAATAAATTTTGAAATCATTTTTGTAACGGCCTATAACGACTACATGTTGCAGGCCTTTCATTTTAGTGCGGTCGATTATTTATTAAAGCCTGTCGACGACGAGTTGCTGATGGAAGCGGTAAAAAGGGCTGCAAAAAAAATAGAAGAAAAAACTGGCGGGCAGCATATCGAAACTTTTCTGCATAATATAGGGCACAAAAAAGGCTCGCAAAAAATGAAACTATGTATTCCATCGCTGAAAGGTTTCCAGGTCATCAATATACATGATATAATTTATTGCGAAGCAAATGGCAACTACACTAACTTTCACTTTACCCATCATCCGGTGATATGCGCCTCTAAACCTATTCATGAATACGAAGAATTATTAGCAGACTGTAATTTTGTACGTATTCATAAATCATTTGTAGTAAACCTGGAACATGTAAAAGAATACATCCGCGGTGAGGGAGGTAGTGTAATTCTTTCCAACACCCACCAGGTAGAAGTCTCCAGGAGAAAAAAAGATATACTTATGACAAGAATGAAAGAGTATTATAAATTTTAAATACTACCAAAGCATTGTTACAGTCCCAGCTAAAATGAGATAATGCGGTTTCAATACGCCTTATTGGGAGAAATCATTGACTTAAGCTTTAATCTGTCCTTTTATACTTATCCTTCATAAATTCAAAATAAACAAAGCCGAAACGCTGGTACCAATCTGGCAGGCCGTATTGTGCTTCACAAGTGCCAATGCCCTGCAATGCCCGTTGTAAAGCTCCCATCATGTCTGCATACTTTCTATCATAAGTCTGTTTGAACTTATTGAATTCGGCTACAATTCCTCCCCTTTCATTCTGCCAAGCAATACCTGTTACCGCATGAATGCCGCTCATGTTATCACCAAATGCTAAAGCACTTTCATTGAAGTGTTTTGTATTGCTATAAATACAAGCTAACCGTCCCAATTGGCGACGTATAAAATTTAACTCTCCCACTGCTCTTTCGTAACACTCACTGCAAGCTGCATTTCCTGCACAAGTGGAGGCCATCATAGCTCCGCTACTGGCACTAAAATCAGGAGCACAGGCACCGGGTTCAAAATTTTGTATTTCGTTCCATTCATCTCTTCGTTCTTCCAACCAGTCGAGGTAGCCCTGCAAATTTTCGTACGCCTCATTCACTGCTTCGGCCGGATCATTTTCACCGCCAAGGTCCAAATCATCATCTTGTGCCTGAATAGCAACAATAAAAAACATGGCTGATAAAATCAGTACAATTTTTTTAAATACTATACTCATGATTTTTTCTTTTTAAGTTTAACTAATAAGAAAGATATTATAAGCAATGCTGCAGCAGCAACTATAATAAGTGTCATGTTTTTTTTGAACCATCCGCCGCCACTACTTCCTGCTACTCCATCACTTCCTTTAAATACAGTGGGCAATTCTATTTTCATTTCAGCACCAGTCCAAACCATCAATACATAATGAGCAGGTTTTTTATTGGCCACTACCATTATTCCAAAATCACCTTCTGTTTTAAAATTATTCTTATAGATGCTCTTCCCTTTAACTTCACCCTGGTGGTGAAAAATTTTCCAATTTTCTTTACATAAATGCACTTTGATATCTGCAGCAGGGTCTGAGGAATTAAGACTGAAATAGGTTGGAGAGTACATGCTTAGCCCTTTGATAAAATAATACGCCGTATCAGTATCCTGTGTAAGCTGATTCATACTGATGCGACCATTCGCCTTTTCAGCTCCTTCCTTTTTATACTCTTCAAAAATTAATTCCTTAGGAACGATTCTTTCTTCCAGATTAAAAGGTTGGGCCAGTCCATTCTGTTGGATTGCCAACAAGAACCCAAAAAGAAAGAAAAGTGGGATTTTTTTCTTCATAGATGATTGGTTTTGGTATAGAAAAAATATTCTGTATCCGAACTTATAAAAATATCAGCATCCTATATTCTCACAATCAATTCCTTTTATAGGAATTATTTCAATTCTTCTTTTATCCCGGTTAAAAATCCATGCTTTTTTTAAGACGTTCATAAATTCATTGGTAGTTGTTTTGCCCCAAACTACTATAAAACTATTCTCAACTTTATTCTGCCTGCAAAAGCTACTGCGTATCTCCCATCCTTTTTGCACTCCGGTAACTTCAAGTACATCGCTGATGAGATATTTATCAGAAGCTGTATCTTCTTTTATGCTAAAAAAAACAAGGACGGTAGTTCCCTTTTGAAAAACATTTACTAAGATCATTTCCGGCTCGTCGAGCTTATTTATTACACCGCCTTCCAGTTGCTTCCATCCTTTCAACTGCGGTAATTCCTGAGTTTCTGTATACACTTTGCCAAGCATTGCCTTTTTTGTACCAGCATACTTACCAGCTTGTGCAAAAAGCAGTACTCCCGTAAGCTGAAAAACAATAAGAATAAACAGTTTCTTCATTTTATCATTTTACTAAAGTTACTTTAATTCTTGATTTCATTTAACCATTCCGTTCAATTTCATTTTTACTCACAAAAATTGTAAAGAAGTAGCTCGTATTATCCCTTTCATTACCTGAAAAATTACAATTAATTAATTGAAATATTCTTAAGACTACCTTTGCAGGGTGAATACAGAACAGCCCATTGTGCTTTTTGACGGTGTATGTAATTTCTGCAACCGTATGGTAAACTTTGCGATCCGTAATGATAAAAAGGCTAAGCTGAAATTTGCACCCTTACAATCAGAAACGGGAAAAAAATTACTAACAGAATTTAAAGTATCCCCTTCCGCTGATACTATTGTATTTATTGATAAAGGCAAAGCATATACTTATGCAAATGCCGGAATACGAATAAGTAAATATCTAGACTGGCCGGCTAAAATGCTATATGGTTTTATTATTATTCCTCCATTCATCAGCCAACCTTTCTATAAATGGTTTGCAAAGCGCCGGTATAAATGGTTCGGGGAAAAGGAAGAATGTATGGTACCAACAGCCGAGGTACGGGAACGTTTTTTAAATGGGTGATTACTATGAATCAAGATTCCGCAATATGGCTGCCATAGCAGCTGAGCCAGCAAAAAATGATAGGAAGACATATCCATTACTCAACAATAAGGAAAACTCAGAAGGGTTGCCCTTAAACTCTCCTCTTGAAAGCATAATAACAGCAAATATAATTGCTATCAGAGAAACAACCATGATGGTATTACCTGTAAACTTGGAAGAAAAATTTTCTTTGCCTAAAAAATACTCCGCCCCACTAAAAGCAAACACCGCCCCAAAAACACCGGTCACAATCCACAATACAATTATATAAGCTGAAGTGGAGGAAAGCCTTGTAATAATATCAAGAAAAACAAATGCAATCTGCAATAGATAATTAGCAATGCCTACAGCTATTATTGCGCCAATAAAACAAAGAATGGTTATAAATATTTTTTTGCCAAATGACATATATTTATTTTATATTTTTATTTCGCCTTTCATATAAAATACACATTGGCCACCCATAATTACCCTGTCTCCTTTTTGTTCGCAATAAATATCCCCACCTCTTTTTGACAACTGTTTTGCATGCATTTTCTCTTTTCCCAATTTGTAATTCCAGAAGGGAATCAGTTGTGAATGTGCAGAGCCAGTAACAGGATCTTCATCAATACCGGCACCAGGTGCAAAAAATCGGGATACAAAATCCACCTCTTTACCGGGAGCAGTTACAATCACCATGGCGCCTGCCTTTCTCATTAATGTAAAGTCAGGCCGGAGTTTTTTTACTGCGTCCTCATTCATTAATTCAACAAGAAAATCCCGGTTCTTATACACTCCTGCTATTTCAGGATTACCAAGTGAAGTCAATAACTCTTCGGGATAATCGGTTATCCGATCCGGCATCCAGGAAGGAAAATCAAGGTTAAGTGTATCGCCACTCTGTGAAATATACAAGGGGCCACTTTTGGAATGAAAAGTAATGACAGGTTTTGTACATCCTGACATTTTATATAACACATGTGCAGAAGCCAGTGTGGCATGCCCGCAAAGATCAATTTCCAGCTCGGGTGTAAACCATCTTATCTCATACTCATCTCCTTTTGGAACAAAAAAAGCTGTTTCAGCAAGGTTGTTTTCCATTGCAATCTGCTGCATCAGCCCTTCATCAATCCATTTCTCTAATGGAATAACAGCTGCAGGATTGCCTCCAAACAACTTATTTGTAAACGCATCAACCTGGTAAATAGTTAAGTTCATTCTTTTGGTATTGATTTATAAAAGGCTGGAAGAAAAAGTTTATAACGCACTGCAATAATTCGAATAATAAATATTACTAGAATGCAAATAATAGTCACCACATCGGCGTCCATTTTAAAACTTCTAAGCAAAAAATATAAAAGGCCGCCTAAAATACAAGCCAGCGCATAAATCTCTTTTCGAAATAGCAATGGTATATTATTCAGCAACACATCCCTTACTACACCGCCAAAGCAAGCAGTGATTGTTCCCAATGTAATACATACACCCGGGCTAAACCCTTTTGCGATGCCCAATTTAATACCTACAACGGTAAACAAACCCAGCCCTAACGCATCAAACAAAAACAATGTAGTAGTTAGATGCTTAAGGTAGCGGCCAAAAAACATGGTGACAACGGCAGATGCAAAAATCACAATGGTAGCTGTTGCATTGGCTAACCAGCTTACGGGTAAATTACCGATCATCATATCTCTTAATGTACCGCCACCAATTGCCGTAACGAATGCCAATACCAATACGCCAAATGGATCCAGCTTTTTCTCCATGGCTAAAAAAGCCCCCGACACAGCAAATGAAAAGGTGCCGAGTATATCAATAATATATAAGAAATCAGTTGGCATTGGTAATCAAATGTAGCACTTCATACAAACAAAAATCCCGTTTTACAAAAGCAAAACGGGACTATACATTTTAATGAGAATAAATTAATCCGTATCGTCTTTGTCTTTATCTAACCGGAACGACACTTTGCAGATTACACCGTAGGATTTTATCTTTCCGTCCTTTACATGCACTTTCATATCCTTTACCCATACAGAATCTACATTACGGATAGTTTTAGATGCTTCTTTAACAGCTTGCTTTACTGCATCGTCAAAACTCTTATCGGATGAAGCAATGAGTTCAATAACTTTTACAATAGACATAGAAGAAGATTTATTTTAATAATTAATTTAGTCAGATAAGATACGACTAATTTGGCATTATTCACTCATCATCTCCTTAATTATAGTAGCAATTTCTTCCGCATTCGGCTTGCTGAAATAATCGCCATCGCTTCCATAAGCTGGACGATGTGCTTTACCAGTAATGGTTCTCGGTGCAACATCTAAATATTTATACCCGCCTTGTTCTTCCATCACTTTGTTGAACATAAACGCAGCTGCTCCGCCTGGTACATCTTCGTCTACAAAAACAATCCGGTTAGTTTTCTTAAGCGATTCTAAGATCATGTGATTAGTATCGAAAGGAAGCAATGTTTGTACATCCACAATTTCGCAACTGGTACCCTGTACTTCTAAGGCATTTACTGCATCTTGTATAATACGTAAGGTAGAACCATAAGAAACAATTGTTACATCAGTTCCCTCCTTAATGACCTCCGGTACACCTAAAGGCACAGTAAAATCAAGCAGGTTTGATGGCAATTTTTCCTTCAGGCGGTAGCCATTCAAACATTCCACCACTAATCCGGGGTCATTACTTCTTAATAAAGTGTTGTACATCCCCACGGCTTGTGTCATATTTCTGGGTACGCATACATACATTCCACGAAGTGCATTTATAACCATACCCATCGGCGAACCGCTATGCCAGATACCTTCAAGGCGGTGACCCCGTGTACGAACAATAACCGGGCAACTCTGCTGACCTGCTGTTCTGTAGTGCAATGTTGATACGTCGTCGCTTAAAGGCTGCAATCCGTATAATAAATAGTCAAGGTATTGAATCTCTGCAATAGGTCTTAATCCACGCATTGCTAAACCAATTCCTTGCCCCATGATAGTTAATTCCCGAATACCTGTGTCAAAAATTCTGTCGTTGCCATGCTTCTGTTGCAGACCACTAAAGCCCTGGTTCACATCACCAATATAACCAAGGTCTTCTCCAAATGCCACTACTTTAGGATTGGCAGTAAATAATTCATCAAAGTATTTATTCAATACTTCAAAGCCATTGAGCATTGGCGCTTCAGCGGCAAATGCTGGTTTTAACTCCGTTACTTTTAATGCACTTTTGGGCCCATCATTATATAAATGCGTATTGTATAATTTCTTGTTTTCTGCCTGTAATTCGCTGTAATAATCTTTTGTCCAATAGGCAGCATCTGCACTGCCTGCTAATGTAAGTGCAGTGTTCAATGCTTTCAACACATCTCTCCGCAATGGCTCCCGGCTGGCAGACAATTCAACTGCTAATTTTTGCAAGGCTGCTGTTTGTTCAGGTAGTGCATTGGCCATTGCATGAATTAAATCGGTAGCCCTGCTAACTTGTTTTTTTACAGGTGTAATAAATTTTGCCCAGGCAGCAGCTTTACTTTCTCTTACATGTTCTTTAGCTCTTTCCGCTATTCCATCGAGTTCTTCTTCTTTGGCTAAAGCATTCGCAATGATCCACTCTTTCATTTTTCTGATACCATCCCATTCTCTTTCCCATTCTAATCTTTCCTGCGATTTATATCTCTCATGACTACCCGAAGTAGAGTGGCCCTGCGGTTGGGTTATTTCTTCTACATGAAATAAAACGGGAGTATGGGTTTCCCTCGCAAAACGTATCCCTTCTTCAAATACTTCGCACATGCCGGCATAATCCCAGCCTTTTACTTTATAAATATTAAAGCCGTTCGTATTCTCCGTCTTTTGCATTCCACTTAATGCATCCGAAACAGAAGCTTTGGTGGTCTGGAATTTTTTTGGAACAGAAATGCCATAACCATCATCCCATACAAATACAGCTAATGGCACTTGTAATACACCGGCTGCATTTATAGTTTCCCAAAAATGGCCTTCGCTGGTGGAGGCATCACCAATGGTTGCAAAACAAACTTCGTTTCCGTTGTTAGATAAATTATTGAATGATTGAAGCTGACTGATATTCCGAAATGCTTTGGATGCGTATGCCAATCCCAGGGCACGGGGCATTTGTCCGGCTGTAGGTGCTATATCAGCAGAAATATTCTTAAGTCCTGAAAGATTAAGCCAATCTCCATTTTCATTCACCATTTTGGTGGCAAAATGGCAATTCATTTGGCGGCCAGCGCTAAAGGGTTCATTCTTTATATCAGGGTCTGCATATAATTGAGCAAATATTTGTTCTGCGTTAGTAAGTCCTGCTGCAAGCATAAAAGTCTGATCCCTGTAATATCCGCTGCGAAAATCGCCTGCCTGGAAAAATTTGGCCATTGCCACCTGGGCTACTTCTTTACCATCCCCAAAAATTCCAAATTTAGCTTTACCACCAAGTACTTCCTTGCGGCCTAATAAGCTGGTTTCCCGGCTTATACAAACCATGGTATAGTCCATTAGCACCTCATCCCTGAACTTGTCAAAGGACAGCTTCTCGTCAGCAGTGTATGTTTCCAGGTTAGTGTTATCCATGAGGCAAAAATAGGAAGATTAAATACCCGGCAGAGGCATGTTAAAAAATACCCGCTAGCCTGCAACTGTTCTATAATATATGGCATCTTTTTTCTAAATTTGGCATCTTAATCCATTAGCATGAAGACATTATCATTATTCGTCATTAGTTTTTTAGCAATTTCTGGTTTAAATGCGCAAGCAGGCCATTCTCCTAATGATGGACATAACCACGGAACTGTAGTTACTCAAGCTGCTACAGATGATATACTAAAGCTGAAAGAAACAGAATTTGACTTTGCTAAGATTCCGCAAGGCAAACCTGTTTACCATACATTCGAAATTATAAATACGGGCAAAACTGCATTGAAATTAGATAATGTATCTGCTACTTGTGGATGCACAACACCAGAATGGAGCCGTGAAGAAATTGCTCCTGGTGCTACTGCAAAAATTAAAGTAGGCTACAATGCCGCTGCAGAAGGAGTTTTCGAAAAATTCATAACAATTACTTACAATACTAATCAAACAAAACAAATCAAGATCAAAGGCACTGTTTGGAAAGCTCCTGAAGGCTCCGCACCTGCCAATGCTTCTATAGATTTATTAAAAAAACAATCCTTTTAAATTTATTTTACCATGAAGAAGATTATTTTACTCGCAACTGCTTTTGTTTTTACTCTTGCTGCAATGGCTCAACCGAAAGCCGATGATATTGCAAAATTCACTGTAGAAAAACATGATTTTGGAAAAATTAAGCAAGGTGTACCCGTTAGTTATTTTTTTGAGATTAAGAATATCAGTAACAAACCAATTGTTGTTGAAAATTCTTATGCGAGTTGTGGCTGCACTACCCCGGAAAAAATTGTTGATCCCATTATGCCAGGTGCAACTGTTAAATTAAAAGTGGATTATAATGCTGCTGCATTGGCAACATTCCATAAAGATGTGTTTGTAAAATTTGCTGGTGTAGATCAGCCTAAATCTGTACAGATAAGCGGAGAAGTTTTAACTCCTGAAGCATATGAAGCATACCTGAAAGAGAAAGCAAACAAACCTAAAAATTAATTATAGCTTTTACCGGCCCCAGATCCCTTCATAGATTTTATGAAGGGATTTTTATTTTATCCCCATGGTGAATTGATCTTTAATAAGTGTTTTTGGAACGATTACCATTCTAAAACAATTCGGGGAAAAAAATCCCGACTCTGTGAAACAGTCCGTTTCAAATTGGAGCAAATAAATCACCCTCTTATAATTTAATTGAAAAATCATTTTGATTTTTCGCACAGTTAATACTTCTTTTCCACATTTACAATTGAAGAAATTGATTTTCAACATAGCTATGGCAGCCAGATTCTTTCTGGCATGAATCTTTAATTAGTTGATGTACTAAAAACGATTGTTATGGAAAAGTCTACTCCCAACCAGCTAAATGATAACATGCTGACAATTCATGGTTTTCTTAACGACTCCTACCAGCAGGCAAAACAACATATTCAGGAAGGTGTATCCTTTTTAAAAACAGAACTGTTCTCTATACATGACAAAAGCACCTGTTATATCAACAGGATGATGATGCCGGTTAATAATTTTCTAAAGGACATAACGGAGATAGAGAGTGAACTACAGCAAGAGCTTACAAAAGATGCGAGTCATTGCTTATGCATTGACGGACAAATGGTACCTGCTGAAGTAGTACTTATTACTCAACCCATGGAAGAGAATTATTAATAACTAACTTCAAAAAGTATCAACCTTCTTCATATATTTCATAATCAGCGCTGAAATTATTCATTTTCGCAAGTGAATGGATAAAGCGTTACGAAAGAGACGATAATTTTAATTCTTAGCTGGCGCATTAAAATATATCTCCTTCCGGGGTAAGACAATACATTGATTCCCTTTCACTTCTTACCTTTGTCGCATGCTTACAATCTCTAACCGTGGCCAGCAGATGCCGCCTTCTCCAATCAGGAAATTAGTACCCTTTGCTGAAGCAGCTAAGAAGAAAGGTATTAAAGTTTATCACCTCAATATAGGGCAACCGGATATTGAAACGCCTCCGGCAATTATGGATGCGGTGCGGAATGCGGATATCAAAGTATTGGAGTATAGTCATAGTGCCGGCAATGAAAGCTATCGCCGCAAACTTGTACAATATTATAAATCAGTGGGTATTGATGTAAGTCATGACCAGATTCTAATTACTACAGGCGGAAGTGAAGCAATTATGTTTGGTTTCTTTGCCTGTTTAAATCCGGGAGATGAAGTGATTATTCCTGAACCATTTTATGCCAATTATAATGGTTTTGCCTGTGCGGCTGGTGTAACGGTAGTACCGATTACTTCCCGTATTGAAACCGGGTTTGCATTGCCCCCTATTTCAGATTTTGAAAAAGTAATTACATCTAAAACTAAAGCCATCATCATTTGCAGCCCGAATAACCCGACAGGATATTTATACAGCAGAAAAGAGATGGAAGCGTTAAAGGAAATTTGTATCCAACACAACTTATACCTGTTTAGCGATGAAGCATACCGTGAGTTTTGCTATGATGGGGACTATGTAAGTGCAATGCACCTGGAATGTTTAGAACAGCATGTAGTATTGATGGATACGATTTCAAAAAGATACAGTGCGTGCGGTGCAAGAATTGGTGCTTTTGTTACCAAAAACAAAAGGGTATATGATGCAGCAATGAAGTTTGCACAGGCAAGGTTAAGTCCGCCGGGGCTTGCACAAATAATGGGCGAGGCAGCGGTTGATCTGCCAGCCAGTTATTTTGATGCTCCGAAAGCGGAATACTTATCGAGAAGAAATTTATTGGTAAGCAGATTAAATGCAATGGATGGTGTGTATTGCCCGAACCCGGGTGGGGCTTTTTATGCTATTGCGAAATTACCAATTGATAATAGCGACAAATTTTGCCAGTGGTTATTGGAGGAGTTTTCTTACAATAATCAAACTGTAATGCTGGCACCGGCTACAGGTTTTTATGGTACACAAGGTTTGGGTTCTGATGAGGTTCGGTTAGCCTATGTACTAAATCTGGATGCGCTGAATTCAGCAATGGATTGTTTGGAAAAAGCATTAGAAGTTTACCCCGGAAGAGTGACCACAGAGAAATTAGTGGCCGCTACAGAAAAATAAATGTATCCATCAATTCCTTTTATGGTTTAAGCGATTTTGATTTTTCGGCGAATAGTACGGGAAGAAAATCTTTATTTAATTCCAAAAATTTTGTGGGTTCAGCGGGTTCATCGCCATACTCATTTAATTGCAATTGCCACCAGCCTACATTTTTCCATTGCCCTAACTTATAACCCACTTTTTCATAAGTAGCAAAATAAGTAAATCCAAGACTTTCATGAAAAGCCACACTCTTTTCATTTGGCAAATTGATTACAGCATACACATTATTAAAACCCTGTCGTTGAAGAATTGCGAATAAAGCAGTGTACAATGCCCTGCCAACACCTGCTTTTTGAAAATCATCATGGATATACACCGAACATTCCACACTCCATTGATAAGCTACCCTTTCCCTGTAGCGGGATGCATAGGCATACCCTACGATTTTTCCCTCCGATTCGCAAACTAACCAGGGCCAGTTTTCGAGATAATAGTTGATTCGTAGTGCAAATTCTTCTTCTGACGGAACTGTCGTTTCAAACGTAAGCGAAGTATTTTCAATATAAGGTGCATATATATTGAGTATGCCGTTGGAATCAGCGGGGGTGGCAAGGCGAAGAAGCATGGTCAAATTTCAGGTTTAAAAAGCAAAAAAGCCCCAAAAAGGGGCCTTTTGTACGGGAGAGCAGACTTGAACTGCCGACCTTCGGGTTATGAATCCGATGCTCTAACCAGCTGAGCTACCCCCGCAATTGGGCGGCAAAAATAGCCATTTTAGACAAAAGAGTAAAACGAGTTTTGATCTATTTACCGCTTATTATCCCCCAAAAAATAAAAAGCAGGCTAAAAAGCCTGCTTTTATATAAACTAGGAAAGATCTAATTAGTAGAGTGAGTAGGTATACCTGCCTGTGCAGTTACCCGTCGCTGTCCAATCTCTTGTACCTCCGGTTGAAATACAATAGATCTCTGTGTAACCATCAGCAACGTTTACAGTAAATGAACCATAAGGAGACAACGTACCACGATAGTAACCATCCACATATACTTTTACATATAAACCAGAATAGTTATCAAAGAAAACGCTACAAGTTCCTCTTGATTTTGTTTCTACTACATCCGTAGTGGGAGCTTCCCCTTTAATTTTAGATGCGCTACGGTTGGATTCTACAGCACTTGACTGTAATTTAACGGCAATTTTTTTCTGCGCAGAGACGGTGGTGGTAAATGCAAGCATCATACAAGTGATAGCAAACATTCCAATCAGTGTTTTTTTCATGTTTATTTTTTTTAAAGGTAATACGAAGGTTGTTTTAAAATTTTTATTGAGAGCAAGTTAATATTGAGAATTACCTGCGCCAATACCCATTAATAGGTATTTTAATATTTTGATTTTACAGGCATTTTAATAAGATTCCAGTTAGATACCGATTTTTTAAATGACCTCGTTCCCCCCTCATTACCCATGTTCAGCAAGTCGCCTAATGGGCTCTCAACTCCTCTTGCTGATCTCACACCTTCCTGGTTAAATACCATGGCATAATTAGGAATTGCTTCATCAGCAGCTAATACGTAATAATTATCTGTTCCAATCGGCTCTGATACTTCTCCTTCAAAAAGAAACACTTTCTTCACCAGGTTAAAGTTTTCATATTTAGGAAACTGGTTCCCAACATTCCCATCACTTTCGCCAGGATAAACCAAAGTCATATTACCATCTTTATCAATCAGGAAAACATATACAAATCGTTTTACCCTGTTGGCACCGGTGTAACCTTCGTTAGCAACCAGATTAAACGCAACATTTTCACCCACTTTATATTCCTGGTTATTTATAACTGCACCAGTTCCTTTATTTACGAGTTCCAGGTGAAAAGGAAAATTACTTTCGCCATCTTTTGGTCCGGATAACTGAACCCATCCTCTTATTTTAGAAAGCCGCATCGCATACTCATATAAGTTATCCGCTACAGAAGTGCCAGCTTCATTCCCCCCATCTTCCAGCACAAAACTTTTTGTTTGTACAGGCATTGATTCAAGGCTATCTCTGGATGATGTTTGTGCACGGCGAAATCCGTAAGCTGGTTTTCCATTCTCATCAATTGTTCCGTAAAGTACATAGTGCGCATCAGAAGAATTATCAACAATCATAATACTCCGGTTGGTTCGCAATTTTCCTTTTACTGCATCTGCCAATGCTTTGGATGGTGGTAGTTCAAAATAGAAAGATGAATCCTGTTTACCCAACTGTAAAAGGTTGGCAGCAGTAATGGTGGATGGCGCAGGTACATCTTTACCATCTACATTCACCTTGTATTTATTACCATCATAAAAAATAGTAGTGTAAGGATCAGCTTTCTCCAATTTATTTATCCAGTTTATTTTTTTAGATTGTCTCAATTCATTGTTAACTGCCGCCAGTTTTGCAATATCATCATATAGCATATTTACAGATGGAACATATACTTTTAAAAGTGGCGCAGCAGAAGATACCCAGTTGGTTACTTCCAGCAGGTTACCAGCTTTTAGATCTTTAATATTACCTTTCACTACCCTGGCTCTTGATTTATTGACACCCATTACAGAATCTATTTCCACTTTTACCAGTGTGTCGGTCCCATTAAATTTTACCAGTTCGTTTTCTTTATTCAATCCCAATGCAAAACCGCCCTGTAAAAAAACTTTACCATTTTCAAAACCGGAAATAGCTATTAAAGATTTATCCGGGAGGCTTCCTTTTTCAATTCCGAACAAGGTTTGTTGCTGTCTTTCAGATTTACCTGCTAATACGGGTTCTTGTTTCTTTCCATTACTTTTTAAAATGGCCCGGAGACTTGTAAATAGATTTATTACTGATGCATTTACAGATTGTTGTTCCAGGGCCTGGCATAAAGCAATAGTAAAAGCACCGTGGGGAATATTATTTTCATCCCGCTGCTCTTGTGCAAATTCATTATCCTGGGCTGCTGAAATAATAAGAAAGTTTCCTTCTGATCTTGTCTCTGGTGGTACAGGTTGTGAAGCATCTTTTGCATCATAATTTGCATCGGCAATAAATCTTGATTTGCCGGGGGCATTGGGACCACGGGAAAGTGATCCGCTATGACAACAATCCATGATCACCGTTAATTTTACGCCTTTATCTAAAAAGGCATTAAAAACTTTTGCCAGTTCTTTATCCCTGATATCCTCCACTCCTTCTTTATATGTATCACTGGGCACCATTGATTCATCTTTCTTATCTGTTTCCTTCGCCAAACTGTTAGGCACCTGGCTACCGTGCCCGGCATAATAGATAAAAGCAATATCATTGGCTTTACTTTTATCCAGTAAATCGTTCATTGATTTAAGAATGGCCGCCCTGTTAGCAGCATCATTATACAATGTGTCTACTTTGCCTGCATCAAATTGAAACTTAGAAACGATAACAGATTGAATAGAACGACCATCATTTACGCAACCATCCAAATTTCTAAAAACAGACCTTGCAGTACTGGCCGGTTTATATGTGGAGGGTGGCTCATATTGGTCAATAGCAATAATAAGAGCTCTTTTTTCTTGCGCCATGATAAGGCTGGTGATAATGAGAGCTAATGTGGTGATAAAGAAATGCTTGGACATAACCTTTAATTTTGGATTTGGTGGTGCTATTTGAAGATTTTAATGTATTTATTACGAAAATATATCTGGCTAACTGGTAGACTACTAATATAAAGTGTTTTGAGTACAACATCCAACCTAATACCACTAACCGTAAGCATTGAGTTGATTGGAAGCTGAAAAGTTGTATGCCCTGAAAAAAAAGCAATATTACTTTTCGTATTAAATAAGTTTGATGTTTTAGAAGGTCTCATTATAAACACAATTTAGTAGCATAATTCTCCTGAAACTATACCCAGTTATGGGTATTTCATAGTAAGTGGCTCTTGGCCTAATCTGTAAATCCCCAAGTTACTTTCAGCATATCCTTATATTCTGCAGGAATTTCTACAGCTTGATAAGCTTTTAGAGCATATATTTTTGCCTCGGCAATGTCGCCAATAGTAGTATAGCAACTCATTTGAATAAGGTATAAACAGTACTCTTTTCCCTCATCACTTTCCTGTAGCTCATAACGGGCAAGCTTATTAATTAGGCGTTGGGCATTCTCTTTGTCAATGACCGCTGAAAATTCCTCAAACCACCCTGCAATGGCTTCAATACTGGTGGTGCTTTTTCTATCGTCAAGATATTCTAATAATAATCCCGTTGCTTTACTGATATTTTTATCGGCCCGGAGTGCTTCTTTGAACAATAAGTCTTTTACAGCATACTCATAATTAGTAGGAATATATTTCTTTATGACACTTGAAAAAGAGTCTATTTGCTGATTGCTTCTTTGATACACAACCATAGCCTGGTTAAATATTCTTTTGTACAAAAGAGAAGTTATTTGTTCGGTAGTAAGATTAAATAACTCTCCGATCCTGGCAGGATTATTACTTAAATAACTCAATTGTATTTCGGTAAGTTCGGGAGCCTGGAGCAATGCTGTAATGGCCACATCTTTATTGCTAAGAATATCTTTTTTTCCTGCCAGGTAGGCTCTAATAATTGCTCCTTTATCTACATCTTGTAATCTATCTGCCTGGAAAGCCCATTTAGCAAATGCAGCATCCGTCAGCAGTAAGCCGGCAGCTTGCTCTTTCATCATTATATATTGCTTAGCAGGATCTGCTGCATTTTCGCCAAGGCTGATAAAACCTGTCACATCAGTTGCACCTATATATTTATGTACAAGTTTACCATCAGCAGAAAAGAACAGTAACGTAGGATAAGAATCTATGGAGAATTCTTTAGCCAGTTCTATACCTTCCCCCTTTTCCATATCAAACTTTACGCTGATATAGTGATGGTTGTAATAAGCGGCTACCCCTGCATCAGTATAAACATTTTTTTCAAGGTATTTACAGGGACCGCACCAGGCAGTATAAGCATCGAAGAATATCATCTTATTTTCCCGTTTTGCTTTTGCTTTTACTTCTGCCCAGGTGGCATTTTTTTCAAATGCAATCTCATCGGCGAAGCTTACAGAAAAAGAAAGGAAAAATACAAGCAAAAGTGAAGTATAACGTTTCATAACAGTGTTTTTGGTGTGTATTATTTAAAAGTAGATACTGTTGCCCCAACAATTACACTGGTGATGCAGTTAAATAAACCTTAATGAAATAAATGAGGATAAGCGTACGCCTCACTTAATTTGATCCAGCAGATTCGTTAGGGAAATATTTCCTGATGAGATTTTTGAATTCCGGAGTAGAACGAATAAAGGAAAGATCTTTATCATATAGCAGCGTAAAATAATTACCGTAGCCAAGCCGTAATGCATTATCAAGACTTGCTAAAGCTGCCTCCTTATCTTTTATTAACGATTTATAACAAGCATGGTGATACCAGGTGTAAACATCATGCTGCTTATATACAAATACCTGGTCAAAGAAATATTGCACCCCGGTCCCTTTATTCAACAATGCAGAATCCCTTATATATCCATACAATATCGATAAGTAGGACAAATACTGCATATTAAATATATACTGCGTTTCCTTAAACTGCTTATACTCTTTTCCGTCTGTAACGGTATATGTTTTGCCAAAATATAGCTGAAGATTGTTTACATAACCCTCCATAAATGCAGGAGCATACACTGCCGATTTAACGAAGGACTGAAACGCCTTACCAATATCTCCTTCCAAAACCTCAATTGTACCCATATTGAAATTAGCAAACACATTTAAGCTGTCAGCCGCCAATAATTTTCTAAAATATTTTTTTGCAGAATCAAGTTTGTTGTTGACAAAATAGTTATGCCCAATGTTATTATCACATATATCACAAGCCCCCATTTCTTTTTTAGCAAGATTATAATAATAGATAGCACTGTCATGCATACTGCTTCGTGAAAAATATACACCCTTAAAGAAATACCCATTCCCCTTGTATAAAGCAGAGGTATCTATTATGGAATTAATAATGGCTAAGGATTTAGCTGGCTTTTTATTATTAAGGTACACATCTGATAATTTTATCCCTACGTCCAGCCAGCCTGGATTTTCTTTTAATAGCTCCTCAAATATTTTTTCTGCATTATCAAACATTTTTAAGTTTGAATATGTAATACCCAGAGAATAACGAGCCGTTAAATCGTTAGGTCTCAAATCAAGATATTTTTGAAAGGCTTTAGTGGCCTTATCAAAATCATACAAAAAAGTATAACGAACTCCCAATGCGTCCAGTGTATAGGCTGCATTAGGCTCAAGTTGTTCAGATTGTTCTAATAGCTTAATAGAAGTTTCTACCGCAGGCTTCATATAAGCATTGTATTCATTTTCCGATAACGCCCAGGTTAGCGCCATGGACTCCATAAATAGTTTACGGGCCTTTATATTAGTATACATATAATGTTGATTGCCCAGGAGCTGCAAACAACTATCTAACTCTATTGCCACCAAGCCGCATGATTCCCTTGAAGAATAACTTCTTTGCCCTTTGAGGAGAGGTGATACAATGTCGTTGAATTTTTCGTTTAATACAGCACCCAGATTTCTTCGCATGAGTGCAATAAGTGGATTGTTTGGATATTTTCTTTCAAACAGGCGATAGTCCCTGAATGCATTAGTATCTGCCGGCATTACTAATTTCTTTTCAGCAATGTTATTTTTAAAAGAAGCATAGAGCTTCTTGCCTGCTTCATCCAGCGAGTCTGCATATTTTTCGTCGTTACCTTTTGTATTGGCAGATGCCAGCACAGGATAGCTTTTAGCTTTTTCCTGTTTTAAAGCTGCCAGTATGGTTGGGTTTACAATACTGATTGTCTTACTCAAATCGCCACTTACCAACGGTATCTGTTTTCCTTCACTATATTTTGCCACATTGGTCTGGATATAACTTTGTAATTCAAACATGCTGACTGTGCCATTATTATCATTATCGGCCAAGCCCTTCAACCCCTCCTCCAGTTGCAATGAAAAGAGGCCTCTTCCTCCACCCCACTCTGCACTCTCTAACGAAAGCTGGTTAGGTTGGCAGGAAAGTATTTTATATTCTTTGCCCCAGGCGGCAGTAAGAGCAGAGGCAGTTTGCTGCACGCCTTCAACTCCACCTTTTAAATTTCCGGAGTGACAGGCATCCACAATAAATATCATTTCAATTCCACGTTGTGCTAATGGAGATAAATATCTCTTTAAGTCCAAAATTTCCAGTACATCATCATTCATTCCAAAATAATTTCCATTGGGACTATTGTGCAACAGCAGCAAACCGTTTTCAATTTGAGTAAGGTCTTCCATATCGCCATGCCCGGCAAAAAAGAAATACACCCGGTCACCGGGTTTAGCCTTACGGGCTAGTACTGAAATCGCATCCCCTACATTAGTACGGGTAGCGTTTCCGTTTACGAAAGTTTCAATATTGGCGACAGGCACTTTGCCTCCCCCTTCACTCAATAAAAAACTTTCAAATGCTTGTGCATCTTTATGTGCATATTGTAGATCCGGCACTAATTTATAATCGCTGATACCTACGATAATAGCATACACATTACCTTTTAGCGTTGCAGTATCGCCAGCCTTTTTAAAACCCCTTTCATCGGGCTGGGCAATTGCCTGTAAAAAACAGGCAAGCGACAATAGTAATATGAAATTGCGTTTCAGTTTCATTGTGAAAATACCTGACTCAGAGAAGATACGTCTAAAAGAAATTGACTAACTCTCTTATTCACCTAAAGATAATATAGTTTGCAGAAGATAATCTACCCACTGACGGGTATTGTAATCTTGAATTGATAGTAATACCTTTCTTAAATATTTACCAGTTATGAACAGTAGTTTTTTTATAAAATTTTCATTTGCTTTTCTACTCCTTGCAGGAATGCTTGTTAGCAAAAATTCCTCTGCAACACCGGGCATTGGTGAGCAGAAGGTATTTGTTCTGGATAAAAGTCAGTTTCCCCAATCTTTAAAAAAACACAATCCTGCAGCTATATATATGCTGTATTACGGCACTCCGTTTTTGTCAAAGTTTGAAGGGCTGATTTTCCGTGGTGATACAATTACTAATTATAAAAAATTCACTGATTCATTGGGTTATACACAGAGAGGGTTTAGATTGATTTTTGGCAGCAATGAAAAGATCGACAGTGTATGGCAAACCAATAATAAGTATGTAATTACAGACAAAGCTTATAATATAGGCGAAGGAATATTGAGAATATTAGCTTATAACGATACAGGGGGGATTGTTGACGAATTTGTTTTTGACTATCTGCGTAAATACTCCATAACTGAAAGAACAATTGCAGCTAAGATGCTTCCCATACTATTGAGGCAATATGATGTTTATGATCAGACTGACAGAAACATTTATTCTGTAAAAGCAGTGTGGTCTCTTTCAGTAGGAATTGATAAATACCAGGGAAACAATAACCTAAAGTTTGATGCCTGTGAGTCTGATGCTATATCTTATAATAATTTTTTTAGCAATCAATATTCACGGTTTCTCGGGATGAATGAAAAAGTTGTTTCTTATCATGGATATTTATTAACAGGCGCAAATGCAACAAAAGAGGCGATACTTAATGCACTAAAAGATATTTCACTAAAAGCTTCCGCAAATGATTATTTCATTTTCAATTTTAGCGGTTATAGCGATGTATTTTCTTTAGATTCTTCTAATTTTTCAACCTATTTCTTTCCTTATGACAATGAGGGCTATCCAAAAGAGGCAATACAGTCTAAGAAAAATTTGGCACCAGAAACCGCTAAAAAATTGATCTCACTGAAAACTTTACAGGAATACATCCAGCTTATACCAGCCCGTAATCAACTTTTTATTACAGAGGCGGGGCCTTCGGATAAATTCCGTCCTGAATTTATCCGGACATTAATGCAAAGTTCCCCATTAGTAGCAACCCTTCTTAACAAAAACCGTATAATAATAGTGCCTAATAAAATAGGACAAGAAAAACGTTTCGATGATAAATTGAAAGGGTTAATAAATCATTTCATTACTTCAATTGATACTTCTATAAATATCTACAATATATTTTCCGAAGACATCAAGCAGGATGAAGTGACTTATGCGATCGAAAACAATAAAGACAATCGTAAATATTTTGATATTTTCTTTGAAAAGCAATTCCTGAAATTGTACCGTGATATATTCGGCGATTCCGAAGACGCAACCCGTGGTTTAAAAACAAGACCAAAGGAATTACAACAAACAATCAATGATTTAACAGCAAAAAAATATGCCCTGGTGGTAGGAACTGATAATTATAACGGCAAAGGCTGGAATAAACTCAGTAATCCCATTAAAGATGCCCGTGCAGTAGCAGATGAATTATCCAACTCCTACGGATTTGAAGTGCAATTGCTAGAAGATAAGCCTATGGACAGTGTTTACAAAGCTATCCGGGAATACTATCGCATTGCACAACCCAATGACCAACTCGTCGTGTATTTTGCCGGTCACGGAGATGTAGATAATGAATTGCTGGATGATGGTTTTATAGTTTGTGCGGATTCCAAATCGATTGATGATGATCCCGTTCGCAATAGTTATATCCCCTATGCCAAGCTGCAAAAAATGCTGAACAATATACCTGCACGGCAAGTACTTGTATTGCTGGATGTTTGCCATGGCGGCACTTTTGATGCAAAAGCTTTTGATAATGTAAAACGGGAAACAAACACTACCAGTATAAGCAATAAAAATGTGCTGCAATTTTTAAAAGATAAATTACCGTTGCGTACCCGAAAATTCTTATCCTCGGTAGGCAGCGAACCTGCTTTTGATGGTAAAGCCGGCCGTCATTCCCCATTTGCCAACCTTTTATTGCAAGTGCTACGGGCCAAAGGAGAAGGCTCTAATGGCATTGTTACTTTAGGCGATATTAATGCGGTATTACAAACCGCCAGCTTAAATGAAACCGCCACCTTAAAAATATCGCCCCATATGGCCGATTTTGGAAATACAGATGCCTTTAGTGAGTTTATTTTCATCCCTATAAAAGACAAATAGTTTTCATCAGCCCTATAAATACCAGCTATTGGGTATTGAAACCAGGTTGTTGTTCGTCTAACTTTACTACAACAATTGAAGCGATAGCCACCCAGATATAGTTATAAAGGCCAATTTTTTTTCTCCAAAAAAGCATATATTTAAAAACCATCAAATTTTATCACCTACAAAACACAACAATGAAAAAGATTAAAATCTTATTCTCCGCCTCTCTCCTGCTGATGGCATCAGTGGTATTTGGGCAATCAGAAAAAACAGTATCTGCTTTAAAAGCAGGCACTACGTTAACAGACAGTGACATCGGCTTTTTAAGTATGGTGTCTAATGCAAGTCTTGATGCAAACCGTGGCGGCAGCCCGGAAGCAACAGTTGGCGGAACAACTTACAAGGCCGGACAAACACTTACAGCTGCTAATGCAAAATCACTTTCTGCTGCAGTAAAAGCCTTTCAAAAAAAGTATAAAGCTCCGGAAGCATCCCGTGCCGGACTTTGCTACTATTGGTATTACTATTGCGATGGTTATGGCTATTGCTACTGGTACAAATATTGGTACTACTGTTAATCGAATTACCATACAAACCGGCTTTGGAGCCGGTTTTTTTATGCCTGAGCTAACCCCTGATTAAAGTACCCTGCTCATGGTATTGGAAAAGCTTGTTAATAGTGGTAATTTTTCAAAAAAAATGCTGATGCGCTGTTTGAAGTTTATTGGCCTGTTTTATGGTTGCCTGTGTATATCTAAAATATTCGCACAACAACCCGAACTGATATTGCCTAGTGCTAATAGTAATCAGATGAAAGCAGTGGCCATTAGTCCAAATGAAAAACTATATGCATCAGGAGATTTGGATGGCAAAATAAAGATCTGGGAAGCCGCTACAGGAAAATTGCTGGCAAGCCTGAACCGGGGACATCCCACTGCTCTGGCATTTACAAAAGATAACAAAGCCTTGATCATTACTGGTTTTACTCCAGCTGAGGCGTATATCATTCAAACAGGCAAATCTATTTCTTTAGCTGGCTATGATTTTTCTGGGGGCCTTGCTACAAGCCCTGATGGTAAATGGATAGCAATCAGTGGACAATATTATAGTGAAAAAGGTAGTGCCGGAATACGGATTTTGGATGCATCAACTTTTCACCTCGTTGATTCGATTCCGGAAAAATTTTATAATGAAGAAATAAAGTTTAGTAATGATAGTAAGAGCCTTGCTTTGTATGGAGGCAAAGAGACAGAGCTTTGGGATATTGAAAAAAGAAAGGTTACGGCTTCTTTTGAAGGTCATAGTAGCCGTATTACTAATTTAGAATTTTCTGAGAACGACTCCCAAATTTTAACAACAGCAGATGATTCAACGGCAAGACTTTGGGAAACACAAACTGGTAAGCCCATAATTGTTTTTAAAGGTCATACAGGAACAGTCTGGGAAGCAAAATTTCATCCCGACGGACAAAAAATAATTACTGTCTCAAGTGATAATACAGCAAAGATTTGGAATAAATTAACCGGGGAAATTGTACAAACAATGACCAATGCAAATGGTTGGATTTACCGGGTACAAATAGCACCTGATAAAAAAACATTTGCCCTGGGCGATTACAGTGGTTTTTGTAGTGTTTGGAATGCTGTAACTAACAAAAAAATATATTACTTCAGAGCTGGCAAAGAATCACTTTATTTTCTGAACTATCTTAAAAAAACTAACAGCATTGTAACCGGAAATTATGATCCGGTATTAAGCCGATGGAATATAGCTACAGGAAAAAAAGAAATGACCTATGGTTCCCATAATGAAAGATTTATTGCACTACAACTTTCTAATGATGAAAAATTTCTGTTGACATCATCCCGGGATGGAGTAGTTCGAAAAATAGAAGTATCAACGGGCAAAATACTTTTTTATAAAAAATTGTTTAATAACGAATGGGCAACAAGTGTAGATTTTAGTAAAAATGACAGTCTTTTTGTAGTAGCTGGCGGAAAAGCAGGCAGCGTTGTATTTAACTCAGTTGGTGGTGATGAAACAATATTAAACGATGTATCCAGGTCGTATGAGTCATTTAGCAAGTTTAGTCCAAATGGAAAATATGTATTGCATGACGATAATTCAACTGTTCAACTGATAAGATTATCAGACAATAAACTTTTATTAACAATAGACAGTATAAGCTCATTTACAGAACAATGTTTTAGCCCCGATGGTGCATATATTATTACGGGGGGAAGTAATAAAGTAAAGATTTGGTCGGTTGCCACACAAGAACTTGTACAATCTGTTACTGTTGCAACCGCTTATCCGCATACGATAGAAATGAGCTTCGACTCAAAATATTTTTTATGCTTTGATAATAGTGGCTCTTTATTACAGGTTTGGGAAACGGCTACCGGAAAGTTAGTTACAACGCTGAACGATATCAATTATGCTGGTTTTCTACCAAATAAAAACGAACTCAAACTAGTTTATTCGAACGGTAAAATAGTTACAACTCCTGTTGCAGATGTAAAGGAAACCATCCTTGCCAAACTAAAAGAGCCGGGAAAAGGCATAGCATTTCATTTTGTAAGCAATGAGATCCTGGTCATACATTCTGGCGGCAACATAAGCATACACAACTTATTATCAGGAGCAACGGTACTTAAACTTAGAGGCAACGAAGTTACCTATGGAAAATCCGGTAAATATCTCTATGTGCTCACAGATGATGCATTGGAAGTATATACACTACCGCAAGTGAAACTTGCTTACAAACATTTTGTTACCGGCACTACAGATTTTTTAGTACAAGATAATTTTGGACGATTTGATGGTACGGAAGCTGCCCGAAAAATGCTCTACTTTGTTTGTGGTGAAGAAGTGATAGAGCTGGACCAGGCCAAAAATCAATTGTGGGTACCTAATCTTGTAGAAAGGATTACAACAGGTGATAGCATTAATGCAAAAACCCTGAACCAATTAAATATTTGTGGCCTTACACCCGAAATAGAAGATGCCAGCAGCAAAACCGATGAATATCATTTTAAGATCATCCCCCGCCGCGGAGGATTGGGAGAAACAATTCTTTCCATTAATGGAAATCCAACCAAAACCTATAAACCGGCTCAACTAAAAAAGAATGGCCAACTATATGAGTTGGTTATAAAAAAATCAGAATTCGGCCCTTATTTTATTGCCGGTGCCGAAAACCAGGTAACACTAAAAGCATTTACGGCAGACAATACCATATCATCCCGTGGATTTAAAGTAAATGAAGACAAGACCAGGCAAGCTGCTACTCCACCCAATTTATATGCTGTAATGGTGGGTGTTAGCGATTATAAAGGAGATGAACTCGATTTAAAATATGCAGCCAAAGATGCTAGTGATATTTCTACTGCTGTTTCTAATGCTGCAAAAAAGTTATTAAACACCGATGGCAAAGAACATGTGTTTATGTATAACTTAACCACCGCTAAAGAGAGATACCAGCTGCCAGAAAAAAATAGTATTAAAAAAACTCTGGAAGAAATTGGGAAAAAAGCAACTGCCAATGATATACTATTGATATTTTTTGCAGGTCACGGTGTAATGGAAGGTGTACAAAAACAATTTTACTTTCTTACAGCTGATGCCTCTTCATTAACTGCGGGCAGTGCTATCGCTGATGTTGGTATCAGCACCGCTGAACTTACGGAATGGATGAAGCCCCAAAATATAAAAGCTCAAAAACGTATTTTAATTTTTGATGCCTGCAATAGCGGGCAGGCTATAAACGATTTTGTGAAAATGGGTGCAGATGAACAAAATTATATGGCCGCTAGAAATGATAACGAAGCTCAACAAGTAAAAGCAATCGATAAACTAAATGAAAAATCCGGCCTTTTCATTCTCTCCGCTTCAGCCAGTAATCAAAGTGCTTATGAAATGGGAAGATATTCCCAGGGATTGCTTACCTATTCCTTGCTAAAAGCAATTAAACAGCAACCGGATATTCTGGAAGATGGGAAATACCTGAATGTAAGCCGTTGGTTTAATGCCGCGGAAAAAACAGTTACTGAACTATCAAAAGAAAACGGAGCAAGACAGGAGCCGCAAGTTGTTACCAACACAAACTTTAATATTGGTCTGGTAGATGAAGATGTAATAGCTAAAATAATTTTGCCGCAAGAAAAACCCTTGTTTGCAGCAAGTAATTTTCAAAATAGCGATGAAGCAATTGCTGACGATGATTTAGAACTTAGCCGGATGGTCAATCTACAATTAAATGAGTTAGCCACCAGGGGTACAGACAGTAAGATTGTATATGTTACAGCTACCAATTCACCTGATGCTTATTCGCTAAGTGGCCGTTATACATTAAAAGGGAATAGCATTACTATAACAGTAAATGTGAAGCAGAATAAAACCATAAAAACCAAGTTCGAAATCAACGGTACAAAAGATAAACTGAATCAACTAACTAAATCTGTAGTAGACAAAGCAACAGAACTTGTAAAGTAAGGCAAATCTAAATCTTTAATAAAATTTAGTATGAAACCTAACTATCGTTTCTTCCACTTCAATAAAATTTTTATTGCAAATTTTATTATCCTGCTACTAAATGCCGGGACAAATATTTTTGGGCAGCAAAAGAAACCTGTTCTTAAAGTACCGATGGGGCACCAGCAGATCATCAATTCAATAGCCTTTTCTACCGATGGAAAGCTGTTAGCCACCGCAAGTGCAGACAATACATTTATCATTTGGGATACTAAAACGGGTTTTGAACTTCGAAAAATAAAAATAGGTCAGCCTGTACACCAAATATTTTTTTCACCAGACGCCTCCTTCGTTGTTACTGTTAGCGGGCAAAATACAGCAGGCCTTACTAATGAGAAATTAGATGTAAAAAGCTGGGATACTAAAACTGGCAAGCTGCTTAATCAATACCAATATTCCGGCTTACCAACACAATTGATAATTCCTGCCTCAGAGAATATTCTGGTAGCTGAAAATTCGGCTGACATGCAAAAAATTGCTACCGCTGCCGGAAATATGAATTTTACTGACCCTACTAATATAAACAACTATACTTCCACTATTAATTATGATTCCATTGGAAAAGCTGCGGCAAAGCATGGCGAAGATTTGGTAAAAAAAATGGGAAGTATTGACATAAACGACCCTAAAGCAGTAGAAGAGTTACGAAAAAACATGATGAAAGAGATAATGGGAAATGTTAATGCATTTAACCCGCTACAAAAAAATTTTATACAGTTAGACCCCAGGACACTTAAACCAACAGGCCAACTGTCTATTGGCTTTGAAAATGCAAATTATATAAGATATGATAATATAGACTACTTCATTTCACTGGAAAAAGAAACAGATTACTCCACCCGGAAAACAATTCACACTATAAATATTTGGGAGTTGGATAAATTAAAAAAATCTCAACCTACAAAAGCTTTACCTGTAAAAAAGATACCACTTAGTTCCCAGGTTTATTCCATTGCCACCTCTCCTGCCAAAGGTTTTTTTACCACACTATCAAGAAGGAATGCCAGTATCCATTTATGGAAAATAAATGAACCTGCACTTTTGAAAGAATTTAGCATTAAAGGTAAATCACTTATTGGAACTGAATTTTCCAGGGATGGAAATAAACTTTATACCTATAGCTCCACCTATCCTGAAACCTACATAGAAGTCTGGAACACTACTACCTACCAACAAGAGAACCTGATACAATTACCACTAAAATATTTTACGGGACGAATTATTTCTGAACCATCAGGTGAGTCTTTTCTGCTAGCATACATGTGGAACCTGGTAAGAATTAACAACGCAGGAGACAGTACAGGAGAGTTTAGAGGACGTTCCAGTTCGCCCAGCTATTATGGCTTTACTCCAAATGAACGAGAGGTTTATATCAACTATTATGGCTTTCCCGATATGAGAGATTATTTGTTAGTCTCTACGGAAGCAGGAGTTGAATATGAAGCATATAGAACCGGCAAAATCCTAACTAAGGAAGAGAAAGAAAAACTTGTGAAGCAACAAATGCAATTATTACCTCCAGCAACATCCCAATCATACAACGGTTATAACCTGATCTGGGATCTCACTCATGGAGGGGCTATAGTTTCCAAGGCTAATGCTTTTTCTACCGGGCACAAAACAATTAGTGACGATAAAAAGTATCATTTAGAAAATGAAAAGTTTGAGTCGGGAAACCGGATTGGTAATCCCCATATGAAAGAGCTACTTCAACGACCTGTTGAAGGCATCTCCAAAGAAACAGCGGAGAAACTAAAAAAATACAAAGACCCAAACGGTATTTATTATAAACTAATGTTTGCTGATTACCTGAATAGTCCAGTAACATTACTTATAAACAAAAAAACAAATGATTCAATTTCTCTTATTAAGATCGACTCGCTGGATTGGATCATGACGTTAAAAAACAACTATTACATGACATCTAAAAACGGGGCCAAAGCACTTAGCTATGTTTCCGGAATACAAGTATATCCGTTTGAACAATTTGATTTAAAATACAACCGGCCAGATAAAGTGCTTAAAGCTATTGGTCTTGCAGAACCTGCTCTACTAGAAGCCTACAGGATGGCTTATATCAAAAGAATAAAAAAAGCAGGTATTGACACCCTCCAATTCAAAGACGAATTTGAATTGCCGGAAGCAGATATCAATAACCGAAATCAAATCAGCAATACAACTAAAACCCAAAATCTAAAACTGGACATCATAGCCTCCGACAAAAATTCAAACCTTGATAGGTATAATATTTGGGTGAATGAGGTTCCTTTATTTGGCAAGAACGGCAAAAGCCTAAAATCACTGAACTCAAAAAAACTAAATACTACTGTCAATATAATTTTATCTAAAGGAACTAATAAAATTGAAACGTCTGTAACGAATATTGCTGGTGTTGAAAGTTATCGTATTCCTCTTTTGGTAAACTTTACACCCGACCAGGATATCAAAGAAACACTTCATTTTATCGGAATTGGTATCGACAAATTTGCAGATAGCAAATACAACCTTCAATACAGTGCTAAGGACATTCGGGATTTAAGTAAAAAATTAAAAGAAAAATATGGCAGTAATATTATTATTGATACTTTCTTAAATGAAGATGTAACCGTTGCTGCCATAAAATCATTAAAACAAAAATTGCTTAAAACAAATGAAAACGACAAAGTAGTAATTGCATATTCGGGCCACGGACTACTTAGTAAAGAATATGACTATTACCTTTCAACATATTCCATCAATTTCGAAAAACCCGAGGAAGGAGGCTTATCCTATGATGATTTAGAGAACTTACTGGATAGCATTCCTGCCCGTAAAAAACTAATGCTGATTGATGCCTGCCACAGCGGCGAAGTTGACAAGGAGGATTTAGTTGCCCTTAATGCCAGTTCCGATTCGTTAATTAAAGGATTAAAACCGGTTGCTTATAAAAAGGAGAATCAATTGGGACTGAAGAATAGTTTTGAATTAATGCAAAGCCTTTTTGTGAATGTGGGAAAAAGCACCGGCGCCACTATTATTTCTGCCGCTGCAGGTACCCAGTTTGCGCTGGAAAGAAATGATTTGAAAAATGGTGTATTTACTTTTAGCATACTGGAAGCCATGAAACAATACTCTACAATGAAAATTAGTCAACTAAAAAAAATAGTGGGTGAACGAGTAGAGCAACTTACCAAAGGAATGCAAAAGCCAACTTCCCGCAATGAAACTATCGCTGTTGATTGGAGTATGTGGTAATTAGATAATATGTAATTTCGAGACAGTTGCTACCCTACTCCGGGTATTGGCAATACCCTTTAACATTCGTACTTTCAAAACAAAAACTGATGCGCCCGGGCGGAATAATCCTACTCTTATTGTTTTTAGCATCTTTTTTTCAAAAGGTTTCTGCACAAGAATATAAGCAGCTGGACTCGTTAGTTTCAAGAGCTGATTCCTTTTACTCCGCTAAGAACTACGATTCATCACTTGCAAATAATCTGAAAGCATTACAATGGATTCGCAATAGCAAGCAGGGTAATTATACATACCTGCTATCTGCACAGGTTATGTTGAACATTGGCCGTTGTTACAAAAAAAGAAACGAGCCAGAAAATGCTCATCGCTTTTTAACTTTTGCATTGCGCCAGTCCCGTGCAAATAAAATAAACGTTGATATTGAAACAGCTTTTGTTGAACTCAACGACTTACACCGTTCTATCAGTATAAACAATCAACTGTTCAATTATCCTGCAATTGAGGCCACAGAAGAAACATCAATGTATTTTCCGATCACCAAAGTGGAAGTTATTTCTAAAGATTCCATAAGAATTACCATACAGGGTGGCAAGTATGATGGGATAACGGACTCCGTACGCCGAGGTGGCATTTACTCAAAATATGAAGCTAAAGATAAAGAACGGCCAATTGGGCTTGTCAACTGCTACCCCAGAGAAGTGGGCAATAATTATACTATTGCACATGCTACCAACGATACGTTGCTGCAAGTATTCCCTGGAGATTTAGTTGAACTAAAAACAAGGGTTCCCGTAAGCTGGAAAAATCTTGCCATTTATGTATCAGCAATTCGTTACATTAATTTTCAAAATAATTATAAAGAACCGATTTATAATTCCCGCTACTTGTATTACTATGCGGACAGTATGACTAATGATGATATTGCAAGAATAATGAAAAGCCAGGTTGACGAAGTAGCACAAATGCTTGCGGAGGATACCACCGCAGGCGGATACAACGAAGTAAAAGGTATTAAAGGAATTTTTGCCGGCGAAACCCTCGTAAAAGCAATGGCGAATACTACAGATGAGCATTTAAAACTTTTTTTAGACTTTGTAAATGCTTTCCCAAGAAAATATATGGGCACACCCTATAAATTTTCTGAAACATATGCAACCTGGGTCATAAGTAATACACCGATGGATCCAGCAGTAGTTAGTTCCTTTCTTATTAAACAACCTACTTCTATAGCAAGAAAAAAAATGGCCGGCAATCTTTCAAAGGATATAACCGATAACGAACTTATTGTAAAATGGTTTAACGAAGGAATGCTGATGGCCAATGCAGATAATATAGACTCTGCACAGTATATGGCAAAGTTGATACAGGATGCTAGCACTGCATTAAATGATAAAACGAATGAAGGATGGGCTACTTATCTCTCTGGGTTTATTGAAAAAAAATTAGGCAACTATAAAATTGCAGATAGTTCTTTTAAAAAATCCATTGCCCAGTTTAAACAATCGGGCAATAAAGAAGGTGAAGACTGGGCCATTAGTGCTGTAGCAAATCTTCGAAGCAGTGAACAAATTAAAGTATCTGTGCAAACAGGGCATTTATTCCCTTACATCATTGCTATTTCCCCTAACTCAAGATTTATGGCTACCGGGGGCACTTATGATAAATTTATTAAGATATGGGATGTGACTTTGGGTAGGGAAATCGCAACTTTTACTGCACATACCAGTGATATTAATGCCTTGCAATACAGCCCCAATGGCCGCTATCTTGTAAGCACTGCATACGATTCTACAATTAAAATTTGGAATGCTTATGATTACTCATTGATAAAAACCATAAAAACCAAAAGGCCCGAGCTGGCAGTAATATTTACTCCTGATAGCAAACAATTAGTGGCAGGAGGAAGAGACTCTTTAGTTAAATTTTATGATATCAGTACTGGTGCAGTTGTAAAAACATTAAAGCAGGTACATAAGGCATCAGTAACAGGTTTGGCTTTTTCTCCTGCAAACAGCGATGTACTTTTTTCTTGTGGTTCAGACAGCATGTTATATAAATGGGATTTGAGTACAGGTGATTGGGATCGCTGGTATAAAGAAAAAGGAAGAATAATGGTAGTATGGGTTAGCAACAATGGGAGGTATATGTGTAGCCTGTCTTCCGACAGCATGGCGAATGTGTGGGATTTGGAAAATAAAAAAAGATACTTTAGAATTAAAGTACATGCAAAAAGCAATGGATACTGGGGAACATTTGCGGGACCGGCATTTAGCCCGGATAGTAAAACACTTGCTTTAGCATTAGCTGCCGACACCCTTTGCATTGTCAATTTGGCAACTCTCAAAGAGAGAAATTATCTTTTTAGTTCAACCGAAGGATATGGGCTTTTTGATGTGACATTTAGCCCGGATGGCAATTACCTGGCTGGCCGTTTAGATATTGGCGGCCCTATTCGTATTTTCAATTTTGCTAATTGGGATTTTGAATCTAACTCTTCGCTTAGCCATAAGGATATAAAAACTTATTACACATTACCATTAAGCATTCAATTTACAAAAGACGATAATGAACTTGCCATTGTACATGATGGCATCTCAAAAGTGAATTTAAAAAATGGGAGCACTTCGTTTCTTTACTATGGTGCTTTATCTTTTCAAAACAACTATATACTCCTTAACAAGGAGAATATCGGAATCTATACTGATACGGAACTTCCATCTCTTAAATTTTTCGATTATATCAATAAGGAATTTATAGGTAAAGTCAGTCTGCCGGACTCAACAGAAAAGCTTACACACTTTGAATTAACTGCCGACAATAAATATGTTTTCCTGGGTGGAGACAAAGGCACAATTGCAGGATTTGAACTTAAATCGTATAAAAAAATATTCAGCAATATCTATAACCATAGCAGCAGTTCAAGCCTAAAAGGCTTTACTGCATTGCGATATGACAGTACCCGGCAACGACTTTTCGCAAGGGAAATGCTGAACCGAATACTTGTTATTGATATAAAAAACGGAAGTGTTCTTGACAGCATTATGATAGAAAGTGCAATGACACTACAGGTGACACCAAAATTTGTCTATATACCATCGGCAGGTGGCCAGGTATATAAATATGACGCCGCCACATTTAAATTGCTGAAAAAAATTAAAATTCAAAATAGTAAAGAACTCGGTTACAACTCAGTTATGTCATATGATTATCGTTACCTCGTTGTGCAAATAGCAGATAAATTCATTACACTCGATACCAAAACAGATAAGGTACTTTATGAGAAATACGACCATGACTATGAAAATGGAATGATGGCCATTAGCCATAATAATAAAATGTTAGCGACCGGAGGCTTTGATTGTAAAGTAAATATGTACGACCTAGCAACCGGCAATAAAATAGCAACCATTTTTACACCAAGAGGGAAAGATTTTATGATTGCCGATAGCAAAGGTAATTATCTGGCTCCCAAGAATACATTAGATGCAGTTACCTTTAATTATAATAATAACAGCTATGGATTTGAGCAGTTTGATACCCGCTTCAATAGACCTGATTTAGTGTTGAAACAACTTGGCAGAGCGGATAGCAGCCTCATAACATCATACTATGCTGCTTATAAAAAAAGGTTGAAGAAATTAAATATCAATGAAAGCACATTAGGCAGCGATGTGCATTTGCCGGTAGTCAGGCTGAAAGACCGGTTTACTGTAAAGCCTGCAACATCATTAAGTGAATATGAAATGGAAATAGAATGTTATGATGCAAAGTATCCGCTACAATCGCTCCAGGTACTGGTAAACAACAGTCCGGTTTTTGGAACAACAGGGAAAACGATTTCCGGCAATGTAAACAGAACTACACTGAAAGTAAAAGTGCCTCTTTCTACAGATAAAAATTTGGTGAAAGTTTATTGCACTAATAGTAAGGGCGCCACTTCCTTAACAGAAACAATAGAAATAAGTAGCAGTTACAAACCTGCTACTCCATCTAAAACCTATTTCATCGGAATTGCTGTTTCTAACTATAAAGACACATCGATGAATCTTCGGTTTGCAGCAAAAGATGTTCGGGACCTTGCTGCTTCTTTTGGGAAAATGTATAAAACAAATTTTGAAGCAGACACATTGATTGATAGCCGGGCCACTAAAGAAAACATACTGGCACTTCGGGATAAACTAATGAAGACCACCGTAAATGACAAAGTAATTATTTCTGTGAACGGACATGGTTTGCTAAGTGATAGTCTTGATTTTTACTACGCTACGCATGATATTGATTTTAAAAAGCCTACAGAAAAAGGTTTAAAGTATGAAGATCTGGAAGCATTACTGGATGGAATTCCTGCCAGGAAGAAATTATTACTTATTGATGCTTGCCACTCCGGTGCTCTGGATAAGGAAGAAATGCTGGCACAACAAAAACAAGTAACAACTATAAAAGATACAGCCACTGATAATGGATCGGTTTCGGGATTTGCATCAAGAGGTCTTATTGTAAAGGATAAAAAAGGAGCCGTAGATGCCAACAGTTCGTATGAAGTAATGCAGAATTTATTTGCAGATATTTCTTCGGGCAATGGCGCAGTAGTAATTTCTGCTGCCGGCGGAATGGAATATGCTTTTGAATCTGAAAAATGGAACAATGGAGTATTTACTTACTGTATACGAAAAGGAATAGAAGAAGATATGGCAGATAAAGAGGGTGGGAATGCTGACAGACGGGTAGATGTTGTAGAGTTAAAAAATTATGTAAGTAAAAAAGTAAGCGAATTAACCAAAGGCAAACAACGACCGGTATCAAGAAGAGAGAATATAGAATTTAACTGGGTTGTTTGGTAACAAAAAAAGCCCCTTCAACAGAGAAGGGGCCATTGTCCGAAACCGTCCGTACCGAAAATTAGTTTTTCGCAATATCAAATTTTCTGAAAATTGATTTAACGCTAGTCTGAATTTCCTTGCTGGTAAGATTTCTGTTTCTTACTTCATCAGTAGTCCATCCCTGCCAAACCGTTTTATCTGTTTTAGCATCGATCATTGAAATGGTTACTGTTCCTTCTTTTACTTCCCGCTGATCTCTGTCATAGCCAAGAAATTGAGAAGGGTAATAAACACTAACATACCGACGAGTTCTTGGGTTATAAAAAACCCGTGTGGTAGGATTAGAATAAACAGGATTGTTATCTTGTCTTACACTTCTTTCTACCAACACATCATAACTAAGTAATACATCCGGACGGTTTTTTACTTCCCGCCAGCCTGATGTTTTTTCCAACTCTTTGTTAACAGCATCCCTCATTTTCTGTTCTGTCAGGTCGCTGCCTCTTTTGCCGTTCTCATCTTTATCCACCCAGGCAAAAGTTTTGTAACGTGAAAAATCTGTATTATCGTCTTTTTCGATGTGAGCCGTAGAGCCGCAACTTGCAAGCAAGAAGACGAATGCCGAAATTCCACTCCACAGTTTCAGGTTCATTTTCATAGTTTCTCCTTTTTTTTAAGTGAATTACAAACCTGCACTATAAACGACAAAAACTATGCAGCGTTTATTAAGGAGATGTGAAAATTTTCTTCCGCTCAATTGTAGTGGAGAAATATTCCGGTATTGCGGATATAAATGCTCGTAATTATTTAAGTAAGTCCTATTTCATAATGTTGAGCAGGAATCTCCACCTCGAGAAAGCCTTTTTTAACAAGTCTTTTCTTAAAATCCTGTTGCACTTCAAACTCTCCATGCACCAGGAAAATCTTTTTTACTTGTTTGGCATCCTGGCAAGACAACCACTGGCTCATATCTTCATAATCACCATGTGCACTCATACTCCGGATTGAACCGATTTCGGCATGCACTTCATGTTTGACACCATAAATACCTACTTCTTTATCACCTGCCAACAACCTGCCGCCTAAAGAACGTGGCTCACAATAGCCGGTAAACAAGATGGTATTGCGGCTGTTTTCAACATTGTTACTAATATGGTGCTTTACCCGGCCACCATCTGCCATGCCGCTGGCGGATATGATAACAAAAGGACCGTTTTGGAAATTGAGTTGCTTGGATTGATCCACCGTTTGTATATATCGGATTCCTTTAAAAGCAAAAGGATCTTTATCGGTCTTCATTATTTTCTGAATCGTACGATTGAAATATTCCGGGTAATTTTTTATGATCATAGTGGCCTCAATACTTAAAGGGCTATCTACATAATAATCTAAATCGGGCAACCTGTTTTCTAATTCAAGCTGGTTTAAGGCATATAATAATTCTTGTGTTCGGCCTACGCTGAATGCAGGCATGATCAACTTTCCTTTCTTCTGTAAACAAGCTTTCTCAATCCAGGCAAGTACCATATCGGGAGTGGTAACATGTGTATCATGCAAACTGTTTCCGTAGGTTGACTCCATCAAAATATAATCTGCCTGGGGGAAAGTATCCGGGGATTTTAATATTGCATCCCGGTATCTGCCAATATCTCCGCTGAATGTAATACTTGTCGTTTTACCATTCTCCGTAATTTTTAAATGTACACAGGCACTTCCAATAATATGACCTGCATCTGTAAACATCACCTCCACTCCCTCTATTGCAGTAAACCATTCATTATAATGCTGCACATCAAACCTATCAGAAGCCCGTCTTGCATCTTCGATAGTATATAATGCTTGTAAAAAAGGCAAGCCTTCTGCAGCTCTCCGTTTGTTACTATACTTAACTTCACCCTCTTGTATTTCTGCAGAATCCTCTAATAAAACCGTGGTTAGATCCTTGGTGGCAGGTGTACAAAATATTCTTCCTCTGAAGCCAAATTGTACTAACCTCGGTATAAGTCCGCTATGATCAATATGTGCATGAGAAAGAATCATAACATCCACATCAGCCGGGTCAAAACCAAAATCCCTATTCAAACTATCCGTTTCCTGTCCCAAACCCTGGAACATACCACAGTCTAATAATACTTTTGTTCCATTCTTTAAGGTTAGTAAATGCTTCGAGCCTGTTACTGTCCTGGCTGCGCCGTGAAATGCAATTTTCATAATATATAATTTGCAGATTAGCCAACATGCTGATGTGCTAATGCTGTATTTTAAAAAATCTTTGCTGCTATTTAAAAGTTGCTATTCGAATCTTCAGCTATCAAATTAGCTAATCAGCACATCAACTAATTTTTTTTGCTTTAAATGACCAGGTAATGTAAAACTCTGCTACTACTTCACCTTCTTTATTTTTGCCAATTGATTTAGCTCTTACCGTTCTTGCTTCACCAGTAGCGATAGTTTCTTCAATAGCTTTGTCAAAAAGCCCGCCATCTTCGCATACAAATGTTGTTCTGCCTGTTGCTTTTTTAAAATACTCAGATTCTACTTTTACAACGAGCATTGAAACCGGCGGATTTATCTTGTACAAATGAGCCATAGCCAATGCGCCGGTACTCATTTCAGCCGCCATACTAAGACAGGCAAAATAAGTTGAGCGAAAAGGATTTTGTGAAAGCCATTTATAGGGAACTGTAACTATACATCGGTGTTCATCCGCTTCCCGAACTCTTACTCCTGCAAAAAAAGCAGCTGGAAGCTTTGTAAAAAGAAACATCCTGAACTTAAAGGGATGTTTTAATATTTTGATAAAAGCAGGTGTGCTGGGGTTCATTTATTCTTCTTTGTATTGTGCAGGATCGAATGCTTTCTTCCCCCAATCGTTGAAAAAAGCCGTCACTTTTTCTTTGTCATAACCTTTTCCGGCTTCTAAATACCAGGAAGTTTGTGTATGCAATAAGTCTCCTTTCTCGTTCAACACCAAAAACACAGGGAAGCCGAAGCGTTGAGGAAATTCATACTTAGCCAATAGTTCGCTGTTTTTATTTTCCTTACTATAGTTAAGATGGTATGTAACATAATTTGCCTTGACCAATGAGTCGAGTGATGAATCCTTGGTTACAAAATCATTAAACCTTGCACACCAAACACACCAATTGCCGCCAATTTGAATCAAAACATGCTTACCTGCATCTTTAGCTTCTTTTGTTACTCTTTCAATATCTTTTTTAGCATTCGCTTCAGGATTGTACAATTTGAACTTTGTCATATCCTGCGAGAAAGTGATTGTACAAAAAAGTATACCTGCCAGTACTAAAATATTTTTTATCATTTCTACTTATAAAATTTAAGAATGCAAGTTGCACTGCGAGCCATAAATCACTATTGCTTATCAATAGCTACAACGCAAGCTACTGCTTTGTTACTATTAGCATCTACTTTAAAATAAATAGTACCATCATTGGTATTATTAAACCTGGCAGTGCGAATCATAATACTTTGCAAAGCTTCGTTCACTTTACCCAAGTAATCTGCCTGACGGCTATTGCTTATCGCTGCATTCAATGCATTATAATCTAACTCGTCTTTACTTACTACGATCGCAATCTGGTCGCTATTACCAATATTATCTGCTTCAAATGATTGTGCTTTCGGAAAAAGCCTGTAACCAGTAATGCCACAATACGGTGAATGTTTAGAAACGGTTTCTCCCGGTTTTAAATAGGGGAATAAAACAAAGCTTGTATTATTAGTATCTCTGCCAAAAACATAGATGTAACATTCCGTTACATTATTTATCGACATCTTAAACCGGGTACCAATCTTTATCGGCGAAACAGTTTGAAAAATATTTGCACCTGCAATTCTTAATGGAATATTTTTCCCGCCGTCATTATTCACTAATCCAATGGTACATTCTAATGGAATATTAGCTACTTCACTTCTCTTTGGCAATGGATCAATACCATAAGCCTCTCTTACATAAGTTTTGAAATCGCCATAGCGTACCCAGCCAATGCCGTTTTTACCCCATTCAGGACCCCAGCTATTCATTATCTGGAATGCTCCGCCAAATTTTCTATCATCATATCCAATTACAGTCATTGCATGGCCTCCCATACCCATCTGCGAACCATCCATGCCTTGCGGCGTCCAAAGTTCTTTCCCTATCATATCCTGCATAAAACTCTGACCCACCATCATACCAATAGCCACAGGTGCATTCTTGTTTAAATGTTCCTTAATACCTCTAACACTTATCTCGTTGATATTATCTCCGTTTGTAATGCGGGTAAATCCATGAATTACATTTTGGCGACCAGCTTGTAAATCCGTTGAACTTGGTTCATTTGAACAATCCTGGTCGGTATATGGATATTGGCTGAGTGGGACACCCCCATTACGGGTCATGCTTTCCATGGCTCTTTGTATGTATGAACCCTGGCAACCTTCTAAGCGTATCTGGTTGTATAAATAGGAAGGACTAAATACAATTTGATTGGGATCTTGCCCGGTAGCGGCTGCTTTCAATATAGTTTGAGCACTATAAGCGCAACTCCACGCCACACAGCTTCCTTGTTGTCCCTGGTTTCCTCTGTCGGGTGCATATTTCAATAAAGAAACTGCTTCCGGTAACGGATTTTTTCCGGCATCATCTTCCAAACCTTCATACACTGAAGCTTTGTTAAATTCAGCAGGATTAAAATTGTAACCACTTTGTGAGAAATTTTTAACCACATCGGCAACATTGCAGCCGCCTCCTTTTCCAAGCAGAAAATAGGCTCCCACACCAAGCAAAAGCAAAATAAAAATTCCTTTTCCTTTAAATAACCCCAATAACATTGGCAATAACGACATCAGGCCGCCGCCACCTCCTCCACCTGGAAAATTTGGCCTGCCGCCACCCCCACCGCCGTCATCATTAGATTGATTCGGATCTACCGGGTCATCAGTCATTCTTATTGGCATAGTAAAAAATTTTAGCCTGTCTTCCGACAAGCAGGTTAAAAAAGGTTACTTAAAATTAGGAAGTAAACAGCAATAAAAGATTGTTATAAAAAACAGTATAGTAATATTTTTCCACTTTCTGCAACGATTGTGGCAGGGAATCGTCAACTTTGAACATAACTTAAAAACAGCATGAAATCCCTCATTATATTATTTTCATTTCTCGCATTTGCAGACGTAGCATTTAGTCAAAAAGTAACAAGCAATTTAAAATTTGAACAAGGCCAGGTTTTTCAAATTGAAATGAAAACCAATACCACTATTGCCCAGCAGGCTATGGGCCAGGCTATCGACTTTAAAGTGGATGCGAATGCCAACCATTCTTATACAGTAACTAATTCCACAGCTGATAATACCACGTTGAAACACCTTATTGAACAAATAAGTTTTTCGTTTGATGGGATGGGACAAAAAAGAAAAGTAGATTCCAAGGAAGAAAAAGATCTGAATGGCCAATTTGGGAAACCCATAAAAGATTTACTCGATAAAAAATATGATATTGTAATTGACCCGGCAGGCAAAGTACTAATGGCTA
The DNA here is from genome assembly GCA_002127295.1 of Chitinophagaceae bacterium IBVUCB2. Classification (GTDB taxonomy): domain Bacteria; phylum Bacteroidota; class Bacteroidia; order Chitinophagales; family Chitinophagaceae; genus JJ008. The sequence continues at coordinate 1,099,922 of NFUV01000001.1, forward strand.
TACCTGAAAAAATTCAATTGGCAGAAACTGATAGCCGCATGGCTATCATCACCACCATGTTGAAAGATGTAACAGACCTGGTTCAGCCTCCGCAAAAAGGGACAGGAAGTTTTTTTAAAATTCTACCTGATACAGAAACAGGGAAAGGGGAGCCATGGACTAATTCATATGTTAATCAAAGTGGTAAGTTTGATGAAGCTTACACTATTTCAGATATCAATGATTCAACTATAGTTGTTGATTTTGTTACAAGTTCTATCACTGTTAGCAAAGCAGAAATGATGGGTAGTGAAACAACGACTACCATGAATAATAAATCAACTGGAAAAATTATTATTGACAGAGTGACTGGCATTATGAAGGAAAAAACAGCTACTACCGAATCAAACGGTAATACAGAAGCATCTTTTGGAACATTACCGGTTACTTCCAAGACTACTGTTATAATTAAAATAAAGCCGGTAAGTAATTAGTCTAATTCAACCTGGCTTTTCAATAAATCTTTCATATCATCTCTTTTGCGGATAAGACGGGATTTATTATTTCTTACCAATACTTCTGCCGGTTTAAATCTTGAATTGTAATTAGATGCCATTTCAAAACCATAGGCGCCTGCGTTAAGAAAAGCAAGATAATCTCCCTCTCTTATTTCATGGAGTTCCCGGTTGGCAGCGAAAGTGTCTGTTTCGCAGATATTCCCTGTTACAGTATATGCTTTCATTTCTCCAGAAGGGTTAGAAATATTATTGATGTGATGATATGCATCATACATCATCGGTCGTATTAAATGGTTAAGACCGGTATCAACCGCAGCAAATATTGTTGATGCAGTTTCTTTTAATACCGTAACCTCTGCGAGCAAATAACCACATTCACTCACTAAAAATTTTCCGGGTTCAAACCACAACTGAAATTTCTTATTATCAGCCGTAGGATGATTATCGAAAGATTCCTTAATTTTTTGTGCCAGTAAATTAATATCCGTTTCCTTTTCGCCGGGTATATATGGCACTTTGAATCCACCTCCCAGGTCTATTACTTCCAATTCAGGGAAATGTGGGATCAATTCAAACAACACTTCAATTCCTTTTACAAATACATCCACATCTTTTATATCACTACCTGTATGAATGTGTAAAGTGCGGATGAAAATATTATAGGTTTTAACTACTTCTTCAATCTTATCAAGTTGCTCAACCGGTATTCCAAATTTACTTCCTTCATGCCCGGTAGAAATTTTAATATTTCCCCCTGCCATAATGTTTGGCCGCATCCGTATACCAACGGGATAGCTATGCCCATATTTTTTTCCAAACTTTTCTAAATTGGAAAGGCTGTCAATATTAATATGAACACCTGCCGATACGGCTTCTTCAATTTCACTAAAGGCAATACCATTGGATGTGTATAAAATGTTTTGCGGTTCAAAGCCCGCATGTAAAGCCAGTTTTACTTCGTTAATAGAACTACAATCCACATTACATCCAATTTCTTTTATATATCGCAGGATGTTGATATTGGTCAATGCTTTGCTAGCATAAAAAAATTTAGTGTCTAGTATAGAGAATCCATCTACCAATTTTAGATACTGTTCCTTTATCTTCTCCGCATGATATACATACAAAGGTGTTCCAAACTCTTTGGCTGCTCCTATTAATTGTTCGTTGGATAATTGTTCTGCCATAGTTGCGAAGATATTAAAGGGATAACAAAAAATGCAGGAACATTGATGATGCTTCTCAAGGAGATCGATATGATTTTATTTCTAAAAAAATCCGCAGGTTTTTGCGGGTAGAAAAATGGGGGCAAAAAAAAGGTGCAGTATAAAACCACACCATAATTATATTCTACTATATTGAATTAGCTTTCTTCGCCTTCTCCTTGTTCATTATTTACGATCAACTCTCCACTGTCTGTAACAACCAATGCTTCTGTATCTGTATCATCAGCATCTTCTGCTTTTGCATCTTCCGCATGTACATCTTTCATTACAGTTGGCTCTACTAATTGCTCTGCCAATACTTCTTTTATCTTCGGCAATTCATCAGCGGAGTTAATGCCGAAATAATCCATGAAGCTTTTAGAAGTGGAATATAATAACGGCTGGCCAACTGCTTTTTCATTTCTGCCGCTAATAATGATCAATTCTTTCTCTAATAGTTTTTGAACAGCGTAGTCAGAACTTACACCACGGATGGCTTCAATTTCTCCCTTTGTTACCGGTTGCTTATATGCAATGATGGCCAATGTTTCCAATGCAGCTGCAGACAATCTTTTTAAAAACTTATCGCCATTTAATTGAGCTATTGTTTTATGAAATTCTTTGCGGGTCAAAAATTGCCAGCCACCACCGCTTTGCTTTACTTCAAATGGATAAAAATCGGCGCTGTATTTTTCAGTAATACCTTCCAAAGCTGCTTCTACCTGGTCCAATGAAATTTTATCATCCATATAACCAAGGGCATTATTCACCATCTCAGTAATTTCAAGAGTCGTAAGTCCTTTATCACTGGCGAAAATCAAAGCTTCTATATGCGGTATAAGATTAGTTATTTCCATGGTTGTTATCTCAAAACGATTTGAACGAAATTAATATTACTGACAGGAAGACGAAAACACACTTATTAACAATTGCATTGCGCCATTGTTAGAAAGAAACAAATCCTTTACCTAAGTTTCCCACTGGAAATAGGGTTTTACCCTTGTAAAGCCGCCGCTCCACTAACAATCTCCGTCAATTCCGTAGTAATGGCAGCTTGTCTTGCCCTGTTATAAGAAATCTTCAGGCTGCGAAGCATTTCATTGGCATTTTCGCTGGCTTTATCCATAGCTGTCATTCTTGCTCCATGTTCAGAAGCATTAGAATCCAAAACAGCTTTATATAATTGAGTGTTTAGAATTTTGGGCATTAGTTCCGCAATCAACAATTCTTTTGAAGGATCGTAAATAAAGTCCGCTTTGGTAGCTCCAGCCTTTTTCTCCACTTTAGGAATTGGCAAGAAACGTTCAACTTCAAATTTCTGTGTAGCAGCATTTTTAAACTGGCTGTAAACCACTTCTACTACATCAAATTGTTTTTCTTCAAATGCTGTCATTGCTGCTTTAGAAGCTGCCTGCACATTTTCAAAATTCAGGTTCAGGAAAATATCTTTGAAAGTAGCATCTGCTTTATAATTATTCTTGGCAAAATGTTCGTACCCTTTTTTACCAATATTCCAGATTGTAACATTGCCTTTTTTGTATTGATCGGAATATTTTTCAGCAATAGTTGCTTTGGTTAATTTAATCGTGTTGGCATTGAAGGCACCGGCTAATCCACGGTCGCTGGTAATAACAATAAACAATATTTTCTCAATCGGCCGTTCAGCAGCCAGGCTCATTCCTGCCTCTCCTTCGCTATTACTTACAATATTGCTCAGCATTTCCTGCAATTTCTGCGCATAAGGACGCATTTGTATAATTGCATCCTGTGCTCGGCGCAGTTTTGCCGCACTCACCATTTTCATGGCTTTTGTGATCTGCTGTGTACTTTGTACCGATTTGATGCGATTTCTTACCTCTTTTAATTGGCCTGCCATATACCTGCTTTGAATTGGCCGCAAAAGTACGGTGTAGAAGCTAAATTTCCATTGACAAATGAAAATAATGACCCCAACTTTTCTAGGTTGTTATTTAGATGTGTAAATCTCTCTTTTTCAGGCTAATCTTTCAGAAAAAACTCCCGCCCGAGGCTATAAGTAATCAGCCACCTGCCACCCCGGTTTGTACTTGTTTTTGTTGGCTTTTCTAATTCCCGGAAAAACAAAAGCTGTATAGGACCGCTGTCAAGATTTTCAAAGTCTTCCTTTGTTATGATTAAACGACCATTTTTTAATGTGTCTACCCTGTTAATGCCATCATTGACAATAGAAGTATCAAGTATCAAAACCCGCAGGTAATCTTCCGGTTCCAACCCTTGAAACTCAAGAACCAGTTCATCCCGGGTTAATGTATCTGGAATCGGTGTTATTAATTCAACCCGTTCAAAAGTAAAATCCTCTTTATACTCTTCATTATCCCCACCTGCTAACGTAATAATATGTTTCCCCGAAAAATTAGCGGCTGGCTTATGAGCTTCATAAAAAAAACCTGTTCGTTTAGTGCTATCCCCGGCTAATATCTCTCCATCCAATGTTACTTTACCCCATTCAGCAACGGATATTGCATCCCCTTCCTCCCCTCCATCTCTAAATTGTAATAAAACGGTAAGATTGTCATCTGTTTCCCTGCCGCTGATCTTATAGTCAAAGAAAATATTTTCGGGATCGAAACTAGTGCTGGCAGACTTGTCTTTACCACTACAGCCAGCAAGTAAACATGCTGTTGCACCAATTAGAAAAATTCCCTTCCAATTGTTTTCTTTGAGTCTATACATGGCCGCAAATTATACCAAAGTAGAATTAAAAAATGATGGAGTTAATTAAAGTGAAATTAATTCAATTCAGCAGATAAACTATCCAGCGAAAATTACAGTTTCATTTTATTGCAGCCATCTCTTTCAAGCGGTTGTATTCATGCACTATTTCCTGGAATCCTTTATTCGATTTTCGATATTTGAAGTCTTTGAGTTGGCTGGCACTATTACTAAGCAACTCTAACATTTTCTTTTTATTGAAAAAGGGAATCACTGTATTTTCCTTCTCAATACCCTGCCTGTGCAGATAGTAAGAGGTATAAATGCCTCTGCCGTCAGATGCATAGCGAATGTACAATGTGGCATATTTTCCTTCAATTAATCTGGATAAAAAAATCCAGTCCTCATTATCAGACGCTCCACTTTCTTCAACATTTGTTCGCCTTTTTTGACCAGCCGTAACAATTTGTTTCGATTCAAAAAATCCATCGCACAATAGCTTTTTGCCATGTTCCTTCCGGCTGTATCCTTTTACTTCACCGGCTTTTATAATGCGGACCGAGTCATAACCGAAAACTGTTACGATTTTCTCATACCCATCCTCATATTTCCAGGCAGGTTTTAATCCCGTTTTTTTTATGTTGCCGGGTAATTTGCAGATAATTGTATCATTTTGCCAGTTAATGATATAATCTTGCCCGTTGGCTTTCTGCCCAAACATTAAACCCGAAATCAGCAACCATAAGGTATATTTTTTCATAAATTCCTTCAAAAGGTTAGCATTCAGAAGCTACAGCCGCAAGCTCAATTACATTATCTTTGCCAGCCCCGATAAATGGGGAATTAATTGCTGTCAAATTGGCTCAATAATACTTGTAGCACTTTTTTTGACACTTTAAATTCTATTAAATTTTTCAATCGAAGAATACCCAATAACACTCATTTTATGCTTGGTTTTATTTCAAAAATTTTTGGTGGCAGTAAATCAGAGAAAGACGTAAAAAAGATTGAGCCCTATGTTGGTAAGATCAATGATTTTTTTACTGCTTATCAATCCCTCAGCAACGACCAGCTTCGCAATAAAACACAGGAGTTTCGTCAGCGTATTAAAGAACACTTGTCTGAAATTGACACAGAAATTGCAGAAAGAAATGCTGCGGCTGATGCGCTTCCTTTCAACGACCTGATGGGAAAAGATGCTATCTACCAGGAAGTAGATAAATTGAAAAAAGACAGGAATAAAGAAATTGAAGTAATACTGGAAAAACTTCTACCCGAGGCATTTGCAGTTGTAAAAGAAACATCACGCCGTTTTAAGGAGAATACAGATCTTGTATCTACGGCAACAGAATTAGATAGAGAATTAAGTATCAAAAAGAATTATATCAGTATTGAGGGAAACACTTCCACATTCAAGAACACCTGGACTGCCGCCGGCGGACAAGTAACCTGGAATATGGTGCATTATGATGTTCAGTTGATTGGTGGTGCCGTTTTACACTCCGGAAAAATCGCAGAGATGGCTACGGGTGAAGGAAAAACATTGGTATCAACCTTACCTGCATACCTGAACGCATTACCTGGTGAGGGTGTTCATATTGTAACGGTAAATGATTACCTGGCCCGTCGTGACCAGGAATGGAACGGAACTATTTTTGAATGGCTGGGAATTACGGTTGATTGTATTGATAAACATCAACCCAATACGGAAGAAAGAAGAAAAGCATATCTCGCCGATATTACTTATGGAACCAATAATGAATTTGGTTTCGACTATCTGCGTGACAACATGGTTCACACACCCGATGAAATGGTACAACGCAAACACCACTTCGCAATGGTGGATGAAGTTGACTCCGTGTTGATTGATGATGCAAGAACACCATTAATTATTTCTGGTCCCGTTGCAAAAGGAGACGATCAACAGTACCATATTCATAAACCAAGGATTTTACAATTAGTACAAGAGCAGGAACGTATTGTTCGTAACTGTTTGAACGAAGCAAAAAAACGTTTTGCCGAAGGTGATGATGATGCAAAAGGTGGTGGCTTATATTTATTCAGGGCACACCGCGGATTACCTAAATATGGGCCGGTAATTAAATTTTTAAGTGAGCCTGGCATCCGGGTAAAAATGCAAAAAACAGAAAACTATTACCTGCAAGACCAGATGCGGAATATGCATATAGTAGATGAAGAATTACTTTTTCATATTGATGAAAAGAATAATTCTGTTGATCTGACTGAGAAAGGACTGAACATGATCACCAAAACGGGTGAAGATTCAGAATTCTTTGTACTTCCGGATATTGGTGTAAAACTAGCGGATGTAGAAAAGAGTGAAATCAGCGCTGATGAAAAATTACACCAGAAAGAATCCATATTAAATGACTACGCCCAGAAAGCGGACCGTATACATACTGTGCAACAATTATTGAAAGCCTACACCATGTTTGCAAAAGATGTGGAGTATGTAATTATTGATGGCGCTATTAAGATTGTAGACGAGCAAACAGGTCGTATAATGGAAGGCCGCCGATATAGTGATGGTTTACACCAGGCATTAGAAGCAAAAGAAAATGTAAAGATCGAAGCAGCAACACAAACGTATGCGACTATCACTCTGCAAAACTATTTCCGTATGTATCACAAACTTTGTGGTATGACGGGTACTGCAGAAACAGAAGCAGCAGAATTGTGGAGTATTTATAAATTAGATGTAGTAAACGTTCCTACCAATTTGAAAATGGTAAGAAACGATAAACAAGATTTAGTTTATAAAACAAAGAGAGAGAAATACAAAGCTGTAATTGACGAGATAGAGATTTTAAGAAATGCTGGTCGTCCTTGCCTGGTTGGTACCACATCGGTTGAAGTAAGTGAGTTGTTGGGAAGAATGTTGCAACAGAAGAAAATTCCGCACAATGTATTGAATGCAAAACAACATGCCCGGGAAGCACAGGTAGTTGCTGAAGCTGGTTTACCCGGCGCAGTTACTATTGCTACCAATATGGCGGGTCGTGGTACGGATATTAAACTGGGGCCAGGTGTAAAAGAAGCAGGTGGATTAGCAATTATTGGTACTGAAAGGCATGAAAGCCGTCGTGTAGACAGGCAGTTGCGTGGCCGTGCCGGTCGCCAGGGAGACCCCGGATCTTCCCAGTTCTATGTTTCACTGGAAGATGACCTGATGCGTATGTTCGGTAGCGAACGTATTGCTTCATTAATGGATAAATTAGGATACAAAGAAGGTGATGTTATTCAACATAGCATGATCAGTAACAGTATACAACGGGCACAAAAGAAAGTAGAAGAAAATAACTTCGGTATCCGTAAGCGTTTGCTGGAGTATGATGATGTAATGAATAAACAACGTAATGCTGTTTATGAAAAACGTAACCATGCCTTATTTGGCGAACGTTTGGCATTAGATATCGATACCTCCTTCTCTGCAGTAGCAGGAAGCCTTATTGATTCCTTCCGGGAACAGGAAGATTTCGAAGGATTTAAAATGGCCTGCATTGTAAACTTTGGTTTGGATACAAAGATTGAAGAAGAAACATTTAAGAAAGCAGATGTAAACGGGTTGATTGACAGGTTGTATAATGAAGCAACAGAAAAATATAACTTACACAAAGCAGAGTTACAAAAACAAGCTATCCCCGTATTTAAAAACATCCGTCTTACACAAGGCAGCCATATTGAGAACGTAGTCGTTCCATTTAGTGATGGCCGCAAAGGATTAAATGTATTAGCTAACCTGGATAAAACACTTAACTCGAGTGGTGCGGAATTAGCCAACTCATTAGAGAAAACGATTACACTGGCCGTTATTGATGATGCCTGGAAAGAACATCTGCGGGCAATGGATGATTTGAAGCAAAGTGTGCAGACAGCCTATCTGGAGCAAAAAGATCCGCTTATTATTTATAAAATGGAGGCGTATAACCAGTTCAGCAATATGAATACGGAGGTGAATAAGGACATTGTTTCTTTCCTTTGCCATTCCTCTATTCCTGTTCAGCAGGAAAATGCTCCATTAAAAGAAGGACGCCAGCAAAAAACGGATATGAGTAAAATGCGGGCTAATAAAGATGAAGTGGATAATGCCGGGCAAGACTATGCCGCCAATGAAAAGGATAAGTTTGAACCGGGCGGACCTGGCGTTGAAGTAAAGCATGAGCCGATAAAAGTAGCTCCCAAGATTGGCAGGAATGACGCCTGCCCATGTGGTAGCGGCAAGAAATACAAACAGTGTCATGGTAAAGACGTTTAATTAAACACTTTATAGAAAAAGGCTGCAAGTTTTTGCAGCCTTTTTTATTTGGACTTGATGTGAATAATCAATTTTTAAAACTCTCACACAATATCAAAAAAAACAATACGTTTGTTGTCATTATTCATTAAACCAAAATCAAAAAAAACATGAAAAAATTACTTTTTGTAGTTGCCATTGCCGGCCTTATGACATCTTGCAAAGACAAGAAAGATGAGAAAAAAGCGGATGAAACTACAACTACCACAACGACTGAACCTACAACCACTACTGAACCAACCACAACTACAACCACAACCGCCTCTACAGGTGTTCCAACTTTCTCTGATCCTGATGTACAAAAATTTGCGAATGAATATGCAGCCTTCATAGGTGAGTACAAAGCAGGAATGAAAGACCCGGCTAAATTAGCTGACCTTACTAAAAAAATGCAGGATTGGTCTTCAAAATCTACAGAAGTAGGAATGAAATTAGCTAAAACACCAGATGAAGCAAAAAAATGGGCTGACTGGATAATGGTAATTAGCAAAGAGTTAATGCCACAACAATAATTAATATTATTGAGCAATAAAAAAACTCCCGTCTTATTTGGACGGGAGTTTTTTATTAGTACAATTATTTATTTTATTTAAAATCCTTTCTTTTTCAAATCATACTTGATTTCATATCTGTCATTCAATTGCTTTTGCTTATCGTCAAGGTTTATTTTACGTCCTTTAATGAAAGCATCAGTAACATTGCTGGTACTCATATCTAATATATCACCAGAGCTGATGATGATATTTGCTTCTTTACCAACTTCGATACTACCTGTTTTATCAGCTACTCCCATAATCTTCGCTGAGTTCAACGATATTGCTGCCAATGCTTCTTCTTTTGTCAACCCAAACGCCACTGCAGTACCGGCATTAAAAGGAAGATTACGGCCACGGGTTTGTGAATCATCATCCGAAATAGCAAACAAAACACCTGCTTTTTGAAGTATAGCTGCTGTTTTATAAGGCTGGTCCACATCATCATCAGTTGTAGTAGGGAGGCTATGCATTTGCTGAAGAATTACTGAAACATTATGCTCCTTTAGCAAATTGGCAATTTGCCAGCTTTCGCTGCCACCAACAATTACCATATCCACCCCAAACTCTTTTACAAAATCTAATGCAGCCAACATTTGTTTTGCAGTGCTGGCATGCACATATAATTTTTGTTTTTTCGCTAACAGGTCTTTCACTGCTTCATATTTCAGATTTGTCTCGTCGTGTGTAGTAGCAGCATTATATGCTTTTGCTTCACGAAAAAAAGCTTTCAGTGTTTCGATCTTTTCAAAGCCATCTTTCACCGGGTCTGTTTGTGCACCACCAGCATTTGGACCGCCACCACCAAATCCACCTCTTCCTCCACCCGGACGAGCCATTAACAAAGGCATATACAAATGCATTCCACCATCAGCTTTAACTGCTGCATCTTCCCAATTCCATGCATCTAATTGTACTACCGATGATGTACCGGCGAGAAAACTTCCTTGCGGAACTACATTCGCTGCCAATATTCCATTGGAACGAAGTGTATTGATAACTTTTGAATCTGAATTATACGCTACAATAGAACGAATGTTAGGATTCAGATCACCAATTTCACGGGTATCATTGGATGCACGGATAGAACTTGTTTCAACAAGTCCTAATGTGCTTGTTGGCAAAATAAGTCCCGGATAAACATGTTTACCTTGTGCATCAACTACAGTTGCCCCATCAGCAGGCACTACTACATCTTTTCCTACTTTTTCAATTTTACCATCTCTTATCTGGATCGTTCCATTTTCAATAACGGTTCCGTTACCTACATGGATAGTTGCGTTTTTAATAAACAGCAATCCTTTTTGGGGAGGCGCCGGCAATACATTCGATTGCGAATGAACAGTAACCGTCAATGCCATAATGATTGTTAGAAAAAATATCTTTCTCATATCTAATTTTTTTATTGGTTTTCAAATTCGTCAGCATCAATTACCAGCAATCCATGACTATGTCCATGGTCCATGCAGGAATGCATTATCTGGTAAGAAGGTGTTGCAGGCGCCATTGGCATACCACTTCTTTTTTCGCCATTCAACTTTTTAACCAGCCTTGCTCTTTCTGCATCCACTTCTTTTTGTTTCTGCTCATCCTTTACCCTGTCAAAATAAATGGTACCATCTACGATAGTGTATAAAGGTTTTGCATAAATGCTCAGTGGATTATCTGACCAAATTACCACATCTGCATCTTTACCTACTTTCAAACTTCCAATCTTATCATCTACATGCAACATCTTTGCAGGATTAAGCGTAACAAATTTTAATGCCTCTTCTGCAGATATACCACCATACTTCATTGTTTTTGCTGCTTCCTGGTTCAAACGTCTGGCCATTTCCGCATCATCAGAATTAATAGCCACAACTAAACCTGTTTTGTGCATGATAGCAGCATTATAAGGAATAGCATCTTCAACTTCAACTTTATAGGCCCACCAATCAGAGAAGGTAGAAACAAAAGAACCATGAGCTTTCATTTTGTCAGCTACTTTATATCCTTCCAAAATGTGAGTGAATGTATTTACTGTGTAACCCATTTCTTCAGCAACTTTCATTGCCATATTGATCTCACTTTGAACATAAGAGTGACAAGTGATAAATCTTTTCTTATCTAATATTTCAACTAATGCTTCTAACTCAAGGTCACGACGGGGAGCATTTAAGCCGGTCACCGATTTTTTAGCTTTAACCAATTTATCTTTTTCACCATTATAGGTTTCCCATGCTTTCTTATAATCTTTTGCACGGGTAAAAGCATCTACTAATACCTGCTCCACTCCCATTCTTGTATCGGGATAACGGTTGTTACCTTGTGTAGCAGCCGAACGTTTTACATTCTCTCCCAATGCAAATTTTATCTGGCCTGTCCATCCTTTATACTTCAGATCTTCTGCATTAGCTCCCCAGCGAAGTTTGATCAATTGGGTTTGACCACCAATTACGTTGGCTGAGCCATGAAGAATATGAGAAGAAGTAACACCGCCGCTTAACTGGCGATAGATATTTATATCATCCGGGTTCAGGTTGTCCGCAATTCTTACTTCTGATGTTACTGACTGTGCGCCTTCATTAATAGAAGCAGCGGCAATATGTGAGTGCTCATCAATAATACCGGGAGAAACATGCTTGCCGGTACCATCAATTACCTTGGCACCTGATTCATTCAAATTTTTACCGATAGCAGCAATTTTTCCATTCTTTAATAATACGTCTGTATTCTGCAACACCCCTTCGCCTTCACTGGTCCATACGGTTGCATTTTTGATCAACATGGTTTCTTGCTTTGGTATTTCGTCCTGGCTATTACCAAATGGAAGAAACGGATAACTTACTTTTCCTACAACAGGAATATCTTTTTTCCTGGTGGTGTCAGCTTTTATTTCAGCAGCTTTTACAAATACAGCGGTCCATGTAAGTGAGTTGCCTGAAGAATCAACACCAGTTCCATTCCATTCTGTACCATTGCTGATACCACCTAGTCTTGTAGCTGTAGCAGGTAATGCTGGTGCTTGTCCGCCACCAAAACCACCTGGCCTTGCTTGTGTCGGATCGCCGCCTGGTCCGCCTGCTGGTCTTTGTCTTCTTGTCATTGGTGCATAGCTCAGTTTAACTTGCTTACCATCAAAACTAAATTTAGTATTCATAGTGTCTTTACCGAACATACTTAGAGAACTGGTGCTTTTTACATCCAATGTATATTTTTCAACACCCGTTGGTGTAGTAATGCTAAGATTATAAGTACCCGCAATATTCGAATCATCTTTTACATTGTACTTGATGCCCTGTACATAGTTGTAAAGGATATTTGTTTTTTCGTTGAAAACAGGTCCGTTTGTAATTAAAAAATTAGCCAGTTTACCTGCTTCAAGACTTCCTACTTTATCATACACACCTAAAATAGTAGCGGGAGTTTTAGTAAGAGCTTCCATCGCTTTCGTTTCGCTTAATCCGTATTCCATGGCCTTACGAAGACTTGACCAGAATGTAGCTACACTTCTAAGATCAGCGGTAGTAAGACAAAAAGGAATACCTGCCTTTTCAAAAGCAGCAGCGTTGGTGGGTGCCAGTTCCCAATGCTTCATATCTTCTAACGAAACAAATTTTGCATCATTCGGATCTTCTACATCTTGTCCTTGCGGAAAGTTTAAAGGAAGAATAAATGTTGCATTAGTAGATTTCATTTCATTGATGCGCTGGTACTCGTTTTGCCCGGCTTTAATAATGTATTGCACACCGAACTCATCCCCTATCCTGTCAGCTCTCATGTTATCCCACTTATCGTTTGCTTCAAAAATTTGCGGAAGATTTTGATTTTCATTCCATGATTGAAGCGTAAGATTAAAACCTTCTTCGTAAGGCTTGTTCTTATACCAGGCAGCATCTAAGAAAGTCTGGCGGATCAACGAGATATAACCCATTTTAGAAGAAGGATAAGCCTGTGTAGAAGTCCCTTTATTAAAGGAGTAATGAGCGGATGCTTTCTCTTTTATGATAGTAAGATTTTCTTTTTCGTTTGCTAAAGTAACAACTGCGCCTGTTCCTCTTGCTATACCATCTTTAACATGGGTAAGCACTGTACCAAAACCAGCTTCCCGCATTGGTTTGGCAGCTGCATCATTCACCCCAAAAACTTTAAAAACGTCAACATCAGATTTTACAGCCTGGTTCCAGCCATAAGGTCCTTTTACAGATGTTTCAAATTGTTGCTGCGCAAAAAAATTGAACCCACCGCCTTGTTGTTGCGGACGAACGGGAGTTCCATAATCCGTGTAGATATCAATAAACGACGGATAAATGAACTTGCCTTTGCAATCTACTTCTACTGCACCTGCGGGAACCGATAGTCCGGTACCAACCGCAACAATCTTTCCATCTTTAATAACCAATGTAGCATTGGCAATGGTGGTGTTTGCATCTTTTACAATAGTAGCATTAGTGAAAGCATAATGTCCGTGCCTTGGATCGGAAATCCCGTTTTCGGGAAATGTAGCCTGTGCCATTACTTGTACTGTTCCCATCAACAGAACAGTCAGTAACGCCAGTTTTTCTAGTAACCTGGTTTTTCTCATTGCTGTAAGTTTTTTTATTAGATGATTTTTATCAGAGAACCTTGCGCTAAATCAGAACTCCGAATGTAAATCAATTAGCGCAAACTAAAACAGGCACTTTATAAGAGGTAATCGTATTATAAAAGTTTGTGGTACAACGGTTTTCCATGCTCACAGTGGCCCGGCTTTTAGCACAAAGATTTGATTACCTTTGAAATCCAAATATTTTGATATATGGCGATTGCCAAATCCTCACAACTAATTCATGATTTTGCCCTATCACCCCGGATAGACCAGGTAGGTGTGGAAGAAAGAGCTTCCCGTTTTACCAAACGCAGCATTAAAAATGAAGCGAAAGAGAACGGATTGAAGCTGGTCTTGAATATGATAGACCTAACTACGCTGGAAGGAAAAGACACCGATGGAAAAGTAAAACAGCTTTGTTATAAGGCAATGCATCCGCATGATGCGTTGGCGGATATTCCAACCGTGGCAGCTATTTGTGTGTATCCATCCATGGTAAAAGTGGCAAAAAAGGCGTTAGGTGATTCAGGAATAAAAGTAGCATCTGTTGCTACAGCTTTCCCCAGCGGACAAGCACCAAAAGAGATTAAAATAAGAGATACAAAATACGCCGTGAATGAAGGTGCTGATGAAGTGGACATGGTCATCAGCCGTGGAAAATTTCATACAGGTGAATATAATTTTGTGTTTGATGAAATAGCTGCTATTAAAGAAGCCTGCGGTGATGCAAGATTAAAAGTGATTTTAGAAACCGGTGAACTCGGCACTTATGATAAAGTCCGCCGTGCAAGTGATATAGCCATGCATGCCGGTGCTGATTTTATTAAAACATCAACCGGAAAAATTCAACCAGCGGCAACGATGCCTGTAACATTGGTAATGCTGGAAGCTATTCGTGACTTTTATTATAAAACAGGAAAGATGATTGGAATGAAACCTGCGGGTGGTATTTCAAAATCAAAACTGGCTTTGCATTATTTAGTAATGGTAAAAGAAGTGTTGGGAGAAGATTGGCTGAACAATGAATGGTTTCGTTTTGGTGCCAGCAGTCTGGCGAATGATGTGTTGATGCAGTTAGTAAAATTGAAGACGGGGCAATATCAATCAGCGAACTATTTTAGCGTGGATTAAATAAATTCAAAAATCAAAAGTAAAAAACGCCTTTGTGTAATGGCCTTTTGAATTTTTACTTTTGCTTTTTGCCCTAATAAAAGAAATTATGGCGGTTACAAAAAAGAAAGTTGCAAGTAAAAAAAGCAACACAATCAAATTAAAATTTGATACTTCATGGGACTATGCTCCTGCACCCGAAAGTAAAAGTGCAGCAACCATTAATAAGCAATACGATTTGTTTATTAATGGTGAATGGCAGAAACCCGCATCGAAGAAATATTTTGATACCATCAATCCGGCAACAGAAGAAAAGCTGAGTGAAGTAGCAAATGCAAACGAAGCTGATGTAGATAAAGCAGTAAAGTCAGCAAGAAACGCTTATGATAAAGTATGGAAGAAAATGCCAGCGAAAGAAAGAGCAAAATATATTTTTCGCATTGCCCGTATCATGCAGGAAAAAGCAAGAGAGCTGGCGATTGTAGAAACACTCGATGGTGGCAAACCCATTAAAGAAAGCCGTGATTTTGACGTACCAACTGCAGCCAATCATTTATTTTACTATGCTGGCTGGGCAGATAAATTGGAATATGCATTTCCAAATAAAAGAACAGAACCATTAGGTGTAGCCGGGCAAATTACTCCGTGGAATTTTCCATTACTCATGGCAGCCTGGAAAATTGCACCGGCATTAGCTACAGGAAATACGGTTGTATTAAAACCTGCTGAAACAACTCCATTAACTACATTAAAGTTGGCAGAGATAATACAAGAAGCTGACTTGCCTCCTGGTGTAGTGAATATAATTACAGGTGCCGGTGATACAGGTGCTGCTATTGTTAATCATGCGGATGTAAATAAAATTGCATTCACAGGTTCTACCAATGTTGGTAAAATAATTCAACGGGCTATTGCTGGTACTAATAAAAAAGCAACATTAGAATTGGGAGGTAAAGCTGCGAATATCATTTTTGAAGATGCACCAATTGACCAGGCGGTGGAAGGTGTTGTTAATGCAATCTTTTTTAACCAGGGGCATGTATGCTGTGCCGGTTCCAGATTGTATGTGCAGGAATCGGTGGCGAAAGAAGTGATACGAAAATTGCGGGATCGTATGCAATCTTTAATCGTTGGTGACCCGATGGATAAGAATACTGACATTGGTGCTATCAATTCAAGAGAGCAATTAAATATCATTCAGAAATATATTGCAATCGGTAAAAAAGAAGGTGCGGAAATGTATGAAAGCAGTTGTGCCTTACCCTCGAAAGGATTTTGGTGCAGGCCAACCATCTTTAGCAATGTGGCGCAAAGCAATCGTATAGCACAGGAAGAAATTTTTGGGCCAGTGTTATCTATTCTCACATTCCGTACAGATGATGAAGTAATTGAAAAAGCTAACAACTCACCTTATGGACTAAGTGCTGGTGTGTGGACGGATAAAGGTTCTAAGATTTTCAATATGACAAAAAGAATGAGAGCCGGTGTAGTATGGGCAAATACATTCAACAAGTTCGATCCCTCTTCTCCATTCGGTGGCTATAAAGAAAGTGGGTTTGGAAGAGAAGGTGGCTTGCATGGGTTGTCGGCGTATGTGAATATTGTTTAAGTAAAAAATCAAAAGTCAAAATTAAAAACACGCAGCTTTTGAATTTTGACTTTTAACTTTTGAATTTTTAATTATGGATAAAACAATTAAAAAATCTTCACTTAAAGTAAGTGAGAACGGTTTGGAGAAAACCAGTTCTCCAAAACGGCTTGAAGTATTGAAGACCTATAAGATTTATATCGGCGGTCAGTTTCCAAGAACTGAATCAGGAAGATATTATCAACCTACCAATGCAGCAGGAAAAACGTTAGCAAATGTATGCCTCAGTTCAAGAAAAGATTTTCGGGATGCTGTGGTAAGTGCTCGAGGTGCGGTAAGTGGGTGGAGTGGCCGTGCAGCTTTCAATCGCAGCCAGATATTATACAGAATGGCAGAAATGCTGGAAGGAAGAAAAGCACAATTCATTGATGAGTTGATGCAACAAGATGCTACCAAAGCAAAAGCAGAGAAAGAAGTGAATCTTGCTATCGATCGCCTGATATATTATGCCGGCTGGTGCGATAAATTTCAGCAAATTTTTAGTGCTGTAAATCCTGTAGCTTCTTCCCATTTTAATTTTTCTGTTCCTGAGCCAACCGGAGTTGTTTCTATCATTGCACCGCAAGGCGATTCATTATTAGGATTGGTTTCCGTTATTGCACCCGTGATTGCAGGCGGTAACACATGTATCGTTTTAGCTTCTGAAACTAGGCCACTTTGTGCTGTTACTTTTGCGGAGGTATTGAACTCATCGGACCTTCCGGGAGGAGTTGTTAATATTTTAACAGGTAAGCCTGCAGAATTAGCCAGTTGGTTTGTAGATCATATGGACGTAAATGCAACCATTTATTGCGAAAACAATTCTGAGATCAAGAAAATGATGCAGGAAAAATCGGCTTCAAACTTAAAACGCATCACCTTCTATGACAAGGTAAACTGGTACAATGAAGAAGGACAATCACCCTATTTTATCATGGATACGCAGGAAGTAAAAACGACCTGGCATCCGGTGGAGAATATTGCTGGGGCAGGCGGAGGATATTAAAAAGACCTTTCTCTAAAAGAGAGTAAACTTTTGGTAAGATTTTTGAACCTTATACGATATATGAAATTCATTATTATACTCACATTTTTAGTTATTTCAACTAACTGTTTTGCGCAAAGTGATACAACTTATACTCCGGCTGACAGCAACTCAGTTATTGTTCATAAAGACCCCCGCCTTGAATTGCTCGTAAAAAAACAGGCTCAAATTAATGAAGAAACAAGCCGGGATGGAAGAAGAACTGATAAAGGCTATCGCTTAATGATCATTAGTACTAATAACCGGGATGAGGCATTAGCAGCAAAAACGAAAGTATATACTTATTTTCCAGACCTGAAAGCATATATGTGGTACCAGTCGCCGTACTTTAAAGTAAAAGCCGGCAACTTTAAAGACAGAAAAGATGCGGAAGCTTTTCAAAAAAGATTGAACAGTTATTTTCCGAAAGGAGTTTTCATCATGAAAGATGTGATTGAAGTGAAGTTGGGCAAAGGCATCGATGATGAAATAAATCCATAAAGCATTTCATAAAATCATTTATCAAATAATCCCTGTTAGCCAACGGGGATTTTCTATTTTTGTTCCATGCAAGAAAAAATCAAAGCCCTCGCTAAAAAGTATTTTGCTGAGTTTGTAGCTGTACGCCATCATTTACATGCAAACCCCGAATTGAGTTACCAGGAATTTGAAACGTCAAAATTTGTTCAGGGAAAACTAAAAGAACTCGAAATTCCTTTTGAAATAAAAGCAACAACAGGTGTAGTTGGTTTGATAAAAGGGCAAAATCCTGATAGCCGCATTATTGCTTTGCGTGCCGATATGGACGCACTACCTATAAAAGAAGAAAATGACATCCCTTACAAATCGAAGAATGACGGTGTAATGCATGCCTGCGGACATGATGTGCATACTACTTGTTTATTAGGTGCTGCAAAAATTTTGACTGAATTAAAAGATGAATGGGAAGGAACGGTGAAGCTTATTTTTCAGCCGGGTGAAGAAAAAAATCCCGGCGGTGCTTCGCTGATGATAAAAGATGGAGTGTTGGCAAATCCAACACCACAAGCAATACTTGCATTGCATGTAAACACCATTTTAGAAGTTGGAGAATTAAGTTTTCGGAGCGGCAAAGTAATGGCCAGTGCTGATGAATTATATATTACGGTAAAAGGAAAAGGCGGACATGCAGCATCTCCACATTTAATTGTTGACCCGATTTTAATTGCTTCTCATTTAATTATTGCCCTGCAACAATTGATCAGCAGGAATAATAATCCGTTTAATCCATCTGTTCTTTCAATTACTTCCTTCAACGGTGGCAACACCACGAATGTGGTACCCAATGAAGTGAAATTAATGGGAACTTTCCGGGCAATGGATGAAACATGGCGTTTTAAAGCACATGAATTGATGCGAAAATTAACGAATGACCTAGTTCGTTCAATGGGCGGAGAAGCTGAACTGCATATTGATGTTGGCTATCCATGTGTAATGAACAATGAAACAGTAACTGCTAATGCGATGAAAAAAGCAGCTGAATACATGGGCACCGATAAAGTAAGCGAAACAGAATTGCGAATGGGTGCTGAAGACTTTGGTTACTATGCTCAACAAATACCTGCCTGTTTCTATCGGCTCGGCACCATGAATAAAGCCAAAGGAATTATAGCTGGTGTACACACTCCTGTTTTTAATATAGATGAAGATGCAATTGAAATTGGAATGGGAATGATGGCCTGGTTGGGGGCAAGTGTAAAACCATAATTCCGCCAAAAAAAATAATATTCATACGGGTTTTTAGTAAATTCAAACTACTAAAATTAACCTCCATGAATAATTATTTAAAAGGCACTATTGCTTTGGCAACGATTTTTATTGTATTTATTCTTGCAGCTCAAAACGGTCCCGTAAAACAAACAGGAACATCGTCTATACAGAAATTTGAGTATTGCCGGCTTTTTCAGGAAGCAAATTGGAATAGCTACACCGGTGGAAATACTACCACAAAATGCTGGGTTCAATTTAATTACAATGGCGAAAGCTTCTATAAAGAAGATAAAACAAATATTGATAAAATAAATAGTGTAATGGACGGATTAAATTACCTGGGTTCATTAGGATGGGATCTGACAACTTCTTACACAGAATCCGGAGATGGTTGGAGACAGCAAATTCATATATTGAAAAGGAAAAAGCAATAATTGTATTACATATATCTATCTAATGTAATTACACTTCATTTTACCCGAAATTTTTATTCCGTACATTGCAGCCCGTTTTGATTGATAGCGAAGAAAGGAGAATATTAAATTTGAACCATGTCAAACGACTTACGCAAACAACAGGCCCTGGAATATCATGCAAAAGGAAGGCCCGGAAAAATAGAAGTAATACCTACCAAAGAAGCTAAAACTCAAAGAGACCTTTCATTGGCTTATTCTCCCGGCGTTGCTGCTCCTTGCCTGGAAATTGCAGAAAATATTGAGAACGTTTATAAGTACACCGCTAAAGGAAATTTAGTAGCCGTTATCAGTAATGGTACTGCAGTACTTGGACTGGGAGATATTGGCCCCGAAGCCAGCAAACCAGTAATGGAAGGAAAAGGAGTTCTCTTCAAAATTTTTGCAGACATAGATGTATTCGACATCGAGATAAATGAAAAAGATCCGGAAAAATTTGTACAGATTGTAAAAGCACTGGAACCAACTTTTGGAGGTATTAATCTCGAAGACATAAAAGCGCCGGAATGTTTTTATATAGAGCAGGAATTAAAGAAGCGGATGAATATTCCTGTAATGCATGATGACCAGCATGGTACTGCTATCATTTCTGCGGCAGCGTTATTGAATGCATTGGAAATCCAAAAAAAGAAAATTGATAAGGTAAAGTTTGTAGTGAATGGTGCTGGTGCGGCAGCAATGGCCTGTATTATGTTATACGAAGCTCTCGGTGCCAAGCATGAGAACTTTTTACTTTTCGATAGAAAGGGAGTATTGCATAAAGGAAGAACAGATCTTGAGGCCTTCAAGCAAAAATTTGCCAATGCAAAAACAGAAATAACATTGGCCCAGGCAATGAAGGATGCGGATGTTTTTATCGGGCTAAGTGCCGGGAATGTAGTTAATGCAGATATGGTAAAGAGTATGGCAAAGAACCCGATCGTATTTGCTATGGCTAACCCCGACCCTGAAATAAGTTGGGAAGATGCTACCGGTGCAAGAAAAGATGTGATCATGGCTACTGGTCGTAGTGATTATCCTAACCAGGTAAATAATGTACTGGGCTTTCCGTATATATTTCGTGGTGCATTAGATGTAAGAGCCAAGCATATTAACGAAGAAATGAAAATGGCTGCTGTAAAAGCATTGGCAGAATTAGCAAAAACTCCTGTGCCGGATATTGTGAACATGGCTTACAACGAAAAGAATATCACTTTCGGAGAAAACTATATTATTCCAAAACCACTTGATCCGAGATTGTTAGCTACAGTTGCTCCGGCTGTGGCCAAAGCTGCCATGGAAAGTGGTGTAGCACAACACCCCATCACTAATTGGGATACTTATGTTACAGATCTTAATAACCGGTTAGGACTCGACAACCAGGTGATGAGAGTATTGGGTAATAAAGCCCGCAAAGATCCTAAACGAATTGTATTTGCTGAGGCTGACAATATAAAAATCCTGAAAGCAGCACAAATAATTTTTGATGAAGGAATTGGCTACCCGATCTTGTTAGGTGATGAAATTAAAATTAAAAATATCGCCAATGCCAATGGAATAGATATTGAAGGGTTACCGATTTTTGACCCACGCAGCGATGCAATGGAAGAAAGAAGGAATAAATACGCCGAACTCTTTTTTGCAAAAAGAGGAAGAAAAGGTTTCAATGCCTATGAAGCGAAGAAGGTAATGAAAGACCGCAACTACTATGGCTGTATGATGGTAGAATGTGGCGATGCAGATGCAATGATTTCTGGCCTGGCAAAAAATTATCCTGATACTATTCGACCAGCATTACATACCATCGGTACAGAAGAAGGTGTAAAGAAAATTGCTGGAATGTACCTGATGCTAACAAAAAAAGGTCCTTTGTTCTTAGCAGATACAACGGTTAATTTCAACCCAACAGCGGAAGAATTAGCGGAGATTACTTTAATGGTAGCAAAAGAAGTACGCAACTTCAATATTATTCCCCGTATTGCTATGCTCAGCTACTCGAACTTTGGCAGCAGCAATTCTCCTGAAGCAACATTAGTGGCAAAAGCCAGAAAAATTGTAAAGGAAAAAATGCCCTCTTTATTAGTGGATGGAGAAATGCAGGCCAGTGTAGCGTTTAATAAAGAATTGATGAAGGAAAATTACCCGTTTAGCGAATTGGCGGATAAAGATGTAAACACATTGATATTTCCCAACCTTGCCTCTGGCAATATTGCTTATAACCTGCTAAAAGAATTGGAAACAGCCGATGCGGTAGGGCCAATCTTGCTGGGATTGAAAAAACCGGTTCATATTCTCCAATTAGGAAGCTCTGTTCGTAATATTCTAAATATGGCACTGGTTGCAGTAGTAGATGCTCAGTTAAAAAGTAAGGCCTCTACGGAAGAAATTGTAAAGAAGTCCCGCTGGTGGAAGCGTTTCCGCAAAGTCAGTAAGGATTTATAGGATCCGTCGATTTCGAACTGATTCATTAAAAGAAAAGCCAATAGTTAAACCCTAATGGCTTTTCTCCTTTCATGCTGTATCTTAGCACATAATATGACGATTTTCAGCGACATAGGCCGATACCTTTTGATGCTTAAAGGAATGTTCTCAAAGCCGGAAAACGGAAAGATGTATTGGAAAGAATTTATTCACCAATGTACCGAAATCGGTTTTGGATCATTAGGTATTGTTGCTATCATTTCGGTTTTTATTGGTGCTGTTTCTACTATACAAACTGCTTATCAGTTGGTAACCCCACTTATTCCCAAATCAACCATTGCACAAATTGTTAGAGATACAGTAATTCTTGAATTTGCTCCTACCCTCGTAAGTATCGTATTGGCAGGTGTTGCCGGTAGTCGCATAGCCAGTGAACTGGGTAATATGCGGGTAAGCGAACAAATAGATGCATTGGAAATAATGGGTATAAACACCAAAACCTATCTCATCCTGCCTAAAATAGTTGCAGCACTTTTAATGATCCCCTTATTGGTTGTAATGGCAATGGCTCTGGGAATTTGGGGAGGAAGATTAGCTGGTGTTGCTTCAGGTATTATTTCGGGCAGTGTGTTCGATAAAGGCTTGCTAGAATTTTTTGTTCCCTATAATGTAATTTTTGCCCTGATAAAAGCCTATGTATACTCCTTTATCATTGCCAGTATACCGGCTTTTTACGGTTATTATGTAAAAGGTGGTGCATTAGAGATTGGAAGAGCCAGTACAAAAGCCGTCGTTGTTAGTTGCATATTAATATTATTTTCCGACTATATTTTATCAGCCTTGTTGTTATAGTTCTATACATGATTGAAGTAAAAAACATAAAGAAGAGTTTTGGTGATAAAGTTGTCATTGAGAATGTGAGTGCCGTAATGAAAGCGGGGCAATGCAATCTTATTATTGGATCCAGCGGTAGCGGGAAAACGGTATTGCAAAAATGCATGGTAGGGCTGTTCGAACCAGACGAAGGGGATGTGTTATACGATGGCAAGAACTTTACAACCATGAAGGGAGAGGAAAAAACGGAGATACGTAAAGAAATTGGAATGTTATTTCAAGGTTCTGCTTTATTCGATAGCTTGAATGTTCAGGAGAATGTAATGTTTCCCCTGAGTATGTTTACGAAAGACACTTACAAAAAAAAGCTTGACCGTGTAAATGAAGTGCTGGCAAGAGTAAACCTTGTGGATGCCAATAAAAAATTTCCTTCTGAATTGAGTGGGGGTATGAAAAAAAGGGTGGCGCTGGCAAGAGCCGTTGTGTTGAATCCTAAATACCTTTTTTGTGATGAGCCTAATTCTGGCCTTGATCCATTAACCTCATTGGTAATTGATAAGCTCATAAAAGAGATAACCATTGAGTATAATATTACAACGGTTATTAATACCCACGACATGAATAGTGTAATGGAAATTGGCAACTATATTCTTTACATGTACATGGGTAATAAAGAGTGGGAAGGCACTAACAAAGAAATCATTTTCAGTAAAAACCAGCGGCTCAACGAATTCATCTTTGCCTCTGACTTCTTGAAAGATGCAAAAGAAATGCGAATGCTGGAGGAAACAGGAAAAATTCCGAATGACCGGAATATGGACGACTTGTTGGACAAGACATAATCAGGTATTCTTCTGACAACCCATTATTTTTTGCCTTTCCAAGGGTATGAATAGCTTTAACAAAACCCACCAAATCCCTTATTTTTGCGCCAACTTATTAAAGCATAAACATGAGTATTCTTGTCAATAAAAATTCGAAAGTTTTAGTACAGGGTTTTACGGGTACTGAAGGTACTTTCCATGCTACTCAAATGATCGAGTATGGAACAAATGTGGTGGGCGGTGTTACACCTGGAAAAGGCGGAGGCACACATTTGGATAAACCTATTTTTAATACGGTGGTGGATTGTGTAAAAGCTACTGGTGCCGATGTAAGTATCATCTTTGTTCCCCCGGCATTTGCAGCTGATGCAATTATGGAAGCTGCTGATGCAGGTGTGGCTTTAGTGGTTTGTATTACAGAAGGTATCCCGGTGCAGGATATGGTGAAAGTGAAAAATTATTTACAAGGAAAAACAACACGATTAATTGGCCCTAATTGCCCCGGCGTTATTACATCCAATGAATGTAAAGTGGGTATTATGCCCGGTTTTATTTTTAAACCAGGTCGCATTGGTATTGTTTCAAAATCAGGAACATTGACTTACGAGGCAGCCGACCAGGTAGCAAAAGCAGGACTTGGCATATCCACAGCAGTTGGTATTGGTGGCGACCCGATCATCGGAACTCCAACCCAAGATGCGGTTGAACTATTAATGAACGATCCCGAAACAGATGCTATCGTAATGATAGGCGAAATTGGTGGTGGTATGGAAGCAGAAGCTGCTAATTGGATAAAAGCAAACGGCAATAAAAAACCGGTAGTGGGATTTATTGCTGGTCAAACTGCTCCTCCGGGTCGTCGTATGGGACATGCCGGAGCCATAGTAGGTGGTGCCGATGATACTGCAGCTGCTAAAATGAAGATCATGGCAGAATGTGGAATACATGTAGTAAGCAGCCCTGCTGATATTGGGAAAAAAATGGCGGAAGTGTTGAAAGGGAAATAGAGAATGGAAATTTTAAGTGGATAGATTTTATATTCACAAATCTTTTATATAAATAAAGCCCTCCTAAATTTAGGAGGGCTTTTTATTTCAAGGGTGGGTCTTTAAGTGTTAATTTACTTCACTAATAACTATCTCGATTCACGGATAAAACGGGCCAACTCATCTCTGCTGCTGCTATAGGTAAAAGCATCGTTCAATTCGAAGTAGCGTTGCTTATCAACTGTTCTGCGGTAAGCAGCTTTAGCAACTTCTAACCTGTTATTTTCAAATGTAAAAAGTAACATCATTTCTTTTACCTGCTGAGTAGTAAAATTGTTTTTACTAATAATAGTTTTCACGGAAACCAACCGGCTGCTTTCAAACCACTCTTTGCGGATTTGTTCTTTTACTGATTCAAAATCACGGGCAGTCATTACGTTGTTGTAGCCATTGTCCCAGCTTCCATCATCA
Organism: Chitinophagaceae bacterium IBVUCB2; assembly: GCA_002127295.1. Lineage (GTDB taxonomy): Bacteria > Bacteroidota > Bacteroidia > Chitinophagales > Chitinophagaceae > JJ008. The sequence goes on from NFUV01000001.1 coordinate 1,125,231, forward strand.
TATACATCTTCATCTTCAAACCATTCGTCGCTATCGTTATTGGCGATCCTTCTTTCGTCAACCAATACTTTACCAAAGCGGCTTACAGTTATATCAGTATGAAAACCTCTTTTCAGGTATACATTGCTGGCATAAATGATCTCTTGCTTTTTTGCCTGGCCAAAACCGTTACCATTCTTCTTTTTATCACGGTAAATACGGATGTTGTGATTCCCTTCAGCAAGGTTACTGAGGGTGATACTGTTGTCTTGCATCTTAAACTTTCTTCCATCAATTTCAATTGATAAGTTCATACCGTTAGAAACGGTGGCTACGCTTAATCGATTTCCATCGAAGGCAAGAAGAGAAAGTGAGAACAGTGAGCTTAATAAAAGGGTAGAAATTTTTTTCATGGTTCAATTTTTAGGTTATTAAAATTATTTCTACAACCATAATTTCAAAGCATATGCCATCGTAACAAATATTATTGCAACAAAAAGTTAAAGGAAGAAACGGTTTCACAACAGCAATTGCAGGTTTATGCGGGAGTGCTTGATGGAAAAGGATTCCATGTCACTCTTTCGTTGAGTCGTTAATATTCTTATTTCGAGAATTATTTTCAAATTGCTTTTTATTGGCAGCCAAATTGCTTTCATATCGTCTGTATAAACAGAATAGGCAGGTCAGTTTATGAAATTCATTTCCTTCCTGCATCTTATGGGCGCATAAGATTAATTACCTTGTATTAAATATTAAAAGCATAAGAATGCAACAATTAAGATCGATAATTTTTATAACCCTCTTAGCTGGTTTTTTTACCATGAATGCCAATAGCCAAAACACTTTAAAGAACTACGAAGCAGCCTGGAAAAAAGTGGAAGAATTTACCAATAATGGTTTGCCGAAGTCTGCCCTGGAAGAAGTAAAAAAAATATATACCCTTGCAAAAAAAGAAAAGCAAGATGCACAGGTAATAAAAGCTTTAGTTTATATAACATCGCTGCAAACAGGAAACCGGGAAGATAATGCTGCCTTATCAATTGCTGAAATTGAAAAAGAAATAACGATTAGTAAAGAGCCTGTTGCTTCCATTTTGAAAAGCTATCTCGCCAATCGTTACTGGAACTATTATCAAAACAATCGTTGGAAAATATATGACCGTACGAAGACTGTAAATTTCAGCACGACGGATATCGCTACCTGGAATGCGGAGGATTTTCATGTAACGATAAGCTCCCTCTATTTATCCTCCATAAAAGAAGAAAAGCTTTTACAGCAAACAAAGTTGAGTTCCTATGAGGCCATCATTATTAAAGGTAATATGCGACACCTCCGCCCTACTTTGTATGATTTGCTGGCACACAGGGCTATTACCTACTTTGAAAATGATGAACGGGATATTAAGAAACCTGCCTATGCTTTTGAAATTAACCAGGCCAGTGCTTTTGATCCCGCTGCTGATTTTATAACCCGAAAGTTTACAACAAATGATTCATTGTCTTTACAACACAAGGCTTTATTAATTTATCAAAAGCTCATTTCTTTCCACTTAAAAGATGCAAAACCCGATGCATTAATTGATGCCGACATTAAAAGGATTGAATTTGTAAAAGATAAATCTACTCATCCTGATAAAGACAAGCTTTATTTCTCAGCCATTAATCATATTGCCAATCAATATGCTTCTGCCCCGGCCGCATCCCAAGCCTGGTACCTCTTGGCCGCTTATCATAATGAAAAAGCTAACAGTTATAAGCCATATGGCGATACCACATATCGTTATGCAAGAATCAAAGCAAAGGAAATAGCTGAAAAGATCGTATTACAAAAAGATTCCTCCGAAGGAAAAATAAATGCGCAAAACTTACTGAAGCAACTAAACATTAAATCATTGCAATTTAGTGTAGAAAAGGTAAATGTCCCCGGGCAGCCATTCCGGGTGTTTGTGAATTACAAAAATTTCAATACCCTGTATATCCGGGTAATAAAGGCTACTGAAAAAATAAAAACATTACTGGTCAACCAATCAGATGAAAATTATTGGTCAACACTTATCGAAGCCACCCCAGTAAAAAGCTGGCAGCAAGCTTTACCTGCTACTAACGATATGCAGCAACATGCGGTTGAAATAAAAGCAGATGCTTTATCCAATGGAGATTATGTACTGCTTGCTTCGAACGAAAAAAGTTTTACCGGTAAAAATAACATTATTGGAGCAAGGCTATTTCATGTGTCTGCCATCAGCTATGTAAACAATAACAATGATTTTTTTGTATTAGATCGAAACACAGGAAAACCTCTTGAAAAGGCAGCTGTACAGGTATGGGAACAGAAATATGATTATAAAGAATCAAAATACATCAAAGAAAAAGGGAAAGCCTATACAACAGATGCAAATGGATTCTTTAAAATGGAAAGAATCAAAGAAGGTAATAATAAAAGCTACAGTAACTATTCGTACCTGCTGGAAGTTGTACATAATGATGATCGCCTATTTATGAACGACCTGGTATATGATTACTATTACTACAATAATACAGAGAATGCTGAACCTAAAGTCAGCACTACTATTCATCTCTTTACAGACAGAAGTCTTTACCGGCCCGGCCAAACAGTATATTTCAAAGGAATTGTTTTAAGCAGAAACCCAAAAGATAATACAGGCGGTGTAAGAAATGGCTATACAACTACTGTGACACTTAGAGATGCAAACTATAAAAATGTTGACACCATTAAAATAACAACCAACGAATATGGCTCCTTTAATGGAAAATTTCAATTGCCTCAAACAGGTATGAATGGGCAGTTTACCATTTTTACAAAAGACGATGGCGGCAATAGTGTCTTTCATGTAGAAGAATATAAACGTCCAAAATTCTATGTAGATTATCAACCCATCAAAGGCACTTATAAAGTAAATGATAAAATAACAGTTACTGGTTTTGCCAAAGCCTATGCCGGTAATAATATTGATGGTGCAATGGTAAAATACAGGATTGTTCGCCAACCCCGGTTTTTATACCCCTGGTTATTCTGGCGTTGGTGGCAACCGCCTGCAGAGGAAATGGAAATTGCTCATGGCGAAGTGAAGACCGATAAAGACGGAAAATTTGTGGTAGAATTCACCGCTATTCCTGATCTCAAGATCGAGAAAAAGTTTGAGCCAGTATTTGATTACACCATTTATGCCGATGTTACAGATATTAATGGTGAAACCCGTAGTGGAGAAAAATCAATATCGGTCAGTTACAAATCATTACTTCTTACCGCAACTATTCCTGCTACATTGCCTGCAGATAGTTTGAAAAAATTGATCATTCGTACAGAAAATATGAATGGTGAATTTGAGGCTGCTACCGTTAAAGTAACGATCACCAAATTAAAGGAAGAAAAAAGATTGATCCGTGACCGTTACTGGGAAAGACCTGATCAATTTGTAATGACTAAAGAAGAATATATTAAAAATTTTCCGTACGATGAGTATGATAATGAAACGGATTTCAGGAACTGGGAAAAAGGGCAACAAGTATTAATCAAATCTGATTCTACAAAACTGAATGGGGAATGGTCGTTAGCGAATATAAAATACAATCCTGGTTTTTATATTATAGAAGTAGAAACAAAAGATAAAAATGGCGAAACAGTAAAAGATGTTAAGTTCATAGAATTGTTTGATGAAAAAAGCAACCAGCTTAATATTCCGGCTTATTTATGGACTGGTAATAATAAAACTACCGTAGAGCCCGGCGAAACAGCTAAAATTGGAATTGGTACTGCCGCTGATGACCTTTTCGTAGTACGGCAACTTGATAAAAAGTTCGCTAATCAATCGTACGATTTTATACAACTCAATAATCAAAAACTAACATTTACTTTCCCGGTTAGTGAAGCCGACCGGGGTGGATATGGTGTAAGCTGGATGTTTGTAAAACATAATCGATATTACCAGTTAAGCCAATCAATTAATATTCCCTGGACAAATAAGGATCTTACAATAGAGTATGCCACCTACCGTGATAAAACATTGCCGGGCAGCGAAGAAAAATGGAAAGTAAAGATCAGCGGATATAAAAAAGAAAAAGTAGCTGCTGAAATGCTTGCCAGTATGTATGATGCCTCATTAGACCAGTTCTATCCACACAGCTGGTATAAACCCAGTATCTGGCCTTCCTATTATGGAGGTCGTAACTGGTCGGGCACACAGAATTTCGATAAGTATGATTCTTACCAGCGATATATTGCTGATGAAGAAAGTAAATATGTAGACAAGCGATACGATTATCTTTTATATAATGATGATGAAATAAGTTATTATGGTGGTGGCGCTACCAGAACAATGATGGGAAGAGTACCCGGTGTAGTAGCAGAATCAGCACCTCCGGAAGAAGAAGCTAAGCAAAAAAACACAAAAGAAGACTCAGATGCTGATGGTGTACTCGATAATGCAAATCAGGTGCAAAAGACAAAAGAACCATCTGAAAAGCCATCAGGTGATGTAAAAATTCGTAAAAACTTCAACGAAACAGCTTTCTTTTTTCCTGATTTGAAAACTGACAGCACTGGTGCAATTGAGTTTTCATTTACTATGCCTGAAGCTTTAACCAAATGGAAATTCAAGGCCCTGGCACATACCAAAGAAGCTGCCTTTGCAATTAGCACTAAAGAGATCATTACCCAAAAAGACCTGATGGTACAACCCAATGCCCCAAGGTTTTTAAGAGAAGGAGATAAATTAGAATTCAGTACTAAAATTGTAAATCTTTCCGATAAGGAATTAACAGGCACGACAGAGTTTCAATTATTCGATGCAGAAACCAATGAACGGGTTGATGGACGTTTTAAAAGTGTAATACCTAACCAGTACTTTACAGTAGCGGCCGGACAAAGTGAAGTGGTAAAATTTCCTATTGAAATTCCTTACCATTTCAACAAGGCATTAACATGGAGAATTGTTGCAAAAGCAGGCAATTTTAGTGATGGTGAAGAAAATATTTTACCAGTGCTTACCAATAGAATGTTGGTTACAGAAACCATCACTTTACCAATGCGGGGAGCAGGCACAAAGAATTTTTCTTTCGATAAATTACTGAACAGCGGAAAGAGTGAAAGCTTACAGCACTTTGGCTTAACGGTTGAATATACTTCTAATCCTGCATGGTATGCCGTACAGGCTTTACCGTACTTAATGGAATACCCATACGAATGTGCTGAGCAAAACTGGAATCGCTATTATGCCAATACATTAGCCACTTATATTTCTAATTCCTCTCCACGCATTAAGCAGGTATTTGACAAATGGAAAATAAAAGACACCGCTGCATTGATGAGCAACTTACAAAAGAACCAGGAATTAAAAGCAGTATTGCTGGAAGAGACGCCGTGGGTATTGCAGGCAAAAAATGAGGCTGAACAAAAAAGAAATATTGCCTTGCTTTTTGATATGGTAAAGATGAGTGAACAACTCAACAATACTTATAACAAATTAAAGCAAATGCAAAGCCCGAATGGCGGTTTTGTATGGTTTTCTGGTGGCCCGGATGATCGTTACATCACACAATATATTACTACAGGTATTGGCCACTTAAAAAAACTAAAAGGCATTGCCGCAGGACAGGATGATAAATTAAAAGATATCCTGTCAATTGCCATCCCTTACCTGGATAGAAAGATCAAAGAAGATTATGATAATCTGGTAAAAAACAAAGTAAATCTTGCACAACAAAATATTGGATACTTACAGGTGCAATATTTATATATGCGTAGCTTCTTTCCTGAATATAAAATAGATGCTGCTTCACAGACGGCCTATAACTATTATTACAAACAGGCACAGCAGTTTTGGGTAAAACAAAGCAAATACATGCAAGGTATGACTGCTTTAGCACTCAACAGAACTGGTGATACTAAAACACCAGCGGCTATTTTAAAATCCTTGAAGGAAACTTCAATCACTAATGAAGAATTGGGAATGTACTGGAAAGATCAACGTAATGGTTGGTTCTGGTACGAGGCACCAATTGAAACACATGCATTGCTAATTGAAGCTTTCCAGGAAGTAGGTAAAGACACTAAAACAGTGGATGATCTGAGAACCTGGCTATTGAAAAACAAACAAACCAATAATTGGAAAACAACAAAAGCCACTGCTGAAGCCTGCTATGCCTTATTGCTCCAAGGAACAGAATGGTTAAGCAATGAACCGACGGTACAAATAAAACTAGGAAGCACAACAATAAATTCAGCAGATAATAAACAAGAAGCAGGAACTGGTTACTTCAAAAAAATAATTGAAGGAAAACAAGTAAAACCTGAAATGGGAAATATCACTGTGAACGTTAGCTCTCAAAGTTCGAATGTAAGTGCTTCCTGGGGTGGTGTTTACTGGCAGTATTTTGAAGACCTTGATAAAATAACAACCGCTTCCACTCCGCTTAAATTAACCAAGAAGTTGTTTGTTGAAAAAAATACAGATCGTGGGCCGGTAATTACTCCAATAAATGAAGGTGGTATAATTAAAGTAGGCGATAAAATAAAAGTAAGAGTTGAATTAAGAGTGGACCGTGATATGGAGTATGTTCATATGAAAGACATGCGGGCATCCGCTTTAGAACCCGTAAACGTATTGAGCCAGTACAAATGGCAGGGAGGATTGGGCTATTATGAAAGTACAAAAGATGCCAGTACCAATTTCTTCTTCAGCTATTTGAGAAAAGGCACTTATGTTTTTGAATATACACTCTTTGCCACACATACGGGTAATTTTAGTAATGGAGTGACGACGATACAAAGTATGTATGCGCCGGAGTTTACGAGCCATTCAGAAGGTGTCAGAATTAATGTTGAATAATGTTTGGATCAACGACTTTACAAATTCTATTTACATTGCCCCGGTCTTAAGACCGGGGCAATTATTTTCTACCGGGCTTTAGCTCAAAACCTATTTTTGTAAGATGCAAATAGATTATCTCATCATCGGCCAGGGAATTTCAGGTACCTGGTTAAGCTATTTTTTTCAAAAAGAAAGTAAATCCTTTCTTGTAATTGATAATAATTACAAACTTGCTCCTTCAAGAATTGCTGCTGGTATTATCAATCCTGTTACAGGCCGCCGCCATGCAGAAGTATGGATGGCCAATAAAATTCTTCCTTTTTCGCTGGGTGCTTATTTACAGATTGGAAATGAATTAGGAATTAGTGCAGTTTCTCAAAAAAATATTATTGATTTCTTTCCCAGCCCGCAAATGCGCCAAAGTTTTATGCAACGGGTTGAAGAAAAATCAGATTATGTTACCAGCTACCCGGACCAAAATCATTTTCTGCCCCAATTCAATTATGATTTTGGTTGTGGTGAAATAAAACCGGTTTACACCGTACATCTTGAAACACTATTACCTGCCTGGCGAAAACAGTTATTAGCAAACAATCAAGTCCTCGAAGAAGAATTTGATATTACCCTGCTACAAGTAAGCACAGATAAAATACAATACAAAAACATCACTGCTAATAAAATCATTTTTTGTGATGGCAACAGCAGTGCTTCTAATCCTTATTTTAATTTATTACCTTTTGCTCCTAACAAAGGAGAAATGCTGCTGATAGAAGCTCCCGATTTATCTCCTGCTCATATTTATAAAAAGGGAATGATGCTGGTTCCATTATCAACCCCGGGAGAATGGTGGGTGGGTTCCAATTATGCCTGGGAATTTGACAATGAAAACCCCACTGAAGAATTCCGCAGTAAGACCGAACAATTATTAAAGCATTGGTTAAAAGTTCCTTTTACAATCACCGATCATCTCTGCGGAATCCGCCCTGCCACATTGGAGCGAAGACCATTCGTTGGCTTTCATCCATTGCATCCTTCAGTGGGAATTTTAAATGGTATGGGCACAAAAGGCTGCTCCCTATCTCCTTTTTTCGCAAAACAATTGGCAAATCATCTCGTACACAATGAACCCATCAATTCCGAAGCAGCCATAAATCGCTTCAGTAAAATTCTTTCCCGCAGCATTTCTTAGTCTTTCAAACTGCACCAGAACACTTGCTAAAAGTGGCCCGAAAACCATAGAAAATAGGCCTTGCATAGTTATCTTTGCCGCTCGTTGAAGGAAAGGGTAAATACAATTATTTAGCCAGCGACATTACTACTATCATCGTCTGTTGTGTCACTCACTTCATCGTCCCGGAATTCTATTCAACAATATCGAAGTTTACAATTATGTACAGAACTCACACTTGTGGCGAATTAAGAGTAGCACAAAAAGGCACTGAAGTTACTTTGGCAGGCTGGGTGCAAACCGTAAGAAAATTAGGCACCGCTATCACTTTTGTTGATCTGCGTGACCGTTATGGCATCACTCAATTATTAATGGGCGAAGACCTTACAAAACAATTAGATGAAAATCCTTTGGGACGTGAGTTTGTATTGCAGGCAACAGGTGTTGTAAACGAACGCAGCAATAAAAATCCAAACATCCCAACAGGTGAAATTGAGATCACTGTTACTTCTTTTAAAATATTGAACAAATCTGCAGTGCCGCCATTCACTATACAGGATGATACAGATGGCGGAGATGACTTGCGAATGAAATATCGCTTTCTTGATCTGAGAAGAAATGCAGTTAAGAAAAATCTTGAATTGCGCTATGCAGTAAACCGTGCCGCCAGGAATTATTTACACCAGAATAATTTCATGGATATAGAAACACCGTTTCTTATCAAATCAACACCGGAAGGTGCAAGAGATTTTGTGGTACCCAGCAGAATGAATGCCGGTCAATTTTATGCATTGCCGCAATCACCACAAACATTCAAGCAATTATTAATGGTAAGCGGTTATGATCGTTATTACCAGATCGTCAAATGTTTCCGGGATGAAGATCTGAGAGCCGACCGTCAACCAGAGTTTACACAGATTGATTGTGAAATGGCATTCGTAGAGCAGGAAGATATTCTGAACATGTTTGAAGGAATGATTAAATCAATCTTCAAAGATGTAAAAGGAATTGACTATACAGAAAAAGTGCAACGCATGACATGGGAAGATGCTATGTGGAATTATGGTAACGACAAACCAGATATCCGCTTCGACATGAAAGTACTGAACCTGAAAAAGCCATCCACTGTTTATACGGACAAACAAGATAACGCCACATTAATAAACGGAGCCGATTTCAAAGTGTTTGATGAAGCAGAAACTGTGGTAGCGATAGCTGTACCGGGTTGCAGCGAATACAGCCGTAAACAAACCGATGAATTAACGGAATGGGTAAAACGTCCTCAAATAGGAATGAAAGGCCTGGTGTTTATTAAAGTAAATGCCGACGGAACTTATAAAAGCAGTGTAGATAAATTTTATAGCGAAGAAAAATTAAAAGCCATTGCTGATGCTGCAAATGCCAAAGCTGGTGATTTGATTTTGATATTGGCCGGTGCAGAAGAAAGAACCAGAAAAGCCATCAGTGATCTGAGAATGGAAATGGCTACCCGTTTAGGATTAAGAAAAGACACCGAATTCAAACTATTATGGGTGTTAGACTTCCCGTTATTTGAATATGATGAAGAAGGAAATCGTTGGGTAGCCCGTCACCATCCGTTCACATCTCCAAAGCCTACACAAATAGAAACAATGATCTATAACAATCCTGTTATTGAGAATGCTGCTGAATACTTAAAACATCCATATGCCAACATTAAAGCGAATGCTTATGATATGGTATTGAATGGCAATGAAATTGGCGGTGGTTCTATCCGTATTTTCCAGCGGGAGTTACAGGAAAAAATGTTTGCGGCCCTCGGCATGAACGAAGAAGAACAACTGCACAAATTTGGTTTCTTACTCGGCGCCTTTGAATATGGCGCACCGCCGCATGGAGGTATTGCTTTTGGTTTCGACAGGCTTTGTGCTATTCTCGGCGGCAGCGAAAGCATCCGTGACTTTATTGCATTCCCAAAAAATAATAGTGGAAGAGATGTAATGTTAGATGCACCTGCTACTATTGATGAGAAACAGTTTGAAGAGTTACAGATAAAGCTGAATTTGAAATAAATTTTTTAAAGCGCCTTTAAGTGTAGGCTTAACCCGAACCATACATACAAAAATCATAATTACTAATATTGTACAGAACGATGAAGAGTGCGACGCAATAGACGATGATCAGTGTTAATGTCGCTTGTTATAAAAAATTAAGCATTCAATAGTTTTTTCAACAATTCTGTCACCTTCCCTGCATTCGGCAACATAGCCTGTTCCAGGATCATATTCATCGGGACAGCAGGTGTATTCAATGCCCCTAAAACTTCCACTGCTGCATCTAACGATTGAAAACAGTTTTTAGAAATTCTTCCCGCCAATGCTTCTGCAAAAGAATTGTTTTGTTGTTCTTCTGTCAGCACCAAACATTTGCCATGGGCTTTAACTCTGGCAAAAATAAGTTCTTCATCCAGCGGGAATAATGTACGCAGATCAACTACTTCAATTTGCTGGTTAAAATTCTTTGCAGCCGCTTTTGCCCAATACACTCCCATTCCATAAGTAATCACTACACAGCTTTCGCCATCGGCAATTGCATTGTCAGATGCATTGAGAATAATATTTGCTTTGCCAAACGGCAGTATATAATCTTTAGAAGGTTCTGCTGTTTTTGCGTCTTCCGTTCCGGGTACTTTGCTCCAATAGAGCCCTTTATGCTCCAGCATTACCACAGGATTTGGGTCGTAGTAAGCTGCCTTCATCAATCCTTTCATATCGGCAGCATTGGATGGATAGGCCACTTTAATTCCTTTGATAGAAAGCACCGTTGTTTCTACACTTCCGCTATGATAAGGACCGCCACCACCGTAAGCCCCAACGGGCACTCTTAAAATCATGGAGACTGGAAATTTTCCGCAACTGAGATAGCAACTTTTAGAAACTTCTGTCACCAATTGATTAAACCCGGGGTATATATAATCGGCGAACTGCACTTCCACAATTGGTTTTAATCCGACAGCACTCATACCAACAGTCGATCCTACTACATATGCTTCTTGAATAGCCGTATTAAAGACCCTGTTGTCTCCGAACTGTTCTCCCAATGTTGCAGCTTCTCTAAAAACCCCACCTAATCTTTTTCCAACGTCTTGTCCATATAAAACTGCTTCAGGATGCTGTTCCATTATTTCACGGATAGCAAATAAGGCCGCATCTACCATCACAATTTTAGCAGCACCGGCAGGAGTTCTTTCACCTTTTTCTTCAATAATTTTTGTTGACGCAAATACATGTTCCATTACAGTTGCTGCATCAGGTTCCGGAGAAGCAACTGCTTTTGCAAAATCACTGGCTACTAATTCGGCTGCTTCTTTTTCTATTTGTAATAGATCATTTTCACTAACCCCTCTCTCCAATAATTTGTTTCTGAGTTTTGGAGTAGGATCATCTTGTAAATGCTTTGCCCAATCATTATCTGTCCTGTAAAATTCCTTTCTTACGCCACTTGTATGGTGACCAAGCAATGGTACCTGTGCATGTACGAGATAAGGTTTTCTTTCTCTGCGTACAAACTCCACTACATCTTTCATTACTAAATAAGAAGCTTCAAAATCACTACCATCTACCTGCACCCTGTTCATGCCCTTAAAGCCAGCCGCAAATTCAAAAGCATTCATGGCCCTTGCTTCTTCAGCCGTTACACTTATACCCCAGTTGTTATCTTGTACTAAATATATAATGGGCAATTGCTTTAGCACTGCAAATTGAAATGCTTCACTTACTTCTCCTTCGGTTATACTTGCGTCACCAAGTGAACAAACAACTACAGCCCCACTACTTGCAGAATTTAATACTTCTTTATATTTCACCCCTTGTGCAATACCAGTGGTAGGTATTGCCTGCATACCTGTTGCACTGCTTTGATGGATCATCGTTGGTTTATCAGCACTACGATAATTGGGATGAGAATAATATTCCCGGCCACCGGTAAAGATATCATTGCCTTTTGCCAGTAATTGCAGCATCTGTTCGTATGGCGAAAAACCAATACCCATGATGAGACTTTCATCCCGGTAATAAGGGCTTACAAAATCCTGTGCTTCTAATTGAAAAGCGGTGGCTAATTGTATAGCCTCATGCCCTCTTGAAGTGGAGTGAACATATTTACAGATAGAACGATTCGCTTCATACGTTTCAGCCATCGCCTTTACCTGGCTCATGAGGCGATAAGCCTTCAATAAAATAGTAGTGTCGATCATTGAGAGCAAGCAATAAATAAGGAGCAAATTTAAGGGAAAGCTTTCCAGCATTCTATTTCATCCAATAGCTATTCTATTAATAAGAATAGCCATCCCGTTTTACCGGAATGGCTATCTTGTTGCAGTTGGTTTCGCTTGCCTGGCCGGATATTATCCGCCACGCTGCTTTTATTTTACTTCGAGAGTAAACATGCTGTCGTCCTCAATAAATCCTTCCAGCTCATCGCCTACAACCACTTCGCCTACACCGGCAGGCGTACCGGTAAAGATCACATCACCAATATTCACAGAGAAGTAATTTGAAATGTAAGCTACAATTTCATCAAATGTGTGAATCATCATTGATGAATTACTTTGCTGAACGAGTTCCTTGTTTTTGTATAAACAGAAATTAATGTCTTTCTTATTCTTAATACTGGCAAGTGGTGTCCATTTTCCAATTACAGCAGAATTATCCCATGCTTTCGCTTTTTCCCACGGAAGTCCTTTTTCCTTTAACTGATTTTGGATATCTCTGGCTGTAAAATCAATACCAGCAGTAATAGCATCGTAATATTTGCTGGCGAATTTTTCTTGAATATATTTTCCATTCTTACTGATGCGCAAAACCAGCTCACATTCATAGTGAAGCTCATTCGTAAACTCAGGATAATAGAACGGTGTATGGGGCTGCAACATGGCGCTTTTAGGCTTCATAAAGATTACAGGTTCGTCTGGAACCTCGTTACCTAATTCTTCGGCATGAGCAACGTAGTTTCTGCCTACACAAAAAATTTTCATAAACGAAAGGTGGTGGTTTTAGTAAATACATCGGATACATTGCTCATACGGCTGTTTATCCCATATATTCAGGTGGTCTATCAGTATGTCTATTGGATTTATTTGCGATAATCGCAGGTCGGGCAGCTAAATTAAGTAATGAATCTCATTTATCATAGCGAAAACTCCTGATTATTTATCTTATTCATAGCCGTTGCAAGACCTTGTGTGGCAAAGCATTCAATGGCTTCTACTGATTTTTCTATTTTAAGCTTTACCAACGGCTCTTCCTCCTTTCTCCATTTGCCCAGCACAAAATCAGCCTGCAACCCCTTTGGATAGTCGTTTCCGATGCCAAATCTTAGCCTTGCATAATTCGTTGTACCCAGTAACTCATGAATACTTTTCAACCCATTGTGGCCTCCATCCGTTCCCCCCGGTTTTATTCTTAATTTATTGAATGGGATGGCCACCTCGTCTACAATTACCAGGATATTTTCCAGCTGAATTTTTTCTTTATCCATCCAGTATTTTACCGCCTTACCGCTAAGGTTCATATAAGTTGTTGGGCAAATACAGATGAATTGTTTCCCCTTCCATTTAATAGCTGCCATATACGCCAGCCTGTCCACTTTTAAGCTTGCCTGGTGTTTTTGTACAAATGCATTCACTACATCAAAGCCAATGTTATGTCTTGTATGAGCATACTCATCACCAATATTTCCCAAGCCTACGATTAAAAATTTCATGTGGTATTATCAAAATCAAATATCGGGTATACCGATTAAAAAACCCGTCTCGTATAAAACGGGACGGGTTTAAATATTATTAAGAGAATTGACTACTTCTTAGCAGCAGCTTTAGCAGGTGCAGCAGCAGCGGCTGGAGCAGCAGCTCCGGCAGCAGGCTTAGCAGCAGCAGGCGTTGCAGCAGCTTCTTCTTGTTTCAACTGCCTTGTCAATACTACAGAAGCAATTGGAATACGGGGAGAATTAAGAATTTCGTAGTTGTCTAACTTTACATCTTCTACCCTGATGTTACCGTTCAACTCAAGATTGTCAATGCTAACTTCAATTTGCTCTTTCAGGTATTTTGGTAAAGTTTTTACCTTCAGTGATTTCATTTTGGTAATTAACTTACCTCCGTCTTTTACTCCCTTAGAAGTTCCTACAAACTTCAACGGAATATCAGCGATCACTTTTTTATCTTCTACCAGCTCCAGCAAATCAACGTGGATTAATTTATCGTCCACTTTGTCAAACTGCAAATCCTTAAGAATAGTTCTGTAAGTTTTGCCATCTAATTTTACTTCAGCAATCTGGAAGCTTGGGGTGTACACTAAATTTTTGAAAGCTTTAGCAGGAGCATGAAAGCTGATCTCTGCAGAGCCGCCATAAATTACACCGGGCACCAGTTCCTGAGAGCGGAGTTGTCGGGTGGCGCCTTTGCCGAATCCGGTCCTCAGTTGTCCTTCGATTGTAATTGATTTCATTTCTTAATTTTTATTTTGCGTTAATAGATACTCTTTACTTATTATTGTTTCAATTCAAAATTCCAACGACCCTACTCCTGGCTCACGACTCATAACTCCTGACTCAATTATTTATCTCTTCTTTGCGAATGAATAAAGAGACTGGTTATACTCTTATTCTCATACGCATTTCTGATAGCTACTGCAAAAAGTTCGGCTACACTCAGCACTTTAATTTTCTCCGTTTCTTTCTTCACTGGTATGGTATCACACACTATCAATTCTTCCAGTACACTGTTTTCAATATTCTCATATGCCTTACCACTCAGTACCGGGTGTGTAATTAAAGCTCTTACACTTCTTGCTCCTTTTTCTTTTAAAAGACCTGCACTTTTTGCCAATGTTCCGCCGGTATCGCAGATATCATCAATAATCACAACATCCCTACCCGTCACATCTCCTATTACCACCATGCTGGCAATCTCGTTAGCCCTTTTACGGTGCTTATCGCAGATTACCATTTCTGCATTAAAATAACTGGCAATTTCCCTGATGCGATTCGTTGCTCCCACATCGGGGGCGGCAAAGGTAAGGTTTTCAAGCTTAAGATTCTCTATGTAAGGGATAAAAACAGCATGGCTGTCGAGATGGTCAACTGGTATATCAAAATACCCCTGAATTTGCGGAGCATGGAGATCCATTGTAATAACCCTATCTGCTCCTGCAGCTACTAACATATTGGCTACCAGCTTACTTCCAATAGCCACCCGGGGTCTATCCTTTCTATCCTGGCGGGCATAACCATAGTAAGGTAATACTGCAATTACTTTGTATGCAGAAGCTCTTCTGGCTGCATCGATCATCAGGAGTAGCTCCATCAGATTTTCAGCAGGCGAAAAGGTGCTTTGAACCAGGAAAACATAATCTCCCCTAACGCTTTCAAGAAAGATGGGCGAAATTTCGCCATCGCTGAAACGCTGGATATTTACTTTGCCGAGCCTGGTACCGTATCGTTTACAAATTTGTTCGGCTAATTGCTGAGAACCAGTGCCGGAAAAAATTTTTGCGGATTGCATAGGTGAAAAATGTGCGGCGAAGATATTACTATCAACCCAATCACCATTGGCAACTTTTAAAAATATTGACCGGAAACATAATTCCTTACCGCATGGCCACCGTAGCTGAAGAAGCTGGCGTTGGAGTTACTGGTAAAGACTTTTGCTCATTTAGCGGTTTTGCCGGGCTTGCGTTGCAGCTGTAAAACAAAGAAGAACAGATAAAAACAGAAAATAACAGGGCCACTACGTACACACAGGCAAAGAAAAGAATGGGGTGCAAAGCCCCAACGGGAGTAAATGTTTTGGTTTTCATCTTATCAGATTTTAGTGTTTTTCAATAGGGCGGATATTTCTTCTGATGGCTTGTGTCTGCACCACAAAGTGGTATTGACTGAAACAAATTTATTAGTTACATTGGCCAGATGCAAGAGCACAAGTACTCAATTAAAGAGTGGTCAAAAGACGACAGGCCAAGAGAAAAACTACTCGCCACAGGTGCAGAAAACCTCAGCAATTCGGAACTATTGGCCATCCTAATACATAATGGCACCCGGCAGAAATCTGCAGTAGATGTAGCCAAAGAGGTAATGAAGCTCGGGAAAGATAGCCTCGCTGAGTTAGGCAAACTTTCCATAAAAGAGCTGATGAAAATTAAGGGTATTGGCGAAGCAAAGGCCATCACCATAGTTGCTGCTCTCGAGTTAGGCAGAAGAAGGCAGGCTGGAGAAATCATGCATAAACCATTAGTCAGTTCCAGCAAGGATATTGCTGATTTTTTGCAAACAAAACTAAAGGATTACCGGCATGAAGTATTTGCTGTACTCTTTCTAAACAGGGCTAATAAAATAAATCATTTTGAAGTTGTCAGCGAAGGTGGTATTACCGGAACAGTAGCCGACCCCAGAATAATTCTTCGCAAGGCATTAGAAGAAGATGCAGTAAATATTATTCTTTGCCACAATCACCCATCCGGCAGTTTAAAACCAAGCAAGGCCGATGAACAACTTACTCAAAAAATAAAACAAGCCGCCCTGTTTTTTGATATAACAGTACTCGACCATTTAATAGTAAGCGAAGATGGTTATTATAGTTTTGCAGATGAGGGAATATTATGAGTCGGAAGTTTGGAGTCGTTAGTCGGGAGATGGGAAAGTCATTAAAGTAGTAAATAATTTTTTTATGGGTTACTATAAAGATTTGCTTGCTTTTAAAAAAGGATACGAGTTGGCGATGGAGATTTTTAGTATTAGTAAAAGATTTCCGGCAGAAGAAAAATATTCGCTTATTGACCAGATTAGAAGATCTTCCCGATCTGTTTGTACAAATTTGGTAGAAGCTTATAGAAGAAGGCGATATAAAGATTATTTTATAAGTAAATTAAATGATTGTGAAACGGAGAATGCTGAAACCCAAGTATGGCTCGATTTCTCCAATGATTGTAAATATATTACTCAGGAAGAATACAATCATCTCTCTTCAAAAAACGATGAAGTGGGAAAACTAATCTGGTATATGATTAATAACCCTCAAAAATTTAGCTAAAGAAGAAAGCATAAATGAAGGGGCCGACTCCTAACTCCTGACTAACGACTCCCGACTAATTATGCTTGCGCTGTAGGACCTCCAAAATTCATTGGCAATTGTATTTCTTCCAGGTCTTTAATGGTTCCATTGATAGCCTCATACTTCTGTATATTCTCTGTCATAGCTTTCATAAAGCGTTTGGCATGTTGCGGTGTCAAAATAATTCTCGACTTCACTTTACTCTTAGGTGTGCCGGGCATAACATTTACAAAATCGATTACAAATTCTGCATGTGAGTGAGTGATGATTGCAAGATTAGCATATGTTCCTTCTGCTACTTCTTCTGAAATTTCGATATTTAACTGGTTGGGTTGTTGCTCTGTCATAAATGAGTTTATGCTGCGAAACTACTAAATAGAATATTGGTATTAAAAGCAAAAAAGCTGCTCCGATATCGGAACAGCTTTTTTACAAATATTAATACTAACTAAGAACTTAGATTTTCTGTAATACTGTTTTAAATGCACCTGAGAAAGAACCTAAGTCAACAGAGTATGCTCCGGTAAAAGTTATTCTTTGTGCACAAGGCTCTACAAAACTCTGGGTAACATTCTGTACCACCGTGATGTAAGGTCTGCCATAGTTAGCAGGTGCCCAGCCATAAGAATCGCCCATTTGCGCCTTAGGGTCAACAAAAAGTGCCAGATTACCGGTATTCACTGTAAAAACAACCGGAATAGGGTTAACTACAGTACAAGTTGCGCAATTCCATGTAATTGAAAACTGGGTAGCAGAAACTTGACTAACTGTAACTGTTTGACCGGGTTGAAATTCATCCCAGTCGTCTTGAATTACAGTATAAGTTCCCTGGAAAACAGCTGGGTTATAGGCACAGATAGCGCCATAACGAACAAACTGTGAGTAGCCTGGCTGGTTAACGGGACCTGAAGCCGAACCGATACTACCAATCGGGAATGTTTCATATTTGCTACCGCCATCTGTATAAACATCAGCGCCAAAATCATACGTATCACCTAAAACGATAGGTGTACCAAAAAGTGTGGCGATCTGCGCTGCAGTTACAGTAAAGCTGCTAGGAAAAGTGGTAACATTAGCCTGGAAAATTTTTACATTGGAGTTAGATCCATTTTTTCTTACTACAATATCTACTTTAGGGGGAGTTTTTGCCCCGGCAAAATACATAGATACATTAAACTTACCCAAGAAGCCTGGCAAGTTAGTAAGGTCAATGGCCTGACTACCACTATTATCAATTTTTACCATTACGGCAGGTACTGGCTCAATCTGAGACCAATATTCTTCCCTAATAGGGCTGTCATCTTTTTTACAGCCTGTAAATGCCAGGATGCCTGCTAAAAGTATGAGGATTATTCTATTATTTTTCATATTCATGTTTTTATTAATTACGTTAAATCCTAAATTATGGTTTCCAGAATACTTTATATGTAGCCGGAGTTTTCTGAGCCGGAGCATTACTGTTAAATTCAATTTCCGACTGGCTCCATGGTAATGAAAGAGGATAAGCTATCGGATTCGCAACCGGAATTTTTTCCTGCGGAATAACCTGGAAATTACCATTTATCGGAGGTTGTACAAAACCACCCGGAGCTTGTGCAGGATTATTAGGATCGAACATGATAGGATAACCTGTTCTGCGATAGTCAGTATAATTATCTACTGAGTTTCCAAAACGGGATAACCATTTTTGTGTCATGATGTGCTCCAATTTTCTGGCAGTGCTGCCTGCATCATAAGCCGCTAAAACATCTGTTTTATATGTTGTAACAGTAGGTAAAGTTGCTATGGCTGGAACAGTTTGGTTTATTGATTTAATATAGGTAGTAATAACATAATCAATTTGCGCAAAAGATGCATCCAAGGCAGCACTAAACACATTTCTTGCATTACCCGGTGCCAGTCCAACATTTATTAATTCAGCTTCCAGGTATAACCTGTCAGCATAGGTAAGCATACGTTGAGGAGCTGCACCAGTGCCCGCTGTAGCAGGGCCCGAAGGACCAGTACCACTAATACTTGTACCAGCACCGTCATCATAACGGCCACCAACAGGATAAATACCCAGTAATGTATAAGTATTACTGTTAGACCCATCTCTGTAAGGACCAGAAGAACCAAATACAATTGAAATATAACCACCATCACGGTATTCCGTCCTGTTCTCTGGTACACCTGTAGCTGTTTTTTGATTATACATGTAATATGGAATACGAGGGTCGGTAACACCTGCGTAAATAGCCGGGTTCAAGCCTTTCATCATTTCATATAACCATGGGCTTGGAAGCTGTCCACCTCTTTGAGTACCAGTATAATCACCATATCCGGGATACCTGTCATCCGTTGCTCCAAAAGGACCGAAAGGTAATAGGAAACTCTCATTTTGTGCATTGATCAACTGGGCAGGGTTTGCCAATAATGCAGTTACCTGTGCACTAACATTCTGTACCAACCGCATTTGAGTGTACATCTTCAATTTAATGGTGTTAGCCGCTTTTATCCATCTGCCGGTATTACCACCATAGATCACATCATCTGCTCCTGGTTTTGAAGGGTTAACAGCAGGATTATTAATATCCGCAATCCCTTCATCTAATAAAGCAATCAATTTTGGATAGATCGTAGCATCATCATCGAATTTGGGTTGTTTTACGCCGGCTTTAAACTGGTTAAAGTCAGTGTAAGGAATATCACCCCAGATATCTACCATCATACTGAAAGTATATGCTTTCAATATTTTTGCAACACCTGCATAAGCGAGACGCCCTTCTGCAGTTCCTTGCTCTATTATCACATCTACATTGGAAAGCGCTGCATATAAGCTAAACCAGGCACCGTCCATGTTAGGTCCCGTCATACTATAACGGTCAAAACTTGCACGGCCCGTAATTTGGTGGGTATAAGCACCCAAGCCATTACCTAAACCAGTACCGAGGGCAAAATTGCCACCGATAGAACGTTCAGCTGCTGTAAGAAGGGTTGACACCGGCACTACGGTCGGGTCGTTCAGGTTTTTATTTACATCTAAGTACTTTTTACAGCCAGTGCTTAATAGCACCGTTCCTGCTGCAAAAAAGTATAGAAAATATTTTAGTCGTATCATAATTCAAAAATTAAGTGTTATTAAAATGCAACATTGATGTTGAAACCAAATCTTCTTGTGCTAGGGGCGCCAGATAATTCAACACCTTGCACTGCACTTGAACCCAATGAATTGATTTCAGGATCGTAATTAGTGTACTTTGGCAGGTTTGGTGCCATATACCATAAATTACGACCACTAAGTGATAATGAGATACCAGATAATTTCAGGCTTTTTACAAATTTAGCAGGTAGATCATAACCCAAAGTTACTTCTCTAAGTCTGTAAACTGTACCATCATAAACACTGAACTCATCAATACCGTTGATAGCGAAAGACTGAGAAATACCACTACCACCAGAGAAATATAGATCATTAGTAGTAATCTGTGTTTGATTTGGCACAGTTTTACCAGCGATCAACAAAGGCACAAAATAAGGCTGACCATCAGCACCTGTTATAGGTGTTGGGTTACCATAAATTCCTTTTATAACTCTGTTATACTCTCTATCCTCAGTATCTCTTGTTACACCACGACCAAGAAGTGAACTAATTGTCTCAGAGAAAAAGTCTCCACCTTTAGTCATATCCCAAAGAACGCCTAAAGAGAATCCTTTATAGCTAACGGTGTTAGTAATACCCATTTTCCAATCTGGATTTGGATCACCAATCATGCCAAGTCTGTTCACATTTTCTATTACCCATCCTGTTGTTGCATCAATCAGCAACTGGCCATCATCTGCACGGGCAGGAGTTGTTCCTCTTAAATAACCATAAGGGAAACCTGCTTCAATATAGTTAAGACCACCAATGATATCTCTTGTAAGACCATCAACGAGTTTCTCTACATAGTTCTTGTTTTTAGTAAAAACACCTCTTACTTCCCAAGTCAAATCTTTTGTAACAATTGGTCTAACAGTAAGGCCTGCTTCGATACCGATATTACTGATTTCACCGAGGTTTGTGTAGAACGACTGGTATCCAGCAGTTACAGGAACTGAAATTGGATAAATCAAATCAGTAGAACGTTTGTCGTACCAGGTAAATTCACCACTAACTCTGCGCTTAAATAACTGGAAGTCTGTACCAATCTCAAGCTCTGTTGTAAACTCAGGAGTAAGTAATGGATCGTAAGTAGTAGTACCACGAACAGCACGGGGCTGACCAAGGAAACTTGTTCCAAGTATACCGAATACATCTTCACCATTCTGAGGGTTTGCATCGTTACCCACTTTTGCATAACCAACTCTGATTTTACCATAATCTAACCAGTTAGATTTTAGTTTGAAAGCGTCTGTCCAAACCAATGATCCGGAAACACCAGGGTAGAAATAGCTGGCATTATCGTATGGAAGAGTGGATGTACGATCCTGACGACCCGTTACGTTTATGAAAGCAAAGTTTTTGTAACCAAGTGTTGCATCAGCAAACACACCTATCAATCTTCTTCTTGATCTGCTATCAGCCAGGAAGGTTTTTGTGTTTGTATTAATCAGGTTATAAACGTTTGGAACAACGAAGTCTGAACCTCTGTTAGCTTGTCTTCTTCCAATACGCTGATTGAATTCATTACCTACTTTAAAGTCCAGGCTCCAATCTTTACCAACCTTAGGAGTAAATACAGCTACTATAGTTGACTGTAATTCCTGCTGGCGGAAAGCATCTTCAGTAATATGACCCACAGCTGCAGGGATACCACCAATAGTTCCGTATGAACTTTCATCCACGATTTCATCTCTGAAAAGGTTAGCCTGGTTTACACCAAACGTATAGTTCAAAGAAACAGCATTACTTACTTTGTAAGAAGCTCTGAACGTTCCCACAATTCTTTCCTCGATCGTAGTAATTACATTATGATAAGCACCCCATATTGGGTTTGTATATTGGTTATCGTTAAATCCGATCTGCTGACCAGCTCTTGTTTGAGAAGGATAGCCTGCAATATCCCAGTTTCTTGCCATCAGGAAGGTACGACCCCACTGTGTAAGGAATGACTGGCCCTGACCAAAGAAACCACCTTTTTGTTTAGACCTTGTATATGCAACGTTACCACCGAGGGTAATTTTGTTCATTTTAGTTTGTCCACCAACGCTGATGTTATTTCTTATATAACTTGAATTCTCTACATAGCCCAGGTGATTTACGTTAGAAAGTGTTGCACCAAAAGTAGTGTTACCCTCACCGCCATTAATACCGATAGAATTTTCAAACAATCTACCTGTATTGAACATATCCTTAACGTTGTTGGGAACTGCTTTGTAAGCAGTTCTGCCCGTACCGCTGAATAACTCAGGGTAGTTAGCAAACATTGTTGCAAATGTTGCGGCTGGAATTGAGTCAATTCCTGATGCAGCTGTACCTATTATGTTACCAGAACCATCATAAATATTACCTTGTCCAAATTTACCTCCCCATGAACCATTTGATGATTGTACACGGAAGTTAGCACCAGCTCCATATTTATTCTGGAAATCTGGTAAATCTGCAATTGTTTCTAAACTAACGCCGCTTTTATATGATACGTTCAAAGGTTTTGCACCTTTTTTACCGCTACCAGATTTAGTTGTAATTACGATTACACCTCTTGAAGCTCTTGAACCATACAATGAAGCAGCTGCAGCACCTTTTAAAATGTTGAAACTTTCAATATCGTTAGGGTCAAGGTTAGCTAAACCGCTACCATAAGCACCACCACCAGAAACCTGGCTACTGGTACTAACTGTTGTATTACTGTAAGGAACACCATCAACTACAATTAAAGGCTGTGTTTCCAAACCAAAAGAAGATACCCCCCTGATTTGAATACGTGTAGCTGAACCCGGTACACCTTGTGAAGCTCTTATATCAACACCAGGCACTTTACCTTGCAAACCTTTTAAAAGATCTGGCTCTGATTTCTGCAATACTGTATTAGGGTCAACTTTTGAAACTGCGTATCCTAACGCTTTTTCAGTACGTCTGATACCCAAAGCTGTTACAACAACTTCCTGACCTGTAACGATTGCCTTCTTTACAGAAATGTTGATTGTACTAGCAGCTCCTACAGTTACATCGGTAGGCTCTAGACCTGCACCGGTAACTAAAAGAACATCCCCGCTTTTAGCAAGAATGCGGAACTGACCATTATTGTCAGCAGCCACACCAGTACGGGTTCCTTTGATCTTGATTGATGCGCCAGGGACTGGGGCGCCAGTTTCATCAGTCACAGTACCGGTAATCGTCCGGTCTTGACCAAATGCCAATGCTGTAAACAGCATCAGCACTGCAAGCAGTGATGCAATTTTTCTCATGTTAACGTTAATTTTTAAAATTTAAATACGTTGATTATCAGGTAAAACCGTCTATTTCCAGGGTAAGGGTTGCAATAAAAGACACAGATGCCTTTGAAAATGCTGCCGCAATGTAAAAAAATTTTTAACAATTAGTTTAAAAACAAAAAAAAATGTTGTGTTTCTTTACTTTATGTTCAAAAAATCCACCTGCCCTGTAGCTTTATTTCAGTTCTCCTGTTACCACTAATCTCATCCAGTCCAGATCCTACAGAATTCTTGTTTTGATAAACTGTTTGTGCCAATCGAAGCCAGAAAGATAGCTTCTTAGTTAAATCGTAGTTGATTGTCAGGTAGTAGCGAAAGCCTTTATCAAAAAAAGCAGGTATGGAATACCCATACAAAACATCATTTTCATAAGCATATATCCTTGAGTTATAGCCACCTGTTTCAAAATATTGAAGTCGAAATACCCCAGAATAACGGGCCAGCATGGGCTTGTAAAGAAAATCTATATATGAAAGGAAGCCAGTTTCTTTATTAACCCCTTTATTATTATACCAAAGCAGTTCTGTTCTGTTCCGCAGCGTTATAGCTGGGGTAATTTTATAGCTAAGCTGGGTTCTCCAGCTTTGGCGGGGAATTTTTACCAGGAAATTGGTAACGGTAGTATTATCCGATTGATTCGACTGTTTTGTCTCGGTTCTGAACCTTGTATAAATTTCTACACCCCGGTAAGGCGTATATGTAAGTTGTGCTAAAAAATCTTTTCCGCTACTCGGTGCATCCACCAGAAACTTTAACCACGGAAATTTATACAAATCAGCATACGCATCAAAACGCCACGCAGCGGCAGGTCGTATTGTAATACCTGCATAAAAGCCAGTTTCATTAGTAGGAAAAGTATTTTCCGTAAAAGCATTACCGTTTACAGCCTGGTAAGCTTTATTAATTGTTCGCTGCACAAAGGATATATCTACTCTTGGATCTACACTTATTAATGCCCCATTAATAAATGCTTTGTTTAAATTTTTATCCGCCGCAGCTTCACCAAAAAAATGAAGATTCTTATAGGTATAGCTATAATCAATACTGAAATTATACCAGTTGCTTCCACTGATGGCATATAAGTTATACGGCTCATCTCTCTTTTGCACGGGTAAAGAAAAATTATAATAAATACCATTTATACCAATATGCCAGCGGTTGCTTTTGTAGGTAATATTTCCACCGGTTGTTGTTTGGGTAAGATTATTTCTATCTGCTACTTCGCTGGCAGTTCGGTTATAGCCTGATGTAAGAAAAGAAGAAATAAAATCCTCGTTATTTACCGTGTCAGCAGCAAAATTTGCACTCAGCTTTCTTATAGAAGCAAACAGCGTTGCCTGCATTTTATTTTTTTGAATAGTGATACCGGCACCCCGGTGAAAATAAAATTCGCCGGCAGAATTATAGGGCCGCAGTATGGCAGACTGCCTCTTCACTCCCATTACATCTACACTTTTTTTAAATGCAAGGCCCTGCCATTGAATAAGACCCTGTCCCATATTTACTGTAAAATCGCCAAGGGCTAGTGCCTGTATTGCTCCAATTTTCCGAACAAAAAGATGAAAAGAATAGAAATCAAACCCCTTGTTTTGTTTGCCTTTAAAAAACTGCTCACCGGCATCTTTATCTCCCACTACACCAAACTGCAATAAATTTTTATAGGTGTAGCGATAACGCATAAAGATTCGCTGCGGGCTACCCAGGTATTTTGTACCGGTGGTAGATTTATCAAATCCCTTTGCTTTTTCCAATACTTGTGTAAGCCGAAGCAGTAGACTATGCTCCCCTTCAGAAAATCTTTTTTTCATATCTGTTGAAAGAGATACAGGACTTGCCACTATTACAAATGGAATAATTTTTCGGATAGTAAACACATCCCATGAAGGCACTGCCTGTAATTCGTAAATATGAAGAAACCGGCCCAACAAATTTCTATAGAGCACCAGGTTTACTATTTGTAAATCTGAGAGTATCCGCAATTGTTTTAATTCATCGGCATCAGCTGTATTTAGATTGATAGGATTTTTGCGAAATTGTTCAAGGTCCTGGAGATAAGTATCATCTTCAGTCTCTTCTTCGGTAGCATCCGTTTGATTTTCTAATTGCTGCTCTGTACTGATAGGAATTTCCTGTGCACCAATAAAAGTTGAGTAGTGAATCGCCACTGCCATCAGCAGTATCGTCAATACGTTTTTCAATTTCTATTGTTATTAAAATTATAAAGCAGTAACAGGCCGGGAGTAAGACCCAGCTGCTGATGATAACTGGTAGTTATATCCAACCGGAATGATTGCAGCATTAATCCTATTCCCAGCCAACCAGAAGAAGTAGCGGATGAAACTCCCACTCTTGCCAATAGTTGTGGAATAAATTTATACTGCATTCCTCCATTTACATTGATTGGCTGATTTTCTTCTTTTTGTAATTCAATGCTTACGAAAAATTTTTCAGATGCCTCGTATCCAAACCCGGCAGTATAAACTGATGATAATTTTTCTTCTTGTGTTTTTCCAAACTTTCCACCAACCGGGTTGTTTACATGTACTCCTGCATGTAACCTGTCTGTAATATGCAATACGGTTCCCAATTCAAAACTTATTGCTGTTGCATTACCATACCCGGATACACTGATCCCATTGTAGTTAAACTGAGCCCCGATGTCCACTTTATTTCCCAATTTCCTTCCGTAAGCAATTCCTAATTGTGTTTCGTTATAATCAGTAAAGCCCGAATACATTGCTTTCAACCCAAAATTGCCAGAGCTGGTTAACACAGCAGCTGCAGCAGTATAATTATTCAGTTCAGCTAATAAAAACCTTCTTTCTCCATATACAGCAACAGCTGTATTTTTTAATTGAGCCAGTGATGCCTGGTTTGCGGTAAAAGAAAATACATCTGCATGGTTAGTACTGTAGGCGCCAAGACCGGTGTAACTGGCCGCAATGGGGCGACGAAGCGTTTGTCCGGAAGTATTATTAACCGCCAGCAATACAATAACAAATAACCAGTTATTTATTTTTCCCAAGCAGTTTAATTTAAAAAGTAAGTTACAAGTATAGGCTTTCGTTTCAAAAAAAAAGATGCTAACAGCTTACCTTTGCGCCATGCAAATTTTAGATGGGAAAAAAGCGGCTCAGGCTATAAAAGATGAATTAAAAATGGATGTAGCACAGTTAGCCGCTGAAGGCAAAAAAATACCCCACCTCGCCGCTATATTGGTAGGCACAAACGGAGCAAGTGAAACTTATGTGGCCGCCAAAGTAAAAGCTTGTGAGGAATCGGGTTTTAAATCTACATTGATACGTTTTGAAAACGATATTTCTGCAAACAAACTATTGGATAAAATATACGAACTAAATACTGACCCGGATATTGATGGAATATTAGTACAACTTCCTTTGCCCAAACATATTTCTGATGAAGAAGTAATTAACGCCATTGACCCGGATAAAGATGTAGATGGCTTTCACCCGGTAAGCGTAGGGAGAATGGTACAAAATCTCCCAACTTTTATTCCTGCTACACCACACGGCATTATGCTCTTGCTAAAGCATTATAAAATTGATACGAAGGGAAAACATGCAGTAGTAGTCGGCCGGAGTAATATTGTGGGAAGGCCAATGAGTATTTTGTTAAGTGCCAATACAAATCCCGGAAATTGTACTGTAACGATATGCCATTCTCATACACACAATTTAAAAGAGCTATGCCTGCAGGCTGATATTATCGTGGCCGCATTGGGCAAACCTGAATTTGTAACTGCAGACATGGTTAAAGAAGGTGCTGTGGTTGTTGATGTAGGTATTACAAGAGTAGAAGATACTGCTAAAAAAAGTGGTTTTAAATTAAAAGGCGATGTTGCTTTTGATGAAGTATCACCAAAATGCTCATGGATAACACCTGTTCCCGGTGGTGTAGGACCGATGACAATTGCTGCGTTACTAAAAAATACTTATCACTCTTGCAGAATGAAGAATTAGAAAATGATAGCAGAAAAGAAAACTACAGTTGCTCTGCCGGTAATGGAACATTTTTATACATTACAGGGTGAAGGCTATCACCAGGGCAAGGCTGCTTATTTTATTAGGCTTGGCGGTTGTGATGTTGGTTGTGTATGGTGTGATGTAAAAGAAAGTTGGGATGCAGAGAAACATCCGAAGTATGGAATTAACAGTCTGGTTAAGGAAGTAAAAAAAACGCCAGCAGGAATAGTTGTTATTACCGGCGGTGAGCCTTTGATGCATAACCTGGACGAATTGACCACTGCATTAAAAAAAGCAGGATTGCAAACCAATATTGAAACATCCGGGGCACATCCGTTAAGTGGCACCTGGGATTGGATCTGTCTTTCTCCAAAAAAATTCAAAGCACCACTACCAGAAGTAGTCCCCTATGCCAACGAATTAAAAGTGGTGATTTTTAATAAATCAGATTTTGAATGGGCAGAAAAATATGCAGCACAGGTTTCTTCTTCCTGTAAATTATTCCTGTCTCCGGAATGGGATAAAAAAGAAGTGGTCACACCGTGGATGATTGACTATATTAAAGCCAACCCTAAATGGGAACTTAGTTTACAGATACATAAGTATATCAATGTGCCATAAATGCCGGGCAATTTGTAAGCAACCTTCTGTTTAACATTTTCTTCTTCGATCGGGAATAAATTTCGAGTAGCTTCGTTATAGAATCTCCAATCTTATATCAATGAAAAAACTTCTTCTTTTCGCAGCCCTTTCTTTTTTCTCCCATACTGCATTTTCGCAATACGACCCGGAAAAAGTAAACAAGAAAGCGGTTGAATTATATAACCAGGCATTGGAAAGAGCACAAGATGGAAATTTGGCCAGTGCTGCAGGTATGCTTTTAAAATGTATTGAGATTGATAAAAAATACGTTGATGCTTATCTTTCATTGGCCGGTGTGTATGGACAATTAAAAAGTTATAAAAGCAGTACTGAATATTACGAGAAAGCATTTTTAATTGATTCCAACTATACTATAGAATATAAATTGCCTTATTCCATCAATCTTGCAGGACAAGGCGAGTTTGATAAAGCGCTGTTTGCTATCAATGAACTGTTGAATAAAAATCCACCGAAAGGTTCATCCACTTACAAAGCTGCTGAATTTAGAAAAAAGTCGTATGAATTTGCTGTTGACTTTGCTAAAAAAAACACTAACAAAAACTATGTATTTGCGCCTCAGAATATTGGCGGAAATATCAACACCAGCGAACCAGAATATTTTCCTTCGGTAAGTATTGATGGGAAAGAATTTGTTTTTACAAGACGCCTGAATAATTACAACGAAGATTTTTTTTCCAGCAACCTAACTAATAAAAATTGGGATAAAGCTCTACCATTAAAAGGCGATGTGAATACTCCACAGAACGAAGCTGGACAAAATATTTCACAAGACGGGCAGTGGTTAGTCTTTACGGCTAATGGCCGGCAACAGGGATTTGGCAATTTTGATATTTACATTTCGTATCTCACGCCAACGGGTTGGAGCGAAGCCACTAACCTTGGGGGAAGAGTCAATTCAGATCAATGGGATTCACAACCTTGCTTATCGCCTGATAAAAGAGAACTCTATTTTGCCAGCCGTCGTATGGGCGGTTATGGTGGAAGTGATATTTATGTTTGCCGCATGCAAGCCAATGGTCGTTGGGGCGAAGCAGAAAATCTTGGCCCGGAAATTAACACAACCGGTGACGATCAATGTCCATTCATACATGCAGACAATCAAACGTTGTATTTTGTATCTAATGGTTTACAAGGCTATGGTGGTAATGATTTGTTTTATGCAAGAAAAGGACCTGGCGGTGTGTGGAGCAAACCCATGAACATGGGCTATCCTATCAATACTATTAATGATGAAGGGACTCTATTTATTGCAGCAGACGGTGTAACTGCTTACTATGCCAGCGACAGAAGTGATTCCAAAGGCGGACATGATATTTATAGTTTTGAATTACCGGTGAACGTTCGTCCCTATAAAACACTCTGGGTAAAAGGACAAGTGTTTGATAAAAAAACAACCAAAGGCTTACCATCATCAGTTGAACTGATCGACCTCGCTAGCAACCAGGTAATAACCAAGGTGCAAACGGATGAAACGGGCAATTATTTTATAACACTACCAGTAGGAAAAGATTATGCATTTAATGTAAATCGCCAGGGTTATTTATTCTTCTCTGATAATTTTTTAATGAGTGGTGTGTCACCTGATTCTACTTATCAAAAAAACATACCACTGCAACCAATCGAAGCAAATGCAAGCATTGTATTGAAAAATATTTTCTTTGACGTAAATAAGTTTGAACTAAAAACAGAGTCACAAGCCGAGTTGGATAAATTAATTCAGTTACTTACTGAAAACCCAACTATAAAAATTGAAATTGGCGGCCATACCGATAATATAGGTAAGCCTGCAGACAATCTTGCATTGAGCAATAACAGGGCAAAAGCTGTAATCAATTACCTGGCTACTAAAAATATACCTGGCGCAAGATTAATTGCAAAAGGTTATGGTGAAACAAAACCTGTTGCTGATAATAAAACAGAAGAAGGCCGGGCATTAAACCGCAGAACAGAAATGAAAATTATAAGTCAGTAATTTATTTTGAACCTAACCATAATTTTCCTGTAACTGATTTTCCATTTTGAAGTAATTGGTAATGATAAATACCCCGGGGGAAATCAGGAGTTGAAATTTCTGTTGTTCCCGAATTAATTGTCCTTACAAATACCAACTGCCCGTTTGATGCAAACAATTTGAATGAGGCAACTTCTGTTACACCCGTATTATTATAAAAATAGATTTTATTCCCAGTCTCTCCTGCCCAAATTTTCCATTGTGAAGTTTTATCGCCTTCGATAAAAATGATGGAAGAAAATTTCTCTTGTCCGTCTATATCTACCATTCTTAGTCTGTAAAACCATCCATAAGGCCCGGCATTTTTATCGGGATAAGTGTAATTAATAACCTGATTGCTGTTGCCTGCTGCTGCCACAAAATCAATATCATTAAATAAAGTGCCGTTGCTGCTCCGTTGAATATAAAAAACTTTTGAATTCTGTTCCTGGGCAGTACTCCATTTAAGTTGGTTGGCAGAAACATTCACTCTCTCTCCCGTGAATGAAACAAGTGTTACCGGTAATGTACTACAAGAGCCGGATGCAATAGTAGTCATAGGTCCGGCACCACATGCGGTCGGATTAAAACAAGTTGGAGTAGTGGAATAAGCGATGCGGGCATTAGCTCCGGCAATATCGTTAGTTGAAAGAATTCTGTTGGATGAACCGTTCGCTATTGCAAAGTGCATTACAGCCCCGGGACTAATTACATGTTGCAAACCATGATGGTGACCTAGCTCATGTAAGGCTACTGTTTCAAAATCATATTCATTTATGGCGGGGGTAGCAGGCCCATATTCCCATGTAAGCCCTCCCGGAATGTCCCGAAATTGTATATCCAATTCATCAGCACACCATATTGTATTTTGTTGTTCACAAAACCCCGGAATAGCACTGCCCGAAAATCTGGTAGTTGCTCTTGCTAAAACATTTGCTGGTAATCCAGGATCAAACAATACAATATTCACACCGTCATCTCCAAAACCAGTTGCGGTATTTGCTCCAATTCTCCAGTTCATCCCGGTATTACAACGCCATGTTATCAAAGCCCTTTCAAAAGAAGCTCTTGCAGCAGCATTGCCCGAAAAACCAGAAGTAGTATTATACTGATAAGTATAGCCACCGAATGTATTCATATTCCTAAAATAATATCGCTGACGAGTGTCACCGGGAAATCCAAAAAAATCTGAATTGATAGCGCTATGGCCGTAATTAACTATGAGCGAACTACCAGAAACATCGGCCGCATTAACTCTTATGGGACCAGTTCCCCCATCTTGGGGAACTTTCACTGTTATACTTGCATCTGTCCAAGCAACGATATCACTTGCTACCCCCGAAGAAATAAATGTAGCTCCTCCATTATTTGCGTTTGAAAAAAATACAGTACCTGGCGAAGTTCCAAAGCCAGAACCAGTTATAGTAATAAAATCAGCCGGATCAATGGTGCCACCACGAGTTGGATTTGGCGAAAAAGTGGTTATCGCTTCTATTTGATTTGGCGGAACTGATAGTGTGTTTCTTGATTGAAATATTTCTCCGGATGGCTTTTTGGCTACTTGCCCTGTCAAATTATTGATTGACTGAAAAAAATCTTGCTCCTTTTTTTTGCTTCTGTCGGATATATCATAGTACTCGTTGTTGCTATTGGCAAAGGCTCCCTGTGCATCAGCGTAAGCCAGTAATTGCAAAGCTTGTGGATTTTGCCGGCGAAAATTTTTATCATCATTCACCAGGTTATCCGCTTCCAGCATCAGCACATATTCATGCTGTTGGTCCAATTGAAGAGAAGGATTTACCAATGTAGCTTTATTCCCATATACACCACCCAGCGTTATAACATAAAGCGTTTCAACAGCACTATGATTTTTTAGCCAGGCATTTACTTTTAATTTATTAAGTGTGTTTATATTTCCGGTTGCTTGGTCAACATACGTATGTTTTTCTACTACCTGGCCCAATACAATATAGCCGGCATTGCTGACCCGCTGTTCTAAAGAAACCGGGTAATACATACATTGCGATGAAAGTTTCTGAATAGATAATAAGAATACAAGAAGCAGGCTGAAGAAGCCAATAGCAGGTTTGTTCACAGATTGATTGATTTTATAAGATAAATATAATACATCTTTTACGACAAAAGAAGTGTTCCTGACAACCACCTACCAATCAATTCTTCCAGTATATTTGATTTTGCCTCATCATGAAACCTGATCTGCTTTATCAGCTTGCATTAACGTTTATCCCTAACATAGGCCCCGTGCAGGCAAAAATTTTACTACAGCATTGCGAAGCTGAAGAAATCTTTCATGCAAAAAAAAGCTTCCTGGAAAAAATTGAAGGCATCGGGCCTGTGAGGGCTGAATCCATAAAAACCTTTACCGGTTTTGACAGAGCGGAAGAAGAAATAAAGTTTATTGAAAAATATAAGATCAAAACTTTGTTTCTTACAGATGAACAATATCCCAAACGTTTATTAAACTGTTACGATTCTCCCACCCTGCTATTTTACAAAGGCAATGCTGATTTAAATGCATCGAAGATTGTTGCCATTATCGGCACCCGCAGCCATACGGAATATGCTAAACAGGTAACGGAAAAGTTAGTAAAAGAATTATCGGCTCAAAATATTTTAGTAATCAGCGGTCTTGCTTTTGGTGTCGACGCTATTGCTCATAAAGCTTCCCTTAAAAATGATTTGCCAACAATAGGCATATTGGCACATGGGCTCGATAAAATTTATCCTGCTGAACATACAAACCTGGCGAAAGACATGGTAAAAAACAATGGAGGATTACTTACTGAATTCTGGAGTAAAACAAAACCGGACAAACATAATTTTCCTTCCCGCAACCGCATAGTAGCCGGTATGAGTGATGCTGTAATTGTTATTGAAACAGACATTAAAGGCGGCAGTATGATCACCGCCGAATTAGCCAATGGATACAACAAAGATGTATTTGCCATTCCCGGTAAATTAACGGACACAAAAAGTGCAGGTTGTAATTACCTTATAAAAAATAACAAGGCCATGTTACTATCAGGCGCTAATGAATTGATTGAAACAATGGGCTGGCAGGAAACAAAAAAAGCAAAGTCTAAAAAACAAAAAGAGTTATTTATTGAGTTAACCCCAAATGAAAAAACGATAATAGCTATATTAAGAGAAAAAGAAACCGCTCATATTGATGAAATAAATAGCAAAAGTGGCTTAAATAGCAGTGCGGTTGCCGCTGGTATATTAAGCCTTGAGTTGCAGAATGTGATAGTATCTTTACCGGGCAAATTATATCAGCTTAGCTGATTTTTTGAGGCAACAAATAAAGTGTTTTTGTTGTCTTTAGCTCAATAATACCAGAATTACAGCCGTTTTACACCTGATGAATAGATTATTACAACCCGTTGGCCTGCTTATGCTTTGTTTATTCGGGCTTTTTACAACGCCGGTATTTTCTCAATGTACTACGTTAGGACAAACTCC
This sequence comes from Chitinophagaceae bacterium IBVUCB2, assembly GCA_002127295.1. Lineage (GTDB taxonomy): Bacteria > Bacteroidota > Bacteroidia > Chitinophagales > Chitinophagaceae > JJ008. Next base: position 1,158,807 of record NFUV01000001.1, read on the forward strand.
AGCCACAGCTTTCCCGGTTTGCGGCACAAAAGTATTTCAGCAAACTACGGTTCCCTTTTGTAATACTTCAAATTTGACTGTTCCGGGATGTACTAACGCCACATACCAGGACAAAAACCCTTTTTATTATAAGTTTACTTGCTATGTTTCCGGCACATTAGGTTTTGTAATTACACCCAACCAACCAAACGAGGATTATGACTGGCAATTGTATGATATTACCGGTAAGAACCCCAATACTATTTTTACTGACCCTTCAACTGTAGTTACAGGAAATTGGTCGGGGAGTTCTGGTCCTACCGGAACATCAGCAACTGGTGTAAATTTTATCCAGTGTGCATCGGATCCTTCGGTTGCTTTCCCAACTTTTGCAGCGATGCCCAACCTTATTGCTGGTCATGAATATTTATTAATGATAAGTCATTATTCAGACACACCTAACGGCTATGATCTATCTTTTACTAATGGGGGAAATGCCGTTATCACCGACCCGTTACAACCGATCATGCAAAAAGTAACACCGGATTGTGATGGCACAAAAATTACTTTAAAGCTGAATAAAAAAATTCGTTGCACTACTATTACTGCCTCCGGGTCTGAGTTTAGTTTATCCCCTGCAGTCGCCACCGTTATTTCAGCTGTTACTGATTCCTGTGCTTTTGGTTTTGACTTTGACGAAGTAATGTTAACGCTGTCCGCTCCGCTTACCAGCAACATTTATGAACTAATCATTAATAACGGCACTGATGCAAATACGCTACTCGATATCTGCGGCAATGAAATTCCGCAAGGAACCAGAATTCAGTTTGAATATATTATACCACAACCAATTCTTGCGGACAGTGTAGGCAAACCTGCTTGTGCTACCGATTCTATATTGGTGTATTACCCAAAAAAAATCAGGTGCTCTACCGTTTCACCCAATGGTGGTGATTTTACAGTAACCGGTCCAACCCCTGTTACTGTTATTGGTGCCACAGGAAATTGCTTGAACGACCTGACTGATTATGTTGTTGTAAAATTTGCTTCGCCCATTCTTACACAAGGCAATTATATTTTGTCTATAGACCCGGGAATTGATGGTAGCCCTGTATTTGATTTATGTGGGCAACCAATTCTGCCTCAAACATTATCTTTCTCTACTGCCGATACAGTTAATGCAGGTTTCACTTTTACCAATGCAATGGGTTGTCAGCGGGACACATTGGCTTTTTCGCACAACGGTGCTAATGGTGTAAACAAATGGAATTGGATTTTTAATAACGGCAATCCTGTAACTACGCAATCACATACAATAATATGGCCGGCTAAAAGTTCTAATACCGTTCAGCTGATTGTTGATAACGGAACTTGCAGAGATACGTCTAACAGCAATATTGAATTGGACAATGAAGTGAAAGCTATTTTCACTATGCCTTCTATTATTTGCCCGGAAGATTTACTGGAAGTAAAAAACGAAAGCGAAGGATTGATTGATGCGTGGAGATGGAATTTTGATGTTGTTAGTACCAGCAATCTAAAAGACCCGTTGCCTTTCCTGATGCCCACATTAAACCGGGAAGCTTATTACACTGTAAAACTTGTTGCTTCTAATAATACAATTGGTTGTAGCGATAGTACCCGAAAAACATTAACGGTACTGGACAATTGTTTGATAGCCGTTCCCACTGGATTTACTCCCAACAACGATGGGCTCAATGATTTCTTTCGACCAAATAATGCAATTAAGGCCGATAATTACGAATTCAAAGTGTATAACCGCTGGGGCCAACTAGTTTTTTCTACTAACAACTGGCAGGATAAATGGGATGGCCGCATAAACGGCGAATTACAAACTACCGGTGTGTATGTATGGATGTTAAAGTACACTCACAGGGATACGGGAAAGGCAATTTTTCAAAAAGGTACAGTAACATTAATAAGGTAGAATTAGCTAATTTTAGGAATTGCACTTGTGGCTGTGAAACAGCTTTCTTCAATTTGTATAGGAAATTAATTTCTCGACTTACTCTTTCATTAAAAAATTTGAAAAAGACTGGTGAAAGCAACTGTTTACGATATTACTACCTACCTAAAAAATCAGTTACGTTTTTCGGATAAAGGGAAATATGTGCTGGTTGTAATAATATTTTTAGTTGCCAGCAATACTATTTTTGGTCAGCGTCCGCCACCACCTGAAATATGCGACACCGTTAAAACTCCCGGCACATTACCCAATACAGCAATTCCAATTTGCGACAAAGGTGTTTACTATACTCCACATCCCTTGCGGTGTGTTGGAGGGCCGGTAAGAGTTGGTAATCATTGCCGCTTAAACCCTTTGTTTCCACCTGAGGATATACCTTATGAAATTTTTTCGCCGGTTTATTACAAATTCAAATGTTATAAGTCTGGCACTTTTGGTTTTACTATCCGACCTGTTTCGCCATACGTAAATCTTGATTGGCAACTTTATGATATTACTACAACAACTCCGCTACTGGCTATAAGAAGTTCGCAAAATGTAATTGCTGGGAACTGGTCACCTCTTGCAGGAATTACTGGAACGGAAACATTGGGTCTTCCATATGTAGTTTGCAAACCACAAATGAATATCGAACCACAATCTCCATACTCCGGTATGCCAGATTTAATTGAAGGACATGAATACATGTTACTGATTGCTAACTCCAGGCTTAATACTGAAGATTACACTTTGACAATTGATGGCGGCACAGCTGATATAAAAGATCCAATAGTACCGCATCTTGAAAAAGCTACTGCTGAGTGCAGCGGACAGGAAATAATTGTAAAGCTTAATAAAGAAATTCGCTGTTCTAGTCTTTCATTAAATGGAAGTGAATTTACTATTTCACCTGCGGGTCCTTCCGTTGCCAGTGCAAGAGTACTTAGCTGCAATGCCATCCAGGGATTTACAGAATTAGCTATTACTTTATCTTCAAGATTAAATGATGGCAGCTACCAACTTGTTATTAAAAACGGAACTGATGGTAATACGTTGGTTGATTTTTGCAACACCCCTATTCCCGTAAATGAACAAACTCCATTTAGTTTTGTAACACCACAGCCAATTTTAGCAGATAGTATTGGCACTCCGGATTGTGTTCCTGATTCTATAAAACTTTATTTTCCGAAACGTATCAGCTGTGCCAGTATTTCGGCAAATGGTAGCGATTTTTTAGTGACGGGTCCTTCTACTGTTGCTGTTAAAAGTGCTTCAGGCAAATGTATTGATGGGAAAACTGATTATGTGATTATTAAATTCGATTCTCCTATCCTCGCAAAAGACACATACACATTAACATTAAAACCGGGTGATGATGGTAGCGTACTTGTAGATGAATGTGGTGAAGAATCTCCTCCGCAAAATATCAACTTTCTGGTGGCCGATACGGTGAATGCCAATTTTACTTACAACATTTTGTTGGGTTGTCAGCGGGATACACTAACTTTTTCTCATAGCGGGGCAAACGATGTAAACAAGTGGCTCTGGAAATTCAATGACAAAATAATCACCACACAAAACCATACAATCATCTGGCCGGCTAAAAGTAATAACGAAATAGAATTGATTGTAAGCAACAGCGGCTGCAGGGATACCGCTGCTGTTTCTATAAAACTAGATAATGAAGTAAAAGCCCTATTTAATATGCCATCCATTACTTGTCCCGAAGACAAATTGCAAGTAATTAATAACAGCGAAGGAGTAGTTGATGCATGGAGATGGAACTTTGATATTGTATCTACCAGTAACTTAAAAGAACCGCCACCATTTCTTATGCCGTCTCATAACCGGGAAGCATATTACAGCGTAAAATTAGTTGCCTACAATAATACAATTGGGTGTAGCGACAGCACTAAAAAAACATTAACTGTTTTAGACAATTGCTCTGGCAGTGTTCCAACTGGATTTACCCCAAACAACGATGGCTTAAACGATTTTTTTCGGCCGCATAATGCCCTTAAGGGTGATAATTATGAATTCAAAGTATTTAACCGTATTGGGCAGCTGGTTTTTCAAACCCGTAACTGGCAGGATAAATGGGATGGTCGTATAAACGGTATAGTACAAACAACAGGAGTGTATGTATGGATGCTAAGCTATACGCACCGGGATACCGGTAAACCAGTTTTTCAGAAAGGAATAGTTACATTGATACGATAAGAATTTGATTTTGCCCATAATACCTGCAGAACTTATCTTTGCACATGGCAACAAGAAATTCTCCCCAAAAACAAGTCTCTAATAATTATTTCGGCGAAGGACTAACCTTCGATGATGTATTGCTAATGCCCGGCTACAGCCAGGTGCTGCCCCGTGATGTAAACATCCAAAGTAAACTGACCAAAGACATAACACTGAATGTACCCCTTCTTTCCGCCGCAATGGACACTGTTACTGAAGCCTCATTGGCCACTGCACTGGCAAGAGAAGGCGGGCTTGGTATCCTGCACAAAAATATGACCATTGAAAAGCAAGCCGAACATGTTCGCAAAGTAAAGAGAAGCGAAAGCGGTTTGATCATAGACCCCGTTACATTACTCGCCGATGCTACTATTGGTGACGCATTGAAACTGATGCGGGAAAATAAAATAGGCGGTATTCCCATTTTAGATAAAACCGGAAAACTAGTTGGCATCCTTACCAACCGGGATTTACGTTTTGAAGATAATCCGAAAAGAAAAGTGAGTGAAGTAATGACGAAGGAAAATCTTTATACCGCACCTGAAGGAACGGACCTGAAAAAAGCTGAGCAGTTGTTCAAAAAAACGAAGGTTGAAAAATTACCAATCATTAATAAACAAGGAAAGCTGACAGGTCTTTTTACATATAGTGATATTTTAAAATTAAAAAGTCACCCGAACGCAGTGAAAGATGCATTTGGAAGATTACTGGTAGGTGCTGGTGTTGGTATCACCAAAGATCTATTAGATAGAGTTTCAGCATTACAAACGGTAGGTGCTGATGTAATTGCTTTGGATAGTGCACATGGGCATAGCAAGGGTGTGATCGATGCTTTGAAAAGTGTAAAAAAGAATTTCAAAAATATCAACGTCATTGCAGGCAATGTTGGAACCGCTGTTGGCGCAAAAGCATTGGCGGATGCAGGTGCTGATGCAGTAAAAGTTGGTATCGGACCGGGTTCTATTTGTACTACCAGAATTGTAGCTGGTGCCGGTGTGCCACAATTAACGGCTGTTACTGAAGCGGCCTCCGTATTAAAACAAAAGGGAGTTCCCATCATTGCTGATGGTGGTATTCGCTATACGGGGGATATGGTAAAAGCATTGGCCTTTGGCGCCAACTGTGTAATGATGGGAAGCATATTTGCTGGCACAGAAGAAAGTCCCGGTGAAACAATTATTTATGAAGGAAGAAAGTTCAAAGAGTACCGGGGTATGGGTTCGCTGGGTGCTATGGCTACGGGCAGCAGCGATCGTTACTTCCAGGATGTGGAAGATGATGTAAAGAAATTTGTTCCGGAAGGAATAGAAGGCCGTGTTGCTTATAAAGGCACTTTGAAAGAAATCGTTTATCAATACACTGGTGGATTAAGAGCTGGTATGGGTTATTGCGGTGCAGCTACTATTGCTGATCTGCAAAAAGCAACATTTGTAAAAATTACCAATGCCGGTATGCGGGAAAGCCATGCGCATGATATTGAAATAACAAAAGAGGCACCGAATTATAGCAGGAGATAATGGGAGCAGCCAATTATTAATTAATAATTGCTTCTTAGCAAAAAGACTTTACAAATACGAAGAGTCATTCAAAATGAATGACTCTTCGTGTCTTACGACTCATGACTCCAGACTAAAGACTCCTACTCTCACTCACTCTGCACATCAAATGTTATCGGTTGTCTTCTATAAGCTTTTACCTGGTTCCCGTTTTGAATAGCTGGTTCCCATTTAGCTGCTTTTCGTAATACTCTTATCGCTTCTTCTTCCATTCCATAGCCATGGCTGGTTAATGCTTTAATATCACTTACATTTCCATTTACATCTACTACAAATTGTATTACTACTGAATAGCGACCGGCAGGAGCATTATTATCTATGGGCACTTCAGCATTTACATTTCTTTCTAAAAATGCTCTCCAGTTACCATTAAACTTCGCTTCAATTTCTACTGTGGTAAAAATATCTGGCTCTTTCTTTACGGGTACATCCACAATCCCTTTCTCAACACCTTCGCTTGGCGGAGTAGCAATTCCTACAAATGGGTCGCCATCTTGTGTTTTTACATCAACCTGAGCATCTTTCATACCCGTAACATCTGGCGGTGGTTCAGTGAACTTATTATCATCCACAATTACCATCTGTGTATGCTTTATAGTTTTCACCTTTACTTCTTCGATCTTTTTCTCAGGTTCCACAAGGGGCTCGATCTTTTTTTCTTCCGGTTTAATCTCAGTAATCGTCATCCCTTCTTTGATTACATACTGCCGGTCCACTTTTTTTAAAGACCCCGCAATCGCAGCACCTCCAATAGATACTGCAAGAATAGTAACCGTAATTAATAATGATTTTTTAATTCGTCGCTCATAAGTTGATCTTAACTCATAAGCTCCGTACTCTTTGTTGCGACCATCAAAGATGAGGTCGATCAGCGGTGCTGATAGAATTTTGTTTGTTTGCATGGTTATACTTTTTAGTGAGATAAAAAGCCAAACCAATTTCCATAAAGTTTTGTAAAAAAACTATTATGCAGTATTACCACTTTCAGCAGAAGTTTGTTTATATCGTTGATAAAAGAAAGAAAACAGCAACAACAATACCCCAATAGAGATATAAGAAATGATTTTTTCTACGGTTGAAAAATTTGCCCGGTCAATAACAACGAGTTTTAATAATGTAAACCCCGTTAATAAAATTGACATCAATCGCAACCAGGCCATTTTACTGGTTATGCCTGCTACAAAAAGTACAATGGCAATAACAAGCCAAATTATTGTTACCGTTACACCGTCCCATTGCATACCCGCATAAAAAACTAAACTAAGTACTGCAAAGGAAGAAAGATAATTCAATAATAACTTTTCTGCTGGCAGTAAAAAACGAACCAGCACAGTCTGAATGGTAAATATAAAACAAGCTACTCCCGTAACAGCAGCAGCACTTATAGCATCAATTTTTGAATTAGTAAAAATAAGTAAGGCTGCAACGTATGTCAGCACACTATTAATTAGAAAAAGCTGTAATTCGATTATGCCGATTGGTTGTTTTCTTTTGATAGAAAAACCAAAAGCAGCCAGTGTAAATAATAAATAAAACGCCGCCATAATTAGAATGGCACTTTGCTGCATGGATTGTTCATAGCGGGTTACAGCCCATCCAATAAATAAAATCCAGCTTACCAGCATTGCCAGTCGCACCATCCCTTTCCATTCTTTTTTATACGAAAGAAAAACAATGCCTGTATTTATCAAAATAATATAAGCAAATAATAGATCTGCCCTATCTGAATTGGCACTGATGAGAAATGGAATTCCATAGGCGCCTGTCATTCCCAGGATGGCAATTTCCTGCCGGTTATAAACAATGGCAGTAAAAGCAGTTAAGATCGTTATGGCTGCCATTATGAAAAAAGCCCATCCAAAAGAAAACAACTGGTAATAGGCAAAGGCCGCATATGTAGTGAAGTAAAAGGATGCCATCGCACCACTAAAAAGTATGGCACTAAATAATTCGTACTTGCCTTTTAATCGGGCAGATAAAATATATAATATCACACCAGCTGCATAGGCTAATATTATCCGCATCCCAACTGATATTAATTCTTTATCTACAGCATATTTTACTCCAATGGAAATACCTGCCACCAACACTACTATGCCGGTCAGGTGCAATAATTTCAAACCAATAAAGCTTTCTAAGCCTGCTGACGACTCCCGTTTAAATGAAGGAATTTCCCAACTATTCTTTTTTACTGGAGCAACATTATCTTCTTTTTTTTCAGCTGTTGTTTCAAGAATATGGCTATTCTCTTTAAGTTGATTAATCTCCTTCTTAAAAAAATCAACCTGTGCGGATAGTTTTTCTAATTCCTCTTCTAGCTGCTGTATTTTTCGTTGGTCCCCTATCATGGTATAATTCAATACCTGAAAATAGTAAAACGAGTTTATTCAGTCAGATTTTATCTGTTAAGAAGGATGATGGCAATAATCAGGCTAATAATCAGGGAGTTGCTACCCTCATCAACAACTTCTATTTTTACATAAATCAATTGGCTTGAAAAGATTCCTTAATTTATATATAGCTATCGGAGGTGGATTATTATTATTTGCTGCGTGGCCGGTATCTCCACTAACATTTCTGTTATTCATATCCTGGATACCGCTATTGTGGCTGGAATCGAAAGTTGAAAGCCGTAAGAAATTTTTTGGCCTCACTTATATCACCATGTTAGTTTGGAATGTAGCAACTACCTGGTGGATATGGAATGCATCACCTCCAGGTGCCGTTGGTGCTTTTTTGGCAAATAGTTTACTAATGTGCTTTCCGTGGCTCGGTTTTAAAATTGCTAAAAAATGGTTGGGTGAAACCGCAAGTTACATTTCGCTGATTGCATTTTGGATGTGTTTTGAATATATTCATTTACAGGATTGGGGATTAAGCTGGCCCTGGCTCACTCTAGGTAATGGCTTTGCCACACATCCGGAATGGGTGCAATGGTATGAATACACTGGAACAAGTGGCGGAACATTGTGGATATTGCTAGTGAACATTTTTTTATTCCTGCACTTAAAAAATAATTTCAACCGGGAAGGTGCGAAAAATTATAAAAATTTATTGGCAGGAGTTTTATTACTAATTCTTCCAATAGCTTTTTCATTAATAAGTACTACTCATAAAAAAATACCTGGGGATAGATCAAATATTGTAATTGTTCAACCAAACATAGACCCCTATGAAAAAGTATCAGAACTAACCGGCTCATTTGAAGCACAATTACAAAAACTGATCAGCACCACAGAAAAACAAGTGGATGAAAACACCGCATTGATCGTTTGGCCCGAAACAGCATTGTACACGGCTTCAAGAATGGATGAACAAAATCTAAAACAAAATTATTTTCTTAATCCTCTTTGGGCAATGTTGAACAAATATCCAAACGCATCTCTTTTTACTGGTATAGAAAGCTTCAGGATGTTTGACAAAGCCACTAAACAATCAGAAGAGTTTGATGGTTTCCATTATGAATCATACAACGGTTCCGTAATATTGGATAGTAATGGTGCGAAATCATTTTATCACAAATCAATGCTGGTACCAGGGGTAGAAACATTACCCTGGTTTTTAAAATTTATTGATAAATGGTTCGCCAAATTTGGCGGCACTACCGCAGGTTATGCAAGACAATCAGATAGAACAGTACTGGAAGCAAAAGGCGGGTATAAAATAGCTCCTTCTATTTGCTACGAGAGTATTTATGGAGAATATATGAGCAAGTATGTACGCAATGGTGCTAATCTTATATGCATTATTACAAATGATGGATGGTGGAAAAAGACTCCCGGTCATAAACAACACATGAACTATGCAAGGTTAAGAGCAATTGAAACAAGAAGATGGGTGGCGAGAAGTGCTAACACCGGTATCAGCTGTTTTATTGATGAATCTGGAAACGTCATTAACCCGCAGCCTTACAATACGGCGGCGGCCATAAAATTGAATGTACCAATCCTTTCTTCAATAACATTTTTTGTAAAATATGGTGATCTACTTTCAAAAATTATGATTGCAATCAGCATTCTATTGTTAGGGTGGAGTATTACATTAAAAATTCGGGATAAATTTTTTAAAAAGAAGCAAGCAGTATAAAAGGGGCATCATAAATTATGACCAAATCATTCTTCTATCAAAACAAAAAAATAGTGTACCGTGTATTTGGCACCGGTATGCCCGTAATTCTTGTACATGGTTTTGGTGAAGATGGAACTGTATGGGATCAGCAAGCTGAATATCTTAAAGAAAATTTCAAGGTCATTATTCCAGATCTGCCAGGCAGCGGTCAATCTGAATTAATTGATGATATGAGTATAGAAGGAATGGCAGAAGTTATTCATTCTATCATACATGAAGAAGATATTGATGCTTGTCCGGTAATTGGTCATAGCATGGGCGGCTATATTACTTTAGCCCTGGTAGAAAAATATTATAACCATGTTTCCGCTTTCGGTCTTTTTCATTCCTCCGCCTTTGCCGACAGTGAAGAAAAAATAGCAACCCGCAGGAAAGGAATTGCATTCATAAAAGAACATGGTGGATTTGAATTTTTAAAAACCGCAACTCCCAATCTCTTTTCGACAACTACGAAGGATGAACGGCCGGAATTGATAGATGAACAGATAGCTTCATTAAGCAGCTTTTCAGGGGCTGCACTGGTCTCTTATTACGAAGCCATGATACAGCGACCCGACAGAACTAATATTTTAAAAGAAGCAACTGTACCTGTGCTTTTTGCGATGGGAAAATACGACAACGCCATACCCCTTGCTGATGGCCTGAAACAGTGTCATCTTCCTGAAAAATCGTACATTCATATTTTGCAACAATCCGGTCATATGGGCATGCTGGAAGAGACTGAGAAAACAAACCTGCTTTTGGAGAAATTTTTGCTGCAATAATGAAATTCAATTCTTACCCCGCTGTTTCATGAAGAGATTCTTACTGGCCATATCATTTCTGTTTGTATTGTCAGCTTCTTCTGATGCAGCACATATAAAGGGCGGTTTTTTTACTTATAGATACCTGGGAATTAGTGGAGGCAACTTACAATATACAGTAACCCTGACAGTTTATATGATTTGCGGTCCTAGCCAGGGCCAGGTGTCTGACCCTATTAACTTTAGTATTTTTAATGCTGCAACTGGCCAGTTTTTACAAGATGCAAGTGTTGGTATAACCAGTAGGTTTGACCTAGGAAAAACCTATGATGAGCCTTGTATTACTGGCAATCAAATAGCATGTTATTATACTGTTCTTGTTTATGAGCTTCCTTTATTGGAGCTTCCGGTTACACCAGGTGGTTATACAATCGCCTATCAGCGTTGTTGCCGCATAGGAGGTATAAATAATGTTGCTGCAAGCGGTAGCGTTGGGAATACCTTCGCCATCACTATTCCTGGAACTTCTGTAGGTCAAAATGCAGAAGCAAACAATAGTCCTACTTTTTTAGTAAATGACACTGCGGTTGTTTGCGCCAATAGTTTTTTTCAATATTCATTTCAGGCGTCTGATAGCGACCCGAATGATTCATTAGCTTACGAATTTTGTGATGCAATAGGAGGCGCTTCGCAAGGTAATCCTGCACCAGTTACTGCCTCTGGTCCGCCGTATAGTTCTGTGCCTTATAATTCACCTTTTAGTGGTTCGCAACCAATGGGATCAGGAGTTACTATTGATCCACGAACCGGGTTAATAAGTGGTGTAGCACCAACCTCAGGTACATATGTTGTTTGTGTTTGTGTAAAGGAATATCGGAATGGGGTACTTATTGGTATAACCAGAAAAGAATTGCATGTAGATGTTGGTGATTGTAATCCCTTGCAAGCAAGACTCGACCCAAAGCCAACCACCTGTGATGGTTTCACAGTTAATTTTCAAAATGATGCATTGGGCAATCCCGCTGGTACAGAATACCATTGGACTTTTGGTGAACCATCCAGCGGAAGTGCCGACACATCTTTGCTTGCCACTCCAACACATACCTATGCGGATACAGGTGTTTATACTGTAAAATTAAGAGTTGCATTAGCAGGTGGTATTTGCGCTGATAGTGCCTCTTTCCAGGTAAGAGTGTTTCCCGGTTTTTTCCCTGGCTTTGAATATATAGGCAGTTGCTTTCAAAATCCTTTCCGCTTCCGTGATACGACTAATACGAGATATGGAGTTGTAAATAGCTGGCGATGGAATTTTGGAGATCCAACTACTACTTCAGATATCTCAAGTCTTCAAAACCCTCAATGGACTTATGCAGGCCCGGGGCTTAAGACTGTATCATTAATTGTTACCAACAGTAAAGGCTGTGTTGATACTGCTAATGTTGAAATTGATGTATTGGACAGACCAAATCTTACATTAGGTTTCAGAGATACTTTAATATGTGTTCCTGATAATGTACAATTAAATGCTGCCACCACAGGCACAGGTACTTTTAGCTGGACCCCTCTTACTAATATAACTAACCCCAATACTGCTACTCCTACTGTTAACCCTACATCCACCACCCGGTATTATGTGAATTTGAATGAGAATGGCTGTTTTGCCCGGGATTCAGTAGAAGTTAGGGTAGTTGGGTTTGTAACGTTGCAGGCAATTAATGATACAACCATTTGCCAGGGAGATGAGATACAATTGAACGCTAATTCCGATGGTCTTCAATTTAACTGGACACCTGTAGCAAATCTTGACAACCCTAATATTATTAATCCAATTGCTACCACCATAGATACCACAAGATATTTTATTACTGCAAGAATAGGAAGTTGTACTGCTACTGATTTTGTAGATGTTATTACTGTTCCCTATCCTGTTGCCAATGCAGGACCACCACAAACAATTTGCTACAATACCTCAGCGCAATTAAGTGGCTCGCATGATGGCAGTAGTTTTTTCTGGACACCCACTACCTATCTCAATGATCCGACTATATTAAACCCTGTTGCATCACCGCCAAGAACAACACAATTCGTACTTTCTTCACTTGATACAAAAGGTTGCCCCAAACCTGGCAGAGACACTGTATTAATAACAGTAAATCCAAGAGTAAGGGCATTTGCCGGTAGGGATACTTCTGTAATTGTTGGCCAGCCTTTACAGTTTGGCGGAACGGGTGGTGTGAATTATGTATGGACCCCTTCCAGTTATCTCAGCAACCCTACTATTGCAAATCCCATTGGCCTTTACGGAGCTGAGGTAGATAGCATCCGGTATAAATTGGTAGTAAGAGATGCTGCCGGCTGCCCTGATTCCGCTACTGTAAAAGTGACGGTGTTTAAAACCAAGGCATATGTTTTTGTTCCAACTGCCTTTACGCCTAACAATGACGGTCTGAATGATTTTATAGCCCCGATTGCGGTGGGTATGCAACGCATCAACTACTTCAGTATTTATAATCGCTGGGGACAATTGGTTTTTACCACCACGGTAAATGGCCGTGGCTGGGATGGACGTATTAGCGGCGCTGTTCAAACCACTGGTGTATTTGTATGGATGGTGAGTGCGGTTGATTATACAGGCAAGCCTTATTTTCAAAAAGGAACCGTGGCGTTGATACGGTAATGGCAGACAATTATTTTTCAATCAGTACCACTGCATTTTCAATTCATTCCAATTTTTCTTTCTTCTAATCATTTCAACATTCCATCCTGATGTGATAAAATATCTTTTATCTTAGCCAGATAATAAAAACTCATGCAAAAAATCGTTTTCATCACAGGTGCTACAGCTGGATTTGGAGAGGCCTGTACTTATAAATTTGCTGCACATGGCTATGATATTATTATTAACGGCAGAAGAACTGATCGTTTGCAGGTATTAGCGGATGAGTTGGAAAACAAATACAACATTGCGGTACTCCAATTACCATTTGATGTTCAAAATGAAAAAGCTGTTTTTGAATCGATAGAAAATATTCCTGCTGACTGGAAATCAATTGACATATTAATTAACAATGCGGGGCTGGCATTGGGAAGAGATTATTTTAATGAAGCAGATGTAAATGATTGGAATACGATGATCGATACGAATGTGAAAGGTTTTTTGTATGTAGCCAAAGCCGTTTCGCAGTTGATGACAAAACAAAACAAAGGACATATAATCAACATGGGTTCCATCGCCGGAAAGGAAGTATATGAAAAAGGCAATGTGTACTGTGCAACCAAGTTTGCAGTAGATGCCCTAAGCCAGGCTATGCGGATTGATTTGCTTCGATATAATATTAAAGTGACGTCTATTAACCCTGGTGCGGCTGAAACCGAGTTTTCGGTAGTTCGGTTCAAAGGTGATGAAGGCACAGCGAAAAAAATATATGATGGATTGAAACCACTTTCAGCTGGAGATGTAGCAGATGTAATCTTTTACTGTGCCACATTGCCACCACATGTTTGTATCAACGACTTATCTATTACCTGCCTGCAACAGGCAAATACTATTTATTTCAACCGGGCCAATCCTGCTTGATTAATATCAAAAAGCTTTGATTTTAACATGGAATTCCATTTATTTGTACACCTTCTGTAATCTTACCCGCCTGTTGGCCTGAATGTTGCCGTAGTTGCCCTTCGAAAATGTACCTGAATAGAAAGTTTTTCTCTTAAAAATTAAATCCCCGGCTAAAGTCCATATATATTTATGCTGCACTTGTATCATCATACTATATCTGTTATGAAAAAACCGTACCTCTTAGCCGCAGCACTTCTTATAATCAGTTCTACCGTCTTCTCACAGGATGTTATTCGCCTGCAATCTTGCAGTAACGATATGATTTCCCGCCAGGTAGATAGCCTTAAAAGTTTATACGGAAAAGATGGATATGTATTATTGAAAGAAGCTTCAATTAATATGGAAAGTGAATTTGAGATGCCGGTAATTGTTCCGCTTACACAAGGAAGCTGGTACCAGTTTGTTTTCATAGGCGATTACAATTCCCGTCTTTATGAAGTAAGGATGTACGATTGGCAGGAAAGACAAGTTGTTTTCCGTCAGAAAAAATGGGGAGAAATTGATGGCAATGTTATCAGTTATTCTTATATCCCTCAATTCTCTGAATTTCATATGATGAAGCCGGTTCAGGTAAACAAACAAAAGAAAAAGAATCTTTGCGGTTATGTAATGCTGTTTAAAAGAACTGGTGAAGGGAATGCTAATACACTCCCTGCTACTCCTTCTTCTGACAAGTAAACTTTAATTAAAATAATTCATAATAAAAACCCAGTCAATAATTGACTGGGTTTTTATTATACCTAAAGCTAGTAGTAAAGCAATTAGAAAATTTGAGCTTTGTCATTTATACCGCAGCTATGTATCTAAGTATCTATATCAAATAAAAAATGTACGTTTAAATTCTTGCCAATTAAAATACTTTTTATCATCAAGGACAATGAAGATTAAGCATTTTGTTCTTTATAAAGTATCATTATAAAGAGCTTACTGCGCCAGCGAAATTCTTACCTGCAATCCTGCTCTTGTATTGGTTACCGGGAAAGCATTACTGATCTTAGGGATACTCCGGTTTTGTTCAAAGTAAAGTTTCATACTTACCCGGTTGTTAAGAATATAATCTATTGATGGGGCTATACGAATAACTTTTTGACCCGATGTTCCAAAGGAGGTACCCTGATCTAATTTACTGTTCGCTGTAGCATCATCCCGCAGGCTGAAATCAAATCTGAAGGTGACATCATTATCCAGCTTCATCTTGCCAATCTTCTTGATCAACGGGAACCCTTTCTTTCTCCAGTTAAAACCAAATGTAACCTCGGTAGAACGATTTTCTGCTAACTGGTAATCAATCAAGCTAAGACTTAGCTGGCGGCTTTTCCTGAATTCAAATCTTGTAGTAAGTTGATTGCTGAAGGTCATATCAATTTCAATCAATGGATCAAAGGCTTCTGCAATAGTAATATTTGGAACCAGGAAGAAGGGAATATAGTTTCCAGTTAAAGGATCTACAAAGTTTGGATAACCTACTCTAAACGGATCCGCAAATAACAGGGCTGTATTAAAGCTGTTCATGCTAAAGGTACTATGATAGCCGTGACGAATAGTGAAGTTGGTAAATATTTTATCCAACCCTGGTATTCTGGATAATCCGTTGTAAGTAATTGCCCAGTTGGGTTTTGGTAAAATTCCAGAGAAAGGATTTGACCTGATATTTGGATTGCTGTTCTTCGTAAGGTTAATGCTTCCCGGATCTTTTTTGGTATAGGCTGCAATGAACGCAGGGATCACTACATCCTGTGCATAACGACCATACCCTTGTATATATCCATCAGGACCGGTTGGGTTACCGGTGGCATAAGGATTTATTCCCCCTAACTTTTGTGAAAGCAACAGCCTGTTATTCTCAAATGTTTTAAATGTTTCGGAAATAACATTCGGATCAAACTTGGTGAACAAAGTTTGGTAAGAAATATAACTAACAGTAAAGCTACCTAATGCATAAGGATTGAGGCGGGTCAAGCCAACATTATCAAACTTACTGGTGTCTTTATATAATTCAGAATACTGTTTATCAAAAGTCTTATCCAGGTTAATATCAATATTAAAATCCCGGAACGGACTTACCTGAGCCGTAATGTTAAGACGTTGATTAAATCGTTGCTGAATTAAAGCAGAAACTAAAGTATCAGTAGATAATAACCCCTTCGCCCCAAAACGGTTTATCCAGTTCGTATCTGGTTGGTAACCGAAAATATAACCAAAGCCCGGCTGACCACTCTTTAAGTTTTGTCCAAGCACTCTTGTGCTATCCATATAACCCGGTAATGTGGTTCCAAAATCTTCTGTATACTGAATACCCACTCTCTTCAATGCAGTTGCTATTTGCAAGAAAGCTTTCGGTATGCCTCCAATTTCCGGCAATTGGTTAGGATCTTTTCTCTCCTTTATTTTCTTAGCCTTAATTTTTTTAATCCGCTTAATCTTGCCATTCTTATTTCTAATAGTATCATACCGAACTACACCGTCGCCAGTATTAAGTTGGGGTTGATTCGGTGGTGGAGGTGTAACACCTTTGTTATCATCAGCTGTTGCCGGGTTACTTTTTACGTCATTACTTTTCTTGTTATTCCCATTTTTATTATCCACACCATCTTTGCCCCCACCGCTATTATTTGTCCTGGGTTGTCTTGGAGTATTTGAATTTACGGCACGCAGAAATCTCGACTTGTTATACAACTCTTCAAACTTCAGTTCGCCATTAATAGTTCTTGTTTGTGTATTACCTAACGTATTACCCAGCAATCTTGCTTCTGGTAATAAAGAAGCTGCCAGCCAGTTATACTTTGTATTATAGCTGGCACGGAGTGTCGTCCAATCCAGGAACGGAATTTTTTGTGTTGGTACGTTATAGGTAATCGTTGCTTCCTGTCGATAATTTGTATTTCTTCCTCCTTTAAATAAATTATCTCGTATAGAATCTTTTTCCTGTTTTGTATCAATACGTCCGAAAGGTTCATCAATTCTGGCGTTGTTTACTGCATTAAAATCAATAGAGATTGATCTTGTCAGGTTCCATTGCAAAATATAATAACGGTCGAAAGTAAAATACTTATTGTAGGTCTCTGGTATTTTATACGGACCTCCTCCCACATTGCGTGGTCGTATAGCTCCAAACTGGCGGAAAACATCTGCACGGAAAGATATCTGTGAAGGAGCATAATTAAAATTAATATCCTTAATAAGCATCAGCCATTTTGATTTTGACTTAATCAAATTCTTAAATGGTTCAAATGGTCTTGTTTGGGGCGCATAGGTATATCCTACTGCTCCACGGGTACGGCGTATCTCATCTCTTTCTATCAGCGGGTTGTGACTCAGTGTTTGTAAATAAGAATAATTAAAATCGAAATTGGTAATACTCCATGGCTTTGGACGTTTACCGTCTGTTTTTAATTTTCTAACATTGGTTAGATTGATTGTTTTAATAGTAGTTATATCCTGTGACTCGTTTCTGATAGAATCTTTTATAGTAGCATCAGCTTCCTTAATTTTTTCCTTCAGTTTTATATCCAGGTCATAAGGATCATACTCCGGTGTACTGCTGCTACGGCTGATACCTGCATATACCGGTATCTGGAGACCTAATTTTTTAGGGAATAATTTTCCGGCTTCAATTGTGGCAGAAGCATCAATCGTATATACATCTTCCCTGCTTCTTTCATTTACTCTTTGCTCTAATGTACCAAAGCCGCTGCTTCTTGCGGTAGCTGATAAACTAAATGTTCCAAGATCGGCTAATCGTATATCAGTACGGGCCAGTGCTGCCCAGCCACCTTTTTCATCTAATTGAGAAAAACGTAGTTCATTGAACCAGACTTCTGTACAAGCAAGCTCCAAGTTTGTATTTTCTACAGCAAGTAGCATACCCCTCACTTCACCAAGATTAGGATTTCCTATAATAGCATAAGTCCGGCCATTCGGCAAAGTTTCTTTGTAGTATTCTGTTGGTGGTATGCCCAGTTTATTCCTTCGCTTTTTTAACTCTGTTAAATCCTGCAGTTGAAAATCCAGATTATTGGCTTCAGGCCAGATGCGTAAGCTATCTGTTTCACCAAAATCTGTAATCGTTAATGGAATTTTCACTTCATAATAATTACCGGAAAAATCATTTCCCATTCTTACTACACCATTTAAATCTCCATCTTGTACTTGCTGATTACCCTGTACTGATTCTGCATGTATGAACATAGATAAACGTCCGTACTGACGCATATCGAGGTTCATAGTTTTAAAAACACCACGGGCCTCATCTTTTTGAAGTCCGCAAACTTGCATGCTAAGTGCCTGCTCGTTTAAGAAAAGCGACACATTATTGTTGCTTAACTGTTGCTGTCTTTCAATACCGGGAGGAATCCGATAAATTATGGGCTGCCGCTGATCGTTCTCTTCTACGTTTACCGCTAAAACATTTACCTGTGTAGGATCAGGGTTTGGCAGGTTAGTGTACAAACCAGTAGTATCGATTTCATTCCTGAATTTTCTCCATTGGTTACGGATTAACTCCAACTTACCGAAGCGCATTACCACTGAATCAGCAAAGCCAGTTGCAAACATGCGGATAAATCGGATAGACTTAAAGTCAGGTATGTTTCCAATCTTTTGAGTAAACTGTGCTACGGGTATGCGGAAGAGATACCATTTTTCAACACGGTCTGTTCCATCAGCTAATTTTACGGTAGGTGTTCTTACATCGGTAATAAAGTTTGATCCTGCTATCATATTCGGAAGAATGTCTACTTCGTACTCGAAGTACTCCTCCACTTCATTCATGGTATTATCCCGGTTCAATTCCTCGGCATCGGGATATTGTGTAAACGCATTTACAAACTGTGAGTTATCAGTAGCTATTGGTGAGTTGCCATGAGGGTTGTTTATGTTTTTATATCGTTGCAAAATACCCGTAGCTGGTGATTGATCAAAAGAAGGATCCCGATAAGGTTTAAAATTATCGGCTGAAGGGTCCAAGGATGCCCGTTGAAAAATTGGAGACGCAGCACCAAAGTTTGTTTGTAAACTGTTTAGGTAAGGAGAAAATTTTGTTTTTTCTTCCTCATCTTGTAAACCATCAAATCCTACATCCTGAAACTGCCTGTCATTTGGATCAATATTAAATGCATTGGTAACCTGTAGTGGGTTTGCAGGCACTTTACCCCAAACGGTTGTATTATCTACGGGAGCATTGTTTGTAGGTGTTGGTAATCCATTCTCATATTGTCGCTTACCATCTCTCAAAACATCTTCTGAAATATTACCCAGGTTAAAAAATAATTTACCGCCGGCGGGATTGGCAGTGTTTCGTATAAAAGGATCTTGCAACCAAAACTCTATGTATTCAATATTACCTGTTTCAAAATCTGTCTGATCTATATTGCGCATTAACCCACCCCATGACTGCTGAGGATTAGTTAGTCTTCCATTGGCATCTACCCTTGTATTTCTTGATTCATAATTGTAAGGACCTTTGTCTTTTGGATAAAAGGCCAGATCAAATGTGGTAAGCAATCCTTCACCGAATTGGGGGTTACGTTTTGGAAATATCTCCCGCATGAACACCTGTCGTGTTTCCGGTTTAGATAATTCAGCTAAATCGTTTTGAAGCGGGTTATTGGCATTTCTTCTTTCCTGTAATACAGCTTCTATATTATACCATGCAATTTTAGCCCTGTTATATCCGCTTTGCAGATCATTATTAAGTGCAGACTCCGGGAACAAACCATTTCCTTGTGGTACAGAAGCGAGAGTCCAGCTTAGTAATGGAAACCGAAGATCAATACTTGCACGGGTACCTTCAAAGTCATCAATATAAGACTGACCGGCTTCTCCTTTACCAATTAATTTTGAGTGACCCGGATCTAAGAAAGCAGCTTCAGCATATGCTGTAATAGATGACATTGTTTTAGTTGAATAGAACGGTAGTTTATCCAACCATTTAGTAAGACGGGGTAAGTTGTTCCGGTAATCCACATCAACCCCATACATCCTGTTCTTAATAGGATCTTCACCATACAGCGTTTTGGCAAAGAATGGCCGTTCTCCTAATTGAACAACCGTAGCACCGAGGCTCAATTTTTTATTAGCTATGTAGTCAAGACGAAGCCCGAGGAAATTTTTCTGCTGTAGTGCAAATGCGCCATTATTTTCGGAAGTAACGGTAACAGGCACACCGGAATTAATTATTGCCTGGTTGGTAACCCGCAATGTTCCTAAATCATAGTTTACTTCGTAATCAACATTCTCCTGTAATATTTGTCCGTTGGCTGTTACAGTAACAGAGCCGCGGGGAACATTATATCCAATTTGATAATCGCTGCCACCACCGGATGAGCCAGATGATTTTGAACGACCTACTATTTTAAACCGGTTAAGATTTGCATAGGTTTGTGCAATTGCTTTAATAGTATCATATAAAGGATAGTATAAATATTTATCCCGCAAAGCTTGTGTAGGATATACATAGTCAAGGTCACGGCCAAAAGGCTCCAACACCGGGAATATGATTCTACTCTGTTGTGATATTACAGTATATCCTTCTATAAAATCAAACACCCCATCCGGTTGCGGGTCGTTTTGATTATTCAACCGGTCGAGATTGGTTAATGAAATAATTGGTTGTCCCTGGTAAGGAGGGCTTACATCTGCGGGTGGCAAATATCTTTTTTCACCAAGACTTGGCTCCTCGTAAGTAAGATCTAATTTAAAATCTTGTCTTTCCAATTGGCCAAACCCTACTGAATAAACATTCTTCATCATCAAATCCCAGATAGGAAGATTTGTACGTTGTGAAGTAGCCTTTAATAATTTAAGAAATAATACCCGCTGCGAAGTACCGGTTGTATCGGGTGGTACGTCTTGAGAAAACTCTCCAACCTGGAATACTCTTCCATTGTAAGTGTACTGGTAAGCGATACCTAATACTTCATCTGCCTGCAATGGTTGATTAAGCGATAAAAAACCTATCTGGTAATTAAAGTAATAATCTGATTGCTGAAGTTTGCGGGCAAAGGTTTTTTCAAAATCCTGCACCGGCAAAAGACCTAATGAAGTAAGCTGCGCCTGCACAAGGGATGAGTTTCGGTAATTTGGATTGCCGGTGATTGTGGAATAAAGATTATTCGCATCATTACGGGGTAATACATCTCCTGCACCTGTTAATATATCGCTACGGTAAGGATTTCTTTCGCCCAAATCCATAAAGCCCACGATATCTCTTGTATCAGTAGTAGTACCGTTGCGGTTAGTAACCCATACTTCTACCCGTTGTATCTGAACTCTTGAATTAACAACCGGCAATTGTTTCATTGCCGTATTGTAATTGTTGCGGAAGTACTGCCCCATCAGGAAGTGACGGTTCTCATCATACTCATCAGACCGAACTATAAAATTTTGAGCTGCTGTTCCACCTTGTAAACCTAAGGTTTGACGTTGTGATTGCTGGTTGGCCAATACCGTTGTAATAAATAATTTACCAAACTGCAATTGTGTTTTAAGACCAAATAATGACTGCGCCCCCGGTATTAATGTTCCTTTAGAAGCAAAGCTGGTATTACCTGCCTGGAATATTTTTAAAATTTCATCATCCTTACCCCGGTAATCTAATTTTAATTGGTTTTCAAAATTAAAATTAGCAAGGGTGTTATAGTTAATGGGTAATTTTATTTTATCTCCAATATTCGCATCTACCTGTAACTGGGAGTTCATGTTGAAATCGAAACCGCCATTTCTTCTTGCTCTTTCTGGTAGTGTCGGGTTTTGAATATTCTGCCCCTGGTAACCTGCCAGAAAGTCCACATAACCTGAAGGTTTAATATCAACCTTTCCTTCACCTACAATACGGTTAAACCAATCTTTTGAAACTTTGAATTTTGGTTTGAATAAGCGGCGGTTCATATTCGCCAGCAATGCTGACCGCTTCTTAAAATAATCTTCTTCATCTTTTCTCCCCTGCAGCCTCAAAAACTCTTCCATACTGAAAGAGGCTGGAGTACGGTAATACTTATTTCCAATTTTTTCAATAATATAATACTGTTTTGTTTTTGGATCGTACTCAATTGTACGCTTTAAGTATCCTGTATCTCTTAAATCAAACGTATTACGATTGGGATTTGAATAAGGATCACCATAACGATCGGTTAACGGGTATCGGTTGGTATCAATTGGAGAATATCTATCGGGTATAGCAATATTAGCATAGCCGGATTTGGCTTGCGCAATAATGGCGGCAACAATGGTAATGAATACCAGTGTACGGAGGATATGAGCAGTTCTACGGTTCAATGTTTTTTCTCCATCAGTTAGTTATCCTGAAAATAGTGGAATTAGAGGGTACGAAGTGCTTTTTTAATCAATTCCTCAACGGACAAGTTGGATTCTGCTGCAATGGTCTTTTCGATGGCTTGATTGGCGGCCTGACGATTGATTCCCAAAGCGGTCAGAGCATTTAACGCATCCTGATGCAAAGTATTGTTTTTCATAGGCGAAATATTTGAATCCAGGGGGTGTTTAGCCAATTTGTCACGAAGCTCCAATACCATTCTTTCAGCACTCTTCTTCCCGATACCTTTTATCCCTTCCAAAGTCCGGGTATCACCCTGAATTATAGCTTTAGCCAGTTCTTCCGGTTTCATATAAGACAACATGACCCTGGCAGTTGACGCTCCAATCCCAGACACTCCAATTAATTGTTGAAACATTTCCTTTTCTGCCAGGTCAAAAAAGCCATATAAAATATGGGCATCCTCCCTGATAAGCAGGCTGGTCTGCAGTGTTCCATTATCTAAATTTTGAATTTTTGAATAGGTGTTCAAACTTATCTGCACATCGTAGCCTATACCATTTACTTCAACCTGCACATTTGCGGGACTTTTATGCACAAAATTTCCTTTCAGGTAAGCTATCATAAGGCTGCGAAAATAGGGAAAAACAGAGAAGAGTCCGGAGTAGTTAGTGAGGAGCCCTGAGTAAAAGCTATATCTCTTAAAAGAATTCAAATTGCTTTAGGTCACAGACTTAGCACTACTGGCCAACGACCCCCGACTTTCCTTAACTTTGCCCACCATAATTTTATAACACCATTACAGCATGATTAAAAAAACAACGGCTGCTATAACAGCAGTAGGAGGCTTTGTTCCAGAAGACCGGCTTACCAACTTCGATTTAGAAAAAATGGTAGATACGAATGATGAGTGGATCAGAACCCGTACCGGAATTTCTGAAAGAAGAATTTTAAAAGGAGAAGGTTTAGCTACCTCTGATATGGTGGTACCGGCTGTAAAACTATTGTGTGAAAAAAGAGGAATCAGCCCCGAAGAAATTGATTGCCTCATTGTGGCTACTGTTACACCGGATATGGTTTTTCCTGCTACGGCTAATATTGCCTGCGATAAAATGGGTGCTAAAAATGCTTTTGGGTTTGATGTATCTGCCGCATGTTCTGGTTTTTTATATTCGCTTACACTCGGTGCTTCCATGATTGAAAGCGGTCGTTATAAAAAAGTAGTGGTTTGTGGGGCGGATAAAATGAGTGCTATCACTGATTATACCGACCGCAATACCTGTGTTCTTTTTGGCGATGCTGCCGCCGCAGTGTTATTAGAGCCCAACCATGATGGATACGGCATACAGGATAGCCTATTAAAAAGTGATGGTTCTGGTGTTGCTTATTTACACATGAAAGCCGGAGGTTCATTAAAACCTGCCAGTGTTGAAACCGTAACAAGTAAACAACATTTTGCTTTTCAGGATGGGCAGCCCGTATTTAAAGCCGCTGTAAAAGGAATGGCTGATGTAAGTGCTGAGTTGTTAGAAAAAAACAATTTGACTGGAGATGATATTGCATGGCTGGTTCCTCACCAGGCCAATCTGCGTATTATTGATGCTACTGCTAACCGGATGGGATTATCGAAAGAAAAAGTGATGATCAATATTCAAAAGTATGGCAACACTACAGCAGCTACTATTCCTTTATGCTTATGGGAGTGGGAAAGCCAGTTAAAAAAAGGTGACAATATTGTATTGGCTGCATTTGGTGGAGGTTTTACCTGGGGTGCTACATTGGTGAAATGGGGTAGCTAACTATTATTTTTTACTCCTTGTCCATAATGAAAAATCTGTTTGCGGAACTTTCTCTACCCCTACTTGTCGAAGCATATTAATAAGTTGTCCGCGGTGATAAGTGCTATGATTAAAAACATGAAGCAACATCTGGTAAACAGGCATTTTAAAAACCTCCCGCTTGGTATTCTGATATTGGAAAACATGGTCTACTGATAGTTCAGAAGCATTACTCACCCAGTCTTCCCATTGTTTGGATTGCTGTAATAAAGCACTGCAGGCATCTTGCATATTACCGGTAAACCCTTCGCTGGGAACAACTATTCTTTCCTGCAGTTTCATCCGTTGCCACCAAATGTTTTCGGCATCCAGCAAGTGTAATACAGTTTTCAATAAACTAGTAAAACTGCTTGGCAGTTCTTGTAAATGTTTTTCTTCCGACAGTGTGAGTATTAAATCTGTAATACGTTGGCTTGCCCATACATTATAAGCCGCATATTGTTTTAAGAGTTCCTTCATGCAGGTGGGTTGAAAGGATGAAATCAGTTATTTTTGAATAGTTCAGTTACCAAATTTCCCATTCCAACTTTTCAATATGGATAAAAGTTTTCCACTAACCGGCTGGAGTTCGGTGGCAGTACATGCCGGACATGAGCAGGATCCTAACTATGCCCATTTAGTACCTATATATGCAAGCAGCACTTTTGTGTTTGATGAAGCCGAACAAGGTATGCGTCGCTTTAGTGGAAAAGAAGATGGATATATCTATTCCCGCTGGGGCAATCCAACTTTTACCGAAGCCGAAAATAAGATAGCCGCATTAGAAACATTTGAACTTGAAAAAGATGGAATCCCTTTAGAAGCAAAAGGCATTCTGCATGCATCTGGCATGTCGGCTATTACCACCTTACTTCTTTCCACATTAAAACCTGGTGACAAGATCCTTACACACTATTCATTGTATGGCGGTACAGAAGAAATAATGAGCAAAGTATTGCCAACACTTGGTATCTCCGCTATTATTACTGACCTGCGGGATTTAAAAAAAGCTTCTGCAGCTATTGCCAATGATAAGGCTATAAAAATGCTTTATATAGAAACCCCTGCAAACCCAACCATACAATGTGTAGATATAGAACAATTAAGTAAGCTGGCTAAAGAAAATAATTTAATAACCGCCTGCGATAATACATTCGCTACACCCTATCTGCAGCAACCATTTCGTTTTGGAATTGATTTTATTGTTCACTCTACTACCAAATTTTTAAACGGCCATGGCACAGCGATCGGTGGCATTTTGCTTGGTAGCAATCTCGAGTTCATGAAAACAAAAGCCTATGCGATGGCGAAAACATTGGGAGGCAATGCAAATCCTTTCGATGCTTTTTTATTGATAACCGGAATGAAAACATTGGAATTAAGAATGGAACGTCATTGCAGTAATGCAATGGAAGTAGCACATTTCTTAGAAAATCATGCAGCTGTTGCTAAAGTAAATTACACCGGTCTCGCTTCGCATCCCGATCATTTGATTGCAAAGAAACAGATGAGACATCCCGGGGCTATGCTTAGTTTTGAATTGCAAGGTGGATTGCAAGCCGGTATCAACTTTATGAATAAGTTGAAAATGTGTGTAAGAACCGTTTCGCTGGGCACATGTGATACATTGCTATCCCACCCGGCTTCTATGACACATTATAGTGTACCCAAAGAAGAAAAAGAAAAATATGGAATTACGGATGGCCTGATAAGAATGAATGTGGGCATTGAGAATTTACAGGATATAATTTCAGATCTGGATCAAGCCCTAACCTAATAACAACTTTTCTTTATAGTTTAACCAACTTATCATGAAACCAACACTGCTTATTTTATTATTACTCGTATTCAATTTTTTATTTGCACAAAAGAAGACGACAGTTGTGCCCGATCCATTTGCAGGACTTGACACAGTTTTTCAGCGAGTATTGAAAGATAGAAAAGCTGCTGGCTTTGCAGTAGCAGTGGTAAGCAAAAACAAAATAATTTATGCTAAAGGATTTGGCTACCGTGACTACGAGAATAAAATTCCGGTAACACCAACTACGCAATTTGCGATCGGCTCTTGCACCAAAGCATTTACCTCATCTTTATTAGGCTTATTGGACAAAGACAATAAACTGGAACTTGATAAACCTGCTACCAGTTATTTACCCGAACTGCGATTTTATAATGATAACATGAATAATATGGTTACTGTGCGGGACATGATGAGCCACCGGACTGGCTTACCCCGACATGATTATTCCTGGTATCTTTTTAATACTACATCAAGAGATAGTTTATTACGCCGTATACAATACCAGGAACCAACAGCAGCTTTACGACAAACCTGGCAGTATAACAATTTCATGTTCCTGGTACAAGGAATGATCGCAGAAAAAATAACTGGTATATCATGGGAAGAAAATATTAAAGAAAAGATCTTCGTTCCACTTGGGATGACGACATCTAATTTATCCATTCATGATCTGAAAAAAAATAATGATGGCGCATTTGGATATACAGTTTATAAAGATAGCGTCATCAGAAAAACTGAATATTATGATATCAATGCAATGGGCCCGGCGGGAAGCATTAATAGCAATGTGACTGAAATGGCTAATTGGGTAATCGCCTGGATTAACGGGGGCAAATTCAATGGAAAAGAAGTTTTACCAGCGAACTATGTTAAAGAAGCCATAAGTTCTCAAATGGTTATTAGCGGTGCTTTACCGGATAAAGAAATCCCTGATGCATATTTTGCGAATTATGGTTTTGGGTGGATGCTTTCCTCCTACCGTGGTCATTATAGAGTTGAGCATGGTGGAAATATTGATGGCTTTTCTGCAAGTACTTCTTTTTTCCCATCAGACAGTATTGGAATTATTGTATTAACCAATCAAAATGCTTCTGCAGTTACAGGTATTGTAAGAAATATGATATCGGATCGTATTCTCGGTATTAAACCCATTGATTGGAATGGCCGGAGAAATGATGCTGATGCAAAAGCTAAGAAAGCTGCAAAAGAAGCTGAGAAAAATATAACCAGCAACAAAAAAGCCGGCACCAGGCCTTCTCATAGCCAAAAAGACTATGCAGGAGTGTATAATAATCCCGGGTATGGCGAGTTTGAAATAACCCATAACAACGATTCCCTTATCCTGCATACTCAAAATGGTAATTTATGGCTACGCCATTATCATTACGACGTATTTGAAGCTTTAGGCATTGATAAAGAAGAAGGCATTGATACAACCCAACAGGAAAATCTGAAAATGCAATTCCAGATGACATCAGCAGGGGAAATCTCATCTGTAGCCATGGGATTACAACCAGGACTAAAAGACATAGAGTTTACAAAAGCAACCAAAGCAAAAGAAGTAGCAAAAGATGAATTGAAAAAATTTATTGGGGAATATGAATTACAACCCGGCGTAAATGCGAAGTTTTATATTAAAGGGGAAAAAACACTGTTTGCTTTTATTGAAGGACAGCCAGAATATGAATTGATACCAACGGATAAAAACAAGTTTGACCTCAAGATTGTTAAAGGGTATAGTGTGCTATTTGATGAAAATGATAAAGGAGAAATCACTGCAGTCAGTTTTATTCAACCAAATGGAACATTGAAAGCCAAAAAAGTAAAGTAAAATGGGAGTAACTATCAGAAGGGCGGTAAAAGAAGATTGCCCAAGATTATTAGAGTTGATTACAGAGTTGGCTGTTTATGAAAAAGCCCCGAATGAAGTAACCGTTTCCTTATCCCATTTTGAAGAAAGTGGCTTTGGTGACAATCCTGTTTATTGGTCATTTGTAGCAGAGGAAGATGGAGTAATACTTGGATTTGCCTTATACTACATTCGGTATTCTACCTGGAAAGGCCAACGTATGTATTTGGAAGATATTCTTGTTACAGAAGCGGCGAGAGGTAAAGGAATTGGAAAATTATTGCTCGATCGTTTAATAGTAGAAGCAAGAGAAAAAAAACTTTCTGCAATTGTTTGGCAAGTGCTGGAGTGGAATGAACCTGCTATAAATTTCTACAAAAAATACAATGCAAAATTTGACCCTGAATGGGTCAACTGTTCTATCGATGTGTAAAATAAAGAGCCGCAGAAAATTTTCTGCGGTTCTTTATTTTATCGATCATTTTTTAACTCACCCCATTTACTTCCATTTCCTTATTTATTTTCAATATCAAGCCTTGTAACACTTTGCCCGGACCAGCTTCTGTAAATGTAGAAGCCCCGTCTGCAATCATTGATTGCACACTTTGTGTCCACCGAACAGGTCCGGTTAACTGGTCAATTAAATTTTGCTTAATTTCTTCTTTATCCATCACAGCTCTTGCAGCCACATTTTGGTATACAGCACAAGTTGGATTATGAAATTTTGTTGCTTCTATGGCTGCGGCTAATTCTTCTTTAGCCGGCAACATCAATGGCGAATGAAATGCACCACCAACAGGCAATACTAAAGCCCTTTTAGCACCTGCTACCTTCATTCTTTCGCAGGCAATATCGATGCCTTTTAAAGTTCCACTTATTACTAATTGCCCGGGACAGTTATAATTTGCAGCCACCACTATTTCACCCGTTTCATTTTGCACTTCGGCACAAATTGCTTCTACTTTATCATCCGCTAAATTTAATACGGCAGCCATAGTGGAAGGAGTTAGTTCGCAAGCTTTTTGCATAGCTGTGGCCCTGATCGAAACTAATTCGAGTGCATCTTCAAAACTCAAAGTGCCATTCGCTACAAGGGCAGAAAATTCACCAAGTGAATGACCTGCTACCATATCGGGAGATACACTCTCTATGCTTTTATACGCCATGATGGAATGTAAAAACACTGCAGGTTGTGTAACATTTGTTTGTTTCAGATCGGCCTCTGTTCCATTCAGCATTATTTCAGAAATACGAAACCCCAACAGATCATTCGCTTGTTCAAATAATCTTTTAGCAAAGGCACTGTTCTCATAATACTCCTTGCCCATTCCCGGAAATTGAGATCCCTGGCCCGGAAATACAAATGCATGTTTCATGTAATGGTAGTTTTTATTCTTAAGTGAATAAATATTCTGCTACTTATTCACTTTGGTGTCGCTTGCAAAAAAAAAGTTTGATTGAAAATTCAATCAAACCATTATTGCTGCAAATATAATCCTTAATGTAAATCTGAACTTATTAGTTTCAAAAACTCACTTCTGCTCGAATTTTTCTGAAACTCCCCATCAAAAGCCGATGTAGTGGTAGAAGAATTCTGTTTTTGCACACCCCGCATCATCATACACAAGTGTTTAGCTTCAATTACCACTGCCACACCTAACGGGTTCAACGTTTCTTTGATGGCATTCATGATTTCGATCGTCAATCTTTCCTGCACCTGCAATCGTCGGGCATACACATCAACTACACGGGCCATTTTACTAAGACCCGTTATCCAGCCGTTTGGTATGTAAGCAATATGAGCTTTTCCAAAAAATGGAAGCATATGATGTTCACACATGCTATACACTTCAATATCTTTTACAACGATCATTTCACTTACCGGCTCATGAAATTTGGCAGAGTTAATAATTGCATGTGCATCCAACTGGTAGCCCTGGGTAAGATATTGCATAGCTTTTGCTAATCTCTCCGGCGTTTTTTCCAACCCTTCCCTATCAGAATTTTCTCCCAACAAACCCAACACTTCTTTGTAATTCACCATCAATCCTGAAGTTACTTTCTCATCATACTGTTCAATTTTTTTATATGCCATAATAATGTATTGATTTTTAGTCAACCGGGTACTCAACAAAATTTCTCGGTGTTTCGTATAATCGCACCTGCATGTCCAATTTTTTATCGATATGCGGCCGCAATAATTTATATATAACAACTACAATATTTTCTGCAGTTGGATTTACGTCTTTAAATTCTTTTGTATCAAGATTCAGATTCTTATGATCAAACCTGGAATGTATCTCCCTTTTAATTAAATCACCCAGGTCTTTCATATCCATAACGTAGCCAGTATTTTTATCAGGTTTACCAACCACTTTTACTTCCAGCTCATAATTATGGCCATGATAATTTGGTAAAGCACATTTGCCAAACACTTTTTCGTTGGTAGTATCGTCCCAAGCAGGATTAAAAAGCCGGTGAGCTGCATTAAAATGCTCTTTCCTGAAAACTGCTACTTTTTTACTCATTAATTAAATTACTAAAAAGAAATAATATTAACCGAAAAAGCGGTAAAAGGTTGACGGGATATAAGCTTATTCCCCAAAATATTCTACATAAATGCGGGGCGTTTCATACAGTTTGATACAATGTAATTTCACTCCTGCAGGCAAATGTGGAATCAATTCTTTCCAGATAGCAATAGCAAGATTTTCTGTACTACACATTTTTCCCTCCATGAACGTAACATCCACGTTAAGATTGCGATGATCCACCTTCTCAATTACATGTTCTTTAATAATATCGCTAAGTCGTTTTACATCAAATACAAATCCTGTATCAGGACTAGGTTCTCCTTTTACAGTTACCAATAATTCGTAATTGTGACCGTGCCAGTTTTCGTTGGCGCATTTGCCAAAAACTTCTTCGTTCTTTTCGTAGCTCCAGGCCGGGTTATAGAGCTTGTGTGCGGCGTTAAAATGTTCAGATCTGGTTAAGTAAACCATGCTTTACTTTTTTATTTTCCTGCAGCATTGGGCGCAGGAAATTGTGAGGCGCAAAGGTAATAGAAACTCACCATTTTATAGTTACCTGTTTGTTACCTTGCAGCTTAAATTTGAAATAATGAATTGCTTAGTTGTGGCTGCTACTCCTATTGAAATTTCGCCTTTTTTGGAGCGATACCGTGCAGACCGGGATTTACCATTAAATATTGACATTTTAATTACTGGAATTGGCTTGACAGCGACCACTTATTCTCTTACAAGGCAACTTAATATTAAACGCCCCGATTTAATAATACAAGCAGGTGTAGGCGGATGTTTTGACAATTCCGTTCCATTGGGTGCAGTACTTGCAATTAAACAAGAAGCTATTGCTGACCAAAGTGTAATTGAACTCGACAGGCTACGAACAATGTTTCACCTGAAATTGGTTCCGCAAAACCAATATCCGTTTTCCAAAGGCTGGCTGGTAAATAAAAGTGAATTACTGAAAAAAGTAAAGTTGAAAAAAGTAAAAGGCATTTCAGTTAATGAGATCACTACTTCTAAACAGAAAGTAAAATTTTATACTGAAACATTTAACCCTGTTGTAGAATCAATGGAGGGAGCGGCTTTACATTATGTATGTTTGATGGAAAAGATCCCTTTTGTGCAGATACGTAGTGTGTCAAACTATATCGCAGAAAGAAATAAGAAGAACTGGAATATGAAAGAATCGATTAATAATCTCAACAACGAACTGATTAATCTGTTACAACAATTATGAAATTAACACTTGGCTTCTCCCCCTGCCCCAATGATACTTTTATTTTTGACGCCCTCGTCAATAAGAAAATTGATACCGAAGGTTTTGAGTTTGAAACCGAATTGGCAGATGTAGAAACTCTAAATCAATGGGCATTAGAAGGAAAATTAGACATCACTAAACTTAGCTTTCCGGCCTTTTTCAGATCATTATCAAACTACACTTTACTTAATAGCGGCAGCGCATTAGGAAAAGCTGTTGGTCCTTTATTAATTACAGACTCCTCGCAGGAAATTAGCGAAGAAGATATAAACCAGGGTTCAATTGCACTTCCCGGCATTCACACTACAGCAAATCTCCTTTTTACTTTTGCGTACCCCAATGCCATAGATAAACAGTTCATGATTTTTTCTGCGATAGAAACTGCATTGGTAAATAAAGAAGTTGATTTTGGTGTTATTATTCATGAGAATCGCTTCACTTACCAGCAAAAGGGGTTGTATAAAGTAAAAGACCTTGGTGAATACTGGGAAGAAAAAATGGAACTTCCCATTCCATTGGGTGGTATTGCTATCAATCAATCCATAAAAAGATCTGCCGCCTTAAAAGTAAATGAACTGATAAGAAAAAGCATCGAATATGCCTTTGTAAACTACCCCGTAATTCCCGATTATGTAAAACAGCATTCTCAAGAAATGAGTGAAGAGGTGATGCGTCAACACATTGATCTTTACGTAAATAATTATTCACTCGACCTGGGTGAAGAAGGCAGAGAAGCTATTGAAAATTTACATGAAGTTTTTTTAGAGATCAATAACCAGGAGGAAGCCGATGATGAAGATGTTTTATTTCTTTAATGCTGCGGCATACGTTTCCAAACATCTTTTTCTCGCCTCTTCATGCACCACAATTGGTTTAGGATAAGAAAACTCCTCTAACTCTGGCACCCATTTCCTGATGTACTTTAGATCCGGATCAAATTTTTGTGTTTGCAGGTAAGGATTAAACACCCGGAAATAGGGAGCTGCATCGCAACCGCTCCCAGCCGCCCATTGCCAGCCGCCATTATTAGCCGCTAAATCAAAATCCAGTAGCTTCTTCGCAAAATAGGCTTCTCCCCAACGCCAGTCAATCAATAAATGTTTGGTAAGAAAAGAAGCTACTATCATTCTCACCCTATTATGCATAAAACCCGTTGTGTTTAATTCTCGCATTCCTGCATCTACAATCGGGTAACCGGTTTGTCCATTGCACCAGGCTTCAAATTCCTTTCCATTATTTCGCCATTTTATTTTATCGTACTCAGGCTTAAAAGCATTGCCAACTACATTGGGAAAATGCCAAAGAATCATATGATAAAAATCCCGCCAAATCAATTCATTTAAAAAAGTTTCATTCAATGCCCCGGCCTCATCTGCCAATTCCCGGATACTGATCGTACCAAACCTAAGATGAACACTCAGCCTGGAGGTACCTTGTATAGAAGGAATATCTCTTTGCTCTTTATAGTTTCGGATAATTTGTCCTTTCCATTCCTTCTCAGGAAAGGGCATGCCGGTAGGAGCAAAACCGATTTGCTCCAATGAAATCAATTTTTTTTCGGGTTGCTTATAAAAAATTTTGAAATACTTTTTATTGGGATAAGCTTTCAAATGAAATTCAGTAAGTACTGCTTTCCATTTACGGGAGTAAGGAGTAAAGATGGTATAAGGCTTTCCATCATCCTTCAACACTTCGTTCTTTTCTAACAACACCTGGTCTTTAAACGTATGAAAAGAAATAGCCTGCTTGATGAAAAGCTTTTCAACTTCCCCATCTCTTTGCTTAGCATATGGCTCGTAATCATGGTTGGTAAAAACCTTTTCGACAGTATATTCATTTACCAACTTCGTAAAGATTTCCAAGGGACTGCCATGCCGCACATCCAGAGTTGATCCAATTTTTATCAATTGCTTTTGTAAATCCTGTAATGCCAGATGAATAAATTCCACCCTCCTGTCTGACTTATCTTCCAGCTCATCTAAAATATTAGAATCGAAAATAAAAACGGGAAGAACAGGTTTACCATCTTTCAATGCATGATATAATCCTGCATTGTCCTGTAACCGAAGATCTCTGCGAAACCAAAATATATTGAGGGATTGCTTCATTGTTGATATAACAAACCAATTATTTAATTGTTTGTATGAAGCGGTTATAAATTCCAATCGCTTTTACATTTCCATATATACTATTTCCGCACTGTCGCACCCAGCGGATACCGTTAATGGCATTGCTTAAAAAAAATTCATCTGCACCCAATACATCGTCAACGGTAAGAGCTGCTTCTCTTATTTGCTCACCTGCCTGTTGCATAGCGGATAAAAGATGTCTTCGCATTACACCATTTATACAACCCTGGTCCAACCCAGGAGTGAAAACAATACCATCTTTTACTATAAATATGTTTGCAATAGTGGAATCGGCGACGGCTCCATTTGTATTTAATACAATGCAATCATTTAGTTTATTCTTTTTAGCATAATTGGCAGCCAGGGAATAAGGAAGAAAATTGGCCGATTTTAAATTGGAAAACCTATCACAGTTTTTTTTTGCATCAGGATAAACATCTATTACCAATCCATTTTCATTTAATTTATTGACTGTCTCATTTAACGGCCAGCATTCTATCAGGTATTGTACGTTTTTATCATCATCATATAACCCCCCGTTACCTCGAAAAAAGGATAGTCTTATCCTTGCCAGGGCTGTGCATTTGTTTACTTCACATAAATGAATAACATCCTGCTCCAGTTTTTGCTGAGAAAATAATTTAGGAATCAGAAAATCCAAGAGAGAGAGCCCGGAAAATAATCGTTCAAAATGAAAAGATGCAAGCTGAATTTTTCCTGAAACCATTTTCATTGTTTCAAAAAGCCCATCACCATACCGGTAACCTCTGTTAGAAGCCAGGAGTACCGGTTCTTCTGCATTTAAGATCTTTCCATTGAAACAAATATGATTCATGGCACCAAAGTAAAATAAAAAAGCCATCCCGTAATTACGGAACGGCTTAATATACTTGCCATGAGAATAATTATGCTTGTTCTACCAAACCTGCTTTTACAGCATACATCACCAAACCGGCCATTGACTTGGTGCCAGTTTTTGTTTTGAGTTTATCACGGATGGCTTCCACAGTTCGTGGGCTAAGGTCAACCATATCGGCTATCTCCTTTGTGCTTTTCTCATCACACATCAATTTGAGTATGGTAATTTCTTTATCGGTTAGC
Organism: Chitinophagaceae bacterium IBVUCB2; assembly: GCA_002127295.1. GTDB lineage: Bacteria > Bacteroidota > Bacteroidia > Chitinophagales > Chitinophagaceae > JJ008. Next base: position 1,193,797 of record NFUV01000001.1, read on the forward strand.
TGTACATCCTGGGGCATTGAAGATTCGTTGGTACGTTTGGTACGCAAACCACTTAATAGTGCCTTGTTCGTAAGCTCATTAAAATGGAAGTCATTTTCGTAAACTCCTTTTATAGCCTCGTAGATCAACTCAGCTCCAGATTCTTTAGTAATGTAAGAGTTAGCACCAATTTCCATCATCTTAGAAATAACCGAATGATCGTTTAAGAATGAAAGCATGATCACTTTCACATTAGGATACAATTTTTTGATCTCGGGAAGTGCAGTTAATCCATCCATTATTGGCATCTGGATGTCTAACAAAATTACATCAGGCTGAATGTGGCGCAGCAGGTTCAGTAATTGCATGCCGTTTTCAGCTTCTGCCACCATCTGAATGTCTTTACGGGCTTGTAGCGCTGTTTTAATGCCGGTCCGGAAGAGTGCATGATCATCGGCAATTGCTACCTTAATTACTGAGTTGTTTTCTGAGTTTTTCATTACTTGGATTATTGGGTAAAATAAAATTGGATTCAGTATTTGTTCTGGGTGCAAGATGAAAAATTCCTGCAACATATACCATAGGGAAAGTACTTGATTTCGGTTGTGTGGAAACTACAGTATTAATACTGAAATAGAAAGTTTACGAATGATTTTTTGAAAAACTACGAGCCTATGCGTAAATACCATGTATTTTAAATAGGGCAGTTACACTCTTGTTAACAATTGGTTGTGGATATACTTTTGTATCGAAAGTTGATTGAAACGGTATGAGTGCTAAAATCCAAACTCATCCAATGTCCAAAACCGTCCAGAAAGTTATTTCCAATTCCTTTGAAAGATCAACCCGGTAAACCCGGGAGCATTTATCCGACAATCAACTTTCACTTTTAATTTGAAGTCCCGTTTTTTAAATCCAATACCTGCTGAAAGAAAAACCAAAAACTATTGAACCCTGTCCCTGTGAAGCGCAACGCTTAAAGATTTTTTTCTTTTCATAACAGTAACGTTTAACCCCGGTCCTCATAACGCCGGGGTTTATTTTTGCCTGTTATTTATTTATTGGGGTAATTGATACAAGATTATCATCCTGACTGAACAAATTCTATAATTTTTCAGCTATCATATAAATTCTTGGTTCTCCGGGTGTAAACTTCTTTCTGCCGGGAATACTAAACATTTCTTGTAATTGAAAGCCGGCCTTTTTCAACATGGCTTCCATTTCATTAATAGAATAGATATAATCAATAGCAGTTTTTTCTTCGGTAGTACCGTCCCGTGCAATAATAGTACTTATCACTTCTATTCTTGAAGGATGAAAATGATATTCGCTACTGGTAAGGAATTTAAATTCGCCGATCTGGCTCCAGGATTTGTTCTGGAAGTTTTTAACTGCTATTTCAGTTACTGACCAGCTATTAATTAATAATTTTGCTCCTTTGGCTAATTGAGACGCTGTATTAGTTAGAATCCTGGTAACTCCCGCCTCATCAAAAAATTGTAAACTGTTACCCATACAAATGGCTAAATCAAAAACATCTCCTGATTTAAAATTGCCAATATCAGCTTTTACAGCCGTTAGATGCAAGTTTTCGCTTTGCGCCGTTTGTTGTATTTCGTCAATATAATCTCCCAGGTTATCAACCGCCGTTACATTTATTCCCTTTTTTGCTAAAGCTATCGAATGACGGCCATAACCACACATCAGGTCCAGCAACTTGCTGCCTTGTTGAAGATTAAAATAAGAAAGTATAAAGTCAACTTCTTTTATTGTCAACTCATACGGAATAATTGTTTTCCAGATTTGCTTATAATAACCATCAAAAAAAGTATCGTTTATATTTGACATTACCTGTTTTGAAAAAATTATCAATGAGGGATGCGATTTCTTAAGACTAAATACTGAGATTATTCAAGCAATTTATTCCGCATAGCATACATTACCAACCCTGCAATTGTTTTTGCACCTACTTTCTGTTTCATGTTCTGGCGAATGGTTTCGATAGTGCGGGGACTTAAAAAAACCTCTTTTGAAATTTCTTCGGTGGTTTTGTCTTCTGCAATTAATTTCAAAATTTTTATTTCCTTTTCTGAAAGTTTTACCGGGTTAGGATAAAATTGCCTCACCGTTTTTTTGTGCTGTAGTTTTAATAGGACAGCTTTATTGACCAGTTCATTAAAATAGAAATCGTCATTCATACAGGTGAGAATGGCCTGGTATATTTCTTCCGGGTCTGTTGTTTTGGTGAGGTATGCGTTCGCCCCCATCTCCATCATTTTGGTGATCATTTCCTGGTCATCGTACATGGTAAGTACAATGATCTTTAATGCTTCATACTCTTTGCGGATAAGACTGATGGCATTAATGCCATCTACTTCTGGCATACGGATGTCCATTAAAATAACATCGGGTAATTTTAATTGCAGTTTATGCTGAAGATCCTTACCATCTTCGGCTTCCCATAAAATCTTCAGATATTCTTTATCTTTCAAAGCCATCCGGATACCATCACGGAAAATTTTATGGTCATCGGCAATGGCAACCTTTATAATTTGGGACATGAATAGTTTGGTTTAGCAGTTAATTTAATGGGTATCGTATTGCGTAAAACTACTCTTTTTTTAGTATTCTCCCTATCTTCATTTACTAAAGGGAGAAGAAAGAGTAAAACAAATTTCAGAAATGAATATTTTTTTAGTCGGATTCCACGTAGAAAAAAAGCCTTCAGGTAAATTTTCATTTTCAAACAAGTATATTTTCATTTAGCCAAAGTAAGATTACTATTAGGCCAGTAATTGCCGAAAAAAATAACTCCGCAATTTTGCTCTTGTGCACATCCGCATGTGAATATACTTTTGGTACAAGTTGATTGACAGAAGATGGGCCCCTCAAATTGTCCAATGTCCTTAGAAACCGTCCAGAACGAAATTCCAAATCCTTTGAATGCCATACGCCAAATCCAATGTCAGTCAACTTCTTTTCTTTTTAAAGCCTAACAATTAGTTTTTAAATCCTGGCTTTAAATAAATCACTTTCTGGCCTAATTCTTGGCCATATTCTTATCCACAGCTGCTAATATTGGAGTTGAAATCGGAAATTTACCGGTAAACTTACTATTTTAATGTCCGTAAAAATACTATTTTTACTAAGAAAATATACTAATTATTCTATCGAAAATTTTCTATTTAAAATCGTTAAAACCCTTATCCATTCAGTATTTCAGCCGTTTTTAAGAGTTAATACTTGTTTTCACACCGATTGTATTCCCCCTTCAAAATGGCAATTTTTATAACTCAAATTTGAATTTGAAAGGCTTAAAAATGTTACTGTTATGAAAAAGAACGTAAGAATTTGTAGAGGTTGGAATGTTGATGCAATAACTGTTTGGGAAGACTAATCCTGAGTTGTTGTATTTTGAAATTTCAATCTGAGAAAAAGTTTTTCTATTTTTGGAGAAATCCAAAGTTATAGAAAAGCTTTTTTTTAATATTGTAATAGTATCATATCTACTTATTCCTCTGAGTATTGGATTTCTTTTTTTCAAAAATCAAGGTATTACTAAAATACCTAAAAGCTTACTGGTATACGGGTTTGCTTTCTTTTTACTCTTATTATTTTATTCTAGTGTTCCAACAAGATTATCGAAGTATTATCAAAGTATTTACACATTCCTCGAATATTTCTTTTTTGCTTATTTCTTTTATTTCAATATTAACTCAAGAAAATTTAGGCGTTTCATAATTTTTGCTTCGTCCTGCTTCCTTGTTTTTCAAATATTGTATTTAGCAACTGTTAAAGTAAGAAGGCTTGATTCTATACCTATTGGCATTGAAACAATTCTCCTTTTAATATATATTATTTACTTTTTTCTAGAATTTGCTAAAAAAGACGCAACAAACTATATATATAACCACTATTGTTTTTGGCTGGCAATAGGAGTTTTGATTTATTTAGGTGGCTCTTTTTTCTTTTATATGTTAATTGACCACCTTAATAAGGAAGAGGTTATTACTTTTGGAAATTTGACTTTTTTAGCAGAGTTTGTAAAAAATGTTCTTTTTTCCGCCGCAGCTTTTATTTACATACGTTCTCCCCTAAGTAATTCCCAATCACAAAATAAATCAGTCCCCTATCTAGACCTCATTTAAAGTTCAACCACCTGACCTAACTATGTTTTTCCTCCAAGCCACTACCAAATCCTCTGTTTCATTAGTGCTTTTCTTAGGCACCCTTGGCATGGTGGTGCTTACCGTTAACCTCATTATTTTTATTATTCTCCATCAGCGACGTGTCTTACGTTTTCAGAACAAGATCAACCAGATGGAACAGGAGCAGCAAAAAATCCTCTTAAACGCCTCTATAAAGCTCCAGGAAGAAGAAAGACAACGCCTTGCTGCCGACTTACACGATGATGCCGGACCACTATTAGCAACCGCCAGGCTTTACCTCAACGAGAACCTGGTGAACCAGGATAAAGCTACCCAGCTTCAATCTATCTTTCAGGCCCGCCAGATTATTGATGATACTATCCAGCTTGTACGTAACATCAGCCACAGCCTGATGCCCCCCACCCTTAAAAATTTTGGATTAGAATCGGCAGTAAATGATTTATTCCAGAAAATAAGTGGCTCGGGCAGTATTAATGCCAGCAGTCGTTTTCATGAATACAGAGACCGTTTAAAAGGTGAAAAGGAGTTGGTTATTTTCCGAATTGTCCAGGAGTTAATCAACAACATCCTTAAGCATAGTAGTGCCAGCTTTATTCATCTTACACAAAATGTACATGCTGATAAATTTTATCTCCGTATTCATCACGACGGCAGAGGAATTGTACAGTCTGACTTTGATAAATTAAATAAAAGTAATGTTGGATTAGGGCTAAAGAACATCAGCAGCCGCCTACGCTTGGTACAAGGCAATATTAATTTTGAAAAAGATATTTCTCAGACCTACTATAAAGTGACTATTGAGATGCCGAAGGACGAGCCTTATCAATGACATTGAATAGCGGAGAAATCGCTAATTTTATCGAATATCTTATAAAAAATAATGGGAACTATAAAGGTAGCTATTGCGGACGATCACAAAATTTTTCGTAAAGGAGTCATACTTTCTTTGCGGCCTTTTACCAATATCAAATTTGTGTTTGAAGCTGAGAATGGTGATGAATTACTAAATGGTTTACCAGACTCAGAGCCTGATGTGGTACTAATGGATCTCCGGATGCCCGGCAAAGATGGTATTGAAGCAACTAAAGCAATCAGCAAGCAATTTCCACATATAAAAGTTCTTATCCTCAGTATGTATGAAGATGAACGTTTCGTTTATCACCTGATGGAAAATGGTGCAAATGGTTACCTGTTGAAAAATGCAGAGCCCCAGGAAATACGCCGTGCTATTATGGAGGTTTATGAAAAAGGATATTACCTGAATAATTTTGTTAACCGAATCCTTCTTAAAAAATCTCACTCCCGTCAAAAAGTGGTGCCGTCTTTAAACAGTGAAATTACGCTGAGCGATAAAGAAAAGGATGTACTTCGTTTTATCTGCATGGAATTTACCGCCCAGGAGATTGCACAGAAAATGGAGATCAGCCCCCGAACTGTTGAAGCTATTAAAGATAGGTTGATGGAACGTTTTGGCAGTAAGAATACAGCAGGGCTTGTGTTTTTTGCGGTAAAGAATAATTTAATTGATTAGTCGTCTTTCTTTGTTTTAGTTAGAATATCATTTCGGGAATCTCACCTTCAACTATTAGTTTTCCTGCAGTTTTTTGTTTTATCTCCTCTACTGTTACTCCAGGTGCCCTTTCCAATACTCTAAACCCGTCATTAGTAACATCCAATACTGCGAGGTCACTTACTATTTTTTTTACACATCGTACTCCGGTAAGAGGTAACGTACATGCTGGTAAAAGTTTGGATTCACCTTTAGGATTACTATGCATCATAGCGACAATTATATTTTTGGCGCTGGCCACCAGATCCATTGCACCTCCCATTCCTTTTACCATTTTGCCGGGTATCTTCCAGTTAGCTATATCTCCGGTTTCACTTACTTCCATAGCACCAAGTACTGTCAAATCAACCTTGCCGGCTCTTATCATTCCAAAACTCATTGCTGAATCAAAAAAAGCCGACCCTGGTATGGTAGTAATTGTTTGCTTGCCGGCATTAATAAGGTCAGCATCTTCTTCTCCTTCCACAGGAAACGGACCCATGCCCAATAATCCATTCTCACTTTGCAATACTACATTAACACCTGCGGGAATATAATTAGCCACCAATGTGGGAATACCAATTCCTAAGTTCACATAATATCCGTCTTTTAATTCCCGGGCTATTCGCTGTGCTATTTGTTCTTTGCTGAGTGCCATGATTTAATTTTCGGCTTAAAATAAGTTTCCCTTAAGAGGTTTTCTTTTTTGTGGTTCGCTGCTCTATTCGCTTTTCATAAGCTGCCCCTTGGAAAATACGGTGCACATAGATACCAGGAGTATGTATAGCATTTGGATCAAGTTGGCCAACAGGTACTAGTTCTTCTACTTCAGCAATCGTTATTTTGCCAGCCATTGCCATCAGCGGATTAAAATTTCTTGCTGTTGCTTTATATATAAGGTTACCGTCTGTATCTCCTTTCCATGCTTTTACAATAGCAAAATCGGCATCAAATGCATGTTCTAATAAATATTCCTTACCATTAAAATGTCGTGTTTCTTTACCTGTTGCTACTTCTGTTCCCACACCTGCAGGTGTAAAAATGGCCGGCATTCCATACCCGGCTGCCATGCACCTTGTAGCCAATGTTCCCTGTGGTATTAACTCTACTTCCAGTTCACCACTAAGAAGTTGTCGCTCAAACTCAGCATTCTCTCCCACATAAGAAGAAATCATTTTCCGTACTTGCTTTTGCTGAAGCATTAATCCAATACCAAAATCATCCACACCAGCATTGTTTGATATACAGGTCAGATTCTTCACCCCTTTTCTTACCAGTGCAGCAATACAATTTTCGGGAATACCGCAAAGGCCAAAACCTCCAAGCATCAAGACAGCTCCATCTTGAATATCGGCTATTGCATTTTCAGCGTCAGTAACAACTTTATTCATCCAGCTAATTTGAAGATTAAAATTAAGAAAGAACACATGAACAAGACTTGTTTAGACTAGTTATTCTGCAAGAGTAATTTCTTCTTACGAAAATTTATTGAATCCTTGGTAAGATTAGTTGAGTCTTTGCTAAGAAGGAGTGAATCCTTTTTTAAAGTAGAATCTACCGGAGGGGTTGTTTGAACTGGAGCAACTATAACCGGTTTGCTGATGGAGTCCATTATCACTTTCAACAAATCCGGGCGGGATTGGTAATAGGCGAGACTTCTATCAAACTGAACTTTAGTAATATCATGAACAGCAAAAACTTGCTGATACAACTTAATACTTTCCACATCCCTATCCATTATTGTATCATTTGGAACTCGGAAATCCGAGATAAATTGATCTGCTTTCATCAAATCGCTTAAAATCAACTGCATTTTAGTAGCAGGTAGTATATCACTATCAACTTCCTTATTGTTACAACTGCCTAATAGCAAACAAAAGAAAAATAAAAATACCCCCTGCCTCATTTTAAATCTCTGTTATATGTTGCTGCATTTGTAATATCAATTCTTGTAAGTATATCTCTTGCCCTTTCCTTTTGCTCTGCTTTTGCTTTGCTAAATACTTTTACCAGTTCATTACTCTTTCCCTGAAAAAAGAATTGCATAATCATTGAATTTGGGTTCTCTGCATTAATCGTATTCAAAAAATTTAAGCAATTGAGAATACCGGTTCTGCCTGCATCTTCATTCTCATAAAAAACATCCAGGCCAGACCGGTAATAAGCGTAAAGGGCATTGTGTACTAAAGCAAAGCGGTTACTATTTAAATTTTCTGCCAGCCAATAACGGTTACGAAGGCTTTCAAAGGACTTCCATCCAGAAATATCCCTGCTCTCTGGTGCATTATTTACAATGTTCCATGCTTTTTGAAAATAAACATCACCACTATTTTGTGAAAAGGAGTCGTAATCAAATCCAAGAATCAGGTTTATATAATAAGCCAGTACCGCCGTAATATTTGCGGCCAATGGGTCATTTCCCTGTATCCTGTTTTCATTAAATTCAACTGGTTGAAACTCTACATAACGAAACACCACATTATCATCAATAAAATTCATAATAGGTGAATCATAATTTGTATTATAAATAGGCCTTGCTGCCTGCACCGTTAATTTGCCTTTGTAAACATTATTGCCCAAATCCTGTTCGATATTCAGCAAAAAATTACATTTGATTTTTTCGTTTGCTTTAAAAGCATCGGAAGTCCAGCGCCGGTTGTTAACAAAATTGCTGAGTGCTGTTTGTAAAGTTTGAAACACTTTTTTGTCGACCGTGGTACTTACCTGGGCAGACATTACAGTAAGCCGGGCCTGTATTTCCTGCGCTTCAACTATAAACACGGAAAAAACAAGTACAGCAATTATTGAGATTTTCTTACGCATAATAGAGATTAATCATTGTGTCAACAATATCTTTTGCCACTGCTGTTTTAGATTTTGTATCAAAATTAAATTCTTTGCCCCCCTTATCGAATATTGTAATCTTATTCGTGTCATAGCCAAACCCAGCTCCGATATCATTTAATGAATTAAGCACAATCATGTCTGCATTTTTTTTCTGCAGTTTATCCTTTGCATAACTCTTTTCATTATTTGTCTCCAGTGCAAAACCAATTAATACCTGCCCTGATCTTTTTATCTCACCAAGACTTTTAAGAATATCCTTTGTTTTTAGTAACTCTACTATTAAATTATCATCTTTCTTTTTTATTTTCTCAGGCGATATATTTACCGGCGAATAATCTGCCACTGCTGCCGCCATTACTGCTATATCAGTAGTTGAAAATTCTTTCTGACAGGCTTTGTACATTTCCGCAGCACTGGTTACTTTTATCAGTGAAATGCCATTCGGCATTATTGGTACTTGTGTTGGTCCCATGATTAATGTCACATCTGCACCCCGTTCCTCTAATTCCTTTGCTATAGCAATACCCATTTTGCCTGAAGAGTGATTACCGATAAAACGAACAGGATCCAGGTGTTCGTATGTTGGGCCTGCTGTTACTATGGCTTTTTTACCGTGAAGTGGTCTCGTCACCCGAGAGATCAAAAAAAAATTGTCAGTTATGTAAGTAAGTATCGATTCTGGCTCAGCCATTCTTCCGTCACCAAACAACCCACTGGCTAAATCTCCTTTTTCAACGGAAATTATTTTATTGCCGAATGATTCCAGTTTTGCGAGATTTAGTTTTGTAGCCGGATGATTCCACATGTCTTCATCCATTGCTGGAGCTACCACAACAGGACAAGTAGCGGATAAATAGACTGCGAGCAAAAGGTTATCACACTGTCCATTCGCCATTTTAGCAAGGGTATTACAGCTAAGGGGGGCTATTATCATTAAATCTGCCCATCTTCCAAGCATTACATGATTAGCCCAGCTTTCTCCATCAAAAAGGTCAATAAGAACAGGATTTTTGCTTAAAGTGCTTAAAGTAAGAGGAGATACAAAATCTTTAGCCGAAGGAGTGATTACAACTTTTACTTCTGCACCTGCTTTTACCAACAGCCTTACCAGGTAAATGGATTTATAAGCAGCTATACTGCCAGTAATACCCAATACTATTTTTTTACCTTGTAACATGCTCTTCAAAAATACATTATAAAAGCAATAGCGACCAGTTTTCGCTGGCCGCTATTATATTTTTAACTACTATATTTTTTAAAATCAGTTTAGCTAAACAACTCGTCATCCCCTTTACGGAAGTAAACTTTCTCATCCAGAAACTCTTGGGTTGCTAACAAAGCAGGATTCGGCATTCTTTCGTATGCACGGGAAATTTCTATCTGTTCTTTGTTCTCATGAATTTCTTCCAGGCTGTCAGTATGACTCGCAAATTCTTCTAATTTATTGTGCAATTCTTCTTTTAAAGAAATATTTATCTGGTTAGCTCTTTTGCCAACAATAGCAATAGACTCATAGAGATTACCGGTTTTACCTTTAATCTCGTCCAGGTTGCGGGTTTCAATGCTATTAGTAATGCCGGCACTAAGCTGGCGTCTTAACTTGCTCATTATTTAATTTTTTTAATATTGGTTTGCGATAAATTTAAAAATTCGTCAGCCTCTTTTTTTAATTTACTATCCGGGAAACGGTCAGAAAATTCGTTACACTCAGTTATTACCTGCTCAAAACGTTGTATCTTTTTTTCTTCCACACTTAGTTCTGCAAACTGGTAATATGATTTTATTATCATTAGCTTATACTCATCACCTCGTACAGATTCCGGATAATTATTGAGTAATGTAGTAAATGATACACCTGCCGCCCTGAACTGACCCATATCATAGTACAATTTTGCACTTTGATAGTCTTTAACTTCCAGCTTTGCACGGGCAATATCAATTATTTCATTGGCCTCCTTATTCCGAGCTGAGCCGGGATGAGTATTTATAAAAGTCTGCATCATCCCCATTGCCTTTATCGTATTAGTTTGATCCAATTCAGGTTTGGGAGATTGTTTATAAAAGGAATAGGCCCGCATATAATCTACTTCTTCTGCTTTGGTGCTATTCGGAAATATTTCCAAAAAGCTTTTAAACAGGTTTTCGGCATTCATATAATCGGCCTGGTAGTAAGCGCAGTAAGCATACTTATAATAAATATCTTCAAACTCTTTGCCTGTTTTGTAATAAGGCATAATGTCTTCATAAACTATTTGGGCCTTACTGTATTTCTTTTTTACGAAATACTGTTCTGCCATTCTCAGTTTATAGGCCGGGTCAGAGTTTTTAAGCAGCTTACTTAAGCTTTTACCACTTCCACAGCTACTTAAAAAAATACCCACAATAATTATCCAAATAAATCTCATAAAGGTGTGCAAAGTTAACAGATACCAACAAAACTTACATAAAAAAGATAGGCTGCCAAAACATGGCAGTTAAGATTTTGATAAAGACCATATTAGCCAAGTACTCTCTGTAATATACTTCTCACAAAAGGGCAAAAAAAGCCCTCCCGGTTGGGAGGGCTTCAGTATTGAATCAAATTTGATTAATTCTTCTTACGCAAGTTTGGATGAGGAGGCTCAACAGTTGCAGGTCCGTTTTCACCTTCTGCAGCCGCACGAAGATCAACTGTGTTACAGTCGCCGCCTTCCTGGCCGTAGTTAAAGATAAAGCGGTCAGCACTTAAACCTTCTTTCTCTACCATATAGTTAATCACTGCGTTTACATGATCCCAGCTTAATTGCTGCTCTTTTTTGTTAGATGAGCAATAGCCGATTACCACTACGTTACAGCCTGGGTTGTTGCGCAATTTAGCAGCCACTGTAGAAAGTACAGCTTTAGCATCATCGCTCAGTTTGTTATTGTTTGCAGCGAAAGAAACACTTGGTAATGCACCTAGTAAAGTTGCACAATCATCTTTCTTACCACCCCAACCTGGGCAATCTTCACTTGGACAAGGAACTGGACATTTACCTACACCATCGGCATCTACCGGTTGGCAATATGTTGGAGTAATTAATTCTTTATCCTTACAATCAGGTACACCGTCACCATCTGTATCTTTTGTTACACCATGGCTATCAACAGGGCAACCTGCAGGAGTTTGCTCTTGATCGAATTGGTCAGTTACTCCGTCGCCATCGCTATCAGGCAATACTGGCTTTGGAAGACGCATTAAACGAGGATTGCGGATCTCGCTGTAAGCATAATCCAATGGGTTCAACCACCATAATGGTTCAACAGCTTTTGCACCCAGGTTAATATTCAAACCTATACTAGCATAGTTATAAGAATCAAAGTCGCGGGTAAGAACGGCATCACCCCAAGCATGTTCCTGCCAACGCTGACCATCTAACAAGTCATCCTTAATGAATGTATGACGATCTTCAATCGCAAGGTTTAGTCTGTTGCTAAGCTTGAAAGCGAAACCAACACCTAATGTACCTGACGGCTTCAACGTATTACCGAATAACTTCGGACGACGTGTGCCTTGGTTTTCAGCAGCAGTTTCGTAAGAATCATCTTGCAATTCTTTCAACTCTTTATAAGTATCCTTGCGGGACTTATAAATACTATTTACGCTGATAGTGGTATAATCATATTTATTACCGTTATCATTCAAGGCATTCACTTTCGTGTCATAAACAGTTGCTCCAATACCTGCAAATCCATAAAAGTTAAACCCAGTTTTAGATTTGTGGAAACGAATATTGTTTAACGTAACAACACCTTGTAAAGAAAGATCGTGAGCTTTTGTTTTATAATTATAATAAACTGGCTCTTCACCGTTTGAAAAACTTGTTCCATTGCTATACTGTAATTCACCAGTTGCAGAAAGCTGTCTGGTAGGAGCATAGTAACCCTGGTTTCCTAAATTGGTAGTCCAGGCTGGATTTTTAAAGAAATTATTTGCTGGATTAAAAGTTCTGCCTTTTGCAGTTCCGTACATATACTCAAGACGCATTGAGAAAATATAGCCAAATGCTTTTCTTACATGCGCACCGAAACTAGGAAATGCTAATTGTGAAGGAATATCACCACTAACATTCATCATTCCAAGCTTAAGACCAATTTCCCACTGATTGCGGGGTTTTGCCGGAAAATTCTGAGTTCCGTTTAAGAATTCTGAATGCTGAGGCATTCTTTTGCTAGGAACAAGAGACGAGTCTTTAACGTCGTAACTAGCCCCAACTCGCTGAGAAAACCCATAAGACGCTAAGAGACAGAACATCCCTGTCAATAATAAAATTTTTTTGCTTGCCATAACTAAGGATTAAGATTTGAGAAACAATGTCCAAATAATACGCAAAAATAGAGATTGAGGATTAATTACCAAATTTTTATGAAAAATATTTATCTCAACTGCGCTTTATTTTTCAATTACTTAGTCAACTTTTTACCGCATTTTGTTGCATTCTTTAACAATTATCTTTTTGGCCGTAAATTGCCCGATAATAAAAATGCATTTACCAACCAACTTAATAAAAGAGGAACTCCAGATTTTTGAGACCCGGTTCAAAGAAGCTGCCAGAAGCCAGGCACCTTTGCTCGACCGTATCATGCGGTACATTGTAAAGCGAAAAGGAAAGCAGCTACGACCCATGTTTGTGCTTCTTTCTGCCAAACTATGCGGTGAAATTAACGAACCGGCTTACAGAGCTGCCTCCTTAGTTGAATTGCTGCATACTGCAACGCTGGTTCATGATGATGTAGTAGATGATTCCATGGAAAGAAGGGGGTTTTTCTCCACTTATGCGTTATGGAAGGCCAAAGCGAATGTTCTCATCGGCGATTATTTATTGGCAAAAGGCTTACTCTTATCTCTTGATAATAACGACTACCAGATTTTACATATCCTATCAGATGCCGTACGAAAAATGAGTGAAGGCGAATTATTACAGCTGGAAAAAGCAAGAAGCCTGAATCTGAAAGAAGAAATTTATTATGAAATAATCCGTAATAAAACTGCTTCGCTCCTGGCTTCTGCCTGTGCTGCTGGTGCTTGGAGTACCAGCAAAGACGAAAAAATAACAGAGCAAATGCGGTTGTTTGGTGAAAAAACCGGGATGGCATTCCAGATAAAAGATGATTTATTTGACTACGCCAGTGAAAACATAGGAAAGCCCACCGGCAATGATATCAAAGAAAAAAAACTCACCCTTCCACTTATCTATACATTAAATAACACAGACAAATCTACCCGCCGCAAGATTATTTATATTGTAAAAAACAATAACAACGATAAAGAAAAAGTAAAGTGGGTCATCAACCAGGTAGAAATAGCGGGAGGTATAGATTATGCTACTAAAAAAATGAATGCCTATAAACAAGATGCACTTGCTATTCTTCACCAGTTTGCTGAAAGCCCGATAAGAAAAGGGCTAGAAGATCTCGTACTTTTTGTAACAGACAGAAAATATTGATTTCTCTTTTTGACCTCTACTAACAACTCATGCAAAAAAGATGGAAAATATTATCACCCGATAAAGAAAAGGCAACTGCTTTACAGGAAGCATTGAAAGTTCACCCGGTTCTTTGCAACATATTAGTGCAACGTGGATTTGATACGTTTGAAAAAACAAAGGACTTCTTTCGTCCGCAATTAGCTGCCCTGCAAAGCCCGTGGCTAATGAAAGACATGGAAAAAGCAGTTGAACGAATTAGCACGGCCATCAATCAAAATGAAAGAATTCTTGTTTTTGGAGATTATGATGTAGATGGCACCACCTCTGTTGCCAGTATGTATCAATTCCTGAAAAAAATTCATTCCAATATTGATTTTTATATTCCGCACCGCTACCGGGAAGGATATGGTGTAAGCAAAACCGGAATCGATTATGCAAAAGAAAATGGAATCACTTTAATTATTTCATTAGACTGCGGAATAAAATCTGCTGACTTAATTACCTATGCAAAAGAGCTGGGAATTGATTTTGTAGTTTGCGATCATCACCTGCCTGATGAAGTGCTTCCCCCTGCTATTGCTATTTTAAATCCTAAACAGATTGATTGTAATTACCCCTACAAAGAATTATGCGGCTGTGGGGTAGGTTTTAAATTAATGTGTGCATTAACAGAAAGATTCAATTTACCAATAGAAGCTGCTTACGAATACCTGGACCTGGTAGCAACCGCTATAGCAGCTGACATAGTGCCTATTACCGGCGAGAACAGAATACTTGCTTTTTTTGGATTAATAAAAGCAAACAGCAATCCTAACAACGGCATTAAAGCCTTAAAAAAATTAAGTGGATTTGAAAAAGATCTGGAAATAACCAATCTTGTTTTTTTAATTGCCCCAAGAGTAAATGCTGCCGGAAGAATGGATGATGCAAAAAAAGCCGTGCAGCTATTTATAGCTAACACTGACGAAGAAGCTTTTGCCTTTGCTGAAATGTTGCACAATGATAATACAGATAGAAAAGAAGCTGATAAAACTATAACCGAAGAAGCATTAGCATTAATTCTTGAAAATGATGATTGGGTAAACAGAAAATCTACCGTTGTATTTCACCCACACTGGCATAAAGGAGTAGTAGGCATTGTTGCATCGAGGATTATAGATAGCTATTATCGTCCCACCATTGTACTTACACAATCTGGAGAATATGCTGCCGGCAGTGCCAGAAGTGTTCCGGGTTTTAATTTGTATGAAGCTGTTCATGCATGCCGGGAACATTTGTTGGGATATGGCGGCCATTTTGCTGCTGCAGGAATGACGCTGGAGCTGAACCAGGTAAATGCCTTCAGAGAAAAATTTGAACAAGTGGTGGCAGCTTCCATTACTGATGAGTTGCTGATACCCGAAATAATAATTGATGCAGAGATATCATTGAAAGATATCAGACAATCCTTTTACGACATCATTGCACAAATGGAACCCTTTGGCCCCGAAAATATGCGGCCTGTTTTTATTGCCAAAAAAGTAAAAGATACTGGATGGTCTAAAATTGTAAAAGAACAGCATATACGTTTTTCAGTAAGCCAGGAGAATGTAACTTTTACTGGTATTGGTTTTGGCATGGCAGCAAAGTTTGCATTGCTGGAAAAACAAGCATTTGTGGACATTGTATTTACTATTAATGTAAACGAATGGAAGGATGAAAAAAGCCTTCAACTACGGGTTATAGACATTCGCATCAGCGAATAGATTTACACAAATAACTCTCATCTACCCGCCATTATGTTAATAAATATTTCATTTACTTAAGGTAATTGGATACCCTTAGTTCGTCTACATTTGTCGTTCACTTAAAACGGTTATGGCATGAAAAAGATTTACTTATTAGTTAGCCTTTTTTTTATTTCAGTTTTTACAACTGCACAGACAGTTACTTGGAATTTTGGAACAGCAGCTGCAAATCCCGCACCATCGTCTGGAATTCCAGTAACAAACCTTACCATTTCTGATATAACTCAAGGAAATAATAACGGGACCACAACCCTATTAACCACAACTAGTGCTTCAAATACTTATCCCGGCTTTTCAGGTCAATTTAATGCTGGAGCAGCTGCAAGAGTCGGAGTATTAAATACTGCTGCTTCTGGCAGTGCCTATTTTGAATTTACGCTAACTCCTTCGGCCGGTGCAACAGTAAGTATGACCGCTATAAATTTTGGTTCTCGTTCTACTGGTACGGGGCCGCAAGCTTATTCTGTAAGAACCAGTTTGGATGGATACGCTTCTGATGCTGCAACGGGTGTATTGTTAGCCAATTCAGCTTGGGCTTTTTTTAATAATACAACATCTATAACAAGTGGCACTGGGACACCTATAACAATTAGAATTTATGGTCATAATGGTGCCGGAAGCCCTGGTGCAAATACAGCTAATTGGAGAATTGATGATTTATCAATTACAGTTAATGTTAGTGGGGGAGCCCCGAATATATCTGTTTCTGCCGTTACTAGTGCTACAGAGCCATCTTCTAATGGCAGCTTCAACTTGACTTTTAGTACAGCAACTGTTGCTGCATCAACAACTTTTGATTATGCTCTAACTGGTACAGCTATCTTTAATACTGATTACAGTGTTACACTTTCAGGAAGTGCTACCCCTTCACCGTTAGTTGCAGCTAGCGGAACAATTACAGTTCCTGTATCTACTACTTCTATTACAGTTACAATCACACCCATTGATGACCCAACCAATGAAGGAAATGAGACAATCATTCTAACTCTATCTAATCCGGGCGGAGGCTATACTTTAGGAACGGCATCAGCAAATATTACATTAGCAGATGATGATATTCCATCTACCCCACTTAGTACAATACAGGGTTCTGGCACAACTGCTTCAGCTGGAAGCTTTACAGTGACTGCAATTGTAACCGGAATATATTCAACATTAAGCCCGGCTGGTTTTTATATACAAGAAGAAGATGCTGATGCGGATGCAGACCCTAATACATCGGAAGGGATTTTTGTAGTATCTGCTACTCCAGTAGCTGTTGGCGATTTAGTAAGAGTTACAGGAACTGTTCAAGAAAACGGATCAACTCCTTCTTTTAACCAGGCTGTATTTGCAACAGCTACAGTAACTATTTTAAGTAATGCAAATCCATTACCTGCATTTACAGATATTACATTACCTGTAACGGCTATTGGCGATTATGAAAAGTATGAAGGCATGCGGGTACGTTTTCCCGGCACACTAACTGTAACAGACAACGATGCACTCGGGTCGTTTGGCGAATTAAAACTTTCTGCCGGTGGCCTGGTATATCAACCCACACAAATTATTGATCCTAATGATGCGGTAGCAAGTGGCACTACTTCAACAGGTGCCAGCAATGTAGCTGCTATTACTGCATTAACAGCAAGCAATAATTTAAGAACTATTCTACTGGATGATGGAAGAGGTACTATACCAACCTTGCCTTATGTAAATGGAGATAATACAGTAAGAGTGGGCAGCACTATTGATAATATTACCGGTATATTGGGTTTTGCGTTTTCGCAATACCGACTACAGCCAATAGCTGCAGCTATACCAACATTTACCCATGCTGCAAGACCTGCTTTGCCAGGCTACGGTACAAGCCCTAACTTAAAAGTAGCAAGCTTCAATGTGTTGAACTATTTTGATGGCACAGCAAGTAATGGCCCTACAACTCCCATTCCTGCTGGTTTTCCAACTCCCAGAGGTGCCCATTCGGCTGCAGAATTTACTAGACAAAGAGACAAAATCATTGAATCTCTCAAGCAAATAGATGCTGACGTTGTTGGTCTAATAGAAATCGCCAATAACGGTTCTAACAACCCCTCAGCAATTCAGAATTTAGTAGATGGGCTTAATACAGCTATTGGTTCAGCTACATATGCATTTATAAATGATGGAGCGGTTTCACAAACCAATAATACCGACCAAATCCGTTGTGCCATCATTTACAAACCTGCGGTAGTTACACCTGTAGGTGTTGCTATGCTTGGCAACAATGCTGCTATCTTCGACAGACCTCCGTTAGCACAAACGTTTAACCTTATTGCCACCAATAAGACTTTTAATTTTGTTGTTAATCATTTTAAATCAAAGGGTGGTTGTCCCGGCTCCGGAGTAGATGCCGACCAACTCGATGGTCAATCCTGCTGGAACAATAGAAGAAAATTACAGGCGGATGCATTATTGGATTTCTTTAATACTCCAACTACCGGTGTTATAGCAGCATCGGGTACTAACCGTATAATAACAGTAGGTGACTATAATGCTTACTATGAAGAAGACCCGATGGATATTTTAAGAGCCGGCGGTTATACGGTTACGAGCAGCGGTACTTCCTATTCCTATTTATTTGGAGGGCAGTTGGGTTCTTTAGATCATGCGGTAGTAAGCTCATCACTTGCAGGTTCTGTTACCGGTATTGCCAAGTGGAATACGAATTCGGTAGAGCCTTCATATTTGGATTATAATGATGCAATAAGCACTAACGGCGGCGATCCTGTTAATCCATGGGCAGCTACATATACTCCCTCTCAGTGGAGAGCCTCTGACCATGATGCAATTTTAATGGGATTATTCTTAGATGCTGTACTCCCTGTTACTATCACTAATTTTTCTGCTGTAAAAGAAAATGCAACAAGTAAATTAAGCTGGACCACTTCGCAAGAAGTAAACAGCCGTGAGTTTGTGGTAGAACGTTCTGTAAATGGCGGAAACAGCTGGGAGGTAATTGCCGTAGTTCCGGCAAGTGGTAATAGCAACAGTTCTGTTAATTACAATATCACTGATGCTTCCCCTGTAAAAGGTGCTAATCTTTACCGGTTAAAATCGGTTGACCTTGATAGCAAGTTTGAATATTCTGCCATTCGCCGGGTAAATTTTGACAACAAATACACATTCAGTCTTTATCCAAATCCTGCAACAGATGTAATAAGAATTGCAGTAGATAATTCAGCAGGTTTGAATGCGCAGGTGCAGGTTATCAATACACAAAGCCAGGTGCTTATCAGCAGGCAGATTAACAGTTCTACCCAGCCTGCTACTATAAATGTAGCAACACTGGCGGCAGGTGTCTATTTTCTGCGAATTATTACTACTGATGGTACTGTAACTATTCAAAAATTCAGTAAGCAGTAAGAAATTGTTTTGAGTTAAAAGCCCGCAGCTTTGCTGCGGGCTTTTAATTTAGCCGGTAGGCTGCTGATAATCATTAATCTATCAGCATCAAATTGCCTTGGATCATTAATAATGCCTGGTCAAATTTACTTTACCTTTCCTTTTAGCATCTGGCCTTATTCCCCTATCTTTGCCGCCCCAAATCTGTGTTCGCAGATTCTTTTCCCGCTACTGCAGGAACTGTCCAATGGGATAAACCGAATTTAAAAAGTAAAAACATCTCCATGAACAATTACGAATTGATGGTGATTTTTACCCCTGTTCTAAGCGATGATGAATTCAAAGCGGAACAAAAAAAGTATGCTACCCTCGTTAAAGATAACGGTGGTTCTATTGTAGCAGAAAATCCATGGGGACTAAAATCACTTGCCTACCCGATCCAGAAAAAAACAACTGGCCTTTATTGGGTACTTGAGTATGCAGCAGAATCTGACTTTAATGAAAAGTTGAAGATTCAAATGTTGCGTGATGAAGCAGTACTTCGTCACCTATGCACTAAACTCGATAAATACGCCGTCGAGTACAATGCAAGAAAGAAAAGTGGTGTAAAATCTCATACCGAAAAAGCAGTGGAGGCTTAATATCATGGCAAAAAATGAAATAAAATACCTTACTGCAATCAAAGCAGATAAAAGAGTAAAAAAATTCTGCCGTTTTAAAAAATACGGTATGCGCTACATCGATTATAAAGATGTAGAATTTTTGAAAAAATTTCTGAACGAGCAGGGTAAATTATTACCACGCCGTCTATCCGGAAACAGCCTGAAGTACCAGCGCAAAGTTTCTGATGCGGTGAAGAAAGCCCGCCAGATGGCATTATTGCCTTACGTAACAGACCTTTTAAAATAACCTCACCCTAACCTCTATTAAAATAATTAGAGAGACAGTAACGATAAAACGAAACTGGGTTGGTGAACAAAAAGAGAACAATGGAAATTATATTAATTCAAGATGTAGATAATCTTGGTGCGAAGAATGAAGTAGTAAAAGTAAAAAACGGTTATGCCCGTAACTACTTATTGCCACGTCAATTGGCTGTTGAAAACAGCCTGAGCAACAAGAAGCAGTTAGAAGAAAGAATGAAGCAGGTGAAGAAGAAAGAAGATAAAATGCTTGCTGAAATCAACAGTGTTATTGCTAAACTGAATGAAGCTCCTCTGAAATTAGGTGCTAAAACAGGAACAAGCGGTAAGATTTTCGGCAGTGTTACTTCTCTTCAAATCAGCCGTGCTATCCGTGAGCAAAAAGGATATGAGATCGATCGTAAAAAAATCACTCTGCCTGATGAAGTTAAAGAACTTGGTACTTACAAAGCCACTATTGATTTTGGTAATGGCAAAAGCACTGAAGTTGAATTTGAAGTAGTAGCAGAATAATTCTTTCTTAATAAACTATTTTATAATCCCTCTGTACAGAGGGATTTTTTTTACCCCTTGAGAAACAAGAAGGGGATTATATTCTACATATATCTCCACTTTCATAAAATTTTAGCCTCGAAAAAAAAGGTATGTCATTTGTTAACTCTTTACTATTCCATCTTCCTCTGAAAGAGTCAAGCAGTATCCCCTGAAAAATAGTTAACTCTATTACTCTTTAAAAACAAAAATTTATGAAACGTTTTTACTTTCGTAAAGCAAAATTGCTTTGCCTCTTTTCTCTTATCACTATTTACACATCCGCACAAACCCCTACCACAGTAACAGCGGGTAGTTGTAATGGAGTTATCGCTACTTTTAATAGTAACGATAATGGCTTTAATTCCCCCAGTATTTATGGTAGTATTTTCGACAGTTCTTTTTATTATAATAGCAGCCGTGGATACTGGACAGACTATTTACCTCCGATTCGTGTAACTGCGCCGGGGTTTCCAAGAGCTCAGAGTATTATTTCTCCTCCTTATCCTAATCCAAATCCTGTAGGAACTTTTAATGTGGGATTTTATTATATCGTTAATAATCCTGTGGTAGATCGTTTTCAAATCAGGATTATTAGTGTTACCTCAACGGGACAGGGAACTGTTACAAATATTGAAGCTACATCAGGTGTTCAATCTTTTGCTGCCTGGAGTACTCCTGTTCCTTATGTAGACAATGGCCCTACTCCTACACCTTTACTTAATGGCTTTGAAGGTTTTGTTTGTATGCGATTAATTGACCCCGATATCACTAATGGTCCTAATACAACTTATAGAGTTGAAGTAGCCTATATTATTAACGAACCATTCTTTGCGGTCTTTGATAATTTTTCTATCGGGCCATTGAATATTCCTTTACCGGTTGATTTCATCGGTATGGTAGCTAACAGAAATGTTGATAATACCGTAAACGTTAAGTGGGATGTAAGCGATGAAATAGATGTACAGGAATACCAGGTTGAAAGAAGTACAGATGGAAGAGCTTTTTCTGCAGTTGGTAGTGTTGCCGCAAAAGGCAAATCAATCTATACATTCAATAATTATAATGTACCTGCTACTACAGTTTTCTATCGCCTAAAGAGTATTGATATAGACGGTCGTTTTAAATACAGCGGTGTTATAAAGCTTTCTGGTAACGCATCAGATAGTTATGCTGATAAGTTAAGCGTATACCCAACCCCAGCGCAAAATGAAATAACCGTGGCGCACAAGAAATTAACCCGTGGTACTAAAATGGTCATCACTTCGCTTGATGGAAAAACTTTGAAAACAATTATTCCGGCTGTCGGTGCATCACACACAAGAGTGGATGTTAGTGGTATGACACCGGGAATGTATTTTTTAAGGTTAGATGATGGTATGGGAAATATACAGACAACAAAAATGTTGAAAAACTAATAGAAATTCAATCCGAAAAAAAACCTGCCTTATGGCAGGTTTTTTTCATTAATCAGTGAAAATCAATACAATCGACCTATAATACCTAAGTTATTGTTTATAAGCTTACTAACATATAAATTAAATTTGTTAGTAAGTAAATAAAAAAACCGTTATTTTGTAATGCATTTGGTGCTCTTTCAGTTTCACAAGTCCTGAACGTTTCGAAAAACCGTATATGTTCGATGGGTGCTGTTTACTGTTGACACTTTTATTTTTTTAAAAACTCTCAAAATGAACATTTACGTAGGAAACCTTAGTTGGAACCTGAAAGACCAGGATCTTTCAAACCTTTTCGCAGCACATGGCGAAGTAGTATCAGCAAAAATTGTTACAGACAAATTCACTAACCGTAGCAAAGGCTTTGGTTTTGTAGAAATGGCAAACGATGAACAAGCACAAGCAGCAATCGCAGCTTTGAATGGTTCTGAAGTTGACGGTCGTGGCATCGTAGTTAACGAAAGTCGTCCTAAGCCTGAAGGCGGTGGATCTGGCGGCGGCGGTGGCTTCAAGAAAAGAAGCTTCGGTGGCGGCGGCGGTGGTGGCTACAGCGGCGGTGGCGGCGGTGGCTACAAAGGCGGCGGCGGTGGCGGCGGCTACAAAGGTAAAAGCGGCGGTGGCGGCGGCGGTTACAACCGTGACCGTGGCGGCAGCGGCGGATACAATAACGATTATTAATCAATAACGATATTCCACAAAGCTTTAATAAGTTCGGTTCGCAAGAGCCGGACTTTTTTTATGCTAATACCTGAACAAAAGTTTTCCTGGCAAAATTTCTATCGTAAGTATATCAGCCGAATAATATTCACCATCCAGGTGCGATTGTATAGGTTGATTACTTTCAACAATGATCTTTTCCGTTCTTGAGTGATGAATAAATGATAGGCCAATATGCTTCCCTTTTTCAATAACAGGCAACCATCGAAGCCGCTTCAATGGATGAAGAGCATCAACCAATATTATATCAAAAAGACCATCATCTGCCTTAGCATCCGGGGCTATATGAAATCCTCCTCCTGCCCTGCTCCCATTGCTAACATCAATAATCAAATATTTTTTTGACATGAATGATTCATTATTTACTGTAACCCGGTAATATTTTGAATGATAGGAAAATACTTTCTTAAGTATTACCGCCATAAATGACGATTTACCGGCTTTTTTCTTTTTACTCTTAAGACTTTTTACCACTTCTCCCTCAAAACCAATCCCAACCCCATTGATAAAGAATTTTTCATTGCAGCGTCCAAGATCAATGGGTTTGGGTTCTGTTTTTAAAACAAGTTGCAATTGTTCTTCAAAAGTTTTTCCACCATAAAGCAGCCAATGAAAATCATTTCCTGTACCTCCGTTGAAAATAACCAGCGGAGCTTTTATATCATGATAGTGATTGATAAAATAGTTTACAGTACCATCACCTCCAACAATCCAAATATCAGAAAACGTATCAAAGCCTTGAGGCCAGGCTTGCATGAAAACACTATACTGAATTTTTTTTGTTATTAACTCTGTAATAATCCTTTCGGCAAGTTTTACCGCCCTGCCATTACCCGCCAGAGCATTACAAACAACAGCAATATTTTTTTCTTCCGAATTATGCATAAGAAAAGCCTCCCGTAAAGGAAGGCTTTAAATCTACTATTTTATTTTTTACTGGATCACTCTTATCACAGCAGCACCATTATATGAATGATATTCTCCATTATACATCGCATCTGCACTTACGGGACCCATTTTATAATTACCGGGTGATATGGCACGGACAGCATAATAATATGTTTGTTTATTGCTGTTGGCATCAACAAAGAAATGGATTCGGTCATCTCTGACATCCAAAGCTGTTGGTGTCATCGCATCTTTTATCCAATCCATACCGGGTATTTCTTTTGTTCTGGGGTTTTCTATTTCAAAACCTGCCGGTAATAAATCTGTTATAACTACATTTTCAATCGCAGTATTAAATGATTTTTCCAATGTAACACCGATAATGATCAAATCATTTTGCTTAAATGTATTAGTGGTTATCAGTTTACCAGTTCTATCAAAGAAACGGCGACGAACTTTCAGGTAACTATCTTCTTCTTTATAAGCACCGCTGGCACTAATACCTTCTGCCTGCCAGAAATAATATAACCGCCCATTGCCTTTTGTTGTTATTTCTACGTTGTTATTTCCCAGGGCTTTCATATCACCAGTCCATTGGCCATCATCAACTTTAGCGATGGTTTTTCCATTCACTTTTATTTCGGCTGTAGCTGTTGAATTGTTTGCTGCTTTTGCATGCTTACCTAATGCGAGAAATGCAAATGCTCTTTCCTGCGTACTCAAGTATCTTCTCGCTTTTAGTTTATCGGCTACATGTTTTACCATGGTACCAATTTGAGCATTGCCCGGATCTACATCGATCAATGCATTTAATGCGATCGCTTCATCTCTTACATCAGAATAATAGCTACCACCAGTTTGCGGAACTGATTCTTCCCCGCTAAATGAAGCTGGCAACATAGCAGTGAAAGATTTTCTATCGCCGGCTGTTGCATATGCTGCAGCTAATAGATAACGGCTATCAAGTGCCAGTATAGAAGGATTCGCTTTGTAATAGTTCATAGCCGGAACATTTGTTCTTCCTGCTAATGCCAATACATATAAACCATAGGTCACTTCTTTTGGTGCAATTTTTTTATTCTGGTCACGGTTATAGTAGTATGTGATCGTCTCTTTATTTTTCAACCGATTGTTGATATAGTTCAACATTGTTTCAAGTAAACTATTATCTACATCAAAGCCAGCTTTCTTTGCTTCCAATAAGAAATGTGCTGCATAAACGGTAGTCCACCAATCTTCCCTTCCTTCACCATCCCATAATGTAACGGCCCCGTTATATAACTGTCTCATTTTTATTTTACGAATTGCTTCCAGGATATTGGTGTTCGCATTGACCTTGTTCTGTTGTTTGTTCAATTGCATCAAATCAGACAGATCACTATAATAAATTTGTGGGAACGCTGCTGATACCGTTTGCTCTGTGCAACCGTAAGGATATTGCACCAGGTATTTTAATTGTTCGCCCAACTCCAACGCCGGAGATCGGCTCACCACTAAACTATAGTTCACACTGCCAGGCATAAAATCACTCAAACCAATACTTAGTTTTTGTGTACTGCCACCGGCAATAGAACCAGCACCGGTTGATTTCTGTAAAGTTGATGGTGGACGAACAGAAATTTCTGTTGCATCAATAAACTTCTCGCCCATTCCATTTATTGTTACGGTTACTTTTCCAACATTTATAGAAGGATCAGCAACAATTCTAAATGCTGCCCGGCCTTCACTATTTGCAGCAAGACTCACTGATTGATTATTTCCACCTACCACTTTCATCGGTCCTTCTACAGCTATTGCAGCAGTTACGTTTGCAGCCTTTGCAGTTGTGTTAGTTAATGTTACTGGTACATTCACAGTATCACCCGGACTTAAAAATCTTGGCAATGCTGTGCTTACTACAATGGGGTCAGCCACTGTCATGGTGTTATCAGCAGCACCAAAACTTTGCCCCTTGTAAGAAACTGCCATCAATCTTAGCTCTCCGCTGAATTGTGGTATATCAAATTCAAATTCAGCAACACCATTACTATTTGCTTTTTTTATGCCACCCCAATAGCTCACTACTTTTATTCTTTTAGCTGGCATTGGATTAACTCTGTCTTTCATTTCAGCAACGCCATCACCACCGGTGCTGCTCAACTTAGCCCTTACTTCTGCAAATAATAATGGATACAGATCAAACGCTGAAACCTGCAATGCTTTTTTCTGATAGAAATAATCATAAGGGTTGGGCGTTTTAAAATCATTGATCTGTAATACACCATTATCTACAGCTGATAAGGTTACAAAACTACCGGGAGCAGCTTTCACTGTCACTTTCTGATGCGTTTTAGAACGAACTGTTTTCTTTGCATCAATTGTTACATCGATCTTCCTGCTCTTATCTTCTACTGTTACATTCTTAAATCCATGTGCTACAGTTAACGGTATATCGGATACTTCGTGTGGCTTGATCAAAGTAGCAGTAATGTAAACATTCGGAACATGTTTTGAATCTAACTTCAAATTCAGATTGGCTGTTCTGTTATTTACTTCTACATATTGATGGGAAACAACATGATCGGTTTCCATCGTCACCAGCATTCTGCCACTGAATGGCGTTTTAAATAATGCTTCCACACTTTCACCGGTGAGATAGGATTTTTTATTTACTTCAATTTCAATGCTCCCTTCTTTACTTACTTCAAACGATGTATTAGTACCACCATAACTTCCATAGCTATAAAAACTGCGGCTTACATAACTATTAGCCCCGGGACGATAAATTTTTACTTCATAATCTCCGGGACTTCTTGGCACATAGCTATACACTGTATTGTTGCCAACAGTGATCTGTTGTTCGATCATTAATTTATCTTCTTTTTGAGACTCATAGCGGAAATAGCTACCGCTTTTTGTAAGCACCGTTCTGTATTCATGTTTTATTACTTCTATTCTTGCAGTTGAACTGACAGCATTCCCATCTTTATTTACAGCTGCCAATTGGAGTTTTACGGGTTGATTCAACTGATAATAGTAAAACCAATCTTGCTTGATACCGAAGAATACATCTTGGGTAAATACATCCACATTAGTTGCACGGCTGACCGGTCTTCCGGTTTCATCAAACACTGTCGTAAAAAAGCTGGTTTGCAATGCACCCATGTTGGTATATGTATCAGGAACAGTATAATCTATATTGGCATTACCGGCAGCATCCGTTGTTCCTTCTTTTACTTCTTTATCAAAAAAAGTATTTTGATTGGCCAAACTAAAATCATACCCATCAAACTTAACGGAAGAAAAAGCCTTTTGCTTAACCTGTATCTCGGTTTCATATTTTCTGTTGGCAGCTGGGGGGCCAAAGAAATTCATGGCATTGATAGAAAGTTTAGCCGCATCACCGGCACGCAGGTATTCCTTATCCAGTTTTGTATTCACTTTGATACGATCAGGCACAAATTCTTCAACTGAAAAATTCTTTGCCACCAGTAATACATCGGTTGAAGTATATACTTCTAATGTATAACTACCAGTGATGGCAGCTGTAGCGATATCAATACTACCTTCTACTGAACCCTCTTCGTTCAGGCTTTTTCGGAATGATTTAAGTTCCTTACCATTTGGCATCAGGAATTTCATTTTTAATGGCACATCACCAGGATTTTTCCATTGTGCATCACGAAGAATAACAGAGAAATTTATTTTTTCACCGGGGCGATACACATCTCTTTCCGCATACACAAAAGCATCAAACCCAGAAGGATTATTTCTTTTGCCTCCCACATCAAACCTTGATGTATTCACTCTTGTATTATTAAATGGCAGGTAGTTAAAGTCATCCGCAGTTTTAGCGATGATCATAGCTGGCTTAAACCCACTGAAATCTTTTTTGCTATAACCAATTGTCGCTACTCCATCCTTATCTGTAGCACCCGTACCGATCAGTTGGTTATTGCTTGAATAAACAGAGATGTTCACTCGATTAACAGGATCAGCTGACTTTAAAGAATTGGTGAACACATAAATTTTATCCTGACCTTCTTTGGCGATCAAACCAAGATCAGATAAGGAAATATAACGGCTGTCTTTTACCCAATAATCTTCTGATGAACGAATAACGATATGGTAAACACCTTTAAAGTCTGGAAGCCTGTCTTCAAATTGTGCAAAGTTCAAGATACGTCCTGCACCACTTTTTGGTAATGAACGGGTGTCTATTTCTTTTTCATAAATAACATCTCCCAGCATGGCATCTCCGCCACCATAGCTATCATAATAATCTCCCTCATATTCGCCGTCATAACTTGCATAATCCGGTCCGCTTCTGGTTTCTTGAGGATAATATCCATAGCGTTGTGCCATCAAAAGATTATTCTCATAGATTTTTGAGATGATCAATTTTACCTTCGGCACATTAGTGATCTGCACTTCAATATTCTTTCCCCCCTTCTTAGAAAGATATACTGCTTTGGTATTGGTGAAGTTGATACCGGATTCTAATTCGCCAAAGGCAACTCCGCCGTTATAATCTTCCTTCATTACCCCACCGATCTTTCCACGCAAACCTTGCACTATGGTCAATGCATAGCTTTTTTCTGCATCAAACTTATCACTACGCAGTGTAAAACCATAATCGTTTGCTTCAACAGTGTAAGTAAGGTCCGGGTCGAATTTTACAAAGGATTTAATGCTTTCATCCGTTAATTGCTGACTGGTAGTCACTCTTACAACACCTTCCATTCCATCATGCTCAGATTCTACATTCTGCACCGTTAATACATACGGCGAAGGAATGGTCAATGAGCTTGTAATAGCATCTTCGGTTGATGTATTTCCCTTTTCCGGCTTCAATCCTTTTCCGATGCTAACTTTTGCATCGATGTCTTTATCCTCTGGTTTCATTCCGTTGATACGAACCGATATTTTATTATCTGGTGATATGGTGATCATATTGAAGTCGGCCTTTTTTCCTTCTATCTCAATATTTAATTTATCTTTCAAATCTTCCGGGTTTACACGATAGTTAAAAAACAGATCAACCTGCGGTAACGCCGAGGTACTGGATTCCCCGATCCAGATTACCTGTGAATTATCCAATGTAAGGTTTGGTGTGTGAAATGAAATTTTATCTCCGTTCTTTACCGAGTTATACTTACTATACTTCAATACCGCACTCTTCACTTTGGCTTTGTAAGTAGTAGCTGGGTTAAGCGGCTGCGATGGAGAAAAGACTAATTCGTCCGGGCTTTGCCAACGAAATTTACCGGCAATTTTTGGTTCGAAAGAAACATAATCTGTCGAATCCCACGCATTCAGCATGGAGTCTTTTGCCAGTGAACTACTGAAACGGAAAATAAGATTGCCGAGCTGAGGCACTTCGCCTTTTGCATTAGTAAAAGAAATAGTGACTGCATTCTTTTTACAAGAAGACAAAAAAATAGCTCCTGCTGCTATCAGCGGAACTAAATAGGTTTTGATACGCATAGATGTGTGGTTAAATGTCCGTTCAGGTAGTACCCGACGGGATTAGGTTTAAGAAGAGAAGTTAAAGAAGTTTAATGGAGAAAAAAATTTAGCTGTACATTACTTTTTCACAAAAACCTTGCACACCTGTGAAGTAAATAACAGAATTTAGCATTGAAACAGCTAAGGGGGAATATCCCTGGTTGGCCGGGATGCGTCAGAAGATTCCATACAAGAAGAAAAGAATTTGATAGGAAAGATACAGCGCATACAATAGTAGTTGCAAATTTTAGAAGATAAATATTTGTTAAGTGGATACAATGTTCCAATCAACATCTGTTTTTTTGCATCAGTAGTGATGCCGGCAACAGCCATTTTACATTCATGAAAAAAATTAAATTCAGGATAACCAGGAAAGGAGTGTTTCGATTCTTTAAACGATTAGGTATTGGCTTTTTAGGGCTGATCGTTTTATTCTTTATGCTGAACTGGATATTTCCCGTACCGGATAAAGTAGAATATTCAACTATCATTACCGATAATAAAGGAGAAGTAATAAACGCCTACCTTACCAAAGACCAAAAGTGGAGAATGAAAACAGAGCTAGCCGAAATCTCTCCATTGCTACAAAAAACAATTATTGCTAAAGAGGATAAACATTTTTACTCCCATCCCGGTGTCAATCCTTTTGCGGTGGCAAGAGCTTTTTTCAATAACCTCTTTAAGATGCGCCGCACATCAGGTGCCAGTACTATTACCATGCAGGTGGCAAAAGCCCTGGAACCGGGAAAAAGAAATATTTTTAGTAAGATCCGGGAAATGTTCCGGGCTTTTCAACTGGAACTTAAATACAGTAAAAAGGAAATTCTTCAGTTATACCTTAATCTTGTTCCCTATGGCGGAAATATTGAAGGAGTAAAAGCAGCGTCAATTTTATATTTTAAAAAGAACCCCGACCATTTATCGCTGGCTGAAATAACGGCGCTGAGTATTATTCCGAATAATCCCAGTTCATTAGTAGTTGGTAAACATAATGACCGCATCATCAAAGAAAGAAATGCCTGGCTGAATAAATTTTCGAAAAATAAAGTATTCACCCAAAAAGAAATTGAAGATGCTTTGGCTGAACCAATGAATGCAACAAGAGGAACTGTACCGCATTATCTTCCGCACCTTTCTTATAAATTGAAAAAACAAGGGGGTGCTTCACAAACCATCATCAAAACGAATATTGACTTAAACACACAATTAAAAACAGAAAAATTAGTTGAAGATTATATCCGAACACAACGATTAAGAAATATAAAGAATGCCGCGGTAGTAATTATCGATAATAAAACGCATAAAGTAATTACGTATGTTGGCTCTTCCAACTTTTTTGATACTACTGACGGCGGGCAGGTAAATGGTGCCAATGCAGTACGGCAACCGGGCAGTACGTTAAAGCCGCTGTTGTATGCCATGTGTTTTGATGAAGGTTTGCTTACTCCAAAAACAGTTATGACAGATGTAGCAGTAAACTATGAAGGCTACGCACCTGAAAACTATGATGAGAAATTCAATGGCTATGTTACAGTTGAAAAAGCTTTAGAACATTCATTAAATATTCCAGCGGTAAAAGGATTAAGAATGTTGGGACATGAGAAGATGATCCAGAAATTATCAAATTGCAATTTCAAACAAATACAAAAGGACAGGCGAAAGCTTGGTTTGTCATTAATACTCGGTGGTTGCGGGACTACTTTGGAAGAACTGACTGGTTTATTCTCTTCATTTGAGAATGACGGATTATTCATCTCTCCATCTTACACACAAAATGATACGGTACACAACAAAGTAAGAGTAATAAGTACTGCGGCTAATTATATGGTGAATGAAATTTTATCCAAGATAGATCGGCCTGATTTTCCTTTGAACTGGGCAGCTACGGAGAAAATGCCCAAGATCGCCTGGAAGACCGGCACCAGCTATGGACGAAAAGATGCCTGGAGCATTGGTTATAATAAAAATTATACCGTGGGTGTTTGGACAGGAAATTTTTCTGGTGTGGGTGTAGCAGATCTAAGCGGTGCAAATATTGCAACGCCTTTACTATTTAAAATCTTTAATACAATCGATTATGATAGTGACGAAGAATGGTTCACTCAACCAAAAGATTGTGATATAAGACAGGTTTGCAGCGAAACGGGATTAGCACCTTCAGAACATTGCAGCAGCTTGGTAACGGATTATTTTATTCCGTTGATATCTTCTACCAAAATGTGCGATAACTGGCAGGAAGTAATGATCAGTGTGAATGAAAAAATTTCATTTTGTAAAAGCTGTGTTCCCGAAAGTGGTTATAAAAAGAAATGGTACAAAGTAATACCGCCCGATATGCAATCATGGTTTGAAGAAAACAGGATCACTTATCAAAAAATGCCGGCGCACAATCCAGATTGCGAGTTAATTTTTAAAGGTTCTGCTCCTGCTATTACCTCACCAGTTAATGGAACAGAATATTTAATTAATAAAAAAGATCCGGAACCCTTGCAACTGGTTTGCAAGACCGCCAATGATGTAAGCAAAGTGTATTGGTACATCAACAATAAATTTTACAAAAGCAGTAATGCCGGGGAAAAACAATTCTTTGTTCCCGAAGAAGGCCCCGTGAAAATTTCCTGCACCGATGATAAAGGACGGAACAGGGATATAAAAATTACAGTGAAGTATGTTTCGCTTTAGATCTTTGCTGCCGCTTCTTCTCCCGTATTGATCGCTCCTTCCATAAAGCCCTGCCAGTCTGCCAAATGCTCTCCCGCAAAATGGGTATGAATATGCGACCGTTTTAATATCGGCATTACTCTAAACCATTGTCCCTTTCCATACAAGGCATAAGCACCGTGAGAAAATTCATCTTTTCCCCAGTAATAATTGGTTTGTTTTTCTAAACTATCCTTTACATCATTAAAATGCGGACGTAATGTTTGCATAACCATGTCTTTTCTCCACTCTTCGCTTTGATTAGCTACCACTGCAGCTTTTTCTCCGATGGTATAAGAGATCAGTACGCCTTTTTTTGAATCCTGGTTTTTGGTAGCATGATAAAAATAGTGTGGGGATTGATCAGTTATCATATCAAAACTTTCATCCTTCCAAAAACGTTTGTTAAACAATAAAGGATTTTTATTGATACGGGCATACTGCAATTCATTTATTGCATTTACCTGGTCAGCTGGTAAACCTGGTTCCCATTTTATATTCTTCACTGCATAGGTTGGTGCTGTGCAAATAATTTTATTCGCTGTGAATTGTTGCCCGTTCTTACAATACACGGTAACACCGCCTTTTACATTTTGCACCACCCGTTGCACCGCATGCTCCAGTTTTATTTTGTCCATCCCGATCTTTTCAGCAATTCTTTTTGCCAGCATACTGTTACCGCCTTTAATTTTAAGATCCATCTCATTCTTCTCACTACTTTCTGCATACTCTGCCAATGCTGCAAAAGCTGAAACACTACGAATAGTTTCTCCAAAATCAGTGCTGTCTAATAATTCCCGCAGATCCAAATCTCTTCCTTGGCAGCCATTGTTTACCAGGTACCGCCACCAATCCATTTTATCCAGCTTCACTTTATCTGCCTGTGTTAGCTTTTCATAATTACCAATGATGGATTGAAATTTCTTTTTCCATTCAGGACTATAATCCCAATCGCCATTTTTATAATATTTTCCCTGGTAGATCAAATGCGAATCGAACTGGTTATTTTGTAACTCCAGTCCAAATTCATTGCAAAGATTTTGTAACCGCTCATGTGAGTTTCCCACCCACTCAGCTCCTAACTCAATGATGAGATTTTCTTTTTCATCAATGGTATGAGAAAATACCCGGCCACTTATTCTATTCCGGGCTTCCAGTATCACAAAATCAATTTTCTTTTTATGCAAATAATAAGCAGCAGATAAACCTGCAAAGCCGGCTCCAATTATAATGACCTTGGGCTTAGCTCCAATAAAAAAATTGCTGAATGAGGAAGAGGCTAATAACAAACCGCCGGAAGCTAAAGTAGCTTCCCTGATAAATTGCCTGCGTGAACTCATAAGTAAGGTTTTGGTTGGATTGTAAGTTCTGCAATTTTAAGAATATCACAAACAAAAAAGCCAGCCATTAATAGTGGCTGACTTTTTTATTTGTTTATATTTTGCCTTATTGTACTTTTTTTACACTACCTGCACCACTTGTACTTTGGCTAACTACAGCACTTCCTTTATACCGAACATCACTTGCCCCACTTGCTTCTGCAGTAATCCTTACGCTTGCAAATACTTCGGCATTGCTTGCACCAGAAAGATCTACTTCCGCATTTTCGGATAATAGTTCAAAACAATTAGCATCTGAGGCACCACTTCCTTTTATAAGCAGGTCTTTTGTTTGCCCGACCAATGATACGCTACTGGCCCCACTCATGCTGGCAGATACTTTTGGAGTTTTTAATTCCAGATCTGCATGGCTTGCACCGGTAACATCAATATCAATTGCATCCCCTGTTAATTCATTTTCGCCGATTATTTTACTGGCACCTGAAGCATCCAGGTATTTAAATGCCGGAGCGGATACATATACTTTTATTTTTCCGGTGGCATTAAGATTGGTACCATCTTCTTCCCGAATTCTTAAAACTCCATTCTCTTCCGTAATAATTATATGTTGTTGCAGGTTTTCATCCGCTTCAACTTTTACAGAAGATACCGAGTCTTGTTTTACATATAAATGAATAGCATTACTTACTTCAACACCCGTAAAATTAGAATGTGTTCTTACCTGGGAAATAACATTTCCATTACCCCTGATCCTCTCCCCTGTTATTTCATCACAGGAAGAAAATAACAGGACACCGAAGCTGGCTACTATAAAAAAAAGTTTCATGTTGGTTGGTTTGTGATAACAAATGTAAGTGCAAAAGTGCCGTTTTCAACAAATTTGACGCTTTCGATAGCTACAAGGTTACAATTGAAAATACAATTTTGTAAATGGCCAAAACCTGCTGCAGGAAAGGATTCTAAACTCTGTCGCCTAAACTACAAACCTTTTTTTACCTTCGCTGCCATTAACCGCTGTTACAAAAGCAAAAATGATTTAACGAACACCGCTTTCTCTAATTAATTATACATGACTGAAAAAATATTGATCCTTGATTTTGGCTCCCAATTTACCCAGTTAATTGCCCGGACTGTGAGGGAAGCCAATGTATATTGCGAAATTATTCCATTCAATAAGCCTTTCGAATTTGAACCCGGATTGAAAGGTATCATCCTGTCTGGATCTCCTTTTTCTGTGAATGAAAACAATGCTCCCGATGTTGATGTGCAAAATTTTATTTCTAAAGTACCTGTACTGGGAGTTTGCTATGGTGCCCAATTAACGGCTAAACGCTTTGGTGGGGTGGTTGCCAAAAGTAATAAACGGGAATATGGCCGTGCCATTCTTCAACTCAAAAAAGAGGATGTGCTTTTAAAAAATGTGGAGCCACAAAGCCATGTGTGGATGAGCCATAGCGATACCATCAAAGAATTACCCGTTGGATTTGAATTATTAGCAGATACAGAAAGCATTCCTGTTGCTGCATTCAAAAAAAATGGTACTGAAACCAAACCTCTCTACGGTGTACAGTTTCACCCGGAAGTATATCATTCTAAAGAAGGAAAAAAGATTCTGAATAATTTTCTGCTTAACATTTGCGGCTGTACACAAGATTGGACACCAGCTCATTTTATTACTGATACAGTTGCAGCATTAAAAAAACAAATTGGCGACCGTAAAGTTATTATGGCTCTAAGCGGCGGTGTTGATTCAACCGTAGCGGCTACATTAATTCATCGGGCAATAGGTAAAAACCTCTTCGGAATTTTTGTTGATAATGGAGTACTTCGTAAAAATGAATTTGGCGCTGTGCTTGAGATGTATGCCCAACTTGGATTGAACGTAACAGGCATCGATGCGAAGCAGCGTTTTTATTCTGCCTTGGCCGATAAAACAGACCCCGAAGCAAAAAGAAAAGCAATTGGCAGTTTGTTCATTGACGTTTTCCAGGAAGAATCCCAAAAGATCGAAGGTGTTGGATTGCTGGGACAAGGAACTATCTATCCCGATGTGATAGAAAGCTTGTCGGTGCATGGCCCTTCGGCTACCATCAAGTCCCATCATAATGTTGGGGGTTTACCCGACCATCTTCATCTTGAATTGGTTGAACCGCTGCGTTCATTATTTAAAGATGAGGTAAGAAAAGTTGGCCGTGAGTTAGGCATACCTGCAGAAATGATTGACCGTCACCCTTTCCCGGGACCGGGACTAGCTATACGTATTTTGGGAGAAATTACAGAAGAAAAGGTACAGTTGTTGCAAGAAGCAGATTACCTGTATACTAAGATGCTAAAAGATGCAGGATTGTATGCAACTGTGTGGCAGGCCGGAGCTATCTTACTGCCGGTAAAAAGTGTGGGTGTAATGGGTGATGAAAGGACTTATGAATTTACAGTAGCATTAAGAGCTGTAACCAGTGTGGATGGAATGACGGCAGATTGGGCTCATTTGCCGTATGAGTTCTTAGCGAATATCTCTAACGAGATCATTAATAATGTTAGAGGAATTAACAGGGTAGTGTACGATATAAGCAGTAAACCACCTGCAACAATTGAGTGGGAATAAAATGGTGAGTGAAGTGCCTCTTAAAAAAGAATCTTATTTATGAAA
Source organism: Chitinophagaceae bacterium IBVUCB2 (assembly GCA_002127295.1). Taxonomy (GTDB): domain Bacteria; phylum Bacteroidota; class Bacteroidia; order Chitinophagales; family Chitinophagaceae; genus JJ008. The sequence goes on from NFUV01000001.1 coordinate 1,229,631, forward strand.
AAAAACTTCTTGGTATTACTGGTTCTGATCTTTGCGTTTCACTTTTCGGATGCTCAAACAGAAGTTCGGAAACACAAGGTGGCAATTTTTGCACCATTGTATCTCGATTCTGCCTTTGATTACAATGATGAATACCGATATGCAAAAAATGTATTCCCAAAATATATCAACCCGGGATTAGAATTTTATGAAGGAGCCCAACTGGCTATTGACTCCCTGAATAAAGAAGGTGCCCCTTTAGAAATTTTTATTTACGATACCCGTTCTACCAAACAAACTATTGCCCAGCAATTGACTAAAGCAGAAAGGGATAGTGTGGAGCTAATTATTGTGCATAGTACCAGCCAGGAAGTAAAAATTTTTGCAGATGCTGGTTTAAAAAGAAATATACCTGTTATCAATGTCAATCTTCCAAACGATGGCGGGGCCAGCTCAAATCCTTTTTTTGTTGTACTAAATTCTACATTGAGAACACAATGCGAAGGGATCTATAAACATATACAGAAATATTATTCGCTTGAACCGATTGTAGTGTTTAGAAAAAAAGGGCAGTTAGAAGACAGGCTTAAAATGTATTTCGATGATTTTTCAAAAAACACCGTAGGTATACCCTTGAAATTGAAATACGTTGAGCTGACCGATAGCTTTACAGTGAACCAGCTTAGGGCTCATCTGGATACTTCCAATCAAACACTTTGTGTAGCAGGTAGTCTCGATGAAAACTTTGGAAGAAGACTTGTGCGGCAATTAGCATCACTTAAAAAACAGAAATACCAGGCTATTGTAATGGGTATGCCTACCTGGGATAATATCAGGGATTTCAACAAGTCGGAATATAAAGGCATTGAAATTATCTACAGCACTCCTTTTTATCATTCAAAAGTTGATAAGATCACTCAAAGCATTACTAACTATTTCAATACAGTAATGTTTGCCCGCCCAAGCGATATGGTATTTCGTGGATACGAGGTAACATGGAAATATGCAAAGTTGCTTTTGCAATATGGTAAAGACATCTCTTCCAACCTTGGTAATAAGCAGTACAAAGTATTCACCGATTACGATATTCAACCTATTCTCAACAAACAATCCATGACACTGGATTACTTCGAGAATAAAAAACTCTACTTCCTGAAATGGCAGGATGGAGCATTGAAAGGAGTATTTTAATTTTAGTTAATCCATTAACTTCATTTCTTATTTCATTTTTGTGGAATTACCGCATACCAAAGGATATCATATTATTAATAACTGGCTTGAAACAAAAGGTTTTAAGCCTTTTTTATTTCAGCAAGAAGCCTGGCAGCAGATCCTCATGGGTAACAGTGGTTTGGTAAATGCGCCTACGGGGTGCGGTAAAACATTTTCAGTTTTCTTAGGTAGCGTTATTGATTTTATCAATCATCATCCCGAGGATTATGCAAGCAGAAAAAATAATGGTTTGCAGTTACTATGGATTACACCACTCCGTGCCCTGGCCAAAGATATTGGCCGTGCTATAGAAGAAGTAATTGCAGAGTTAGGAATGAATTGGAAAGTAGGGATAAGGAATGGTGATACTTCAACTACTGAAAGAGCTTCTCAAAAAAGACAAATGCCGGAAGTACTAATCATTACTCCGGAAAGTTTGCATTTGCTCTTAGCACAAAAAGGATATCCGGAAATTTTTCATTCCCTGAAAATAATAGCAGTCGATGAGTGGCATGAGTTATTAGGAAGTAAAAGGGGTGTACAGGTTGAATTAGCAATTTCACGAATTGTGAATGTTCAATATTCGAAGTTCAATTCTCAATGTTCTGTATGGGGCATCTCTGCTACCATTGGAAATTTGGAAGAAGCCAAAGAAGTTTTGTTATCGCCACTTCAGAAATCAGGTATCACTATTAAGGCCAATCTTAATAAGAAGATTGAAGTCGAGTCAATTTTTCCTGATGAAATTGAAAAATATCCCTGGGCAGGTCATTTAGGAATTAAACTGGCACATAAACTAATTCCGATTATTCAACAAAGCAGAACAACACTCATTTTCATTAATACCAGAGGAATGAGTGAGAGATGGTATCAAACATTGCTGGATGTTTGTCCGGAATTAGCTGGCTCAATTGCTTTGCATCATAGTTCTATTGACAGAGAAATGAGGGAATGGATCGAAGACAATCTTCACACTGGCAATTTAAAAGCTGTGGTGTGCACCGCCAGTTTAGATTTAGGAGTAGATTTTCGTCCTGTAGAAACAGTTATACAAGTTGGGTCACCCAAAGGAGTTGCCCGTTTCCTGCAAAGAGCTGGACGCAGCGGTCATAGCCCGGATGCTGTAAGTAAAATTTATTTTCTTCCTACTCATTCCTTAGAGTTGATGGAAGCTGCAGCATTAAAATCAGCGATGCAGGAAAACCTCGTCGAAAGTCGTCCACCAATGATGCTTTGCTTTGATGTACTGATGCAATACCTGAATACGATCGCTATATCTGAGGGCTTTTTACCCGATGAAATTTATAAAGAAGTCGCTTCCACTTTTTGTTTTAGAGACCTTACCAAAGATGAATGGCAGCATATCCTTCATTTTATTACGGAAGGTGGCAATGCGATGCAGCAATACGATGAATTTAAAAAAGTTGAAATAATAGAAGGCGTTTATAAAATAAACAGCCGCAAAGTAGCCATGCGGCATCGCATGCATATCGGTACTATTGTAAGTGATTCTATGTTGAAAGTGAAATTTATGAGTGGTGGGTACGTAGGGGTGATCGAAGAATATTTTATAACAAGATTAGAAGCTGGCGATGTATTTACACTTGCGGGTAGAAATCTTGAATTCCTGATGATAAAAGACATGACAGCTCTTGTAAAAAAATCAGACAAGAAAAAGTCAATAGTGCCCAGTTGGAATGGTGGCCGCATGCCCCTGAGTGCTAATTTGGGAAAGAAGCTACGAGAAATGTTAGACAGTTTTGCTGTTGGTGGCAAGCAATTGGCGGTGGAGCTTGAAGCTTTAAAGCCTCTTTTTGATTTACAGGAAACACTTTCTCATGTACCAAAGAAAAATGAATTATTGATCGAACAGATAGAAACCAAAGACGGTTTTCATCTTTTTGTTTACCCTTTTGAAGGCCGTCTGGTGCATGAAGCAATGGCAGCGATCTTGGCTTATCGCATTAGCCGCATACACCCTATCACTTTTTCATTTGCCATGAATGATTATGGGTTTGAATTATTAAGCGACCAGGCCATCCCTGTGGATGATACAAATGTGTATGACTTATTTTCTCCCGAAGATTTATTAAATGATATACAACGTAGTGTAAACAGCACTGAAATGGCAAAAAGAAAATTCCGGGATGTAGCGGTTATTGGTGGGCTTATTTTCCAGGGAATGCCGGGAGAGAAAAAGAAAGCCAGGCATCTTCAATCTTCTGCTTCATTACTATTTAAAGTTTTTAGCGAATATGATTCAGGCAATTTATTATTGCGCCAGGCTTACCAGGAAGTAATGGACCAGCAGATGGAAGAAGTACGGTTACGGGATATGTTGACTCGCATACAACAATCCCAAATCATAATTACGTTTCCTGAAAGACTTACACCCTTTTGCTTCCCCATCAAAGTAGATAGTATGCGGGAGGATCTTTCTTCCGAAAAACTAGAAGATCGAGTACGAAGAATGCAACAACAACTGACATCAAAGTAGAAATATCTCACTTTACTTCCAGCAGACTCTATATCACTTTGAACCATGATCTAGCTTCTTTATATTTGCCGACCCCATGCAAAATCCCATTCCTCACATAGTCCGGAATAATACTTTGTGGCTTTCGCCAGAACGTAGCTTGTTCTGGGAAGAAGAGAATACACTCATCATTGCGGACATGCATCTTGGTAAAACAGGTCATTTTCGTAAGGCAGGCATCGCAATTCCGCAGAGTATTTATAAAGCCGATTTACAACGGCTGATGTCGCAGCTCTATCTTTTCAAAGTTGACCGATTGATCATTGCTGGCGACTTTACGCATAGTGTAGCTAATAAAGAATTGGACCTGTTTCTTAAATGGCGGAAGGATTTTTCATTATTACATATTGATCTCGTAAAAGGCAATCATGATATTTTGGATGATGCCTGGTACAATGAAGCCAACATCAGCGTAAGTAGTAAAAAATTAGCTGCAGGTCCATACCTTTTTATTCATGATCTAAAAGTTCATCAAAAACTTACTGAAGAAGAAAAACAATTATATGCTTTTACAGGCCATATGCACCCTGCTATTGCTATAAAAGGCCAGGGGAAACAATCCCTTCAATTTCCCTGTTTTTATTTTGCAAAAGAATACTGTGTATTACCTGCCTTTAGCCGTTTTACAGGTTCCTTTAAAGTAAAGCCACAAATTGGAGAAAATGTTTTTGCTGTAGTAGAAGATTCTGTAATGCAATTAGCTTAACGTTTCTTACGAAGCTCGTTGTAATCCAAAAAATAAACAAAGCGTACGGTAATCTCGTTGCCGTGACGGAGATCAAAAATATCGCCCAGGTTGCGTAAATAATTATTCTTGACAGAAGTGTAAGGAACAAATTCTTCCTCCCCTAACCAGTTCTTATAGCCAACAATCAAACGGCTTCCTAACCGAAAGTCCCAGGTAACAAAAGCATCAAGGTTAAATATATTGACGTTATCATTCCAGTTATTAATAAACGGCCGATTAGTTAGCAACCCATCGTTTGTTACATTATGAAAACTAAGGTACTTGACCTCATTCCAATAATGTCTTGCCCGGAGTGTAAGATTAAGGCGTGGAGTGAAGTTGTAAATACCCGACAAAACGGTGATTTGTTCTTTCACATCTCTGAAGCCAACAATTGGGTCACCATTTAATTCTCTTGTAAACGCATACCCAAGATTATTAGTTTCTGTATGTCCATCCATTTGTAGATCCAGCGTAAACCTGTTACTAAATCTAAAGCGAAATCCTAATCCGCCACCATAATAAGTATTATCGTATTCTGGAGAACGGGCAAATATCCCGCTAAACCGGACATATAATTTTTTTCGGCTATCGGTACTTCCACTTGCATCAAAATAATAATTCAATGGCAGACTAAGATATTTTCCATCCGTTCTTAACTCAAAATAATCATGCACATCAAAAGGAGTTAACTGAGAACGAATGGAAACATCCCAGAAATTTTTGAAAATCCAAAAGGCGGTACCGGTAATATCATACCGGTTGAATGCATAAGGTTTGTACAAGTATTGCACCCGGTGATCCAATGAATAACTGTATTGAATTAAATTCTTAGTAGGCTTAAAATAGTTGTAACTGATATTTGCCCTGTACGCAATTTCATTGGCCGCAAACAAAATACCCAAATCATTAGGGTCATAATTCTTTGATTCTACACTCGCCAACGCATAATATCTCCAGTTGCCGCCTACTTTACTATACTTAGCAGTAGTGTTATAACCATCATACGGATTGGCGGACCATATTTTACTATAACGGGCCGTTCCGTTAAATACATGAGTGCTATTTTTATTATATAGTGCTACATCTAAAGCAGTAACATTCGCATCTCTGCCTTCGGCATTGCGCATTACATTAGTGTTGGTAAATGTAATAAATGAACGGCCTTTCAATGCCTGGTCTAATACAAATATGTTGTAATTCGCCAATTCAGATGTACGTATAACTGAATCCTTTCCCGTTACCGTATTTCTTATTCTTGCATCCATCGGGGCGGCAATAGCATTAAAAACACCAATACCCAATTTTCTTTTATTTCGTCCTGAAAATTTTGTTGCATTAATTAATTGAGTAGTTGACGGATTCTTTACAATCTTCCAATCAGGATCATTTCTAACGATGTTCCTTACATCATTATAACCAATAGGAGTTGCTCCTACTCTTCTTGAATAAAATAAACCTGCTTTATTAAAAATTTCTGTTCCCTCTGTAAAAAACTGCCTATTCTCCTGGAACCTTACTTCAAAAGGTGAAAGATTATTAATTACATTATCAGAAACTACCTGGCCGAAATCGGGTATCAAAGTGGCATCCAAAGTAAAACTTTCATTTATACCATACTTTACGTCCATACCTCCACTACCCAACCATGTATTGGTATAGCTATTCCCTATCGGAGAACTGCGATAGCCGGTAGATACATAAGGTGAAAAGCTAAGACGTAAAGGTGGTTGCAAATTTTGTAATCCATTATAAGTTCCAAATTGTTCTACAAAACCATTTACTTCCGGATTAACAGGATTCCAAAAACAAGATTCATTTGTTCTTCGGATCAAACGCAAAAATTGAATGCCCCAATCCTGCAAATCTTTCTTGGCGAAGCGTAATGAGATGTAAGGAATTTTCATCTCCACAGTCCAGCCATCTTTTTGCATTTGTACTTTACTTTCCCAAACTGCATCCCAGGTTTTATCGCCGTACTCACCAAAGCCACCTCCCAGATTGGGACCTAAGCGGGCATCTGATTGGACATTAGCAGAAGTAACCACAAATTGAAATCCATTCTGGTTGTCATTATAGGTATCAAAGAAAACAGAAAAATAATCAACATCTTTTTGCTGTTCAGCATCTCTTGCTGTTAGTTGTTTTCTTATTAATGAAGGATCATCATATAAGTAAGCACCAATATAGATGGCTGAGTTATCGTAAATAACTTTGATAATTGTTTTTTGAGAGGCTGGTTGTCCCAACGCAGGATAATTCTGAATAAAGTCTGCAGCAACTGGTACATTTATCCATGCAGCATCACCCAAGTCGCCATCAATTTTTGGCAGCTTATCGGTTTTGATTGCCTGTAATGATTTTTCCTGAGAGAAAAGGGCAATAGAAATCAATAAAAGGGGTAAACAGATAAATTTTCTCACCGTCTTGTCCTGACTTTAAGCAGTCTGCGAATATAATTGGAAAAAGCCAAGCCTAAAAGGTCTTTGCAAAAAAACGCACAAACCTGCAAGTCAAGAATTGCCAGTTAATTCATCCTCTTCTTTAGCGTAGTAACTTGCTCCTGAAGGTCTGAAACAATATTGGTCAATTGACTCATATCCCAACGTTGCTGAGTATTGGCTTTAGAAATTACCATTTGAGCCTGCCACATTTCCAGAATTTCGTCGGCATTAACCGTATAAGGATGGAAAGAGGGATTATCACTTACTAAAGTCAGCTTATTCTTTTGTCGTCCGTTTTTTTGCACTCTTTTATACACCACCCCCTCATTTCTAGAAACAACAATACAAGCCATATTATTTTTTACTTCCTCCAGATTATCAACTTTCTCTCCCACTATCACAGAACCACTGGGGGTAGGCAGCATAGAATCTCCGATAATTTCAAAAGCCCTGTAATTTCCGCCAGACAGCATAGGTAATGTAAAGGTGTTCAATTCATCAACAAATTCCGGGTCAGCGTAGCCCGCCAAATAACCTGCAGCTGCTTTTACAGGAACGAATGGAATATCGGAACGACCACCTGCTAATTTCATAGCACGGCGTCTTGCCATATAATTACTTTTGGTTTCACTCAAATCTTTACGAAGTATTTCATCGAGTGTAAGCTTAAACATATCACACACTACTTCTAATACATCAATTCTGGGTTCTGCCCTTTCTTCTTCGTATGCACCCAACAAAGACCTTTTAATGCGGAGTTTATTAGCAAACTCTTCCTGTGTCCAGCCACGGAGTTTGCGCAAATACTTCAGGTTTTGATTAGAGATTGCCATAATTGCCTAATTTATTTAGCTGCAAAATACTAATTAAATTAGATTTTCAAAGCTTTTTGCTAAAAAATCATGGCTACTCTTGGCAACCCATGTAAACATGCTATGTTCATCTGGGTCCAACTCTCTTCAAGTGGCCTGATTACTTTATTTTTGCCTTGTATGGCAACAAAAAAACAAACCACTCCTAAGAAAAGCACCGCTTCAGTAAAAAAATCGCAAAAAGAAAAACCCATCATTCTTATTACCAATGATGATGGTGTAACAGCTCCCGGCATTCAAAATTTGGTTGAAGCCGTGAAAGACCTCGGCAAAATAGTAGTTGTGGCTCCCGATAAACCTCAATCAGGTATGGGTCATGCTATCACCATCGGTCAGCCATTACGATTGCATAAACTACATACAGAAGATAATGTGGAAACATGGTCTTGCACCGGCACACCGGTGGATTGTGTGAAGCTGGCGGTTGATAAAGTGCTTCACCGCAAACCAGATATTTGTCTCAGTGGCATTAATCATGGTGCAAATCACAGCATCAATGTAATTTATTCCGGAACGATGTCTGCCGCTGTAGAAGCAGCTATTGAAAGTATTCCTTCTGTTGGTTTTTCACTGCTCGATTATCGTATTGATGCAGATTTTACCGGTGCCCGAAAATTTGTAAAGATCATTGTAGAAAAAATGCTCAGCACAAAATTAGATAAACACACGGTGCTGAATGTAAACATACCTGCAGTAGCGCCAGAGTTATTAAAAGGATATAAAATTTGCAAGCAGGCTTATGCTAAATACGAAGAAGATTTTATAGAACGTAACGATCCGCATGGCCGCCACTATTATTGGCTAACCGGCGAGTTTGTAAATTTTGATAAGGGAAAAGATACCGATGTGTGGGCACTCGCCAATAATTATGTAAGTGTAGTGCCTGTACAATTTGATCTGACGAATTATGTTCTTAAAGCCAAATTAGAAAAACTCTGGAAAGGATGATACTAACAAAAGATAACCTTCGCCTCGGCTTATTTCTCGGATTGATTGGTCCTGTATTAGGACTAGTTGTCGTTTATTTCGTAAAATTTCCTTCATTCACTTTCCAGGAGTTCCTGGAAAATTTTATGAACGACAATCGCATGATAACTTCTATCGGTTCACTTAGCTTACTGGCCAATGCCATTCTCTTTACTATTTATGTAAACACTCACCGGGATGATACAGCGAAAGGAATTTTCATCGTCACACTCATTTATGGAATCGGGATCCTGGTATTAAAGATCTTTAATTAAGAAATAATGGCACCAGCGGCATTACTACTATCAGCTTTGGTTGCAATCCAGAGGATTGGGATTTTTATTTCTTTCAGTAAAAGAAATAAAAAGACTATCTCTTCATCGTTTGGTAAGTCTATTCAGCATTTGGATGTATTTCCTTCAACGTTCACCATTCACTATTCACTATGAAGTATTACATCATAGCCGGAGAAGCATCAGGTGATCTGCATGGCAGCAACCTGATCAAAGAATTAAAAAAGCTGGATGCCGAAGCTAATATCCGTTGCTGGGGTGGCGATAAAATGGAAGCTGCCGGAAGTACATTAGTAAAACATTATCGTGAGCTTGCCTTTATGGGTTTCACCGAAGTGTTAATGAACCTTCGAACTATTTTTCGCAATCTTGCCTTTTGCAAAGAAGATATTATCGAATACAAACCCGATGTATTAATACTGATCGATTATCCCGGTTTTAATTTGCGTATTGCCAAATGGGCTAAGGAACAAGGATTAAAAATCATTTATTATATCAGTCCGCAGGTATGGGCCTGGAAGGAGAACCGGGTGAAAATGATGAAACAATGCATTGATAAAATGCTGGTGATACTGCCATTTGAAAAAGAGTATTTCAAAAATAAATGGAATTGGGAGGTGGAGTATGTAGGCCATCCATTGATACAGGTAATTGCCGAACATAAAGCCAATCATACCAACCAATCACTTTCTGATAAACCGGTTGTTGCTCTTCTTCCTGGCAGCCGCAAGCAGGAAATTTTAAAGAAATTACCGGTGATGCTGGAAGTGGCAAAATCATTCCCAACTTATCAGTTTGTAGTAGGTAAAGCCCCCGGTGTGGAAGATTCTTTTTACGATGAATTATTAAAAACATATTCCAACGTTTCTTATGTAGCTAACAGAACTTATGATTTATTATTGGAAGCAAAAGCAGCATTGGTAACATCGGGTACCGCTACATTAGAAACAGCGTTATTTAAAGTACCGGAAGTAGTTTGTTACAAAGGCTCTTATCTTTCTTACCAGATCGGCAAACGATTAGTGAATGTAAAATACATTTCACTCGTTAATCTTATTATGGACAAACTGGTGGTAACAGAATTGATACAAGACAATCTTACGGTGGAAAACCTGCAAAAAGAATTAACGGCATTGCTACAGGATGCAACCAAGAAAGAACAATTACAGAATGATTATAATAGTTTGCAGCAACTATTAAGTGCTGGCGGCAATGCTTCGCAAAAAGCAGCCCTTTCTATCCACCAGTTTCTTAGCGCAACAGCTTAATTGCTAAAATTACCAGGCATAGCAAAAAAATAAAAATGCTGATGCGGTTAATGCCATGCATGTACCCGATCCATTTATCCTTTGGCCTGTTTGGATCTTTTTTGCGGAGATAGAGATATTCTGATATTTGTTTCCAGACGCCCATTTTTTTTTATATAACAGCAAACATGATTTTTTGTTTTCAAGAAATCTATAATTTAAACTGGTATCCTGCTGCTACTCCGAACCATGTACGGTAGCCATAACGGTTGACCCTTGCAGAAATATCAAACCCACTTCCATTTTTAGAGGCAAAAAGATAACCCGGGCCTCCACCGTAACTGAAGCGGGTACGACCCGAAAAATTTTCTAATCCAATACCAAAACCTCCATCACCTTGTAAATAAAAGCCAGCACCAACGAACTGACGAAAACCCAACCTTGTTAAAACCAAACCAGCTTTTCCCGAATGATTATTTCCTTTCCACGATGCAATGCCTGTAGAAAGTAAAATACTCCCTCCTTCAATTACACTATAATAGTCACTAATATAAATACCAAAGCCTGTATTAAACCCTTGTTTAAATATTCCAGTGGTTATTTCAGCTCCCCCACTGATTTTTAGATGGTTTTTACTTTTTTGCGCATACGCAAATGATAAACCGAAAGTCGAAAAAACCAAGAAACACAAAATTTTTTTCATAAAGTTGAGTTTTGATAAAAATTAATTTATTAGCCTAACAAAAAAGCCCCTTTTCAGGAGCTTTTTAGTGGAGGTTAACGGAGTCGAACCGATGACCTTTTGCATGCCATGCAAACGCTCTAGCCAGCTGAGCTAAACCCCCATTATTGGGATTGCAAATATAGCCGCTACAACCTACTACTCAAAATAAAAACCCCGGTTAACGGGGTTTAGTTTACTCTTTCAGCAACGAAGCAACCGGCTTCGTTTTCGCAATTTTTTTTCGGGTAGACTCCCTGATGAGTAGCTCTGTAGTCAGCACTTTGGTTTCAAAATCTGTTACCGGCCTTTTGCTTTCTATTAATTGCAATAATAAATTAGTTGCTACTTCTCCCATTTCAAATGCAGGCTGGCGAATCACCGATAATGGCGGGTCTAATAATTCTGTCAAATCGGTATTAGAAAAACCAACTAAACCAAAATCCCCAGGCACTGTATATCCTTTAGACCGTAATATGCGAAGACAACCCGTTGTTAATTTATCTGCTGAAGCAAAAATGGCATCTGGTTTATTTTTAGGTTTAAGTAATTCCTTAATTGCTTCTTCCACCTCTGTTAATATCATACCTCCATGCGCACAATACTTAATCAATGATTCGTCCACTTCCATTCCATGCTCTGTTAATGCAGCTTTGTAACCGGCTAAACGTTCTTTGGCAATAGATAAAGCAGGAGCATTGCTTACTGTGGCGATGCGTTTGTACCCGCTATTAATAAGATGGGTGGTAGCATCATAAGCTCCTTTGTAATTATCAACAATTACTTTATGCGTTTCAATTTCATCAACAATACGATCAAAGAAAACAATGGGCATTCCCCTGTCGTGCAATTCTTTTAGATAGCTAAAGTCTTTTGTTTCGGTTGATACAGAAATGATCAATCCATCTACTGAACGGGAAGTAAGGTATTGGAGGTTTAGCATTTCCCGGTCTGCAGATTCACGGCTTTGCGAAATAATTACGTTGTAACCGTTATTGTAGGCAATGGATTCAATACCGTTGATGATCTGCGAAAAATAGCTATTCGCAATTTCACATACAATGACACCGATGGAACGGCTTCTTCTCTCTTTCAGACTAAGTGCTATCGGGTTGGGGTGATAATTGATCTTTTCTGCATATTCCAGTACCAGCTTTTTGGTTTCCGGGCTTATTTCGTAGCTGTCCCGCAATGCTCTCGACACGGTGGAAGTGGAAAGTCCTAACGCCTTGGCGATGTCTTTTATGGTAACGGCTTCAAATTTCATGGCAGAGCTTAGACTGTTTTAACCTTTGACTAAAATTAATGATTTAAACCCGGATAAAAAGCTTTACAACCATCGATTCCGACCTTTTAAAAGATCTTTATTATTGTCTTTTTGATGCTTTTGGAAAAGTTGAAAAATGATATGCATTTGTATTTTTTTGAAAGAAATACGAATTGTTGCCAATTGCCTCAAAATGATATCGTTACCGGGAACGATTGCGTAAAAAAATACTTCCATTTCTCTTTACTAAATGCCAGAACTGTGTAGACTTGTTCTCGCTAAGGACGATGAAATTTCAATAATGCGAGATTCTTCGTTCTTAGAAAATGTTAAGAGAATTGCTTGCCAAAATGAAAAGATTGTCTAACCAGGAAGGTTTCGTCACTCACACGGACATGTGTACCAGCCATTGCGGCTGTTCGCTTCTTTTATTTCAGCAGGCTTCCACTATTTTTCAATTCTCTTCGCCGGTTTATTCCTTACAGAACAGAAACAGTAGTTACTGATAAATCCTTGCAGTTAAAAACTGCAAACCCTTTTGAGAACAGGTGGCTGACCGCTGCCAGATTTTAAAACTTAAATTTCATTCAGGTATCATCAAAAACTGCACTATGATCAAAATTTTTAAACCCGCCGTGATTTGTCTTTTGATACTCACAGCACTGAGTCCCTTCAGCCAGCTATTTGGGCAGGGAAGACAAATAACGGGTACTGTTACTTCCTCCGAAAACCAACAACCAGTAGTTGGAGCTACTGTAAATGTTAAGGGCACCAAAGTGAATACTACTACGGATGCCCAGGGCAATTACAAAATCAATGTTGATAGTAAGGCCACTACGCTGGTTATTACTAATGCCAGTTTTGTAAGCTATGAAGCAGCCATTAACGGAAGAACTGTAATTGATGTTGAGTTGACCGCTGAAGTAAAGGCAATGGATGATGTTGTAGTAGTAGGTTATTCAACCGTTAAAAGAAAAGATCTTACCGGCTCCGTATCATCAGTCAATTCAAAGCAACTGAAAGATTTTCCACTTTCATCAGCAGCGGAAGCTTTGCAAGGTAAACTGGCCGGGGTGCAGTTAACATCAAGTGAAGGTGCTCCGGGTGCGGATATTATTGTAAGGGTTAGAGGCGGCGGATCCATCACACAGGATAATTCGCCTTTATACATTGTGGATGGAGTACAGGTAGAAAATGCTTTATCCGTTCTATCTCCACAAGATATAGCAACGGTGGATGTATTAAAAGACGCATCAACAACAGCTATTTATGGTGCAAGAGCTGCTAACGGCGTTGTAATCATCACTACCAAAACTGGTAAATCAGGAAAAACACAGGTAAGCTATAACGGTTCTGTTGGCTATCGTCAGTTATCTAAATTTCAAGATGTATTAAAGCCTTACGACTTTGTAGTGTGGCAATGGGAAAGAACAAGAGATAATTCAACAGATAGTGCAAGCTTTGCGCAGACCTATGGTACAACCTGGGATACATTGTCCAATTATAAAAATGTTGAGTTTATAAATTGGCAAGACAAAGTATTCGGAAGAAAAGCGAAATTCTCAACACATAATGTTTCGGTAAATGGTGGAAACCAAAATACCACATTCAATCTTAGCCTTACTGCCAATAGAGAAGATGGAATACAAATCGTATCTGGTTTTGACAGAAAATTGGTGAATTTTAAATTAGATCATCGGGCTTCTGATAAATTAAGAGTGGGTTTTACAGCCCGTTATCTTGACCAGGTGATAGAAGGTGCAGGTACTACAAATAGCGGTACAAGAACAACCAACCGCCTGCGTCATACCATCAACTACCGTCCTTTTGAATTAGAAAGACCTGGATTTGGAATAGATGATTTTGACGAAGCTTATTACCTTGCTTCGGCCGGTGCTACTAACCCGATAATTTTAACGGAAGCTGAGTATAGAAGACAATACACAAGAGCGGTTTACTTAACCGGCTATTTCAGCTACAACATTCTTAAAAATCTTACTTTCAGATCGACTGTTGGTTTTGATAATGCAAGTGTAAGAACGGATCTTTTTTATAGCAAGATAACAGGTACAGCCCGCAACTTTGCTTCTTTACCTGTTGCATCAATCGGTCAGCAAAATAATTACACCATTAGTAACTCTAACACACTTCAATACACCCTTAATAATTACAAACAGCACCACGATATTACGGTGTTAGCAGGACAGGAAATAGTAGATGTTCGCTCAAAGCAAAATTCTATTGAAACCCGTTATTTTCCGGGTGATATCAGTGCTGAAAAAGCTTTGGCTAACATGGGCCTTGGTTCTGCACCAACTGGTTCTGCACAACCGCTTCCTACCTCTTTTGAAGAGCCCCCTGCCCGTATTGCTTCATTCTTTGGCCGTGTAAGTTACGGTTATGATGATAAGTACTTAGCCAACTTTAACCTGAGAGCTGATCGTTCTTCAAAATTCAATTCCGACAATGGAACATTAGTATTCCCTTCAGGTTCTATTGCATGGAGATTTTCTAAGGAAAAATTTATGGAGAAGGCAAGTTGGTTGAATGATGGTAAAATCCGGTTTGGGTATGGTTCAGTTGGTAACAACAGAATTGGCAATCTTCTTTATCAACAATTATATGGTGTTACAGGCCAATATGCTTTCAACCATTCTATTTTACCGGGTTTTGCACCAATAGCTTTATCTAATCCAGACCTTAGGTGGGAAAAGAATACCTCCAGCAACTTTGGAGTGGACCTGTCTATGTTTAGTAACAAAGTACAATTGACAATAGATGTCTATAAAAATAAAGCGAATGATCTTTTATTGGCAGTAGCTATCCCTCCAACGACCGGTTATACTACACAGCTGCAAAATATCGGTGCAACATCTAATAAAGGTGTGGAGATACAGTTAGGTACAACACCGATACAGAAGAAAAATTTTAGCTGGAATTCTAATTTTAATATCGCCTTTAATAAAAATAAAGTAGAAAGTCTGGGTGGAATACAATCGCAAACAAGAAATTCAGGATGGCAAGGTTCAGATGGTGTTGATGATTATATAGTAGAAGTTGGCCGGCCTGTTGGTTTAATGTATGGCTTTGTAACAGACGGCTTTTATAAGATTGATGATTTTAACTACAATTCAACTACCGGTGTTTATACTATTAAACCAGGCATAGCTGCAAACGGTGTGTATGGTGCACCACAACCCGGCTCGCTGAAATGGAAAGACCTGAACGGTGACGGTGCTATAACAGCAGATGGTGACAGGCAAATAATTGGTAACGCTAATCCTGACTTCACCGGTGGTTGGTCTAACCAGTTTACCTATAAGAATTTTGACCTGTCAGTATTTATGAACTTTGTTGTAGGTAATGATATTTACAATGCTAATAAACTTGAATGGACGGACGGTGCTTTTCCGAACCTGAACACTCTTGAAGTTGTAAAAAACCGGTTTACTTATATCAATTCATCGGGTGTAAGAGTAACCGATCCTACAGAGTTAGCTAAGATGAATGCAAACGCAGAAATATGGGCACCGGTAAGAGTACAACGCTGGTGGTTACATTCATGGGCTATTGAGGATGGTTCGTACTTAAGATTTAACAATATCACCCTTGGTTATTCACTACCAAAAACCCTTTTAGATAAATTAAAGATTGCTAATTTCAGAGTGTTCGGTACAGTAAATAACCTGGCTACGATCACCAATTACTCCGGTTATGATCCTGATGTTACTGCCAGAAGAAGCGACCCGCTGACTCCTGGTGTTGATTTCGCAGCATATCCAAGAGCAAGAACATGGTTATTTGGTGTAAACGTTACTTTCTAATAATTAAAAAATTAGTTGAAATGAAAAATAAGATCCTTCAATCATTAACAGGCACAGTAATGCTGCTCGCATTATTTACAACTGTTGGATGCAAAAAATATACTGAGGTAGAACCCGTATCTCAATATAGCATAGCACAAGCTTTCTCTGATGTATCGAATGCAACTACTGCACTTGTTGGCGTATACGATGAACTACAGGGAGATAATGGGTATGGTATCCGTATCAACATGTATTATCCTTATGATTCTGATGAAGGAATTGTAAGTGGTAATATTGATAACGGAAGAAGAGGTGTAGGCCGCTATCAGTTATTATTAACCAATTCAGAAATCAGGAACCCATTTGTTCAATTATACAGGGGAGTTGAAAAAGCAAATCTATGTATAGAGCAAATTCCGTTGATGCCACAATATACCAACGGCTCTGCTATTGAACAGGCACAATTGAAACGTTTGCATGGAGAGGCTCTTACACTCAGAGCACAGTTCTTATTTCAACTAATGCTTAACTGGGGCGATGTTCCGGCACCTTTTATACCTGCTTATAAACAGAAAGAGCTTTTCATTCCTAAATCAAACCGTGATTCTATTTATGATGTGCTGATTGCTGACCTGGCTGTTGCCAAAGATTTGTTGCCTTGGAGAACAGATGCAGGTCCAAGAAATGAAAAAATCACCAAAGGAGTTGCAAAAGCATTGAGGGCAAGAATGGCATTGCACCGTGGCGGCTACTCGTTGCGCAGCAATGCAATAATGGAAAGAAGAGCTGATTTTCTTACCTATTATAATATAGCAAAACAAGAGTGTGAAGAATTGATGGCCCGAAGAGATCAGCACACACTTAATCCAAACTACGAGGATATTTGGAGAAAAGTAACCTCCTTTACGTATGATCCACAAGGTGAAATAATTTTCGAAGTTGGTGCTGGTGGTGGAAATGGAAACAGTGACAGTCGCATGGGAAATTATGATGGCCCCAACTTAAATAATGCTTCCCGATATGGAGCTGGTGGTGGTGGTATTGTGATGCTTCCTAACTATTTCTATGCATTTGATTCGGTAGATACAAGAAGAGATGTTACTCTTACTCATTATCAAGTGAATAGCTCTAATAATCTTAAAAGCCAACGTCGTTTGGGTGAATTAAATACAGGTAAATATCGTCGTGACTGGAGAGTTCCTTTATTACCCGGCACTGTTCTGAATGTAGGCTATAACTGGTCTATGATCCGGTTTTCAGATGTATTGTTGATGTATGCAGAAGCAGTAAATGAAATAAATGGAAGTCCTACCCCTGAAGCTGTTGCTGCGTTTGAAGAAGTAAGAAAAAGAGGATACCGTGGCAATACAGGAATGATTGGCACAACTCCTTTAGACAAAGCAGGATTTTTTAATGCTATCGTTAATGAAAGATTCCTGGAGTTCGGTCATGAAGGAATTCGTAAATATGATTTATTGCGTTGGAATCTGTTAACAACAAAGTTAGCAGAGACTAGAGCACAAATTCAACAAATCAGGGACAGGGTTGCACCTTATACTTATGTACCGCAATACATTTATTGGAGGAATAACGGCGAAGAGATTCAATATTATGCTGGTGTTGGCGCCCCTGCAAATGCACAACCTTTTTGGGAACCTACACAGGTTCCATCACCAACAACGGGTTGGACAAGGGTTGACTGGGCACAACATCTTACAACTGCCAGCGCCATTGACGGAAAACCTTTATGGCAGGGAATAGCATCCTTTTTTACGCCAGGCAAGAGTGAATTGTTTCCGTTTGACCAGGGTACAATTTCTTCTTACCAGGGAAAATTGAAACAGAACCCGAATTATTAATTAGTTGTTTCTCATTAGTGTTTTTCATAGTAAGGCTGCATACCTGCATTTAAAAGGGTGCAGCCTTATTTTCTTGTAAACGTCTCAGTATATTAAAATAAAGTATTATGAAGAGGATATCGGTGGTCATCAGTGTGCTTGGATTATTCTCATTGCAATCATGTGCACAACAAAGCAACCCGTCTGCTTCAAATACTACCAATACTTTAGCCATTGCTTTTCCAGGGGCAGAAGGTTTTGGAAAATTTACTACCGGTGGTCGTGGAGGAAAAGTTTATATCGTATCTAATCTGAACGATGATGGAGAAGGAAGTTTTAGAAAAGCAGCCACTGCAAAAGAGCCAAGAATAATTGTATTTGCTGTTTCCGGAACCATTCATCTCAATTCACCACTGGCTATTAAAGGTGACGCTACTATTGCAGGACAAACCGCACCAGGCGATGGAATTTGTATTGCAGATTATCCGGTAGGGTTAAGTGGCAATAATATTATTCTCCGTTATCTGCGTTTTCGCCTGGGTGATAAAAATCAAAATAAAGGAATGGTACCGGGCAGTGGTCATGATGATGCATTGAGTGCATCAAGGAGGAGCAATATAATCATCGATCATTGCAGTATCAGTTGGAGTACCGATGAATGTTTTTCTGTGTATGGTGGCGATAGTACCACGTTGCAATGGAATTTAATTTCCGAGCCACTCAATTACTCCTATCATTTTGAAGAAGGTGATAAAGATTTTGAAAGGCATGGTTATGGTGGAATCTGGGGCGGCAGCCGTTTGTCAGCACATCACAATTTATTTGCGCATTGCGTTAACCGCAATCCCCGCTTCAACGGAACAAGGCTTGGTGCTACACAAGAATTGGCTGATTACAGAAACAATGTTATCTATAACTGGGGAGGTAATAATGTATATGGCGGTGAAGCCGGCCATTATAACATTGTAAACAACTATTATAAATACGGACCTTCTACCAGTAAAAATGTAAAATTCAGAATAGTAAATCCATCAAAAACTGAAGATATCCCTTTTGGAAAATGGTATGTAAATGGGAATTATGTGGACGAAGCAAAAGATATTACAAAAAACAATTGGGAAGGGGTACATATGGGTAACGGTGGAACAGAAGCTGATAAAAAAGAAGCTGTAGTTGATAAAGAATTTACAACTGAAGAAATTTCTGCCCAATCGGCAATTGATGCCTACGAAGCAATACTGAAATATGTTGGAGCCAGTTACAAAAGAGATACATTGGATGCTAGAATTATTAATGATGTAAAAAATAGAACCGGAGGATTTATTGATGTGCAAGGGGGTTATCCTCATGGTACTCCCTACGAACAAACTATAAATGCATGGCCTGCATTAAAATCTCTTCCGGCACCTGCTGATACTGACAAAGACGGCATTGCGGATGAATGGGAAAAACAAAATAACTTAAACCCTTCGGATGCAAAAGATGCAGCACAAATCAAACTGCATAAATTTTATACGAATATTGAAGTGTATATAAATAGTTTGCTAAAATGAAAAAATTAATTCTGCTTCCAATACTGATAACTGCAATAGCTTTTACTTTACCGGGAAAAAAGAAAATAAAAATATTCCTGGCTGGAGATTCTACTATTGCCATTAAAGAAACCAGGGCTTATCCTGAAACAGGTTGGGGAATGCCTTTTGTAAACTTTTGGGATTCCACTGTAACTGTTGTTAATAGGGCAAAGAACGGTCGCAGCACTAAAACATTCTTAAGTGAGGGACTTTGGAAATCTATTATGGATGAAGCGAAAGAAGGCGATTATGTAATTATACAGTTTGGACACAATGATGAATCAAAAAGTAAACAAGAACGATACGCAACTCCTGATACATTTAAAATGAATCTAACAAGATTTATAACTGAAACAAGAGCTAAAAAAGCTACGCCAATTTTATTTACCCCGGTATCGAGAAGAAAATTTGATAAAGAAGGCAAAGCAGTTGATACACACCTGGAATATTCTGCCTTAACAAGAGAAGTAGCCAAAGAACAGAATGTTTTATTTATTGATCTTGATGAAAAAAGTAAAGCACTGTATCAAAAATTTGGCGATGAAAATTCCAAACTATTGTTTTTGCAATTAAAACCCGGCGAACATCCTAATTATCCGGAAGGAAAAGAGGATAACACCCATTTTAACGAATTAGGAGCAAGATTGATTGCACAATTAGTTTTGACAGAGTTAAAAAGCCTGAACCTGGAATTGAATGAAAGAATTGTGATACCGATAAAGAAATAATTACACTTTTTCGATATGAAGAAATATTTTCTTTTTATACTAACCGTAATAACCACTCTCTTCATTTCCTTTTCCTTTATTCAAAAGAAAAAGAAAATAAAAGTATGGATGATTGGAGATTCCACCATGTGCAACTATGAAGCTAGACGGTATCCTGTTACAGGTTGGGGTATGCCATTTGTTCATTTTTTCGATTCATCGGTTGTAATTGATAACCGTGCAAGAGGTGGAAGAAGCACCAGAACTTTTATCAGCGAAGGAAAATGGCAACCAATTGCCGATAGTATGCAGGAAGGTGATTATGTATTAATGCAGTTTGGACATAACGATGAGGCGAAAGAAGAACGATATAAGGACAGGTACACTCCTGTTCCTGATTACAAAATCAACCTGATAAAATTTATTACAGAAACAAAAAACAAAAAAGCAACTCCTGTATTGATAACACCTGTTACCCGGATGCGATTCGACAAACAAGGTAATATGCTAGAAACACACAAAGAGTATAGTGATGCCGTCTTAGAAATCGCCAAAGAGTATAATACTCCTGTTATAGACCTCGATTTAAAAAGCAGGGAGCTCCTGCAAAAAATGGGCCCTGTGTATTCAAAATATCTATTCATGCAGCTAGACTCGCTGGAACATCCCAACTATCCTGCCGGGCAAAAAGACAACACCCATTTTAATGACTACGGGGCAAGAATGATTGCACAACTAGTTTTAACAGAAATAAAAAAACTGAATTTAGAACTGTCTGAAAGAATTGTGGCGCCCATAAAAAAATAATGAAAAAATTTCTTTTAATATTATTCCTATCGGTAGCCGTGTTAAAGTCGGGGTCTCAAATGACGATCGGTTTAACAGGTGTTAGAGACACTTCTTACAACATAACAAACGAATACAATAAGCATCTGAAGAACTATCCCCACATCCAGATCGCAAAAGAAAAGGCATACGAATACATTACTGCAGAAAAAAATATTCCTTTCTGCAAAACCAAAGAAAGGGAATTAAAGCTGGACGTATTTTATCCAAAAGAAAAGGCAGAAACAAAAAGAACCGCCATCCTCTTTATTCATGGTGGGGGATGGAGAAGTGGCAACAAAGCCATGCATTATTCATTGTTACAAGAGTTAGCTGCACTTGGGTATGTTTGTATTACTCCTGAATATCGACTTTCCACAGAAGCTTTGTATCCGGCGGCTATTCATGATATTAAATCAGCAATTCGCTGGGTTAGAAAAAATGCAGCTAAATATAATATAGATCCAAATAAAATTGTTGCAGCAGGTCATTCGGCCGGCGGAGAATTAGCTGCCTTTATGGGAGCAACAAATGGAATGAAACAATTTGAAGGTGAAGGATGCTTTAAAGATGTATCCAGCAAAGTAAATGCAGTCATTGATTTGGATGGCACATTAGCTTTCATTCATCCTGAGTCCGGGGAAGGCGATGATAGCAAAAGAATTTCGGCTGCGACTTACTGGTTTGGCTATTCTAAAACAGAAAACCCGGCAATATGGAAACAAGCAGCACCACTAACACATGTAGGAAAACATACACCACCCACTCAATTCATCAATAGCGGTGTAGCAAGAATGCATGCGGGAAGAGAAGATTTTATTACTGTGCTAAAGCAAAACAAAATTTATTCCGAAACAAGAACTTTGGAAGGCTCACCTCATTCATTTCTTTTATTCAATCCATGGTTTGATACCACAATTGTTTACATGGATAAATTTATCAGAAAGATTTTCCCTGCAGAACAAAAAAAATTTGCCAAAGAAATTACAGTAGCACAAGATGGTAGTGGTGATTATACAACAGTACAAGCTGCTATTAATGCGGTACCAGCAAATAATAAAAAGCCTGTTGCAATAATTATTAAAAAAGGAATTTATAAAGAGAAAATTCTGATTGATTCACTCCGGCCATTCATTTCAATAATTGGGGAAGACAAACTCAATACTATTCTTACATATAATGACCATACAGGGAAAATTGCTCCCAATGGAGATACGATCAACACACGGACTTCCTGGAGTTTTAAAATACTGGCAGATAATTTTACCGCTACAGATATTACCTTTCAAAACGATGCTGGATTTACAGCAGGACAAGCAGTTGCCGTTGAATCAAGTGGAGATAAAGCTATTTTTAAGGACTGCCGCTTTATTGGCAACCAGGATGTATTATTTACAAACAGTGACAGAAGCCGCCAATATTATGAAAACTGCTACATAGAGGGAACAACAGATTTTATATTCGGCTCTTCTACCGTTTGGTTTCAGAAATGCCGCATCTATAGTAAAAAGAATTCGCATATTACAGCTGCCTCCACACCCAAAGAAAAAGAATTCGGCTATGTTTTTAATTGGTGTGAGTTAGACGGTGATAGTTCATTGCGTAGTGTTTCGCTTGGTCGACCCTGGAGACCTTATTCTGCTGTTGCTTATCTGCATTGTTATATTGGTCAACATATAAAAGCAGAAGGCTGGAGTGTTTGGAATAATAACAACAATCATTTGAACAGTCGCTATGCAGAGTTTAGCAATTTTGGTCCTTCGTCCAAACCAGAAGGCAGATTGAAATGGGCTAAACAACTGACAGAAGAAGAAGTAAAAAAATATACACTACTAAATGTTCTGAGTGGATGGAACCCATTGAAATGAAAAAATTTTTATTCATACTATTATTGAGTGCTGTTTATACTGCCAACTCCCAAACCATTTCCAAAGCATGGGTAGCTGACAATGGCAACGGAACCTACAAAAATCCAGTTATCAATGCTGATTACAGCGACCCCGATGCAATAAGAGTGGGTGATGATTATTATATGATCTCCTCCAGTTTTAATCATGCGCCGGGTTTACCAATTCTTCATTCAAAAGATTTGGTGAACTGGACGTTAATTGGCCATGCATTAAAAACTCAAATCCCCGTTGAGCATTTTAATAAAGTACAGCATGGCGGTGGTGTATGGGCTCCAAGTATCCGCTATCACAACAATGAATTTTATATTTATTACCCTGACCCCGATTTTGGTATCTATTTAACCAAAGCAAAAAATATTACCGGACCATGGACTGAACCTCTTATGGTGGAAGCAGGAAAAGGATTGATTGACCCCTGCCCTCTTTGGGATGAGAATGGAAAAGTTTATCTCACTCATGCCTATGCGGGAAGCCGTGCAGGATTTAAATCAATTATTGTAGTTAAAGAATTAAACTCAGCCGGAACAAAAGTTATTGGTGATGCAGTGATGGTATATGATGGCCATGATAATGATGCAACGATTGAAGGGCCGAAGTTTTATAAACGCAATGGCTATTATTACATATTTGCCCCGGCAGGTGGTGTAAGCACAGGTTGGCAAACAATTCTTCGTTCAAAAAATATTTATGGCCCTTATGAAAGAAAAGTTGCGCTTGATCAGGGCAGCACAACCATCAACGGACCGCACCAGGGAGCCTGGGTTGATACAAAAACTGGTGAACATTGGTTTTTGCATTTTCAGGATATAGATGTGTATGGAAGAGTGGTGCATTTACAACCAATGAAATGGATAAATGATTGGCCAGTGATTGGCATAGATAAAGATGGTGATGGTAAAGGCGAACCGGTAATGGTTTATAAAAAACCAACTATTGGAAAAACATATCCTATTAAAACAGTTGCAGATAGTGATGAGTTTAATGAACCTAAACTTGGGATGCAATGGCAATGGCAGGCTAATCCAAAAGAAGGATGGGCTTTTGCTACTCCATCAGGTTCATTGAGAATGTTTTCAGTTTATCAAGCTGATTCTATAAATAATTTATGGAACACAGCCAATATATTAGGACAGAAAACACCTGCGGATGAATTTACGGCTACGGTGAAACTTACATTCAAGCCGAAGTTTAAAAATGAAAAATTTGGTTTAGTAATGTTTGGAAGCGACTATGCCTATATAGCTGTAGAAAAAGAAGGCGATGATATTAATATCGTTTGCAATGAAAATATCAAAGCAGATAAAAACGGAAAAGAAAAAGAAATGGCTTCTTTCGCTGAAAAAGGAAATACTTTTTATTTAAGAATACAAGTGGGGAAAGGTGGCGTTTGTCGTTTCTCGTTTAGCGATACCGGCGAAAAATTTACTGCTGTTGAAAAAACATTTACTGCCAAACCAGGAAGATGGGTTGGTGCTAAGCTGGGTATGTTTTGTTTGAGAAATAATATTACGAATGATGCAGGGTATGCTGATGTAGATTGGTTTCGTATTGAGAACAACTAATACTATAATTAATACTTGACTACTATCCGTCTAATCGCAAATGCTGAGTAGCGAACCGAACGATGAAGAGTGCGACGCAACAGGCGATGATAATAGCAAGGACGATGACAACATAATTCTTATAACTTAAAATAACGATCATGGAACGCCGTAAATTTTTAGGTTACACTGCCGCCGCAGGTGCTGCATTAATGTTAAATCCATTTGAAGGATTTGCATTTACCCCCGGTAAAAAAATCAGGTTGGCTTTAGTAGGCACCGGCCACCGTGGTTCTTCTTTTTGGGGAAGTAATCTTATAAAATCATTTGGCGAGGTAATAGAATTTGTTGGCCTTTGTGATATCAATCCCGGCAGACTGGCCTATGTAAAAGATGCTATGAAAGTAAGTTGCCCCGCATTTACTGATTATAAAAAAATGTTGACCGATACCAACCCTGATTATGTAATTGTAACAACAGTGGATTCAGAACATGATAACCAAATTGTAACAGCATTGGAAATGGGTTGCGATGTCATTACTGAAAAGCCAATGACGACGGATGAAATAAAATGTAAACGAATTTTAGAAGCCGAGAAAAAAACTGGTAAAAAAGTAATTGTTGCATTTAATTATCGCCATAGTGTGCATGCCATGCAATTAAAAGAATTGCTGGC
Source organism: Chitinophagaceae bacterium IBVUCB2 (assembly GCA_002127295.1). Taxonomy (GTDB): domain Bacteria; phylum Bacteroidota; class Bacteroidia; order Chitinophagales; family Chitinophagaceae; genus JJ008. The sequence continues at coordinate 1,254,772 of NFUV01000001.1, forward strand.
GCAACAAAGAGTAGGCAAAGTAACATCGGTTGATTTCAACTGGTATTTAAATGTATATCATGGTGCGGATTATTTTAGAAGATGGCATGGCCGGATGAATAAAGGAGGTTCGCTGTGGGTGCATAAGGCCACGCATCATTTCGATCTGCTGAACTGGTGGCTGAACAGTGAGCCGGTTGAAGTAAGTGCTTATGGAAGTTTGGAACACTATGGAAAAAACAATTCTTTCCGGGGAACAAAATGCAGGGGTTGTGAGTACAAAGACAAATGCAAATTCTTTTGGGATATCACTAAAGATGAACGATTAAATAATTTATATCCGAAGAATGAACAGCATGATGGTTATTTAAGGGACGGTTGTGTATGGAGCAATGAAATTGATATTTATGATAAGATGTCGGCGCAAATTATTTATGCCAATGGAGTAACAGTAAATTATTCGCTGACTACTTATTCTCCTTATGAAGGATGGCAAATAGCGTTTAACGGAACAAGTGGAAGAATAGAAACATGGGAAGATATTCCTTACTTACAAAAAACAGCAGATGACCAGGCCAATCGTCATGCTATGGAAATGAGCAATGCAGATGATGCGATACCGGGTGAGTTTAGGGAGATACTCGTTATGGATAATTTCAAAAAAGACTATGAAATTTTTACCACGCCGAAAATAAAAGGTGGTCATGGTGGCGGAGATATAAGAATGCAAAGACGAATGTTCGTTGATAAAAATGATAACCCACACCATGTGATGGCGGGAACAAGAGAAGGTGCGATGTCTATTCTCATCGGTATAGCCGCCCGAAAAAGTATTGAACTAAAAAGACCAGTAAAAATTTCAGAATTAACCGACCTTGTACCAATGTCTAAACGTTTTTAAGTATGAAGCAAATAATTCTATCGATAACATTGATCTTAACTGTATCAGTTGCTATTGCACAAAGCAAACAAGAAAAAGCCGTAGCAGCGGTTGTTGAACAATTACGTACTGCAATGGTGGATGGAAATAAAACACAATTGGAAAAGCTGGTAACAGATAAACTTAGTTACGGACACAGTGGCGGAAAAATTGAAGACAAAAATTCATTTGTAACGAATATTGCTAATGGCAACTCCGATTTTGTATCGATTGACCTATCAGAACAAACCATTAGCGTAAGTGGCAAGACAGCTATTGTTCGTCATATACTCAAAGCAAAAACCAATGATGGCGGTAAACCCGGCGACGTACATTTAAGAATCTTACTGATTTGGCAAAAACAGGGAGGCCAATGGAAAATGATAGCCCGCCAGGCAGTAAAAATCGTCTAAAATCCCCTTCAAAACAGTCTTAAAAAAATCGCCAAAATTCCGATACCGTTCCCGGTAACGATTGCGTAAATAAAGAAACGCAATTCGTTGATTAGCAGCTAATATCTGGTTAGACTTGTATAACGAAAATCTCCTCGTCAGGAGTCTCATTGCCAATGAAAAAAATACTACTCATACTAAGCGCCTGTGCTATTGCTATCAGCTCTTTAGCACAACAAAATTTGTCTACTGGTTGGAAGGAAAAATTACCGGTGGTCATCGCTCCAAAATTTAAAAAAGACACGACAAACATTGTAAAATTTGGAGCGGTTGTTGATGGACATACATTAAATACAAAAAGTATTGCTGCTGCAATTGATGCGCAAACAAAAAAAGGTGGCGGTGTTGTATTTATTCCTGCAGGATTATGGTTAACAGGGCCAATCGTTTTAAAAAGCAATATCAATCTTCATCTTGCTACGGGAGCTACCCTCCTATTCACAAAAGATTTTGATCAGTATCCGTTAGTTGCTGCTAATTGGGAAGGATTACCGCAGATGCGCAACCAATCTCCTATTTCTGCCACTGGAGCAACCAACATTGCTATTACTGGTAAAGGAATTGTTGATGGCAATGGTGATGCGTGGAGAATGGTGAAAAAAGATAAGTTGAATGAAACACAATGGAAAAAATTAGTGGCGAGTGGTGGTATATTGAGTGATGATAAAAAAACATGGTATCCATCAGAGCAATCATTGAAAGGTGCAAAAATGCCTGCAAACCCCGGGCAAATAATGGCTGGCCGTGATGCTGCCTATTATGAAGGGATCAAAGATTTTTTTCGACCCAATATGGTACTGCTTACCAATTGCAAATACATTTTATTGGAAGGTGTTACATTCCAGAACTCTGCAGCCTGGTGTTTACATCCATTAATGAGTGAACATTTAACGGTAAGAAATATTACGGTTAAAAACCCCTGGTATGCACAAAATGGAGATGGTATAGATGTAGAGAGTTGCAAAAATGTATTGATCGAAAATTCCATCTTCGATGTGGGAGATGATGCTTTATGTATGAAAAGTGGCCGTGATGCAGAAGGAAGAAAAAGAGCAATGCCCACCGAAAATGTAATTATTCGTGGTTGTACCGTGTACGCATCGCATGGTGGTTTTGTTATTGGCAGTGAGATGAGTGGCGGTGCCAGGAATATTTATGTTAGCAATTGCACATTTATAGGAACTGATATAGGCCTTCGTTTTAAAACAACAAGGGGTCGTGGTGGTGTGGTGGAGAATATTTTCATTAAAGATATTTACATGAAAGATATTCCGGGTGAAGCCATCTTGTTTGACATGTATTATGCCGCAAAAGATCCTATCCCTTTAGCTGGAGAAAAAAGAGAATTGCCAAAAGTGGAATTTAAACCGGTGGATGAAACAACTCCTGTTTTCAAAAACTTCCACATCAGCAATGTGTATTGCAATGGTGCGGAGAAAGGGATATTCATTCGTGGATTACCAGAGATGCATATCAAAGACATCTTCTTAGAAAATATGGTGTTGCAAGCACATAAAGGAATTGATGTGCAGGAAGCTTCTAACATCAGTTTCAAAAACATTAAAATTATTAGTGAAGAAACTAATCCTGTGATTGATGTAGTACATAGTGATAAAATAGTTTTTGACAACATTACTTATAAAGAAGGAACAAAGCTTCTCTTTCGTATCAATGGAGAAAGAAGCAACAACATTACTATTAAGAACACAGATGCTTCCAAAGCAAAAGAAAAGATCACCTATGAATTGGGAGCAACTGAAAAAAGCCTGACCAATAAATGAAGAAATTCAAACGAATAGCCATTTGCATCTCCTTGTCTCTTTCTGTGCTTGGCACAAGTGCGCAGGAAGTTCCATTGTCGGAGCAAATGATCGCAACCAGCATGAAGATGTGGGCTGATTCTTTTGCGCTGGGGGGCAAAGCTGCCCGCTGGAGTTATGATATGGGAGTGATATTAAAAGGTTGTGAAAGAGTATGGCAAAACACTGGCAATGTAAAATACTTTAACTACATACAACGGTTAATGGACTTTTATGTAAAAGAAGATGGAAGCATTAAAGATTACAAACCTGACGAATATAATATTGACCACATCAATAATGGCAAACTGGTGCTGCTACTCTATCGTGTGACAGGAAAAGAAAAATACCTTAAGGCCGCTAATTTATTAAGACAGCAATTACGTACACATCCCCGCACCAATGAAGGTGGCTTCTGGCACAAAAAAATATATCCTTATCAAATGTGGCTGGATGGTTTGTACATGGGTGCGCCTTTTTATGCGGAATATGCCAACCTGATGCAGGAGGATACAGCCTTTAATGATATTACTAACCAATTTGTTTGGATGGAGCAACATGCAAGAGATCCAAAAACTGGTCTATTATATCATGCATGGGATGAAAGCAAGCAACAACAATGGGCCAATAAAACTACCGGGCAATCGCCACATTTTTGGGCAAGAGCTATCGGCTGGTATTCCAATGCAATTGTTGATGCGTTGGATTGGTATCCGCCAAATCACCCAGGAAGAAAAAAACTGATTGATATTTTAAACAGACTGGTAACCGCTGTTGAAAAAGTACAGGACAAACAAACCGGTTTGTGGTACGACATACTGAATTATAACGGGCCGGGTAAAGAAAAAAATTATTTCGAAGCTTCAGCAAGTTGCCAGTTAACATATGCCATTGCAAAAGGAGTTCGTAAAGATTATTTGCCTGCTTCAAAATTTTCTATTGCAAAAAGGGCATATGCTGGTATTGTCAAACAATTCATTAAAGTTGAAGACGGGCAAACAAATTTACACGGCACTGTATCTGTTTCTGGATTGGGTGGTAATCCTTACCGTGATGGAAGCTTTGAATATTATATGCGGGAAAAAGTAATTGTGAATGATCCAAAAGGTATGGGAGCTTTTATAAAAGCTGCTGGTGAAATGGAAATAAGCGGGTCATTACAAAATGGAAAAGGAAAAACAATTTTACTCGATCGATGGTTCAATAGTGAAAAAAGAAAAGATGCAGCCAGCACTATGAGCTATTGGCATTATACCTGGCAGGAAAGATCACATCCGGGTTTCAATACGTTAGGATGGGTTTTTGAAAAGAATGGTACTAAATTATCTTCATTAGATATAGCTCCGACCGCAGCAAATCTTAAAGGTGCATCCGTTTATATTATTGTTGACCCCGACCATGTAAAGGACAATCCAACTCCTAATTATGTTTCTGCAAAAGATGTAAAAGCAATCAGCGATTGGGTAAAAGCCGGTGGTGTATTGTTAATGATGGCTAACGACAGTAACAACTGCGACCTGAAACATTTCAATCTTTTAAGCAAAGCGTTTGGTATCACCTTCACCGATAAAAGTATTAACATGGTGAAGAATGATACTTACCCGCAGGGAGAAGTATTGCCCGGTGCTAATAATCCGGTGTTTAAAACAACACAGAAAATGTTTTTAAAAGAGCTAAGCACTTTAGCTATAAAAGCACCTGCAAAAGCATTAGTTACAAAAGATACTGATGTAATAATTGCAACAGCAAAATTTGGCAAAGGGACTGTGCTTGCAGTAGGCGACCCCTGGTTGTACAACGAATATGTAGATGGAAGAAAACAACTAACTCCTGATTTTGAGAATTATAAAGCTGCTGAAGACCTGGTGAAGTGGCTGATACAACAAACAAAAAATAAGTGAAACGCAATAATACCATATTGATACTTTCGTTATCCGGATTATTCCTGATGCTGTCATGTGCCGTGGCACACGGTAATGCAATTATCAATAAAAAAATTATAGTAGCGGCTGATGGCAGTGGTGATTTTAAAACAATTCAGGGAGCGTTAAATAGTTTACCTGACTCATCTGCCACCGCAAGAACTATTTATATTAAGAAAGGAACATACGCAGAGAAAATTTATATCGAAAAAGGAAATATCATTTTTGAAGGGGAAGACAGAGCTAAAACAATTATCATCGCCAGTATTGCAAGAGATGAATGGCGTTGCGGACATACGGATGATTGGGGTGTAGCTACATTGAACGTAGGCGCCAATGATATCACCTTAAAAAATCTGACCATCACCAATAACTATGGTTTTGATTTTAAAGAACGAACGATCTGGTGTGCCTCAGATACAGCAGCCAATAAAGAAAAGAAATTGAGAAAAGATGGTCACCAGATGGCATTGCGTACTATGAATATGGCCACGAGAATGAAGGCTATCAATTGCCATTTCCGTTCTTTTGGTGGTGATACGGTTAGTCCCTGGGAAGTGAATAATGGCATGTGGTATTTTAAAGACTGCATTATGGAAGGTGGTGTTGATTTCTATTGTCCGAGAGGATGGGCTTATGCAGAGAATTGTGAGTTCATTACTCATTCCGGACCGGCGGCTATCTGGCATGATGGATCTGGTAATGAAGATTCAAAAACCGTATTGGTGAATTGTAAGTTCAAAGGCATTGATAATTTTTTATTGGGCCGGTATCATCGGGATGCACAATTCTATTTGGTGAATTGTGAATTTGCGAAGAACATGAGAGACTCAGCTATTTATATTGTTCCAACGGCCAATAACCTTAAATGGGGCAAACGAATTTATTATTATAACTGTCACCGGGAAGGTGGCAATGATTTTAGCTGGTACAACAACAATCTTCCAGCGGGAGTAAAAGCAAGTGATATAAATGTAAAATGGGTTTTTGGCGACCGCTGGAATCCCGCAACAAATTAACTATGCAATTATCAAAACATACGTTAGAACAAATTGCATCCCAACCGGGATTAGAAATACCGAACACAACCATTTTTGAACTGCCGGAGAAAGTATTGCAATTTGGAACCGGTGTACTGCTGCGGGGCTTGCCAGATTATTTTATAGACAAAGCCAATAAACAAGGCATATTTAATGGACGGGTGGTGGTGGTTAAATCAACAGACAGTGATAGCAGTGCTTTTGATAAACAAGATGGTCTTTATACCATTTGTGTTCGGGGCGTAGAGAATGGAAAAATAGTCGAGGAAAATATTATCAATGCTTCAATAAGCCGGGTGCTGAGTGCAAAGACAGAATGGGAAAGAATTTTAGAATGTGCTCATAATGCGCAAATGAAAATTATCATCTCCAACACTACCGAAGTAGGAATACAATTGGTACAAGATGATATTAACAGCGATCCGCCAGTTTCATTTCCAGGTAAACTATTAGCCTTTTTACATGAACGATTCAAAGCTTTTAACGGAAGTGCTGCAAGTGGAATGGTGATTGTACCTACGGAATTGATCACTGACAATGGTTCTAAATTGGAAAGCATTGTGCTGGAGCTGGCACATCGTAATAATCTAGATTTCAAATTCTTTGAATGGCTAGAAAATCACAATACATTTTGCAATACACTGGTTGACCGGATCGTTCCGGGTAAACCAAATACGGATGAAACAGCAAAATTAGAACAAGCATTAGGCTATAAAGACGATTTACTAACCATGAGTGAAGTATTTCGTCTCTGGGCCATTGAAGGAAATGAAAAGGTGAAAGAAATTTTATCCTTCAGTAAGGTTGATAGCAGTGTTGTGATTGCACCTGATATTACTTTATTCAAAGAATTAAAACTGCGTTTACTTAACGGCACTCATACTTTTAATTGTGGTTTAGCATTTCTTGCTGGTTTTGATATTACAAGAGATGCCGTACAGGATAGCTGCTTTGGCAACTTCGCTAAAAAACTGATGCATACAGAAATTGCTCCTGCTATTCCATTTGAAATTGATACAAAGGTGAAAGAAGATTTTGCCAACAGTACGTTTGAACGTTTTTGCAATCCATTTATTAATCATCAATGGCAGAGCATCACCGTACAATACACTTCTAAAATGAAAATGAGGAATGTGCCACTGTTGCAACGACATTATGAATTGAAAGATTCTCCTCCTCTGCGTATGGCGACTGGGTTTGCTGGCTTTTTATTATATATGAAAGCTACCCGCAAAGCAGGCACTAAATATTATGGAGAACTGAATGGTGCGGAGTATGAAATAAAAGATGATTCGGCAGATTATTTTTATAATGCCTGGCAAAATACTACGCCAGATAAATTAGTAGAAAAGGTGTTACAGGATGAAGAACTTTGGGAAACAGACTTGAGCAAGTTACCGGGCTTTCTTCCACTGGTTCAGGAGCAACTAAATGATTGTATCAATAACGGTGCTTTGGCTACGATTGCTGAATTAGACACAAAACGAGTAACGGTTTAAATGAAACACAGAGTTTTAAAAGTTAACAGTAAGGATAATGTAATTGTTGCATTGACCAATCTTTCAAAAGGAGAAACGATTTCTTTTGAAGGAGCTGACTATATTTTACAAGAAGATATCCCGGCAAAGCATAAATTTTTTATGCAGGATATGAAAGCTGGTGATGAAGTAATAATGTATGGTGTGTTGGTTGGAAAAGCCCAGCTGGATATTCCGAAAGGCAGCCGCATGTCTACAGAAAATATCAAGCATGCTGCTGAGCCTTATGATTATCGCAACGCAACGTTTGAATGGCATGCCCCTGATGTTTCAAAATTCAAAGGAAGAACGTTCAATGGCTATCATAGAAAAGATGGAAAAGTAGGTACTGCTAATTATTGGCTTTTTATTCCCACTGTTTTTTGTGAGAATAGAAATTTAGATGTTATCCGTGAAGCCCTGCATAATGAACTAGGCTATGCAGTCACCGATAAATACAAACAATACACTCACCATTTGGTGAATGCTTATAAAAATGGAAGTTCGTTAGAGGAAATTGACCTTACTCCTTCTACCAATGGACAACATCGTCCATTTAAAAATGTAGATGGCATAAAATTTTTAAATCACCAGGGTGGTTGTGGTGGCATACGACAAGATGCAGCAATACTTAGTAAATTGTTAGCTGCTTATGCAGACCATCCGAATGTGGGTGGAGTAACGGTATTAAGTCTCGGTTGCCAGAATTTACAGGTAGAAGATTTCAAAGCCGATCTGAAAAAACATAACCCCAATTTTGATAAGCCTATTTATATTTTTGAGCAACAGCAGTCGCAAAGCGAAGAACAATTAATTGCTGATGCGATACGTAAAACATTTGAAGGGCTAATTGAAATAAACAAGCAGGAAAGAAAACCTTCATCTCTTGATAAACTTTGTATTGGTGTAAAATGTGGGGGCAGTGATGGCTTCAGTGGCATATCTGCCAATCCATCTGTTGGTTATTGTTCTGATTTAGTGGTAGCATTAGGCGGCCAAATATTATTAGCTGAGTTTCCGGAATTATGCGGAGTGGAACAAGAATTGGTTGACCGTTCAGTAAATGAACAAACGGCCCGCAAGTTTATGTCGCTGATGAAAAGCTATGATGAGATCGTTACCAATGCAGGTTCCAGTTTCTCCATGAACCCATCTCCCGGAAATATTAAAGATGGATTAATTACAGATGCGATAAAAAGTGCCGGTGCTGCAAAAAAAGGTGGCACCTCTCCTGTTGTTGATGTATTGGATTATACAGAACCTGCTACAAAACCTGGTTTGAGTTTAGTTTGTACCCCTGGTAATGATGTGGAAGCCACAACTGGTAAAGCTGCCAGTGGTGCTACGTTAATTCTCTTTACTACTGGTTTGGGAACACCAACTGGTAATCCTGTTTGTCCAACGATCAAAGTTTCTACGAACAGCAATCTCACTAAAAGAATGAATGATATTATAGATATTGATTGCGGACCGGTTATAGAAGGAGAAAAAACCATTCAGCAAATGGGTGAAGATATACTGGAGTATTGTATCAAAGCTGCCAGTGGTGAAGTGATTCCGAAAGCGGTGTTGCTGAACCAGGATGATTTTATTCCGTGGAAACGGGGAGTATCTCTTTAGTCCGAAAGTCAGGAAGACAGAAAGTCGGAAAGAAATAACCCGATAAATGAAAATGTCTTTCGGACTTATGGGCTTACCGTCTTCCGGACTTGTATTATTATTAAAAGTGATTGTATGAAACAATTTCTCGATGAAAATTTTTTGCTGTCGAATGCAACAGCACAGCGTTTGTATCATGAGTATGCGAAAGACATGCCCATTATTGATTATCATAATCACCTGCCGCCAAATGAAGTGGCAGAAGATAAAACCTTTGAGAACATTACAAAGGTTTGGCTGAATGGCGACCATTATAAATGGAGAGCTATGCGGGCTAATGGTGTGGAAGAAGCCTATATTACCGGTGATAAAACGGATTGGGAAAAATTCAGTGCCTGGTCGGCTACGGTTCCCTATACATTAAGAAATCCATTGTATCATTGGACGCATTTGGAACTGCAACGTTATTTTGATGTGCATGATATATTAAATGCGGATACAGCGAAGAAAGTGTATGAGGAAACTTCAGCGAAACTGCAAACAAAAGAATATAGCGTACGAGGTTTACTGGAGAAGATGAATGTAAAGCTGATCTGCACTACAGATGACCCGGTTGACAACCTACAATATCATCAGCAAATACAAAATGATAACTGGTCAGTGAAAGTATTGCCCGCATTTCGTCCGGATAAGGCAATGAATGTAGATGATGCGAATGGATTCAATAATTATTTGACAGGTTTAGAAAAAGCTGCTGATATTTCTATTAGTACCTATAATGATTACCTGGCTGCATTAAAAAAACGACATACTTATTTTGTAGCCAACAATTGCCGGGTAAGTGATCATGGTTTGGAAGAAATTTATGCGGAAGATTACACGGCTACTGAAATAGCAGGCATCTTCGCTAAGATCCGTTCTGGCGGTAGTTTGTCATTGGAAGAAAACAGGAAATTCAAATCAGCCATGCTGGTTACGTTTGCTGAGTGGGACCATGAAAAAGGTTTTGTTCAACAGTATCATCTTGGCGCATTGAGAAATAATAACAACCGCATGTTGCAACAACTCGGCCCTGATACTGGCTGGGATAGCATCGGAGATTTTTCACAGGCAAAAACATTAGCCAAGTTTTTAAATCGTCTTGATACAAATAATACACTGGCGAAAACGATCATCTATAATCTAAATCCTGCAGATAATGAATTGTTTGCTACCATGATCGGCAACTTTAATGATGGCACAGCGGCCGGAAAAATTCAATGGGGTTCTGCCTGGTGGTTTCTTGATCAGAAAGATGGAATGACGAGGCAAATAAATGCATTGAGTAATATGGGATTGCTAAGTCGCTTTATTGGTATGTTGACGGATAGCAGAAGTTTTCTTTCTTTCCCCCGTCATGAATATTTCAGAAGATTGTTGTGCAATATGTTTGGTGAAGAAGTAGAAAATGGTGAATTGCCAAATGATATTGCATGGATCGGGAAAGTGATACAGGATATTTGTTTCAATAATGCAAAACAGTATTTCAACTGGCAGCTAGATGCTCAAACGGTAGCTATAGTCGCCAGCGACAAATAAAATAAGTCGGAGAATGCGGCTGGCAACGATACCGGAACGACTCCGGTAACGATACCGGTAAAAGAGTAGGCCACAAGGCCATTCTTTCCAATCGCATAACGTATCTTTCAAGCAATTCAATAAACAAATAATAAACTATAAGAACATGTCAAAGAAAGTTGTAACGATGGGAGAAATAATGTTGCGTTTATCAACTCCCGATTTCAAACGTTTTGTACAGGCCGATACATTTGATATTACTTATGGCGGTGGAGAAGCCAACGTAGCTGCAGCTTTATGTAACTACGGACTTAACGGAACATTTGTAACTAAAGTGCCAAACAATCCAATTGGCCAGGCTGCTATTAATCACCTGCGTCGTTATGGTGTAGATACACAGTTCATCGCAAGAGGTGGTGAAAGATTGGGTATTTACTTTTTGGAAACCGGTGCTTCTATGAGAGCATCACAAGTTGTTTACGACAGAGCACATGCTTCTATTGCAGAAGTAGAAATAAGTGAATTTGATTTTGATAAAATATTAGATGGAGCTGATTGGTTTCATACTACTGGAATTACGCCTGCACTAAGCGATAAAGCCGCTGCCCTTACGTTAGCTGCTTTAAAAGCTGCTAAAGCAAAAGGCATTACCACCAGTATAGATTTGAATTTTCGTAAAAAATTATGGACCAAAGAAAAGGCCCGTGAAGTAATGACTGGTCTTTGCGAATTTGTGGATGTATGTATCGGTAACGAAGAAGATGCTGATCTGTGCTTAGGTTTTAAAGCAGCTAATACTGATGTAACCAAAGGTGAATTGAACCTTGATGGTTTTAAAGATGTGTTCCAGCAAATGAAAGCGAAGTTTGGTTTCAAGTTTATCGCTTCTTCATTAAGAGAAAGCCATAGTGCAAGTGATAACGGATGGAGTGCATTGGTATATGATGGCAGCGAATATTATCATACCAAGCAATATAATGTTCGCATTGTTGACCGTGTAGGTAGCGGCGATTCATTTGCCAGTGGATTGATTTATGGATTGGTTACTGGTATGCCAATGAATGAAGCGGCAGAATTTGGCGTAGCTGCATCAGCTATCAAACATACAATACCCGGAGATCTGAACCATGCTACATTGAGTGATGTGAAAGACCTGATGAAGGGTGATGGAAGCGGAAGAGTGCAGAGATAATGCCCCTGTCCCCTAAAGGGAGACTTAGGTCAATCATTTATTTTATTTAGCATAAATTCTTTAAAGAAAATGATAGTAGATACAATTGCAAATGCTTCTAAGTATTTTTCATTGCATCCATTGTTTGCAAATGCGTTTGAATATATTAATCAAACAGATTTGGCAAATGCACCAGATGGGAAGTCAGATATTTCAGATGGATTGAAAGCTATTTTTTCGAATAAGCCTGGTGTTGCGGCGGAAGCGTCCGTGGCTAAGTTTGAATGTCATAATAATAATATTGATATTCAGCTTTGTATTAATGGTGTGGAAACAATTGGCTGGAAGCCAAGAGAGAAATGCAAAAACGAAAATGCTGGTTACAACCCGGAGAAAGATGTACAGTTGTACCATGAACAGCCAGATATGTATTTTCAATTAACCAACGGGCAGTTTGCAATCTTCTTTCCGGAAGATGTGCATGCACCCATGATTGGTGAAGGAGAAATAAAGAAATTAGTAATTAAAGTAAAGATCTAACCACAAAGAACACTAAGATAGACCCACGAAGGACACAAAATCGCTTTGTGTTCTCTGTGAAAAAACTCTGAGTCCTCTGTGGTAAAAAAAAATATATGAGCAAGACACAACAAATAACAGACGCCGTAGTAGCACAGGGCATATTGCCTTTATACTTCAACCCTAGTGAAGAAGTAAGTGTTGATGTATTGAGAGCTATCTACAAAGCCGGCATCAAAGCAGTAGAATATACCAACCGTGGTGAAGCTGCATTGAGTAATTTCAAAAAAATGGTAGAAATAAGAAATGCAGAAATGCCCGGTATATTATTGGGTGTTGGTACCATTAAGAATATGCAACAGGCCAATGATTATATGGCTGCCGGTGCAGACTTTTTAGTGAGCCCGGGTTTTGTAAAAGAAGTAGCTGATTATGCAGTAGCCAATGATATTTTCTATGCTCCCGGTTGTATGACACCGACAGAGATCATTGCTGCAGAAAATGCCGGGTTAAAGTTCATCAAACTATTTCCGGGAAATATGCTCGGTACCGAATTTTTGACCACTATTAAAGATATTTTTCCAAAACTATTGTTCATGCCAACGGGTGGTGTGGATACAACCAAGGAAAATATTGAAAGCTGGTACAAAGCTGGTGTATGTGCCGTAGGCATGGGAAGTAAACTGATCAGCAAAAAATTAATGGAATCAAAAGATTATACAACGATTGAAACAGAAACAAAAAAAGTGTTGGAAACCATTGCCTCGATAAAAAAGTAAATGCTTTCTGAATTTCACTAAGCATTTAAACGCCTAAATACTTGCCAAATGACCCAAGCAACGATTGGAAAATACAGGTGGACGATTTGCACCCTTTTGTTTTTCGCAACTACAGTTAATTATCTTGACCGTCAGGTGTTGAGTTTATTAGCACCCGATCTATCAAAAGAATTTGGCTGGACCAATTCGGATTATGCAAATATCACTTCCGTATTCCAATTTGTATATGCCATCTCCATGCTTTTTGCAGGACGATTGATTGATAAATTAGGTACTAAGGCGGGTTTTACATGGGCCATTATTATTTGGTCCATTGGTGCCATCATGCATGCAGTAGCTGTACCGATCGGAACAGGTGTTTCAAATGTTTTTGCATGGATCGGTATTGGTGCTGTGCCTGTTTCCATTGCAGGTTTTATGGTAGCAAGGGCTGTATTAGGTTTGGGAGAATCAGGAAACTTTCCCGCAGCTATTAAAGCCACAGCAGAATACTTTCCAAAAAAAGAAAGGTCGTTTGCTACAGGCATTTTTAATTCGGGAGCAAATGTTGGCGCCATATTAGCACCGCTTACTGTTCCCTGGATCGCTGAAACATGGAACTGGCAAACTGCATTTTTAATAATTGGTGCAATTGGATTTATCTGGCTACTATTCTGGAAAATCTATTATGCAATTCCCCGTCAGCAAAAAAGACTTTCTGCTACTGAGTTAGCCTATATTGAAATTGATAAAGAAGATGAACCCGTTAGCGAAAACACCAATGAGAAAGCAGCAAAAGTTTCTTGGGTTAAACTATTAGGCTATAAACAAACCTGGGCATTTGCTTTTGGCAAAATGATGACCGACGGTGTATGGTGGTTCTTCCTATTTTGGCTACCAAAATATCTTGATGCCCAATATGGAATGACGGGTAAAGAGATCATGCTTCCATTAGCCGTCCTATATAGTATGACCATGTTCGGCAGTATCGGTGGTGGCTACTTCCCTACTTATTTTATCAATAAAGGATATAACCCTTACGATGGAAGAATGAAAGCAATGTTCTTGATTGCCATTATTCCATTGGTAGTATTAGCAGCACAACCATTTGGTTATATTTCCTTCTGGGTACCGGTAATATTAATTGGCATTGGCGCCTCTGCACACCAGGCATGGAGTGCAAATATATTTACAACCGTGTCTGATATGTTTCCGAAAAAAGCTGTTGCATCTGTTGTAGGTATTGGCGGCATGGCCGGTGGATTAGGTGGTGTAGCTATTTCTAAGATCGGTGGTGCTTTGTTCGATCATTACAAAGCACTCGGGCATATACAAACTGGTTATACCATTATGTTTACGTTTTGTGCTGTTGCTTACTTAATAGCATGGTTTGTTATGAAGGCATTAGTACCGAAATATAAACCTATTACTGACTTATAAAGAACCACCAACCCTCCCAATAAATAAGACTCCTCTTTTTGAGGAGTTCTTAATTATATACCTGTTCAGTTTAGAGAAAGTTATGCTTGATAGTCTCTATTTTTTCTTCACATCCAATTCTTTTATCTGTTCTTTATAATCAGCTGGCAGCAAAATACTTTTCAGCAACCAATCCATCTTCATCAATCGGCTGATTTTATATATCGGTACCACGGGTGTAAGTAGAGAAAAATCTTTAAACTGCAACAATTCTTTTACCCTGTCAGGCACTACTAATTTTTGTCCTTCTATCAATACTTTAAAACGCATGGCACCGAGATGCTTTTTATATTGCTTAAAAAGATCGGCAGTGTATTCACTTTTTTGCAGGTCTGCCATTAAATGTAAATGCCGTACCGGCAGCCATTCAATATAGGTTGCAGGCAACTCCTTCAATCGCATTCTTGTGCCAACACGATAAAATACATTGTACACTTCTTCCTTTTCTTCGTTGCTCAATTTCTTTTCCAACAATTCGTAAGAGGCAATGGAATAATGTATCAGCATAAACAATACATCACGGTAAGCCCAATCGGGTATGGAAGAGCCCCGATTTTTTTCAACGGCTGTATGTATCTGCCGCATTGTATCGATTGCTTTATGCGCTTCTGCTGCTGGCGAAAAAATTATCTTTCTTGCATAGCTAACTGTAGAAAACAACCGTCCTAATGGATCAGCCGGAAGTCTGCCGGTAAAATAAAGCCAGTCGACAGCTTTATTAAGTGCAAATTCTGCCGCCGCCCCTGCAAAAATGAAAAGTACAGTATCACTCTTGCCCCAGATTTTTCTAACGATCGAATTTTCTTCTACAAAGAATTGCATAATGTCGATTTCCTTTATACTAAGTTACACATCATTCATAATCTTACCTTGTGCTATATTTATATTCCTAATTATTTAAAATGAAATCAATAGTTCTAATTTCTCTGTTTGCTTTTTCTTTGGTGCAAACTTCAGCGCAGTCATACAGCAAACCATTTGTACTGGGTGTGGTTGATGAAGTACAATCAAACCTATTAAAAGAAAAAAGGACCATCAATATTTATCTTCCCGAAGGGTACAACAGCAGCGATACTGTAAAATACCCTGTCATTTATTTATTAGATGGAGGAGCTGATGAAGATTTTATACATATTGTTGGTTTAGTGCAGTTCAATAATTTTTCATGGATCAATCGGGTTCCTAAATCAATTGTAGTTGGTATTGCCAACACCGACAGAAAAAGAGACTTTGCTTATCCAACAACTATTGAAGAAGATAAAAAACGTTATCCCAGTGCCGGTAAATCTGAGACC
Organism: Chitinophagaceae bacterium IBVUCB2; assembly: GCA_002127295.1. Taxonomy (GTDB): domain Bacteria; phylum Bacteroidota; class Bacteroidia; order Chitinophagales; family Chitinophagaceae; genus JJ008. Next base: position 1,270,778 of record NFUV01000001.1, read on the forward strand.
TTTATTGCTTTTATTGAAAAAGAACTTCAACCCTATATCAATAAAAAGTATAACAGCAATAATATTAAAACTCTTATCGGGCAATCGCTGGGCGGTTTATTAGCAACCGAAATATTATTAAAGAAACCAACACTGTTCAATAAATATATTATTGTAAGCCCAAGCCTTTGGTGGGATGATGCTTCTTTATTAAAACAAACCTCCGCCATTTTACAAGAATCGTTTACACAAAAAACAGATGTTTACATTGGTGTTGGCAAAGAGGGTTTAGCTCCCAGTGCCATACCGCATGTTATGGAAGTTGATGCTAACCTATTAGTAGAAAAACTAAGAAGCTCAAAAAGTAAAAGCCTCGCCGTGCATTTTGATTACCTGCCCCAAGAAGATCATGCTACCATTTCTCACCAGGCGGTGTTCAATGCATTTCGGTTATTATACCCGTCAAAATAAAAAACTCCCCGCCCAGCGAGGAGTCTATTTTTAAATTTATTTTTTCTTTTCTTACTCACCCCAAATATTATCCTTTCCATCTAACCACTGCTTCACCAGATCAGTTGTCACTGACTTTGGTCTTTCTAATGGAAAGTTTAAAGCTCTGTCCCAACACAAACTTGCTAATACACCCAATGAACGGCTAACAGCAAATAGTACGGTGTAAAATTCAAACTCCTTCATTCCATAATGTACCAGTAATGCACCGCTATGTGCATCTACATTTGGCCAGGGGTTTTTAATTTTTCCGAGTGATTGTAAAATCGGTGGCACCGTATCATAGATATTCCAAATGGTTTGTACCAACTTATCATCCGGCATATGTTTTTTTCCAAATTCCATTTGTGCAGTAAAGCGGGGATCGGTTTTACGCAGCACGGCATGACCATACCCAGGTACCACTTTTCCTTCACTCAATGTCTGTTTTACATAGTCCGCAATTTGTTCTTTGGTTGGCGCATCAGTTTGTAATTGCTCCTGCATTTCAAATACCCACTTAATAACTTCCTGGTTAGCTAATCCATGTAAAGGACCGGCAAGTCCATTCATCCCGGCTGCATAACTCAAATAAGGATCGCTTAATGCAGAACCAACCAAATGTGTAGTGTGTGCAGATACGTTACCACCTTCATGGTCGGCATGTATCGTCATATACAACCGCATCAATTCTTTAAAGCTTTCATCTTCAAAACCCATCATGTGGGCAAAGTTGCCCGCCCAATCCAATAACCCGTTGGGTTGAATATGATCTCCGAATTTGTATTTTCTTCTATAAATATAAGCTGCTACACGAGGCAATCTTGCTATCAGATCCATGCTATCATCAAACATCGCTTCCCAATAATCCTTTTTGCTCATGCCTGCTGCATACTTTTTTGCAAACTGGCTTTCAGTTTGCAACGCCATCACCGCCACTACAAACTGTGTCATGGGATGAGTGCTTAGTGGCAACGCTTCAATTGAGGCAAAAACATGATTAGGCACATGACTTCTTCTTTGCCATACAGAACTGATATGATGCACATCATCGTCAGAAGGCAACTCTCCCACCAGCATTAAATAAAATAATCCTTCAGGCAATGGTTCCGAACCTCCGGGAGCTTTTGTCAATTTTTCTTGTAATTCAGGAATGGAATAACCCCTGAAACGAATTCCGTCCTGGGCATCCAGCAAAGAAGTTTCGGTAATAAGGCCAGTTATACCCCGCATTCCCTGGTACACTTGCGATAGTTGTACTTCTCCAATTACTTTGTTTCCATGCTCCTTCAGCAGGTCCTTTATTTCAGCCCCTACTGTGTCAGCTTTCGCCTTGAACCGGTCTTTTATAATTCCCATAAACCCTGATTTTACAATGCTTTCAACGAAAAAAAATTCAATATGTAAAGTTATGCAATGCCCCCTGCAGCAACAAAAATTTGAACTGATTGTTGCATTAGGATTGTATTAATTACCTGCTTTTTTATTTGGGAGTGAGCCGGTATAGCCGGTATGCAACAATGGAGAAAAGAATATTGGGCATCCATGCAGCCAGCATTGGTGGAAAGTCAGCTTTGGTAGCAAATACCGTTGAGAAACGGTCGGAGATTATAAATAATGCGGCAATCGTAATGCCTAATGCAAGATGCATACCGCTACCGCCTCTTGTTTTTCGACTGGCAATTGCGGCACCAATTAAAGTTAATAGTAATACGGAAGCTGGTGTGGCAGTTCTCCTGTACCGCTCCACTTTTACAGCATTTAACCCTTCTGATCCCCGCAGTTCTTCTTGCTTGATATAGGCAATCAACTCAGGTGTTGTTAGCTTGTCTTTTATATAATCGTCTTTTACTAATTCTTCCGGTTTTAGATTCAGGGTGATCAGCATTGTATCTCGAAAATTTGTTCGTTCCCCCATGGAGTCAATATACCGTTCGGTAGCACTGAAGAGTTTCCATCGCCGGGTTGCGGTATCCCACTTAATAGAACCTGCCCGTAAATTATACACCAGTTTATTATTTTTTACCGTCTCCAGGAAAAAACCTTGTGCCGATTTACTTGCCGTATCAAAATTTCTGATGCCCACAAAAGTATTGGTGTCAGTCCTTTTATAGAAACAACGGGTGCAATTTCCATCAACCCGGTTTTTGGTGGGGTCACTCTTGTCTAAATAATTAGCTTTAAAACTACTTTGAATGGCATTTGCTTTTGGAATCCAATAGCGGTAGCCAACCCATAGTAATGCAGATAATAATATTCCACCCACTAAATACGGTCTTAAAAAACGATTATAGCTGGTACCACTGGCAAGTATGGCAATAATCTCTGACCGGGTTGCCATACGGCTAGTAAAAAATATTACTGCAATAAAAACAAACAGAGGGAACAAAAGACTCCATATGAAAGGGACAAAGCCAAAATAATATTGCTGGATGATCTGGCTGGTGTTTAGCTTAGAACGGATAAAATCTTCGCTTTTCTCACTGCTGTCAACCGCTACGGCTACCACTGTAAATAATAGCAGGCAGAAAAAGAAAGTCACCAGCAGTTTCTTCAATATGTACCAGTCAATTTTCCGCATTCGCTCAAAAGTAGAAGAAAAAAAGTTGTCGGCTTGTGAAAGATATTATCAGAGCTTGGTTTTTAAAACAGGTATCATTTCAGCCTTCCAGCTATTAAAATTATTTTGCTGAATTTGCTTTCTGGCCTCACCCACCAGCCAAAGATAAAATGCCAGGTTATGTATACTGGCAATTGTGTAACCTAAAAATTCCTTTGCTTTCATTAAATGACGTAAATAAGATTTGCTGTAATAATTACTCATCTCACAATCCAGCCCATCATCCAACGGAGAAAAATCATGTTCCCATTTTTTATTATCAATATTAATAACGCCTTTGGTAGTAAACAACATGGCATTACGGCCATTGCGGGTTGGCATTACACAATCAAACATATCGATACCCATACCGATGCATTCTAAGATATTCCATGGCGTTCCTACACCCATTAAATAACGGGGTTTATTTATAGGCAAATGGTCGCAGCACCAATCGCATATTTCATACATCACATCTTCAGGTTCGCCTACACTTAATCCACCAATAGCATTACCCGATGCGTTTTTTGAAGTAATGTATTCGCAGGATTGCTTGCGCAAGTCTTTAAATGTGCCCCCCTGTACTATTGGAAATAAGTTTTGTGTGTAGCCATACTTTGGTTCAGTTGCATTGAACTGTGCAAAACATCTGTCGAGCCACCGATGTGTCATCTCCATAGATGGTTTTGCATATTTATATTCACTGCCGCCGGGTGGACACTCATCAAATGCCATTATGATATCGCCGCCAATCGTTCGCTGTATATCCATTACATATTCCGGGCTAAACAAATGCTTGCTTCCGTCAATATGTGATTGAAAAGTAACGCCTTCTTCTTTTATTTTCCTTGTTCCCGCTAATGAAAAAACCTGGTAGCCACCGCTATCGGTAAGAATTGGTTTATTCCACCCATTAAACTGGTGGAGTCCGCCAGCCTTTTCGAGTACTTCTAAGCCTGGACGCAAATATAAATGGTACGTATTACCAAGAATGATCTGTGCTTTTACATCTGCTACCAGTTGTTGCTGTGAAACTGCTTTTACGCTACCCACTGTACCTACCGGCATAAATATAGGTGTCAAAATTTCACCATGATCGGTGGTTATTTTGCCTGCTCTTGCTTTTGAAGTACCGTCTGTATGTTGTAAATCGAATTGTAATGCTGCCATTACTGCAAAGTAAGCTGATAATGAGAAATAAGCCCGCCTGCTATCAATATTATAAATAAAAATATCGGACAGGAAATGAAAAATCAGTTAGTAGAAAGTTACCCACCTTCCATATTTCACATTCCAAATTCCTATTTCTCATTTACTTTTGCCGCTATGCCACCAATTAACTGGGGAGAGATTCTCTTTTATCTTTTTATTGCCGTAACCGCCGTACAGCTTTTTTATTACACTTTCTTTTTTGGACGAATTGCTTTTTATAAAGCAAAACCTAAAACAAAAACACAGCAACATCCCGTTTCCGTTATCGTATGTGCAAGAGATGAAGATGAAAACCTGGCCCGCAACCTGCCGGGGTTATTAGTACAATCGTATCCCAGTACTTATGAAGTAATAGCAGTTAATGATAATTCGTTAGACGATTCAAAATACATTCTCCAAGAATTAAAAAAGACATTCAAATCATTACACATAGTAGAACTTACACAAGAAGCCGTACATATTTCCGGAAAAAAATATCCGTTATCAATCGGTATAAGAGAAGCAAAGCATGAAGTGCTGTTACTTACCGATGCAGATTGTGTTCCCGCCAGTGAACAATGGATCGAAAAAATGCAAAATGGATATGACCAGCAGACAGATATTGTATTAGGCTATGGTGCGTATCATAAAAGAAAAGGATTGCTGAACAAATTGATCCGCTTTGAAACATTCCATACAGCTTTACAATACTTATCGTATGCTTTAGCCGGATTGCCATATATGGGTGTAGGTAGAAATTTATCGTATAGAAAAAGTTTATTCTTTCAGCACAAAGGTTTTGCCTCTATCAACCATATTCCAAGTGGGGATGATGATTTGTTCATTAATAAAACAGCAACAAAACACAATACCGCTGTGGTAATTGACCCCGATGCTGTAACCCGATCTATTCCAAAAACAACATGGTCGGGTTGGTTAAAGCAGAAATCCAGGCATTATACAACCGCCAAATTTTATAAGCCTCAACATAAATTTTTACTGGGTTTATATTTTATTACTCAGTTTATTTTTTATCCCTTATTCATTGCAGCTCTCCTGATGTATGACTGGCGGCTGGTATTGCCCCTGTTTGCTTTTCGTTTACTATTACAGGCATTTGTACTCCATAAGTCCATGAAAAAAATGGGGGAAGGCGATCTATGGCCCTGGTTTATTTTGCTGGATATGTGGATGTTCTTTTATTATATCATCTTTGCTCCGGCATTATGGAAAAAGCCTAGAAAGGGTTGGTGATCTCTTTTACTTTCTCCTTAGCAGTCGGGAAATGGATTTTTTTTATGGAAACAATTCTAAAATATTTTGCTGAATTTACCGATGAACAGATCCGGCAATTTCGATTGCTTGATAGCTTGTATAAAGAATGGAATGAAAAGATCAATGTCATTTCCCGCAAGGATATTGAAAGCCTGTACGAAAAACATGTGCTGCATTCGCTAAGTATTGCTGCTACTTTTGAATTCCCGGATGGCTGTGAAATAATTGACCTTGGTACCGGTGGTGGTTTCCCTGGAATTCCGCTGGCTATTTTTTATCCTAATGTAAAATTTCATTTAGTAGATAGTATTGGGAAGAAGTTGAAAGTTGTAGAAGCTGTTGCTGAAGGTGCCGGAATAAAAAACATTACCACCCAGCACAGCCGCATTGAAGATGTAAAGAACCGGAAGTTTGATTTTGTAGTTTCAAGAGCAGTTGCACCACTTAAAGACCTATGGAGATGGAGCAAGCCACTCCTAAAAATAAAAACAGCTGCAGAATTTACTCCCGGGCTTATTTGCCTTAAAGGGGGTGATTTAGCGAAGGAAGTACAGGAAAGCTTGACCCGCCCACGGGTTATTGAGTTATCCGAAATTTTTGCAGAATCGTTCTTTAAAGAGAAGTTTCTGTTGTATGTTACCCGCTAATAAAATATACCAGTTTGTGGTATTGCCAAACTCTAACTTATAGCTGAACTTTAGCTTTATGAAACAAATTGCAGTTTGTATAGTTGATGATAACCGGGAATTGCGCAATGCACTGGAAGAAATAATCACCATGTCTGATGGCTATAAATGCATTGCTACCATTGCTACCGCAGAAGAGGCCGTTGTTCAAATACCAATTCTAAAACCAGATGTGGTGTTGATGGATATTAATTTGAATAGCCCGGAAAATGGTATTGATGTAGTACGGGTGTTAAAACCAAGAATACCCGATACAAATTTCATGATGTGTACGGTGTACGAAGAGAATGAAAAAATATTTGAAGCACTTAGTGCCGGGGCCAGCGGTTATATTCTAAAAAAGACAGATCCCGCCCGCATGCTTGAAGCTATCCGTGAATTATATGAAGGTGGTGCGCCCATGAGCAGCCAGATTGCCCGAAAAGTAGTTGCTGCTTTCCAGGAGCAGTCGATTAAAAACAATAACAACTCCGAAGAACTAAATATATTAAGCAACCGGGAAAAAGAAATATTAGAACTACTATCAAAGGGTTTAATGTATAAAGAAATCGCTTCTCAAACTTTCCTTTCGCCTGAAACAGTTCGTAAACATGTGTACCATATTTACGAAAAGCTCCATGTAACTAACCGGGTTGCTGCGGTCAATAAATTTTACGGCAGATAATAATAGAGATGTTCCCTTAATAATTGCAGGTTTTTGCAGCCTGCTTACTAGTTTTTTCAAAAAAATACCACTAAAGTGGTATTGTGGGGTATAATGGTTCCCCCTATTTTTGAATCAGCAATTTAAATACCGTTAACCCCCCATAACGTTAACCATTAACCTTACCTGAGCAAGCAAACAAAATAAAGGGGTCCTAATCGAAAATTACAAAGCCCTCCGATTTAATGACGGAGGGCTTTGCTAATTATTGCAAAAGATGGTGATCACCACTTCAATTCAAGTTTATTATTTTTTCTATCAACATCTGCCATTCGTTGTGATGGGTCAATTTCAACAGTTGTAAAATCCAAAAGCTTCCTGTTTGTTTCAATTATATAAGTGCTATGTGTCCATTTCCAGGCTTCATACGTTATTCGGGGAATAGCAGCATCTTCGACCGGTTTTTCGCCATACATCAGGCTCATTGGAATATAATGCAATTCTTTTGTGCCATCTTTAAAAGTCATTTGTAAATCAATTGGCATCGGCATTAATCCAATTCTGCTTAAGCGGATTTTAGTTTTGCCTCCTTCCTCCCACAAGCTATCAATATTATAGTCAATTGTTTTTATTGAGTTAATCCAATACTCCTTGTACCAATCCAATTTCATATCACTTTGCTTTTCTGCTATTCGCATAAAATCGCTGGCATTGGGATGTTTGAATTTCCATTTTTTATAATACTCCAATAAAATTTTATCTCTTGCCGGTGCTCCAACTATATATCCTAACTGTTCTAAAAAAACTGCTCCTTTTGAATATACAGCGGGGCTATAAGCAGCATTTGTATTATAATGATCAGCATGGGTGCTAAGCGGCTCTTCCTTCCCACTCTTAGCCAATGAAAAATAACTGCCGTAAGTTCCACTAAAAGCAAAGCCGGGATAATTTTTCAAAAATGCATCGGCTCTGTCTTCTGCATAGGTAGTAAATCCTTCATCCATCCATCCATACAAAGATTCATTCGTACCTAATACTCCATGATACCAGTTATGCAACCATTCATGCAGCCATGCACCCGGTCCAACTAATAATGTGGCCATGGGATATTCCATGCCACCATCACCTCCATGAACAAAAGAGTATTGCCTGTACGGATACACACCGAAAGTTTTTTCAAGCATCGGCATAACAGCCACTGCATCATCCAAAACTTTTTCCCACTCTGCCACCGTTGCGTTTGTAGGCTTATAAAAAAGATGCAATGTTATGCTGTCCCTAATTGTTCTTGTTTTATGAATGTATTCCGGATCGGCGGCCCACATAAAATCATGAACATTCGGTGCAAGAAAACGCCAGGTTAATTTGTTCCCTGCCGGTCTGCTCACAGTGGTACCAGCTTTTTCATAGCCGTACCCAATTTGATTAGTGTTCTGTAAATAACCTGTTCCCGCTAAAATATATTTTTTATCGATAGAGATGCTTACATCAAAATCTCCCCATACTCCATAAAATTCCCGACCAACATAGGGAGTAGGGTGCCAACCTTCATAATCATACTCACATAATTTTGGATACCACTGGCTCATGGAGTAGCGAACTTTAGATGTTGGATTGTCTCTGCCACTTCTTCTTATTTGCAAGGGTACCTGTGCTTCAAAATCCATATCGAAAGTTACTTTCGATTTAGGAAGAATAGGTTTATCCAGCTTCACTTCTAAAATTGTTTCCAGCATTTTAAAAGATTGAGGTCTGCCATTCATCTTTAGTGAAATAATTTTCTGATATCCTATTTCATCAGGCTTCAGGTTTAGTATTCTGTCTTTTACTCTTCCATCCCAATCAGGTCTTCCACCCGGGCCGTTCACACTTCCCTGTCTTCTGCTACGGGTATCCATCATACTTCCCGGCTGAAATGCATTAAAATAAAGATGGTAGAAAACTTTATACAATGTATCCGGGGAGTTGTTCCAATATTCCAGTTTTTGTTTTCCGGTAAACTGGTTGGTCTGCACATTCATATCAATGTTCATCACATACTTTACTCTTTGCTGCCAGCGATCTGGTTGTGCAACTGTTGAAAGTTGGAATATTACAATCAATAAAGTAAGTGCTGTTATTTTCTTCATATGTGCTATTTAATAATCAGGATGGTAAATTTCGGAAAAGGATGGTTATAATAAAAAGAAAATTGACTGACGGCATTGGGAAATACCACCGGTCAATTACTCATTCTCTATTATATATAATAAGAGGAATAATTATAATGTAACGCTACTTCGCATCAACCTGCCTTCTGTACTAAAGAAAAGATATTTCTTCTCTAATCCACTTTTTTCCACTTTCAGGCGATATTGAATAACATAACCCGGCAAATACAACATTTTTACATCTGTTACTTCTCTGCCGGTAAACTTACTTTTATTATATCCTTCTTTCACATCCTCCGGCAGTTTATCATACGACCAGTCTTTCAGTGTATTTTTCCAAATACCCTTATTACTATATTCGGCATTCATGATACTGCTGTCCTGCTCAAACCGCACATTTACATTCACCACATTGTTTTCCCATTTTACATTCTTTGCATCGGGATATTGTTTAAAGAAACTCTCTTTTGCCTGTTCGGGTATAGTGGTTACCTGTGCATTTACATTCAAAGAAAGTAGGGTTAGTGCAATAAAAATTACTGGTAGGTGGGTGAACTTCATAAAAGGTGGGTTTTAGTAAGTCAATTTATTTGTAAAAATAGTGCCGGATTGTTATAATGAAATGCTATTAATTTTTGCCGGATACCACAATTACAATTTCTCCCTTTACGGTCTTTTCGCTGAAATGTGTGGCAACTTCTCTCAATGTGCCCTGTTTATTTTCTTCAAACATTTTGGTAAGCTCCCTGCTGACGCTGCATTGCCGGTCTTCGCCAAAATGAATTATAAAGTCTTCCAAGGTTTTTACCAGCCGCACCGGCGATTCATAAAAGAGCATGGTACGTTCTTCTTCGGCTAACTGTTTTAATAAAGTTTGTCTGCCTTTTTTTAATGGCAGAAAGCCCTCAAAGCAAAAACGATTGCTGGGAATACCACTGTTTACTAATGCGGGTACAAATGCCGTAGCACCGGGTAAGCACTCAACTTTCACTCCTACTTTCAAACACTCCCGTACCAATAAAAAAGCAGGGTCCGAAATGCCGGGAGTACCAGCATCTGTAACCACAGCCATTTTCTTTCCTTCTAATAATTGGCTCACCAAATGTTTCAGCACCTGGTGTTCATTATGCTGATGATAGGGTGATAGCTGTTTGGTGATTTGATAATGATTAAGCAGGTGCGAAGTAGTACGGGTATCCTCTGCTAATATCAAATCCACGTCTTTTAATACTTCAATAGCCCGGAGGGTAATATCTTTTAAATTGCCGATAGGTGTGGGGACAAGATATAACATGAGCTTCTAATTGCGAGCTGTGAGCTTCGGGCTAAGATTTGTAGCTCACAGCCATTAGCCCCTAGCTTCTAATTTACTGATACTTCAAAATATTCCATTACCGGATTGGCCAGCAATTTTTTACTGGCTTCTTCTGCAATTTGTTTTGCTTTATCCGGGGAGTCTGCATTTACCTGCAGTGTAATATTTTTTCCAATACGAACATCTTCAACTCCTGAAAGACCGAGATTTTCCAAACCACCCATTACAGCTTTTCCCTGGGGGTCTAATAATTCTTTCAGTGGCATTACTTTTATCTGAACTGTATAGGTCATGCGGTTTTGCTTTTAAAGAGCAAAGATATGACAACATAAGCCATCACCGTAAGGGGAATTGCCAGCCATTTCAATAAAACAAAAGACACTATTGCTATAGCAACCAGTAGAAACTTCGGCCAATTATTTTTTATACTGAAATCTTTGAATTTTAATGCCATTAGTGGAAGTGTTGACACCATCAACCAGGAAAGAAGTAATATGATACCATATAAAACCCAGTTGTTGAGTAATAGGTTCCTTATTGAATCTTCATTTACATTCCAATAAATTAATGGTAACGAAGCAACAAATATTCCTGCCGCAGGTACCGGCATTCCTTTAAAGGAATATGATTGACTGGTATCTAAATTAAATCTTGCTAACCTCCAGGCTGCTGCACATGGCAATAAAAATGCAGGCATCAGCCACAATAATGAAACATCTACTCCACCTTCTTGTTGCGCAAAACTGAGACGAAGAAATTGATAAATTATCATGGCCGGAGCTACGCCAAAACTTACTACATCTGCCAGCGAATCCAATTGTTTACCCATTTCCGAACTGGCTTTAAAAAGCCTGGCTACAAAACCATCTAAAAAATCAACCACGGCAGCAATACCAATAAACAAAGAAGCCATCCATATTTTTTCCGGAATATAAAGCAACTCAGTGCCATTGGTATCTGCGGTAATCAAAATGCCATTCTGTAAGGTAAAAACAATGGCAAGGCAGCCGAATACCAGATTTAATAAAGTGAAAAAATTAGGAATGTTCTTCATGCGGGCAAGATAAATTTATTTCTTCATCAACGCTTCTATGTCTTCTACCGTAATAGGAATATTTTTCATCAGGTCTTTGTTACCATTTCTTGTGATCCAAAGATTATTTTCAATACGAACTCCCATTTGCTCTTCTTCAATATAAATACCGGGCTCCACGGTAAATACCATCCCGGCTTTGATTGGTTCGGTCCTGGTACCTAAATCATGCACATCAATACCCAAATGGTGAGAGATACCGTGGTAAAGATATTTGCGGTAAGCCCTGTTCTCAGGATCTTCGTTCTTTACATCTGATTTTTTTAGCAACCCGATTTTCAGGAATTGCTGTGTAGCTTCTTCCCCTACTTTATCTGTATAATCAAGGATACTAATGCCGGGCTTTAATATACTTTTGGCATAATCATGTAAATGGAGGCAAGCATTGTAAACGGTTTTTTGTCTGCGGCCAAATTTTCCATTAACCGGAATTGTTCTGGTCAGATCCGCACAATATCCACCATACTCCGCCCCAAAGTCCATCAATATTAATTCGCCGTCTTTACATTCTGCATTGTTACTTACATAATGCAATGTTCTTGCCCGGTCGCCACTGGCAATAATACTGCCGTATGCCTGTCCTGTTGCCCGTTGTGATAAAAATGAATGAACTATCTCTGCTTCAATTTCATATTCCATTACACCCGGCTTAATAAATTTTAATAAGCGACGGAATGTATTATCCGTTATATCAATTGCTTTTTGAATTACTTCTACTTCTTCCGCTGTTTTTATACCACGAAGCTCTTTCATGATCTTAGCAGCCCGTAAATAATTGTGCAATGGATAACGACTTTTCATTTCATCTATAAAACGATAATCCCTGGTACGAACAAGATTTGCCTTGCGGTCATTTTCATTACTATCGAGATAAATATTATCCGCTAAATGAATCCATGGTTGCAACAAACCATCCAGTGTATCTAGCCACACAATAGTTTTAATACCACTAATCGCCTGCGCTTCATTTACCCGTAATCTTTTGCCATCCCATTTTTCTTTTAATTCATTAGGGCGAACCAACACCAATACTTCCCTGTATTTAGGATCTGGATTATCTGGAAAAAGTATCACCATACTATCTTCCTGGTTTACGCCACTTAACCAGAATAGATCACTGTTCTGTTTAAAATGATAAATAGCATCGCCATTGGAAGCCACTTCATCATTGCTCACAAAAATGGCAATCGAGTTCTTTTGCATCTGTCCGATAAAGCGTTTCCTGTTCTGGATAAATATTTCAGGATTGAGGGGTAAATATTTCATAAGCATTTGGTTTTGAGGCTTAGTTCTTTTTATTAATGGTTTTATTGAGGTGTCTAAAGATAACAAGCAAATACATCTACCAATTATCATTCATCACAAAAGTGGAAAATCACTCCTGATTTGAAAAATATTCAAGGTTTTTTTAATCTCTTTCAATTTTATCCAAAATGGATATTATTCAATGGATAACGCCCAAAAACCAGGCGTAAATTTTAGCTTCTTATTAATGTGTAGCACTAACACTTGTTTGGATTTGAAGAGTTTTGTCACTTACCTTTGTGCCTTCAACAAATTACGATTGCACATATGTCAGTTCCAACTATTCCCTTCCCTGTGAAGAACCTTTCGAAACTCGGATTAAAAAACACCGAATCTGTTCATTATCAATCGTCCCCCGAAGAGCTAGTACAAGACTCTATTCGTATTGGCGAAGGCGTATTAAACGATACCGGTGCCCTTGTAATTCGTACAGGTGAGTTTACAGGTCGTTCACCCAAGGATAAATTCACCGTAAAAGATGAGACTACGGCCGATTCCGTTCACTGGAATGATTTCAACATACCTCTCGAACCAAAATACTTTGATATTATTTTCGATAAAATTACCGGCTATTTAAACTCACTGCCCGAAATATGGGTACGAGATTGTTTTGCTTGTGCAGACCCCCGCTATCGTTTGAATGTCCGGGTGATTAATGAAAAGCCATGGAATAATTTGTTTGCCTATAACATGTTTTTACGGCCTACAGAAGAAGAGTTAGAAAATTTTGAAGCGGACTGGCATGTTATTTCAGTTCCCGGATTGAAACTAGATCCAAAAGAATGCGGTACCCGTCAACACAACGGTGCTGTTGTTTCTTTCAAACATAAAATGATATTGATTGCGGGCACTGGTTATACTGGTGAAACCAAGAAAGGCATCTTCACTATTCTTAATTACATTTTACCACACGAAAAGAATGTATTGAGCATGCACTGCAGTGCTAATATGGGTGATGACGGTGATACAGCTATCTTCTTTGGTTTGAGTGGTACAGGAAAAACAACATTGAGTGCTGACCCCAATAGAAAATTGATCGGCGATGATGAACATGCATGGACTTCAGATAACATTTTCAACTTTGAAGGTGGTTGCTATGCAAAAACAATTAACCTGACAGAAGAAAAAGAACCAGAAATTTTTAATGCGATCCGTCCGGGTGCATTGGTAGAAAATGTTACTTTCTTTCCCGGCACCAATAAAATAAATTTCGACGACGCTTCTATTACTGAAAATACAAGGGTTTCTTACCCATTGCATTTTATAAGTAATGCGCTGGAACCATCAGTTGGAGGCTTACCTAAGAATATTTTCTTTCTTACTTGTGATGCATTCGGTGTGTTGCCTCCTATTTCTAAATTAACCCCGGGTCAAGCTATGTACCAGTTTATTTCTGGTTACACCGCCAAAGTAGCTGGAACAGAATTAGGCGTAACAGAACCTAAACCAACTTTCAGCGCCTGCTTCGGTGCCCCATTCCTTCCCCTGCATCCGGGCAAATATGCGCATATGCTGGGAGACAAAATGCAAGAGCACAAAGTAGATGTGTGGATGATCAATACAGGTTGGACCGGTGGTCCTTACGGCGTTGGCAACCGTATGAAATTGAAATACACAAGGGCGATGATAACTGCTGCATTGGAAGGAAAACTTAACAATGTAAACTTCATCACAGACCCTATTTTTGGGGTGGCCATTCCTACTGAGTGCCCAGATGTACCTGCAGAAGTATTGAATCCAATAAATACATGGGCTGATAAAACTGCCTTTACGGAGAAAGCCAAATACCTGGCAGGATTGTTTGTAAAGAATTTTGAAAAATACGCAGATGGGGTTTCGCCAGAAGTACTGGCGGCTGCACCCAAAGCTTAAAATAACAACTTTGGACGGTTGACCGACAAACCCCTAACACCATGTGTCAGGGGTTTTTTATTTACTTTAACGATACTGCTGACCTCCTTTATAAGTTTTTGTGCGACTTTACGTTTGTTTATTAGCTATGAAATTTTTACTCCTTTACTTTACTTTTCTCTTTTTAGGTAGCAAGCCTGGCATGTCCCATGCCCAGGCAGCAAACGAAGAGCTGCTTGAATGGAATAGTTCAAAAAGACTTACCTGGGCAGATTACAAAGGCAATGTTGATAGAAATAGCGATGCGGCTGCATCTACTACTACATACCTGGCAATCGAGTATCATATCAAAAATTCAAAATTTACTTATTCGATTCAATCCCGGTTTTCAAAAACCCGGTCCTGGGGGTTGTATAAAACAGCTTATATATTAAGTCATGAACAAGGACATTTTGATATTGCAGAAGTTTTTGCCCGTAAGCTGCATAAAAAAATGAGTGAGTATAAGTTCAATTCCAAAACCTACCAAAAAGACCTCAAAAAGATTTACGATAAAATACTGGAAGAAAAAGAAGAAACACAAAATGCTTATGATGGCGAAACCCGCCATAGCATTAATAAAACAAAGCAAGCCGAGTGGCTGAAAAAAATTGAACAGATGCTGAAAGAATATGAGGATTATGCGGATTATTGATTTATGCTGTTTAATATATTTATCCGCTCTAAAATATATGTCTTCCTGGGCACTTTCAAAATAACATCCTAGCCAGCCCTAAATTTTATTGTTTGTCTTCTGATTGTTTTCCTATATATCAATCCTTGATGATTAGGTATCTGGTTAGGAGCCTTAGCATAATATTTTGTCAATATTGGTTCCAAAAAATGCAACTCCCTAGGACATTCAATTTTAAGAACCTTTACGACCCCGTCGGGGTTTATTAAAAAATGTGCATACACAGTATATATTCCAGATGGTACATTATACTTTGTTATTTGCTCTTGTTCAAGGGGAGGAGTCCATCGTTCTATAAATTTTCTCCACTCTTTTTGTGCGTTTTCTATTGCTAAATCACTGGTATCAACTGAAATTAATACTGTTGAATCAATAAAAATACTAAAAAGATTACTATCAAGTTCAGATCTTATTTTTCGTAGAGTATCAGAAATCTGTTTAGAAGATGTGCTATCTGCATTCTTGTTTCTTATTACAGTTCCTTTTGCTGTGTCAGCCTTAATTTTCCCTGAAAAAAGAGAATCTCTCAGCGATTGTGAAAATGCAGAGATAGAAAATAGCAAAAAAAATATTGCTAGAATAACTTTCATATTATTAAAACAAACCGTACAACTGGCTATCTACTTTACGAATGATCTCGCCAAAATCCTCATCTTTTTCTCCAAACTTATTTTTGTCAACATCAATTATTAGCAACGGACCTTCTTTGTATTCGCTGATCCATTTATTGTAGTACTCGTTGAGTTTTTTCAAATAATCCAATCGAATATTTTCTTCATACTCTCTTCCTCTTTTTTGAATTTGCCCTACCAATGTTGGCACAGATGCATTCAGGTATATCAATAAATCGGGAGGTTGTACCAGTGTTTTTAAAGTTTGGAAAAAATGAAAATAGTTATCAAAATCTCTTTTGCTCATCAATCCCATCTCATGAAGATTGGGTGCAAAGATGTTGGCATCCTCATAGATCGTTCTGTCCTGTATAACTGTCTCGGTTCCTTTTTGAATTTCTACCAATTGGCGAAGACGGCTGTTTAAGAAAAATATTTGCAGATTAAAACTCCAACGTGGCATATCCTCATAAAAATCCATGAGATAAGGATTGTGATCTACATCTTCAAAATTCGGTATCCATTTGTAATGCTTGCTCAGCATTTCTGTCAATGTAGTTTTACCAGCACCAATATTACCGGCTACAGCTATATGCTTTGGTTTTGATTTTGATTTTGCCATGTTAGAGAAATTCCAATATTATTTTCCAGGTCCCATTTGTGGGAGGGGTTCAAAGTAAAACTTCTTTTGGGAATTATGGGGTTGAATTTTGGTATTTTTAAAAATAATTAAGCCCCATTGCCTGTCTCACTAATTCCATCGTAGCTTTCGCACTTTTGCGGGCTTTTTCGGCCCCTTTTTCCATTACTTCTTTCAGGTAGACCGGATTATTTCGAATGGCTTCTGCTTTTTCCCGGATAGGTGATATAAACTTCACCATATCTTCTCCCAATTGCTTTTTCATATCGCCATAGCGGATAACGCAATTATTATAATCGGTTTCAAACTTTGCAATTGTTTCCACGGAGCTTACCAGTTTCATCAATCCAAAAATATTTTCAATATAATCGGGCTTGGGTGAATTTGCCTCCGTTGGACCACCATCCGTTTTAGCTTTCATTACTTTTTTACGAATCATCTCATCATCGTCACTCAGGTACAAAGTAGCCATTTGATTTTCACTCTTGCTCATTTTACCTGTTCCATCGAGACTTGGCACTTTTACTAATTCGTCCCCATAATTAAAAGCATGTGGTTCCGGAAATACATCACCATAACGATGATTAAAACGATTGGCAAAATTGCGGGCCATTTCCAAATGTTGTTCCTGGTCTTTACCAACAGGGACATAAGATGCCCTGTGTAAAATAATATCTGCTGTTTGCAATACCGGATATGTCAATAACCCCGCATTTACATTCTCCGGGTGCTGGCGAACTTTATCCTTAAATGTTACCGTTTTTTCTAACTCGCCTTTATAAGCCAGCATATTTAGATAGAGATACAGTTCTGAAGTTTCATACACATGGCTCTGGCAAAATAATGCTGCTTTATCAGGGTCAAGTCCGCAAGCAATGTTTTCTGACAATACCCGGTGTACATTTTCCTTTAAATCTTTTGTATCAGGATGGGTAGTAAGAGAATGTAAATCGGCTACCATAAAATAGCACTCAAATTCTTCCTGCATCCGTACATAGTTTTTTACAGCACCGAAGTAGTTGCCCAGGTGTAAAAAACCAGTGGGACGAATGCCACTCATTACTATTTTTTTCTGCATATCCATAAGGCGGCGAAGATAATAAAATAGTCGGGAGCCATAAGTCGTGGTTCTTGAGAATAATCTGACCTGAAAGTTTCTCGACTATATTTGCGTATGGAAGTGAATGACGAAATGGTTGATAAACTGGCCCATCTTTCCCGGCTAAAATTTGATGATACAGAGAAAGCTGAAATTAAAAATGATTTGCAGCAGATGATCGCTTTTGTAGAAAAATTAAATGAGCTGAACCTGGATGGTATAGAACCACTTTTGCATATGAGCCCGGAAATAAATGTGTTGAGAGAAGATGAAATAAAAGGTTCTATAAGCCGGGAAGAGGCATTGAAAAATGCGCCGCTGCACAACGAGCAATTTTTTATGGTTCCCAAAGTAATTAAGAAATAATATGGGAATTATTCATTTAGAAAATATTCTCAAAAGCTATTTTATGGGCAAGCAAGAGCTGCCCGTACTTAAGGGCATATCGTTGAACATTTTTAAAAATGAATATGTGGCTTTGATGGGACCATCTGGTTCAGGCAAAAGCACACTGATGAACATAATTGGTTGTCTGGATACTCCAACAGGGGGGAAATATATTTTAAACAACCACGATGTAAGCCAGATGAAGGATAACGACCTGGCTGATATCCGTAATAAAGAAATTGGATTTGTATTTCAGCAATTCAACCTGCTGCCTCGTTTAACAGCTTTAGAAAATGTAGCCCTGCCGCTTGTATATGCCGGCGTTGGAAAAAAGATCCGCAATGAAAAAGCAAAACATGTGCTGGACATGGTTAATCTTTCTGACAGGAGTCATCACAAACCAAATGAATTAAGCGGGGGACAAAGTCAGCGGGTGGCAATTGCCCGGGCTTTGGTGAATGACCCTGCAATAATTTTGGCAGATGAACCTACAGGCAATCTTG
Organism: Chitinophagaceae bacterium IBVUCB2; assembly: GCA_002127295.1. Lineage (GTDB taxonomy): Bacteria > Bacteroidota > Bacteroidia > Chitinophagales > Chitinophagaceae > JJ008. The sequence continues at coordinate 1,289,327 of NFUV01000001.1, forward strand.
ATTCTATAACTTCTTATGAGATAATGGAAATTTTCCACCAGATACATTCAGCCGGGAATACCATTGTCCTGGTTACACATGAAGAAGATATTGCGAACCATGCTCACCGGGTTGTACGATTAAGAGATGGTGTTGTGGAGAGTGATGGGAAGAGAGTTATAGTTCATAGCTCGTAGCATACTCCTATTGAGCAAATTTCCCTACCCATTTACAACCAAAGTCATTTTACCTTTGTTAAGTATCATAAACAATCAGGTTCACCAATGAACCATTGAACAATAAACAACGAACTCTCTTACATGGCAATGAAAATATATACCAAGACAGGGGATAACGGGACTACTTCTTTAATAGGAGGAACAAAAGTTTCCAAAGCACATTTGCGTATAGAATCTTACGGCACCGTGGATGAATTGAATTCTTATATTGGTTTGTGTAAAGATTTATTAACTGATGAGGCGGGTAAAAAAATCCTTCTCGAAGTACAAGACCGTTTATTTACTATTGGCTCTTCATTAGCCTGCGATCCGGTGAAAGAACCCAAGATGAAAATTCCTGATCTAAAAGAAACAGATGTTGAATTGCTGGAAAAAGAAATAGACAGGATGAATGAAACTATTCCTCCCATGAAAAATTTTATTTTACCCGGAGGTCATCCCACTTTGTCCCATTTGCATATTGCCCGTTGTGTTTGCCGCCGTGCAGAAAGATGTTGTGTACGATTAGAAACAGAGGGTCAGGAAGTGGAAAACATCACTATTAAATATCTCAATCGCCTCAGCGATTACCTTTTTGTACTAAGCCGTTATGCAGGTCATCAAATGAAGGTGGAAGAAATTCCGTGGAAACCGAGAGTATGATGTGCAAATTTGGTGATGCCACAAATTAAACGATCTTCCCATCCCTCATATACAAAACCCTGTCACTAAGTTTAGCCAACTCTTCATTATGCGTTACGATCAAGAAGGTTTGATTGAATTTTTTTCGCAGGTCAAAAAATAATTGGTGCAGTTCATTTGCATTGGCGGAATCCAAATTTCCGGTAGGTTCATCCGCCATTACAATATCAGGATTGTTGATCAATGCTCTTGCAACGGCTACCCGTTGCTGTTCGCCTCCGCTCATCTGGTTCGGTTTATTATCCATGCGATGAGCCAGGCCCAGCATTTTCAATAATTCTTCCGCTCTTTCTTTTACTTCTGCTTTCTTTCTTCCCGCCAACCAACCCGGAATACAAACATTTTCCAAAGCCGTAAACTCAGGCAATAAATGATGAAACTGGAAAACAAAACCAATATGCTTGTTGCGGAAAGCCGCCATTTTTTTAGCCGATAAAGAACTGGTAACGATATTATTCATACTCACTTCACCTACATCTGCCTTATCCAAGGTGCCCAAAATATGCAGCAAAGTGCTTTTGCCTGAACCAGAAGGCCCAACAATTGATACGATACCTCCTTTTTCAATGGCAATATCCACACCTTTCAAAACTTCAACCGTGCCATACCGTTTATGAATATTTTTTCCTGTTATCATGCAGCCAAAAGCGGGTTTAGAAAATCAAATATCAGTAAAAGAGACCCATAATCAAAAACCACAAATCAGGTTGTCCGGAATTTTTAAGAAACTCATTGAAAAGCCGTGAACAATAAGGATTTGGTAAATTCCGTAATACAACTACATTTGCGGAAAATTAAGGGTCTTTTAACCCTGAAAACCTTATTCAAATTATTTAAACCCTAGCAGATGTTTTGGACTTTAGAACTAGCTTCCTACCTCGAAGATGCACCCTGGCCAGCCACCAAAGATGAGCTGATCGATTATTCCATTCGTTCCGGCGCACCACTGGAAGTGGTTGAAAATTTGCAGGAGCTGGAAGATGAAGGCGACGTATATGAAACCATCGAAGATATCTGGCCAGACTATCCGACTACAGATGATTTTCTGTTCAATGAAGATGAATATTAGAGAATAGCTACGAGCCGTCAGTTTCGAGCTGCGAGACCTATAATATTGAAAGCCTCCATAATTGGAGGCTTTATTCTTTTGTAAAATATTCTATAGAAAATGAATTATTGACCTAAGTATCCCCTTTAGGGGAACAAGGGGCATTATCCCTCCACTCCTAACTTCGTCATCACCTCATTACTTACACCAGTAGAAGAATAACCACCATCATGGAATAAATTCTGCATCGTCACCATTCTTGTAAGATCGGAGAAAAGGGTAATACAATAGTTAGCACAATCTTCTGCACTTGCATTACCTAATGGAGCAATAGATTCAGCAAAGTCAAAGAAATCGCCGAAACCTTTAATACCTGTACCTGCTGTAGTTTTTGTAGGCGATTGAGAAACGGTATTGATACGAACTTTTTTATCTACTCCATAATGATAACCAAAACTGCGGGCAATCGATTCCAGCATGGCTTTGATATCAGCCATATCCGTATAAAATGGATAGGTACGTTGTGCTGCCATATACGTTAGTGCTACTACACTGCCCCATTCGCTTATTGCATCTAATTTTTTTGCAACCGCCAGCATTTTATGAAACGACATAGCAGAAACATCGATCCCTTTCATGAAGTAATCGTAATTAGATTCGGTATAAGGAATCTTCTTCCTGATGTTTACACTCATACCAATTGAGTGAAGAACAAAATCAATTTTACCTCCCAATACTTCTTGTGATTTAGTGAAAAGCGTTGTCAACTCTTCTACACTCGTAGCGTCTGCGGGAATAATTTGGGAGTTGGTTTTTTCTGCAAGTTTATTTATTTCTCCCATCCTCATTGCAATTGGAGCATTGGTCAACACAAAAGTGGCACCTTCTTCATGTGCTTTTTCAGCTACTTTCCAGGCAATAGAATTTTCATCTAATGCACCGGTAATAATTCCCCGTTTTCCTTTTAAAAGATTATAAGCCATAAAGTCAATTTATAATTTTTGATTGTGGTTCGTCCGTAAAAATAAGGAGATATTTTTAAGCCTCCGGAAACAGCAAATATTACTTATCAGTAGCTATCTCCTGCAGTACTTGCTGCCTTTCCTTTATCTTCGCAAGCAATAAAAGACGCTACCGGACATGACGATTTCCTACAAATGGCTCAGTGAATATCTCCCTGTAACTATTGACCCTGAAAGATTAAGCCGCATTCTTACTTCTATCGGATTGGAAGTAGAAAGCATGGATAATTATGAAGAAGTAAAAGGTGGTTTAAAAGGCCTTGTAATTGGTGAAGTGATAAGCACCGAAAAACATCCGAATGCTGATAAACTTACCTTGACAAAAGTAAATGTGGGCGGGGCAGAGCCATTACAAATTGTTTGTGGTGCACCCAATGTAGCAGCGGGTCAAAAAGTAGTAGTCGCTACCGTTGGCACTACCATTTACCCAAGTACCGGCGAACCGCTTACAATGAAAGTGGCGAAAATTCGTAGTGTTGAAAGTCATGGAATGATTTGTGCCGAAGATGAAATAGGTTTAGGAACATCACATGCTGGCATTATGGTATTACCGGCCGATACACCGGTAGGAAAATTGGCCGTTGATTATTTTCAACCTTACAACGATATTATTTATGAAATAGGTCTTACCCCCAATCGTATGGACGCAATGAGCCATTGGGGAGTAGCCAGGGATGTTTGTGCTTATCTCAATCACCACGATAAAAAAGATGCCAGACCTAAACTGCCAAACGGCAATGGCTTTAAAGTGGAGAACAATTCGCTGACCATTGATGTGAAAGTGGAGAATACTACAGCTTGCCCCCGTTATTCAGGTGTAAGTATTGCAAATGTAACTATTGCCGAATCGCCAAAATGGTTGCAACAAAAATTAAAAGCCATTGGCTTACGTCCTATCAATAATATTGTCGATATCACTAATTATATTCAGCATGAAACTGGTCAGCCTTTACATGCTTTTGATGCTGATAAAATCGGTGGTAAAAAAATAGTTGTAAAAAATCTGCCGGAAGGCACTCCGTTTATTACGCTGGATGAAAAAGAAAGAAAACTTTCTGCTGATGATTTGATGATATGTGATGCGACTGAAGGAATGTGCATTGCCGGCGTTTTTGGTGGTGTACATAGTGGTGTAACAGATAGTACAAAAAACATTTTTTTGGAAAGTGCATTTTTTGATGGCATTATGTTACGCAAAACTTCATTCCGTCATGGGTTAAGAACGGATGCAGCCAGTCGTTTTGAAAAAGGCACGGATATTTCTGCTACCGTCAATGTATTGAAGAGAGCAGCAAACCTGATCAAAGAGATCTGCGGCGGGCAAATTGCATCTGAGATCGTGGATGTATATCCGGATCCAAGACATAAAACAGAAGTAGCCATCAAATATCATTTCTTAAAAAGATTGAGTGGCAAAAATTACCATCCGGATGCTGTTAAAAATATCTTGAACAGTCTTGGTTTTGAAACACTCAAAGAGGGAATTGATGAACTACGGGTTGCAGTTCCTTTTCATAAACCAGATATCAGTCTTTCTGCTGATTTAGTAGAAGAAATTCTTCGGATAGACGGATTGGATAATGTGCAAATTCCTGATGCCATCACCATCACTCCATCTGTTGAAGAAAACAATGCAAAGGAGGTGTACAGGGAAAAAGTGGCTAATTATTTAGTGGGGCAAGGCTTCAATGAAATGATGACCAACTCCATTGTAAATGCAGCCTGGTTTTCTGAAGAAGAATTACAGACAATGGTAAAAATGATGAATAGCCTTAGTGCTGAACTAAATATTTTACGCAATTCTCTTTTTGAAACTTCCTTACAAGCTGTGGCTCATAACCTGAATCATAAAAATAATTCACTTCGGCTTTTTGAATTTGGCAAAGCATATAGTACTTCAGGCTCTGGAGAATACTCAGAAGCAGAAAAACTTTGCATCGTTATCTCCGGCAGTAAAACAGAAGATAGCTGGAAACAAAAAGGCAGTTCTTCTGATTTTTATTTATTGAAAGGGACAGTAGATACAGTTTTAAAATCATTGGGTATTAATGCCTCTTCAATAGAAACATTGACTGTCCCTAAACTGGACAATCATATCGTTTACAAATTAAACGGCGAGATCATTGCGGGTGCCGGAGAAGTAAAGAAAAATATACTCGAAAAATTTGGTATCAAACAACCCGTTTTCTTTGCGGGTCTTAATTGGGCAGCGTTATCCCAATTGGCAACTGTACAAAATAATAAAATAAAAGAATTACCAAAGTTTCCTTCTGTACAACGAGACCTCGCTATGATCGTTTCCAAAGACCTTGCCTGGGAGCAGGTTCAGCAAACGGTACAAAAAATAAAATTGAATAAACTTGCAGATATTAAACTGTTTGACATTTTTGAAAGTGAAAAATTGGGAGCTGCCAAGAAATCAGTTGCTGTTAACTTTACCTTTTTAGATGATGAAAAAACACTGACCGACAAAGAGATCGATGCATGGATGAATAAAATTATGACGACCCTGGAAACTGACTTACAGGCTGAAATAAGAAAATAATTTTAGTATGAGTACAGCAGAACAACAATTAAAAAGAATTCAAGACAAACTTCAGCAACTGCTGAAACAATATAGTGCTGTACAAAAAGAAAACATCAAACTCAACGAAGAAATTGAATCGTTGAAACAAAAAATACTTACCCAACAAAAAAATACGGACGAATTAAAACAACAGGTGAGTGTTCTGAAATTAAATGCCGGCGAAATGGGTGAAGTAGATAAGAAGGAGTTTGAAAAACGAATCAATGCTTACGTAAAAGAAATAGATCGGTGCATTGCAATGCTGGGAAAATAGATCAAACCCTCTTTACAAGGTTCATTTTCATTTCATCATCTCCTTGGGAAAGCTCTAATGTATATCTGCCGTATGGCAATTCGCTTAACCCGGCCCAAATTAATTGCTCTTTTTCCGTTGCAATATCTTTTTCCATGGTACTGCAAATGCTCCCCTTATCATCCTTTAAAACACCCCGAAGACAATTACCTTTGGGACCAGCCAGTTCCAGTTGAAAGGCATCAATAAACACAAGCGACTTAATTTTGGCAAACATGATTTATACGTTTAGTTGGTTGTATTTCACCGGCGGACCTTTACCATAGCAGCTTTCAGCGGAACAGTTTGTTTTTAATGGGTATCTAATGTAATAAATTGATTTTGTAAATTCAAACATTATGAGTGAATTAATTGCCATCTCGGCCGTAATTGGTGATAGAAACTACCGGATTAAGATAGATCCTTCCGATGAAGAGGTGGTGCGAAAGACCTTGAAAACCATCAATGATAAGATTATTGAGTACAAAACCACTTTTGCCGGCAAGGATATGCAGGATTACATTGCTATGGTACTTATTTGGTTTGCTACCGAACAACATGCCGGGGCCGCAGCCGGAATAGAGAAAGAGCACTTATCTGAACAGCTAAATGCCATTGAAAAACTGCTTGACAGCCAATAAGTCCTTGCCCGATTAATCAATCAGCTGAATTATACTCCGACCACCTCACTATTCAGCCTAAAATCGCTGAAAATCAAAATACTCAACCCTTCCGGGATTAGTCGCCGTTTTGTATCTTCGCCAACTACAAAACTTCGGTAAAATGAAGTTTCTATTAAATCATAGCATTGTGCCACAATTAAACAAACACATTCATGGACCCGAATATACTTTCCATCATCATCGGTGCAGCCGCCCTTCTTGTGGGCCTTGTACTGGGTAAACTCATTTTTGCGAAGAATACAACCAGGAAAATAGAAGAGGCTGAACTTCAATCACAAACCATTCTCAAAGAAGCAGAACTTAGGGCCGAAACTATTCGTAAAGAAAAAGAACTGGAAGCGAAGGAACGCTTTGTGCAATTAAAATCTGTTCATGAAAAAGAGGTAAATGAACGGAATCGGAAAATGAACGATGCAGAAAACCGTGTCCGTCAGAAAGAACAGGCCATTACCCAAAAAGAAACCAGCCTGGATAAACAGATAAAGGATAATGATACTATCAAAGACAACCTTAACCGGCAGATAGAACTGGTGAATATCAAACGAACAGAACTGGAGAAACACCAGGAAGAACATATCCGGAGGCTGGAAAAAATTTCTAATCTTACTGCCGAAGACGCAAAAGCTCAATTGATAGAAAGCCTGAAGAATGAAGCTCATACACAAGCAGTAGGTATACAGCAGGAAATTATTGATGATGCAAAGCAAAAGGCTAATAAAGAAGCCCGTAAAATCATTATTCAAACTATACAACGTACTGCTGCTGAACAGGCTATTGAAAACTCTATAACTGTCTTTAATCTTGAAAGCGATGAAATAAAAGGACAAATTATCGGGAGAGAAGGTCGTAACATCCGGGCTATTGAAGCTGCAACAGGTGTTGACCTCATAGTGGATGATACGCCTGAAGCAATTCTTTTATCGTCTTTTGATCCGCTTCGCCGGGAAATTGCCCGCCTGAGTTTACAGAGATTAGTAACAGATGGCCGTATTCACCCGGCCAGAATTGAAGAAGTAGTAGAAAAAACCAAGAAGCAGATTGAAGAGCAGGTAATGGAGATCGGCGAAAGAACTGTCATTGAATTAGGCATTCATGGTTTACATAAAGAATTAGTTAGAATGGTTGGCCGTATGCGATTCCGTTCATCTTATGGTCAAAACCTATTGATGCATAGCCGTGAAACTGCTAACCTATGTGCAACTATGGCCGCTGAATTAGGCATGAATCAAAACATGGTTAAGCTGGCGAAAAGAGCCGGTTTGCTCCACGATATTGGAAAAGTACCGGATGAAGAAAGTGAATTGAGCCATGCACCGCTCGGTGCCAAACTGGCTGAAAAATATGGCGAGAATCCTGCGGTAGTAAATGCCATCGGTGCTCACCACGATGAAATGGAAATGCAATATGTGATCTCTCCCATCATCCAGGCTTGCGATGCCATCAGCGGTGCAAGACCCGGTGCCCGAAGGGAGATTATGCAGCAATACATTCAGCGTATTAAAGACCTTGAAAACCTTGCTATGGCATACGATGGGGTAGAAAAAGCTTATGCCATACAAGCCGGACGGGAGCTAAGGGTGATTGTAGAGGCTGACCGTGTCTCTGACCAGGATTCAGAAAAACTATCATTTGAGATAGCTCAGAAAATACAGACCGAAATGACCTTCCCGGGGCAGATAAAAGTGACTGTAATAAGGGAAAAGAGAGCTGTAAATGTGGCCAGATAATTTATTAATAGTTTAATAATTAAGAGTTTAAGGTTGTCTAAAAAACAACCTTTTATTATTTTAGCTAATAGGCCTAGAAAAGAGAGAAACTTTTAAACTTTAAAACCTCAAACTTTAAACTGTTTTTCCTTACCTTTGCCGTCCCTAAAAATCAGGTTTATGAACGCCATCGCATTTGTACATGAGCAGCTTACTGGAAAGAAAGATTTTCCAAAATTTAAAGCTGGTGACAACATTACTGTTAACTACAAGATCATTGAAGGTAGCAAGGAAAGGATTCAGTCTTTTAAAGGCGATGTGATCAAAAAACAAGGTAATGGTGCCACAGCTAGCTTTACAGTTCGTAAAATATCTGATGGTATAGGTGTGGAAAGAGTATTTCCCTTCTTTTCTCCAAATGTTGAATCAATTGTGATGAACAAAACTGGTAATGTTCGCAGGGCTAAATTGTTCTATCAGCGTAAGCGTAGTGGTAAGAGTGCAAGAATCCGTGAAAAACGCCAGGCTGTTGCAGAAGTTGCAAAGTAATTTTCCTTATAGATATTTGAAAAGCCCTGATAAAACATCGGGGCTTTTTATTTTACACTAAATACAGGCAATTAATGTTTCTTTATTTTTAAGTACTTAGTATCTTTACCGTCTAATTATTTGATTATGACACAACCTTTTTTATTAGGTATGCTGGGAACAAATGAGATCATTATCATCCTGGTTATCGTTTTACTATTATTCGGAGGTCGCAAAATACCTGAATTAATGCGTGGATTAGGCAAAGGCGTTCGTGAATTCAATGATGCAAAGAGCAATGTAAAGAAGGAGATTGAAGACAGTGCGAACGACGTTAAGAATGCTACTAACAATTAATTCCCGCCACTTTCAAATAATAAATTAAACCTTAAAGCACTCACTTTTGTTTGAGTTCTCTTCAATTGAGCAATACCATGCCCAATTACTGAAAGGAAGTACAACCTGTTTACAGGCAGTAGAACATTACCTGCAGGGTATAGAAGCAACTAAACATCTCAATGCATTTATTGAAATATATGCTGATGAAGCTATACATCAAGCTAAAGAATTAGATGCAAAACGAAAGTCAGGTAAACAACCTGGCAAACTGCATGGCGTTGTAGTTGGTTTAAAAGATGTGATCTGTTATAAAGGGCACAAGGTTTCTGCAGCTTCAGCAATTCTCAACAATTTTACTTCTTTGTATTCCGCCACTGCAGTTGAAAGATTGATAGCAGAAGAAGCAATCATTATCGGCAATTTGAATTGCGATGAATTTGCGATGGGATCTACCAATGAAAATTCAGCCTATGGCAAAGTGCTAAATGCATTGGATGAAACAAGAGTTCCCGGTGGTTCTTCCGGCGGATCAGCTGTTGCAGTACAAGCTAATCTATGTATGGTTTCTTTAGGTAGTGATACAGGTGGTTCTGTTCGTCAACCAGCAGATTTTTGTGGCATCATTGGATTAAAACCAACTTATGGTAGAATTTCCCGCTACGGTTTGATTGCGTATGCTTCTTCATTTGACCAGATCGGTATTTTTGGAAATACCGTTGCTGATGTTTCACTTTTATTGGAAATAATGGCAGGAGCAGATGAATTTGATAGCACTGTATCCAAACATGAAGTGCCGGCTTATTCAAAGCAATTGAAAACAAGTAAAAAATTTCGCTTTGCTTATTTCAACGAAGCACTAAATCATTCGGGTATTGATAAAGAGATTGCAGAAGCAATAAAAAAACGTATCGATGAATTAAAAAATGAAGGACACACTGTTCAAGCAGTGGAATTTGATTTGCTTGATTATATAGTTCCGGCCTATTATGTTTTAACTACCGCGGAAGCTTCGTCTAATTTGTCACGGTTTGATGGTGTTAAATATGGCTACCGCACCAAGCACCCCGGAGTTGAATTAACAGAGTTTTATAAGCAGTCCAGATCGGCAGGTTTTGGCAAAGAAGTGAAGCGACGAATAATGCTTGGAACCTTTGTACTAAGTGCCGGTTATTTCGATGCCTACTTTACAAGAGCACAAAAGGTCCGTCAACTATTAAAAGATAAAACAGAACTGGTTTTCAGTCAGTTTGACTTTATATTACTCCCAACTTCACCCGTAACTGCATTTAAAGCAGTTGAAAAAATGGGCGATCCAATTGCCATGTATCTTGCTGATATTTATACCGTAATGGCCAATTTAGTAGGCATTCCCGCCATCTCCCTTCCCCTGTTTAGTCACAGTAACGGCATGCCTTTTGGCTTACAGGTTATGGCAAACGCCTTTGATGAGGTATCTTTGCTCCAGGTTTCAGATACACTGATGACCTGAGTTTAAGCTTGTAATTTCAATCTTGAAAGATTTGAGAAAAATTCCAAAAATATCATTCACATTATTTGCTGTACTGCTGGTTACAAATCTTATAGCCGGGCAACAACAATCTATTGATACGACCTTAAAGAAAGACTCAGTTCAATTGACTGCTATTTCTGCAAACAACCCTAAACTGGGTTTCAAGAATTTATTTACTACTGCTATTACTGGTGATGGTTTAAATGGGGCAAGATTGAACCCGATGGCCATCAGTTTTGTAGAAAGTTATATCGCCAAAAACAAAAAGGGCATGCTGGCCATGAAGGAATGGGCTTCACCCTATTTTGATATGATGGATGCTATATTGATGCAACATGGGGTGCCAAAAGAAATGAAATACCTGGCCGTGATTGAGTCCGGTCTCCGCTACAATGCAATTTCCTGGGCGGGTGCAGTTGGTCCATGGGCATTTATGCCAGCAGCTGCAAAAGAATATGGATTGAAGGTTACAAAGAACTACGACGAGAGATTGGATTATTATAAAAGTACTCATGCTGCCGCAAGTTTTCTTACTGACTTGTATAGAAAGTATGGGGATTGGCTGTTGGTAATAGCAGCATACAACGGTGGACCGGGTAACGTAAACAAAGCTATAAAAAGGAGTGGCGGCAGTAAAGACTTCTGGACTTTGCAATATCATCTTCCTAATGAATCCATGAACCACGTAAAAAAATTTATTGCAACCCATTATATTTTTGAAGGTGAAGGTGGTATAACAACCATTACCAAAAACGAAGTGAAAGATTTACTTGACGGTAGCCTGCAGTTAAAAGAAGATGAAATGGCTAATTCCACAGCTTATAATATTATAGGAAGGTTTAGTTCTGCCATAATCATTAAGCACACAGAAACTGATCTTGCAACCTTTAATAAGTATAACCCTGGTTTTGATAACGAGATTGCATTGAACGGAAAATATAATCTTCGCTTGCCTACACAAAAAATGAACATTTTTGTTGCTAAAAGATACCAGATACTGGATGAGAGTATTCAGCTGTTATTAAAATCCACAAGTGGAATTCAATAATTTGATTCTAACACTTTCTTGATCGCTTCTCCCTTTAATAAACATTCTTCCCATTCCATTTCAGGGTCGCTGTAAATAGTAATACCAGAACCGGTTTTAAAAGAAAGATAAGATGTAGATGCATTATACATAATGCTTCTTATCACTACATTAAAATCAAAATCACCTTCCGGAGAAATATAACCAACTGCTCCTGAAAAAATTCCCCGCTTTGTGGTTTCGTATTGTTCAATCAAGTCCATTACTCTTTTTTTTGGTGCGCCGGTCATTGAGCCCATAGGAAAAGTTGCTCTTATTATTTCGCTGAAAGAAATATCATCCATCAACTTACCACTTATGGTTGAAGTCATTTGATGTACTTGCGGAAAAGAATAAATACCATACAACTCATCAACTTTTACAGTTCCTTCTTTACAAATTTTGGCGAGGTCATTCCGCACAAGGTCAACTACCATGACATTTTCTGACCTGTCTTTGGGACTATGATAGAGATCAAGCTTATTCAACTCGTCTAATTCTGTATTTAATAATTCTCTTTTGGACGTTCCTTTAATAGGTTGCGATAAAATGCTGTTGCCTTGCTTTTTTAAAAAACGTTCCGGGCTGGCACAGATCAACCATTGATCATTATTTCTGTATAAGGCCGAAAATGGATTAGGGGAAACAATGCTTAATCTTTTATAGATACTAAGAGGATCAATATTGCAGTTTTCAGCAAAAAAATCCTGGCAAAAATTTATTTCATAACAATCTCCCCGAAGAATGTGCTCTTTCAGTTTCTTTATAACTTTTATATATTCTTCCCTGGACAGACTACTCTTTACTTTTGGTGGAGTGGTTACTTTAATAGTACGATTCCCGGCATTAATAATTTCATTAAAAATATTTTTCGCATCCGGACCTTCTATAATTATTTCCTGCTCTGTTAATCGAATTAAAAATTCTGGTTCAAAAAAGAAGAGGTCAGGAAATCCTATTGCATCTGTATGAGAAGAATGAATATCTTCTATCTCATTTTTTAAATCATAGCCCAGATGACCGAAAAGCCAACTACGGTTATGCCCAATAAATTCATGTAATTGTTCTAGCCCATTACCTGCATTCGCTTTGATCTCCCGTTTTACTCCTGCCGCCAGCAGGCATTCCTGGGAATGTGGTAATAACTGGTATTGGTGATTATCCAAAAAACAAAAAGTGTTGAACCGTTGTACCCAGTTCAACACTTTTATTTTAATCTCCGTAAAGTTATTTATAGTATAAGTAACTTTTGTGGCAGAAGTATGCGTCAAAATATTTTCTCCACTTTAGTATAATAAAATTTAATAATCCTCCTCATCATCATCAAAGTCATCCTTATCATTAAACATGTCTTTGAATTCATCATCCAGCTTTAGATCATCGTCATCATCTGCAGCAGGTTTTTTTGCCCCGCCCACAGCTTTCTTTCCTTTAGATTTAGGAACATCGAACTCTTCAAAATCGGGATCCCACTCTTCCTCTTCTTCTGGTTTTTCCCAATCATCGGGTTCATCCTCACCGCTATCTTCATCTTCTTCATCTTCGTCTTTGCCTTTTTTGGATGTAGCAGCTTTAGCGCCTTTTTTTGCAGGTGCTACCTCTTCGTCATCATCTTCAAAATCGTCATCATCATCGTCTTCCTCTTTTTTCTTGGATTTCGGAGATGGTTTTTTTGCAGCTTCCTTTTCGGATTCGGAATTAGTTTTCCCTGCGATCTTTTTTTCTGGTTTTGATGCCATACACTTATAGGATTAATGCTGTAAAATTTCAGCGAAGTTTTTAATTCGCCAAATTTTTAAAGTGTTTTTTTCAGTAATAATATTAACTCTTATTCTGCTGATACAATTTGGTCTCTTCCCGGGCCATTGGAGATATAGGAAACCTTCACTCCTAGGTATTCGTTTATGAAGTTAACATAGGTTTTCATAGTATCAGGCAAATCTGCATAAGATTTAGCTGCACTCGTATCAATGTTCCAACCTGGAAAAGCTTTAAACACCGGTTCAGGCTTTGCTCTCTCTAATTGAAAGGGGATTTCCCGGCTACTTTTTCCGTTTATTTTATATTCTGTACAAACCTGTAATTCTTTAAATGAGTCCAGCACATCGGCTTTTGTCATTACAATTTTGGTAACTCCGTTAATCATGCAGGCAAAGTTCAATGCTACCAGATCAACCCAACCGCAACGGCGTGGTCTTCCGGTTGTAGCACCGAATTCGTTCCCGATCTTTCTTAACTCTTCCCCTGTTTCATTTTCCAATTCTGTAGGGAAAGGACCACTACCCACTCTTGTGCAATAAGCTTTGGTTACACCTATTACATCCCTGATAAGCTGGGGTGCAACACCTAAGCCACTGCTTACCCCTGCAGATATAGTACTGCTCGACGTTACGTACGGGAAGGTCCCAAAATCTATATCCAGCATACTTCCTTGTGCACCTTCAGCCAAAACTCTTTTGCCTTCTTTAATATGCTTATTTATGAAATATTCACCGTTTACAATATTCAATTCTTTTAAAAACTCAACGGCTTCAAAAAACTCTTCTTCCCAAGCCGTAATATCTTCTTGAAAATTATAATTATCCAACAAACGTTGGTGCTTCAATCTCAGCTTTATATAAGAAGTAGTAAAGCTTTTGTCTAATAAGTCGCCTACTCTCAAACCATTACGACCCGTTTTATCCATATAGGTGGGTCCGATACCCTTCAGGGTGGAACCAATTTTCTGGCTACCTTTTGATAATTCAGCTGCTTTGTCTAAAGCTCTGTGAGTAGGCAATATAAGATGTGTTCTTTCGGCGATAAAAAGATTCTTCTTCAAATCAATGCCAAAAGAAGCAACGAGATCACACTCCTTTTTTAAAGTGACCGGATCAAGCACAACCCCATTACCAATAAGATTAATAATTCCTTCGTGGAAAACTCCGGATGGTATTTGGTGAAGTACTACTTTTTTGTCATTTACATATAAAGTGTGTCCCGCATTAGGCCCCCCCTGGAAACGGGCGACTAAATCATAATCCTTCGCAAAAAAATCAACAATCTTGCCTTTTCCTTCATCGCCCCACTGGAGGCCGAGTAATACATCTACCATGGTTATTTGAAATTAATTTGCACCGTCAAAAATGTAAGCTGACTAGGCCAGCAAAAATAAGGTACAAACAAAAAGCCACCGAATAAATCCGGTGGCGTAATCAATATTTTATTAACGGAAAATGAAGACTTACTAACGAATGAGCATAATGGTTCCTTTTTTGGTAATAACCTCGTTATTAGCGGTTATTCCTTCAGCCATCCAAACATATACATCACTGGGTTGTGTGGCACCTTTAAATCTGCCATCCCAGGCGTCGCCAATTCTATTTGTCGAAAAAATCAATTGACCCGAACGGTTGAACACCCTGAAATATTTGATTTGTTTGATCCCAACAGTAAATGGTGCAAAAGTATCATTTCGCCCATCCCCATTTGGTGTAAATCCAGTAGGGATATACATATCAGGTCCTTTATAAACCCTGATTTTTACAAAGCCTTCCGCTTTACAACCTTCAGGAGTAGTGCCTGTTACTTTATATAAATTATCGGTTGTTACAGTTAATTCAGGGTTTGAAATAAAAGGATTATCAAGACCAACTGTTGGTGACCAACTATACGCAGTAGCGATTGAAGATGCTGACAACCTGAACCTATCCCCCGCATGGACTACGGTATCGGATGGCGACAGCGTAATAGTAAATGGAGGTTTTACAACCACTTTTACAGAATCATTTTTTAGGGAGGAACAATTATTTGCATCCATTACAGATAAAATATAAGTAATATCTCTATCGGGTGTAATTGTGGGACTTGCTCCTGTTCCATTCATAAAAGTTGTTGGTGACCAAGTATATCTTGTTCCCCCCGAACCTTGTAATTGTATACTTTGACCCTGACACATTACAATATCAGCCCCAGCATTAGCAATTGGTGCTGGATTTACAATTAGGTTTATTGTACCTGTTAACTGGCAAGTACCTAGAGTGGCCGTAACAGTGTATTGAGTGCTTGTTACCGGATTAGCTACCGGATTAGCAATACCTGGGTTGCTCAAACCTATTACTGGCGACCATGAAAATTGACTTGCAATAGAAGAAACCGCAAGTTGAGTTGAGCTTCCTTCACAAATTGAAACATTAGCCGGCATGGATAGAGTAAGTATGTTATTCATTCCAACAGTAATTCCGTTTATAGTCGCTACACATCCTGCATTATCTAAAACGTATGCTGTATAACTGCCGGGTGTTACATTAAACGAATTAGATTGTTGCCAGTTTTCATTATTTAGCGAATAGGTATATGGCTGAGCTCCCCCTGTAACATTAATAGTTATGCTACCCCGATTATTACTTAAACAAGTAGCGTTAATAACTGTTGCGGCCGCCTGCAATGAATTTGATGCCGAAAGTATTACAGCAGGTAATGTTTGAGTACAACCATTGTCATCTCTGATTGACGGTTGATAGCTGCCTGCTGCAAGTCCACTGAATGTATTTCCAGTCTGCCAGGTGGTGCCATTCAGAGAATATTCATAAGGTGCAACTCCACCTTCCCCAGTTAAAGTTATTGAGCCATTAGACTGAGTGCATGTTGGATGAGATACAGTATGGGTTAATGAAACAACAGTTGGTTGAGTAATGGAAATATTATTCTGACTTGCCTGGCAGCCGCTATTGTCACGATAGTAAACGGTGTATGTGCCAGCAATTAGACCATTAAAAATATTTGATGTTTGCCACGTCGTGCCGTCTAATGAATACTGGTAAGGTGCGGTTCCACCTGTTACATTAGAAACTGTTATTGATCCGGTTCCGCTTCCGTTACACAATGGATTGGTTTGATCAATTGTGGCACCTAAAGAGCCGGTGGATGTTAATGTTACAGGGAGGGATTGAGTACAGCTATTGTTATCCCTTATCATTGGTTGATAGTTGCCGGCTGAAAGTCCACTAAATATATTTCCGCTCTGCCATGTTGTTCCATTAAGAGAATACTGGTATGGAGGAAGACCTCCTACACCTGATAAGGTAATTGAACCGCTTGAATTTCCACAACCTGGATGTAATAAACTGCTGGTTAATGTAAGTGCTGCAGGTTGTGTAATTAAAATATTATTCTGACTTGCCTGGCATCCTCCATTATCACGATAATAAACCGTGTAAGTACCAGCAATTAGTCCATTAAAAGTATTTGATGTTTGCCACATGGCGCCGTCTAATGAATATTGATAAGGTACAGTCCCCCCACTTATGTTAGATATTGAAATGGTTCCTGTAGCACCACCATTACATAAAACATTAGTTTGAGCAATTGTTGCCGTTAATGATGATCCTGCGCCAACAGTTATGTTAACTGTACTGCTACAACCTCCTGCATCCTGCACAAGTCCTGTATAAGTTCCGGCCGCAAGATTTATGAAAGTATTACTTGCCTGAAGCGGTCCTCCATTTAGGGAGTATTGATATGGAGGAACACCATTCCCAGACGGGACATTTATTGTAGCTGTGCCATTGGCTTGACCACAAGTAGCAGCATTTGATGTTGCTGTAGCATTAAGACCACCTGTATTATTTCTTGTAACTCTTATTGTATCAGAGCCAAATATTTCAACTCCCGGGTTATCAATTTTTGTATACACCGACCGGGCTATATAAGTTGTAGTGCCTGCAGGGCCACAAATGTTGGGAAAGTCTACCCTTAATTGCCCGTTATTTAAATTTGTAATGGTGCCTGTAGAAACTAAAGTTCCTGCCAAATCAAATAATTCAGCTCTTCTAAATAGGGAAGCTCCAGATGAGGGTACAAAACGCCATGTCTCATTCATACCGGGTGAGCCCCATGGATTATCTGATGCTCTGCGTCCCGGAGCCATTATTCCCTGGTCACGATTATAGTTTTGCATGCCTACCATTGCTCTTCCTTCATTCCAATCACCGCATATTTGCATGCCAGCGATCAATACCTCCACTATTCCAGTTGATTCGTATAATACGATTTGGTGAGTGTTTTCAATCAAAAGTTCACATCCTGAACCAGGGCGGGTATACATTGGAACTTTGTAATAACTGGCAACCCATCGGCGATGGGGTGCTATTCCTGTAACTGTATATTGGATTTTTTGAGTAGGCGATGTGGTATAGATAGGATTAAGGTCATGGTAAGGTCCCATAATAACAGCACGACTATACATCGTACTCGGAAGGTTGACGGGAGGACCTATATCAGCGTTTAAATTACCCTGATCATCAAGAATTCCAAAGTGGGCAAATATATTAGCCAATCCCAGATCAAAACATAGCAAACCATTGGGACTCATAAGAACCCGGTTATAAGTTGCTCCATAATAATAAAACGGGAACCCAATGTCCAACGGAGCCGAATAAACATCATCATCAGTAAATCCTGCTGATGTTCCGGGACCATTAGGTGGTGTATAAATAGGAAAACAAGAACTGCTATATCTGGGAATAGGGTTTACCGTATAAGCTCCTGTATTTGCATGTATATCTGGTATGATATGTTGTAAAGTAAAACAACTGGTTGTACCACACCCACTAATGGTAGTATCCCTGGCGCAATTAAAAGAAAAGCTTTGTGCATGTGATGAACTGGCAGTGATTACTGCACAGAATAGTAGAATGATATATTTCAACAAGCGGTTTTTCATAGCCTGCTACTCAGGATTCCACGTATCAATTTTTACATTGATTTTAGGAGGTGGAAGGTATTGTAATACCCTTTTATTGGATTTTAAAATCTAGTCGAATTATAAACAAAATATTCCCTTTTTTATTGCACTTATTCACAGACACCAAAAAAGTATACATGCAAAAAAAAGTCCAAAAAAAAGATGCACAGGATATTTCTGTACATCTTTAATAATTTCATGCTTCAAATCAATTCTCTGCTCGTAATAGTACGAGTTAGCTTACCGGATTAACACTACTGTTCCTTTTTTGGTGATAATTTTATTTTCTTTGGTAATGCCTTCAGCCATCCATACATAAGTACCGGTGGCTTGTTCCGCCCCGTTTGACTTTCCATCCCAGCCATCTAACAACCTGGTAGATGAAAAAACAAGCTGCCCCCAGCGGTTAAAGACCTTGAAATAATTAATACTTTTTATACCGACCGGGAATGGGTAAAATGTATCATTTTTTCCATCATTGTTGGGGGTAAACCCGGTAGGTACATATAATTCTGGGCCTTTATATACCCTTATGTTCACATAGCCTTCTCCCTTACACCCTGCAGTAGTTTCAGCAGTGACCTTATAAACAATATCATCTCCAATATTTCCAATGGTTACTACGGGATTTGAAATGCTTGCATCACTCAACCTGGTTGAAGGGGACCAGGTGAAAATATTTGCCGTAGCAACCTCTGCAATTGCTGACAATTGAAATGTATCCCCCGGATGTGCAATAGTATCAATTGGAAATGTATTTACTTTAATTGGGGGTGTTACATCCACTACAATATCATCAGTGATTAAGGATTCGCACCCATTTGCGTCAATAACATTCGACAATGTATAAGTAATTGTTCTTGCCGGATTCGATACGGGGTTTGCTCCTGTAGTACTATTGAGATAGGTGGATGGGATCCAGGTATACTGTACTCCACCTGAACCTTGCAATGTGTACGTTTGACCATAACAAATAAATGCATCCACACCGGCATCAGGAATTGGTGCCGGGTTTACATTTACTATTACAATATCATCAACACTGCAACGACCTAATGTTGCCGTAACAGTATAAGTTGTTGTTGAAGTAGGACTAGCCACGGGATTTGAAATAGTTGTACTGCTTAAACCGGTAGCAGGTGACCAGGCATATTGAGTGGCATTGGAAACTAATTCCAATTGCGTTGACTTACTTTCACAAATAGTTGGATCAACTTGTGGAGTGAAAGTAAGATCGTTCGTAAGACCTACCGTTGTATTAAACTGGTAAGTGCACCCAAGATTATCTCTTACACTAATTGTATAATTGCTCGGAGCTACATTAAACACATTTGAGGACTGCCAGTTTGCACCTGCATCAATCGAATACTCATAGCTAGCATTTCCTCCGCTTGCTGTAACGGTAATTGTTCCATCATTACCCCCATTGCAACTTGCATTGGTAGTGGCAGCGGTTGCGGTTAAAGCTAAAGGTTCTGTAACATTTATTGTTTGAGTAGTAGTACAAAGGTTTGCATCTCTTATAGTAACTGTATATGTATTAGCAGCAACATTAAAAACATTTGATGATTGCCAGTTTGTTCCTCCGTTTATTGAATATTCGTAAGGTGCTGTTCCGCCGGTTGACGTCACCGTTATTGTTCCATTATTTTGCGCATTACATAATGCAGCTACAGTATTAGCAGTTGCATTTAATACAGCAGGTTCTGTTATAGTTCGATTTAACTGGCCGGAACATCCATTACTCTCCCTGAAATAAACAGTATAAGTTCCTGCAATTAATCCATTAAAAATATTTGATGATTGCCAGGTAGCATTATCTAAAGAATATTCATAGGGTGCTGTTCCACTAGCTGGTACTGCTACAGTGATAGAACCAGAAGCACCTCCATTACATAATACATTCGTATGGGTTGCGGTTGTAGTCAATGCAGGACCTGCTGTAACATTTACCGGAATTACATTACTTATACATCCGCTAGGTATATCAGTAACAGTAACTGAGTACGAACCAGCAACTAGTCCGGTATATGATGCAGTTGCCCCGGTTTGTACAATAGCGCCAGGATTCAATACAAAATTGTAAGGCCCCGTTCCGTTTGTTGGTGTTACCGTTATTACTCCATTAATTGCGCCATTACAGGATGTAGCCGTAGTAGTAGTATTTGCAGCAAGTGTTGCACCCGGTAATACATTCACTGTTAGATTAGGATTAGTGATACATCCATTAAAATCAGTAATTCTTATAGTGTGACTACCAGCAGCAAGACCCGTAAACACGGCTGTTGCTCCTGTTTGAGTAGTTACTCCATCTAATAAAAAAGTATAGGGGCCAGTTCCATTGGTAGGAGTAACAGTAATTGTTCCATTGGTTGCGCCGGCACAAGTTGTTGCCGTTTGCGATGTGTTGGCTGTTAATCCTGCACCTGCCGGTACAGTTGCATTTAATGCTGGTGATGTTGTGCATCCACTTGCATCAGTAATTGTAATTGTATACCCTCCTGATGCCAGACCGGTGTATGATGCTGTAGCACCTGTTCGTACAATATTGCCCGGATTGAGTGTGAAAGTGTATGGTGCAGTTCCTATCGTGGGTGTGATTGTCAAACTTCCATTATTTACACCCGGACAAGAAGTAGCTACAGGGGTGATATTAGCAGTAAGATTATTGTTTTGTGTAACTGTAACTGGAACGGTACTGTTACAAACACCAGATGCATCTGTTACAAAAACTGAATGAGGTCCTGCTGCAACATTCAAAAATGTATAGGTCGAAGATGGTACTATTTGCGGTGCTCCCCCATCAAGTCTGTATGTAAATGGTGCTGTTCCTGTTGGTACACTTACTGTAATAGTTCCCGAAGGCGGGCCGCAGCTTGTAGCAGTTGAAGTAGCAGTTGCATTTAGATCGGTCGGAGGGCCTTTAGTAACCCGTACAGTATCTGTTCCGAAAATTTCTACTGACGGATCATCAATTTTTTGATACACTGAACGGATTATATAGCTTGTAGTAGCACCCGCTGGCGGGCAAATATTAGGAAACGATGCTTCCAATCTTCCATTACCAATATTTACCACAGTTCCCGTTGTTATAATAGTACCAGCAATGTCAGTTAATTCTACTCTCTTAAATAATGAAGGGCCACTGGCAGGTACGAAACGCCAGCTTTCGTTCATTCCAACTGATCCCCAGGGTGCATCAGAAACCCTGCGATTAGGTGCCATTATAAATTGGGTTCGGTTGAAATCCTGCATGCCAATCATAGCTTTACCAGCCTGCCATGCTGTACAGATTTGTTTACTAAAAACTGTAACCTCCACTATTCCCGTTGACTCATACAAAATAATCTGATGGGTATTTTCAATTAAGGGATCACAAATTCCGGAAGTACTATATAAGGGAACTTTGAAAAAGCTAAAGACCCATCTTCTGTGCGGAGCAATACCAAAATTTTGATATTGTATTCTTTGCGTGGGTGATGAACCAATAGATGGATCCAGGTCATGATAGGGGCCCATAATTATTGCCCTGTCATATGAAGCACTGGGAAGATCTCCTGGAACTGCAAAGTGAGCAAAGCCACCAGCCTTTGAAACATCAAAACTTACTAATCCATTGGTGCTTGCTATAAGAGAATTGTATGTCGCACCAAAGAATGTAAATGGGAAACCGATATTTATGACAGAACTATACGTGTCATCTACAGTTAAATTCGTTGGTGTGCCCGCCGGGTCATTAGGTTGAACATATACCGGTGCACAACCAGATACTGTACTACTTGGGTTAATATTATAAGTAGTAGAAAGTCCTTTTAAATCCGGAATAATACCTTTCAATGTAAAACAAGGCACAGGATCACAGCCAGCAATAATTGTATCACGGGTGCAATTAAAGGAGAAACTTTGCGCTGAAAGATTTCCGGGGAGAAAAGTAAAATAACTGATCAGGACTATAAGCCCCAACAATTTCAATCTCATAAATGCAGAGTAAATGACTGTAAAATACGTTCACTAATCAGGGCTACAAGTTAATTAAAATATGCCGTGACAGCGACTTTTAAGCTCTTGATTGTGGACAAAAAATTATTGAGTATCACAGGCTTTCGCATTTTTACGATGGAATGTCTTCCATATCGTAACGTTCTACTGATTCAATACCCGGTAAACTCAATAAACTCCGCACCAGGTTGTCCAACTCTTCTTTATCATGTACATAGAGTTTGATATTGCCTTCAAACAATCCTTCTTTTGCCTCAATTGTCAAGGCCGCAATATTTATTTTCAACTCACCGGAGATCAGCATCGTTATTTTGTTTACTACACCCACATCATCCATTCCTACGATCTTGATACCTGTAAGGAAAGAGATTTCTTTATTTTTTGCCCACTTCGTTTTTACTACCCGGTGTCCGTAATTAGAAAGTAGCTTGGTAGCATTTGGACAGTTGGTTCGATGAATGGTCAATCCTTTACCCGTTGTTATAAAACCAAATACATCATCACCCGGAATGGGTTTACAACAATTAGCCAGGTTATAAACTATCCGGTCGCTGCTCTCCCCAAAAATTACCAACTCTGCATCTTTTCTTGATACAGCCTGGCTGGGATTGTATTCGGCTTTCTCCGTTAATATTTTTACGGGCTTCGGAGCATCTATTTTATCTCCTATTACCGCAAACTCCTTTAATTCTTTTAAATCAATATTTTTAACGGCTACCTGGTAAAACAAATCCAGGTTTGAACCAAGCTTATACCACTGCACCAGTTCATCAATATTATGTTGCGACATGGAAACACCCATGCCTTCCAACTTTCTTTGCACCGTGTACTTACCTTCATCGGCTACTTGCCTTTTTTCTTCCTTTAATGCATCCCGTATTCTTCCTTTTGCTTTGGAGGTTACTACAAATCCCAACCAATCTTCAGAAGCTTTTTGTTTGTTACTGGTAATAATTTCTACCTGGTCGCCACTATTTAATTTATGACTGATAGGCACTAGCTTATGATTTACTTTGGCTCCAATTGTTTTTACACCAATTGCACTGTGAATAGCAAAAGCAAAATCCAAAGCAGTAGAACTAACTGGCAACATTTTTACATCCCCTTTGGGAGTGTACACATAAATTTCTTCGGCAAGAAAACTTGTTTTAAAATCTTGCAGAAAATCAATGCTATCTGTTTCCTGGTTAGAAATTACTTCCCGAATCTGTTGAAACCATTTGTCAAAACGACTTTCATCTGTTGCACCTTCTTTGTATTTCCAGTGAGCAGCCAGGCCTTTTTCCGCAATTTCATTCATTCTTTTTGTTCTTATCTGCACTTCCACCCATTTCCCCTGCGGCCCCATCACGGTTGTATGTAATGCTTCATAGCCGTTCGATTTTGGATTACTCAACCAATCTCTTAATCGTTCTGGTGAGGGAGTGTATTCATCTGTTATCATAGAATACACTTTCCAGCAATCTTCTTTTTCTTTTTCGGGGGGTGAATCAAGAATAGCCCTGATAGCAAAAAGATCATACACTTCTTCAAAGTCCACCCCTTTCTTTTTCATTTTATTGGAAATGGAATGAATGCTTTTTGGACGACCATATATTTCTGCATTAAGATGAGCTTTCTCCAGCTTGTCTTTAATTGGTTTGATAAATTCATTGATGTATTTAGATCGTTCCTTTTTTGTTTCTGCTAATTTTTTAGCAATGTCTTTATAAACATCCGGCTCCATATATTTCATGGCCAGATCTTCCATTTCTGTTTTAATATTATATAAACCCATGCGATGAGCCAGTGGTGCATATACATAAACAGTTTCAGAAGAGATTTTCAATTGTTTTTCTCTCTTCATACTGTCGAGAGTACGCATATTATGCAGCCGGTCGGCCAGCTTAATTAATATAACCCGGGGATCATCAGTCAGCGTCAAAAGAATTTTCTTAAAATTTTCTGCCTGCTGCGATGCATTTACATCTATGACATTTGAAATTTTGGTAAGCCCGTCTACAATTCTTGTTATTTCTTCTCCAAACTCTCTTTTTACATCTTCCAAAGAGATATCTGTATCCTCTACTGTATCATGAAGTAAGGCACATATAGTAGAGCGGACACCCAGTCCGATTTCTTCGGCACAAATTTTTGCCACTGCTATGGGATGAAGAATATATGGCTCGCCACTTTTACGGCGCATTGTTTTATGGGCATCGGCAGCCATTTCAAAAGCGGTACGAATCAGGTCTTTATCTCCTGGCTTTAATTTCGTTTTCAAAGTCTTTAGCAGGGAACGATATTCCCTCAAAATGAGCTTCTTCTCTTCTTCGTCGTTTAGATTGTATTTGGGTATCTGCGCTACAGTTTCCATTGTCTACGAATTTAGTAAAAAAGAGCCGTTTTATAGCATGAATGCCCTACATTTGCAACCCCAAAGATTAGCTGCGAGGTATTAGGAATGAAGTGTAGGTAAACCCTCCAGGTTCATTGCTTAAAAACTCACAGATTTTCTACCGGATGTGGTGAAATTGGTAGACACGTCAGACTTAGGATCTGATGCCGCAAGGTGTGGGGGTTCGAGTCCCTCCATCCGGACTTCTAACTGGTTTAAAAGGTTTCAAGAGTTTAAACGTTACCTCTTGAAACCTCTTAAACCTTTAAACTTTTTAAACACTTCTGATATGGCTACAGTTACCAAAGAAAACATCGGCTTACTGCATGAAAAGCTGACCGTGAAATTAGAAAAGACAGATTATCTTCCTTCTTTTGAAAAAGCGTTAAAAGAATATAGTAAGAAAGCAAATATTCCCGGCTTCCGCAAAGGAATGGTACCTGCAGGCTTGATCAAGAAAATGTATGGCCCTTCTTTATTTACGGACGAAGTGTTGAAGTCTGTTGACAGAGAATTGATCAACTATCTTGAGACAGATAAAGTTGACATTTTTGCGCAGCCCCTTCCGCTTGAATCTGATTTCAAACAACTGGATGTTAACAACCCTGTTGATTATACTTTCAATTTTGAAATTGGTATGAAGCCGGACTTCAGCTTGCCTGATCTGGCAAAAGCAAAAACTACCCGCTATGTAGTTACAGTTACTGACGAGATGATCAATAATGAAATTGACCGTTTGCAGAACCGCTATGGCAATATGAAGGATGAAGAAACCGTAACAACAGAAGAAAATGTACTGAATGTAATTTTTACTGAGGTAGATGCTAACGGCAACGAAGTGGAAGGTGGAATTAAAAAAGACAATTCAATTCTTGTAAAATATTTTTCTGAAGGCTATCGCCAAAATTGGATGGGCAAAAAAGCAGGTGATGCTGAAATCACCAATCTTACTGCTGCCTTTGATGAAAAAGAAAGAGAGTGGATCATCAGCGACCTTGGAGAAAAAGACGGTGCTTCGGCTGCTGATAAAACTTTCAAAATTGAAATTACCAAAGTTGGTTTATTAGAGAAAAGAGAATTGAATGAAGAATTTTTCACGCAGCTATACCCGGGTGGCGAAGTAAAAACTGAAGCTGATTTCAGAGAGAAGGTAAAAGGCGAAATACAAAATCATTGGACCAGCCAGGCAAATAACCAGATCCATGACCAGGTATTTCACCAGTTAGTTGACCATACTGAAATAAAATTCCCAGAAGGATTTTTGAAAAAGTGGATCAAGACACAGGCTGAGCAAGATAAAAACCAGGAGCCTAAAACTGATGAGCAGGTGGAGAAAGAATTTCCAACCTTTATCAGCCAGTTGAAATGGACATTGATCTCTGATAAAATTGTTCAGGACAATGCCATCCAGGTAACTCCTGATGAAGTAAGAACTTTTGCCAAGCAGCAATTGTTCAGCTATATGGGCGGCGCTAATTTGAGCGATGATCAGCCCTGGGTTGCTGATTATGTAGAAAAAATGATGAAAGACAGGAAGTATGTAGAAGATGCTTACAACCGCTTACAAACTCAAAAAATATTCGAATGGTCTGCCTCCCAGTTAAAACCTGCAGATAAAGACATCACGGCTGAAGAGTTTACTAAAATGGTAGAGGCGCATCAGCACCATCATCATTAAGACTCATCTTCCCCAAACAGAGGACTTATGTACATGAGTCAATAATATTATGAAGCCCCGTTAATGCGGGGCTTCATCGTTTTACTGCCAGATTAACCGACATATATTCGAATTATCTCAATTAATTAGTGATAACCTGTCACACATTTTGTGGTTTTGGCATTTGGACGGATATTTGATGAACTGAATACGTTCAGCACTAAATAATTATCTATGACGTTTAACTCTGAGTTTGAAAAATATGCGGTAAAACACCGTGGCCTTTCCAGCAATACATTACATAGTTATGCATCTCACCTGGTGACAGGGATGACACCAAACATTATTGAAGAACGTTCCCTGAATGTGGCAGTAATGGATGTGTACAGTCGTTTAATGATGGACCGTATCATCTTTTTAGGTTATCCTATTAATGACGAGATCGCCAATATTGTAACAGCACAATTATTATTTCTTGATTCTACTGACAGAACAAGAGATATTAATATGTACATCAATAGTCCCGGTGGAAGTGTTTACTCTGGCTTAGGAGTATATGACACGATGCAGTATGTAAGTCCTGATATCGCTACTATCTGTATTGGTGTGGCAGCTTCCATGGCTTGTGTATTATTAGGTGCCGGCACTAAAGGAAAAAGAGCCGCATTAAAACATAGCCGCATCATGATGCACCAGCCAAGTGGTGCTATTGGCGGACAGGCAAGTGATATTGAAATCACCGTGAATGAGATCCGTAAATTGAAGAAAGAATTATACGATGTGGTAAATGCCCATACCGGTAAATCAGTTGAACAAATTGAAAAAGATTTCGACAGGGACAACTGGATGACGGCGGCAGAGGCAAAAGATTATGGATTGGTGGACGAAGTATTGCTGACAAATCCAAGAAAGTTGAAGAAGGATTAGTTCCTAATTCGCTGCCAGGGAAGAATGGAAAATATTTATTAAAAAGAAATAGTATAATATGAACCGCAAACAATTTTTTTACAACGATTGGAGAATGGATGATGAGGAAGAAGAAGAACAAGAAGAACGTCCGAAAGCCGATAATGAACTGGGAATGTTCAATAAAAAACTGGAGAAATATTTCTTTGAAAAAAGAGCTGTATATCTCTGGGGGGTGGTGGATGATAAAAGTGCAAAGGACATTGTCAGTAAATTATTACTGCTGGATGCAGATAAGCCCGGCGAAGAAATTAAATTTTACATCAACAGCCCCGGTGGTGTGGTGACTAGTGGTATGGTGATGTATGATACCATGCAGATGATCAGCAGCCCGGTAAGTACAATTTGTATGGGTCTTGCTGCCTCTATGGGAAGTATTTTATTGAGCGGTGGTGTAAAAGGGAAACGCTTTATTTATCCGCATGGCGAAGTGATGATCCACCAGCCATCGTTAGGCGGACATATAAGAGGCGTAAGCACCGACCTGGAAATACAGGCAGAGCAAACGATGAGAGTGAAAAAAATCGGCGCAGGTATTTTGGCGAAGAATTGCGGTAAAACTGTGGAGCAGATCATGAAAGATTTTGACCGTGACTATTGGATGGATGCTGAAGGTGCTATTAAATATGGTATAGCCGACAAGTTGGTAGACAAACTCTAACTCTCTCTCAACGAGACATTTAGTTATCATTTTATAAATAAAGCCGCTCATCATCGGGCGGTTTTATAATTTTGCAGTTACGATTACGTTTTTACAACGTTATAGAATAGAAAGAATATGGCAAAGAACCCGTTACATTGTTCATTTTGTGGCCGCAGCAGAGATGAGGTTAAAATCCTTATTGCCGGGCAAGAAGGACATATTTGTGAGAATTGCGTAGAGCATGCCCGTGAAATTATCGACCAGGAGCTGACCATTAAAGATGAAAAAGGTAATTCCAATTTCAAGCTTACGGTTAAAAAGCCAATGGAAATAAAAAAATTCCTTGATGAATATGCAATAGGACAGGATGACGCTAAGAAAACATTAGCCGTGGCTGTTTACAATCACTACAAAAGATTACAACAAAAAAATACAGACGCTACTAACACTTCCAATGATATTGAAATTGAAAAAAGCAATATCATCATGGTGGGAGAAACCGGGACCGGCAAAACATTGCTGGCAAAAAGTATTGCCCGTATGTTGAATGTTCCATTCGCTATTGTAGATGCTACGGTGTTTACAGAAGCTGGTTATGTAGGTGAAGATGTTGAAAGCATTCTTTCC
The DNA here is from genome assembly GCA_002127295.1 of Chitinophagaceae bacterium IBVUCB2. Classification (GTDB taxonomy): domain Bacteria; phylum Bacteroidota; class Bacteroidia; order Chitinophagales; family Chitinophagaceae; genus JJ008. The sequence goes on from NFUV01000001.1 coordinate 1,317,979, forward strand.
CGTCTATTGCAGGTATGTAATTATGATGTAGCCGCAGCAGAGAGAGGAATTGTATTTATTGATGAAATAGATAAAGTAGCCCGCAAAGGAGATAATCCCTCCATTACCCGTGATGTTAGTGGCGAAGGTGTGCAACAAGGTATGTTGAAACTATTGGAAGGAACGGATGTGTTGGTCCCCCCGCAAGGTGGCAGAAAGCATCCGGAACAAAAGCTGATCAAAGTCAACACACAAAATATTCTTTTCATTTGTGGCGGTGCGTTTGATAGCATTGATAAAATAATTGCCCGCAGGGTACAAACCAATACCATTGGTTTTAATGTAGACAAAGAGTTGCAGGAAAACATGAAGAAGAATCTGCTTCGCTATATCAATGCAACAGACTTGAAAACATTTGGATTGATCCCGGAATTATTAGGTCGTTTACCGGTTGTTACTCATCTTGATCCGCTTGATGCAGTTACACTGAGAGCCATTCTTACAGAACCAAAGAATGCCTTGATAAAACAATACACCAAATTATTTGAACTGGAAGGCATAAAGCTGACTATTGAAAATAATGTACTTGATTTTATGGTAGAAAAGGCAATGGAGTTCAAATTAGGTGCCCGGGGCCTTAGAAGTATTTGCGAAAGTATTCTTACGGATGCTATGTATGAGTTACCTTCTTCTAAAGAAACACAGTTTACTCTCGACATTGAATATGCCCGCCGCAAATTTGATACGAGTAAGATGAGTTTGCTGAAAGTGGCTTAACCTTGATTGAAATGATTTAATGATATTTGTAACCCCGGACCAGTGCCGGGGTTCTTTTTAAAAATTTTATACTATGCAAGAGTTGATCGACAAATTAAAAGCAGAAGCTGGTCTTACTGACGAGCAGGCAAAAAAAGCTATCGCTACCATCAAAGGATTTGTGGTGGAGAAATTCCCTATGCTGGAAGGCGCAGTAAGTAATGTATTTGGTGGCGACTAACTCGTAGCCACCTTACATTTCCGCCGATAAAATTCAGTGATTATTTAATATCCCTGCACTTCTTTCCACGGGGATTGTTTGCTGCTTCGTACGGTGACATTGCACGGCTGCATGATTCTAAAATAATGATAAGCACTAAAAGCCAAAGCAGGTTTTTTGTTTTCATATGTATTAGATTATGGAGTGAAAGTAATACCAGCTTCTTCAAATTCAAATAAAGAAATACCTGATATATAATCTTTTTTTACAGGTGCTTTTCACTTACTACTGATAGAAATTTTACTCGTATTTTTTGAGAATCTACCCCAATGGATTAAAAAGAACATCCCGTCTCGGTAAGCGAGACGGGATGTAGAATTAATGGGTACACTTTATTTGGTTTTCCGTCCAAGCGGGTTTGCTCTCTTTCTTATAAGAGAAAGAAAGAAATATTAACTGCAACCTCCTTGCGTACCACAATTCAAACATTTATAACAAGTACCACTTCTTACTGTTATGTGACCACAGTTGGTACAGGGTGGGGCATCTCCCTGCATTTTCTTATTCATTGCATTCATGGCATCCATACTATTTTCTGCAGTTGTTCCTTGTGCCTTTTTTGCAGCAGAAGCTGTAGCAGATGCATAGGAAGGAGTTACACGAACACTTGACAATTCTTGTTCTTTTGCATATTCCAATCCGTTAGAAGGAATTTCATCCCACTCATCAGCACCCGTATTTAATACTTCTGGTTTGTCCAATACATGTACTAAATCTGTACGGCCTAAATATTCATAACCTAATACACGGAAGATGAAGTCAACAATGGAGGTAGTTGATTTAATATTCGGATGCTCTACAAAACCTGAAGGATCAAATCTTGTGAAGGCAAATTTATCAACAAACTCTTCTAAAGGAACTCCGTATTGCATACCAATAGATATAGAAATAGCGAAGCAGTTCATCATACTACGCATAGTAGCTCCTTCTTTCGCCATGTCGATAAAGATCTCTCCTAAGGTTCCATCTCCATATTCACCCGTGCGCAGGAAGATTGCCTGGCCATTGATCTTTGCTTTTTGGGTAAAGCCACGGCGCTTCGCCGGTAATGCACGGCGTTCAACAATGCTTGCCAGTTTACGTTTCAGTTTAGTATCAGGAGAAGCCTGTACTCTTTTTTGTACTTCTTCCAACAATTCTTCAACAGTCAATTTGCCTAAATCAACAATGTTTGACTCAACGGGTGTTGACTCCTGATTCTCCGCTACTGACGTCTGGCTATCTTCTGTTTTCTTTTTCTTATCAGATTTATTGCTGAGTGGTTGAGATAATTTAGAACCATCACGGTACAAGGCATTTGCTTTCAACCCTAACTGCCAGCTCAACAAATATGAATCAGCGATTTCTTCCACCTTCGCTTCATGCGGCAGGTTAATTGTTTTAGAAATAGCACCACTGATGAAAGGTTGAGTTGCACCCATCATACGAATATGACCATGTGCATGAATATAACGTTGACCTTTCGCACCACATTTATTAGCGCAATCAAATACAGGAAGATGTTCTTCTTTCAATAATGGCGCACCTTCCAGCATCATTGTTCCGCATACATAATCATTTGCAGCTTCTATCTGATCATCATTAAAGCCTAATGCTTCTAATAAGCTCCATTCAAGATTATTGTATTGTTCAGGAGTAAAGCCCAGCCTTTGCAAGCACTCTTCTCCCAATGTATATTTATTAAATACAAATCCAATTTCAAAAGCTGTTAGCGCAGCGGCATCAAGGCGTTTAATTTCATCAGCTATAAATCCTTTTTCGCTCAATGTTTGATGATTGATGAAAGGAGCACCAGCAAATGATGCTGAGCCGGTAGCATATTTAATGATAGCTTCTGATTCTTTTTCAGAATAACCCAGGTTCTTCAATGCAGCAGGCACCGATTGGTTGATTATTTTGAAGTATCCACCACCCGATAATTTTTTGAATTTCACCAACGCAAAATCTGGTTCAACACCTGTTGTATCGCAATCCATTACCAATCCGATTGTTCCCGTTGGTGCAATAACTGTTGACTGTGCATTTCTATATCCAAACTTCTCTCCCATTTCCACTGCATCATCCCAGGCTTTGCAAGCAGCTTTCAATAAATAATCGGGGCAGTATTTTGCTTTGATACCCATTGGCTTCAAGCTCAAAGCTTCGTATTCATCTGCATCATAAGCGGCAAGGCGATGGTTACGCATTACCCTCATCATATGATGTTTGTTCTCTTCATATCTTGGAAAAGCACCCAGCACTTCGGCCATCTCTGCAGATGTTTTATAAGCGATGCCGGTCATAATAGCTGAAATAGCACCTGCAATACCTCTCGCTTCTTCGCTATCATAAGGAATACCGCTAACCATTAGCATAGTGCCCAGGTTTGCATAACCTAACCCCAATGTTCTGTATTCATAACTCAATTGTGCCACTTCTTTGGAAGGGAACTGGGCCATTAATACAGATATTTCTAATACAACCGTCCACAAGCGGCAGTTGTATTCATATCCTGTTACATCAAACTGGTTGGTTTCAGTATCGAAGAACTTCATCAGGTTGGCAGATGCAAGATTACAAGCTGTATTATCCAGGAACATGTACTCCGAACAAGGATTAGATGCCCTTATCTCACCCCCTTCCGGGCAAGTATGCCATTCATTGATAGTTGTATTATATTGGGTACCCGGGTCTGCACAACTCCATGCCGCAAAAGCGATCTGGTTCCAAATCTCCCTCGCTGGAATTTTTTTCATTACCCGTCCATCCATTCTTCCTTTCAATTCCCAATCGCCATCTTCTGCCAATACTTTAAAGAATTCGTTAGGAATACGGATAGAGTTATTAGAATTTTGTCCGCTTACTGTGCGGTATGCTTCATCTTCATAACCGGAAGGGTAGCCCGCAGCAATTAAGGCAGCTACTTTCTTTTCTTCTTCTACTTTCCAGTTGATGAATTCAACGATTTCAGGATGGTCAAGATCCAAGCAAACCATTTTAGCAGCACGACGGGTAGTACCACCTGATTTAATGGCTCCTGCAGCTCTGTCACCTATCTTTAAGAAACTCATTAATCCTGATGAGGTTCCACCACCACTTAATTTTTCACCGGCACCACGCAGGTTAGAATAGTTGGTACCCACACCAGAGCCGTATTTGAAAATTCTTGCTTCCCGAACCCACAGATCCATAATACCACCTTCATTCACCAGATCATCATCCACACTAAGGATGAAACAGGCATGTGGTTGTGGACGTTCATATGCATTTTGAGATTTTTTTAATTCGCCATCAACCTGGTCTACATAATAGTGGCCCTGCGGCTTACCGGTAATGCCATATACTTCATGCAAGCCCGTATTGAACCACTGTGGTGAGTTAGGCACACACATCTGGTTTAAAATAGAGTATACTAACTCTTCATAAAAAACCTGTGCATCATCAGTGGATGTAAAGTATCCATAACGTTCGCCCCACATTCTCCAGCAATGAGCCAGGCGATGGGCTACTTGTTTAGCAGATGTTTCTCTTCCCAAACTTCCATCGGGTTGAGGTACGCCAGCTTTTCTAAAATATTTTTGTGCTAATATATCAGTGGCAATCTGACTCCATTGTTTAGGCACTTCCACATTGTTCATTTCGAATACAACTTCACCGGAAGGATTACGAATTACCGACGTTCGGTAATCATACTCAAACATGTCATACACACTGATATCCTCTCGGGTGAAGCGACGACTGAACTGCAAACCGCTTTTGGCGGATGCTTGCTTTTTATTTGCCATAACTAAGAAAAAATTTAACGGGTTATTGGTCCTGATCTTAAAATAAACCTCTCTGGCGAAAGGCTCTTACGAAAGTATTTTTTACAAGTAGAAATTACAACCTTCAAATATTAACATTATGTGGATAAGAGCCTTTGACTGCCCTGAAGTGCTTTGCTGTATTGGCTTAGCGAACTTCTTCACACCCAGCTTTTGAGTTTTGGGTAAATTTTTTTTGGAAAATCCGTTTCCAACTATTACAAAATTTAATGCCAAAAACAGATGACCTGAAATGCAAAACTGGTATAGTTTCTTAGCGTTAAATACAATGAAACCCTTGGTACCACTGCATTTCACAAACACCTTGACACAAAACCCTTGCCCATCAAGTAATACAGAAATAATGTAATGATAAAATTTTAGTAACCTGCTTTTTTCGTTTTTTTGCTGCATGAAAAAATACCTGCTGTTAACATTGATTTTTTTATCAAGCCATTTATTTTTGGTTTGCCAGGCGCAATCTCAATTTACTGGATGGCTTGGATCATTTAATACTATAAAAACAAGTAAAAAAATAAGTATTCATAATGATATACAATTAAGAAGTACGGATGAACTAAAACAAATACAAACATTTTTATTCCGTACAGGATTGAATTACCACCTCAATAAAAATATTATCATTACTGCAGGTCATGCCTTCATAAGAAACAAAAAAATTGTGGGTGATTTATACGGTTACACACCAGAGCACCGCATTTGGGAACAATTAATCGTTACTCATAAATTGAAAACAATTTTTGTCAGCCATCGTTTTAGAATTGAACAACGTTTTATTGGAAAAAGTGTGATAGATGGCAATCAGATTTCTGATGGACCTAATTATGCAAATCGTTTCCGGTATTTTATCCGCAATATTCTTCCCTTTAAAAAAACAACTGAATTTAAAAAAGGAATGTTTGCTGCTTTACAAAACGAAGTGTTTGTAAACTTTGGCAACACTGAAGCAGTAAACGGAAAATTCTTCGATCAAAATCGTTTATACCTGGCCACCGGTTACAGGTTAAGTTCTAAAGCCGATCTGGAAATCGGCTATTTGAACCAGTACGTAAATGGACGGGGTAGCCAGTTCACAAAAAACCATGTTTTACAAGCGGCAGCCTATCTTAGATTGTAGAAACAAAGCCCTGCAAACCTGCCTGAAACCCAACTATTTTTCGCATTTTTGCAATAATCAAGCGGTACCGGATGAAGTCAGCGATTTATAACACATTGACAGAAAAGAAACAGCACGGCAAAAAGTCGTTTGCTGTGCTAATTGACCCGGACAAGGTCAATACCGCTGTGCTCGACGAGTTGATCGAGCTTTCCACTTCCGCAAAAGTTGATTATTTGCTGGTAGGCGGCAGCCTGGTTATCTCTAACCATCTGGATGAATGTGTAAAGCACATTAAACAGAGTTGCGATATTCCAGTTATTCTTTTCCCCGGCAGCCCTTCGCAGGTAAGCAAATATGCAGATGCTTTATTGTATTTGTCATTGATCTCTGGCCGTAACCCGGAATTATTGATCGGGCAACATGTAGTATCTGCCCCTTTTGTAAAACAAAGTGGTTTGGAAATAATGCCCACCGGCTATATTGTGGTAGATGGCGGTGCTCCTACAACTGTTTCCTATATCAGCAATGCAGCTCCTGTACCTGCTGATAAAAATGAAATTGCGATGTGTACTGCTATGGCTGGTGAAATGCTCGGCATGAAATTAATTTATATGGATGCCGGCAGTGGCGCCAAGCGGCCCATTACTGAAAGCATGATTGAAGCTGTTGCTAAACATATCGAAGTTCCTCTTATTATTGGCGGCGGTATTTTACAACCTGAAAAAGCTTACCTGAATTGCAAAGCCGGTGCTGATGTAATTGTTGTGGGTAATGCCATTGAAAAAGACGCCTCGTTGATTAAAGAGATGGCATCGGCGGTGCATAGTGTGCCGGTTAAAGCGTAAGTTCCATTTTTATTTCACTGCAAGCTTCTTCTTCTCCTACAATAAATGTAATTACCTGCCTGCGAAAAGCTTTTATCTTTCTTCCATTCCTTTCGGCAGGAACCCAACAGCCTGGATATGCTGATAAAGATTTAGTAACTCTTTTTCCTAGGCCATAACAGGGATTACTAACAATCCCTATTTCTGAAATTTTGCCGGATGTATCAATAATAAACTGAGCAATGACTTGGTACGTACCGGACGGAATTATATTCATAGACAATGAATCTAATTCTAAACTCTTCACCAAATACTCCAGCCATTGCTTTTCGTCAATCTTTGCATCGATTTCCAGTATACAGAAGAATAAATCTTTTACAGCTATTGTCTCATTGGCTGGACATTGTATTTCTTGTTCAGCAATCATTTTAGCAGGTGCCAATTGTTGTGATTCTGCTGTGCTTGCAAAAAAGAAGAATACTATTATAAAAAAGAGTCTCATAAGTTTTTATGAGACTCTTCATCATTTGATTTCCATAAATAAATTCGTTACCTCAACTCTTCTATCTTCACCCTTGTAGGCGTTGCAGTACCTGCCACAATACTTTTTGAGCTTAGCGCAATCGCTTTTATTACTTCTGTCATATTCACTAAATCCAGTGTTTCTACATGGTCAGTCAATTTATGATAGTGTGGCTCCACATCCATTTTAGAAGTAGATATAGTATGCGCAGGGACACCCAATCTTGCTAATGTAGCATTATCGGAACGATAAAATAATTGTTGTGTTGGATACGGATCAGGATGAAATTGAAAAGCTGTGCCCTCTAAATCCTTTGCTAACAATTCCCCCATATTTGTTTTTTCATAACCAGTAATGTAGGCGGAGTTCTTTCCCCATTTACTTTCGGTACCGATCATTTCAATATTGAACATCGCCATTACTTTATCTGCATTAAACTGGCGGGAAAAATATTGTGAACCAAAGCCACCAACTTCTTCTGCGGTAAAAGCAGCAAACACAATGGTTCTTTCATTATTATTCAGAGCTTTGAAATATTTGGCCAGCATTATCACCCCGGTTATTCCTGCTGCATCATCATTCGCCCCATTAAAAATAGAATCGCCATCAACAGGTTTACCTACACCAATATGATCATAGTGACCGGAGAAAACTACATATTCATCTTTCTTGCTCTTACCCGGCAAAATGCCAACTACATTCGCCAGCTTTTGTTCTGTTATTTCATGTGTGGCCTCTACTGACCATGTATCAGGATTTGCATCTGATAAAACAAATACAACATTCGTAGTTGTCTTAAACATCGTGGATTTTAATCTCGCCAGGTTCCCAAAACTGTTGGCAAAGCTTTTATCAACCAATACCAGCATATTTTTATTGCCACGGGCATATCCTCTTGCAACCGTTTGCAGATTAGCACCTGCTTTTATAAACGCTTTTTCATAACCGGAACGTTCATCAATTTTTAATTTCGGCTCACAAGTAATTACAATGATCTCTTTTTGCTCAACCGGCAACTTGTCAAGTAAAGCTGCTGCGCTGATAAATTTAGGTCGTACCATCGCAAAATCCTGGCGAAAACTGCTGCCGTTATTCCATGTTTGCAAACCGATGGCTTTAAACTCTGTTGCAATAAAATCAGCCGCTTTATCTATTTCAGGAGAAAAAGTTCTTCTCCCACGCATATCATCGGCCGCTAACACTCTTTCAATCCGTTCTACTTCTTTTAAATTGATAATCGTATTTATGTCGCTTTTACCCGTTGTTCCTTTTTGCGCTGTACAGTTAAAACTCAACAATAAAAAAAAGGTTGTTATAGAAAACAACCCCGTCGTAATAATTTTAGTCATTTCGTATTTATATTTTGAATGTCTTTGACAGTTTGATTTTTACATTATTAATTACAAGCTCATCATTTCTTTAAACTTAACGGTCTGCCGGCGGCTTACTTCAATCTTTTCACCTCCCTTTAAATCCAGCAACAAGCCTCCATTAAAATAAGGCTCGATTTTATCAATCATCCGCAGGTTTACAATATGTTTTCTGTTAGCTCTAAAAAATGTTTTTTCATCTAATCGTTCTTCCAATGCATTAAGCGATTTAAGAATAAGCGGTTTATTGGGACCAAAAAAAACTTTCGCATAATTCCCTACACTTTCAAACAAACGTATCTCACTCAATTTTACAAACCAGCAACGTTCGCCATCTTTTACAAAAACCTGGTCTGCTTCTGTCAATATACTGTTGTTGAAATTTTCCGCTTCTGCTCTTGGTTCTTTACTTTCTGTGCCATGTAATTTTTGAATAGCATCTGCCAGTCTTTTTGGCTCCACAGGTTTCAATAAGTAATCCAATGCATTTACTTCAAAAGCTTTTAATGCGAATTCATCATACGCTGTGGTAAAAATTACCTGCGGAGTTCGTTCTAATTGGGAAAGCATATCAAATCCTGTTTTACCCGGCATTTGAATATCCAGGAAAATAAGATCGGGATGGAGGCTTTCAATTTTGCTGATGCCTTCTTCTGCATTGGCTGCTTCATCTATTACTTCTACTTCAGGGAAGTCTTGTAACAATTTTTTTAATTCCGCCCTTGCTAATCTTTCGTCGTCAATAATGATAGCTTTCATGTGTTTATTTTATTTTAGGTGGACGCATAATTAAAGTCCTTAACTGAAATTTACCGGTATCAATACTTTAGCTTCCACAATGGAGCCGTTTATCTGCCTGATTCCAAAACTAGCTTTATCCCCATACAACAAACTTAAACGGTTGGTAGTACTTGAAAGACCAAAGCCTTCTGAATTAACAGTTCCATTTAATTGACCGGTATTTTGTACGATCAGTTGGTGAAAATCATTTTTAAATTCTGATATTACTTTTACAACCCCGCCATTTATTTGTTTGCTGATTCCATGCTTGATCGCATTCTCTACCAATGTTTGTAGCATCATTGGAGGTACGGGCTGGTCAAGTGTATCATCATCAATATCATATTCAATTTTCAGGCGGTCCTCAAAACGCATATTCTCCAATGCCAGGTAATCTTTTACAATATATAATTCCTTTTCAAGCGGCACTGTTTCCATCTTTTCCGATTGCATACTGCTACGCAAAATATTGCTTAGCTCGGTTACAGCTTTTCTTGCCCGCTGCGGATTTTCATCTACCAATGCCCGAATACTATTCAACGAATTAAAAATAAAATGCGGGTTAATATGGGCCTTAATGGTTTGGAGTTCCAATTCCTTTACCAGCGATTCCAATCGAAGTGTATCCAATTGCTGCTTCCTGCTTTTTGAAATATAATGATACATGAAGTAAATACCACTCCATATAAAATAATAAACAAAGAAAGAAAGTGAATTATTCAATATCAGTAATACAATATTGTTTTTAGGAAGCAGATCGCCTTCATTTTTAGAGAGCAGGCCAAATTCCTGTCTTAGTAAAAAATCAGAATAAGCACTCAGGTAAGAAAAAATGAGTGTCAGCAATACAAACTGTACGATTTGTCGTTCCAATTTTTTTTGCAGCAGGTTCAGCCGGATAATAAAGAGACGCATAATATGCGTCATCACTATTCCCAGCACTATAAATATGCCGATCTTGGTAAAGAACAACTGCCTGTCATCACCCGTTTGCAATTTACCCAGGGACCAGTTAAAGAACAGGTGCAAAAGAATAAACGAGCCCCAGCCCATCGCCTGAAATACCCAATATCTTGATTTGCCGATAAACATAGAAAACAAAACTACCTAATAATAAAGCTGGTAAGCCCTGTAAATATACCAGTGGCGGATAACTTTTACAAATGGGAGCCTTTATTGACACTAAATTAGCAGTAATGCTGACTTTCAGAACCTTCTTCCAAAAATATTGTTATACAATCTTTAGCAAAAAAGGCTGAACGGAAAACAGTATTTTTGCCACGTCAAAAAAGCATCAATGGAAATAACCCCAGGCCCACTTTTAAAGACCATAGATTCACCAGCTGATCTGAAGAAACTGTCCCGTGAAAAGCTGCATCAGGTTTGCGATGAACTGCGTCAATATATCATTGATGTAGTGAGTGTACATGGTGGACATTTTGGTGCCAGCCTAGGTGTGGTAGAACTCACTACAGCATTGCATTATGTTTATAATACTCCATACGATCAATTGGTTTGGGATGTAGGTCACCAGGCTTACGGCCATAAAATATTAACCGGCAGAAGGGATAATTTTCCTACCAACAGAAAATATCATGGGTTGAGTGGTTTTCCAAAACGCAGCGAAAGTGAGTACGATACATTTGGTGTAGGTCATTCTTCTACTTCCATTTCTGCAGCATTAGGAATGGCAATGGCCGCAAAATACAAAGGCGAGACCGATAGAAAGGTAGTGGCGGTTATTGGTGATGGTGCTATGACAGCGGGTCTTGCATTTGAAGGAATGAACCATGCTGGTGTAGCCGATGCGGATATGCTGATCGTTCTAAATGATAATTGTATGGGCATTGACCCGAACGTTGGCGCATTAAAAGAATATTTGACAGATATTACCACTTCACCAACTTACAATAAAGTAAAAGATGATGTTTGGAAATTGCTTGGCAAGTTACCGGTAGGTAAAAATTTCAGCCGGGCAATGGCACACAAACTAACCGATGGATTAAAAGGAATGGTTAGCAGCAGTTCTAATTTATTTGAATCATTAAAGCTTCGATACTTTGGCCCAATTGACGGACATAATGTTGCCAAACTTGTAGATACATTAAAAGATCTTCGTAATATTCCCGGACCAAAAATTCTGCATATTGTTACTACAAAAGGAAAGGGATATGCATTGGCAGAAAAAGACCAAACTAAATGGCATGCTCCCGGATTGTTTGATAAAATAACTGGTGAGATACAAAAAAAGAAATTTGATATACCACAGCCACCCAAGTACCAGGATGTATTTGGCCATACAATAATTGAACTCGCAGAAAAGAACGACAAGATATTCGGTATTACACCTGCTATGCCGTCGGGATCATCCTTAAAATACATGATGGAGAAAATGCCGGACAGAGCATTTGATGTGGGCATTGCCGAACAACATGCAGTTACTGTAAGTGCTGGTATGGCCACACAAGGATTGAAAGTATTTTGCAATATCTACTCTTCGTTTATGCAGCGAGCTTACGACCAGGTAGTGCATGATGTAGCGATTCAAAAATTGCCTGTCATATTTTGTCTCGACCGTGCAGGATTGGTTGGTGATGATGGTCCAACGCATCATGGCTGTTATGATATTCCTTATTTCCGTTGTATTCCCAATATGATCATCAGTGCGCCAATGAATGAAAGTGAATTGCGCAACCTGATGTACACGGCACAGTTAGAATCAACTACCATTCCTTTTGTGATCCGCTATCCGAGAGGTGAAGGTGTGATGCCAGAGTGGAAAACAGAAATGAAAGAAATAAAGATCGGTACGGGAAGAAAATTAAAAGATGGTAAAGACATTGCCATACTTTCTTTTGGTCATCCCGGAAACTTTGCGGCTTCGGCTATTCGTGAATTAAAGAATGACGGATTGAACCCCGGTCATTATGATATGCGTTTTGCAAAACCGCTGGATGAAACATTGCTGCATGAAGCCTGCCGTAACTATGAAAAATTAGTGACGGTAGAAGATGGAACTGTTGAAGGTGGTATAGGTTCTGCTATTCTTGAATTTATGGCGCAGCATGGCTACAAGAATGATGTAAAAATTCTCGGCATTCCTGATAGATTAGTGGAGCATGGCACTCCTAAAGAACTACATCATGAATGTGGTTACGATGCACAAGGCATTGTAGATGCGGTGAGAGAGATGATGAAGGATAAGGTGAGGGTGAATGAGTTGATGGGATAATTTCATTTTGTACCCGGCTAATTACTACTATCATCGTCTGTTGCGTCGCACACTTCATCGTTCGGATCGCTACTCAGCATTATGCAAGTTTTATACAGCTAAGTATATCGGTGTTACTATCGTTGGCAAACAATTAAAATATCAATACAAAAAAAGGTGCAAAGCCAAAGAAATTACATTGCTGTAAATCCTTACACCCTACACCTTTTCCCTTTTATTTTATTATGCTAAACTTGCATCCATTGTAATCTCTGTATTCAGCAATTTGCTGATCGGGCAATTTGCCTTTGCATCTGCTGCACATTCTGCAAATTTTGCAGCATCCATTCCCGGAACCGTTGCTTTAACTTCCAAATGACTGGATGTAATAGCACCATCACCTAGAGTAATAGTGCATTTTGTATCAATGTTGTCAGGCGTAAAACCTGCTGCCCCAATTACAAAACTTAACTTCATGGTAAAGCAACCAGCATGTGCGGCCGCTATCAATTCTTCGGGATTGGTACCAATACCTTCTGCAAAACGGCTGTTAAAAGAATATTGCGTGTTATTCAACACACCTGATTGAGTAGTGTTGGTTCCATTACCTTCTTTACCTGAGCCTTTCCAATTAGCTGATGCGAAACGTTTCATATTTATAAAATTTAATTGTTATTGAGGTTGAATGTCTTCTTCTAATTCTGCAATACGGTTTTCCGGTTCGTTGTATTCAATAATAAAATTATTCTTGCCTTCTCCAATCATAATTTTCAAAAACTTTTGTTGAACTAACTCAAGTAATGATAAGAAAAGAAAAATAGCCTGCACCCTGTTTTCACAATTATCGAATATTTTCTCAAACGACAATGTTTTTTGACTTTGAGCCTGCGAAAGCATTTGGTCACGGCTTTGCTCCATCGTGTAGTTATACTGCACTACGGTATGCACTGGTTTATTAATGCGGTCGCTATACTTCTGCATCGCCCTTTCAAAGGCCCGCATCAGTTTAAACATGGTGATGTTCTGTATCTCTGTTCCTTCGCTGTCTTCTTCTCCCACCATTGAAAGTTCTTTTTCAATGTTTCCTCTTTTCACCATCAACATACGCAAGGCTTCCATTTCAGCCATTTGAGCGGAGGCTTCTTTAAACCTTTTGTACTCAAGAATTTTATTGATCAGTTCTTCCCGTGGGTCAATTTCATTTCCCTGTGCATCTATTTCTTTCCTTGGTAAAAGCATTTTAGCTTTAATGCGCATCAGTGTAGAAATAAATAAAATAAACTCACTGCTGAGTTCAATATTCAACTCCTCACTCTGGTGTATATACGCTAAGAAATCATTGATTATTCCAGTGATGGGTATATTGTAAATATCCAACTCATCTCTTTCAATAAAGAACAGCAAGAGGTCGAATGGACCTTCAAATTGTGCAAGCTTGATCTGGTATGATGGGGTCTGCAATTGGGGTTGAATTAAAGTAAAAAATAAAGCCCTGAAGCGGGGTTATCCAACTATCAGGACTTTACAAAAGTAAGGGAAACGGGTCTTAGGAATGAACCCAGTTTTCCACGATTATTTCTTCAGAGAATCCCTGATCTCTCTGAGCAACTGAATGTCTTCTGGTGTAGCAGCCGGGGCAGCCACTTCTTCTTTTTTGGCCGAATTCATGGCTTTGATAATAAGAAAAAGTACAAAAGCAATTAAAATGAAATCAATTACCGCCTGGATAAAAATTCCGACCGGGAAAATAGTATTTCCCACTGTAAAGCTAACTTCAGACATGCCACCTTTACCCAATATCATTGCAATAATAGGCATGATGATGCTACTCGTCAGCGCTGTTACGATCTTTCCAAAGGCCCCACCAATGATTACTGCTACAGCAAGATCAACTATATTGCCTTTCATGGCAAATTCTTTAAATTCTTTAAGCATTCCCATAAATTAGTTTTTTAGAATGAAATTTTAAAAATCCAACACGTAGGAAAGATAAACTATTTTTTTAATCCCGGAAACTGCATGTCAAGGCTTTTGAGCAAATTATGCAGCTGGCTGGCAATAATAAATTCTTTATACCAGTTTTGATCTGCCGGTACAATTGTCCACTCAGGCTCATTACAATTATTAAAACAATCTTCATACATCTGCATATAAATATCCCAGAGCTTAGCTTCATCAAAGTCTTTTTCGTTGTATTTCCACATTTTAGCAGGGTCTTTCATACGTTCACTTAATCGCTCATGCTGTTCTTCCGGCGAAATATGCAGGTAAAATTTAAGAATATGAGTGTTATTATGCACCTGCAACAATTTTTCAAAATCATTAATAGCATTCATCCTTTTCCGGGCTGTTTCATCATCGCACCATTTATGCACCCTTGTAAGTAAAATATCTTCATAATGCGATCGGTTAAAAACCTGGATCATTCCTTTTGCAGGCGAATGCTGATGTATACGCCATAAAAAATCATGCGAAAGCTCTTCAGTAGTTGGGGCTTTAAATGATTGTACAGTAACTCCCTGCGGATTCATATTGCCCAATACATTTCTTATCACACCATCTTTTCCGCTGCCGTCCATTCCCTGAATTACCACCAATATCGAATGCTTATTCTCAGCGAATAACAGGTTTTGCAGGTCATCCAATTCCTTTACTATTAATGCTGTTTTTTCTTTGGTAGCGGCTTTATCCATGTCCTTAGGGGCACGGGTAGAAATCTCACTTAATTGTATTGTACTCATATAAATTATTTAGTAATTATGATTGCAATATACTATTTCAAATAAAGCTGGTGGCAGTATAAAAAATATGAGTCTGTTTAGCTTGCATTAATGACCTTTACCATCCCGGTAAGTACCGGGGCTTATGAGTAATAAATTTATCTGTTGGTTTATATTCGTTATCCTCTGTATTATCTGGGGCAGTTCATTCAAGTTAATGAAAGATAGTAGCTTGTCGTTGAGTGCTGCGCAAATAGCGGCGCTGCGCATATTTTCTGCAGGACTTATATTTCTTCCTTTTGCCGTTTTTCATATTTCTAAAATACCCGGTAAAAAAATTGGCCTGGTTATTCTCAGTGCCATATTTGGAAACTTGTTACCCGCATTTTTGTTTGCTATCGCCATGACAAAAATTGATGGCTCTCTCGGAGGCATTTTAAATTCTCTTACTCCTATTTGTGTAGCCGTAATCGGAATCTTTTTCTTTAAGGACAAAATAAAACAACAAAAAATTACAGGTGTGCTTATTGGCTTTTTAGGATTGGTTTTACTTACCATAATGCCTGCACTAACAGGAGAAAAAACCATCAGTTTTGATAATTTGAATTATACACTACTTATAGTTTTAGCGACTTTTTTATATGGAATTAATGTAAATATGGTTGGTCATTATCTGAAGGGGTTAAATCCTATACATGTTGCTACAGTGTCGCTGGCCTTTATGGTATTTCCAACCGCCCTTGTACTTTGGAAACAAGGTTTTTTACAGCTTGATTTTAATAACCCCGCCATAATGGAAGCAGTTACTGCCTCTGCTGCGTTGGGTATTGTAGGAAGCGCTGTTGCGACCGCTTTATTTTATATTCTTGTTCAACGGGCCGGGGGCCTTTTTGCATCTTTGGTAACGTATGGGATTCCGTTTGTGGCTATTTTTTGGGGCTTTTATGATGGAGAAAAAATTACTTGGATTGAAATTATTTGTTTGACAATCATTTTATTTGGTGTTTACCTTGCCAACAGGCCAGAAAAAAAGAAAGCAACACCAGTTGATGTTGCTTCCAAATAATCTTTTGCTATATTATTTATACAGACATTATTTCTTTCTCTTTTGCCTGCAAATGCTTTTCTACAATGGCCGTAAAGCTGTCAGTAACCTGCTGTACTTCTGCTTCGCCATCTTTAGCGGCATCCTCACTCAACCCATTTTTCTCTAATTTCTTAATAGCTTCAATGGCATCCCGACGAATATTACGGATAGCTATTTTAGAATGTTCTCCTTCACCCTGGCATTTTTTTACCAGCTCTTTTCTTCTTTCTTCTGTAAGTGGCGGTAAAAATAACCGGATCAATACACCATCATTTTGGGGGTTAATTCCCATGTTGGCGGCAATAATTGCTCTTTCAATCGGCTGCAACATGTTCTTTTCCCATGGTTGAATACTGATGGTACGGGCATCCATCACACTGATATTGGCTACCTGGTTTATGGGCATTGGAGAGCCATAATAATCCACTACCAAACCATCCAGCATTTGCGGATTTGCTTTTCCGGCCCGGATTTTAACCAGTTCCGACTCGAGATGGGTGATTGCTTTTTTCATGTGGTCTTCAGCCACTGCAACTATTGATGCAATATCTTCTGCCATAAAAATTTATTTTTTTGCTGAGAACAAAATAGCCTCAACGGGAGGCAAAGCTAATAAAACAGCTCTATTCTTCCATATCTGTAAAGGACAATAACATACTATTTAGCCCATAAGTTATATGAAAAATGCCGGGCAATGCTTTATAGCTGCTACCCGGCATTAAGTATCTTTTTAAAAAACCTAGTTATTATTCTCTGCTGCCGCCTCTTTCGTTAAGGTTACCACTTTATTTTTTGTAGATGTAGTAGTAAGTTCTGTTGCCCCATTCTTTCTTTTAGAAATAAACATGGTGCGGCGACGGGGTCTGTTGTAATATAGCAAGCCCAAACCAGTAAAAGCAATTGAAAGCACAATCAGTAAAAGATAATTAGGGCCTAATTCTTTTCCAAACCATGTCAACAGAATGAAGCCGATATTAATTCCAACACAAGTCAGCGTAACTGCCGCATGGCTCATCCCCCTGTCCAGCAATAAATGGTGTACATGGTTACGATCGGGAGTAAATGGAGATCTTCCTTTTAATATGCGAATACTGAAAACCCTGAGTGTGTCCAATAAAGGAACTATTAAAATCGAAAACCCAACCGCCACTGCGGAAGTAACAGGAACCCCTACAAAAGGAGATTCAGCTACATTGATAAACTTAATTACGAGTATTGCATTTATTAACCCGATCATCAGGGAACCCGAATCACCCATAAATATTTTAGCAGGCTGATGATTAAAAATCATAAATGCTACCAAGCTGCCCGCCATAGCGAAAGAAAGCAAAGCGTAAGCCTGGTAATCGATAGCAAAGAAGTAAGCTCCAAAAACTGACATGGTAAGAATGCCAAGACTTGCTGCCAATCCATCCACACCATCAATCAGGTTAAATGAATTGATAACGACAATAATAGTTAAATACGATAATGCAAGTGCAAATCCTTCGGGTAATTCATTAAAACCAAGCAGTCCGTGCATACTATCAATTCGAATACCTCCTAAATGAATAAGAATAGAGGCTGCTATTATCTGGCCAATCAATTTTTTACTGGCAGATAGAATGATAATATCATCTTTAAGTCCCAGGAAAAAAATAACTACTGCGGCGGCGAAAAAATATTGAAACTCAGGATTAAGATAACCTTGAATGGATAAAAGAGAAGCTAATAAAAAACCGCTAAAAATGGCTACACCACCAAGCGAAGCTACCAGACGGGTGTGAACTTTTCTTTCGTCGGGAATATCATATAACTTTTTCTGCTCTGCCACCTGAATAATAACAGGGATAGCCAGAAAGGTAATGATGAATGCCACGGAGGCTGTTAATAATACATCAAGCATTAAATCAGTTTTACAACGGTACTATAATTGGTTATTAGCCTGTCAGTCTTTACAAGGTTACTTTGATTAATTCAATTATTGCATTAAATAATTGAGACCACAGGATTTATTGAATTTGTTTACAGATTTTACTCACGGTGGTTTTTGTATTGAAAAAGATTGCACTTTTGCACCACCAATCAAAATTTGAGTCGGCAAGATACAAAAAGTTTAAAAAGAACCTATTTTTTATGGCAGAACTTACAGCTATAGCATCGCAAATAAGAAGAGATATAGTAAGAATGGTACATGGAGTAAGTAGTGGTCACCCCGGCGGCTCATTAGGATGCGCCGACTTTCTTACTGCGTTGTATTTCAAAGTAATGAAGCATAATCCATCCTTTAATATGGATGCTACGAACGAAGACGTATTTGTGCTGTCTAACGGTCATATATCGCCTGTTTTTTATTCTGTTTTAGCCCGTTCCGGGTATTTTGATATTAAAGAGTTAGCCACTTTCAGAAAAATAAACTCAAGATTACAAGGGCATCCTGCTACCCATGAGCATTTACCCGGTATTCGTATTGCATCGGGTTCGTTGGGACAAGGGATGAGTGTGGCTATCGGGGCCGCCTTAACGAAGAGATTAAATGGCGAAAAAAATCTTGTTTTCTCATTACACGGTGACGGAGAACTGGACGAAGGACAGATTTGGGAAGCTGCTATGTTTGCTGCGCATCATAAAGTTGACAATCTGATTTCTACCATCGACTGGAACGGACAACAAATTGATGGCCCAACTGATAAAGTAATGAACCTGGGAAACATTCAGCAAAAGTTTGATGCTTTTGGATGGACTACCCTTGAGATGAATGGTAATGATATGGATGATGTTGTTGCTGTTTTAGAAAAAGCGAAATCACTTACTGGACAGGGCAAACCAATTGCTATTATGATGCATACGGCAATGGGGAAAGGTGTTGACTTTATGGAAGGCACCCACGAATGGCATGGCATTGCTCCAAACGATGAACAATTAGCCAAAGCATTGGCACAATTGCCGGAAACTTTGGGCGACTACTAAACCTTGTCACCAAAAGGTAACTTAAATACATAATTCACTACTGGTACAACTATTTTTTTAGAAAAGGTTTCGTCTGAATAGATGAAACTTTTTTCTTTTGCAGACGAGTTTATTCACTTCTTAACGAGAAATCTTGCGAGGCAGCTTTTGTAGAAGGTAGCCATGAAGCAATCAATGCAATTACAAAAACAGTACTTCCAACTAATATAAAATCCATCAACCTCAGTTTGACGGGGAAGTAATCGATCAAGAAAGAACCCCCGGCCAACGGTATCAAATGATATTTTATTTGCAGCCATGCTATTAATAAAGCTAACAGCATACCGATACCACCACCCACTAAAGCCAGTAGCATTCCTTCACTTAAAAAAATTCGTTGTATAAAACTGCGGTTAGCACCTAATGCATTTAAAACGCTAATGTCCTTTTGTTTTTCTAAAACCAGCATTGTCAAGGCTCCAATCATATTAAATGCAGCTACCACCAATATGAGGCACAACACTCCATAAATAACCCATCGTTCTGTATTCATCACCGAATACAAACTTTGATTTTGCTGATATTTATTTTGTACTAAATAGCTATTACCGAAAATTTGTTGAACTGCTTTTTGAATGTCGTTGGTGTTTTGGGGATCTTTCGCTGCAATTTCCACCGCGGTATAATCATTTGCCCCAAGCTTTAATGATTTCTTCATGAAATCAATATTGGTAATACCATACTTATTATCAAAATCCTGTTGTATCTGAAATGCGGCTGAAGTTCGGATTGTATCATTGCTGATATCCTCCAGCGGATTGATCTGGTCAGTATTGCTTTTCCTAGGGAGGTAAATTTTTAAAGAAAAAATATTTCTGTCAGCTACAATCCCTAATGCGCCTTCCACACCTACCCCTAATATTAGTTTTGGAATTTCTTCATTACCTAAATCATACTCACCATTCCATAAATTATCTGCTACTCCGGTAACATATCGGTAATTTTCATCAACCCCTTTTAAATAAATGACAGATTGATTTTCCCCGTTTTGTACCAACGCTTTTTCTTCTACTACCAGTGAAAAATTTTTAACGCTGTTGAGGCCTTTGAGTTTTTGCAATTGCTCTTGACTGACTGTGATGGATTTCCCCGCTGCAGCAGAAACTTTTATATCTGTATAAAAAGTAGAATACAATGATTTCACTAATCCTTCAAATCCGTTAAATACACTCAACACCAGAATCAAAGCCATCGTCCCTATAATCATGGCAACAATACTTGTCCATGCAATAATATTAATTGCATTGGTGGATTTTTTGCTTTTAAAATATCGCCAGGCGAATAAGAAATGCAAGGAATTGATTAGTTAATAGATTAGTTAATTAGTTGCGGGAGGATTTTCATCTTTAGTTTTTTTCTCCTCATTTATCTGCTTAAATATTTCTTCCATCTTAAATACATGATCCAATGTATCGTCTTTAAAAAATTTAAGTACCGGTATGCTACGCAATTGATGGCGAACCCGGGCAGCAAGCTCTCTTTTTATTTCGTGGTGTCGTTCTTCAATTTTTTTGATGGCCGCTTCGGCATCTTTTACCTGGAAAAGACTCAGGTAAAACCTTGCTTCCAGCAGGTCCGGCGTTACTTTTACAGATGAAATAGAAACCATCCCTCCGTCGATCATACTCAAACCCAGTTTTTGAAAAATGAGGTTTATTTCTTCGTTCAAGAGTCCTGCAATCTGTTTCTGTCTTTTACCTTCTTCCATTAGTTTACAATTAGGTTCGGTGTAAAATTAGTTACTTTGCAGCTTTCAGCAGAAGCAATTTAAATGAAGCAATACGCAAGGATTTTTCAATATCTCGGAGGCCATAAAGGAAAGATTTTTCTTTATTTTCTATTTACTCTACTTAGCATCGTCTTTTCAATCGTTTCTATCGGAATGTTAATGCCTTTTCTGCAGCTTATTTTCGTTGATAATGGTACAGCAATAACTACCAGCAGCAAAAATCCCGTTATTCAATCGCTAAACGATTTTTTGTACGAATCAGTACAAAAAAGAGGTAAAACTGCAACACTTGGTTTTATTTGTTTGCTGATGGTTAGTTTTATTATTCTTAAAAACCTGTTTCTCTATCTCTCCTATTATGTACTCAACCCACTAAAAAATAAAATCGTTAACCAGCTTCGTGAAGATTTGTACGACAAAGTGCTTCGTCTTCCAATTGGCTTTTTCAATGAAAAAAGAAAAGGTGATCTAATGAGCCGCATGACGAATGATGTGGGAGAAGTAGAGGGATCAGTGGTAGGCACATTAGAAGGTTGGATAAGAGACCCTATGACCATCATCGTTACACTAACTGTTCTATTACTCATCAGTGTACAACTCACCTTATTTATACTTATCCTTATTCCTGTACTGGGCTTAGTAATTGGCCGTGTTACCCGTTCGCTAAAAAAACATTCGCAGGAAGTAGCGAATAAATACGGCGAAGCACTATCTACACTGGATGAAACATTGGGTGGTCTCCGGGTGATAAAAGCTTTTAATATTGAAAAATTGTTGCGTGGAAAATTCTTTAAAACAAATCAAGAATTATTACAGGCAAAAAACAGTATCTCCTACAAAAGAGATTTGGCTTCCCCTTTATCAGAAGTAATGGGTGTAATGCTTTTTACAGCTGTACTTTATTATGGTGGACGGTTGGTATTAAGAAATGAACTGTTAGAAGCCTCCGCATTTTTGGGATTTCTGGGCATTTTTTACAATATTATCAACCCAGCCAAATCATTATCTACATCATTCAGCAATATGCGGAAAGGGGCAGCTGCCATCAACCGGATCGAAGAAATATTAAAAACACCCATTACTGTTGATGATAACCCAAATGGAAAATTGCTACCGGCATTTACCTCTTCGATAGAGTTTAAAAATGTGACTTTTGCCTATGAAGATGCAGTGATACTTGACAATATCAACTTCACTGTAAAAAAAGGGCAGACTATTGCTTTGGTTGGATCTTCTGGTGCCGGAAAATCAACGCTGGCAGATTTAGTACCGAGGTTTCATGATGTAACAGGTGGTGAAGTTTTAATTGATGGAGTAAATATCAAAGACTATTCCTTACATTCTATCCGCAGCTTCATGAGTATTGTAACCCAGGAACCCATATTATTTAATGACACTATCAAAAACAATATTGCCTTAGGTTACCAGGGTGCAACAGATGAACAAATAACAGCAGCTGCTAAAATCGCCAATGCACATGAGTTTATTATTAAAAAAGAAGGTGGTTATGATAGCAACACCGGCGACCGGGGCAGTAAACTAAGCGGTGGCGAAAGGCAACGATTAACTATTGCAAGAGCTGTTTTAAAAAATCCCCCGATCCTTATTCTGGATGAGGCCACTTCTTCTCTTGATACGGAAAGTGAACGTTTGGTACAGGATGCTATTAACAATATGATGCAGAATCGTACCAGTATTGTTATTGCTCATCGCTTATCAACTATCCGCCATGCCGATGAAATTATTGTATTACAAAAAGGAAAAATCGTTGAGAGAGGTAATCATGAACAATTACTACAGCAAAATGGTTTTTATAGAAAGCTGGTGGAAATGCAGGAGGTGAGATGATAGTTTTAGCCGAAACTTGTTTCGAAAAATCCCACTTTTGCAGGATTTAATTAAGTTCTGTTGATCTCATTTACTTCAACACTTCTCTACTTATCACCAACTTCTGTATTTCACTCGTTCCCTCTCCAATAGTGCAGAGTTTCGCATCCCTGTAAAATTTCTCCACCGGAAAATCTTTCGTATAACCATAACCTCCAAATATCTGTACCGCATCATTAGCAGTTTTCACCGCTACTTCACTGGCATAATATTTTGCCATTGCAGCTTCTTTGGTCATGGGTAGTTTTCTTTCTTTTAAATCGCAGGCCTGAAGTATTAATAAATCAGCCGCTGCAATTTCAGTGGCCATATCCGCCAGTTTAAAAGCTATTCCCTGGAAATTTGAAATGGGCTGATCAAACTGGTGCCGCTCTTGCGAATATTGTAATGCTGCTTCATAAGCACCTTTTGCAATCCCCAATGAAAGAGAGGCGATAGAAATACGTCCCCCATCTAATATTTTCATGGCTTGTTTAAAACCATCACCTACTTCTCCCAACCGGTTGGCATCGCTGATACGGCAGTTATCAAAAACCATTTCTGCCGTTTCGCTGGCCCGCATACCTAACTTATTTTCTTTCTTTCCGGCACTAAACCCTTTTGTTCCTTTCTCTACAACAAAGGCTGTAGAATTATTTTTTGCCCTTGGTTCTCCGGTTCTGCAAACAACTACCGCTATATCGCCACTCTTACCATGCGTAATGAAATTCTTAGTTCCATTAATTACCCAATCATCACCATCTCTCACAGCAGTACATTTCATATTACCCGCATCACTTCCGGTGTTAGCTTCAGTTAATCCCCAGGCACCAATCCATTCTGCCGTGGCAAGTTTTGTTAACCATTTTTTCTTTTGCTCTTCATTTCCAAAACTCAAGATGTGACCTGTACAGAGTGAATTATGTGCTGCTACACTCAATCCGATAGAGCCACATACTTTTGAAATTTCTACAATCACTTCTTTGTACTCATAATAAGAAAGCCCTGCTCCACCATATTCTTCCGGAACTAATACACCCATTAAACCTAGTTTACCCATTTCTTTAAAAACGGAAACGGGAAATTCCTGGCTTTCGTCCCACTCCATTACGAAGGGTTTTATATGTTGTTGTGCAAAATCTTTGGCGGTTTGGGCTACTTGTTGTGTAAGTTCGGACTCTTGAAAATTCATAATAATCGTTAGCGTTTTGATTTAATAACTGTGCCACTCCAAATTAGGGGTGGCACAGCCTTGGGCCTCATATAAAGCAAGCAACTTTTAAAGGCAAGTGCAAGATACGGGAAATTAAAATTGAAACTAACAGGTGTTAGTTAAATTGTAAATATTGTGGATTACTGGTAAATATTAAGAGTAACCGGTCTGCGTCATATGCTAAAAGTTGAGTTCCAAACCATCGTACGCAAGATGAATATTATCAGGCAACTCATTCTCAATTTCTGCATGAAGGCCAAGCTGATGAGAAACATGAGTGAAATATGTTGTTGGCACTTTTAACTCCTGGGCCAACTCGGTAGCCTCGCCCAAAGTAAAATGAGAAATGTGTTTTTGCTTGCGTAAAGCATTTAATACTAACACTTCGCTTCCCCGTATTTTTTCTTTCTCCCCTTCGTCAATTCTGTTTGCATCAGTTATATAAGTAAATGGGCCGAATCGAAAACCCATCACCGGCATTTTTAAATGCCAAACCAATACTGGAACAATCGGAATGTCTCCAACTATAAAAGGTTCCGAAGTAATTGTATTCAAATTTAGCTCTGGTATGCCCGGATATTTTGTATCCGTAAATGCATAATAAAAATCCCTTCGCACTGCTTCTTCGGTCAACGAATCAGCATATATTTCTATTGATTTTTTTGTTAAGTAGTTAAAGGCTTTAATATCATCAAGACCTGCTAAATGGTCTTTATGAGGATGAGTAAACACAACAGCATCAAGATGTTTTATTTTTTGACGCAACATCTGGTAACGAAAATCAGGACCTGTATCAACTACCAGGGAAGTTTTTTCTGACTGTACTAAAATGCTTGAACGAAGACGATTGTCCTTTTTATCTGTTGAAGTACATACTTCACAATCACACCCGATCATGGGAACACCGCTGCTGGTGCCGGTACCGAGGAATGTTATTTTAATGGAAGGATAGCTCACTAAGTAAAAATAAGAAATGAGAAAGATAAAACTCCCCGCTACTTATTTCTCGTTCAACTCGACTTTCGAAAGAATATCTGCATGAAGTTTGGCAGATTCAGCAGTGAGCAATTCCCTGTTAATATCAAGTTGCGGTATTAAATCAATAAGTGTATTAATACGGCCTTCTGTTTGCAAAAACTTATTAAGTACTACTACTTTTTTAGCTTCTAAAATACAATAACCGCTTTGGAAAGTGCCTCTTTCGTAGCGAAGTACATAACCAGCTTCTTCAGGAATAGCTTCTAATTTATCGAGAGTTGTTTGTGTGTATTTCATAGTGAGTAGTGAACAGTCAATTATAAGTTGTTTACGCAAATATAAAATTTACTGCTCTCATTATTGACCAATGAAAAAGGTTGTTTTCCACAACCCATACACCTACTTGCTTTGCATCTTTATTACCGGCACTATCATTTCTTCGAGACTTACCCCCCCGTGCTGAAAAGTGTTGCGATAATAATTTACATAATAATTGTAGTTGTTTGGATAGCAAAGAAAACTATCTTCCTTGGCAAAAATAAAAGAGGAATTAATTGTTGGGGATGGTAATCCAATATCTCTTGGGTCACGGAAGGCTAATACCTCCTTTGGCTCATAGTTCAGGTTTCTTCCATGCTTATACCGCAGGTTGGTAGTAGTTTGCTTATCGCCTACTACTTTGTATGGAGTTTTTACCCGTACACTGCCATGGTCAGTAGCCAATACAATTTTTATATTTTTATCGGCTATTTTTTTTAAGGCCTGGTGCAATGGAGAATGCTCAAACCAGGAAGTAGTGATGCTACGGTAACTCATTTCATCCCCTGCCAATTCTTTTAATACTTCCATTTCTGTGCGGGCATGGCTAAGCATATCTACAAAATTATAAACGATAACATTCAAATCATTGTTCAACAAATTATGAATATTGTTAACTAACTCAAGTCCTGCATGATTGTTTACTACTTTGGTATAAGAAACTTTTAAATCCCCTTTACCGGCTTTCTTCATTTGCGCCCTGAAAAATTCTTCTTCATGTAAATTTTTTCCCCCTTCCTCTTCATCATTTTTCCATTGCAGCGGAAAATTCTTTTCGATTTCAACGGGCATCATGCCGGCAAAAATGGCATTGCGGCAATACTGGGTAGCTGTAGGTAAAATGCTATAAAAACTTTCTTCTTCCAATATGCGGAAGCTCTCAGAAAATATTGGCTGAATAGCTTTCCATTGGTCAAAGCGAAGATTATCTATCAGGATGAAGAAAAGTGGCGTTCCCTTTTCTAAATGCGGCAATACTTTAAATTTCATCAGGGAGTGACTCATTACCGGGCCATTTGTACTTTTTGGCCCAACCCAACTGGCATAGTTCCTTGAAACGAATTTAAAAAACTCTGTATTTGCTTCACTCTTCTGACTTTGTAATATTTCCTGCATTTCAGGACTATCACTTTTTTCCATTTCCAGCTCCCAATACACTAATTTTTTATAAATATCCATCCATTCATTATAATCAGGGTTGCTATTGAGTGCTGTAAATAAATGGCGGAATTGCTGCTGGTAAGCAGTAGTAGTTTTTTCTGCTACCAATCGTCTGTTATCAATAATTTTCTTTAGACTTAACCAAACCTGGTTAGGATTAACCGGTTTAATGAGGTAATCACTTATTTGCGAGCCGATGGCTTCATCCATCAGGTTCTCTGTTTCATTCTTGGTAATTAAAACCACCGGAAGAGACTGGTTAATCTCCTTTATCTTGGCCAATGTTTCCAACCCGGTAATACCAGGCATACTTTCGTCAATTAAAACTACATCTACAATATTTTCCTTTACATAATCAATAGCATCAAAGCCATTGGTAAAAGTTTGCACTTCATAACCTTTATTTTCCAAAAACATTTTTTGTGATTGGAGGCTTTCTATTTCATCATCTACCCAAATAATTTTTGCTACTGCCATGTTTATTTGTTTCTGGTTTTTGGTGCTGGTGGGTTTATCTTATTAAAAGTTCTTTTGGCCATTTGGAAATCTCGAATTACTCGTCCTGAAAATCAGCAACCAGCCACTTCTTTCAAAAATAGCTTTTTAAACTCTCCCTTTGTACTTTTACTGCCAGCCCTTTCGGGGCCTTTAACAAAAAAGCAACAATGACGCCTGTCCGCAAAATAATCAACGACCCTGTATATGGTTTTATTACGATAGACCACCCGTTGATATTACAGATCATTTCTCACCCTTACTATCAGCGATTGCGGAATATTCACCAGATGGCCTTTGCACATTTGGTATACCCCGGTGCCGTACATTCCCGTTTGCATCATTCTCTTGGTGCTTACCATTTAATGTGTTTTGCATTAAATGAACTAAAAGGAAAGGCTATTGACATTACAGCCGAAGAAGAGTTGGGTGCAAAAGTCGCTATACTGCTACATGATATTGGACATGGTCCATTTTCTCATGCGTTGGAAAATGAATTGATAAAGGATGTACATCATGAAGCTATTTCGATTTTACTGATGGAAAAATTAAATGAAGCTTTTGATGGGCAGCTAACCACGGCAATTGAAATTTTTACTGATAAATACCCCAAGAAATTTTTGCACCAATTAGTATCTGGACAATTAGATGTAGACCGATTGGATTACCTGAACCGGGATAGCTTTTTTACAGGTGTTGCAGAGGGTGTTATTGGGTATGACCGCATCATTAAAATGCTGACAGTAAAAGATGGGCAACTAATGGTAGAAGAAAAAGCCATCTACTCAATTGAAAAATTTTTAGTGTCACGCCGGCTCATGTACTGGCAAGTGTATTTACATAAAACCGTAGTAAGTGCTGAACAAACATTGCAAAAAATTTTACACCGGGCTAAAGAAATAAAAGCAACTGCCCCTTCTCCTTTTTTAGATGTTTTTCTAACCTTGCAGGATGGTAAGCAAGTTGCTATTAATGAATGGCTCTTTGAATTTTGCCAGCTAGATGATTATGATATGATGGGGGCCGTAAAGTTTTGGCAAATGCATGATGATAAAATATTATCAACTCTCTGCCGTTCATTAGTGGAGCGAAATTTGCTAAAAGTAAAATTACAGGCAACTCCATTTGATGAAGCAACAGTTACAGAAAAGCGAAAAGACGCAGCTGCCACTCTTGGAATTACCGAAGAAGAAGCCCATTACTTTGCATTTACAGGTGAAACCAGCAATACAACTTACGACCCGAAAGATGAACGAATCAATATTTTATTTAAAGACGGAAGCATAAAAGATATATCGGCTGTTGACAACGCTTTGATTCAACAGAATCTCAGTGGCACGGTTAAAAAATATTACATTTGTTACTTCAGAAGCTTATAATTCATCGATTAGAGTTAACAACTTCCTTTTCATGATCCATAGTCTGTGAAAATATTAATCTAAATAAAAACATGCAATTTCCTGCTGCACAAATAGCCTTGATTGTTAGTGGTAAAGTAGAAGGTAATCCTGAAACCTCAGTAAGCTCATTTGGAAAAATTGAAGAGGCTAAAGAAGGGCAATTAACTTTTTTTGCAAATCCCAAATACGAAGAATTCTTATATAGCACTAAAGCTTCTGTGATTATTCTTAATGAAGCATACGAGTTAAAGCAACCCGTTTCGGCTTCCTTAATAAGAGTGCCTGATGCCTATACTGCTTTTGCAACACTGCTCAGCAAGTACCAGGAAATAATGCAGCAACAATTAACAGGTCTTCAAGAACCATGTTATATTGCTAAAACGGCATCATATGGACAAAATGTTTTTATTGGCGCATTTGCCTACCTCGGTGAAAATGTAAGGATTGGTAATAACACAAAGATTTATCCTAACGCCTATCTTGGCGACAATGTAACTGTTGGCGATAACAGTATTATTCATCCGGGAGTAAAAATATATAACGATTGTAAAATTGGCAATCATGTAACCATTCATGGCGGAACCATTATCGGCAGTGATGGATTTGGTTTTGCACCACAAGCAGATGGTAGTTTTAAAAAAGTACCACAAATAGGAAATGTAATAATTGAGGATAATGTCGAAATAGGTTCAAACACAACTATTGACAGGGCAACAATTGGTTCTACCTTAATAAAAAAAGGTGCTAAACTGGATAACCTTATACAGATTGCACATAATGTAGAAATAGGAAACAGCACTGTCATCGCTGCACAAGCAGGTGTAAGCGGCAGCACTAAAATTGGTAATGGTGTTATGGTTGGTGGACAAGCAGGGATTGTTGGCCACATACAACTAGGTGATGGTGCTAAAGTAAATGCACAAAGCGGCGTAAGCAAATCAATAGAAGCAGGCAAAGCAGTTACCGGTTCCCCTGCTTACGATTACACATCAGCATTAAGAAGCCAGGCAGCCAGCCGGAAACTACCTGAACTGGAAAAAAGAGTAAAAGAATTGGAGGCACTGGTGAAACAATTATTGGCAGAAAAAATTTCCTAGTACAATTTGTTTTCATGAAAATCTGTGGATTTACTTTTGTTCGCAATGCTGTAAAATTTGATTACCCGGTTGTAGCTTCAATCAGTTCGATATTACCAATTGTAGATAAGTTTATTGTTAGTGTTGGCAATTGTGATGACAAAACATTGCAGTTGATTGAGTCAATAAACTCTCCTAAGATCCAAATAGTACATTCTATCTGGGACGAGTCGCTTAAAGAAGGCGGCAGAGTGCTGGCAAGTGAAACGGATAAAGCATTAGCTCATGTTCCGCAAGAATACGACTGGGCTTTTTACTTACAGGCTGACGAAGTGGTTCATGAAAAAGATTTAGCAACTATCGAAAATGCCGCTTCTAAATACGTTGATAATAAAAATGTTGATGGTCTCTTGTTTAACTATAAACATTTCTATGGCACATATGATTATATCGGCGACTCAAGACGCTGGTACAAAAATGAGATCCGGATTGTGCGGAATAACAACAACGTTGTCTCTTATCGTGATGCACAGGGTTTTCGTACCAAACAAAACAAAAAATTAAGGGTAAAGAAAATCAATGCCTCGATTTTTCATTATGGATGGGTACGTCATCCGCATGAGCAACTAAAAAAATATAATAATTTTTCTGGCCTGTGGAATGGTATAGATTATAAAGAATCAGTTCTTACAGATAAAGACCAATATGATTATTTTAATAACACCGATTCAATTGATTTATTCAAAGGCACCCATCCCGCTGTAATGCACAAAAGAATTGCCGAAAAAAACTGGCATATTGACCTCGATATATCAAAGACGAGGTTTTCTTTTAAAGACAAACTGTTGCATAAGCTGGAAAAACTAACGGGAAAAAGATTTTTTGGTTATAAGAACTACAGAATTATCTGACCTGTATAGGGCTGTGAACGTTAAATCCTATCTTTGCCCGCATGATAACTTCAGCAGAAAACAAGACAAATACGGGTACTATTATCTCCCCGGATTTCAATCCTGACAAGCAACATACACTGAAATCTTCAGTAAGTATTTCAGGCACCGGTCTGCATACCGGCATCATGGCAGATTTAACATTAAAACCTGCTGCGTCTGGATTTGGCTTCCAGTTTCAACGTATTGATTTGCCTACTCAACCAATTATAAAAGCAGACTGTGATTTGGTAACTGATGTAAGTCGTGGTACTACTTTAGAAAGTAATGGCGTTAAAGTA
The DNA here is from genome assembly GCA_002127295.1 of Chitinophagaceae bacterium IBVUCB2. Taxonomy (GTDB): domain Bacteria; phylum Bacteroidota; class Bacteroidia; order Chitinophagales; family Chitinophagaceae; genus JJ008. The sequence continues at coordinate 1,348,866 of NFUV01000001.1, forward strand.
AGTACAGTAGAACATGTACTTGCTGCTTTGGTCGGTATGGGTGTCGACAACTGTTTGTTGGAAATAAATGGCCCGGAAATGCCAATTATGGACGGCAGCTCTGCACCATTCGTAGCATTAATAGAAAAAGCAGGTGTAGTAGAACAAGATGCTGCTAAAGTGTGGTACAGCATTGATGAAAATATTTACCATTACGATGAAGATAAAAGAGTAGAGATGGTGGCAATGCCCTCCACTGAATACCAGGTAACAACCTTGATTGATTTTAATTCGCCGGTATTAGGAACACAGCATGCCGGTCTAAAGCATATGGCTGATTTTAAAAATGAGATTTCGCCTTGCCGTACATTTTGCTTTTTACATGAATTAGAAATGTTATTGGACAATAATCTAATTAAAGGAGGCGATGTAAATAATGCTATTGTTATCGTTGACAAACCAGTTGATGACAAAGAGATGGAACGATTGAAAAAAATATTTAATAAAGATAAAATTGAAATAAAGAGTGAAGGCTATTTAAACAACCTGGAATTACATTTTCCAAATGAACCAGCCCGTCATAAACTATTAGATGTAATTGGTGACCTTGCGTTGATTGGCTACCCGATTAAAGGGAGGATCATTGCTAATCGGCCGGGCCATAGCAGTAATGTAGAATTTGCCAAGAAAATAAAGCAGTACATCAAGAAAAATAAACATACCAAAGGAATACCTGTTTACAACCCCAACCTGCCGCCGGTATATGATCAACAGTTTATTGAAAAAAAGTTACCGCACCGCTATCCTTTTGCGCTGGTAGATAAAATCATTGAGTTAAGTGATACACAAATCGTAGGTATCAAAAATGTAACTTTTAATGAATGGTTTTTCCAGGGACATTTTCCGGGCAATCCTGTAATGCCCGGTGTATTGCAGATAGAAGCCCTGGCCCAGTGTGGAGGTATCTTAGCCATTAACCTTAGCGGCGAAGGAACTTACGACACTTATTTCCTTAAAATAGATAATTGCAAGTTCAAGAACATGGTTAAGCCTGGGGATACCTTAATCCTGAAAATGGAAATGACCGCTCCTATCCGCAGGGGGATTTGTGAAATGAAAGGCACCACCTATGTTGGTAATAAGGTTTGCGCCGAGGCAGATTTGGTGGCGCAAATTGTAAAAAGATAAAGCTACACCCCTTACAAATTAGCTTCAAAATGAGCTAAACAAAAGAAGTTATTGATGATATGAGAAAATGCCCTGTTTTGGGGCATTTTCTCATTATCCACAGAGTACTAAAATAGGTGTAAAAAGAGCATTTAAAAACCCTTTTCACCGCCTCATTTCCGTAAATTTGTGAGTTCTATTTTCCCAATATAAAAACATAGGATTTTACCATTTTTATGACCACAGAAGCTAAAGAAAAAGCAGCCGCAATTTCGGCCGGTTACAGTGCCGATAGTATTCAAGTTTTAGAGGGTTTGGAAGCCGTTCGTAAACGTCCGGCGATGTACATTGGAGACATTGGAGTTAAAGGCTTACATCACCTGGTTTACGAGGTTGTAGATAACTCTATTGATGAAGCCCTGGCAGGTTATTGCAAAAATATTTTTGTTACGATACATGAGGACAATTCTATTTCTGTAGAAGATGATGGCCGCGGTATTCCTACAGCCATGCATACAAAAGAAAAACGTAGCGCATTAGAAGTTGTAATGACAGTACTGCATGCGGGAGGTAAGTTTGATAAAGGTTCATATAAAGTTTCAGGCGGTTTGCATGGTGTGGGTGTAAGTTGTGTAAATGCATTAAGCAAGCTGTTGTTGGTAACAGTAAAAAGGGATGGTAAAATTTTCGAACAGGAATATAAAATTGGAGTTCCACAATACGCCGTTAGAGAAGCTGGTGTCAGTGATGTAACAGGCACCAAAGTTCATTTCTGGCCTGATGATTCAATTTTTATTACTTCTGTTTACAATAAAGATATCCTGGAAGGTCGTCTCCGTGAGCTTTCCTATCTGAACCGTGGCGTTCGTATTACATTAAACGATCTTAGAGAAAAAGAAGAAGACGGATCTACTTACAGCATTGTGTTTTATAGTGAAGGCGGTATTACCGAGTTTGTTGAAATGCTCGATAGCAATGCTGGAAGAATTCCCCTTATTCCAAAAATTATTTATGTAGAAGGGAGAGACGAAGGCACCAACGTAATGGTAGAAGTAGCCCTATGCTATAATAACAGCTATAATGAACACATTTATTCTTACGTAAACAATATCAATACGATTGAAGGTGGAACCCATGTATCTGGTTTTCGTCGTGCCTTAACAAGGGTATTTAAAAGTTATGGGGACAAACAAGGCTTGTTCGAAAAAGCCAAAGTGCAAATTGAAGGAGATGATTTTCGTGAAGGCTTAAGTGCAATCATTTCGGTAAAAGTTCCCGAACCTCAGTTTGAAGGACAAACAAAAACAAAACTTGGTAACAACGAGGTTATGGGTGTAGTTGATACCACTGTTTCAAAAGTATTAGAAGCTTACCTGGAAGAAAATCCTAAAGAAGCTAAGAATATAGTGGCGAAAGTTATTCTCGCTGCGCAAGCAAGGGCTGCTGCAAGAAAAGCAAGAGAACTGGTACAAAGAAAATCTGTACTAAGCGGCGGCGGCTTGCCCGGTAAACTGGCTGATTGTTCGGAAAGAGATCCGGAACGTTGCGAGTTATACCTTGTGGAAGGAGATTCGGCCGGTGGTACCGCCAAACAAGGAAGAGACAGAAGCTTCCAGGCAATTCTGCCACTCAGAGGTAAAATTCTGAACGTGGAGAAAGCGATGGAACATAAAATATACGACAATGAAGAGATAAGAAACATGTTTACTGCTTTAGGGGTAAAGATGGGAACTCCTGAAGATCCAAAAGCCCTTGACCTGAGTAAGCTCCGTTATCACAAACTTATCATTATGACCGATGCTGATGTGGACGGAAGTCATATCGCTACGCTTATTCTCACTTTCGTTTATCGGTACATGACAGAGCTGGTAGAACAAGGCTATGTTTATATCGCTCAGCCTCCGCTTTACCTGATTAAAAAGGGTAAAGAACAAGCTTATGCGTATAACGAAGACCAGCGTAAAGCTTTAATAGATAGAATTGGCGGAGGTAAAGATGACTCGGTAAACATTCAACGCTATAAAGGGTTGGGAGAAATGAATGCAGACCAGCTTTGGGATACAACAATGAACCCGGATACCCGTACTTTAAAGCAGATTACCATTGAAAGTGCAGCTGAAGCTGACAGGATTTTTAGCATGCTGATGGGCGACGAAGTAGCTCCCAGAAGGGCATTTATTGAGAGTCATGCAAAGTATGCCAAATTGGATATATAAGACTTAAGTCATTATAAATAAACGAATTAGCCCTTTAGTAAAGGAGCTTTTTAATGTCTTTTTGTAAATTTTAGCCTTTAAAACCGGGTGGAATGCTTAATTTCAGTCTTTACTAACTCAAAAACTATTGACAATGTCTGATGTAAAAATTACAGCCTACAACGTAAAAACTAAAGAAAAGGGTGTTGAAATGCTGGATGCTGTTATTACTAAAACAGCTAAAGGAGCTTATATGGCGCAGGGAAATGATGGTAAAGGCAACAAGCTGACTACCCTTATGGGAGCAGAAAAAGCATTAGCAGCTATTAAAGCCGGAATTGCAAAGCAAGGCTGGGAAGAATAATAACCCTGCATTAAAAAATTAATATACCCGTCTTGCTTTAACGCAAGACGGGTTTTTATTTAATTAAGAATAGTTGGATACCAGCTTATGTAATTACGTTTATCTAATAACGCTACTTCTTATTGTTGCTTCAACAACCTGAACAATTGCTTTTTCTGACCAGCAACAACTTCCATCAAATAAAGGCCGCTTGCATACTTAGGCTCTGATAGATCGATATTGATTCGCTGTATAAAGCCATTTCCTATTAGCTGCCGGGTCTGAACTAATTTACCACTGATATCGTATATTTTGGCGGTTACCAGTTCGCCATCTGTAACCTGGCAGGTAAAGTTGAAAAATCCTGTTGATGGATTAGGATTGACCTGCCATTGTATTTCTTCGTTAAAGATTACCGGTCTTATGGGCGAATAAGTAAAGCTTCCGTCATTATCAATCATCTTTAACCGATAGTAGCGGGTACCGATTTTACCATTTTCAATATCCGTAAAATTATAGCGCTGCTCCTGTGTAGAATTTCCAATACTGTTTACTTCACCAATTTTTACAAACCGGTTTTGCTGGTAATCAGCATTGCTTTTTGCAACTTCGATTTCGTATCTGTTTACGTTTTGCTCCGTTACTGTTATCCATTCCGCCTGGACATCTTTTCCATTAGCTGTTTTGCGGGCTGTAAAACTTAGCAACTGAACAGGTAGTGGTCTATCCTGGTTAAGCCCTCCATTATTCAACCAAAATTCTGAAAAATCATTTGCCTTAAATTCCGCATAATAGCCTTTATCAAAAGGAATTTTTACCACTTTGGGAGAAATAATAAAATGATAGATACCTGGTGAATTTGTATTATCAGCCAGCGTACCATTCTCCTTTATTTTATCAGGATCGCTGTATTTGGTAACACCCAGATCATATGCAGTAGAAGGTTTAAAACAATAAGCACATCCTGTTGCATTAATCAAAGTCTCTGTTTCTGAATCAAGAAAATAGAAACGGACCGTTGCAGAATCGCTAAGAGTAAGTGTAGTTGGCTTAACGGTAATATTTCTATTATGATAAAACTGCAAGCCACTTATTCTTGGAGTACCTGTATGAATATAAGCTTGTACAGCCGTGCTACCCATATCCTGAACAGGTGATTTTACGGAAGCAACTAATTTTCCTGCTGATAGAAAATCAACCCAGGCGTTATTGCCCAAGACATTTGCGGTTTGCGGTGCCCCCATTGTCATACCATCATAAATACCATAAGGATTATCATATACATGAATATCATCAACAGCCAATCCATCCCTGTTTGAGAATGGATCCGATATAACTACAAATCGAAAACGCAATTGCGTTAACTGAGAAGCGGGAACCGGAATTACTGAAAGCGGAATTGTAGCAACATGCCAGCGGGTATAATTCTGTACACTCCAGAGTTCAACACCAGATGTATAATTTTTATTATACCAGTTTGTTCCTTGTCCGAAGGCCCCTAATGTATCCCATGTATCTCCATCCAACGAATATTCCATATATGCCCCATCGCAAAGAGTAACGGCTCCACAATCTTCAAAGTCAAGTGAAACACTAAAACTAAGTGTAGGATTAGTTAATGAGGAAACATTAAAGCAGGGTGAGTATAAATAAGATTTTTCCAGATCGTTATAATTGCCACTGATTCTTGTTTTCCATGCCTTGGTTCCACTGGCGGCTCTGTTGATACGGAATGATGCAGGCGTGCCATATTCCCATGAGCTGTTCTTACCACCACTAAACCACGACCCATTACCTGATTCAAAATTCTCCAGGTGTGGGGATGAAGCTGTAACAACTACAACAGGCAGATTTAAGATGGTAAGTCTTGCTGTATCATTAACCGGATATATATCTGAAGCATAAAGAACCCTTGCTTCAATTGTATGCTCTCCAAGAGCAGAAAGATCAGCTGTAGCAGTAAATAAATATTGTATAGTATCGTTAGCCGGGATAGCAGGAGTGTTTTCAGCAATTGCTGGTTGCCAGGCACCACCATTTATTCTGAATTGAACAGGTACGCTGGCCGGGCTTTCAGAACTGTTTCGAACTGTAATTTTTATTTGAGTAGCAGCTGTTAAAGCACAGCTGGCAGTAGCAGGAGTATCTATACTTAACATTTGCATATCATCGGTTACACGATATAATCTAATATCATCAAAAGTGTAACCGGCAGCGCCATTATCATCTGCTGCCATATGCGTACCATATTGCCCCCATCGAATCTGGAAGCTTGGTGTAAAAATTTGGCCGGCATTATTTAAAAGGTCGCTTAGTTCAATACTTGCAGTTCGTTTATAACCATCGCCTACTTCATTCTGATTAGCAAAAAGGTCGTAGGCTTCTATCCAATTCTGATTGTCTTGTCCACGTATCCAAACTTTATTAGCTGCGTTATTTCCTTGTCCATGGTTTTTATAACGGAAGTCAAGTCGCAAATCATGCGCAGATGCGGTGAAATTTGAAAGATTATAGGTGCCTGTCAGAGAATCGGTGGTTCCTGAATTACCAACTTTTGCATCCAAAGTGAGGGCCCTGTTTCCTGAATAGGCTATACCGGTATTTATAAATGTTCTTATTCTTCCATCATCATTACTATTTACGAAATCATACTTATCAAGGCCTGGCATACCTACCTGGTCTGAGGTATATGATAAAATAGATGTGGCATCAAAGTTATCAACGTACGGTGATGGATAATTGATATTGGTAAGGGTGGCTGAAATAAGAGGATTAGGTAACTGCTTATATGTTTGAATTAATGTGTTATTCTGTAAAATTGGATCCGTCACTGCAAGTGGCGTAACAATAACTTCAAAAGTATAGGTGCCGGCAATAGAAAGATTGATATTATTCGCAACAGCAAAGACATGAACATAGGTTCCTCCACCCGGAATGTTTGGAGCGATAATAGTTTCAGTAGCTGTAGCTGAAGCGGCCCCTGATAAAGTATAGGTCACTTCAATATTACCAGTTGTTGGAACATCGTCAAGGTTCTTAATCCTTACACTTACAGGTGTACTTGCATTTAATTCAGTGGATGTTAGTAAACGACCATTTTTTAAAGGCGACAATATTGAATCGACTTTTATATCAAAGTTTGATATAGGATTGCTACATGTACCATTATCCGGTTTTCTTGAAACAGCTATTCCTCTTCTACCCGGGCTTGGAGTTGGGATTGCAACTGAATTAATTAACGGCCTTGCAGTAACCCAGTAAACAGAATCCTTGGATAAACCACCAATTGTATAAGTAAATGTGGAATTGTTAACCGAAGCAACTGAAATCATTTCATCACCTTGCAACATCATTACTTCATAACCAGCAGCACCGGCAACAGGCTGCCAATCGATTGAAAAATAACCTTCACACTGGTTTGCAGACAGGCTTACATTCATTGTATCAGAAATTACAAATGGGAGACTGGTATTTGTTAGTGCTCCAGTATTGCGGGTAATTCTTATCTGTGCATTATTAGTAGTTACCTGTGGTACTATAAACCACTGATTTGGGTTTGGAGTTGTATAGAAGTATAATCTTTTATCCGATTCTATATTATCTTTCAACGTAGTCCATCCTCCGCCAATTCCATCATTAAAATCAATTGTAAATGTTGATTGCGGATCTCCGTAAGAGTCCCACCTAGCAATTACATTTTCTCCATGCACATAGGTTTCTCCACCAAAGGGAGCAGTAAGAATTGTTTCAACAGGAATTAAATCATACACTATAAAATATTCTTGAGAACCCGTTGGTAGTGCACTTCTTTTAATTCTAATAATGGCCGCTCCTGCTTCAGGATTTTTTATTACTACCTGTTCAATATTATTGATATTGTCAACTCCGGTATGCGCAGCAATTTTTACCAGATTAAATGCAGTATCGAGCACAAATGGCAATGTAATAGCAGTAGAAAGTTCTTCAACCTCCAAATCAAGATCATTGACCAATGCCTGGGAAGCAATAGGTGCTGGTACAGGATCATTCCAATACAGCATAACTTTTAATTCTGCAGTACCAGGTGGAACTGAAATATTAATCTCATCTTCTATGTTCCCATTAGTAATATTTCCAGTTCCAAAATGATTATTCTCTAGCATTTGCACCGCCCTGCGAAAATTTGCCACCCCAAAACCATGTGTGAAATCCGGACCAGGCATACCCCAATCATCACCACTATTACAAACAAGAGCTTTCATTAAACCGTTTTTTGGATTTGCTCCTGCATTTTGCGAACGATATTTTTCATACAACAAAGCAAGCCCTCCGGAAATTGCGGGGGCAGACATACTTGTTCCTTGATTTTCCCAATAGTAATTAAAGGGGGGCGGCCCTGCAGAAGTTATCCAGGCACCGATTGCCGTAATATCAGGTTTAATTCTTCCATCCCTTACCGGCCCCCTGCTTGAGGCTTGATAAATATATCCGATTGAAGTTGCATTGGCGACACTGATAACATTTTTTGCCGATTGATATCCTCCAAGTACAGTTCTGAAGCTATCAGGAAAAGGGGCACATATTTTTTCTCCACTATTTCCCGCCGCAAATACATTTTGCAAATTAGGAAGATCCAATGCCTGCTGATCTAGGACCCTCGAATAAAGATCATATACACCAAAGGTTGCACATTCGCTTACATTATTGCCATACGAATTATTTGTAATTACCATCCCATGATCGGTAATATACGCAGGGGCATTAAAAAAAATATTGGAATAAACTTGCGCAATAAGGGTTGACTTAGGGGCAAACCCGGATCGCACCTCATTTCTTATACCGGCACCACCCGCAATACCTGCCACATGTGTGCCATGTCCGCTATAGCCGATGCCTGCCCGGCTAATAACTCTATTTGTAAAATCAACATGTGGCTGAAAATCTGCGTTATCACCAATGCCAATTACCACTCCGCTTCCTTTAAGATTTTTTCCTCCGACACTTAATGGGGCACTTAACTGTGATGCCCTCACACCATCTCTTCCCCAGTTGGTCCAAAACTGACTTAATGGAACATCTTCTCCATGCACTGGCTCAACATACTCTACATAAGGCAATAATGCCAATTCACCTAAACGCTGAACTGGAATACGCAAGGTTAGTAAACGATAATTTATCAGGTCTAGTGAAATAATATCAAAATTCATTTTTCTGAGTCCTGCACTTACTGCTTCAAAAGAAAATGATTTTGGGAAACTGATATTTACATCAACCGTACCAGCAACTTTTACTGCATATGAAGGAAAATTTCCTTTCGCTAACTCTGGTTGCATTTTTTGGGTGGCTGAAAGCTCAATTACTGATCTGGCATTGGCTTGCAATAAAGCTGTAGCATTAAGTGAGCCGGTAATAGTTACGGTAAAAGCATTATGCGGAATATAATCGAGTAACTCAATACCTTGTTGCTTCAACTGTTGCCTAATAGCTTCTGTGGGAATTTGCTCAAACTGTATTACAGCAAATGTCTTGTCCTGCTCTGTTTGTGCATTACGATTAAACGTATTTATTTCTTCTGGTGTAATATTTTGTACAGGAGTAACGGTACCACTTTTCAATAATAGATTGTGGCGGGAATTGGTTTGCGCCCATGTGCTAAAACTAATAAGCAGGCAGCAAGTTATCAGGGGAATTGGATTGAACCTCATAGCGACTTTTAAGGATACTAAAAGTAATATAAAAAACTGAGAATAGCCAATACTGTTAAGGGTTTGAGACAGATACGAGGAATTGTTTATGCAGGGATTGCTGGAGCAGCAAAACACCGGGCATGCATACCGGAAAGAAAACGATTTACGTCTTCCATATTTTTCATGTCGTTGGCTATCAACATAAATAAACGACCCGTTTGTTTCAGCTTTGCTTTGTTAGTTCCCGTTTGCAAATACTGAATTATTTTCTGAAAAGTATCCGATTCAAAATAAGGGGAATCTGGGCGATTGATGAAAAAGCAACGAAGTGTGGTATCCTTCAAAGAAATTTTTTCAAAACCAAGTTCCACTGCCAGTTTCCTACAGCGAACTGTTGTAAATAGATCTTGTACAGGTTGAGGTAAGGCCCCAAAGCGGTCTTCCATTTCCATTTTCATTTCTGCCAGATCTTCCTCTGATTCGCAATTGTCAAGCCGCTGATAAAGTGATAACCTCTCACCAATACTTTCCACATATTCATCGGGAATTAAAATTTCCAAGTCGGTATCAATTATACAGTCTGATACAAAATCATCCTGCCTTGTAATTTCCTCCTTAAATAATTCTTTAAACTCAGTTCGCTTTAATTCCCTGATTGCTTCATCTAAAATTTTCTGATAAGTTTCAAACCCGATATCAGCCATAAACCCACTCTGCTCTCCACCTAATAAATTTCCTGCACCTCTAATATCTAAATCCCGCATTGCTATCTGAAACCCACTTCCTAATTCGCTGTGTTGTTCCAGTGTTTGTAATCTTTTTTTGGAATCATTCGGCAGTGTACTCATCGGCGGAGCCAATAAATAACAGAATGCTTTTTTGTTACTTCTCCCAACCCTTCCACGCAACTGGTGCAAATCACTTAAGCCAAACTGGTGAGCATTGTTAACGATAATAGTGTTTACATTCGGAATATCAACACCACTTTCTACAATGTTGGTACAAATAAGTACATCATATCGCCTGTCAATAAAATTGAATATTCTTTCCTCCAACTCATGTCCTTCCATTTGTCCATGCGCAAATCCTATACTCAAATCAGGACAAAGAGCCTGGATAATTGCAGCCATTTCTGCAAGGCCTGCTATACGATTGTAAATAAAAAAAACCTGGCCTCCTCTTTCTGTTTCAAAATAAATAGCTTCTCTTATAAAATCTTCATTATACACCTGCACTTCCGTTTGAATAGGTTGCCTGTTAGGTGGCGGGGTATTCATTATACTTAAATCTCTTGCACCCATCAAAGAGAATTGTAATGTTCTTGGAATTGGTGTTGCAGTTAACGTTAAACAATCAATTGCGGTGCGAAGTGTTTTAATTTTTTCTTTATGTGCCACACCAAATTTCTGTTCTTCATCCACTACTAACAAGCCAAGGTCTTTGAATTTTACCTCTTTGCCGAGCAAGCCATGTGTGCCAATGATAATATCAACTTTACCTTCTTCTACACTTTTAAGTGTTTCTTTTTTTTCTTTGGCCGATTTGAAACGATTGATATAGTCAACCGTTACAGGAAAATCTTTTAGTCGTTCCTTAAAAGTTTGGTAATGCTGAAAGGCAAGAATAGTAGTAGGCACTAATACAGCTGCCTGCTTTCCATCTATACAAGTTTTAAATGCAGCCCTGATAGCTATTTCTGTTTTACCAAACCCCACATCACCACAAACCAATCTATCCATTGGCGAAGGGGACTCCATATCTTTCTTTACATCGGCAGTTGCTTTACTTTGGTCTGGTGTGTCTTCATAAATAAATGAAGCTTCCAGCTCCGTCTGCATATAATTATCTGGTGTGTGTTGAAAACCCTGTTGTGCTTTTCTTTTAGCGTATAGTTTTATAAGATCGAAAGCGATTTCCTTAACCTTAGTTTTTGTTTTCTCTTTTAATTTATTCCATACATCACTTCCTAATTTATTTACTTTCGGAACACTTCCTTCTTTACCTGTAAACTTGGCAATCTTATGCAGGCTGTTGATATTGACATATAAAATATCAGTGTCTTTGTAAATCAATCGTACAGCTTCTTGTGTTCTGCCATTGACTTCTATTTTTTGCAAGCCGCTAAAAATGCCAACACCATGGTCTATATGTGTAACAAAATCTCCTGGTTGTAATTCCCGAAGTGTTCGTATGGTAATTGCCTTGTTCTTGTTATACGCCTGCTTTACTTTATACTTATGATATCGTTGAAAAACCTGGTGATCGGTGTAGCAAACTATTTTCTGGTCTTCGTCTATAAATCCTTCATGGATAGAGGTGGCGATTGGATTGAAAATAATATCTGCTTTCAAATCACTAAAAATGCTCCGCAGCCTTTCTAACTGCTTTGGGTTTTCGGCAAAAATGTATAATTGAAACTTTTTTGTCTCCCAGCTTTTCAAATCTTTGATCAACAAATCAAATTGCCGGTTAAAAGCAGGCTGTGATTTTGTATTGAAATCAATTTCTAATTTGGATAAATACGATTGATAACCAAACTCAACCAAATGCTTTTTACTTAATTCATCTTCGAGGGTTTCAGCCGAAATAAAATCATTTAGACTGACTTCGTTCTTTATCAATTTATCCTCCTGATCTTCTTGCTGCTTACGCTTAGCAGCTGCTTTTTCAGCATGAGTTGTGTTGCTGGCAAGAAAAGCTTCTTTTACTTCCTGTTGGTGGCGTAAAAAAGCATGCAAATCTTCTTCACTTTCTGTCAAATGCTCCTTGCAGAGTTCATAATCCTGCACCCACACAACTGTATTCTCCTGTAAAAAATCAAATAACGAAATCCTTTCTTCACTTTCAAACTGTGTATGCACATTGGGTATAATACTTACCTGTAATAATTTTCGTTCACTCAATTGGGTTTCGGGGTCAACTATGCGGATAGAATCAACATCATTGCCAAACAATTCTATCCGGTAAGGCTTTTCATTGCCAAAAGAATAAATATCAAGAATACCACCCCGAATGGCAAACTGTCCAGGCTCGTATACAAAATCGGTTCTTTCAAAACCATAGTCCGACAATTTGAGTAAGAGTTGCTCCACATTCAATGTGTCGCCGGATTTTATTTGAATGATATTCGAAGAAAGTGTTGCCGGCAATACTACTTTCTCAAATAATGCTTCGGGATAGGTAACAATAATTTTCTTATTCCCTCCTGCGGCGATCTTTGTCAATGCTTCTGTTCTCAACATAACATGGGAAGAGTTCAGGAGTTGATAATTTTTTCTATTCTTAAATGAAGAGGGGAAATAAAATATATCCAAAGCCGATGTAAGATTCTCCAGTGTATTATGAAAATAGGCTGCTTCTTCCGCATCATTCAAAACAATAAGATGATTAAGCAGCGAAGAGGAAGGATGCATAAATGCTGCCGCTACTACAAATTGCGATGAGCTTCCGTGTAAATTTTTAAGTGCAATTTTTTCGGGTTGGGCAAACGAGAGCCTGTCCACCAATTGAAAAAGGCGGGGGGATTGTTGATACTGTTCCAGCAAATCCTGTACACCCATGCGAAATGCAAAGATAATCATGATTACAGGATTAGAAGGATTTCGTCGATTTTTAAATTGCTAATTCCACCACTATTCGTATTTTACTAGTTAAATAAACAGGCTACCATATGGCAGTTCAACCCTGGCGGACCGGCAAAGTAATACGTATAGAACAAGAAACTTATAACACCCGCCGCTTCTGGATAGAAGTTTCGGAGCTTGATGTGTTTGATTTTGTTCCCGGGCAGTTTGTAACACTTGACCTGCCTATCCATGAAAAACCGAATAAACGGTGGCGCAGCTATTCCATTGCAAGCTGGCCCGATGGTACCAATGTATTTGAATTACTAATAGTATTGCTGGAAGACGGTGCCGGAACACCGTGGATCTTTAATAATATAGTTGTAGGAAGTGAGTTCACACTTCGGGGGCCACAGGGTGTATTTACACTGCATGATGAAAATTTAACTAAAGATCTATTTCTTATAAGTACAGGAACAGGCATTGCTCCTTTCCGCAGTATGGCACAGCATATTAAACTACATAATACGGCGCATGAAAATATCTACATGCTGTTTGGATGCCGAACCAAAAAAGATTTATTGTACTACGATGAACTGAAGCAATTAGAAATAGATTTACCGAAATTTCATTTTCTTCCCACATTATCAAGAGAGGACTGGGATGGCAAAAAAGGATATGTACATGCCCTGTATGAAGAGCTTTGCGCTGGAAAACAGCCTGCAAGCTTTTTCCTTTGTGGTTGGAAAGCCATGATCGATGAAGCTAAAAAAAGAATACAGGATTTGGGATATGACCGAAAAGCCATCCACCAGGAATTGTATGGATAATTTACAACAACGGGGGCATTATAAATCTGGAATAGATTATTTTTGCGCCCATTATGGAAATAAAGAACCTGTTTGAACCTTCTGTAAAAGAAGAAATCGTTTCCCGTATCAACAACCTGAAACCTGCTACACAAAGAAAATGGGGCAGAATGGATGTGGCGCAAATGTTGGCTCATGTGCAACAACCATTAAGAGTTGCATATGGCGAGCATACCCCCAAAGGAAATTTTCTTATCCGCACATTATCGGTTTTTTTCAAGAGCAGTTTGTACAACGAAAAGCCGTATGCAAAGAATTTGCCTACCGATAAGACATTTAAAATTGCAGATGCAAGGGATTTTATTAAAGAACGGGAAAGCCTGATTGAAATGGTAAACAATTTTGCTCCCGAAAAATTAACAACTAAACCACATCCTGTTTTTGGAGAACTTACGCAAGAGCAATGGAGTAAAAGCCAGTGGAAGCATTTGGACCATCACTTACAGCAGTTTGGGGTGTAGGGGGAAAATAGTTAGTGTAGAAAAGTAAAAGGGCTTATGCATTCACTTTTACCCTATGGCATTCAACACTATATTTTTTAAGTCAGCAATCGCCACTCTCTCCTGCTCCATCGAATCTCTATGCCGGATTGTAACGGTGTTATCTTCTTTACTCTGGTGGTCAACAGTTACACAGAAAGGAGTTCCTAATGCATCCATTCTTCTATATCGCTTACCAATAGAATCTTTCTCTTCGTAGAAGCAACGAAAATCAGCTTTGCAATCATTCATTATTTGTTCTGCAATTTCAGGCAACCCATCTCTCTTCGTTAATGGCAATATTGCCAATTTAATGGGAGAAAGTTTCGGAGGAAATTTCAGCACTACACGACTATCTTGTTTTTCTGCAGTGCTTAAATCCTGCTCTTCATATGCATGGCTCATAACAGCCAGGAACATTCTATCCAAGCCGATCGATGTTTCAATTACGTAAGGAATATAATTACCGTAAGCTTTACCGGTAGTGGGGTCAACATCATTATCAAAATATTGCTGCTTCTTTTTACTGTATTCCTGGTGTTGCTTTAAATCGAAATCAGTACGACTATGAATACCCTCCAGTTCTTTAAACCCAATCGGAAATTCAAATTCAATATCACAAGCAGCATCTGCGTAGTGCGCCAGCTTCACATGGTCGTGGTAGCGGTATTTTTCTGCTGGTATACCCAGGCTTTTATGCCATTCTAATCTGGTGGTCTTCCATTTTTCATACCACTCTTTTTGTGTACCGGGGCGTATGAAGAATTGCATTTCCATTTGCTCAAACTCCCTCATTCTAAAAATGAATTGTCTTGCTACAATTTCATTTCGGAACGCTTTACCTATTTGTGCAATACCAAACGGAATTTTCATTCTTCCGGTTTTTTGCACATTTAAAAAGTTTACGAAGATACCTTGTGCTGTTTCTGGTCGCAGGTAAACTTTGTTGTCTTCATCATCACTTGAAACAGTGGACCCAAATTCTGTCGAGAACATCAGGTTAAACTGGCGAATATCTGTCCAGTTACAGGTGTCGCTTACCGCACATTTAATTTTATTTGTTTCGATCAATGTCTTCAATCCGGCGAAATCATCTTTCGCCAGTAACGAATCCATCTGACCCAATAAGTTATCTGCCTCATTGCTTTCTTTTTCGCCTTTGATTCTTAATTCTTCGGCGAAGCCTTCAATTAAATGGTCAACTCTATATCTTTTCTTGCTGTCTTTATTATCAATCATCGGGTCGTTGAAATTATCAACGTGGCCGCTTGCCTTCCAGGTGGTAGGGTGCATAAAAATGGCAGCGTCAATACCTACGATATTGTCGTGCAATTGCGTCATACTTTTCCACCAATAATCTTTGATATTCTTTTTTAGTTCACTACCCATTTGCCCATAGTCGTACACCGCCTGTAAACCATCATAGATCTCGCTGCTTGGAAAAATAAAACCGTACTCTTTACAATGAGAGATTATTGCCTGAAATTTATTCGAATCGTTTGCCATAGGCCGCAAAAGTAAGCCCAAAAAGGGGAAAAAGAGCCATGAAAAGAATGTAAGAAATCATAATAGCAGCAATACAGATGGCCCCATATTGTATTCTCAAGCCGAACTATCTGTTTTTGATTCCGGCACTTCAATTATTATTTTTTCTTCCGGTTGTTGTTGTATTGATTTTTCCGACTCCACTTCGATCTGTTGTACCCATACAGCATAGCTGCTCGGATAAATACGGTCGCCTTTATGTACAACATAAGCATGAGTAAAGGCGGCTCCAAAATATAATATCATCGAAGAATAATAGACCCATAATAAAATAACGATAACGGAACCCGCAGCACCATAAGCTGAACTCATTTTACTATGACCAAGGTAATAGCCTATAACAAACCTGCCCAACATAAACAAAAAGGCCGTTACCAAAGCGCCGATACGGACATGTTTCCATTCAATTTTAGCATCGGGCAATACTTTGAAAATGGCCGCAAAAATGAAAGCGGTAATAAAGTAGGTAATAATAATATTAAGTATGTACACCAGCCATACGGTCAATTCGGGGTATTTATCCATAAGATTATTCAAAACAAAATCAAGTCCTCCGTTGATAACCATTGAAACAAGCAATATAAATCCCAGTGTGATGATCATGGAAAATGAAAGCAAGCGGTTCAGCAAAAGTTTTATAAATCCATACCCCTTTTTAGTTTTCGCCTTCAGTTTCCATATGTGATTGATTGAATCCTGTACTTCGCCGAAAACACTGGTTGCACCAATAATAAGAGCAGCCAATCCAACAATAGTAGCAAAAGTGCTTTCAGAACTCATGCTGGCATTGCGTATTGTTTCCTGGATGTCGATGGCGGCGGAATGTCCAACAAATTGTTCGATCTGGTGATAAATGGAACCCTCCACCACTTCTCTTCCATAAAAAAGGTCGCTGAACCAAATAATAATAATGAGCAGACCGGGCAAGGAGAACACTGTGAAGAAGGCTAATGAAGCACTAAGTCCTAAAATATTACTGGCAAAAAAATCAGTAAATGAGTGTTTGGTTATTTTCCAGGCATCTTTGATTGTCATTATAGAGTATGAAGTTTAAAAACTGTGCCAAATAGTAGCCCTATTTTAGTTTCGGATTATTAATATGTCGTTCCCCATCTCTTGCATTTTTTTTCTCAAAATTCTTTTCCAATGCTTTTGTCAGATCTACACCAGTCTGGTTGGCCATACAAATCAATACCCATAATACATCTGCCATTTCATCGGAGAGGTCTTTGCCTTCATCGCTTTTTTTAAAACTCTGGTCGCCGTATTTGCGGGCCATAAGGCGGGCCAACTCACCAACTTCTTCAGTTAGAATCGTCATATTAGTTAATTCGCTGAAGTAACGAACACCAACTGTTTTTATCCATTCATCCACTTGTTGTTGAGCATTTGCAATAGTCATAACAAAGTTTTTTGAAAATGATTGCAATATAGCATGATTCTTGGCGTTTAGCATTTCCCGCCAGTTGATAACGGGATGAATTTGTACCGCCTACCCTCTGAAGAACGTTGTAAACCAATTCCTTTAAAAGATTAATGTATTCTATGATGGTTACCATAATAGGACGGCTATTAGCTGTCACAATCCTGTCCGCAACTCTTTTTGTTTCCCAGGCACAGCCTGAAATATCCCCTGCAGCAAAAGAAAGCAAGCCTTACAAATTATTAACTGCCGGAAAACAAATTACTATTAAAAGCAGTAAACAAATAAAGCATGTAATGCTATGGACCACTGGTGGCAACCGGGTGGTGGAGCAACGGGAGATCAACAACAGTTCTTTTGTTGTAAACATTCCGGTGAATCAAAAGTCTTTCTTTCTTATGGTGGGTTTAAGTGATGGAAAGATTTATACAGAGAAGATAGGGCTAAGAGAGTGAATATTGATTAGCTAATTTATTTAAATACAATTACTCTTTATTTTTTGTATCCATCACAATTGTAACGGGCCCATCATTCAACAATTCCACTTTCATATCTGCACCAAATACACCGGTACCAATTGGTTTACCTAAATCAGTTGTTAACTGCTGAATCATTTTTTCATATAATGGGATTGCTGTACCTGGTTTGCTGGCTTTAATATAAGAAGGTCTATTTCCTTTTTTGGTGGAAGCATGAAGTGTAAACTGGCTTACCAATATTATCTCTCCATCTTTATCTTTTATTGATTCATTCATTACACCTTCAGCATCATCAAAAATGCGGAGATTTACAATTTTGCCGCTAAGCCATTCAATATCTTCGTCAGTATCTGCATCTTCTATTCCAACTAATACCAACAATCCTTTTTCAATCTTTGAATGAATAGTGCCATTTATAGTAACACTTGCTTTTGAGACCCGTTGAATAACTGCCCGCATTGTCCGTATTTTTGTTCTGCAAATGTAATAGCTGAAAAATGATTGACGTTGTAAAAGAAATAAACTTTCAAACTACCCGAAGTGGCGGTAAGGGTGGGCAAAATGTAAACAAAGTGGAAACAGCTGTCATTGCATCATTTAATATTGACAGCTCACAAATATTGAATGAGGAACAAAAATTAATACTAAAAGAAAAACTATCTCACCGCATTACTGCCGAAGGTTATTTGCAGGTAAAAGCTCAAACTCACAGAACCCAATTATCCAATAAAGATGAAGCGGTAAAAAAAATCAACCAGTTATTGCTTGCTGCACTGCAAAAGAAAAAGGCACGGATTGCTACCAAAGTCAGCAAAGCATCCAAAGAAAAAAGATTGGAGTCAAAAAAAAGAAAAGCTGAAATAAAATCCGGAAGACAAAAATTTAAACGGGAAGACTAACCGCTTTTTAACACGAAAAGAAAGCTGTAAATTGTATATTCAATTGAACACAGTGCGAAAAAGCTTGCTGACCATATTTTTATTACTGACAACTATTATTTCCCTCTCCTATCTGTTGGGTTCATGTCGCAAAGAGTCACGCATAAAGGAATTAGAATTATTACAACAAGATATACCATCGGGGTTTCCAGTTCCTGCTTATAATTTTTCTGATAATCCGTTGAGCACAGAAGGGTTTGAGTTAGGTAGAAAATTATTTTACGATGGGCGGCTTTCAATTGATAATGCTACTCCCTGCTCATCATGCCATCAGCAAATTGCCGGGTTCGGAACGTTTGAGCATGATCGCAGCCATGGTGTAAATAATTCACACACTTTACGCAACGCTCCGGGATTATTTAATCTTGCCTGGAACACCAGCTTTCATTGGGATGGAAAGTATACTACATTAGTGGATGCTATTGCACAACCGATCAACGGGCATATTGAAATGGGCGAATCATTTAATGGTGTTATCAGTAAAATTCAGGATGATCCAGCCTATCGGGAATCGTTTAAAAAAGTATTTGGTTACCCCTTTATACGTCCTGAATATATTTTAAAAGCATTAGCGCAGTTTATTGGCTACATGGTTTCAGCCAATTCAAAATACGACAGGTATAAGAAAGGAACAGAGAGTTTTTCACCGCAGGAAGAAAACGGGTACCAGGTTTACAAAGCAAATTGTGCTACCTGTCACCCCGAACCACTATTTACAGATTACAGTTACCGGAATATCGGCTTGCCAGTTGATAATTTTTTAAAAGATTATGGCCGCTTAATGATTACAGGCAAAGCAGAAGACTCCCTGAAATTTAAAGTACCAACATTGCGCAATACGTATATTTCTTCGAACTATATGCATGATGGAAGAATGGGGACATTAGCACAATGTGTAAATCATTATCGCAATAGCGTACAACAAAGCAGCACTCTAGACCCTCTGCTGGCGACGGGCATTACGTTGACAAATACTCAAACAACAGATTTACTATTATTTCTGCGGGCACTAACTGACTCTGCATTTATACAAGACCCCCGTTTTCGTCAGCCTGATTAATCAGCTTATAACAAGGAACTCTCCAAATTAGGAGAGTTCGTATAAATAGATTTCAAACAAATTAAAAAGAAGGTTTTCGTTTCCCCATTAATACACCCAGGGACTGTCTTTGATTTTCAATATCTTTTTGTGTGTTCTCCTGGTCAGTTTTGTTATCGGCTAATTTTTTTTCTAATGACGCCTGGTCATCTCTTAAGTCCCGTAGTTTTTTTTCTGCCTTTGCAATGGCTTCCTCCTGTGCTTTTATTTCCAACTCTAAACTGGCAGCTTCAACATCTGGCAGCAAATTATTCAGGTATGACTTAGCTCTTCCGATATCTTCCGGCGATAATGCATCCATCAGGTTCTTTTCGTCTCTGCTTAATATTACATATAACACAGCCTCATCTTTTTCTTTGCGGCTTTTTCGTTCCACTTTTACAATGTAATCCATTCTTTCGCTACTGATATCCGTGACATATGAATTTTTGAAGACTAGAAATCCTTTGTCTTTATTTAGAATTCCTTTTTCTTCCTTCGGCTTATACCCCAATCTTGCCATTTTCTGTACAAAGGCATTTTCTACAGCTTCAGCCGTAAAACCATAATCGATCATTACTGCTCTTTGTTTTTTCTTGTCGTACTGTATGGTGCCTTCATAAGCTTGTGATGAAGCCATTGTCACAAATCCAACTGCAAACAAAAGGGTAAACATATTTCTTTTCATACAAGAATAATTTGCGGTAAAGATACAGCAAGAGCCAAAATCGTTGCAATTATCCTAAATAATGACAGACATTCAGATGGATTCGTTTTTTGCCTGTGCATCAATTACTTTTGTTACACTGGCATTGTAGTTGACGGATAAATTTAAATTTTCCAATCCTTTGAGCGGTATTAAAAAACTGGCTGGACAAACTTTATGGTATGGGGTAAGCAGTATTTTCGGTCGCTTCCTTAATTACCTGCTTACACCGCTATTGGTTACCATTTTTGCTTCAGGAGAATATGGCAAAATCAGTACGCTTTTTACTATCGCCGCATTTTTGAATATTATTTATACCTACGGTCTCGAAACTTCGTATTTCCGTTTTGCAGCATTGCAGCCAGAAAGCAAAGTTTATAATACTTGCTCCTCGTCCATTCTTATTACCACAGCCTTGTTAACAGGCATCCTTTTTCTATTTACAAATGACTTTGCTGTTTTCCTGGAAATGCCCAAACACCCGGAATATATTACCTGGGTTATACTGATTGTAGCGTTAGATACATTGGCCGTCATGCCATTTGCAAAACTCCGCCATGAAGGGAGGCCAAGAAAATTTGCCGCTATAAAAATATTGAACATACTGATCAATGTTGGGCTGGTTATTTTTTTCCTGGTAGTTTGTAAGAATGCACATGAAAAAGATGCGGATAATCTTTTTGCCACTTTATATAATCCTAAAATAGGATTGGGTTATGTAATCCTTGCTAACCTGGTTGCCAGTGGTGTCACTTTATTATTATTAGCCAAAGAATTTTTCCAATTCCGTTTCCGGCTGAACCCTGGCTTCTGGAAAGAAATGATGCGCTACAGCTGGCCCCTCATCATTGTTGGTTTTGGCGGTATGATCAATGAAACCATTGACCGTATCATGCTGCTGAAATTATATCCCGGCACGACGGAAGAAGCATTTTCGCAATCTGGTATTTACTCGGCCAATTATAAACTGGCAGTAGTAATTGTTTTGTTCATACAGGCATTTCGTATGGGTGCGGAACCTTTCTTTTTTAAACAATCCACTTCAGATAATGCGCAGCGGACTTATGCAAGGGTGATGAAGTTCTTTGTTATTGCATGTTGCTTTTGCTTTTTAGGCGTCACCTTATTTCTCGATATCTGGAAATATTTTATGGGTACCCGTTATCCAGAATATTACACCGGTTTGAAAATTGTACCACTGTTGATGTTGGCTAAAATTTTTCTGGGTATCTATTACAATCTTTCAATCTGGTATAAAATAAAAGAAAAAACATTGACCGGAGCCTGGATAACACTGGGTGGTGCAGCAATTACGATTGCCTTCAACTGGATATTTATTCCGATACTTGGCTATATGGCTTGTGCTATTGCCACGGTTCTATGTTATGGATTTATGATGGCCCTTAGCTATTCGCTGGGGCAAAAACATTATCCTATTCCGTATGCAAGAAAAAAAATATTGGCTTATATAGCAGTTTGCCTGATCTTTTTTGGATTGCACCAGGCATTTCTTTTACTGGATCTGAATAGTTGGATAAACCGTGGAGTAGGTTTATTCTTTGTAGGTTTATTTACATTGCTGGTATTGAATGTAGAACGAAAAGAGTTTGAAAGAATGCCGGTGGTGGGGAAGTTTTTGAAAAAATAGTTTATTCGTACATTGTAAAGAATGGATAGACCAAAAAGGCAATATCAATTAGTACAACAAATAGCAACCAATTCCATGTTTGTTTCCAGATTAAGAAAAGTGTAATTACAAGGAATAGAATTGACAATAGCACATAACCAATATAAAAATTTCGTGAACGATATATTGAATATGGGGGAAAGAACTCGCTTCCGAATGGGTAGTCATACCCGCCTTCCAAACATCTATAATATCTGATAAATTAAGAAATAAAAAGAAAGCTGGAATAATGCTAAGAAATATTCTCAACCAAACTGAGTGCTGCTTCATTAATTAACTATAAGTTTCAATACATCTTCACAAACGGATTATTCATTTTCTCGAAACCAACCGTAGTTACCGGCCCATGTCCGCTATACACTTTCGTTTCATCCGGCAACGTGAAAAACTGGGTTTGAATGCTATTAACTAAAGTTGCCATATTTCCTCCGGGCAGATCGGTTCTGCCAACACTTCCATTAAACAATACATCACCTCCGATAATAAAGCCGCCGGCTTCATGATAAAAAGAGATACTACCGGGGGAATGACCCGGAGTAAAACGGATTTCCAGTTCATCATCCCCGATTTTTATAGAATTTCCTTCTTTTAAGTAAACCAAAGGGCCCTCATAATTGTCGAAAGGGAGTTGGTACATAAGTCCTGATTGTGCGGCAAAATCCAGCACCGGTTTTTCTTTTTCGTGTAGATGGAGGGTTAGTCCCCAGGTATCATGTACGAATTTGTTGCCGAAAACATGGTCGAGATGGCAATGTGTGTTAAGCAGCAAAACAGGGATCAGGCCTGTCTTTTCAATGCCCGTTTTTAACTCCTCCCTTTCTTCCGGAAAATAACAGCCGGGGTCTATAATGCAGCACTGTTTTTGTTCGTTATACAAAACATAGGTATTCTCCTGAATTGGACTAAAAGTGAATGACTTAACAGTTAACATGGATGGTTTTTTCGTACTTTTAAAAATGGAACGGTGTACCAGATGCAAAGATAACCTGTCTTGCTACCTCCGGACATATAAATCAATACCTGCTGCTGGTAAAACGATTAAATAAGATATAAGAAACGTAAGAGTTTATGAAGAAAGTATTAAGCCTGATTGCCTGCCTTTCCACTTTCCTTAGAATGGAAACTGCAGCGCAAGTGAACACCGTTGAATTTGGTAAGAACCGAGTGCAATACCAAAAATTCAAATGGAAATATTACCAGACAGAAAATTTCAACAGCTATTTTAGCCAGGATGGTTTGGGGCTTGGCAAATATGTAGCCCAGGTTGCTGAACTGGAGCTTCCTTCTATTGAAGAATTTGTTGAATATGGCTTACAACGTCGTGCCAATATTGTAGTGTATAATAACTACGATGAAATGCAACAATCAAACATAGGACTGGGTATTGACTGGCAAACCACCGGTGGTGTTACAAAACTGGTGAATAATAAAATGCTTGTTTATTTTGATGGCAATCACGATAATCTTCGCCGTCAGATCAGGCAGGGCATTGCAAAAATTTTAGTGGATAATGTTTTATTTGGTGATGACCTTGGTGAGTTTGCTGCTAACCAGGCTTTGCTTGATCTACCAAAATGGCTCACTGACGGTTTTATTTCCTATGCCGCTGAGAACTGGAGCACTTCTTTAGATGATGACCTTCGCTCCGCCATGCTTGCCGGTTCGTATAATAATTTTTACCAGTTTGCTTTTGATAAGCCATTGCTGGCTGGCCATTCGTTCTGGAAATATATTGCTGATAAGTATGGTAAAAATAAAACTACCTATTTCTTATACCTGTCCCGTATTTATCGCAACCTGAACAATGCCTCTAATAAAATTGCGAAGAAGAAATTCAAAAAACTGTTGCAGGATTTTATGGTGGATGTGCAACAGCAATACTTTAAAGACATTCGGGGACGTCGTAATACTCCAAAAGGTCAATTATCTATCAGCGAAACAGTTGGCAAAAAAGATTATATACGCTTTAATGCAAACCCTGTTCCCCGCAGCTTTACCTATGCCTTGGTGGAGTTTACACAAGGCCGCTACCAGGTAGTGCTGATGGAAAATTTTGTTAACCGGAAAATATTATTAAAACTCGGCGTTCGTAGCCGTGAGGATGACAAACATCCTAATTATCCAATACTGGC
This sequence comes from Chitinophagaceae bacterium IBVUCB2, assembly GCA_002127295.1. Lineage (GTDB taxonomy): Bacteria > Bacteroidota > Bacteroidia > Chitinophagales > Chitinophagaceae > JJ008. The sequence continues at coordinate 1,373,115 of NFUV01000001.1, forward strand.
ATGGGATGGAAAAGGCACCCGGCTTGCTGTATTATACAATGAAGAAGGAAAAACAAAATTCTTTGTATATGATATGGTGAACCGTACCAAACTCTGGAAGCAGGAGATTGATAAGTTTGACCAGGTGCAGGATATGAAATATATGCTTGATAACAATACCCTGCTCATGAGTGCGGTAAGAAGTGGACAGACAGATATTTTTATTTATAAAATTGACAAACAAACTATTGAACAGGTTACTAATGATGTGTATGATGATTTAGATCCATCGTTTGTAGCATTTCCCAATAAAACGGGTGTACTGTATTCCAGCAACAGGCCATCAGCCAATGCTGCAAGCAGTGATGATTCACTACCAGGCGAGCACTTTAATATTTATTTAGTTGACAATTGGAACAAATCAGATGTAAAGCAAATTTCGAAAATGACAGATTTGAAATTTGGTAATGCAAGATTTCCTTCACAATACAACCAGTCACATTTCACCTTCATTAGTGATGAAAATGGTATCAATAATCGCTATGCAGGATTTTTTAAAACTGAACGGGCTGGTCTTGATACATTAGTATTTATTGGTGATGAAATGTTGCGCAACCCTCCGCAAAACGAGGTGGATAGCTTATTAAAAGAATGGAATAAAACAGATATTGATTCTGTAGGATTTGTTTCTATTACTAACGATTCTGCCTATGTGTTTCCATTAACAAACTACCAAAGCAGTATGCTGGAAACAAGAACCGCAGGCGATAATCAACAAGTAAGCGAAGTAGTGAAGCTGGGTGATACAAAATTATTATACCGCCTGCGGGTAGACGAGAATACATTACGCCGCCGTAATGTAAATGCAAGTCCAACAGAGTATCTGCGCAAATTAATTGAAGAAGAGAAGAAAGCAGCCCGCAAAGGAGCCAGTTATCAACCCACAGTAGATACCGCTACCAAAAAACCGCAGGATTTCTTTAATACGGGCTTTGATGAAGAGAAAAGAGACAGCGCAACGACTGGCAATGTCACAGGGACCAATCAACCAGCATTAGATCCTATTCTAAAAAAAGCAAAAGTTTTTGAATACCGGCCACCTAAATTTTTTACTGATTACCTGGTTAGTGGTTTTAACAATAATGTATTGGTAACCCGTTTCCAGGCATACCAGGGAGGCAGCGGCCCTATCAATCTCAGCAACGGCAATCCTTTTAATGGTATACTTCGCTTGGGCACCTCTGATTTATTTGAAGATTGGAAATTTGCCGGTGGCTTACGTATCAGCCCCAACTTCAATAATAATGAGTATGTATTAACTGCACAATACCTTAAGAAGAGATTAGATTATGGTTTTACCTATTACCGTAACACAGTGGATAATCCACCACTGTATGACGATTCTCTTTATTTTGCGAAATCCTTTACTAATCTTTACCAGGCAACTATATCTTACCCTTTCAATAAAATAAAGAGCATCCGTTTTAATTTGGCATACCGGAGTGATAAGTATGTAACATTGTCTACAGACCCTACCTCACTTACAACTCCCGACAACAGGCTAGGTTATGCATTGGCACATATTGAATATGTACATGACGATGCTGTTTCACCTGCTATGAATATTTGGAATGGGCTTCGGTGGAAAGCATTCCTTGACTTTAATACCCAAATCAGCAAGAGCGGTTCAAAGGGAACGGGTGATTATCCTATTACTATGAACGTTGGCTTTGATGCAAGACATTATTTGCCGATATACCGTAATATAATTTGGGCTGTAAGAGGTGCCGCAGATTTTTCGTGGGGCGATCAGAAAATTATTTACTATTTGGGTGGTGTTGACAACTGGTTATTTCCAAAATTCAACAATGCCAATAAACCAGACCCTGATAATACTTATGCGTACCAATCTCTCGCTGTAAACCTCAGGGGTTTTCAACAAAACGTAGCCAATGGCAATAATGCTTTTGTGCTAAACAGTGAAATAAGAGTTCCCGTATTTACATCCTTCTTTAATAAACCTATTAATAATGCCTTCCTCCGAAACTTCCAGCTAGTTCAGTTTTTTGATTTAGGCACAGCATGGAACGGCTCATACGACAAGTTTGAAAGACCGAATGTAATTTACCAGGCACCTCCTTCACCCATTAATATAAAAATAAAAGCTGGTGGAATAGGACCTTTTGCAGGTGGGTATGGATTTGGTGCAAGAAGTACGTTGCTCGGTTATTTCCTTCGGGTAGATGCCGCCTGGGAAATGAAAGGAGTGTTTAGGGGAAAGCCAAGCTGGTATTTTGCAATGGGACTAGACTTTTAAAGTTGAAATATTTTGCTATAGTAAAACCCTTCATTATGAAGGGTTTTTTATTTACGATTTAGCTAAAGCTTCGCCCAATTTTTGTACGGTAAAATATAACAAGGACATAAATACAGAATAACAAAGTGTCATTCCCCAGGCGAAGCTGTTTGCAAATGGACTTAATATCATAGCAATGATTTCCCCGACTAATGAAAAAGGATCGGCAATAATATCCCAACTATTAAATCGCAAAAACCTGCCGATATAAATTCCAAAAGCACTCAGCCACATTACTACAAATACCAGGGCTATAGAAAATTTCTTGCCTTTTATCAATACAGCAATTTGCTCAATCCGGCGTAGTGATAAAACACCAGCAATAATGCCATTCCAGGCAAAAGAAAAAATCAATAACAAGTCAAACCACTTAGGTGCTGAATCAACATGTGTAAGATGGAAAAGATCCGTTATAATATAAAAAGAATTGGGAATAAAAAGTAACCATCCCGTAGTAACAATTAACAATTTCCAATTGCTTTCAATAATTGAAACATTGTTTGTCATCCATTTCGTAATCCAATAGGGTACCAGGGCCAGGAATAAATTCCACGGAAGAAAAATATACTCAATGGATCCCGTTACAATCATCCTTACAAATAATAGCAAGCAGCTAAATGCCGAAGATAAAAGTAACCAATCATGAATGGTACTGGATATTGTAAGCTTTGTAAGCTGGATATTTTTTAGCTTATACATAATAATATTTTAGGAATAAAAATCAAACAGCCGGTCAACATTGCAACAAGAGCTGCTATTAAAACTGCTGCCGCAGATAAATCTTTAATGATCTTAATACGGTTATCTTTTTCTATTGAAATAAAATCCATTGCCTTCTCAATAACCGTGTTAAATATTTCAGCCACCCATACAAATCCAATAGAAATAGTCAATGCTATTATTTCTATACTTGAAAGCCTGAAAACGATTGATAAAGCAATAACAAAAGCTGTTGCTGCAAGATGAATACGGGCATTATGCTCTTCCTGGAAAAAAGCTTTAATACCCTCGACAGCATAAATAAAACTTTCTCCTCTTGCCCGCAGTGAGAATGACTTATTATTTTTCATACTACTTTAAAGATTTTAATTACTACGATACACTTTATTTCGCAATAGGGCGGTTTTTTCTACCAATAACTCATTCCATTTCCATCCATGTATCGGGGTGCATTGTCGGCCTTGCCGAAAAGCTGAACGCATCGCTTTCCAGTGTTCTGGCATAGTTATAAACCCATAAGCCACCGTAGCCAATACCGGGAAGGAGATTCGCCCATTACCCAACATAAAACTTTGCAAACAGACCTCTCCTTCATCAGTGGTATCATACCCGAGTAATACATGTTTCAAATCATGACGGGCATAATGCTTTAATAAAGGAAGGTTTCTTTTTTCAAGAAAGTGAAAAAGATCGTTGCCCAGTGTACCCTCGGGCAACATATACAGTTCCAATTCTGAGTAGCTGAATGTTGCAGGTCTTCTTACATGCCGTAAGAAGGGCAAAGCAATATTATGGGTCAAATACACCAATACAGCAGAACGTTTGCGTATTAAAAATTTTTTCATGTTTCTTGTTTTTACTTGTTCCGAAACGATTTATAATATTTGCCTACCATTGCATTTTCTTTGAAAATTTCATCACTACTGCCAGCGTTAAGAAAAGACCAATGCTTCCAAGCAGTAAAGAATAGTCTTGCAATTGAAGCAGACTAAACACATAAGAATAAATAAGCACCAGCACTACGGATAACAATGTAGTGGCCCTACCTGAATCTAAAATGCTTCTTACAAACCAGGCAATTAATCCTATTGTAGCTGCAGATGCTATTAAATAGGCGGCATTAAATCCAGTATATTCTGAAATAGAAAGCAATAATGTATAAAACAGAATTAATGCAAGTCCTATCAAACCATATTGAAAAGGATGTGCTGATTTTTTATTGGCAGTTTCAATTAAAAAGAAAGCCGCAAAAGTTAGCAGTATGCATAGCAATGCATATTTGATTGTTCGTAAGGTTTTTTGATACCCATTTACCGGAATAAAAAGGTCTACGCCAAAAGATGAGGCACTTATTAAATTTGATGGAGCCACAGTAGTATTAGCTGAAGCAACATTGCTACCATCAAAACGAACTCCATAGTCCGGTGCTACTACCGGAAACATAATATCGAGTTTGTAAGCATTGCCAATCCATTGTTGTGGAAAATTTCTTTTATGCGACATACTTTTCCAGGTAGCCGTAAATCCATTATCATTTACTTCAGTTGTCTGTGGCAACATGCTGCCTGAAAAACTTGGATCTCTCCAGTCCGAACTAACTTTCACAGTGGTTGATTTACCAACAGGAGTAAATAATAATTGCTCCGAACCATTCAGGTTGATAGTGGTAGTAAGTTTTGCATTTTTAAAATCTTCTATAGAGGTGGTTTGCAATAAAGCAGTCATTCCCACTTCAGAACCCGGCTGTGGGGAAAGCTCGATAATACTATCTCTCCAATTTATGGTTAGCTGTTCATTCAAGCCCTTATTGTCGGCAATGTTCATCACCACAAAAGCCTCCTTCCAGATAAAATTACCAGGTGCGATATTTAATTTATCAATAGCTAATTCATTAAAAGAAGCTGCGATAGTTGTTTTTGTGTCATACAACATCACTTTAAAAATTCCCCGATGCTTTTCTTTGGGATTAACCTGGGCATTTATATCTAGCTGGTCAGGCAGAAAATAAGCGATGTTCTTAGAAGCATTCTTTCGCAACGTATCGTTGTCATCTACGTTCCAATATGGTATACCAATTACTGGCCCAACTATATTTTGTTTCCCAGCCCACTTGCTCCTAATTTCTCTTGTAACCTGTTTCTGCCGCTCTTCTCTTTCAACAATCAGGCTCTTTACATATAGCATTGGTATCATCATGAGCAGTGCCATCAAGCCAATGATACCTCCTTTTACTATCCATTTACTTTTGTTCCAGGCTGTACTAATTGTGTTCTGTAATGAATTATCCATGATTTTATTATTTATTTCTGATGATTTCTTATTTAATAAAAAGTACTTTGTATTTCAAAGTGAATGCAGAAAAAAAATTATTTCACCCCTTTGATCATATTTTCCAACGCCGTGATATGTTCAGCGAAAGCCTTCTCGCCTGCCTTAGTAATAACATAGGTTGTGTTTGTTTTTTTTCCAATAAAACCTTTGTGCACTTTAATAAATCCATTTTCTTCTAAATTAACCAGGTGTGTTGCGAGGTTTCCATCAGTAACCTGTAGCATTTGTTTCAGATCGTTGAAATTGATTTCTTCATTTACCATCAATACACTCATTACACCCAAACGGATGCGGCTTTCAAACACTTTATTTAAACCTGTGATCGGATTTTTCAACACTGAACATTTAAACTTTAAACTTCTTAAACTCTTTCATATTTCTGCCACATCACAATTCCATATATAATATGCAACAGACCAAAGCCTATAGCCCATATCCATAAACCATAACCGGGAAGAAACATACTAATCAAACCCAGTACAATTTCGCAATAACCCAAATAACGAATGTCTGCCAATGTATATTTGCTGGCATTTACTAAAGCAAGACCATAGAAAATGAGGCAGGCTGGTGCAACAAATAACCACACATCATATCTAAGCATTCCCATAATAAAAATTGCACCCGCTATTAAAGGTACCAGCATATTCCAGGCTAGCCTTTTTGTAGTATGGTCCCAAATTGGTAATCCTTGCTTCTTTGCTTTCCGCCAGGTAAGATAAAAAGAAGATATAAAGGCGACTCCAAAAACAACTACCGCTAGCAGTGCAAAACGAATTTTGAGTTTGCTAAAATCATCGCCGGAAAAAAAACCACGGCTATTGTAAGAACCAAAATAATTATCAAGCATATTATCGGCAATAAACACACCGATTAATGCACAAATACCTGCCGCTACCCCACTTAGACCACTCAAAGAAATAAAACGGCTCGACCGTTCCATAATGCGGCGTATATCTTTAATATCCTGTAAGGAGCTGGAGGTTTGGTTTTTATCTTCCATAAAAAGCACTTTGTAATACAAAGTAGTAACAATTTTTTCATTCCTCCAAATAGTTTTTCCTCTTTGAGTTATACACCAATGATTTTAACAATCCAAAATCCACTAACTGACTGTATTTTTACTTAATAATGCCTATCCGGAAACTATACAGACTCTTCAGCTTTTTTGTTATACTCATCTTTTTCCTGCAACCAGTGCTGGCGCAGCGAAAAATTATTAGTGGTGTGGTAAAAGATTCGCATAGCGAGGAATCTATTCCGTTTGCCTCCGTTAGTTTCAAAAGCACAACCATGGGTAAACTTACCGACTCATCGGGAAGCTTTACCTTTTACTTCAATGAGTGGCCTTCGGATACATTGGAAATAACTTGTGTGGGGTATCAGCCGTTTCTGTATGTAATAAATAAGAACAGAGATTCTATTCTGCTTTCCATTAATATGGAAAGAGGCACTTTTAATGAAGGTGCCCAATTAAAAGTAAAAGTGAACAAAGGATTATTAGTTTGGAGAAAGATCGTAGAAAACAAACCCAATAATGATCGTTACCGCTTCGATAATTTTTCCTATGAATTATACAACAAACTAGAACTTGATCTGAAGAATATAAATTTTGAAAAATTTGGAAAGCTAAAGCCATTAAAGTCCATTACAGACCTTATTAACCAAAACATAGACACTTCCGAAGGATTAAGATACCTGCCAGCTTATTTAACAGAAGCAATCTCCGATTACTACTACCAAAAAACACCCAAGAAAAGAAGAGAAATAATAAAAGCCGCCAATACAAACGGGGTAAAAAATGAAAGTGTGTTAAAACTATTGGGTGGCATGGACCAGGTAGTAAATGTGTACAATAACTTCATTCCCGTTTTTGATAAGCAATTTGTAAGTCCCGCCAGCGAGAATGGTGATTACTATTATAATTACCAGGTAATCGATACACAATTAATTGCCAACAACCGATATTTTCATTTAGTCTTTACTCCACGCCGAAAAGGTGGCGATACTTTTGAAGGCGATTGCTGGGTGCATGTAGGCACATTTGCTATTCAACGAATGAACCTGCGATTGGGCAAAGAAGCGAATGTAAATTTTGTAGAAAATCTGAGCCTGATACAGGAATACAAAATGATTGATGACTCTACATGGTTTTTGTCGAAAGATAAATTTGTGATCGATCTCTCTCCTGCCGGAAAAGACAGACCCGGTTTTATCGGCCGTAAAACCACCACCTATAGAAATATTGTTGTGAACGATTCATCAGTTATTACCGAACTGAATAAAAATAAAATACAGGAAGAAATAATTACACTACCCGGGGCAGCTGAAAAAGAAAAGTCATTTTGGACCGTTGCACGACATGAACCTTTGAGCAAAACAGAAAGTGGAATTATTAAAATGATCGATACATTGACCAATGCACCGGTGTTTCAAAAGTTTACTAAGACAATGGCTTTTATAGGTACCGGATATTTAGATGTCGGTAATTTTCAATTAGGACCGTGGATGAACTGGATAACGTCTAATGGCTGGGAAGGTTTCCGGGTTCGATTTGACTTTGGCACCAATAAACATTTTGATAAACGTTTCCGCTTTCATACTTACCTGGCTTATGGGTTTGGCGATAAAAAATTAAAAGGCATGGGAGAATTATTTTACCTGCCCAACAAAGATCCCCGTACTTATTTATACGCATCCTTTACCAATGACCTGGATTGGGGGCAAAATTATTATGGAGAAATATCACAAGACAATGTGTTTGCACTCGCCGTTCGCAAAAAAGGGATTGCTGTAAAAAATATTAAGGTAAATGAAAAAAGGTTTGAATTTTTTAAAGAAGTAATACCCTGGATGTCTAACCTTGTTGCTGTTACACATAAATCATATCTCCCTTTAAGAAATTTAATACCGCTGGATTCATTTAAAGCAACCGGTAATAATAAACCATTGACCAATTTTGAAGTTTCTGTTCGTTTTCGCTTTGCATACCTCGAACGTTTTTTAGAGAGTCATTTCTACCGGACCAGTCTTGGAAGTATATATCCCATTGGGGAAATAAATATCAGCAGGGGATTTGCAGGTGTATTTAGAAGTAATTATAGCTACACAAAGGTTTCAGCCAGTGTATCCGACTATTTTAAAATTCCCCCATTTGGTAATGTTTCTTGGTATGTATACGGAGGAAAAACATTTGGAACATTACCTTACACATTGCTTGATATTGCACCAGGCAATGAGATGTATTACTATAATAAGTATGCATTCAATATGATGAACCGCTGGGAGTTCATTCATGATCAATATGCTGGTGCCAACATCGAACATAATATTGGCAATGGCATCTTCCGCCTATTCCCCAAACTCCGCTTTCGTCAATTCTGGACAGCTAAAGTTTTAATAGGAAGTCTTTCAGAAAAAAACAAAGAATTAAATTTTAAACAAGGTCATAGCTTTCAAACATTGGATGGTAAACCTTATTTAGAATTAGGAACGGGTGTTGATAATATATTCCGTGTATTCAGGATCGATTTTATCTGGCGGGTATTGCCAACAACACTTACGAGGGTGAATGATAAAAACTTTGGAGTGTTTGGAAGTTTTAGGGTGGCGTTTTAAACTATCGTCACCTCAATTCCCATCCCTTTTAATTTTTCCTGCAGATGTTCGGAGATTCCGCTGTCAGTAATGATCTGGTCTATTTCTTCCAATCCGCAAATTCTTCCAAAGCCTCTTTTACCAAACTTGCTGGAGTCGGTGAGTACAATTGTTTTTTGTGCAGCTTCGATCATTTTACGATTCAGCTGTGCTTCCATAACGTGGGTGGTAGTAAGTCCAAATTCAATGTCAATTCCATCAACACCTAAAAATAATTTGCTGCAGGAAAAATCCTCCAGCATTTTCTCTGCATACAAACCTGTTCCGGAGGAAGAGCTTTTTCTTAGTATGCCACCTAATACCAAGACTTCGATATCGGGATCATGATTTAATTCTGTTGCAACATTCAATGCAGCAGTAATAACTGTAAGATGACCTTTTGGCTTTATACTTTTTGCCAATGAAAGCACAGTGGTGCCCGATGCAATAATAATGCAGTCGTCCTGCTCTATTAATGCTGCGCCAACAGTACCGATATCTGCTTTCTCTTTTGCTTTTATTTTTTCTTTCTCACTTACATGCCGGTCTGCTGTGTAAGGATTAGAAAGTGTACCACCTCCATGTGTTCTGAACAATAGATTTTTTGTTTCTAACAGCTTTAAGTCCTTTCTGATGGTAACCGATGAAACATTCAAGTCATGGCAAAGGTCAAGCACATTTACTTTTCCTTCCTTTTTTAAGGTGTCCAGGATATGCTGGTGCCGTTCAGCCAGCGTATGCACTACTATATTTTTTGCAACAGCCATACGTCAATTTATACAGATGTAATTGAATTTCAAAAGATAAAATATGCCACAAATCTACATAACGATACGAAACAATAAAAAATCATTGTTATTTCGAAATATTTTTATTTGTTTATTTAAATTTTTCTTTACTTTCATTTTCTTATCAATTAGTTTCATTTAGCACTCAAATGAAACCTATCGAATAGTAAGAAAATGACTGACTTGCTTAAAATAGCCAATATAACTGACCGCAACCAACAACTGGAAAAACTGGCTGACTCAGCTAACGAATGGGACATTATTGTGATTGGAGGAGGCGCCACCGGGTTGGGAATTACGCTGGATGCGGTTTCCAGGGGATATAAAACGTTACTGCTGGAACAGGCCGATTTTGCAAAAGGCACTTCAAGCCGCAGTACCAAACTGGTACATGGCGGGGTTCGCTACCTGGCACAAGGTGATGTAAAGCTGGTGCGGGAAGCCAGTATTGAAAGGGGGCTATTGCACCAAAATGCTCCACACCTGGTAAAAAATCAAACCTTTATTGTTCCCATCTATAGTTTCTGGGACAAGTTGAAATACACCGTCGGTTTAAAACTTTATGATCGTATTGCTGGAAAGCTTCGCCTGGGGCCATCCAATTTTATTTCCAGAAAAGAGGCATTAGAAAAAATGCCGGGTATAAAAGAGAAGGGCTTAAAAGGTGGCGTTCTTTATCATGATGGGCAGTTTGATGATTCCCGGCTCGCAATCAACCTTGCACAAAGCATCCTGGAAGCCGGTGGCACTGCTATTAACTATGTAAAAGTGATAAACCTTCTAAAAAATGAAAAAGGAAATATCACTACAGTTGTGGCAGAAGATACCGAAACCCAAAAAGGATTTCAATTAAAGACCAAAGCCGTTGTTAATGCTACCGGTGTTTTTGTAGATGATATTTTAATGATGGATAAACCGGGCAGCTCTAAAACAATTTGTGTAAGCCAGGGTGTACATATTGTATTGGACAAAGAATTTTATCCAAGTAGCGATGCGTTGATGATACCAAAGACCAGTGATGGCCGTGTGTTATTTGCCGTGCCCTGGCATGGCAAAGTAGTTGTGGGCACAACTGATACACCGGTTGAAGAAGCATCACTCGAGCCGCAGGCATTGGAAAAAGAAATCTCCTTTATTTTGGAAACAGCCGGCAGTTACCTGAACCGAAAACCACAACGCAGCGATGTGCTGAGTGTATTTGCCGGTCTTCGTCCATTAGCAGCACCGCAAAAAGGAGAACAAAAAACAAAAGAAATTTCCCGCAGTCACAAGATCATTGTTTCTCCCTCTCATCTTTTTACCATCCTTGGTGGTAAATGGACTACCTATCGTAAAATGGGAGAAGATATGGTAAACCGCATCGAAAAAGATTTACACTGGCAACATCATTCACCTACCACCGCCAGTTTACATATTCATGGCTATGAAAATAATATTAACTGGAACGACCCTTTATATTTCTATGGCAGTGATGCCAAATTGATCTACCAGCAAATGAATGGTGATGCAAATATCTGGATCAGTGAGGAATTAAAAATTCATAAAACACAAATTACCTGGGCTGTTGAACATGAAATGGCAAGAACAATAGAAGACTTTTTATCAAGAAGAACAAGAGCTCTTTTACTGGATGCCAGGGAAAGCCGTCGCATCGCCCCGCAAGTGGCGGTTGTAATGGCAAAAGCATTAGGAAAAGACCAGGAATGGATAGATGAACAGCTTACCACTTTCAATCAATTAGCAGAACAGTATATATTAAAATAATTTCTGCAATGTATCTACAGTACAGGCAGAACTTAATTATTTCATAACAACCAATAACGTTTGAGCATATGAAGCTGTTATTTCTTTGCGGGCAGAAAAAAAGAATGAAGAATGAACTGTATTCCAGTTCAACATCGGGTAATTCTTTTTTTCACTACTCAACTGTATTGCCTGCTCCATTTTTTTATTTCATCAACCTTAATAATTTAATCTTTATGAGATCGCTAACAACTGCTGCAAAAAAAGTACTTGCAGGCCCCCGCTTGTTGCTGGCTTGTTTGCTCCTGACCATCAGCTTTGCTGCATTGGCCCAGGAAAAAACAGTAAGTGGCGTGGTAAAGAACCCTGAAGATGGTTCACCAATTGCCAATGCAACAGTTCAAATTAAAGGAACGAAGATTGGCACCCTTACAGATGACAAAGGTGTTTATTCTTTAAAAGCTAGTGACAACCAAACACTGGTAATTTCTGCTATTGGGTTTGCTACAGTAGAAATAAAAGTGGGTAACAAATCTTCCATCAATGTTGATTTGGTGAACATCAACAAAGAAATGGAAGGAGTAGTAGTTACAGCTCTTGGGATTAAACGGGATGAAAAAGCATTAGGCTATTCCGTCTCAAAAGTTAAGGGAGAAGATATTACCGAAGCTATGTCGAACAACTGGACCAATGCATTAACGGGTAAGGTGGCCGGATTAAATTTAATAAAATCAGGTGGCGGTCCTTCAGGTAGTAATAAAATTATATTAAGAGGTGAAAATTCTTTAGCCGGCAATAGTGAAGCATTGATCGTAGTGGATGGTGTTATCATCAGCAGTAGCAGCGGACAACAAACTGGTACAGGAAGTACTTCTTACCTGCAGGGTGATTCACCAGTAGACTTTGGAACCAGTTTAAATGATATCAACCCGGAAGACATTGAAAGTGTTTCCGTGCTAAAAGGACCTGGTGCATCGGCCTTATATGGTGCAAGAGGTGCCAACGGAGCTATCATCATTACTACAAAGTCTGGTACAAGTCGTCAAAAAGGATTAGGTATTACCTACAATATGAATGTATCCATAGACAGAGTGAATCGTTGGATGGATTATCAAAATGAATATGGACAAGGAACCAGTGGACAAGACACCTGGTATTCTTACAATGCAAGTGAGGATGGACCAAGCACCAGAAGTACAAGTTCTGCATGGGGGCCACGTTTTGCAGGACAATCTTATTATCAATATGATCCGGTAACCCGGGATAAATCTGCAACAAGATTACCATGGGTGCCGTATGAGAATAATCGTAAAGATTTTTTTGAAACGGGTACTACATTCATCAACTCTGTTACGATCGATGGTGGGAACAATAATACAACGATGCGTCTTTCGCTGACCAATCTTAATAATACCTGGATCGTTCCGAATACGGGCTACAAAAGAAATACAGTAGCCTTATCAGTTACACATAAACTTTCCAACAAATTACAATTGGCCACTAAAGTGAACTATGCTAATAAATATGCTGATAATTTACCTTCCACTGGTTACAACAATCAATCTATCATGTATTTTATCCGGGGACTAACGCCGAACGTTAACCTGGATTGGATAAAACCACTTTGGAATCCTGACCAGGATAATATTTCTCAAAATCAACCCTTCAGTAGTTTGTTGGATAACCCTTATGTTATTGCCAACGCAATGCTGAATAAATCAAACCGTCATGGTGTAATTGGTAACGTATCTGCTACCTATAATTTCAGCAAAGATTTCAGCATTATTATTAGAACGGCATTGGATTATTCCACAGAAGCCCGTTCTCAACAACGTCCTTTTGATACAAATAAATTTCCGGAGGGCATGTTCAGATCACAAAATATTTTTACACAAGAGATCAATTCAGATTTCCTGGTGCGATATGGCAGGGACCTGGGTAAAAAATTCAATTTTTCTGTATCAGGAGGTGGAAGCCAGATGCGTAACCGCTATGTTCGGGATGAGCTCCGTGCCGATCAATTGAACTTACCGGGCTATTATAATTTGGCTAACAGCAAAAATCCATTGGTGGCTTTACCATATAGAGCACAATACAGGGTGAACAGCTTTTATGGTTTAGGACAGTTAAGTTTTGATAAATTCCTGTTCTTTGATGTAACAGCAAGACAAGACTGGGCAAGCACATTGGCAACCCCTCCGTCTCCTACCGGTGAAGGTTCAACTTCTAATACTGGTTTCTTTTATTCATCCTTTAACTTAAGTGCTGTTCTTTCTGAAAAATTAAAATTACCTGAGGCAATTTCTTTCTTAAAAGTGAGAGGTTCATTAGCCGGTGTAGGTAGTGGTGGTATCACTCCTTATAAAACTTCGTTTACCTATAACCCCACTTTATTTCCGGGTGGTTTAACGAATCCTCCGGCTATCGCCAATCCTAATCTTCAATCGCTGTTAACACAAAGTGTTGAATTTGGAGTAGACGTTCGTTTCTTGAAGAACAGGCTGGGATTAGATATTGCGGTTTATAAGAACAACACTAAAAAACAAATACTAGATATTCCTATTGACCGTTCTTCCGGTTATTCTGCTACTGTAGGCAATGCCGGCTTGGTAAGAAATACAGGAATAGAGATACAATTGAACGGAACGGTATTGAAATCTTCAAAAGGTTTTAGTTGGGATGTATTTGCAACTTATGCTGCTAACCGTAACAAAGTAGTATCACTCATTGAGGGAATTGATGTGTATGTAATGTCTGTTGGGCCTGCAAACCGTGGTTCTATACAGGCAGTGCCGGGTGGTAGAATGGGTGACCTATATGGAATAGGTTATGACAGAGCACCTGATGGACAGATCATTTATAATGCACAGGGCTTACCTACAAGAACAACCGAGATAAAATACCTGGGCAATACAAACCCGGATTGGAAAGGAAGCTTTGGAAGTGAGTTCAAGTATAAAAATTTCCGGTTAAACGTCTTGATGGATGGACAATTTGGTGGTGTTGCTTACTCTCTTACACATGCTGTATTAATGGAAGAAGGCAAACTAAAGAAAACATTGCCGGGCCGATACAACGGTATTGTTGGAAACGGTGTTGTGTATGATGCAATTAATGACAAATACCTCCCAAACACCACAGTAGCTACTAATATTCAGTCGTACTATGATGCACACTTTAACAGGGATAATGTAGAGGCTAATACATTCAGTACTGATTTTATTAAACTAAGAGAAGTACGATTTGATTATACGATCGCTAAAAAACTGGTTACTAAATTAAAACTACAGAAAGCAAACATTGGTTTGTATGGTCGTGACTTGTTCGTTATTACCAACTGGCCGGGTTATGATCCTGAGTTTGGAACATTAGAAAATGGAACGATCAATGCAGGTTTTGAAATTGCACAATTTCCATCAACCCGTACCATTGGCCTTTCATTAACCGTAGGTTTTTAATTGTTAACCCATTTAAAAAAAGTAACATGAAACGATTCAATAACATAATACTAAGTGTCCTTGCAGCAGGAATGCTTTTTTCTTCCTGCACCAAAGACTTCAAAGAGGTAAACACTAATCCCAATACATTGCCAGAAACAAGACCTGAGTTATTATTGGAGTCTGCCATCTTTGCACTAAAAACGGCAACACAAACAAGAGAACATCGCCTGATTCATGAAATGATGCAGGTGCATGTAACGTTAAGTAACTCCGATGAGATTCACCGCTACATTATCCGTCCATCTGAATCGGATTATATGTGGAATGTCTGGTACACACAGTTGACCAATATCAAGGATGTATATACGTCTGCAAAAAACCTGGTACTACTTCCTAACCAGGCATACAACGCATCATACATGGGCATTTCCCGCATCCTGGAAGCATGGGTTACATCGTTGATAACAGATACCTATGGCAATGTTCCTTATACAGAAGCTAACAGAGGCAGAACAGATAATATCTTTCAACCAAAATTTGATGATCAGAAAAGTATTTATGATAGTTTATTTGTAAGATTAGAAGAAGCGAATACTTTACTGGCTCAAAACCTTGCACTGCCTGCCGCATTAATGGCAAGAGACCCTTTATTTTTAGGAGATATAGCAAAGTGGAGAAAGTTTGGTAACAGTTTATACTTACGATTGTTGCTCCGTGCATCGGGAAGAGCGGAAAGCAATGCTGCTGCAAAAATGCAACAGATGGTGGTAACAACCCCGGCTAATTATCCCATTATGACTAGCAATGCAGAATCTGCTATACTTAGGTTTACTACTACTGCACCATTCTTATCTGCCTTTAGCACTTACCGTGATTTTGATTTTAGTGGAGAAAATGGCTTTACAGAATTTTTTATCAATACATTGAACGGATGGGCAGATCCCCGACTTACAAAATGGGCAACTACAGTTGGTGGAGTGTACGTAGGTATTCCGAGTGGTTACGCACCAGGTGCACAGCAAGACAGGCAATCGTTTTACCTGGCCGCTTTAAAGAATGAGCCATTAACCGGTAATATATTAAGCTATGCAGAATTACAGTTCATACTAGCGGAAGCAGCTGTTAGAGGTTTTATTACACCTGCCACTGCAAAAACCTATTATGAAAATGGGGTAAACAATGCTATTACCAATTGGGCTTTAACTGTTCCTGCAGGTCATCTTACAAAGCCTGGTGTTATTTGGGTAGATGCAGAAACCAACGAGCAGAAGATCAGCAAGATCATTACGCAGAAATACTTCACTTATTTCTTTACCGATTTTCAATCCTGGTTTGAGCATCGCCGTACTGGCTACCCTGCTTTACCAGCCGGTCCCGGTCTGCAAAATGGAGGTGTGATGCCAACAAGATTTGTTTATCCTGTAGCTGTGCAATCATTAAATAAAACAAATTATGACGCAGCAGTTGCCGGCATGGGTGGACCAGATAATATGACCACAAAAGTTTGGTGGGACGTAAACTAATAATCATTGTAAATCCTTCAATCGAAAAAAATGACTACAATTAAAATAATAAGAACAGCAGCAGCAATTGGCTTGCTATTGCTTTGTTTGCAATCTTGCGTTAAAGATTACGACAACCCTGCCGCAGGTACAACTGGCGAATTGATGACCTTGTTTGCATTAAAACAAACTTACCAGGGCAGTGAAATAACATTAGGCGGTGATGTTACTGGTGGCGCTTCCAAAATTCAGGGTATTGTGATCTCTGATAAAACAGGACTTAATATCGAACCGGGAACATTTGTACTGCAACAAACATTCACCTCCTCTAATTCAGCTGGCGATATTACCCGCGGTGTAGTCATAAAAATGAACAGCGCAACGGCTGATTATAATTTTGGTGATTCGCTGGTAGTTAATGTTAGTGGGGCAAAACTTGATCGCATAAATGGAAAGTTGACCATCAGTGGTATCAGTGCTGACAAAATAACAACAGTTGCGCCTAATAAAGTTCCGTTGGTTCGCTATGTTACACAAGGAATACTGGGTGTAAATATGGAGCAATACGAATCAACACTTATTTCAATGCATGCTGATGTGGTAGATTATGCAGTGGGTACTACATTTTCTGGTCTGCGTAAATTAAAAGATAATACCGGGCCAGATGTTTATATTAATACATTGACCACAGCTGCCTTTGCTGGTACACAAGTTCCTGTTAATGCACAATTTAATGGTATAGCTACTTACGTCAATGAATCAGCAAAAGATACCAGCGGGGCAAAGAAAACGATCATGTTAAGAACTGCTTCAGATGTTCAATTTGTAAGCGGTGCTTTGTATGCTGGTTTTCCAGAGAGTTTTGAAACACCCGATGCTGCCACAAAAGCTAGTTATAACAGTGGTACTAACTTGATTAACGCCGGCACAGGCACCTGGTATTTATTACAGGCTATACTTGCTAATACCGTACTTAGTGACAAATTCAATCCACCGGGGAAACAATGTATTCGGATGCAGCAAAACCTGACAACAAGTGGTTATGTGCAGATGAACTTCGATGTACCAAATGGTGCTTCTAAAGTAACTGTGTTTTATGGTAAGTATGCAACCGATGCAAGAAGTACATTCCGATTAGAATCTTCTATTAATGGTGGAACAACCTGGGTGGCGGTTGGTGCAAATATTACAGATATGCCCGATAAGGGAAACAAACAAGCAAGTTGGGCAGTGAATTTTACCGTACCTGTTCGCTTCCGTATCAATAAGATTGGTACCGGCACTTCAAACAATGGCAGATTATCCATTGAAGATTTTGCAGTATACAGGAACTAAGAAATAACTATTTTGAAAATTTATGAAGCGGAGAAGTTTTATATATAATGTTGCGGCACTTACTGGCGGTCTTATCGTTGCCGGCAATTTACCCGCAAATACCATTACCCATATTGGAAATACTGTAAAAGGAAAGGTAACTGCCAACAATAGAGGTATTGCAGGAGTAGTGATCAGCGATGGCTATACAGTTGTGCAGACGGACAAGAATGGCAAGTATGAATTGGAACCGCATCCTGATGCAATTAGTATTTTCATCAGCACACCTGCGGGTTATGAATTTTTACAGGAGAGAGGTGTAGCAAGTCATTATAAATTTATTGACAAGATCAAAGGGAAAAGAGGTGGCGACTTTTTACTTACACCACTTGACAAAAATGATAACGAACACAGCTTTGTAATTTGGGCCGATCCACAGGTAAAAAATGCCAGCGATGTAGAAAAGATGATGAAGCAATCGGTACCTGATGTACAGAAATGGGTAGCAGCAGCAGGCAGTGGCGCATTATTACATGGAATAACTGTGGGTGATATTGTATGGGATGAATTACAATTATTCCAGGATTATAACAAAGCGGTAGAACAAATGGGTGTGCCTTTCTTTCAGTGCATCGGCAACCACGATATGGACTATAATAAAGGCGGGGATGAAAAATCGGATGATACCTTTCAAAAAACATATGGACCGACGTACTATTCCTTCAACCGGGGCAAGGCTCACTATATTGTTATGGATGATGTTCGGTATCTCGGAAAAGACCGTGAATATGATGGACACATATCACAGCAACAATTAGACTGGTTGCAGAAGGATCTTGCTTTTGTACCAAAAGAAAATTTGATCATTCTCTGTGTACACATACCTGTTCATAACGGTATTAAGAATAATAAAGAACTGTATCCACTACTGGCAGAACGTAATGTTCATATAATGTCGGGCCATACGCATTACCATCGCAATGTAATTACGGACAATGTTTACGAACATAACCATGGTACTGTATGCGGTGCCTGGTGGACTGGCGCCATTTGTGGTGATGGTACACCTTGCGGATATGGTGTTTACAATGTAAAGGGAAATCAACTGCAATGGCATTATCAATCAACTGGTGAAGATGCGAATCACCAGATGAAAATATTTGCAGAGGACAAACCGAACTCGCAAAAAGAATTATTAGTAAATATCTGGAACCACGACGAAGCCTGGAAAACGGAATATATTGTAGATGGTGTATCTAAAGGTTCATTAGAACAGTTTACTGGCTTTGATCCGGTTGCGTACAAAACATTGCTAGGACCAGATCTGCCAAAGCCAAGAGGATTTGCTGAACCAAGAAAAACAGAGCATATGTTTAAAGCAATGATTCCTGCGAATACAAAAGAAGTAAAAGTGATAGCTACTGACAGATTTGGTAAAAAATTTGTTGAAACATATAAAGCATAATTGATGAAGAAAATTATTCTGTCACTACTGATTGTGGGTTGTAGTATTTCTGGCGTTGCACAAACGGTAAAATGGGATAGTACGTTTCGTCCTAATAATTATGTGCAGCGGGTAGAAAATTTTCGCAGCTATCCCAATAACGACAAGGATATTATTTTTTTGGGTAATAGTATTACTGACTATACAGATTGGAATGAATTATTAGAAATCAAAGAAGCACGGAACCGTGGCATCTCCGGTGATATAAGTTTTGGTGTGCTGGAAAGATTGGATGAAATAACAGAAGGTAAGCCGGCAAAAATCTTTATCCTGATCGGCATTAATGATATTGCCCGTAATATTCCTGACAGTGTATTGATAGATAATTATAGGAAAATGATCACCCGTATTAAAAACGAATCACCAAAAACAAAGATCTACTTCAACACATTACTTCCGGTAAATAATACATTCCCTGCAAAAAATCATTTTGGCAGAGATGGGCAGATCGCTTTTGTAAATAATGCTTTAGTTCAACTGTGCAATAGTGAAAAGGTAAATGTTATTGATATTCATCCTAAGTTTTTGGATGCTGATAAACGATTAGATAAAAAATATACCTACGATGGGTTGCATTTAAATGCAGAGGGTTATAAGTTGTGGGCATTGCTACTAAAGCCATTTATCTAAAGCATCCTTTGCAGGAATTTGCTTTCGCATGATTTTGGGAAGCAAAATCAGCATTGCAAAATGCTGAAAAGAAATATAACCGTACAAGAGTGATTAATTTATTTTCATCCACTGGAAGAAAATAAATTAACAGGCCTTCGGCCGCAAGGGACGATGCCAGGGAACTGAAGTTGGCTAAAAAATAAAATTTCACTATATAAACCAACTCAATTTCTTTTAAAATTTTCAAACTATATTTAATCATCATAATAAACGATTGCTATGCCCGATTACATTTTGTCCCTGGATCAGGGAACAACCAGTTCAAGAGCTATTGTGTTCGACAAAAAAGGAAGTATTGTTGCTACAGCACAAAAAGAATTCACACAAATTTTCCCGCAGCCAGGTTGGGTTGAACATGATGCTAATGAAATATGGAGTACACAATTAGGCGTAGCAACTGAAGCAGTGTTAAAAGCCGGGTTAAATATTATTGATATTGCGGCAATTGGAATTACTAACCAGAGAGAAACTACGGTGGTATGGGATAGGGATACGCATCTTCCTGTTTACAATGCCATTGTTTGGCAAGACAGAAGAACTGCAGACTATTGCGATACACTAAAGAAAGACGGACATGCACCATCTATACAAGCAAAAACAGGATTGGTTACAGATGCATACTTCTCCGGAACCAAAGTAAAATGGATATTAGATAATGTCGAAGGTGCAAGAGATAAAGCACAGAAAGGTGAATTATGTTTTGGCACCATTGACAGCTGGTTGCTCTGGAAATTAACCAATGGTAAAGTACATGCAACAGATGTATCGAACGCTTCAAGAACACTATTATATAATATTCATGATCTCAAATGGGACGAAGAATTGCTTTCTTTATTCGGCATTCCCGCTAACATGCTGCCGGAAGTTCGCAGCAGCAGCGAAGTATATGGTCATACAGAAAATATATTAACTGCAACACCAGTTCCTGTGAGTGGCATTGCCGGTGATCAGCAATCTGCTTTATTTGGCCAAATGTGTACCCAGCCTGGTATGGTGAAGAATACATACGGCACAGGTTGTTTTATGTTGATGAACACCGGTACAAAACCTGTAACATCAAAAAACAATTTGCTAACCACTATTGCCTGGAAAGTAAATGGCGAAGTACACTATGCATTAGAAGGAAGTGTGTTTATTGGTGGTGCAGTAGTACAATGGTTAAGAGATGGGTTAAAGATCATTCAAACATCGGGTGATGTGGAAGCCCTGGCTTCAAAAGTAGAAGATAATGGTGGCGTTTATCTTGTTCCGGCATTTACTGGTTTGGGTGCACCCTACTGGAACCAGCATGCAAGAGGAACTATTGTGGGCATAACAAGAGGAAGCAGTGATGCACATATTGCAAGAGCCGCTATTGAAAGTATCGCTTTTCAGTCAATGGATTTGATGCAATCCATGGAAGCAGATGCCGGCTTGCCTATAAAAGAAGTACGGGTAGATGGCGGTGCTACGGTAAACAATCAATTGATGCAATTCCAGGCAGATATTATAAATACAAATGTTGTTCGGCCGCAGGTTACAGAAACAACTGCACTCGGGGCTGCATATTTAGCAGGGCTTGCAGTAGGGTTTTGGAAAGACATCAATGAATTGCAACAGTACTGGCAAAAAGATAAAGCCTTTACTCCAACCATGACAGACGAAAAAAGAAACGACTTGCAAAAGAACTGGAAGAAAGCAGTGAAAGCTGCACAGGCATGGACGGAGGAATAATAATTTAAGCTGCTGTCGGCGAATTATAAGCAAACAAAAACTATAAACTAACGATTATGTCTCCATTCATCGGTGAATTTGTCGGAACTGCATTACTCATCATCATGGGTGATGGTGTTGTAGCAAATGTCGTACTTAATAAAACCAAAGGACAAAACAGTGGTTGGATCGTCATCACTTTTGGCTGGGCAATGGCTGTTTTTCTTGGAGTGTATGCATCAACTGCATTGGGTGGAAGCGGACATTTAAATCCGGCAGTTACTATTGCATTAACTGCATTTGCTGATTTTGATTCTGCATTACTCCCCACTTATATCGGTGCACAATTTGCTGGCGCCATTGCAGGCGCAACAATAGTTTGGCTCTCCTACAAGCAACATTTTGCAGAAACAACTGATAAAGATCTAAAGCTGGCCGTATTTTGTAATGCGCCTGCTATAAGAAGTACCGGGCATAATTTAATTACAGAAACTATCGGCACATTTATATTAATGTTTGGTGCATTGGCTATGACGCCAGCTGCATCATCATTAGGAACATTAGATGCATTACCAGTTGCATTATTAGTATTAGGCATCGGTTTATCTTTAGGCGGCCCCACCGGTTATGCTATTAATCCTGCAAGAGACCTGGGACCCCGGATTGCACATTTTATTTTACCAGTCGCCGGGAAAAGAGACAGCGATTGGAGTTATAGTTGGATACCGGTAGTTGGACCAATTGCAGGTGCCTTGTTAGGAGCATGGGCTTTTGGGTTATTGTAACAGTAAAATCAATTGCAATGAAAAAGTTTATCTTCCTTCTTTTATTCTTAAACACAACATTATTTGTTATGAGTCAGACTGCTGAAGACAAGTTAAAAGAATTGAAAATTGAATTGCCCACTATCAGTACACCAATGGCTAATTATGTACATGTTGTCAGAACAGGTAATCTTTTATTTTTAGCGGGTAAAGGGCCTACTAATGCAGCAGGCGTTTACACTACCGGCAAAGTGGGAAAAGATTTGACCATTGAAGAAGGAAAAGCTGCTGCCAGACTCACCGCCATCAATCAGCTGGCCGTATTAAAAATGGAACTAGGCAGTCTTAATAAAGTAAAGCGCATTGTAAAAGTATTAGGCATGGTGAATTGCGAAGGCGATTTTAAAGACCATCCAAAAGTGATTAATGGCTTTTCTGATCTGATGGTAGAAGTATTTGGTGAAAAAGGAAAACATGCAAGGTCTGCTGTAGGCATGTGTTCATTGCCGGTGAATATGGCGGTAGAGATCGAAATGATTGTAGAAATCGAGGATTAAAAATAAATTAATAGTAAAAAAGGCTACTGAAATTTATCAGCAGCCTTTTTTATAATGCGTTAGGCGTACTATTGATAACCAACAATTGTTATCTGCAGTACTGAAACAATAGGTAAAACGTATTAAAATCCTTCCTACTTTTTATTCTCTTTCTCAGCTGGGGGCGGATCTGCCTCCTTACTTTCTTCTTCATAGGCTTCGATAGATGCCATATATTCATTAAAGAGTTTGTCAATTGATTCATCTCCAAACTCTTTATCCCAATAGACGCCGGTAATAGTATGTATGCTTGTAAGATCTTTGCTATTGAGTGGATATGGACCAGCTACTCCTAAATAGTAAACTGGCTCGTCTTCTGAGAATGCGACCTTGTATAGATAAAATTTTTGTTGTTTCCCTTTATATAAAATTGTCCTCGTCCCTGCATCAGTAATCATACTGGGAGCTTCCTCATCCGTAGCATAACTATACAATTTACTTTTGCCAAGCTCTTTCTGTGTTAAATAAGCAGTGGGAAAAAGTTTCAGTTTGTTCATTTTTTTTAACTGGTCATACAATTCATGCCTGAACTCATCAGTAGTAGCCAGTGTCATAATTGTTTTTGTATCAACCGGCTGGTTATTTTCCAAAAGAGCAATTGATGCCTGGAATCGTATTCCACGGTTATTAAATTTGGCAAATTTTGCCAGCAGATTGTTTGTCTCGGCAGAATTAATAATACCAAGTATACGGATCAGATCGGCATAATTATACAGCCCCTCTTCTATATTTTTTTTATCACTTACCAGTATCCTGTTAGTTGCTTCGATAAATGGTTTGCTATACTGCCTGATTAAACTTTTTTCAATTAAACTATCATCCAGCAATGAAGTGGTTAGGCCACTTACAAGTTCCCACATGGATTCTCTACCTGCCACCTGCATCAACTCCGGAAATAAAGTGGCTGTAAGTTCCAACGAATCATATAAAGTATGATAATAATAAGGCGCATTCCCTACTGCAAAAGAATTTTTTAACAGGCTTTCTTTTAAAATAGTAAAAGAGGTTATGGTCTTTATTCCGGACAAATAAGAAACCACCAATGGTTTAACATATTCATCCTTCGGCTGAATAGAGGAGTAGTTGGTCTTAATAAAATCAATTGTTGATTTGTTACTGTCCAATGCTTCAATCCGCTGAAATATTAAACTATTCAAGTTCCTGGAATAGGTTGTATCAAAGTCCGGGTAAATTGTAAAGGCCAGTTTTTGCAATGCCGGTATATCAGCAGCAGTAAACTCTACATTATCCCACCATAATTTTATTTCTTCAATCTTTTTTTTATCAGCTCCTTTTAAGGTCGCAGTTAAATCACTCATTTTTGATCGCCCTATTCCGTCCCATTTTTTCTCATTTCTTATTTTAAACTCATTAAAAGGACGGTTGAACATATCGGCCATATCCTGTTGTGCAAAATGGCCATATAATTCAAAAAGTTCATCCCCATTTAACACCAGTTGTACTTTTTTTACTAGATGTTCACCTGGCTTTATTACCGTAAAGCCTGCTCCGGTAAGATTACCTGTTTTGAAATATTTGTAATCCGCCAATGAATCCCCATAGGTTACATACTGATCAGATCTTCTTCTTAAGAAACCAGTATCAGAACTAAACCAATACCAATCAGGCAATTTGGTTTTATCGATATAAGTAGTAACGGCAGCTAATGAATCATACAACATGAATCGTTCTACACCAGGGAGAATATCTTCTTCAGCATTATCAACTTTGGTTAATGGAAAAGGCGATACAGTAGTAAATGATTTATCAGGAGAATCAACTGTTTTCCATTCTGGCTGATTGTATGGTAACAGGCGAAAAGAGTTCAAAAATCTTTTTGCAGCATTTTTTCCGGTTTCAGTTGGAATATATAATGCATACAAATAATAACTTATCCCTCCCCGAACCACTGTAATCATTTTCGTTTCAATAAAATCCCCTTCAGCCTTTCCGCTAAGTGTAACGGTATAAGCAGGATAATTATTTATGGAAAAAAAAACAGAATCGCTCAGTTTAACATTTTCAAAGCTTGCTTTAAGGTTCTCTTTTACATTTATGAAATATGCAGTATCATCTCCTGCATCGTACATTCCTTCTTTCATGAGCGCCGCACGCATACCATAAAAAACCTGGTCCTGGATATCGTATGCCTGCCAGGTATAAACAGTTTTTCCTTCTTCTGAAACTACATCTTTTGCTTCCTTAGGATTTACTGGTATTTCAACCGAAAAAGATTGTAATGGAAATTTCATTTGCGTCCATACTTTTTCAGCAGTTGGCTTCTGTGGCCTGTTCGTATTGTATATAAACGATTGAAAAAACTTTTCTGTATCAGGTTCTGTCAGAGTTTTTTCTTTGAAAGCAAACACCCCATTTATAATAACCCATTCCATCCCAGGTAAAAATATTTGCATCTTGATCTCTCCTTCATTTGAACTAAACCGGTACTCCCGGCCATCCACATTATTAACAGTAATTTTTTTCTCACTTAATACTTTACCGTTCTTGGCATATTGATACTTTAAACTATTATATATACTATCGGCACCTATTTTCTTTCGTTCTTCTGGCATTTCAATCCCCAGCGTCATATACATTTTCATAAATGAAATATCAAAGAACATTTTCATTTCAATACCCATTGATTCAAACATCTCTATTCCATCTGCCACTCCCGGCATTTGAAGAAAATAACCGCTATCCCGTGTTTGCACAGGGAACCATTGAGCGGAAACTATTTTTGGAGCATATTTATCAGCACTTACTTTTCGTGACGAAATCACAGGTGTCACCGTAAATCCACGGCTACGCAAAAGTGCTACCACCCCGGAGTCGCCTGGCAAATGGGCTGCCCCAACTGCAAAGAGAGTACTGCGAATAGCTGAGAGGCTATCCATCCTACGGGCCATTTTCAGATTTCGTTTAATCATTATATAGTCCTTGTCGCCATTGGCTGCCCGATACATAAAAGCGTCAATGCTATCTAACTGTTGATTCGTATACGTTTTGATGAAAGATTCTAATCCTTCCCGGTAATAGTCATCATCAAATAAGGCCATTTGTATTTTTTCTTCTACATCTGAATCAAGTGATGTATGCTCGAGCTGGTCTTCTATTTCCTCTATTCCGCCAACCCATTTGCCTTGTTTGCGGGCCTGGCCAAATAACCAGGCATCTAAAAAAGTAGACATATCTCCTTTTCTAAATAAGTCTGTTTGAAGTTGTGTTTCTACAGCATCCAGATCATCTAACGTAATTTTATCTGCCTTTTTATCAAACCGTATAGCAAGCTTCTCCTTGTACAAATTCCAAACCTCAGCGCTTACTGCATCTTTTACCCGAACAGGTTCTTTCGCAGCCTTCTCTTCTGCTTCTTTAATAAATTGATTCACCATTTGAGTACCTACCCGGTTCATATCTAACTCAGCTGCAAAACCCTCCGTTTGTTCAAGTGCTTTATAAACAGAATCTCCAAGCTGAAACACCCTTTTATCCGTAAGGTGCATTGTGCCATACAGGTATGACGGCTTTGATAACTGATTTCCTGAAATTCTCCAAAGTAAGGTATTCGTCAGTTTTGTATCCTGACCTGATGAGAGACGGGCAATAGAAGTTATCAGGAAATAGAGTACGAATTTCTTCATGAAAAGATTTTAATTTTTTATTAGTTGCAGCGCATTCAAAATAATATTACTCGAATGTTTTATCTGATCTTCCAAAATAATCAATGGTGGTGATATTCGCAAACAAGCAGAAGCAAACAAAAACCAATCTGTAAGTACTCCCTCGGCAATACAAGCATCAATTACTTTTTTATTAGTTTCAAAAGAATCGAACTCAACGGCGAACCACAAACCAAAAGAGTGAACCCCTTTTATGTTGGGATGAACCAGCAACGATTTAAAAAGCTCTGCTTTGTCCTGTACCTGTTTGATCATTCCTTCCTCCAGCAACACCTTCATAGCAGCCATACCTGCTGCACAACAAACGGGATGGCCACCGAAAGTGGTAATATGTCCCAACATCGGGTTTTCTGTAAACGCATCCATCATTACTTTATCAGCAATAAAGGCACCCAACGGCATACCGCCTCCCAATGCTTTTCCTAATAGTAAAATATCTGGACTAATATCAAAATGTTCAAAACCCCACAGTTTTCCTGTTCGTCCAAAACCGGTTTGTATTTCATCAAGAATTAATAAGGTACCTGTCTCCGTACATTTTTTTCGCAAGGCCTGCATCCATTCTTTTGTTGGAGCTTTTACTCCTGCTTCGGCCTGCACTGTTTCAGCAATTACACAGGCTGTTACTACAGTTATTGAATCTAAAGATTGGAAAGAATTGTACTCCAAATGCAAAACATCCGGCAGTAAGGGCCTATATGCATTTCGCCAATACTCATCTCCCATTACACTCAATGCACCTTGCGTAGAGCCATGATAAGAATTATTAAAAGCAATTATTTGTGTTCTGTTCGTAACCCGTTTGGCCAATTTCATAGCACCTTCCACTGCCTCTGCACCAGAGTTAGTAAAATAGACCGAGTTCAATGTAACTGGTAAATAATCTGTCAGCAGTTTAGCATATTGTACCTGCGGCGATTCAATAAATTCACCATACACCATTATATGCAGGTAAGCATCAAGCTGTTTTTGTATGGCTTCTATAACTGCAGGATGACGATGACCTACGTTTGCCACACTAATACCTCCTATTAAATCTATATACTCTTTCCCATCGGCATCAAATAATAAACATCCTTCTGCTTTTACTATTTCGAGTGCAAGTGGTGCAGTTGAAGTTTGTGCTACATGGTGTAAAAAAAGTTCCCGTTGGTTCATAACAACAAATATCGGATTTCACAGCAAACCTGCCTGCCCTCTACCAGAAACATAAAGTTGGCGTAAAGACGTAAAGAAATTCTCTAATTTGCAGCAATCCAGTTTCAAGCCGCTACCGCTGTATAAAATAGATTGCTGAGTTGCGATATGGAGTACAAGAGTGCGACGCAAGGGACGATGATAGTAGCACTACAACTGGGGACATAATTTTAATTACTCATTCTTAATTACAAAACAATGCCGGTACTACTTCCCGTAGACGATAAGTTTCCCAAATTTGGTAACAATAATTTCATTGCACCCAATGCTACCATCGTTGGTGATGTAATTACCGGCGATGATTGTAGTTTCTGGTTCAACGCAGTGGTGAGGGGTGATGTGAATTTCATTAAAATGGGCAATAAAGTAAATGTGCAGGATGGAGCCTGTATCCATTGCACTTTTCAGAAATA
Source organism: Chitinophagaceae bacterium IBVUCB2 (assembly GCA_002127295.1). Taxonomy (GTDB): domain Bacteria; phylum Bacteroidota; class Bacteroidia; order Chitinophagales; family Chitinophagaceae; genus JJ008. The sequence goes on from NFUV01000001.1 coordinate 1,401,445, forward strand.
CGGAACTACCATTGGCAATAATGTTTCGATCGGCCATCATGCCATTGTGCATGGCTGTACGGTGCATGATAATGTGCTGATAGGAATGGGTGCTATTGTAATGGATAATTGTGTGATACATAGCAACACCATTATCGCTGCAGGTGCAGTTGTCTTAGAGAATACCATCTGCGAAGCAGGCAGCATTTATGCAGGAGTACCTGCTAAAAAAGTAAAAGACATTTCCCAGGAGATGATCAGCGGAGAAATTCATCGCATTGCTAATAATTATGTGCAGTATGCAGACTGGTTTAGAGAGCCCCTCTAAATATCCCCAATGTGAGACTTCCGAACAGCCTGATTCTCATTAATTATTTATTATTGACGATCCAGCACCTCGTAGCTTTCCTATTTTCCAAGCAATTATTTCTGCGTAAATTCGTTATTCAACTATTATGCATAAAATGAAAAACCTTCGATTTTTAGCTGTCGCTTTGAGCCTCATGGTGTTACTATCTTCTTGTGGTATGTTTGGCAATTTGTTTAAACGCAAACAAGGCTGTCCTACCAACGGAAAAAATGTAGGCGCTGAGAAAATTCTAAGTGGTGACCCCGATGGATCAAAAGCGGCTAAAAAAGCCAAAAAGTTCAGAAGTTAATTAATTGTTTTGTGCAGCTAAATTCCACCCAATCCAGTCTATGATAAAACCTAAATACCTTAACTATGAGCCTCACCCTACGAACCAACCTCGGCTGTACCGAAGCCGTTATTTCCGATGATGGCGGATTAAAACAATTCTACCATGTGGCCGATGTACTGAGCCAGGATTTCAAAGTAAAATTTTCGCACAAAGAAGATGACTTTGATACCATTGATTGGGAATTCAAATTCAAAGGTCATTACCTTACTCTTCACTACAACATTTACAACGGCATTTCTATTTTTCCGACCAAAACCCGTGATGCCCTGAACAAGGACAACAAAGCGGTGGTGGAATTAGCAGCTGTACTGGAAGACCGTTTGTTTAATGAAGGAAGAAGGAATATTGCATAATGCTTCTTGTTATCGTGGGAACAGGCCGTTATTAATAACTCTTCTGCTCTATCGATTCCATAATACCTAAATAGCTTATATACCGGTCTTCATGAATTTCCTGGTTGTTGACCGCTTCTTTAATGGCACAACCCGGTTCATTGTAATGCAAACAATTATTGAACTGGCAATTGTTTAAACGATCTCTCATCTCCGGGAAATAGTGTGATACTTCCTGCTTCTCAATATCCACCAACCCGAATTCCCGCATACCTGGAGTATCAATAATTTTTCCGCCGCCTGGCAGATCATACATTTCCGCAAACGTAGTAGTATGCTGTCCTTTTCCGCTCCATCCACTTACATCCTGTGTCTTTAAATTTATTGCTGGAAAAATCACATTCAATAAAGATGATTTACCAACCCCGCTATGTCCACTTACTAATGTTGTTTTATTTCGCAGCACATCAATCACTTCTTCCACTCCTTCTTTTTTCTCCGCACTCATCAGCAAAACTTTATATCCAACAGCTTCATACATTTCTTTCCATTGTGCAAATTTTTCCAGTTCCTTGCTTTTATAGAGGTCGGATTTATTGAAAACAATTACTGCCGGCACATGATACATTTCTGAAGCCACTAAAAACCGGTCGATAAATCCTTGTGATGTTTTTGGTTCTTTTAACGTAGCAACCAGCATAGATTGGTCAAGATTAGAAGCGACAATATGATGCTGAAATTTATGGCGGGGTGATTGTCGGTTAATATAATTCCGCCGGTCATGAATATCACTGATGATCGCTGTTCCTGCAGTTTCATCTTCAATTTCCATTTCTGCCCAATCTCCTACTGCTACCGGGTTGGTACTGGTAATATCATCCAGCTTCATAGCACCTTTGGTACGGCCATTCCAAAACTTCCCGGATTCATCTTTCAAAATGTACCAGCTACCGGTTGATTTATATACAAGGGCTTTCATTGGCTGCAAGATAACAGAATAAATTCTCAGGGGAATTTTCTAAACACAGTAAATCGTAAAAGGACTTCGATAAACAAGAACAGTAATGCAGCGAGAACAAACCAAAGAAACCGTTCTTCAAATCTTTTAAAAGATGTTACTTCTACTTTCGATTTTTCTAATTTATCAATCTGTTTATAAATATTTTTCAGTCCATCCTTATCTCTTGCTCTAAAATACTTTCCACCGGTTTCATTCGCAATTTTACCAAGCAATGCCTCATCTAAAAATTCACCAGCTGGGTTTTTCTTTGCCTTTGCATTGCCGGTGTTTTCTACAATAGTAGAAGGTGCAGCACTCATTCCGATAGTGTAAACTTTTACCTGTTTCGATTTAGCAATTTCTAATGCTGTTAACGGGTCAATCAGTCTTGTTTCCGGTGGGTCTTCCTTACCATCCGTTAATAAAATGATCACTTTGCTTTTACCGGCACTTTTAGAAAGTCTGTCAACAGCAGTAGCCAATCCTTCTCCAATTACCGTCCCATCAATTAGATACCGGCGACTTTCCAGCGTTTGAATTTGGGTGATCAATGTATTCTTGTCCGTAGTAATTGGACTTTGCGTAAAACTTTCTCCTGCAAAAACCACAAGGCCAATTCTATCAACCGGGCGGCTTCTTACAAACTCTTCAGCAACTTCTTTTGCCACTTCCATTCTGGAGGGCAATATATCTCTTGATCCCATACTACCGCTTACATCCATACACAAAACAATATCTATTCCATCACCTTGTGTTTGTTGTTCATCATTTCTTTTTTGGGGACGGGCCAACGCAACTATCAAACAACTTAATGCCAGTAACCGAAGTATAAAAGGAAAATGACGAAACCGATTTTTCCAGGAAGAAACAGTGAAAGCACGGCTGGTGGATACATTGATGGTTGCACTATGTTTATCATGCTTCTTTACATACCACCATATCAACACCGGTAGCAATGCAAATAATGCAAAGGCATAAGGATACGCAAAGTCCATATTTTTAATCCACTCGTATAGCATCAGCGTAGTTGTTCAATCCCCTGGATTGATTTTTTAATTGTATCCAATATCATTTTATCATCTTCAGGACCGGGTATATATTTTGCGAATTTTACGAAATCACTTAACCGCAATGCTTGCGAAAGCTGGTCGAAACTTTCCTTATTCATATCCAATCCTTTTAACTGTATCACCAGGTCATCCATAGTTTTTTGAAGAGAAAGAATTCCTTTTTTTCGAAAAACATATAATCGGAAAACATCCGTAAGCTCTGAATAATACTGTTTCGTATCCGGCTTATTTCTTTCAATGGCTGCAATTTTTGCCATTGCTTCTTCATACGGATTGATAACCGCCTTCGGTGCTGCAACCGGTGCTGGTTTTTTCTTCGTCAATAAATAAACAATCAGTATCAAGAGTATTACTCCTGCACCAGCAACATACCACCACCATTGTTGTTTCTTCTCTGCAGGTTCTATTTCTATAATATCTTTTATATCATGATAAGGCTGTTCCGGGTTAAATGGAGAAAACCCTACATCAACAGGGATGGTATCAGTTTTCAAACTTTCGGTCAATGAAAAAGAAGGAATTACCCAATGGCCGGAATCAAAACTGGTAATGGGAATAATTTGAATAAGCTTAGTACCATTGCTCGTATTAGTAGTATCAATTTTTCCCGGTTGCAAAAATTCAAAATGCGGAATACTATCTATTGAAAAAAAACGGATCGACTCATTCTCCGGAATATTTACCTCCAGGGTTAATTGAATGGGCTCCCCGATCAAAATCAGGTTTCTGTCTACTGTTGCCTTGACCGTTGTGCCATTTTGTGATGACGCCAGCAATGCTACAATTAAATAAACTGCAGTAAAAAATATTTTATGAAATTCCTTCTTGATCATTTGATAAACTAATGCTGCCACGGGTGATTTACCGGTTGCGGCTGATAAAAAATTTCTGCAGCACTTTTACATAATCTTCATCGGTGCGGATATGCAATAAATCGCATCCGGCTTTCTTAAATACCCGGGTGCTATAGTCGGTAACTCGGAAAAATTCCTGTTCATAACTATAGCGAACAAAATTATTACTGGTATCAACCCATTTTGATTTTCCTGATTCGGAATCTTGTACCTGCAATAAACCTGCTTCAGGTAATTTCATATCCATTTTGTCATACAGCTTAATGCCGATCACATCATGTTTTTTTCCAGCGATACGTAAGGCATCTTCATAGTTAGCATCAATAAAATCGCTTAATACAAACGCAATGCTTTTTTGCCGGGTAGAATTATTAAAATACCGGAGAGCCTTACTCACAGCCGTCCCTTTTCCTTTTGGCTCAATACTTAATAGTTGCCGGACAATATACAAAGCATGTTGCTTTCCTTTTTTAGGTGGTATATAGGCTTCTACCACATCGCTATAAAAAATAACCCCTACTTTATCCGCATTGTTTACGGCTGAAAAACTTATGACCGCCGCTATTTCGGTAATAATATCCCGTTTAGTTGCATGAACTGTTCCAAATAAAGAACTGTTACTTATATCTATCAATAACATAACTGTCAACTCTCGTTCCTCTTCAAACACTTTACTAAAAGGATGACCAAACCTTGCCGACACATTCCAGTCGATAAAACGAATATCGTCACCGGCCGCATACTCTCTCACTTCTTTAAACGACATGCCTTTTCCTTTAAAAGCACTATGATACTCCCCGGTAAATAAATCGGTAGTGATCTTCTTGCTTTTAATTTCAAGCTGACGAACTTTTTTTAGTATTTCTTGAGTTGTGAGCATATCAGATGTCGGGTGAGAGTTGTCAGGTGTCGGTTACTTTAAATTTAAATTGGTTTCAAAATATTTTATCAGTCCTCCCAATAGTTTTCTACATTCTTCCAATAATAAAATCAATTCTGGAAGTTTAGCTTGTTGTAAATAATTTAAGTCAGCAGCAATATATAATTGTGTTTCTAATTCATACAGAGAGCCTCTTGCAATATGAAAGAACTGAATACTCTCCTTTTTATATTGCCTGCCATATCCTTCTGCAATATTAGATGGGATTGAAATTGCACTTCTTCGCATTTGAGAAACAAGACCATAGAGTTCATCTTTAGGAAAATCCTTTGTCGAAAGATAAATCTCCTTAACAAAAGCCCTTGCTTTAACCCAAACATCCAAATCCTTGTATGTCTTATACTCTGCCATTCTAAAAATATTACTGCATAAGTCTTGTTTACGCCGACAACTCACATCCCACACCCGACAACCTCCTATGGTACATTAATTTGTTTCAACACATCTTCAATTACATCCACCACATTTACATTCTCAGCTTCTGCTTCATACGTAAGTCCGATACGATGCCTCAGCACATCTTTACAAATACTTCTAACATCTTCCGGAATTACAAAGCCACGTTTATTTAAAAATGCCTGTGCTTTTGCCGCTAACCCGAGATTGATACTTCCCCGGGGAGAAGCACCGTAAGAAATCAGTGGTTTTAATTTTTCCAGTTTATATTTTTCAGGCTGTCTGGTTGCAAAAACAATATCCAGAATATACTGTTCAATTTTTTCATCCATATAAACCTGGCGGGTCAGGTCTTTTGCATTGGTTACCTCTTGTATGGAAACAACCTGGTTGATCGTTGCAAATGCACCTTGTATATTCTGACGAAGAATTAATTGCTCTTCCGCCATTTTCGGATAGTCCACTACTACTTTCATTATAAATCGGTCAACCTGAGCTTCGGGTAAGGGATATGTTCCTTCCTGCTCCAATGGATTTTGTGTTGCTAATACTAAAAAAGGTTCATCCAGTTTATAAGTAGTATCACCAATGGTCACTTGTCTTTCCTGCATTGCTTCTAATAAAGCACTCTGCACTTTTGCCGGAGCCCGGTTTATTTCATCGGCCAAAATAAAATTGGCAAAAATGGGGCCTTTGCGTACAACAAATTCATTGCGTTGCTGATTATAGATCAATGTTCCAATTACATCGGCAGGCAACAGATCAGGTGTGAACTGTATCCGGCTGAATTTGGCATGAATTGCCTGGGCCAACGACTTTATCGTAAGTGTTTTAGCCAGGCCCGGTACGCCTTCCAGTAGAACGTGGCCATTACTTAAAAGGCCAATCAATAGTCTGTCAAGCATATGGCTCTGACCAATGATCACATGTCCAATCTCTTCTCTTAGTTTATCAGTAAACTGCCCGGCGTGACTAATTTTCTCGTTCAATTGCCGGATATCATCAGCGGTTTTTAGCATGGGCTTTATTTATGGTGACACAAAATACGACAAGCCTTATGCAAATTATTTGCCGTTATTGTAAATCCCTGAAAATCCGGCACTATTTTAGAGTATTTGTACTTTCCTGTACAGGGAAATATTGTTTATTTTGTCGCTAAATCCAACATTTATGCAAAAAAGAAATTTCGCCATCGTAATCTGTCTTAGTGCCACTATATTTTTAGCATCTTGTAGTAAAGAGGATGATAACACCACTCCTCCTGCAAAAACAAAAACAGAATTATTGACAACAGGTACCTGGAAGTTTAGTACTGCTTTCGTAGGACCCAATAACGTAAATGCATTTTTACAAGGTTGTCAGAAAGATAATATCATGACTTTTACCGCTGCAGGACTTACCGGCACCTTAGATGAGGGCCTTACAAAATGTAACGCCGGCGATCCTCAGACAAGTCCTTTTACATGGAGCTTTGCCAGTGGTGAAACAGTACTAAATATTTCAACTCCATTATTTACAGGAGGTAGTAGCACTTTTACATTGGTTAGTTTGACTGCTACAGAACTAAAAGTATCTCAAAACATAACTGTCAGTGGCACAACTCAGAATGCAGTTGTAACGTTTATTCACTAAAATCAGGAAAGATATTTCCCCACTATAGGGACTCGTCTGCCCACTCCAAATGCTTTTGGAGATATACGGATGATGGGGCAAAACTGGTTGCGTTTATACTCATTTACATTTACCATTTTTAATACACGGTCTACCAGAGCAGGGTCAAAACCCTGCTCTTTTATCTCCTTTGGACCTTGTCGTCTTTCGATGTATTGGTATAATACCCTGTCAAGAATCCCATAATCGGGCAAGGAGTCAGCATCTTTTTGTCCCGGCCTCAATTCTGCAGAGGGTGGTTTAGTGATGATATTTTGCGGAATTATTTCTTTATAGCGATTGATATAGTTTGCCAATGCATACACCTGCATTTTATAACAATCACCCAATACTCCGATGCCCCCTGCCATATCTCCATATAAAGTACCGTAGCCGGTTGCTAATTCACTTTTATTAGAAGTGTTCAATAAAATATATCCAAACTTATTAGCGATGGCCATTAATAAATTACCTCTTGTTCTGGCCTGTATATTCTCTTCTGCCAGGCTAAACGGCAAGTCCTTATAAATGGGTTTTAGCTCCGTCAAAAAGCTCTCATAAATATTTTTTATCGGAACGATATCGTAAGGATTGCCGAGATTCTTACTCAATTGCTCTGCATCGCTTACAGAGTGCCCTGTCGAATATTGAGAAGGCATCAGGATTGCTCTTACATTTTCTTTACCCAATGCATCGCATGCTAATGCTAAAGTTACTGCACTATCTATCCCACCACTACTACCTAAAATGGCTTTACTGAAACCCATCTTGGAAAAATAATCCTGGATAGCCATTACAATGGCATCATAAATTTCTGCAGTACATAAGCTATGATCTAACTCAGCAGGATTAAATTCTGCATCGGGTAAATCTTTCGCAACAGCTAATACTGGTTGCACAAAAGTTCCGTCCTCTTTTAATTCAAATATTTCCATCGCTTCTTTAAACAAGGGCAACTGTTTTACGAGGTTAGAATTTTTATCGAACACCAATGAAGCGCCGTCAAATACGATTTCTGTTTGACTACCCACGCAGTTGCAATACAACATTGGTAATTTATACTTAGCAGTATTGAGTTTCAGGATAGCTTTTCTATCTTCTACATGAGTGTAATCAAATGGTGAAGCAGAAATATTCAGCATGATATCCGGTTGCTGTTTCATCAATTCATCCATCGGGCAATTACGATACAAAGGATTGTCGCCGAGATTCCAGATGTCTTCGCAAATTGTAATAGCTAACTTCTTCTCTCTAAATTCAATGGTATTCCAACTATAGGCGGGTTCAAAATAACGATATTCATCAAACACATCATAATTAGGCAAACATGTTTTATGAGCAACTGCCTTAACTTCTTTTTCATAGAGAAACCAGGCTGCATTAAATAGATCTTTTCCCTCCCGAACCGGATTTTTATCGGGAGCACCTACTACCACTGCAATTGTATCTGCATGTTGCTTAATTTCATCGATTGACTTATTGCATTTAGCAATAAAATCATCGAACTCTAAAAAATCACGGGGAGGATAGCCGCAAATACATAGCTCAGAAAACAGCACTAAGTCTGCTCCTTGTTTTTTTGCCCATTGAATACCTTCGATAATTTTCCGGGTATTATCTTCAAAATTTCCGATGTGATAATTTTGCTGCGCCAGTGCAATTTTCATGTTACAAATTTACATGAATGAGGAAGGATTTAACGGTAATTTTTAAACCACTAATTTCGTTCTCACAACAATTACAATCAGCATTACGTTTACAATAGCTATGAAAAAAACAGCCATTGCATTATTGCTAGCCATTTCACTTTTCGCCTGCAAAGAGAAAAAAGATGTTCCGAATGTTTCGGATATAAATATAGACATCAAATTAGACCGGTTTGATAGGGATTTTTTTGCCATTGACAGTAATAATGTATTGCCCGGATTAAATGCATTGAATAACAAATACCCTGTTCTTACTTCCATTTTTTTGGAAAATATTTTAGGACTTGACAGTGGCTCTACTTTACCCGGAGTAAAACAATTCCTCAGCCTTAGCGGAGGTTTATATGATACGGTAAATGATGTTTTCAAAAACACTAACAATCTTGAAAAAGATTTCAAACAGGCATTTCAATTTGTAAAGTATTATTTTCCCCAGTATAAAGTACCAACTATTGCTACTATTGCCGGCCCGGTTGATGCAATGGCTCAATCTGAAACAGGCCCCACACCTAATTTTTTAGCTCCGGGTGTTTTAGGTATCAGCCTGCAATTTTATCTGGGTCGTAATTTCTCAGTTTACAGCGATCCTTTCTTTATTGAAAATGTAGCTCCCGGATACCGCAGTCGCCGCTTTAGTAAAGAATACATTATTGCTGATGCGATGCAATTGGTAGCAGCAGATATTTTTCCTGATAAAAGCAAAGGAAAGCCATTGGTTGAGCAAATGATCGAGAGAGGTAAGCAATGGTATTTATTAGACAAATTTTTACCAACAACTCCCGACTCCATTAAGATCGGCTACACACAACGACAAGTAAACTGGTGCAAGGAGAACGAAGGTTTGATATGGAGTTATATTGTAAAAAATGAAGACCTGTATTCTTTAAACCCGGCAGTTATCCAGGTATATATTGGTGAAAGCCCTTTTACACAAGGCTTTTCGCAAGAACTTTCTCCCGGAAATCTTGGCCCCTGGATCGGTTGGCAGATCATTAAAAAATATGCAGGCAAAAACAGCAGCCTGAAACCAGAAGAAATAATGAATACAGATGCAAAAAAAATATTAGATGAAGCAAAGTACAAACCGAAATAAACATTCGTTCTGCAACTGTTATTCATCACAACCGTATTTTTAGAAATTACTGCCTTTTTAACGGCTCTCTGGCTGATAAATTCCGTAATTTCGCTTCCTCATGAAGTCTCTCGCAGCAACACTTACAGACCCGGTTTATACCCCTAAAGAAAATTTTACCTGGTACGATAAATTCTGGCTACGTTTTATGAACGATAAACGGGATTTACCATTTATTTATTTACTTACCACTATTCACTTACTGATATTACCGGTAGCAATTTTATTGTTTACACCAGTGTTACAAGGTTGGTGGTGGTGGGCAGTTGCTGTTCCTTATTTCTATCTTTCTCAATTTTATTTTAAAGGAAGCTTTGGATTAATGTTTCATTGCTTTTGTCATCGTAAAACATTGAAAGCTCCGTGGCAAAAACCCTTTCATGCTTATGTGACCTGGATTATTTGTCCGCTATTTGGTCATGCCCCTGAAGGATATTTTAGCCACCATATGGGTATGCACCATATTGAAAACAACATGCCGGATGATACCAGTAGCACTATGAAGTATCAACGGGATAGTTTAAGAGGTTTTCTTCATTACTTTTTTACGTTCATTTTTGTAGGTGTTATCAATACCATTCGGTATTTATTCAACCGCAAAAGAAAAAAACTCGGGCAGCGGCTTACCGCAGGTGAATATGTATACCTGGCCTTTTGCATTGTAATGTGTTTTGTAAACTTAAAGGCCACGATGTTGGTTTTTATTGTGCCCCTTTTATTTGCTAGATTGGTGATGATGCTCGGCAACTGGGCGCAACATTCTTTTATTGATGCCAAGGAGCCTGATAATCTTTATAAGAGTTCTATCAATTGCATCAATACGGTGTACAATCATAAATGCTGGAATGATGGTTATCATATCATTCATCATCTTCGCCCCGGAATGCACTATACAGAAATGCCGGCTGAATTTTTAAAACGCAAAGATGAGTTTGCTGCCAATAAAGCAATTGTGTTTGATGGTATTCACTACCTGCACATTTTTACATGGCTGCTTACTAAACGCTACGACAAACTCGCCGATAACCTGGTGAATATTAATGGCAACATGTTTCAATCGAAAGAAGAAGCAATTATGTTGATGAAGGAAAGGACGAGGAAGATTGCCGTTTAATTATTCTTCAACGGCACTATCATTTCAAAAGAAGGAATACTTACGTCAAACATCTTTTTGCTGTGCAGATTTTCCATCTGGTAAGTTCCCTTCATACGGCCCATTTCGGTGCGGAGATTGCAACCACTTACATATTGATAATTTTCGCCAGCTTGTAATGTGGGTTGAACACCTACTACACCTTCACCTTCAACTTCACGGTGACTGCCATTACTGTCAAAAATATACCAGTGGCGGCGATGCAGTTTTACAGGAAATGCGTTGTGATTTTCCAATGTGATGCGATAGGCAAACATAAATTCCGACTGCAGCGGGTTGCTGTAGTCAGGCTGGTAGAACGACTCTACGCTTACTTTCACCCCTTCAGATATCATACTGGTCATGTAGTAAAAATAACGAAAAGGAAGCACATGAAAACTTGATGCTTTTTTAACGCCTAAATAGCCTCTCAGGGCTTAATTTTGCGGCACGAATTAAAAACCAGATATATATGAAAATAGCTGTTGCAAAAGGTGATGGAATAGGCCCCGAAATAATGGAAGCCGTATTGAAAATTTTTACCGCCAACAATGTTCCACTGGAGTATGATTTTGTAGACATGGGTAAATGGGTGTTCGATAAAGGCTTCAATAACGGGATGACACCGGAAGCCAAAGTCACCATCGAAGCATTGGGTTTATTGTTCAAAGGCCCCATGGAAACTCCCAAAGGGAAAGGTGTAAAAAGCATCAATGTAACGGCTCGTAAAACATGGAATACATTTGCCAACAAAAGAGATTTCAGAACCTTACACGGAGTTGATACGGTGTTCAGCAAAGCAGGAATACCGATTGACATAACAGTTGTAAGAGAAAACATAGAAGATACCTATGGCGGTATAGAACATATGCTAACGCATGATGTAGCATTGAGCCGGCGCTTCATTACCCGTCCTGGTAGCATGCAGGTTATCCGTTATGCATTTGAAATGGCGAAGCAAAAAAATGCCCGTCGCATTACCTGCGTACACAAGGCCAATATTATGAAGATCACAGACGGATTATTTTTAGAATGTTTCCAGGAAGTAGCCAAAGAATATCCTGAATTAAAAGCAGATGATATAATTGTGGATGATCTCTGTATGAAATTAGTTACCCGTCCAGATCTGTTTGATGTGTTAGTGTTGACGAATTTACAAGGCGATATTGTTTCCGATCTATGTGCCGGACTAGTAGGAGGATTAGGTTTTGCTCCTTCTGCAAATATCGGTGACCATATTTCCATTTTTGAAGCAGTGCATGGTACTGCACCCGATATTGCCGGAAAAAATATTGCGAATCCGACAGCTTTACTTTTAAGCGGTCTCGCTATGTTGCGCCACGTTGGTCTAACAGAAAACGCATCCATAATTGAAAATGCATTACTCTACACATTAGAAAATGGTATTCATACCGGCGACTTTGGCGATAAAACCAAAGCATCCGTAAACACCACACAATTTGCAGAAGCCATCATCAGCAATTTTGGTAAAAAACCGGAAATAGGTGCAAGAGAAATAATTGCCAATAAACCCGGCACTCCTGCCCCATTGAAATTAGAAACTAACCCGATGATGATTTCTAAAGAAGGCGAAAGTGAAACTATTGTTGGAGTGGATCTATTTATTGAAAGTGGTGAACAACCCACCGCTATTGCAGAAAAATGCAAACGACATGGTGGCGTAAAATTCAATCTCATCAACATCAGCAATCGTGGCACACAGGTATGGCCAACTGGTTCTGTTTATACCAATCTGGTTAATCAATATAATGTTCGTTTTGAAAGCATTAATGACGAGCCGCTGAACCAGCAGGATGTGATAGGCCTATATGTAAGCATGAGTGGTAATTTTAAGATCTGCTCTTTTGAATTATTGAATATGTGGGGAGATAAGAAAGCTTATAGTTTAGCACAGGGACAATAGAAATTTATAGTGGGGTTGCATAGGCTATTATCTTCTCTTTGGGATTTCTTTAAAGAGTTTGATAATTTGTATTTTAGTATGCCCAAACAATAAACTTTAGACCATAGACTTTTACTATGCCCAAGGAAACATTAAAATATACCAACGACGAAGTAACTGTAGTATGGAAACCCAAGCTATGTATACATTCTACGATCTGTTGGAAAGGCCTGATTGAGGTTTTCAATCCCAAAGAAAGGCCCTGGATAAAAATGGATGGCGCCAACTCTGAAAAGATAATTGAACAAGTACGCAAATGCCCAAGTGGCGCCTTAAGCTATTTTCTAAATGCAGAAGCACCGGCTGATAATAATACTGCAGACAAAGTAGTAGCTGAATCTGCTAATATGCTTACAGTAGAAGTAACTCCAAATGGTCCTTACTTAATTAAAACTGAATGTTTAATTGTACATAGTGATGGACGGGAAGAAACAAAAACCGGGACAGTGGCTTTGTGCAGGTGTGGTTCTTCTGCCAATAAACCATATTGTGATGGCAGGCATCGAAAGATTGGCTTCGAGGGATAAATAACTTTCTATATTTTTTTAGCTTGCTTATATCCGCTTTTTACTAGCCATTGTAACACTTTTTCCCGTTGGTCTCCCTGCACAATTATTTCGCCATTTTTAGCAGAGCCCCCCGTACCACAAAATGATTTTAATTTTTTCCCCAGGTCTTCCAGATCTTCTTCTTTACCCGCAAACCCTTCCACTAAAGTAACAGCCTTACCTGCCCGGTGCTTTGTATCCAACCGTACTTTCAATTTTTGTTGTGCTGGTGGTAGTGTTGTGGCATTAGATGGTTCTTCATCAAAAGAAAAATTGGGATCTGTGCTGTAAACAAATCCTCTTGTATCTGGCTTATTTTTTTTACTCATAAAATACTTTCTTAGAAAAGATGAAGGGGTATACCAGTGTCTGCATTTTGCTCTTTAGAGAAGACTTAGAGAGGCATCGCTTTTAAACTTAAATCCAAACTTCTTGCCTGGTGTATTAATGCACCCACACTTACATAGTCAACTCCGGCTTTTGCATACGCTTCGATATTCTCAAGGTTAATTCCACCGCTGGCTTCCGTCTCAAACTCTTCTTTAATCAACTCTGCCGCTTCTGTTACTTGTTCGGGAGTAAAATTATCCAGCATGATTCGAAAAACCTTACCCTTCCCCATGGCCATTACCCTTCTCACATCATCTATACTTCTTGTTTCTACTTCGATCTTTAACCCTGGTTTTTCTTTAAGTACATATTCTGTTGCTTTATCAATTGCTTTTTCTATTCCGCCACAATAATCAATATGATTGTCCTTGAGCATAATCATATCATACAATCCAAAACGATGATTAACGCCCCCGCCAATTCTTACAGCTTCTTTTTCCAATAAACGAAAATTTGGAGTTGTTTTTCTTGTATCCAGCAACTTTGTTTTATAACCTTTCAGTTTATCGGTGTATTGTTTTGTCAAAGTAGCTATACCACTCATTCGTTGCATACAGTTCAGCACTAATCTTTCACACTGAAGGATTGTATGAACTGTTGATTCTACTTCAAAAGCTTTTTCGCCATACTTCATTACATCTCCATCCTTTTTTAATGAAGTGAAAATGGCAGTGGGATCTTTATATTGAAAAATCTTTTCGGCTACCTTCATTCCAGCCAAAACTCCATCTTGCTTTATTTTTAAAACAGCTTTACCTTTTTCGGTTGGAGATATTATGGATAAAGTGGAGTGATCTCCATCACCAATATCTTCCCGCAAAGCTTCGTCTACCAGGTGTTCTAATTTCTCATCAAAACTCATAACTACAAAAATACTATTTCACTCTATTAGATGTGCTGTAAAATACCAGTAATAAAAAAAGCCCCGTCTCATTTTGAATGAGAGGGGCTTTTATATTTTTTCATAACGATTATTCAATTGCCTGGAAGCGGATTTCTTTAACCACTTCTTTACCATTGCGTATTTTCATAAATACGTTGGTGCGAAAGTTTCCAGAATTAGTTTGCAACGTACCAATACAAAAGTGTCCGCCACTTGGTGCATCGCCTTTGTGCTTCAGGTCAAAGCCTTTCACACCATTGTTGCCAAAGAAATCTTTTACTATAAGCTGCGCTTGTGCTTTGCTATAACTATCGCTTTTATCGGGTAAAGTCAATTCAACATTATCATCAAAATAGGTTGAAAGCTGAGAGGAACTTCCCGAACGCAAAGCGTTAATAACTTCATCAATGCCCTTTTGTCTTTCAAAAGAAGAAAGGAGCAGTGTAAACCCAAGCAGCAGAGTTGTAAATATCGGTTTCATAACAAAATAGGTTTTCACAGGTGTTTAATCTAAAAACATGCCACAGAAAAACTGGCATTTGATAGGATACTAAAGTACTAAAAATCAGCAGTTTTCCGCATGCCAATTACCAAATTAAAGTATTTGATTGTAGTTTTACAAGGGTCAGATTGGCATTGTTACCTGATAATGAGTGTATTTGTACTAAATAAAATTGTTGATAACTAATGAATCAGAAAAAAATCATTTTGGTCATAATGGACGGCTGGGGATTAGGAAAAGTTGCGTCTGCGGATGCTATTCAGAATGCCAATGTTCCCTTTACAAAATCACTGTATAAAAAGTACCCAAATTCTACATTAATTACCTGCGGGGAAGACGTAGGCTTACCAGATGGGCAAATGGGTAACTCAGAAGTTGGCCACCTGAATATAGGGGCTGGCCGCATTGTATACCAGGAATTACAAAGAATAAATGTAGCAGTGAGAGATGGCGATTTTTACAGGAATGAAATACTACTGCAATCCATAAGGCATGCCAGAGACAACAATAAACCATTGCACTTGCTCGGTTTAGTTAGCAATGGAGGCGTTCATTCACATATCAACCATTTAAAAGCCATCTTATCACTCTGTGTTTCAGAAAAATTTTTCAATGTCTTTATTCATGCCTTTACTGATGGGCGGGATTGTGACCCGAAAAGCGGATTGGAATTTTTACAGGAATTGCAGGAGTTTTGTAAACAGACAACCGGAACTATTGCGAGCATTAGCGGTCGATATTTTGCAATGGATAGGGATAAACGTTGGGAACGAATAAAGCTGGCATATGATGCACTTGTAAATGGTATTGGAGAAATAGCAACTGATGCTGTTGAAACTGTTGTAAATTCTTATATAAACAATATAACAGACGAATTTATACTTCCTACTTTAATAACAACTGAAAACGGTAACCCGATCGCAACAATAAAAGAAGGCGATGTGGCTATTTGCTTCAACTTCCGAACCGACCGGCCAAGAGAAATTACCCAGGTATTGACACAGTTGGATTTCCCTGAGTTTGGTATGAAAAAACTTTCGTTGCATTATACCACCATGACAGAATATGATGCTACCTACAAAAATGTAAATGTTGTTTTTGAAACCGACAATCTTAATAATACATTAGGTGAAGTATTGGAACAAAATGGCTTGAAGCAAATACGGGCTGCCGAAACAGAAAAATACCCGCATGTTACTTTCTTTTTTAGCGGGGGTCGTGAAAAAATATTTGATGGCGAGAAAAGAATTATGATGCCTTCACCAAAAGTTGCTACGTATGATCTGCAGCCGGAAATGAGTGCTTACGAATTAACAGCTGCTCTTTTACCAGAAATAAAAAACCAAACAGCTGATTTTATTTGCCTGAACTATGCCAATGCAGACATGGTTGGGCATACTGGCATATGGACAGCGGCTATCAAAGCTGTTGAAACAGTTGATAAATGTGTTGAGCAGATAGTCACCACTGGCTTAGAAAACGGGTACACTATTTTTCTAACTGCAGATCATGGCAATTCCGATTTTATGATCAATGAAGATGGTTCACCTAATACAGCACATTCACTTAACCCGGTACCATTTTTTATTATTGATAATAATTGGAATGGCCCCATTAATAATGGGAAATTAGGAGACCTGGCCCCTACTATTTTAACAATGATGAATTTGGCAATACCAAAAGAAATGACAGGGAATATCTTAATTTCAAACAATTCTCTTTAAAAACCAACGAACATGCTTAAAAAAATTCTTCTTTTTTTGCTCTTTGCATTAGTAGTAATACAATTTATACGTCCAAAAAAGAATAAGACCGAAGGGCCTCAACCTAATTACATTGGTAATGCTTTTGCTATACCTGCAGACGTAAAGTCGATTTTAGCAAAAGCTTGTAATGATTGTCATAGCAACAATACCAATTACCCCTGGTATTCAAATTTTCAACCTGTACTTTGGTGGCTTGATAAACATATAAAAGATGGCAAAAAGCATCTTAATTACGATGATTATACCAATCGCAGTCTCCGCTACCAGTTTCACAAAATGGAGGAGACCATCGAAATGGTAAAAGAAGGAGAAATGCCCTTAAACTCTTATACCTGGATACATAAGGATGCCAAACTCACCCCGGAAGAGAGAAGTAAACTTACTAGCTGGGCCAACAGCATTATGGACACCATGAAAGCTAAGTATCCCATTGATAGCCTGATACGAAAGAATTAATGGTACATTTGTTTATCACTATTCTTCCGTGAAAAACAACCGCAGAAAAATAATAAGTGGCTTCTTTCTACTGCTTGGGCTGGCACCAGTATTATTTCTTTTATTTGGGATTTTGCAAAAAAAAGAGATCCGGGAAAAAATGAAAGAAAAACTGGAAACAGATAAACTTCAAACTATAGTACTACCCGAAGAAAAAGTGATATGGATGGATAAACATGAGATTTGGGTAAATGAACACATGTTTGATATTCATTCTAAGAAACTGGAAAATGGAATCTATACATTTACAGGGTTGTATGATGAAGATGAAACCTTGTTAGTAAAGAAACAACAACAAACCTCAGAAAAAAACCAGCACCAGACAAAGCTTCTTACACAACTCTTTAAATGCCTTCATGGAATTTATTATACACAGGTACAGGAACCGGGTTTAATAATTACAAAAAAACATTACTTGCTTTTATTCAGTTCTTCCATGGCTGTCGAGCAATTCAGGGAAATTCTTACTCCACCACCGCAGGTTTAATTACAAGGCTTTTTATTGACATATTAATTCTGTAATTAAATTCTTAAATCTCTATTATGCGAAAGATTGCATTGCTTTCCGCATTGCTATGTGTGTATGCTGCTGCTTATACCCAACCGGATACCATCGACGAAAAGGGGTTGGATGAGGCTGTAGTGTACTCCAATAAATTTATTGAGAAGAAAAAAAACCTGGCACAAAAAATTGATATCATCAGTGCCCGTACCATCGCAAAATTCAATAGCCAAAACACCGGCGATCTGTTGATCAATACCGGAAATGTATTTGTACAAAAAAGTCAGCAAGGTGGTAGCAGCCCTGTGCTTCGTGGATTCGAAGCCAGCAGGGTATTATTGGTAGTAGACGGGGTTCGTTTAAACAACGCTGTTTACAGGGCCGGTCATTTGCAAAACATCATCACCGTTGATCAGAATATGCTGGAAAGAGTTGAAGTTTTATATGGGCCGTCATCTACCATTTATGGAAGTGATGCTTTGGGCGGTGTAATACAATTCCGCACTAAATCACCAGTTCTCAGCTCCGGCAATAAAAACTTCCTGGCTACTGGTTCGGGATTTGTAAGATATAGTTCTGCTAACAATGAAAAAACCGGGCATGCAGATGTAAGCCTGTCTGGAAAAAAATTCGGATGGCTGCAATCCTATACTTACAGTGATTTTGGTGACATGAAAATGGGAGATCACTACCGGGATAAGTATAGTAATTTCGGAAGACGTTCGAATTATATCGAGACTATTAACGGTGTTGATAGAATAGTAACAAGTGACGATGATAGAATTCAACGTTTTTCAGGATACAAGCAATGGGATATTACCCAGAAACTGCTTTTCAAACTAAGCGATAAGGTTTCTCATCGTTTAAATTTTCAATATTCTAATTCGTCAAATATTCCAAGATACGACCGTCTGCAGGATACCAGAAATTTTGGAGGTTCGATCGGCACAACATTACGTTATGCTGAATGGTTTTATGGACCTCAAACAAGAGTAATGGGTGGTTACGAATTAAATGTTGAAAAGTTGGGATTTCTTGATGGATTGAAAGTAAACCTGAATTACCAGGATATTAAAGAAAGCCGTCAACAAAGAGAGTATCTCCGGTACGATCGTTTTGACAGCCGCAGAGAACATATTAAAGTAGCTGCTTTTAATGTCGATGGAAGAAAAGTTTGGGGAAACAATGAGGTAAGTATGGGTATAGACGGGCAGTTAAATGATGTAAAATCAGTGGCAGACCGTACCAATCTTACAACAGGGGCAGTTACTAAATTGGATCCCCGGTACCCCGATGGCAAGAATAAAATGAATTACTTCGGATTATACTTTCAGCATTTGCTGAAAATGAAAAACGAAAAACTGATCTTAAATGATGGTATACGTTTCCAGGCTGTAAGCCTGCATTCAATAATAGTTGATAATTCATTTTTCAATCTCCCCGTTACTAAAATTGATCAAACTCCGTTAGCTGTTACAGGTAACATTGGCTTAGTTTATATGCCATCTCCCACTATCCGTTTAACTGGTAATATATCATCGGGTTTTAGAGCTCCCAATATTGATGATGCTGTTAAGATCTTTGAATCCAGCAGTGCCACTAAAAGAGTTCTTATACCAAACCCGGATATTAAACCGGAGTACACATATAATTTTGATTTAGGCTTTTCCTATACGACCCCCGAAAAAGTTTATTTTGAAATAACTGCTTTTTATACATTGTTTCAAAATGCCATTGCATCTGCACCATTTAAACTTAACGGGCAAGATTCAATTATGTATAATGGTGTTATATCTGCTGTGTACGCCAGTCAGAATGTAAATAAAGCATATGTAAGAGGTTTTAATGCCCGTTTAAAAATTGAACTGGGGAAAAAAGTAGCCATGGATAATACGATCAGTCATACCTATGGCCGGTATAAAAATCCTGATGGCACAAAAAAGCCACTAGATCATATTCCACCACTTTTTGGCAAATCTGGTTTTACTTATACAGATAAAAAATTTAATGCTGAAGTATATGGAATGTATAATGGCTGGAAGCGAATTAAAGATTATAATCCAGATGGGGAGGATAATGGTCAATATGCTACTCCCGATGGTATGCCCGCCTGGTTTACACTTAACTGGAGAAGCGGTTACAGCTTTACAAAAAATTTAAGTATGCAGCTAAGTGTTGAAAATATTTTAGATAAAAATTACAGGTACTTTGCTTCTGGTTTTTCTGCCCCTGGAAGAAATTTTATTGTTTCATTCAGGACTAGTTTTTAATTAAATACTTATGGGCCTGTTATAAAAGGCAGGCCCTTTTTACAACTATGAGTAATACTAAACAACAGGCAAAATGGATACGGTGGTTTCGCTGGCTTCACCGCAAGATTGCCATCTTTTTATTTGTGTTTTTCCTTATCATATCCATTACTGGAATATTACTGGGAATAAAAAAGCAAACTGGCTTGTTGGCGCCGACAAAAAAGGGTGTATCTGCAGATCTAAGCACCTGGTTAAGCATGGATAGTTTGCAAAAAAATGCTATTCGTTTTATGAAAGATTCTGTTCAGGGAAACCTTTCTACTGAAGTAGACAGGATAGATGTGCGACCCGATAAAGGCATCGTAAAGTTTACATTTAAAGACCATTTTAACGGGCTACAGCTAGATGGAACCACCGGACAGTTATTGCTGGTAGAAAAAAGAAAAAGTGACTTTATTGAAAAACTCCATGATGGCTCAATCCTCGATAAAATTTTTGGCACCAGTAATGACCAGGTAAAAATTAGTTACACTGTTATCATGGGACTTAGTCTTTTTATGCTGATTGTAACTGGTATGTGGCTTTGGTATGGACCAAAACGCCTCCGAAAAAATAAAAAAGGCCAACATTCATAGATAGAATAAAATCAATTCATCCTTTTGATTTTTTATACTCTTCACCAATACCTCCAATGGTATAAACCCGTTGTAATATCCTCCAGAAGCGAAAAATAGGAATCGGAACCTTACTGAAATTTTACTTTTCTGTGCAGCATTCGTTCAGAAAAAATGTCTAAATTACAGGCAACCAAAGTAAATTATGACCGAGGAAGCCATACTTAGAGGTTGTTTGAACAATGATGCCGCCGCACAACGGGAATTGTACAATAAGTACAGTCCTAAAATGCTTGCTGTTTGCTATCGTTTTGCTCACAACCGGGAGGATGCCGAGGATATGCTTCAGGAAGGCTTTATTAAGGTTTTTTTACAGATACACACTTTTGAAAGCAGGGGCGCATTTGAAGGTTGGATTAGAAGGATTGTAGTTCATACCTGTATCAACATTCTGAAAAAGAACAAAAAGTTCAATGAGAGTGTAGATATTATTCATGCTACAGGAATACAAGTAAGAGAGGATAGTGTGCCGTCAATAATACAGGCAAAACAAGTAGTAGAATGTATCAGGTTGTTGCCTATTGGATACAGAACAGTATTGAACCTGTATGCAGTTGAAGGTTACAGTCACCGGGAAATATCTAATATGCTTGATATAGAAGAAAGCACCAGCCGAAGCCAGTACACAAGGGCTAAAGCAATGCTTGAAGATATTTTGATTAGAAAACGAATATTACAAAAACCAAAACCTGAATTTGATTGGCTTGCCGCCGTTAGTCAGCGTTGATTTAAACCGTATCCTAAACTGACCGCTGTGTTATGGAAAATAGATTCAATAACAGGGATTTTGAGCAGTTTGTAAAGCAAAGTGCTGACCAATACAGGATGTTTCCTTCCGAAAAGGTATGGAATAGTATTCACAATACCCTACATACCCGCAGACGTTGGTATGGGATCGGTCTTTCTTTGTTATTGGTTACTACTGCTGCGGTTACCTGGATAATGCTTATCAGCCCATCCAGTAGACAAGAACAACTAGCCAGCACACTAATTACTACTACTTCAAACGAATTTATTGAGCAAGAGTTTAAAACGCAGGAAATAGTTATTGCCCCGAAAAAAATAACTATCATTAAGCCTACTTATATTGCTTCACCTGATAATCTGCAAGAAAATCTTTTCCTAGCTGAAACAGGAACGCCGGTTACTTCTTCCGATGATATCTATACGACATCTGCTGACGAGAATTTAATTCCAGAAGCCGTGGCATTACCAGCTCCTGTAACTGCGACTAAGGTTTCAAATGATCCTACCATTGCCATCAATAGGAGTAAAACTAGCTCAGTTATTTCAAAAAAACAGGCCGCTCCTGTTGTAAAATCTGCCAACCCAGATGTGTTGCCGGTTGCATCAATAAATATTGCACCTGAAACAACAAGTAGTAATCTGACTATATCAATTATCGATAGTGAAGAACCCAGTAACGAAGAGGAAAAACCATCTAATGCTGCGGAGGAAAAATCATTAGTTGAAAAAAATGAACTCTACCCACTGACCATAGAAAGTGTAACTAATAGCTACATAAAGCTTGGCAAAAAAAGAAAAGCTTCATGGGAAATTTATTTCTTACCAACTATCAGTTACCGTAAGCTTTCAGAAAATAAAAATTTTTTACTTAAATCACAAGCAAATAACGCCCCTGCTAATAACTCCATTAATGAGAATATAAATGATGTTGTGACACATAAACCAGATGTAGGTTTGGAGGCTGGTCTCAATGTTGGGTTTCCTATTTCCAAAAACTTAAAATTCACCACTGGCTTGCAATTAAACGTAAGTAAGTATGACATTAAAGCTTATCCCTATCAACGGGAAGATGCAAGAATAGCACTCAGCAGCGATTTCGGAAGAACTTCTGTTTCTACAATCCAAACAAATTACAGAGCTCAGGAGAGTTATACCAAGCCACATTGGCTGTCTAATTATTATGTTTCGGCCTCTTTACCTATTGGTGCCGAATTAAAAATTGCCCGTCTAAAATCTAATAATGGCTACCTGGGAATAGGCGGTACAATTCAACCCACTTACACGTTGATTGACAGAGCTTATATTATTTCCACTGATTTTAAGAACTATGCGAAGCTTCCTTCTCTTACACGGGACTGGAACTTAAATTCAAGCTTCGAAATATTTGCTGGTTACTCCACCAAAAAATTGGATTGGAAAATTGGACCCCAAGTTCGTTACCAGGTACTATCAAGTTTCTATAAAAGATACCCGGTAAAAGAACACCTGATGAATTATGGACTAAAATTAGCCGTAATTCTTAATAAATAATCTCCCTGACAAACTGTTTATCTAATCCTGTATTGTTAATTCCGTACGGGATTTTTTGCCCTGTTTTCATAGTGTTTTAACCCTTTGTTTCCGCTAATTTTATGGCATAAATAGGTTTTGAAATCATAACACATGAAAAACTGTTGGTTCATTCTTGCAATCGCCGTGGTAGTAACTTCCTGTAAGGCAAAAGAAAAGGGTGCTGAAAAGAAATTTATCTCGGTACGTTCTCTTATTGAAAAACAAGTGGCTCATATTGATACTTCTTTATACGCTATTACAAAAGTTGTAACAAAAGATAGTCTGCACAGTGATACTTTTTATATCAGTCGGGAAAATTTTAGGGCTGAAGCAAAAGATTTCCTTGAGATACCAGATTTATCCGTTCAAAAAATTGCCAAAAGATATAATGAAGAAACAAGGTATGATGAGCTGTTAAATAGAGTAATCATTACCTATACGCCTCAAAAACCTGAAAAAGAAGAAATTCAAAAACAAGAAATACTGGTCACTCCGAATATTGCCACCGGCGACAAGGTGAATAACATCATTATTGAAAGTGTAAAAAGCGATCGAAACGGTTTCTTTGAAAAAAAAATGCTTTGGCAGGTAGATCATAGCTTTCTTATTACTACCACCACTCAAAAACCCGGAGAATCAGAAATAGTTACTACTACCAGGGTAACCTGGAATGACCATAGCCAACAATGACTTCAGCAGAGTTTCAACATATAGCATCTACTATCCCAGCACAACCGGGTATTTATAAATATTATGATTCTGCGGACCAGTTATTGTATGTTGGAAAAGCAAAACATCTTCGAAAAAGGGTGGGCTCTTATTTTTCCAAAACTTTTACCAGTTACAAAACACATGAGCTGGTTCAGCGTATTAACCGTATTGAATTTACCATCGTCAATTCGGAGCAAGATGCATTTTTATTGGAAAACACTTTAATTAAACAATTTCAACCCCGGTATAATATCAACCTGAAAGATGACAAGACCTATCCCTATATAGTAATAAAAAAAGAGCCTTTCCCCCGTGTCTTTCTAACAAGAAAAAAAATTGAAGACGGTTCAGAGTACCTCGGCCCATACACATCAGTAAAAAAAGTACGGGAATTGCTCATGTTCATTAAACAAACCATACAGTTACGCAATTGTACTCTCTACCTCACTGATTCAAATATTAAAAAAAAGAAATTCAAAGTTTGTCTTGAATATCATCTAGGGAATTGCAAAGGCCCTTGCGAAGGATTGCAGAGCCTTGAAGATTATGATAAAAATATTGCACAGCTTAAAAATCTATTGCGGGGCAATCTGACGCCTGTCATTCGTCATTTTAAAGAGGAAATGAAACAACAAGTTGTTTCATTAGAGTTTGAAAAAGCAGAACTGGTAAAAAAGAAAATTGATTACCTCGAAAACTACCAGTCACGTTCCGTGGTGGCCAATGCAAAAGCCGGCGACCTTGATGTTTTCTATATCCTGAAAGAACTTGATACCGCTTGGGTCAACTACCTGATGGTTAGAAGCGGAGCTATAATACAAACACAAACTAACAAAGTAGAAACACACCTTGATGAATCGGTGGAAGAAATTCTTAGTTTTTCAATAGCTCAATTAAGAACCACATTTAATAGTGATGCAGGAGAAATTGTAGTCCCTTTTTTAATTGAATACCCCGAATCGGAAGTAAAGATTACTGTTCCGGCAGGCGGTGATAGAAAAAAACTGCTCCAATTAGCAGAAAAAAATGTGCAGCACTTTATTGATGAGTTGAAAAATAAAGAGCGGCTCCGTCTTGACAATAAAAATGCTGATAAACTGGATCTGTTACTGCAAGTACAAAAAGATTTGCAATTACAAGAAATTCCTGCGCACATTGAATGCTTTGACAACTCCAATTTCCAGGGAAGCTACCCGGTGTCTGCCATGGTGTGTTTTAAAGATGGAGTACCCAGCAAAAAAGATTACCGGCATTTTAATGTAAAAACGGTGGAAGGCATTAATGATTTTGCTACGATGAAAGAAGCTGTTTATCGCCGCTACAAAAGACTACAGGCGGAAGAGCAGCCATTCCCTCAATTAGTTATTATTGATGGTGGAAAAGGTCAATTAAGTGCCGCTATGGAAGCCATAGATGAATTGGAAGTTGGAGGAAGGACGACTTTAGTAGGGCTTGCCAAAAACGAAGAAGAAATATTCTTTGCCGGTGACCAGGAATCGCTAAAGCTACCTTACAATAGCAGTAGCCTGAAGTTTATTCGGCGTATAAGAGATGAAGTACATCGGTTTGGAATTACTTTCCACCGGGCTAAAAGAAGTAAAGGGACATTCCAAAACGAATTGGAAGATATTCCCGGCATTGGCAGTTCTACGGCCGACCAATTATTAAAAGAGTTTAAATCCATAAAAAACATCAGGGAAGTTATTCGGGAGGGAAAAGGTGAAATAGAGATGGGAAAGTTGATTGGCATCTCCAAAGCCAAGCTGGTAGTGAAGTATTTTAGCGATAAATCTTAAAGAGGAAATCTTTTGCCCAGATTATGGTGTAAACTTGACCAGTAAGCAAAAAAAATGGGGCCAGAATAGAAATTCAGCCCCGTTTTTAAAATCCAATATCCTATGAAAAACCGAGACGAAAATACGACAATTATCCAATTATCCTATAGGACTTTTACGTTTTTCAAAAGTTTTTTTATGGATTAGCTCTTAAATAATTAGGCATTAAAAAAGCCCCTGAAATTGGGGCTTTTTTAATATGACTATATCTTCTCGGATTTCTTTAATAAGACCATAAATCCTGCTCAAAATTGAAGATTTTCTCTTTAATATTATCTCCTTCTAATAAACCTAGAATTGGGTCTTTGATATAGTTTCTGATCATCTTATTAGCCGGGTTATCCAAAGTAGATTTTACTACATAGCTGCTGAACATGCGGCTTTCAAAAAGCTCTTCCCATGTCATTCTGCTTTGACCCATATTCTTAGGGTTGTAAACTTCTGCTTTAGCCAGCATAGGCCTTAGATCAGGATAATAAACCCAGAACAAGTTAGATGTACCTCTTTCTTTTGTAGTATTTGGAAAATACTCAGTTTTAAGTAAGCCGATACCTAGTATGCGAACAAACATTCTGCTTGACTCTCTGTCAAAAACCCATTCCTCTTTTAAGCGGATTTTTGTAACAGTTTTGGGATCGAAGCTTGATCTTGTAACAACATAACCAACTATTTTATCAATTTGCTTAATATCATACTTGGCAACGGTATCATTTTTACCTGAAGTCAATTGCTGTACATCAGCCACTAACATAGGAGTGGTAAATCTGTCATCAGAAAATGCAGTTACTTCTCCTTTCTGTACAGCATTCATCAACATGCTAACAAAAATCTGGCTTCCATTATCATCTATGGCCTCATACATGAATGTTTTATTCATTTTTTCACGGAGGTCTAATTCTCTCCATACTTTTTCAGCATAGAGGGCATCGTCCCAACGCAAATGCTCGTAAGGCAATGGAACCCGTTGAGTAAGATTGCCTTTATCAAAGGCATTATCATTCCTCAAAGATTTTTTCAACGTATTATCCGTTCCGGTTGTATCATACTCAATCGGTAGATTGGCGTATGGGTCATAACCTGAAGGCTGCTGATTATTATTATTCTGCTGCTGCTCAGTGTTACCCGGAGTAGGATTAGTTGTAGGTTGCGTACCGCCTGTATTTCTTTTTCTCGGTGTACGCTGTGCATTAGCATCTGCAGTCAAAAGACCCGCAAAAACCACACATAAGCCTATTTTTAAAAAATTCATTTTCATATCACAGGTTATTTAATATAGTAAACGAGAGAAGGGGCCTTTGTAGTACGTCCGTCAGGACCTTTTACACGGATTTCATCAATAGTTACCATTCTGCCAGCTGAAACATGCTGACTCATTGCATTTCTTACGGCCCCGGAAAATGCGGCACCTTGTACAGGAATAGAAACAATATCATCATCCGTATCGCAGGTAAACGTAAAGCTTACTACGTTGTATTCCAACTCAAAAGGAAAATTCTTGATACCAGCACCCACACCGCCTTGAGCTTTAAATGCACCGGCAGCTATGTTGGCACCGCTTGGTTGACCACCCACATAAGCTTGTGCTTCCGGAATAGTACGAACCCTGAATTGAGAAGCTCCAGCTACTTTTCCTTCCACATTAACTGTAATACGAGCATCATCAGTTACACTATTAACACGGGCAATATATTTACCGTTGCCAACTCGTGTAAGGCTTCCACCACCACCGGTAATTGTAGCTTGTACTTTATCATCACCACCACCACTGGCAGCAATTGATACCGGATTATCTACACCGATATAAAGCACATTCATTTTATCTAATGCTATAGAAGCATTAGCAGAACCTACTGTATATTCAACCGGTATTGTTCTTGTTTGTGGATTACCATCCTGATCGGTAAAGGCAACAGTTACATTGATTGTATGTGAACCTACACCACCTGCAGCTGCTTTGTAGATTGCCTGACCTTTTTCATTTAAGGCAACCCCTGTACCATTAACTGATACTTGTGGCAGTTTAGTTTTACTAAATGCCCCAAGACCGGCGGTAATTTCAATTTCCTGTCCAGGCATAAGGTATTTGGAATTTTGACCCACTATTGCTTCGAAACTATCAAAACGAAGTTCAACTTTACCTACCTGCTCGTGGCAATAAGTTACCAGTTTGTTTTCTGAAGTCTTAATGTCATTCTGAAATTTACTAAGGATACTCAATGTACCTACTGAAGGAGCCATATAGAAATAGGCTTCCTCCCAGGTCTTCTTTTTGGAATTTTGAGACTTAGGCATTGCCAGATCTACCTGTAAGGAATTTTTAAAAGCAATTCCCATAGCAGTATCTATTGCCAATACTTTAGTTACATAATCTTGAAGTTTTTGATATAATGCTTTGCCTTTTCCACCTTTTACCAAAACCCTGGTAGAAGCATCCTGGTCGTCTTCTTTGAATTTTGTATTAGGATCGTTAGGATCTCCGCCAGCTTCTTTGATAATTTCTTTCTTAAGGCCGTCAATAAAATTATATGCATCTGCAGATAATTTCATTACCTGATCAGCTTTGGGCTGCCAGATAGCTGCTTTTGCTTGTGTAGCGGGATCAGCCATTTTCTCTGTTAATGATGCAAAAATTTGAGTTGATGAAGCATTAACGGCAGTATTGGTTTTTTCCAGGCTATTGTTGATGGTTTTAAAGGCATTGAGGATCTCAGCCGAGATATTAATAGCCAAGAGGGCTGTTAATACCAGGTACATGATATTGATCATCTTCTGCCGGGGCTCTTTAGGTAAAGCCATGACTATTTACGTTTAATTTGATTAGTAATGATGACTTGTCTTTCAATCACCGGTACATTATTACCTGCACCGGTACTATTAAAACGAACAGGGTTCAGCTTTATTAGCTGCGGCCCTGCATGGCTGTTAACATATTTCCATATATCCCGTTCAGGCGGCCCAGGTTAGTAGCGAGGTTACCGATTTGTTCCTGAACTTTCTTAGCATCTTCAGCACTGTTCAGCATAGAATTAGATGTCTCAGAAAGTTTACCATAGAAAGCATTCAATGCCTTCAGGTGGTTGTTACTTTCTTGTAACTCCAATTCGTAAATAGTATTTAAAGAAGAGAGATTTTTTGTCAATACCTGTATCTGCTCGTGGAATACTTTAGCGCCTTCTGTAGCCTGGTTAAATGCACCTACTGAAGAAGCTGCTGTAGTATAAGCATCTTTTACTTTTTCCAATTGGCCGGTAACCTCTCTTGTTTTAGCAGTAAAATCTGTTGTAGCACTAATAGTATCACCGATACCATTCATACCCGTAACAGTTGTATTTAATTGTTTGAAGCCTTCGCCCAAACGCTTCATAGTATCAGGAGTAATATCTGCTTCAACAAGCATTTTATCCATTGCACCAAAAGTGGCTCTTGACTTGGCGCCAGCTACAGAGAATTGCTCTTCATCGTGAGAAGCATCCTTTACTGCAGGATATACTAGATAGAGAATACCGTACACGGCAAAGATGATGGCTTCGGTAGTAAGACCTATCCACAACCAGGTATCTGCATCTGGCTGGTGGGTGATTTTTCTGAGTGCTCCCCAGATAACAAGGGCTGCACCAAAAGAAACGAATACGTCTACGTACTTACTTACTTTGGATGGAATAGCTGCTGCCATAATTGGATTTTTTAAGAGGTTTTAGGTGAATTTTAATTAAGAGAGAAAGAAGAGAGGACAGGTTCGTTTTGCTGTCCTCTCAAGATTATTATTTCGTAGTTGAAAATATTATTTTATTAACGGCGACCTTTTGTCGGCGCTGCAGGTAAGTCAATCACACAACGGAAGCCTACATAAGATTTGGTTGAATCCTGGTACTCGTAAGTACTGGTACCTGTTTGCAGGTAATAACCTACATCTTTCCAGCTACCACCACGGATAATTTTACGCTTCATTAAAGGAGGGTCGTCGTCTTTTGCATTCCAGCGAACATCCGGGTTCATATCATGCTGGAAATTATTTCTTCCTTCATAGTAGATAGAAGATGTCCACTCTGCTACATTACCACTCATACAATACAAACCGTAATCATTAGGCCAGTATGCGTCGGCACGAACAGTGTAGAAACCGCCATCTTCAGGATAGTTACCACGACCAGGTTTAAAGTTGGCCATCAAACATCCTTTTTTGTTACGTAGATAATAGTTACCCCAAGGGAACATTGATTGAGAACGACCGCCACGGGCTGCATATTCCCATTGTGCCTCTGTTGGCAGACGGAAATCTGACTCTTGTGTTCTCTTTTTAGAATCTAGATATGAATTAAGCAAATGGGTTCTCCACTCACAAAATGCTGTTGCTTGTTTCCAGTTTACACCAACTACAGGATAGTTACCGAAGGCTGGGTGAGAGAAATATCTTTTGGTCATTGGCTCGTTGTAAGAATAAGCGAAGTCACGAATCCAAGCCAACGTATCAGGATAGATTGCTACATCCTTCTTTATGATAAAAGCAGAACGGGGTTTACCTGCATTTTCTCTCTTTGCATTCTCTTTTAAATCGAATACTTCAGAGTGAAATATAATTTTACTTGGGTCAATTTCTTTTTTACCGAAAATCCTGTCATCCGGAGGAAGGATGATATCTGTACTGCTAAGCTGCTCCATTACTTTAGGATCTCCCCATTTCATGGTTTTCATTTTAGCCCAATCCACATATTCGTTACCATCAGACCCTGCTTTTACATAACCCATTTTACGGGCTATCACAGAGTCACGAACCCACTGCACAAACTGGCGGTATTCGTTGTTAGTAATTTCGGTGGCATCCATCCAGAATCCGCTAATAGAGACAGATCTGTTACGGGCACTAAATGCATAAGCAGGATCCTCATCACTGGGACCCATGTGAAAAGTTCCTTGAGGAACATATACCATGCCCGGAGGCTTCGGTAAGGAATACTTTCCCGCCGGAGCAACGCCATGTACTTGTCCATCATTCGGAAGACTTCCGCCTTTGCTGTTTTTCTTCCCCAGAATACCGCAACTGGCCAGTAAAAACATACAAGCGGCTGCGCTGAGGGTGTAGTTAAGGTTTTTCATTTTCATACACTTAAAGGGTATTGGGCAAATATAATGTTTTGAGTTATTCTCTAGCACAACGTTAAAATTTATTTTTTTTAAATCAAAGCGTACTTTCCGAGGTAAAATTTCAAACGATAGCCGGGTCTGCTTTATTGTATTAACTTAAAATTAATTACCCATTTTGGGGTCTGTTTATCAGGGATATAAGTTCTTTTGCAGAAAATACTGGATTAAGGCAAGTGTAACTACGGCAAAGGTAAATAGTACTTTTTTCACCCCCTCCTTTTTCTACGAGTAATGGGAACGAGGGCATCGCACTATTTGACGCCATCAAAATCTTATGAGGAAGATAATAAGTCAAGATTTCTTGCTTTACATCATCATAATCATCCCCAACTACTACTATTTCATTCGTTCCCGACACCATTTCTTGCAGCAAGCAACCCCAAATTCCGAAAGAGGTGGGATACCGGGTTATGGCATTACCCAGGGAGGATACCATTTTAATGCTTCTTTGCTTCCAATCCGGCAGGTCGAAAAAGATTGAAAGATGATACAGATTATAGGCCATTACGGCATTACCGGAAGGCACCGCCCCGTCATACACTTCTTTTTTGCGAACGATAATATCAGTTTGACCAACAAGTGTATAAAAGAAAAACCCAGTATCCTCTTCGCTAAAATTATCCAGTACAAATTCGGTGATAGATTTTGCTTTTGTCAACCAGTTAGTATCAGCAGTTATTTCGTGTAGATGAATTAATGCTTGTATCAGATATGCATAGTCATCTAAAAAAGCAGGATATTTTGCAATGTCATTCTTCCAGGTATGATAAAACTCGTTTTGTCTTTTTGATGCAAAATGTTTTAGGAGAAAATTCATATTATCAATCGCCAACTGCTGGTAGTGTTCGTTTCCCGTTGCTCCGAAAGCCTTGCTAAGGGCTGAATTCATTAAGGCGTTCCACCCAAGCAAAATTTTGTCATCTAATAAAGGCCGTACTCTCTCAGTCCTTTTTTCTAACAGCCTCTTTCTTCCATCAGCTAAAATTTTTTCAAGCTCTTCAAGGGAAAGATTTTTTTCTGTGGCAAAAATTTCTAACGGTTTTTTTACCCGCAAAATATTTGTTTCTTCCCAATTACCCTGAGTGGTAATATCATAGTACTCACAAAAGATTCCTGCATGTTTTCCGAGTAATGTTGTTACTTCTTCCAAAGCCCACACATAAAATTTGCCTTCAACTCCTTCGCTGTCGGCATCTAATGCCGCATAAAATCCATTCTGAGAATGCAATAATTCCCGCTGCACAAACTCCAGCGTTTCATCAATTACTTGTTTATATCGAAGCTTCCCTGTTAATTGAAACGCTTCGCTTAATACAAGTACTAACAATGCATTATCATAAAGCATTTTTTCGAAATGCGGCGCCAGCCATTCTGTATCTGTTGAATAACGGGCAAAGCCACCTCCTGCCTGGTCGTATATGCCGCCCTCTATCATTTTATCGAGAGAGAGAATTGCTTGTTGAAGGGCTTCCCCGTTATTTGTGATGTAATGATATCGCAGCAAAAATTGTATTGAAAATGTTTGCGGAAATTTTGGAGCTTTTCCAAAACCACCCCATTCTTTATCAGCGTTTTTCATAAGGTTCCGAAATGCCTCATCTAATCTTTCAGTAGTAAAAACTTCTGTTTCTACTACTTTTTGTACTCCAAATGAATTGGATTGAGTAAGATGCTGCGTAAGGTTTTCTGCCTGCGCCTCTATTTCATGTCGCCTCTCGCCAAAAGCTTGCGAAACACTTAACAATGTATCCTGCCATGATGGACGGTTAAATGCTTTTTGTGGCGGGAAATAAGTTCCCCCATAAAATGGTTTTCCATCAGGTGTTAAAAAAACATTCAAGGGCCAGCCTCCGCTCCCCGTCATTGCCTGCACCGCATCCATGTATATATGGTCTAAGTCTGGTCTTTCTTCTCTGTCAATTTTTATATTGACAAAATTTTCATTCATAATTTTTGCGGTAGCCTCATCTTCAAAACTCTCTCTCTCCATTACATGACACCAATGGCAAGCTGAATAGCCAATACTCACTAATATTGGTTTATTCTCCTCCTTTGCTTTGTTAAGTGCTTCATTTCCCCAGGGAAACCAGTTCACCGGGTTATGTGCATGTTGCAATAAATAGGGGCTTGTTTCATTTATTAGTTGATTGCTTTGCTTCATTGTAAAAATGTAAGTTGATGCTAAGTTCGTACAAAAGAAAAAAGGACACCAATTCGGTGTCCTTTTCAAATATTTAAAATCAAATTCTATTTTTTCTTGAGTGTTGCCGCTAAAAACTGCTCCAATGCTGCCACCATACTTGGTGCTTGTGGAAGTGGTGCTTTTATTTCTAATTTAAGACCTGCTTCTTCAATTGCTTTTGAGGTGTTATTACCAAAAGCACCTAACACTGTACCGTTTTGCTTATACTTAGGAACGTTATCAAAAAGACTTTTTACGCCACTAGGTGTAAAAAAGCAAATGACATCATAATCAGTTTTAGTCAATATTTCTTTTACATCGCTGCTTACGCTTCTGTACATAAAAGCCAGCGTAAACTCACAGTTATTAGCTTTCAACCAGTTTACTATCTCATTATCCTGCTGGTTTTCCGAACAGACATACAGAAATTTTTCGTTAGCCTTATGCTTATTAATTACATCAAACATGCTTTTATTAGTACCATCGGCACCATAAAAAACTTTTCTTTTTCGGTAAAGGATAAACTTTTGAAGATATAAGGCCACTGCTTCGGTGATGCAGAAGTACTTGGTGTCTTGCGAGACACTTACTTTCATCTCCTCACAGGTACGAAAGAAATGATCGATGGCGTTCCTGCTGGTAAAAACAACACCTGTATAGTTCTGGATTTCAATCTTTTGTTTACGAAAATCCCTTGCAGGTATACCCTCAAGGCGTATAAAAGGATAAAAGTCCAGATCCACACTATATTTCCTGGACAGCTCAAAGTACGGAGATTTTTCACTCTCCGGCCTTGGTTGGGTAATCAGGATTTTTTGTATTGCTTTGGCCTGAACGTCGGCCTTTTTAACCCCATTTTTAGTCATGTTCTCTTCAGCTAAAGTTGTGGGCAAAGGTAGGAACTTCTACTTAAAATATACTAACAACGCCTTGTAAATCAGCAAAAGAGGGGCTATTTCGAAAGCGCAGAGGTATAAAAAGAAATGAAAAGGATTGACTTTGACCTGATTACGAACAGATGCGTAAGTCAAAATAAATCGATATAAAATCAATCCTGCAACCAGACACCACGATAACACAAGACCTGCGGTGTAGACATTGCCTACACCAAATGCCAGTATTGCTATAAATGGCAGCAGCAAAATGCCAATCATTTTATTGATAACAAATACTATGAAAATATAGGCATTGGCTGCCTCTACAGTATTAAAAACCCAGCCAGCAATTTTAAGAAAAACAAATTTTACAAAATAAGCTGCTGACAAACCAATACAACAATAAAAGAAGAGTAGCCAGAAATTCTGAACCGGGTTTATGTCAAAGTGTTTGAATAAAAGACTTACATATAAACCAGCACTTAAAATAAAAAAACCATTGAGTAAGAGTGAGGGTAACGGAGTCTGCATTAACTGCTCCCTAATCTGACGTTGCTTTAATGTGGTTCTGAAGAAAAGGCGAAACAAATCGCTAAAATATTTTTGAAAAATTTGGCGCAACACAGCAAAAATGAGTAAGAGCAGGATGATGACATAAAATAAAGACTCTTTCCCATTAATGCTTCGGATATTTTGTTGTTCGTTTTTTATTATAGATGAGCCAAAGCCAAAATAAGGATGTCGTTGTAACACTTGCCAGCTAAAGCCGGGTTGATTAATAGTACTAACCTGCCAGCTTGCAGGCTCTTTTGGTTTTTTAGATACCGAATCCTGCACTACTACAGGTAACACTGGATTTATAATAGTTGAATCAACAACAGTTGTTTTACCTGTAACAACAATAGAATCCGGCTGCGATTGAGCCGCACTATCCACTGCAACAATTAAAACGTATAATAATAAAAAGTAAACCTTGTTCAAAAGCGAAAATTGTTTTGCAAAAGTATTGAAGGAGAAACGACTCGTTGCAGGATTTTAAAAATAGTTTACAAAGCCAAAATGAATTTTTGACTGACGCAAGTTGAACTCCGTATCGTTTCTTTTACCAACTGCCCAGGCCAGGTTAAAAATGCCAGCCCTGGTTTCAAAAGCAAGACCAAGTCCGGTTCCGAAATATGTATAATTGGCCTTTATTTGCTGGCTATTGTTTCTTCCCCATCCACCATCAGCCAATACATAAAAAAAGGAATTTTGTCCAACTAAATACCGAAACTCAACTGTAGCAATTGCAAAATGCGACAAGTATTGACTTTCCTCATCAAACCCACGAAGCAATTTATAACCGCCTATTTGAAAAAGCTCATTTCTAAAAATATTTCCACTCTGGAAAGCTCCTGCATTAATGGCTGTCTTAACCGTACTGCGCTGATTGCCTAATGGGAAATATTTTGCAATGATTGCCCTTGCCCTAAACTGGTAAGATTTCAGTTTAATGGTATCGTAGAGTTTATCAAAATCGAATGATGGATCTCCGGGATCTTTTAGTGTAACGATCTCGTTATTCTTTTTTATTGTTTTTGTACCGATGGATGTAATGATCCTAAACTCATTTCCTTTCTTTGGATTGAAACGATAGTCAGTAGTATTCAATTCATAATCTACGCCTATATTAAATGAACTCACATCTCCCACTTCCGGCAATTGCCTTGTTTGAATTATCTGCGCCTGGTTAATTGAACCAGAACTAATGAAAGTCTGTTGCCGCTGAATAAACAATTTACCCGACTGATTTGCATTCAATGTGTATTGTGCTCCTAATTGAAGGTTGATATTTACGAAGCTGCTGTCTTTGCGAAGAATATCAAATGTAAAATCAAGCCCAACAGGTGAATGAAAAAGATAGGGATATTGAAACAATAAATTTAACCGGGGCGATTTAACCTGTATCTGCTGCCAGTTAACACCAATTGTTTCTCCGGAGCCTAAGGCGTTCTTCAATAAAATATTTGCTTCACCTGTCAGTAATAATTTTTTACTAGATAGCTGGTCATTGTTAGGTAAAAAGCCAACTAACACATTTATCTGGCTGCTCTTTTTTTGTTTGAGATATAAGTTTACTACGGAACCGGTACCAAGCATAGTAAGATTGGCTGGCTGTTCTTCTTCAACATAAGTCAGTTCCCTTATTTTTTTACTGATAGCGAGCAGTTTTTCTTTACTGTAAATACTTCCATTTGGAATATCAAGATATCGCTGTAAATAATCACCTGAAATTTTAGCATTACCATAAACCCGGATACTATCAATCTTATACAGCGGTCCTTTTTTTACTTTGATAAGAGCAAAGACCTTTTCAGTTTCTACCTGTAAACTATCTAGGTAAACTCTTGCAAAAGGGTAACCTGTGTTTTCTAATTGAGTTAATAACTTATCCTGCCAAAGTTGTACTTGCTTAAAATCCATGGGCTTATTTGCAAACAATTTTTCCCGCCAACCAACGGCATTCAATAAATCCGGTTCTACGGATTTTGCGTCCAACTGTGCCCACCGGTAAAGCTGTCCTACAAATAATACCAATGACGCAGATAATGAATCCACTTTTAAACTATCGATAGAATTGGTGACATACCCTTTTGACTGAAGCATTGCGGGTAGCTGGTTGATGTACTCCAAGCAAGTATTACGGGATGTAAAAGCAGTTTGTAAACCCAATTGAGATGTTACAAACGCAGCATCCTTATCTACAGAGCGGATGAAAAGCTGATAATTGCTTGTTTGCCTGTCAGGAAAGTTTTGTGCGGATAGATAAATACCCGGCAACAAAAAAACAAGAACCGATATTTGTAGTCTGAATAGTGACATGGGGCTTTTCGCCGGGATATTCGGCTAAATTATTCATTAAATCGCAAATTAAGTTGGCCGGCATTTATATCCATATACCTTTTTGCAAACAAGCTTGCCATTATTGCAACTTCCATTTTGCTACATCGCTACATTATAAGAACGAATTGATAGCAGCTTTATTGAAAGAAATACCATTACAAAAAAACTACCTGGCAGATGAGCAAGTAGAAACGATCTATTTTGGAGGTGGCACACCCAGTCTTTGTAGTAAAGAAGAAATTGAAAGTATTATTTCCTCGATTCGTTCAACATTTAAAGTTGCAGACAGTTCAGAAATTACGCTGGAAGCAAATCCTGATGATATTACAGAAGATAAATTAATTGATTGGAAAACCAGCGGAATAACCCGGCTTAGCATTGGAATTCAAAGTTTTTTTGAAGAAGATTTGCGTTGGATGAACAGGGCTCATAATGCAGAACAGGCAATAAATAATTTAAAACTTGCTCTGCTGCACTTTGACAATATAACAATTGACCTGATTTACGGAACACCACAATTGACCAATGAGAAATGGAAACAAAATGTTGATACTGCCATTTCTTTAAACATTCCACATTTGTCCTGCTATGCATTGACGGTGGAACCAAAGACTCCGTTGGATAAAATGATACAGCAACATAAAAGTTTGCCTGTTAATCCCGACAAACAATCAGAACAATTTTTATTATTGATGCAATGGCTGGAAGATGCAGGCTATGAGCATTACGAGATCTCCAATTTTGCGAAGCCCGGTTGGCGCAGCCGGCATAACTCTTCCTATTGGCAGGGAAGTAAATACCTCGGGCTAGGTCCATCAGCACATTCATTTAATGAAAAAGAAAGACAATGGAATATTGCTAATAACAGTATTTATATTGATTCAATTAATAAAGGCATTATTCCACTTGAAAAAGAAGTGCTGACAAAAACTCAACAGCTCAACGAGTATATTATGACTTCTTTGCGAACAATGGAAGGGACAAAACTCTCCATTACAGGAATTAGTTTAGTAGAGAAAAGTAAAAAATTTATTGATTCGGGTTTAATGAAACTGGAAAACAATTCACTTATTCTTACAAAAGAGGGAAAGTTATTGGCTGATGGAATTGCGGCTGATTTGTTCTTTTAATTATTCAATCCAGCTTTTAATAGCTGAATAAATTACCCAAGCGGCGAGAAGCGAACTAAAAATCATGCTCCATTTTCTAATTGGAAACTTCCTGGAATCTTCAGGCATTTTACTTCTCTTATATGACATTAATGCCTGAATATTTACAACAATTACTAGTATAGCCAAGACCAAAAAAACTATCTGAAACCAATTCATATTATAGGCTTTACTTAATCAATCTTTACTGATCCAACCAATAATGATATTCATTACACAACCTACAGCAACCAATGAAGTGAGAATAAAATTGAACCACTTTATCGGATGTGGTTTTAAACTGCCTTCTTTTTTACTTTCCTGCCACTTACTAAAATCAAGTATGTTCAATACGATCAGCACAACAGCGGCGATCAGGAATAAGACCTGGAAAAACTGGATCATGGGGCTTTTTTAATGCCTTGAAGTTATAGTTTTTGATGATTATGTTTCCAGTAATTGTATAATTGTTTTGCAGCGAGGCAAAGTACCATTACTAAAATGGCAGCGGGTGCAAATCCATGGTACGAGAGTGGCATAGGGTAAAATTTAAGTCATATAAAATATAGGTTTCAATCGTCAGACCAACACCTCTTCAATCCGTTTAAACCCCTCTGCGGGTTTAACATTTTCCCACAGTATTTTATAGACTGTTTCCGCTATCGGAATCGCTGCATCTACTGATTTATTAATATTATAGATGCATTTTGATGCGTTATAACCTTCGGCCACCATGTTCATTTCCTTCTTTATATCCTGAATGGATTTCCCGTTTCCGATCATTTTACCAAAAGCCCTGTTACGGCTATGCAGGGAATAGCAGGTTACCAGCAGGTCGCCAAGATAAACAGAGGCAGCATAATTGGGAGTTTTACGATGAGTGATTGGATCTTCTTTACCATCATGCTCACCTACAGTAATATGCTCCACACCGAATTTTCGTAAGAAGCCCGCCATCTCATCCGCTGCGTTGGCAATATATACGCTTAAGAAGTTATCACCATAGTTTAATCCATGAGCTATACCAGCACCGAGAGCATATATATTTTTCAGCACTGCTGCATACTGTACACCCAAAATATCATGATTAACAATAGTACTTATATAATCTGTAGTAAAATGAGACGCTATTTCTGAAGCGGTAATAATATCAGTACCGGAAAAAGTGAGGTAAGATAATTTTTCTTCTGCCACCTCTTCCGCATGGCAGGGGCCGAGCACTGCAAAATAATTTTCGAGTGGCACATTAAACTGCTGCTGCAAATAATAATTGAGCAAAATATTCTTTTCGGGAAGCAGACCTTTTATGGCTGAAATAATTTTTTTGTCCTTCCAGTCTTCGGGAGTTAAGGCTGCGAGACTTTCTTCGGCATAAGCTGATGGAATAGCAATGACCAGCACATCCGATTTTGCTACTACTTCCTTTATATTCGCAGACATGGAAAGCAATGAAGTGTTGAATGTTGCTCCCTTTAAATAATTAGGATTGCTGCTATACTTTTGTATATGATTGATAGTATCGTTATTCCTTATCCACCAATTAATGGCATGTTTATTATCCGCCAGCATTTTTGCTAATGCTGTTGCCCAACTTCCACTTCCGATTATACCGAACGTCATTAGCTTTATAACTAAAGTTTAAAAAAAACTGTATATAGTATCCCGTCATCTCTTACTCCGGGCCCACAGTTAATATCTCCTCCTTATTCTTCAAACAGCTTATCCTTCGCCACCACTTTCACCTTCATACCATCCTTGAGGCTTTTGCTAACAGCCGTATAAGGACCGATCACCACTTCTTCTCCCTCCTGTAAACCAGATCTTATTTCTATATAATTAATATCTTGAATGCCCGATTGTACAATCTTCTTTTTAACGGTACCATCTTTTTGCAACACAAAAATCACCTCTTCCAATTCGTCAACGGCCGTTGTTCCCGCAACTATTTCTTCTTCCTTCTTCTTCTCTTCATTTCTTTTATCTTCCATACTCTTGTCACTACCTTTTACTCTTGCATTCACTGCTACGATAGGAACAGATAACACATTCTCTACCCGCTTAGTTCTTATCTCCGCACTGGCATTCATTCCAGGGCGAAAAGGAAAGTTATTTGCTCCCAGGTCTGTGTACGATGCTGAATCAATCCGTATGCGAACTTCATAATTCGTAACATCGTTATTACTCATGGAAGCCATAGAGCTTTTTGTAGTACTATTAGCAATTTTTGTAACTATCCCCTTAAATTTTCTATTGTTATAAGCATCCACCGTTACATCCGCAGAATCTCCCACATTAATTTTTACAATATCATTCTCTCCCACTTCTGCTTTTACTTCCAATAACGACATATCAGCTACGGTCATCATTTCTGTGCCTATACTAAAACTATTGCCGGTTACACTTTCTCCTTTTTTAATTTTCAGGGATAATATCACCCCGTCAATGGGTGCCTCAATGTTTATTCGGTTATTAATTCTTGCCAGTATCTGTCCTTTTTTTACATTGTCTCCTTCAGCTACTCTTAACTCCGTTACCTGCCCCGAAAAATCAGGACTTACTTTAATTTCTGTTTCGGGATAAATTTTACCACTGGTAGAAACCGATTCTATGATCGTTCGCTTCACTGCTTTTTCTACGGCTACTTTTTCGGTACTGCTACCGCTTCCTTTCATTTTCATGACTAAGAATACAACAGCTATAATGCCTACGATCAACAAAATCCATTTTAATGACTTGCTCATAATAAAGAGAATTTATACTTCCAATCCGGAACAAAAATAAATGAATTGAGTTCGTTGAAGATGAATTCTTACAACTAACTAATCTTATCAAGAGCCTGTGATAAATCTGCAATCAAATAATCAGGCTCTTCCAGCCCCACATACATACGAATATACCGGTGCTCTTTATTCCCGGCATCAAAGTCCACTTCTTTTAACCCGGCACATTTAGGGATGATGAGACTTTCATGTCCGCCCCAGCTTACCGCCATCATTATATGTTGTAACGACTCGCTGAAACGAACTATGGAACTCATTTCCGTCGTTTTCAAAACAAAAGTGAAAAGTCCACATGCTGCTTTCATCTGTTGCTGGGCTAATTCAAATTGCGGGAAGGATTCATCACCAACAAATAAAACAGATTCAACTTTAGGGTGTTGCTTCATAAATGCTACTACGGTTGCAGTTGATTTGGTAATTCGTTCAATTCTTGCAGGCAATGTTCTTAATCCACGGATAAGCAACCAGGCATTGAAAGGTTGGATACCGCTGCCTATATTCAGATACTCGCTGTCGAATATTTTTTTAATCATGGCATGAGAACCACTTAGCACACCACCCAATGTATCGCTATGGCCGCCAATATATTTAGTTGCAGTTTGCATCGCCATATCAATTCCCATTTCAATCGGTTTTTGATAAAGCGGCGTGCAATAACTATTATCAATTAATGTAGTAATGTGTTTAGACTTCGCTAACGCTGCTACTTCCCGTATAGGTTGTATGGCAAAATCCCAGCTATTAGGTGATTCGAGATAATAAAATGTAGTATTATCTTTTGTAGCCTGGTGCCAGTTGGCAAATGTTGTTCCATCAATATAAGTAACAGTCACACCAAAGCGGGGCAATATGACATCGAACATTTTTTGCACCCAGGTATATGGCTTTGCAACCGACACAATATGATCACCTGATTTTATATTTGCAAAGATGCCGGCAAAAATCGCCGCTGCCCCATTATTAAAAACTAAGCAATCTTCGGCACCATCCAGTGCTGCCAATTTTTTCCGGAGAATATCAACAGTTGGGTTCAACCCCCTGCTGTATAGGTAACCACCCATTTCGTCCTCAAATGCTTTATGCAGATCAGCTACTTTTTTAAATGTAAAATTGCTGGTCTGTATGATAGGGGGCGCAACCGCATTAAAATAATTTTCCCTGTCTTCACCTAATTCATTTATGATTTGAGAGATATTCATATCAGGAATTTGTTTGTTCTGCGGGTTTTATAGCTTTTACAACAAAATACAATCCGATAAATCCTGCTAATACTCCCAATCCTATTAAGGATAATTTTGTTTCATTAATTAATAAGCTGATAGCTACAAAAGAATAAGCTGCAATAAAAATTATTGGCAGCAATGGATATAATTTCATACTGAATATGCCTGTTCCATTAAGATGTTTGGTTCTTTTCCTTATTATAAAAATACTTCCTGCTGAAAGCACCATTCCGAAGCAATCTAAAAATATAGTAAAGCTTAATAATGTATCAAATTCTTTTGCCCAGAAAACGATTATCGCAGCTAACCCTGCAAAAACGGTTAATGCCAATGTTAATGCACCCCGGCTATTTCTTTTTTGAAAAGCAGCAGGTAATATTTTGTCTTCACTCATGGCTACCATTACCCTCGGGTTACTTAATAACAAAACATTGATATAGGCCAATACACTCAGGAAGAGAAGCATCGATAAAATCCGTTCTGCATCCACTCCAAATATTTTTGATGCCATAAT
Organism: Chitinophagaceae bacterium IBVUCB2; assembly: GCA_002127295.1. Taxonomy (GTDB): domain Bacteria; phylum Bacteroidota; class Bacteroidia; order Chitinophagales; family Chitinophagaceae; genus JJ008. Next base: position 1,443,903 of record NFUV01000001.1, read on the forward strand.
AGCGGCGATATTCTTACTGGTTTTTAATTCCTCAAACCCTATCACATGAACATAGGCATAGTTAATAGTGAGGTATAAACTAATAATAATAAATATTCCCATGAAGATACCCCGGGGAATATTTTTGTTTGGCTTATCTACTTCCGACCCAAAATTGATGGTTTGCTGGTAACCACCATAGGTAAAACTTACTGCAACCAAACCAATTCCAAATGCTTTGATGTATTCCATAAAGCCGGGGTCAATTGTTGAAGTAATCAATGAAGATGAAGTGGCTGCATTGCCCGAAGCAAAAAATAATGGAGTAATTAATAATAGTACCAATCCTATTTTTATAACAGTAAGTACCGTTTGTGTTTTTGCACTAAGCCGGAGCCCTAGCATATTGATTCCATAAAAAATAACAATGGCTGCTAAAGCAATTGATATATGAACTGTTTGAATATAATCCGCATCCCTTGCATTGGGAATGATCACACTGGTGATATATTCACTCCCGACTAGTGCCACAGCCGCTCCGGAAGCAGCATTACTTACCAGAATGATGCAATTAATTCCGAAAGCAATAGATGGATGATACGCATAAGAGAAAACTTTATAATAACCTCCCATTACCGGAAGACGGGATCCAATTTCTGCATAGGTAAGAGCACCACAAAGTGCCACTAACCCACCAGCAAACCATGCAATGAAAAAGATAGCAGGGGTTGGTGATGCCGCCGCAACATTGGCGGGTGTACGAAAAATACCCATACCAATAACCAGACTCACCACAATCATTGTGAAGTCAAATAAACCTAATTTATTCTTTGCTGTCATGGCTTGAAGATACTAAGAAAACAATCTAACTTGCTATGCCGCAGGTGGCTCAATTATGCAAAAAAATATAGTCCTTTTATATTCCTTATTCTGTTGTATAACTGCTTTTTCACAACAGGAAGAATCAGACTCATTACTAACCTTAGATGAGGTAACGATAAGAGCATTTGAACAAAACAGGAAAGCCAGTCTCACAGCATCTACCGTAAAAATAATAGACCGGAATGTTGCAGACATGCATAATAAGACCTCTTTCGTCCATGCATTTAATACTATAACGGGTGTTAGAATGGAAGAAAGAAGTCCGGGTAGTTATCGGCTTAATATCCGTGGCAGCTCACTTCGTTCTCCATTTGGAGTAAGAAATACTAAAGTGTACTGGAACGATCTTCCATTTACCGACCCCGGAGGCAATACTTATTTCAACCAATTTGCATATAACAATTTTTCAAGTATTGAAATATTTAAAGGCCCGGCTGGCAGCATGTATGGTGCCGGAACAGGCGGATTGATCCTGATAAATAATTTGGACCGCTGGCATCCGGGAGCCACTGTTGAGTACAACACCGGCAGCTATAATCTTCATACCATATTTGGATCTGCAAGATTTGGAAGCGGACAAAATAAAAACCAATTTACGTATGCACATAATCAATCAGATGGGTATCGCATACAAACAAAAATGCGCCGGGATAATTTTTCCTGGATATCGCAATTAAAATTATCAAATAAGCAGCAACTCACTGCATCGGTTTTATTCAGTGATATGTATTACCAAACACCCGGGGCTTTGACGCTGGCAGAGTTTATTGCTAACCCTAAAGCAGCTAGACCGGCTGGAGGTGGGTTTCCATCAGCCATAGATGCAAAAGCCGGCATCTACCAAAAAAATATTACGGCAGGGTTCACTAATGTTTATGCTATTAATTCTTCATTTAAAAATAGTACAACTTTATATGGCGCATTTACACAAATAAAAAACCCGGCTATCCGTAATTATGAAAGAAGGAACGAACCAAGCTTGGGAGGAAGAACGATCTTTCGTTTCATTAAAAAATATGGACATCAAAAAGAATTGCAATTCATTGCTGGTAGTGAATTTCAACAAGGCTATTTCAACACACAGGTTTCTAGGAACAAAAATGGAAATCCTGATACATTGCAAACAAATGATGATATTAATTATACAACCTATAATTTTTTTATACAAGGAGATTATAATCGAAATAATGATTGGATTATTAATGCAGGTATTAGTCTCAATAAAACGAAAGTTGATTTTATACGATTAAGCTCATACCCAACTTCAAAACAAAGCCGCAGTTATCAAAATGAGTTAGCCCCAAAAATTTCAATGCGTAAAAAAATTACCGCTGATTTCTCCTTAAAGGCAACTTTATCAAGAGGATTTTCCCCTCCCACCATTGCGGAATTACTTCCTTCTACGGGACTTATCAGTACGGAGCTTGACGCAGAATATGGCTGGAATTATGAGTTAACGGCCTCTTATTACCTTCTTAAAAACAGGCTACATATTGAAGCCACAGCATTCTATTTTAAATTAAACAAAGCATTAGTTCAACGACGTGATGTTTCCGGAGCTGACTTTTTTGTAAATGCAGGAGATGTAAAACAAAAGGGAATTGAATTATATACTAACTATTTGCTGATAAAAAATACAATTAGTTTCATTGATCATTTAAATATCAAAGCAAGTTATAGCCGCAATCATTTTCGCTACGGTACGTTTATAAAAGGTGTGGATAATTTTTCTGGCAAAACTGTTCCATCCGTACCTGCATCTACTTTTTCTGCTGTTGCAGATCTACAATTTAAAAATGGTTTCTATTTTAATCTTACCTGGTATTCGGCTTCCCGTATTTTTTTAAATGATGCAAATACAGCTACAGCAGATGCTTACCATTTGCTTGGCACCAAAATAGGCTGGACCAGATCTTTGCAGAAAAAATATAAGCTTGATTTTTTTGCTGGCGCAGACAACCTGTTGGATGAAACTTATAGCTTAGGCAATGATATTAATGCAGCGGCCAATCGTTTCTATAATGCCGCCCCGAAAAGAAATTATTATGCAGGTGTTTCTTTCCAATGGACCAGAGTACCGAAAAAGTAGCTTTACCTAACCTTAAAACGTTTTTGTGCTAAATAAGGAAATATGCAGAATGCTCATCCGTGTTACTGCAGTACAAGGGTGATTAATTTCTTCTCTTTCACTGGAAGAAAAGAAATTAACTGACCTGCGGTCGCAATAGAAGATGATAGTAGCAACCAGCTGGTTAAAAAAATTCTCCACCACTCTGTTGAAAACTCTTCTGGCAAAAAGAAGTACGGTGCTTACATTTGCACCGATTTGGTTTTCCCGCTTCAAGCGGGAGATTAAAAGGGAAGTCAGTCAAAATCTGACGCTATCCCCGTAGCTGTAAGCTCCTTTTATGTTGTTTAATCTTCATGCCACTGTCATAAGACGGGAAGGCATTGAACAACGGAGTAAGCCAGAAGACCTGCCACATCAGTTAACAACATTCAGCTTTCGGGTGAAAGGCATGAGATGTAAAAGTCGCAGGACGTTTATATTTCTATCTCTTATTTTCCGGAAGCAGTCACAACAAAATTTCATTTTACATGAAAAAACAATTTTTTGTAGTGGCTGCTCTAATTTTTGGCAGTCAGTTACAAGCACAAAAAGACACGACTTCATTAGACGAAGTGGTGCTTACAGCAAACAAGTATCCTAAAAAACAAAGTGAAACCGGAAAAGTAGTTTCCGTAATTAACCGGCAACAACTGGAAAAAAATGGCGGTAAAACATTAAGCGAATTGCTTAATACTGTTGTAGGAACAACTCTAATTGGGGCTAACAATAATCCAGGCACTAATTTAACTGCGAGTATTCGTGGTGCATCGGCCGGAAATGTTTTAATTCTTTTAGATGGAATACCTGTTAATGATCCTTCTGTTATTACCAATTACTTTGATTTGAATTTTATTAGTACTGACCAAATCGAAAGAATTGAAATATTAAAAGGAGGGCAATCAACCTTATATGGCTCTGATGCCGTGATGGGAGTTATTAATATTATTTCCAGAAAAGCAACAGCTAATAAAATGAATGTGAACGGAAACTTTAGTGGGGGGAGTTATAATACACTAAAGCAATCGCTTGGTATTGGTGGCAAAAATAGTACTGTTGATTACTCATTAAACTATACACACCTTTCTTCAGATGGATTTTCTACTGCCACTGACAAAAACAAAACAGGCAGTTTTGATAATGATAATTACGGTCAGCATGTTGCAAACGGTCGTTTTGGTTTTGCTGCTGGCAAAAAATTAAAAATTTCATTATCCGGAACATATAGCAATTACAATACAGAGCTTGATGCATCTGCTTTCAATGATGAAAGAGATTATTCTGTTAGAAATATTAATAAACAAGCCGGGCTTGGCATTTTTTATACTTTAAATAAAGGAACGATTCATGCCAATTACAACTTCAACCGTGCAGAAAGAGATTACTTGAACGATTCATTACACAAGCCAAATCCATATTCGGTTTATCAAAAAAGTAATTATATCGGCCGTACACATTTTGCTGAATTATACAGTGCCTGGAAATTTACTGAATGGGAGTTATTGATCGGTGGCGATTACAGATTTCATAATACCAACCAAACGTACTGGTCAACGGGTTCATTTGGACCTTATAATCCTGCTCCCTTAATTGGAAAGATGGATCAAATAAGCCCTTACACATCTATTATCTATAACAAGAAGGATTTTAATGTAGAGCTTGGGAGCCGTTTAAATTTTCATTCTGAATACGGCACTAACGTTACTTTTAGCTTTAATCCATCTTATCTTATAAAAAATAAAGCTAAGATTTTTGCGAACCTTTATTCATCCTTCAAAGCTCCAACGCTTTACCAATTATTTGATGAATTTGCAGGCAATACAGACCTGACAGCAGAAAAAGGTATTGTGGGGGAAGTTGGTACTGAGATATTGTCTATCAAATCATTTAAAACAAGAATAGTTGGGTTTTACAGAAATACAAAAGATGCCATTGTGTATACTTCAAACCCATCAACGTTTGTCAGTAAATATTTAAATGCCGCAAAACAAACTAACTATGGAGTAGAAATAGAAGCCAGTTATACAATTGGCCAACTCAACATTGCTTCTAACTATACCTATACAAATGGAGAAACTAGCGCTGCATTTGATGGAACCGGGGCTCCACTAACTAAAGACACATCGTATTTTAATTTATATCGAATTCCAAAACATGCTTTCAATCTAACCGCAGGATTTCAACTATCCAATGCTTTTTTTGTAAGTATGCAAGTTCATTCTGTAAGCAAACGAGATGAATATGTGTATGCAGGTGCGCCAGAAATACTAAAAGGCTATACTACAATAGACTTGTATGGAGAATACAAATTCGCTAAAAAAGCAAAACTATTTCTTGATTTAAAAAATATCTCTAACAAGCTCTATTTTGATTTTTTGGGATACAATACCAGACGATTCAACTTTACAACTGGTGTAAGTTTTCAATTATAAAAGATCATCCATGTGCCAGCATGAAATCAAAAATTGTCCCCGTTGTAACAAAGCTTTTGAATGTAAGCCCGGAAATATTACACAATGCCAATGCTTTGGCATTATCATGACAGCAGAACAAAAGGCTTATATAGAACTTCGATACAATGAATGTTTATGCCGCAACTGTTTGACCCAGTTGCAAAACGAAGTCGAGCTGTCCAAAGAAAAGTTTATTTATCGATAAATGCCATAAGGCGGTAACAGAATGTTGCCGCCTTATTGTTTAGCTTATACTATTTTTGCCAAAACTCTCTTATGAGTATCGATTTAAATAAATTACTTACTGTAACCTTTACGCTGTTTGCAGTCATTGATATTGTTGGTTCTGTTCCCATTCTAATTTCTTTGAAACAAAAGATGGGTGGTATGAATGAGTTTAAAGCCACATTGATCTCCGGTGCATTGATGATCATATTCATGTTTATCGGTGAAGCTTTTTTAGGCATTCTTGGATTAGATGTAGGATCATTCGCTGTAGGTGGCTCCATTGTAATTTTTATACTTGGCCTTGAAATGGTATTAGGATTAGAATTTTTTAAAAGCGAACAAAATGTAAAAGCAGCCACGGTAGTACCTATTGCTTTTCCATTGATCGCTGGCTCTGGCACACTGACGACTATTATGTCGTTACGAGGAGCCAATTATGGAGAAACGATTTTGCTTATTGCTATACTAATTAATCTCATTATTGTTTATGCAGTGCTAAAATCATTAGGCCCGATTGCCAAACTACTAGGTCCGGCAGGATTGATTGCAGTAAGAAAATTTTTTGGCGTAATATTGCTCGCCATTGCGGTGAAAATTTTCGCTACCAATGCACCGGGATTGATAAAATAATTATACCCCATCCGGCCTCGTAGTACAATGGATAGTATAAGAGTTTCCGAAGCTCCAGATCCAAGTTCGATTCTTGGCGAGGCTACTGAAAGCCATCCACTTTTTAACGGATGGCTTTTTTATTTTATGCGATATATTTTCTATCTTACTCATAACATCAAAATCAACTGACATGGCAACTACTTCACGCAAACCCTCCTCCTTTCTTATATTTCCCTGGGGGCTTCTTTCTATTGTACTTGTACTTGGATTAAACCTGACACTAAATAATGAATGGTTTAGCAAAAACTGGAGTTGGATAGCATTGGTACTGATAATTCCTGCTGCAATATTGGAAAACTTTAAAGTAGGATACTCCACCATGCGGATAATGTTTATGAAAGTAGTGTATTCGCTTATTTCTTTCCTGTTAGTTGGAATGGCATTCGGATCGGCGCTAACCGGATATCATATTGAAAAATTTCAAAAAATTCAGGGAGTAAGAGTAATCAACCTTCCCTGGTATGTTCTGTTGGCGTTGATGGTGTTGTTGCTGATACAGGTAGCACAACTATTTAGTATGTTAAAAGCAGTGAAAAGGGAGTTTATGCAAATGGATCCCGACCAATAATTTTTTATACCTGTTTTATAGCCGCTTTTAAAAAAGGCCAGGTGGGTAGTGATGAAATAATTTTCAACTCCTCCTGTAAAGAGCTTTCATTATCTAAAAACCTCAGCACTTGTTGGGGTTTATTTTTTTTAAAGAGTTGCGAAAATATTTTATCGCCGGGGAGTTTATCATAAAAGAGAATATGCAGCAGTGTATTATCATAAAACCTAAACCTTGCCGGCGTTTGTGGGAGCTCATTTAATGATTTATTTGCGGCGAGATACTCGACAATCTCCATTGATTGCTTTTGAATGAATTGAAAAGTATACCCACTGGAGGATTTCGTTTGTCCACCCGCTGTTCCTATCATCCATGCATTATGCCCATTGAAAGTCAGCTTTTCGTTTGTCATTGGAATAACACCAAACTCCACTTCTTTAATTATATACTCGTCAATATTTAAAAAATCATTGATATAGGTTCTCAACTCTTTATCATACTCCTCATCATCCAGCATGGTTTTGGTGAAGAGAGTATACTCAATCAATGCGGATGTAGTGCTAAAGGGAAGTACATACGCAAACGTAGTACCATGTTGTTGATGTACCCGAAAGTCCATCATGGTAGCTTCCCCGGAATTAAAAGAAGGTTTTGCTGTTTCAATTACCCATCCTTTAAAATGTTGAAGTAATTTAATAACACCATTCCTGGGTGGAGCAGGTTTATAAATTGAATTGAAAATTTGTGTACCTACATCAATCAACCTAAATTGCTTATCGTCTATCTTCAAAACGATTGCTTCATCTTCTTGTTCCCATCCTTTCACATCACCATATACAACTTCTACATTCTTATTTTTATTTATTTCGCTAAAGCAGTAGTTGTAAAAATCGGCCCCTCTGATCATTTTATATTCATAGGGGTCTATAGCTAACCCAGAAGAAAAATCATTACTTAGAAAAGAAACCTTATCCCATCTTTTATAAACAATTTCATCAAAAAAGCCCTTCTCCCTTTCCCAATAGCACCAGGTCCTGTCATTCTTGGTTTTTACTTCTTTGTCGATGAGTAATATTTTTTTATTGGCCAGGCTTTTATTGCGGAGCATACGGAGTAAAAGGCTGAGCCCAGCACAGCCGGCACCACATATTATATAATCGTATGAGTTTGATTTAAGCAACGGAAATTTTGAGCACTAAAGATAGTAGAATAGGTTAGTCGGCTTCCGGAGCATATGCAACTTTTCGACTTCCTGCCATCAATTTTTTATCCCGGCGTATTTTTTCCCAATACTTTTTGTGCACATATAGCATACCGAAACTTTCACCATTATGTCTATCCAGATGTTTGTGGTGCATTTTATGGGCCCATCGTATTGTTCTTACATATGAGTTATTACTTCTTGTAAACCATTTGAACCGCTGGTGAATAATTACATCATGTACTATAAAATAAGCAACTCCATATGCCATAATACCAAAACCAATGGCTTGCATCCACCACATTTTATCAAATGTGCCAAAATAAATTAATAACATACTTGGGATGGCGAATATGATAAAGAAAGCATCATTTTTTTCAAAAAAGCCCGGTTCAGTCTGGTGATGATCTTTATGGAGATACCATAAAAAGCCATGCATTATAAAACGATGAGTACACCATGTGATCCCTTCCATGACTATAAAAGTTCCCAGCAACACCAATATATATCTTAGAACATCCATATTACAATATTTTAAACAGCTATTTTAACCTGGTAAGTCTTTGCCCACCACTTTTCTATTTCCGGGAAAGCTATATGAAACCAGGCAGTGAACTTTTCTGGTGTTTCCCGCAATGATAAGCGAATAGCCGGTATTTCCATGTAACAGCAACTCATCACTTCATCAGTATTAAAAAGTATTTCGCCATCATATTCTCCAACAAATACATGGTCGAATTCATGCTCCATAAGACCGTTTTCTAACTTTGCATTATATACGAAATCAAAAATTTTCTCAACAGATACCTGAAAACCCAGTTCTTCATTGAGCCTCCGCATGACAGCTTCTTCAGTTACTTCGCCCGGGAGTGGATGGCTACAGCAGGCATTTGTCCATAATCCCCCACTATGATATTTACCCAAAGCTCTTTGCTGGAGCAACATCTCTCCTTTTTTATTAAAAATAAAAACACTGAATGCCCGGTGCAATAATCCCTTAACATGAGCATCCATTTTTTCATGACTTCCCAAAGGATTGTCAAAGCTATCTACCAATATTACATTTTCCGTTTGCATAGTTAGATTAATCGTAATTGGTTTTTTACCCCGGCTCTTAAAATAATTAATGCTTTACGGTAATTGGGTATACGTATTCTTTCTTCCAGTATCCTGGCGGGTTGCATACTTTTAATTTTTTTAAATAAAGAGAGATAATACTTGTAGGCTACATATACTCCAAATTTTGCCTTTAAAGGAAGATTTAAAATTCCCTCATAAGCTTCTTTAAAATCTGCATGTATCTCCTCTTCGATATCTCTTTTTTGCTGGGCTGTAAAATTATCAAAATCGCAACCGGGAAAATAAACTCTCGCCAGTCCATTATAATCTGCTTTTATATCTCTTAAAAAATTTACTTTTTGAAAAGCGGCCCCTAAAGCCCTTGCCGGTTTCTCTAATTTCTGATACATCTCTTTTTTTCCTTCACAAAAAACATACAGACACATTAGTCCCACTACTTCGGCAGAGCCATATATATATTCAGTATAGCCTTGTTTATCATACTTTGTTTTGCATAAATCTAACTCCATGCTATGAAAAAAAGCATCAATGAGTTTATGGTCAATATTATATTCATTGACTGTTCGCTGAAAGCTGTTTAAGACGGGATTAAGACTAATGCCTCTTTCAATAGCAGCGTAGGTCTCTGATTTGAACTGATCCAGTAATACCGCTTTGTCAAAATCATGAAAAGTGTCAACTATTTCATCAGCAAATCTTACAAAACCATAGATATTGTAAACAGGAGTTTGCAAATCCGTATGGAGCATTTGTATAGCAGATGAAAAAGAGGTGCTATAATTTTTGGTAATTATCCTGCTACAATCCTCACTGGTGGTATGAAATAACTTAACCATAGTCGTAATTTAATAAATTATCGCAACGTTTTGATCACTTGTTTAGCTACTACCTCTCCACTTATCAAGCTTGGCGGAACACCCGGACCCGGAACAGTTAATTGTCCTGTAAAAAAAAGGTTTTTAACCTTTTTACTTTGACAAGAAGGCCGAAATATGGCAGTTTGCAGCAATGTATTGGCCAGGCCATACGCATTGCCTTTAAATGAGTTGTAATCATTTACGAACTCTGTTACTGAATAGGATTTTTTATACACGATAGAATCAAGAATAGATTCTCCCAGGTGCTTTTCCATTCTTTTGGCGATCTGAACAAAATATTTTTCCCGCAGTTCTTCTGTATCACCTTCTAAACCTGAAGCAACAGGAATAAGAAAAACGATATTTTCATGTCCTGCTGGTGCAACAGATTCATCAGTAAGTGAAGAAACACTCACATAAAATAATGGCGCAGTTGGCCATTTTGGTTGCTTATATATTTCTTTACCGTGTGCATCAAATGAAACATCAAAAAATAATGAATGGTGAACAGGCTGTTTTAGTTTTTTATTTAATCCAACATAATAAAGCAGGCAAGATGGAGCCATCACTTTTTTAGCCCAATAGTTATCAGTATATGTTCTATATTCCGGTTGCAATAATTTTGTTTCAGTAAAATGATAATCCGCCCCGCTTACTACCACATCCGCATCATAACTGCCTTTATTCGTAATTACTTTTTTGGCGGTTGAATGATCAACAACAATTTCACTCACATTCTCATTAAAATGAAATTGCACCCCCAGCTCTGTTGCAAGCTTATGCATTCCTTCTACGATTGCATACATTCCTCCTTCGGGATACCAGGTTCCTCCTTTAATATCTGCATAATTCATCAGGCTGTATAAGGCAGGTGTATCTTCTGGCAAAGCACCTAAAAACAACACCGGGAACTCCATCATTTGGCGAAGCTTAGGATGCTTAAAATAATGATGGATATGTTTTTTTATGGAAGAGAAAACCTGCAATTTAAAAACTCCACTTATTGTCTCCCAGTCCATGAATTCAGTTAGCGACTGACCTGGTTTATAAACCAGTTTGTTAACTCCAACTTCATATTTATAGGCAGCACCCTTAAGATACTTTTCCAGTTTCGCCGCACTACCGGGTTCAATTGATTCAAAAATATTTTGTAAGGCAGCAAAATCAGCCGGCATATCTGTATGCCCGTCGTTCCAATAAATGCGATAGGAGGGATCCAGGCGATGAAGTGAATAATAATCAGCAACTTTTTTTCCGAATTGTGCAAAATAGCGTTCAAAAACATCCGGCATCCAGTAAAAGCTTGGACCCATATCAAAAGTGAATCCGCTTTCTTTTAATTGTCTTGCCCTGCCACCCGGAGTTGAATTTTTTTCTATTACTGTAACATGGTAACCTTCTTTGGCTAAAAAAGAAGCTGCTGATAAACCGGCAAACCCACTGCCAATGACAATCACTTTTCTGTTGGTCACTCGTATTTTTTTAGAATCTGCTGATTTGTTCTTTCAATAATTTGCGGGCAAAATGAATTCTGCTTTTAATAGTTCCCAGCGGTTCGTGTAGTACATCCGCTATTTCGTTGTATCTATACCCATCAAAATACAATAAAAAAGGGGTTTTAAATATTTCTGGTAATGCAAGAATAGCTTTCTTTATTTCTTTGATCCGCATTTCACTTTCCGCTGCATTCGCAACGATGGCCTGGTTTTGATTAAGCAGGTATTCGTTAGGGGTGTTATCGAAAATTGTTTTTTGCTTTGCCTTTCTCCTGTAATTATTAATAAAAATATTACGCATAATAGTGAATAACCATGCTTTAATATTAGTACCAACATTATACTTTTCTCTATTGGCCAATGCTTTGTACAATGTTTCCTGGTACAGGTCATTGGCGGCCTCATTATCTCTTGTAAGGTTTATAGCAAATGGCTTTAAAAAGCTGGCATTACTAAGTAGCATTTCGTTAAACTCAAGTGTTGACATAGTATTTTGTTTAAATAATCTACGTCAAAGCTAAACAAAAAGATTGCTGCCAAAGACATTTTTGTTTAATATTTTAATTAAATTATTAAACAATTATAAATCAATAAATTACAAAGAGGGGAAATTATAATGTAAACAGATATTCCATTACTTCTGAGAGTGATCGCTTAAAGTAGACATTCTCGGGAGTTTTCTTTTTATACTGTTGGGTTAAATAGCCAGAAATCAGTGTGGGAGTATTTCCAAAACGTTGCTGGATGTTTGCAAGGAATTTTTCAAAGTTGAAATGCGCTGCTGTGGCGGTAAGATGTGTAAAAACTACGTCGGGCTTTTTGTAGTTAATAATATATTCCATATCCTTCATGGGCACATTTGCACCAAGATATATTGTTCTGGCACCACGGCTTTTTAGCAAATAATACATGAACAATAACCCAAGTTCATGGTGCTCACTTTCAGGTAAGAATAGTAAAAAAGTCTTATCAATTTTTACGGTAGATACAGTTGTTTCTATTCCTACAATTAGCTTCTGACGAATAATATTGGTTACCAGATGCTCCTGTACCGGGTTAATATGTCCTGTTTGCCATAGAATTCCAATTTTTTCAAGGAAAGGAAAAATTATTTGTACTACGGTTCTTTCAATCCCCTTTTCAGCGATGTATTGCGACAGAATTTTTTCAAAACTGTCAATATTGAGATCTGCCATCTCCTGAACAAGCTCGTTAATTATTCGTTCCTGCACTATCTTAACATCGCCAAAAGAAAGTATCCGCTCCTTAATTTCCTGGGGCTGCATCTTATCTATATGCGATATTTTATATCCATACTTATTAAGTAATGCTATGTTAAGTATGGTTTTTAATTCCTCGTTAGAATAATAACGAATATTAGTAGTTGTACGCTGCGGCTTCAAAAAATTATATCGCTGCTCCCATATACGTATGGTATGAGCTTTAATTCCGGATAAATTTTCTAAATCCTTTATTGTAAAGGCGTTCATAGCATACTATTACAACCTGTTTTTAAAAAAGTTTGATAAGATCCAAATTTTATAGTTGGCTATTTCTGATTTTTCCAGTCTCTATTAATTTGGAAAGGCTATTGGTGATGGAGGGGTTTTTCAACGCTTCAAGATGGCGATGGTGGTGCAAGTCAGTTCCTACAAGATTATAATGTCCCTTTTTAATTAGATAGTTAGCAAGTTCCTGTACCGATTTTCCATAATAACCCGTCAATGCAAGAATATTTAGCTGAAACATGCAATCTATTTCCTTCAGTTCTTCATAAAATTCCTTGTTGTTGGCCAGGTAAATATATCGTTCAGGATGTGCAATGATTGGCTGATATCCTTTCATCTGCATTTCAAATAAAATATCTTTCAAGCTCATTGGTGCATGTGCCAATGAAAATTCTACCAATACCATTTTACCACTTACAGTTAGTAGTGGCTGGTTGGTTCGTAACAATTCCTCTACATGATCGTCCAAAAAATATTCTGCAGCCGCTTGTATTTCAACTGGTATACCTTCCTTATTTACCGCATCCTGCAACAACTCCAATTTGGCCAGTACTCCATCTCTTGTATTCCGGTACATATCCCACATTATATGTGGGGTTGTGATAAGCTTAGTATATCCTAATGCAGCTAAGCCCCGGATTAATTGGAGAGAGGTTTCAATATCCGGAGAACCGTCATCTATGCCCGGAAGCAAGTGAGAATGCATATCAACCTTAACCTGGCTGAAATCAGTTTTCGTGGATTCCGGTTTGGAACGGGAGAATAATTTAAACATACTTTAATCAGTGGCCTAAATTACTCATTTCTGTTGTGAATAAAGTTGTTGTGCGAAATTTTAAAAATTGGCTTTGGGAAGTGAAGGAAAGACTTTTGATACTAATTGACTTTGGGGAAATACAACATACCAGGCCGTAAGAAATAACAGCATGAAGTCGGTATAAAAATTCTGGTGTTGCTGGTACCATAGTTCGAGGGCACCTTTATGAGGAAGGATCACATCTCTATAGGTTTCTTCCGGAGATAATTTGCTTTGTGTAATTACCAGTTCTTCGTCCCGGAATACAATGGAACCAATGCCGGTAAGTCCAGGTCTTACATTGTACACTTTTTCTTTCATATCCGAAGAATAACGGTCAAACCCACTTTTCATGAGTGGCCGTGGGCCAACAAAGGACATATCACCGGTAAGAATATTGATCATTTGTGGTAGCTCATTCAATTTTGTTTTCCGCAAGAAACGACCCACGGATGTTACCCTTGGGTCGTTTCTTGTGGTTAGATCCTTTGATCCCATATTTGGACTGTTCTTTAACATGGTCGCAAATTTGAGGATGCCGAATATTTTATTCTTATAACCTACCCTATCTTGTTTATAAAAAACTTCATGCTCTCCCGTAAGCAATAAAAGAATAATGATGGGAATAAAAAAAGGTAGCAGGATCATCAATGCTACCAGGGAAAAAAGAATATCGAAGAAACGTTTAATAATTTTATACATATTAATACGGGAGTATATTTTGCAAAATGCCGAATAATGATACGTAGTACAAGAGTGCGACGCAACAGGCGATGCTAGTAGCAATGCAGCCGGGTCAATAAATTCTTATTGAAACGTAATTTTATCCGGAACAGTTTTGCCTGAATCAAAGTAAGCATTGTACCAATTCACTGTTTCCTTAAGCCCCTCTTTCCAATCCACTTTTGCAATAAAGTTCAAATCCTTTTTTGATTTGGTGATATCCGGGCTTCGGCGGGAAACCGAACCGGGATAAGTTGGTGCATTGGTATACTCGCCTTGGAAGTTCATCAACTCTCCAGTGGCCCGGGTTAATTCTTCAATAGTAATTTCTACTCCAGTACCAAGATGATAGATTTCTCCATTAGTACCGGGTGTTTCCATTGCAAGGACAGTTCCTTCCACAGCATCGGTAATGTAACAGAAATCTCTTGTCTGGTCGTGACCATAAATCAAGTAAGGATTTTGTTTATCCCTGAAACGAATAACCAGATGAGGGATAACATGATTGAACCCCATTCTAGGACCAAACACATTATGATAACGGATAATGGTAGTTTCAAAGCCCAACATTTTTGCATAGTTAAGAAAGCCGGACTCGCCTAGTATTTTCGTTACTGCATAAGTAAAACGGGGATGCGCAATATTCTGAATGGTAAGCGGTACTTCTTCCGGCGTTGGAATGGCATATCCAAATGCGTCAACCGTGCCTGCATAATTTTCGCTGGTAGATGCAAAAACCACTTTCCTGATTTTAGAACGACGTATCCACTCCAAAGTATAAAGTGCCAATGATGTATTGATGCGAATTACTTCATGTGGTTTTGAATTAGCATTGTCTACACCAACTAAAGCTGCCATCATATACAACTGGTCGTACTCAGTATCTAATTTTTCATACGCTTCAGGATAAGAGAAATCATCTTCAATCAGTTTTATATTATGCTTCGTTACAAGGGCATCAAAATCTCCGTCCCGGTTCTTCTTCATAAAATTATCGGCGATAGTCAATTCATAATCCCGGTTCTCTGCCAGATATTTGGCCAAATTAAAACCAATAAATCCTGCACCGCCTAATATCAAAACCTTTTTAGTCATAGTCAATTTAAATTATTCGTATACTTATAAATCTCCCCGGCCAATTACTTTAACCGTATGGCGGGTGGAAAGTGTTTTTATTTCTTCGTTAGTAAGCACTCCGATGGTATCATAAATAAATGTGGGAGTATGTGCCAGTAGTTTATCTATCAACTGCGGATTATTTTTATAATCCTTATGCCCGGTAGTGATAGTGATCAAATCGTATTGTTCTTTCAGCAACTCATCTAACTGTTGATTGATCCAAATATCTTTTTCTTCCCAATACAAAACATGCGGATCATGTAGCGAGGTAATAGCCCCTTCTATTTCAAGATGATCGTAAAAACCTTCTACTGGGGTGTAACGAGTGTCGCCAACATCATTCAAATAACTTACGCCCAGCAGTAAAACTTTTTTATCTTTTAAAGAACCATTAAACTGGGTTTGTAAATATTCAAAAGCATACAAAGGCATTTTATCGTTAATGCGAACGCCTTTTTCACTTTGATGTAACCCTTCGCTACTTCCAAACAAATTCATTTTTGCCCAACTTGCCAATAACGGATCTTTTGTAAGACAGTATCCACCTACTCCTAATCCGGGCAACATGATATTTTTATGTGTGGGTCGCATACGAATTGCATTCACCACTTCATAAATATCAACACCGGCTTCTTCAGCAAAGCGGCTCCATTCCACCATAAAAGCAATATTCATAGCCCGGAAAGAATTTTCCAGCACTTTCGCCATTTCTGTTGCGTTGGTATTACCCAATCTTGTTAATGGATATTCATCTGTTTTAATAACTGTTCGTAAAAACTTTTCTGCTTCATTTGCACTTCTGTCATCTGTGCCTGCGAATACCCGGTAGAAATTTTGAATCGAATCAATGTATTTAGGGCCCGGCATTACCCTCTCATACGAGTGAGCCACTTTTAGCTCAGTAATCGGTAACCTCCTTTTTTGCAAACAGTCTTCCACCAATGGCCTTACCACTTTTTCGGAAGTACCCGGTGGCACTGTTGTTTCTACTAACAGCAATACATCGGGGCGGCAATTATTACCAATACTTTCAATTGCTTTTTTGAACGGAGTAAGGTCAACACTATAATCTTCCAGGTTATTACCAGCTCCTGTTTGTTTTTTTACATCGAGGTTAATATCTACTACAACCACATCTGCTTTGCTGTAAACATATGGGTCATAGGTAGCATAATAATTTTTTTTCTGCCTTGTGTTTTCGAAATAGATCGGAATTTTTGGATCACTAGCTAATATGGGAAACATCCCTTCATTGATGGAACATATTTTCCAGTAAGAAGCCGGTGTTGGCAGATCAATTCCAATAACTGCATATTCTTCTGTTAATGCATTCGCTACTACCAATCCCATTACTGAACCTACAAATCCAAGTCCCTGTACTACTACTACTTTCTTACCAGGATGCAGAGCAATGAACTGATCGATTCCTTCTTTATCATTCGTAGTTGATGGGATCGGATATTCTTTATTGGTGATCGGGCTACGGGAGATGTGTTGAATTGTTGTTTCCATACTATAGAATAACAGCTGATAAATTTTTTAATTGATCTATGATTGAGAAATGATCCGTGCAGGATTTCCCACTACAGTTGCACCATCCGGAATATCTTTTATGATAACAGTTCCTGCTCCAATTGTTACATTTTTTCCCACTTTTACTCCTTGCTTTATAACTGAATTGGCTCCTACAAATGTATTCTCTCCTATTGTAACATCGCCACATAAAACTGCACCGGGGGCAATGAAAGTAAAATCACCAATAATACATCCATGTTCAATTACACTTCCGGTATTACAAACCGCTGTCATTCCCAATTCTGTCAGTGCGTTGATGGATACATTAGCAGAAATAAAATGCCCATGTTTCAATTTCACCGATGGTGATAGTACTGCTGAGGGATGAATAGCATTTACAGGTTCACCAAGAATAGGAGCTACTGCTTCATAAATCTTCCGGCGTAGTGGATTGTTATTACCGACTCCAATGAAATAGTCGTAATACTTTAGCTTCTCTTGTACAGCAGGGTCATTTTCTGAGCCAAGATAAGTAAGGTTGAACGGGTTTAGCTCTTTTGCTTCATTATCACAATAAGCTTCTACGGTGTACCCGCTGGCAATTAATATGTCTACCCCCGTATGTGCATGGCCCGAATATCCAATGATAGCAATGGGTTTTTTCATTTGCTCCTCTTTGTTTTGAAATTTGTCAAATGCTATTTGTCCTAATTTTTATTCAACAGTTCCATATATTTTTCTTTCATAGAGCTGTGAAGGTACTGCTGGCTGAAATATTGCTCAATCTTTGCCCGCAAATTTGCCGCATATTTTTTCATTTCTCCGGGATGTGCCAATGCGAATTCGAGGTTTTTAAGTAAATCCTCTGCATTGCGAGCCTCAAATAACAGACCTGTTTCCTTATGAGTAACAATATCCACACTTCCTTCAATAGCAGAACAAATAATCGGGCAATTCATGGCACCTGTTTGTAGCAATGTATTCGGGAAACCTTCTCGATAAGATGCATGGATCAATAAATGAGAAAGGTGCATGAAATATTCAACATGATCGCTCCAGTCTATATGAATTATCCCCGGATGAGTAGTTAGAATTTTCCTGGCTTCATCACTGATAGGATCAAGATCATCTTCAAAAGCACCCAAAACGATCAGTCGCAGTTTTGTATTTGCATCATATACTACACTAAAGGACTTCATTACTTCGTCAATTCCTTTGTCTTTTACAATGCGGCCCATATTTAGCAAATAACATAGGCTTTCATCATAATTCAACATTTGCTTTATTTCTTCCAACTTTTCCGGTTTCAATGCAGCAACAGAATAACGATTCAAATCAACTCCATTGCTGGATCCATGTCCGATTACCTCCATTTTTTTTGGATGAACCAGTTTGTGTTCCATTATATAATTCATCAATGAATGGCTGTTTGGCCAAACATGATGCGCACATGTAGCAGTTAATTTTTCCATTGCTACCATGATCTTTCTTCCCATACCGGTTGCGGTCATAAACCGAAGACCGGCGATTGTATGTATCCGGATTTTTACACCGGCCATTTTTGCAGCGAGCATTGCCAGTAAACCAGCTTTAGGAGTATGAGAATGTACAATGTCTGGTTTTTCCTGTCTGAATAATTTATACAACCGCCATAAGGATCCCAGATCAGTAAATGGTGTCATCTTCCTGGTCATATAAACTATACGGTGTGCACATTTTTCGTTAGCGATCAGGTCAGGCCATTCTTTTCCTTCACTGCTTACCATAATTACTTCAAACCCATTCTCGTTCATGTACTTCATTTGGTTTGACAGTAAATACTTTAATGACAAGGGAGCGGTGGTGATACGAATTAATTTGGGCATATATAATTACAAACGTCTTGCAGGTCCCGCAGGAACTGCAAAGTCTAAAATTTTATTGAACCATTTCGGATAAGCAAGATTTTCCTTACGATACATCAGTAAGATCATGATGAGGTAAAAGGGCATGCAGGGAATTTTATACCGGGATAAAGCCCCGAAATTAGCAGACGATATTCCAACTGCAACAGCAAATACAAAAGCAAAAATAAAACACATTAGTATTCTCGGGTCTGAAAAAGGAACTTTAAAAAACTTTTTAATCCCTTTCCGGTAAATAAATAATACGGTCAACGCTAAAAAAACAAAAGACTCACTTGCGGATAAAAGTGCAATAGGAGAATTAACCTCCCAGGGAAATGGCCGGTAAAAGGTAGCGGTGATACCACCAAAAACCATCAGAAAAGGATTACTGGTATTGATGGTAAAATACGAGTCACTTCCGCCTGTACTTTGTGAAATATTCGAAAACATCTCCCGCTGGTACTCTGCATTTCCAGCAATTTTATCTAACTGGTATTGCTGCGCATTCGCACCAGATGTTAAATACTGTAATATCAATAGCCCTACCCCAATACTTGCTAAAAAAGTCATCCCGGCAAAAATACTTCGGAGAGTTTTATTCTCTATTTGCTTGTTGAATTCAGCAAATTGCCAAATTAGTACCGCCATTACCAGTACTAATAAAATATAAGGCTTTATTATGAAAAGTAAAAACCCACAACCCAGTATTAAAACTAAAGACATAAAAAATTTTGTCTTTTTGATAAAAATATTCAAAAGTCCATAAGTGATATAACCAATGCAGCCGAAAGTAATCGGATCTTTTAAAAGCCCGGAGCTCCAGTAACATACGCTGGGTAAAAAGAGACAAGCAAATGCAAGCTCTCTATAATAAGTGGGATAGTAATGATAGAAGGTTTTAAACAATCTTATTGTACCTCCGAGTGCAAAAAAACCGAATATCAAACTAATACATAAGTAACTGTTCCCAAAAATATAGGAGGGCAATAAGGCTAGCTTAGGAGGAGTAAAATTTTCCTGCGCCATCATATAGTTATAGGTCAAATCGCCTGTATACCCATCATAATAAAAATAATCAAAGAGGGGGCTTTTGTAAGTTAGCTTGGAGCTTTCTATTACTACCTGCAAATTTTTGGGATCATCCTTAATAGCAGCCCTCAAATCTTGGGTGGCCTGGTAATATAATGCAGTGTCTCCTCCTTTAAAATAAAATTGTGTAAGCATTACAAATGCAAATACACAAATCAGTTTAAAGTAAAATGCCCGGAAGTAAAGCATTTTAATTCTATTATCCTTCTGGCTTCTTGCTTTTGCTCTAATTATAAAAAAAAGCAAAAGAAAACAGGCAGGAAAAATTGCCAGGTCAGTTAATGAAAAGAAGCTAGCTAAAAAAAACATATTCACAAATTCGAAAAGCTATTAAGTAAAAAGCTGTAAAAAAGCAGGAGTAGAGGATTTAACAGAATAATTATTTATTATTTTTTTTCTGGCTGCATTACCCATTACAGTTCTCAAGCTTGCATTGGTAAGTAATTGGTCAAGGCTGTTTGTCCAATCCTGAACAGAATCACATACGAATCCATCTACTCTATTTTCAACAATTATTGAGTTTACGCCTACCGGTGAAACAACAGCGGGAATACCTAATGCCATATACTGGATAGCTTTAAAACCACATTTTCCTTTTGAAATCTCATCATTAAACAAAGGCATCAAGCCTATATGAAAACGTAAGAGATCATTTGCTTCATTTTCCCTGTTCCATTTTATGAACTGGTAATTTTTTAGGGGCAATTGGGGATCTTTATCTGCAATAACAATAAAATCAAAATCATATATCTTCTGTAGATCCCCAAGGACAGGCATTACAATTTCTAAATAGGGCAATGTACTGAATGTGCCTGTCCAACCTATGGCCGGTCTGCCGGTAGTATGATCCTGTATTTTATGATGGGTTGTTTCTGTATTTACAACTGTTGGTACAACGATGACGTTCTTGTTATACTGCCTTGCAAATGCAGCCAGGTATTCATTACCTACCGAGACCTTATAAGACCAGGTGCATATTTTTGCAACTTTCCCAAAATTTTTTAACCCGGAAGCAGATTTATTATATGCTGAAGTATGTGGAATCCAAATGGCGTCATCAAAATCGTAAATGATCTTCTTACCAACCTTCGATGCGATCCATTCAAAAAAAGGAGGGCCGATTGGGGTTGCTTCCCGGTGTATATAAATAAAATCGTATCTGAATAATGAAAAAAGTTGGAATATCCGTTTTATAAAACCAAGACCAACACCCATTGCTTTACGAAAGTAATACCCCTTTTTAAAGAGTATCAACCATGTTGATTTGTCAAGAAATGGTTTATAGGAATAAGAAATATTGTTCCCCTCCAAATGACTCAAATAATGTTCGAGCCGGTAACGTTGTGATGGCGATTCATTAGCCGGGTAAGGAGCAATAAAAAGAATCTTCATCCTATGATTTTCTTATAACTTTTTTCATATTCATCTGCCCCATTTTTCAAATCAAAATGCTTTTTGGCGGCATCATTTATTTTTCCGGGGGATACTTGCAATTGTAAAAGCTGATCTATGGCTGATTGATAAGATGCAGTTGAAAATGTATTCACTACAATACCTGCATTTGATCCGGTAATAATCTTACCGGTATCCCCGATATCATTACATATTATCGGAATGCCCATCGCCATTATTTCTCCCTGCTTGGTGGGAGATGATGCTTTCTTGGAATAAAGATCCTTGATAAAAAAAATACTCCAGTCGCTTATGGATAAATATCCAGGCACTTCGTTTCGGCTGGCGGGTATTACCCGCATTGCATTTCTGTCAATTCCTTTTTGAATTCCCTTGTGGATAATCTGTTCTTTATTATCATGGGTGATAAATAAAAAAATACTATCGGGAATATTTTTTTTTAGCACTGCGAAAAATTCCAGCATCTCATCAGTCATATACCAGCCACCCAGTGAACCAAGGTAACTAAGTACCCTAGTTGCAGGATCAATACCAAGCTGTTCTTTGGTTTGTTCTTTATCCGAACTACTGATTTTGTTATAATCAAACAACTCCAGGTCAGCGCAACAGGGTATTACGGAAATTTTAGCGGCCGCTACCTTGTACCGGGTTATTAATTCTTCTTTCCCTTTTTCAGTAAGGGAGATGATATGTGCGGCAGATGAAAAATATGCTTGTTCCTTTTTCTTATATACCTTATAAAAATACTTGTACAATGGATTTGACAAATTCCATAAACCGCTATCCACTCTTTCATCTACCCAAAAGCCACGCATATCAAATAAAAAGGGAATCGAAAATTTACGGTTTAAATGTAAACCAGTTGCTGCAGCTACATAACTGCGGCAATGAATTAAATCGAATTTTTCTTTTTTTTGTAATTGAATGGCTTTTTTATTTAGCTGATGCTGATCGTAGAGCTTGGATAATACTGGCGGACTCGATGTAAATAATAAGGTTTCCCAGGTAATTCCACTTTCCTGAAGAATGTTTCGAATCAGTGTGCCATTCTTTTCGAGCCTTTCCTTTTTTTCAACACTTAGTAAAGTGAACTGATAACCTTGTTTAGTTAGTTCCCGTAAATAAGGAATTACTTGTGATTGACCTAAAGGATCTGTCATTCCATCATACGATATATATAATACCTTCTTCACTTACTTAATTTTCCTTCAACCTCAAAGAAGTGTTTATTACATCCATCTTTTATACCACATTTGAAACATCAGCAAATACCAAATTTTAGTATGGAGTTGTTCTTTACCATTATAAAAATCGGAATAAAGTTTCTTTATTTCTACCGGATTAAATAATCCCTGTTGTTCTATAAAAGCAGGATCAGTAGACTGGTCTACAAATTCTTTCAATTCATTTTTTAACCAGCTTGCTATCGGTATTCCAAAACCCATTTTCGGCCGTTCCATCATTTGTTGCGGCACATATTTATGTACGATCTGGCGAAGTATATATTTCTTTATTCCATTGTGAAGCTTGTAAGAAGAGGGTAACTGTGCTGCAAATTCAATGATATGCTGATCAAGGAAAGGCTCTCTTCCTTCAAGACTTACACACATAGAAGCCCGGTCTACTTTTTGTAAAATATCATCCAGCATGTAGGTTTGATAATCGATGGCCATCATATAACTGAGATCATCATGAAAGGCTGGTTGAAGCTGGTTGTCAAAATTAGAGGATAGCTGTCCCGGCTTTTGCCGGAACAGTTGATTCAGTTCATCCTGGAAATAAAGGCTGCTCATATTATGCAATAGCTCTTTCGCACTATTGTCTTTAAGCAAATGCATTATTTTTTTATAGCGGGTAGTAAAGAGCGGTTTCTTATTAAAATATGGAATGCGATGCGCCGGCACTTGTTTCATTACAGAAGCAATTCCCTTTCTAACAGGGGCCGGTACTTTATTGAGTTTATTTTTTACCCGTGTTACATAATCATATTTGTTATAGCCGCCAAATACTTCATCACCAGCATCCGCACTTATGGCCACTGTTACCTGTTGGCGGGCAAGCCTGCTGACCAATGTGGTGGGTATAGCACTGCTGTCAGCAAATGGCTCATCGTAATAAAAAGGCAAATCGGGTACTATCTCTAATGCTTCTTTGGTAGTACAATAATATTCTGTGTGATTAGTCCCTAAATGAGCGGCTGTTTCTTTCGCAAAGGGTGCTTCATTCAATCCTTTATCATGTACGCCAATGGTAAACGTATTGATCTTTGTACTGGTATTTTTTTGTAATAATGCTGTAACACAAGTACTATCATAGCCACCGCTTAAAAAAACACCTACCGGCACATCGGCTACCATCCGGTATTGAAATGCCTTTTCCAGGATAGTTTCTGTTTCATTGATCGCATCCGGAAGACTAATAGTAAGCTTGGGTTTATTGTAATGATCCAACACATCCCAATATTTCTCAATACTTATTTTTTGAGTAGTAAGATCGATAGTTAAGGTATGTCCGGGTTGTAATTTATGGCTGTAATTAAATATGCAATGAGGTGTAGGCACATAACCATATTGCATAAAGGCCGCCACCGCTGCTGCATTTAATTCCTTTTTAAAGTCCGGATGTTGATGGAAAGCTTTTAGTTCGGAACCAAAAAGGAATAGACCTTCATGAAAATACCAGTTAAAAGGTTTTACACCAGCTCTGTCCCTGGCACAAAAAACAGTTTTGTTTACCGCATCATATAGTACAAAAGCAAACATACCTACAAATTTGTGCAGGCATTGTTTACCCCATTCCTGGTAAGCATGCAAAATTACTTCTGTGTCTGAATGAGTGGCAAACTGGTGGCCTTTCCCCATCAATTCATCTCTTACTTCGTTGTAATTATACATTTCACCATTGAAGATGATTTGCAAATTCCCGAATTGCATAGGCTGTGAAGCGGCATTACTCAAATCAATAATAGAAAGCCGGCGATGGCCCAGTCCTATGATATATTGATCTGTTTTATCGATATAATGTCCATCACCATCTGGTCCACGGTGCTGCATTATATGGGTCATTTTATGCAATACATCATCAGGAGTCTTCCTGTTGAAGTCAATAAATCCGGCTATACCGCACATAATAAATTAGTGAAAATTAAATAATCAATAAGAAGTTAAGAAAACCACTTATGCTTTTCTATCCTGCTGCAGATAAACAGCAACCACGAAGATTTACAAATTCCAAAAAATGAGTGTTGAATAATCTTTAAACCCGAAGCCCAAGGCTATTCTGATACTCTGGATAATGAGAAGAGCTTATTACTGGTTTCATCACGGGGAATTGAATAGCTTTTTTATGAGCAGTTGCAAGGCAAAGTTTCTTGTATTTTTTTCGTACCCAGATAAAAGCTAACAAAAAGAAAGACCACATGGTATAAGAAAGAAATAAGGAAACTTTTTGAAACAAGATTGCCCTGGGTGCCGGAAATGTATTTACAGCACCATAAGTGTAGGTGGTAAATACATCCATTACATATTCTTTAGAATACTGTGGATACGCTTTTTGCAAAATATCCGGATTTTGATTTAGGAAAGCTATACTTGGATTGTTATATGCTTTCAATACATTAACATCTGGTTCTTTATTGGGGTCGTTATAATGCCAGGAACCATCATAAAATGTTTCAAATGTAAAATGCCCGGTTATTTTACCCGAGAAGCCAACGCTTCTTGTTGCGTACCCTTTATTTTGTAATAATTTCATTAATACAATTGATTGCTGGCTACAGGCAGCAAAAGGATATTTTAATATATCATCAGGAACAACAATTGCACTTAGCCCGGGTATGCTCATTTTTGAAAGCGCCATGGCCATGTAGTTCTTATTTAGCCCGTATAATGAGTAACCATGATAAAATCTTTTTCGTATTACATCCGTAGCGATCTCCGGGTAAGAAACCGAGTTGGAAGATTGCTGTTGCCCAACATCAAAAAGACTATCGCAATACGCTGTTAATTTGCTAATAGAATTTAACCTCCTGAGAGATGGATCGTATTCTTCCTGTGAATTGTAAACAGGATCGGCATATCCCAAACGTCCCATAGTGTCCGTTGAACTAACAAGCTGATATCCCGCCAACAACAGGAAAAAGTTGAAGACAACAAAAAGAAAAAATTGTGCAGATAATAGCAGTTTTTTCAAGGACTGGCTTTTGATTGGAATTGGATAAAAATTTCACTTCAAATATATTTATTAGCTGCAAAGTCAAGAAATTCAATGTTATAAGCTTTTGAAAAAAGAGCACTAGTACGCTGCAGTTATCGTAAACTTTCTATTGTATAGTCGAAAAATTACCCGAATCAGACTTATTAACTACCGCTTTGATCCAACCCCAAAAAGTAGCGGCATCAATCACTACAGTTAAAAGAAGCACTGTAAAAAAAATGGCTGGATTAAAAATTGATTTTATTCCAAACTCATAACGATGTAAATAAATTCTTTTCATTACCCGGGCACACAACCATGCGGGTATCAGTATCCACCAAATCCAGGAATGAAAAATACCAAGCAATAAAAAAATAAATAGTAACCCATAGTGTTTTGCTACGCCATAATGCCAATTGGCCTGCCGTCCGGCCCATACATTATACATCGAATACAAGGTGAATTTCTTAAAAGTTGATCGGGTAGTTGGCCGCAGTTGCCAGTACATAAAAGCATCAGGAGCTTCTGTAACTATAGCTATTTTATCTGCATTCTCCATAAAAATCAAATCTTCTGCTGCCCGCCAATCGGGAAACCCACCCACCTTTTTCCACACTTCTTTTTTTAGTAAACACGATGCAATTGATTTGGTCCTGATTTTTCCGGGACGTAAAGGAGGTACATAGCTTATAGAAGCACATTTATCAAAAAATGTATTCAACTGAGGGGAAAAATTCCCATATATAAGTGTGGCTTCCGGTGTCTCCAACTTTTTTTTAACCAGGTTTTCCAGCCAGTATTTATCTAATTCAATTCCTGCATCTGTAAAAGCGATCCATGAATGCGTAGCAGCGGAAGCACCAATATTTCTGCCTTTTCCTGGCATAGCCCTCCCGGCTTCTATGACACTATAAGCAGGTTTATCTATAGTTAATTGTTTAATTGCCGAAACAGTTCCGTCTGTGGATCCCCCATCAACCAGTATAATTTCGGCGGGTTGAAAAGTTTGCTCATCAATAGTGCGAAGCAAACCGGCTATCGTTTGGCTTTCGTTATATACCGGAATTATCAAAGAGACCAAAACATTCATGCGGGTGCCTGTATTGTTTCGTTGCGCATTCGGATAATCTTAGCCGGGTTTCCCGCTACTACAGCATAAGGAGGAACGGGTTTTGTAACGATCGAACCAGCTCCCACAATAGCATCATGCCCCACATTTGCCATTACAATTGCACCGGCTCCAATCCATGCACCGTTACCAATCTCAATAAATTGCTTGGGTTCATTTCCCTGCAACTTAATTGGAACATCAAGCTGGTCTGTTTTATGATGCTTACCTCCGGAAAGTAAAATGGCATTGGGGCCTATCAATACATGATCTTTTATAATTACATAATCGAGATAGCTTCCGCTGCTGATCCAGACGTCTTTACCAAAAGCAGTACGCCGGTCTTCAATTTTAACTCCGTAATGCAGCACTACATCTTGAGGAATAGATGGTAACAGCTGGTGATAAACTGCCCGTCTGAATTTCCAGCCAAAAGAGAATGGAGCTCTTGAAATAAACTCACTAATAAAAGGAAAATAAAATAATTTCAACTTTAATCCAAGCCGAAAAAAACTTCCCCATAACCACCCAAAAAAATAAATGATGGCATTCGGAATTGCAGCAAGTATTTTTCTCATGAATATTTTTATTAGGAAATCATTTGCTGATAGATAGCCGTGTAAGCATCAGACACCGATCGGGCATCCATGTATTCCAACAGGTAACGTCTGCCTTTCTTAGCATTCTCTTTTGCAAGATCCAGATTCTCTAGTGTATACAAAATCCCTTTCTCGAATTCAGCCGCATTAGCAGGCGGAACAACAACTCCATACTTTCCATTATCCAGCGTATCACTTACCCCGCTGATGTCTGTGGCAACAATAGGTTTTTCCAGCATGATAGCTTCGATCACTGCAGAAGAAAGCGCATCTTCCAGCGATGGGTGCACAATTATATCTGCTGCAGACATGATCACAAGGGCATCATTTCGCCAGCCAAGAAATTTGACATTCTCCGTGATGCCCAATTCAGCAGCCAGCTTTTCCAATGTTGCCTGGTAAGGTCCAGG
Organism: Chitinophagaceae bacterium IBVUCB2; assembly: GCA_002127295.1. GTDB lineage: Bacteria > Bacteroidota > Bacteroidia > Chitinophagales > Chitinophagaceae > JJ008. Next base: position 1,471,765 of record NFUV01000001.1, read on the forward strand.
GCCTACAAGATAAAGTGTAGCGTTAAAACCCTTTTTTAATAAATTAGCAAAAGCTGTAAATAAATCGGGATGACCCTTCCGGTTAAAAAGACGGGATACACAAACCAGCGAAATTGTATTTTCCATGCATAACTCATCTCGTACTGCTTGCACCAACTCCTTTGTTACGGCTGCAAATCTTGTTGTCGTCTGCCCGTAAGGTATCAATGACAGTTTTTCAACAGGAACATTTTCTTTCTTCATTAATATATCATACACCATACGGGATGGCGCAATGATATGATCAGATTTTCTATTGATATATTTTTCAAGCCATAGCCATATACTGCGTTTGATACCAAGCGGTAAAACATATAGTGCATCCGAATGATGACGGGTAAGTATTGTTTTCCTTTTTTGATTCTTTGCCGCGGTCAGTCCAATAAGACTTGGAATAAAAAGATGAGTATGAATTATGTCAGCATCAATTTTTTTTATCCGTCTTCCAACTTTGAATATGGCAGATAATTTACTAAAAATGCCATTAGCATTTATAAAATAAACCTTGCAGCCTCTTTCTTCCATCTGTTGAGTAAAGGAACCTGCCGGTCCGAAAGTAATAATAGAATATTCCAGTTTATTTTTATCCGAATAATCAATAAGGTTATTAAGATAATAATTCTCCGTATCTACATTTACAATATGAAGTATCTGGATCTTCCTCACAAGGGTAGTTTCTAGTTTTGACCTTTATAAAATTGAACTAAATGATTTATTCCCTGCTCAAGACTCGTTAATTCTCTACCGAGTATTTCTTTCATTTTCGAGTTATCAGGGCACCTTCTTGTCATATCTCCTTCAGCCAGTGAAGGCAGGTGTTTTATGTCCGATTTTGAACCAGTTACTTTTATTATTTCCTGTGCTAATTCCAAAATAGACATTTCCCGGTCATGGCCGATATTGATCACTTCATTTATACAAAGGTTATTGCTTAGAATTCTCTCAGTAGTTTCCAGGTTATCTTCAATATAGCAAAAGGTTCTTGTTTGTGACCCATCTCCATATATACTTATAGGTTCATTTTTTAATGCTGCCCGTATAAAGCGTGGCAACACAAAATCATCGCTTTGCAGTTTACCATAGGTATTAAAAAAACGGAATATGGTATAATTCAGACCAAACTCTTTATGATAAGCTTTTACCATACTTTCAGCTAGATTCTTAACAATAGCATAAGGCAGTTTCGAATTAAGCGGTGTTGTTATTTCATGTTGTGGAAATTCAACTGGTTCCCCATATACTTCTGAGGAGGAGGAGAAAAACACCCTTTTAACATCAGTGTTCTTAGCCAATGAAAGTATATTTCTTATACCATCAATATCATCAAAAACCATAAGCGGATTATCCAACGTTCTTTTTACACCAACTACAGCAGCATAATGAAAAACACAATCAAAATGATATTTACCAAATACGGGAGCTATATCCTGGTAGCTATTTACATTGGCTTTTATGAACTTCCAGTTGTCAAATTTTTTATCTGGCAACTTAGTTTCCTCTCCGGTTAAGAGGCTATCAACAATAACTACAAAATAGTCCTTGTTTTCTACAAGCTTTCTGGCCAGGCTACCGCCTACATTACCGGCTCCACCCGTAATTAATATTTTTAAAGCTGACATGTTTGTCGGAATTTATATTAAAAGTTTACTGGAAATATATTATGATTCTTTCTCGAATTTTTTTAGGCCATCTCGTATGCCGGCAAAAACAAATACACCGGCAAGTAACCGGTAGAGAGGAAATAATAGCCCGTCAAAGGGCAAGATTTTTTCAAAGGTAGTGGTCATTTTAAGTAAAAAATTTCGACTCCATTTTTGGGCAATAATACTTTTGAAGAATTTTTTCGTCCGGGTCTTCAAACTATCAGCCTTATCGATTCGTCTGTTTTGATAGTAAAGTTGCTGCAAGCTTGGATGCTCCACCGAATAAGGCACTTTGATGGAAACTTCAGCTATACCGATACCATATTTATATTCCTGCTTGCATTTATCATTGATGGTTGCCGGCTGCAAATGCCAGCCTCTTATAGAAGAATTAAAATAGATATTCCTTTTTTGCTCGCTTAATCTCGCCATCAACTCAAATTCCTCTGCCACGGGAGTACGTAATGAACTTTTATAAAATTCCCCATCCGGAAACATAGTTTTTTCTACAGAAATATTGCCGCTCGCAATTGCTGTTGTTTTTACAAAGCCATTATTATCATCATTCACCGATGCAAGCTTTTCCAGAAAACGATAGGCCGGAGTTGTCGTTGCCGGAACTTCGTAGGGACAATACCCATATATAATACTATCCGGGTAAAGCGTATGGCCTTCGATATGTTTTTTAACCATATCAGGGAAAGCCAGGATATCATCATCAATAAACAAGACAATATTGTGACTGGCATGTCGAAACCCATTATTTCTTGCAGCGGCAGGGCCCGAGTTTTCCTGTCTTATATACTTAAGACTAAACGGATCAACAACATTCTTGTCTAATAATAATTTTTCAGCAGAAAGTTTCGACCCATCATCAACTATTATTATCTCAGCTTGAGATAATAAACTAATGTCACTTTTTAAAAGTTCATCAATTACGTTGGATAACTGATCTGGTCTGTTATAAGTGGGAATTACGATACTAATTGAATCCATTAAATATTTATTACTGTCGGGCTAAAAATGAGATTAAACAAATTATTACTCATTTTTCATAATTCGCTGCTATACAAGTAATTTCTAGTCGTTTATCACATCAAGCACATACTTTATCCTATCGGTAAAAGTGTATCCAGACATTACTTTTTTATGGGCATTACTTGCCATCTCGTTTCTACGGGAAGGGTTATTCAATGCAAAATGAATTTTTTCTATCATATCGGCTTCAGATGAATAAGTCATTATTTCATCTGAAGTAAAGTTTTCAGAAATATATCCATTCTGATCCACCAATTGAAAGGCTTTGCTTCCTGAAATTTCAAAGAACCGCTGGTTAACGCCGAATTTGGATTGTGAATGATGAATATTCAAACAGAGTTTCGATTTGTTATACAACTCATTCACTTTTACAGGTGAAATATTTTTATTTAAAAAAACATGCTTATTGTTCCTGAATAAATGATGAAGCGGACGCCGTAACGGAGAATAATAGTTGCCGTAAATTTTAATTTGCTTGTCCTTAAATTCTTCTGCAACTCTTCCAAGCATTTTCAACCGGTGTTCGTAAAGTGCTCCTACAAACAGAATATCAATTTCTTGTTTCAATTCCATCGGGTAATACACTTTAGGGTCAACTGAAAGAGGCAAAAACCAAGAGTTTATTCCCGCTTCTATCCATAAAAATTCAATATCCGTTTTTTCAAAAAAGAAAACATAATCAACAGACCTGACGATAGGCCTTACCACTTTTCCTCTTGCCAAACTATCCATCATCCATAAAGCCTTTTTGCAATCCTGCATTGCAAGCATTGTTTCCGGAGATAAAACACTACCCTGGACAATGAATATAAGATGAGGTTTGAAACTATGATAGAGTCTTAATATCTCCTCATTTATGCTTTCTATTCGATTTTTAAAAAATGAATTTTTATCAGCGGCTAAATGATAACGAAACCTTTCTCCTAACGAAGCCACAGTATCTATCGAGTATCCAACAACTTTGGTTTCAAAGCCAAGATTTACAAAAGCATCACTGATACTTAAATTATAATCATAAAACTCCGGCCCGATTATTAAAACTTTTTGCATAAAATTTGTCAAAAAAACTATTTCAACATACCCTTCGCCTTCATTTCGGCAACAGAACTTTCAAATTTACTTTCTGCTATTTCAAGAGAACTTACCCAGTCGACAAACTTACTGGTACCTGTTTCAAAATCAACAGTCGGAACAAACCCAAGAAGTTGCTTTATTTTAGCTATATCGGCATAATTATGACGAATGTCGCCAAGCCTGAAATTGCCGGTTATTGTAACCGGAACATCTATACCATATTTTTTAACTAACGTTGCCGCAACCGTTAAAACAGAAGTTGCAACACCTGTACCTACATTAAAAATCTCACCACTTGCTTTTTCATTTTCAATTGCAAGTATAGTAGCATTCACTACATCGTCTATATAAACAAAATCCCTGCTCTCATGCCCGTCCTCAAAAATATTAAGCGGTTGATGGTTTCTTATTAATGTTGAAAAGATGGATAAAATACCTGTGTAAGGATTTTTTAACGATTGACCCGGACCGTATACATTCTGATAACGTAATGCCACCGCATCAATACCAATTGATTTACAGACACACATTACCATCTGCTCCTGGTTCTGTTTGGTAATTCCATATACAGAGGAGGGATGAATTTTAGAATCCTCATCCGTAGCTACTAATTTCAACGGAGCAGTACAGCCGGGATACTTAACATCAAAATCTCCTTTCTCCATTTCTTCCACACTGCGGTGATTGGGAAATACTACACCAGCTTCTTCTGAAATATATTTTCCTTCTCCATATATTGAACGGGAAGAAGCAATGACTACCTTTTTTACGGGGTAACTTTTATTATTAGCAAGCAGGTCCAGCAGTAAAGATGTGCCACCAATATTGACATTAACATACTTATCAATTTCATACATGGATTGGCCGGTACCCGTTTCTGCTGCAAAATGAACAACAACCTCGACCCCGGGTAATACTTTTTCCCAATCTGCTTTACTACACACATCTCCTTTTATAAAATCTACTTTACCTTTTATATTATTATATAAAGGAGATGTTTCTGCCGGGTTGTTTCCGTGGATTTGCTCGGAAAGATTGTCCATCACTACTACTTCGTGGCCTTTTGCTAAAAGCTTCAATGCTAAATTAGAACCAATAAAGCCTGCTCCACCGGTAATTAAAATTTTTTTCAACATTCTATTTTTTTTTTGCAATTATAGAAATGCAATCCCCTGTTCGAAAGAGGTTTTCTATTTTAGAAAGATGAGTTGCAAAAAATGTCCAGATTAAAGATTTTGTTAGATTACCATCATCTGCCATTTTACCATTGTTGCGATTTTTATAAATTTGAATACTTCCAAGGATACCCATCATATTTCCGCAATGAACTATTCTATTTATCTCAAACCCGTGTGTCTGAAAAAGCTTTTTTATATTCTTAGGAGAGTATAAAAAAGTATGAACGGGTTCTGTTAAATAGTACCAATACTTGCCAAATATTCTAGAATTCAGGCCACTATAGTTAGGTATTGACATTATTAACTCTCCGCCCTTTTTGAGAACTCTGTTTATCTCCTTCATTGTTTCATTTGGATTTGGAATATGTTCAAATGAATGACTAGAAATTATTAAATCAAATTCATTATCATTATAATTTGCTTCAAGTAAAGTTCCATTAAAAATATTCAACTCTTGCTTGTTTCCTATATCACTAGCTACCTTACTTGGTTCAACTCCTGAAACTTTCCAGCCTTTCTGCTTGTATTTAAATAAATCCCATCCGGTCCCACAGCCAATGTCAAGTACTTTTTTTTCCTTTGTTTCCTCAATATTATCTCGTTTAAAATCAAGCCAAAGTATTTGATACAAAGTATGAGTCCATTTTTTATCCTGCGTATTTTCATAAGACTGATTAAATGCATAATAACTATCACTAGGATAGAATTTGGCAAGTTCAAAATCTGTAAACATTGGATTAAGGAAAACCAGATTGCAGTCATTACATTGATTAAGTTCGAATTCGCCTTTATTTCCATAATGCCTGTCAATAACTTTTTCTTTAAACTTTATGCTTTTGCTATTACAAACAGCGCAGTAATCTAATCTATGCATTTATAAAATAATTTTCTTTTAAACAAAAACTTAGTTTTAATGTGAAATGAGAGTATAAAATATTCATAAAAAATAAGGCGCTTTTTTGGATTAGCTTAAGTAGTATATTTTATAATTTTTGCAGGATTCCCAGCCATTATAGCAAAATCAGGAACATCTTTAGTTATTATAGTCCCCGCCCCGATAATTGCGCCCCTCCCAATTCTTACTCCTTTCATTATTGTCGCATTAAATCCAATCCAAACGTCATCCTCAATTATTATGGGCTTTTCTAATATATCAAATTGCTTTTCGTTCAAAAGCCCTAATTCTCTCAAATTTTCCCAATCCTTCCTTCTTTCCAAATGATCTAATGGATGAGAATTATTATCAATAATATTTACATTATGTGAAATCAAAACCCCATTCCCGATTTTAATACTGCTCGCTGACCATATCTGCGAACTGTGACCAATAAAAACTTTATTTCCTATTTCTATTCTTCCACCAAATCCATAAATAAGTAAATTCCCATGAATAATAGTATTACTTCCTATGATAATTTTAGATTTGTCATTTTGCGAATTTGTAATGTTAATTGCGGTCGAAAGAGTTACTGACGAATCAAAAGTTGCTATTTTTTTAAAATTAAACTGTTTAACATTGTTATTTGCAGTTTGAGTTAGTTTGACAATAAAAAGATAGATATAGTATTTTAGTTTATGCATATCTTAAAATGCTGATAGTTGTAAATCATTTTTCATGAGGCTTTTAATCAATTATTGATATATCCAAGTAGTATTCAAAAAAACATTTCCATAATCATGCTCTCTATATATCATAAATTTCGACCCATTATCGATAATAGAAAAATTACAGACATCGTCAAGCATATGTACAAACTCCACACCAGGGGAATGAATAAATGCATTAACCGAATAATCTCCCCGCACTAAAAAGTTTGGGCCAAATTTAATTGTCATTTTTTCTGCCAATCCCTGGCTTTCAGAGGAAGCTACCTTTCTTTTATATTGATCCAGGAGAGTAATAAACAAATTGTTTTTTTCTGATTTTTTATGAATAGCCAGTTCAAAATGTAAAACCATTTCTTCATCGTGGTTAAAAGTTGTTTTTAGCTCGCCTGCTGTATTGGTCAGGTATATCTTTTTTAATACGGCATCCTTTGATGTGTCAATATTCTTATTCTGATAAAAAGATTCAGCCTCTTTGTTCTTTAAATATTCGGAAACTACCAGGCTGCTTTCAGCATACTTGGCTACCTGTCCGTTTTTAAGCAATACACAGGTGGCACAAAGTTGTCGTATGGCTGCAATATCATGGCTAACAAAAATTACCGTTCTCCCTTCGTTTTTACTTACCTCATTCATCTTGCCCAGGCATTTTTTCTGAAACTCCGCATCACCTACAGCAAGTACTTCATCTACTACCAGTATTTCTGGCTCTAAATGAGCGGCCACTGCAAATGCAAGTCTTACATACATACCGCTACTATATCTCTTTACTGGTGTATCCAGAAATTTTTCTACCCCGCTAAACTCAACTATCTCGTCAAATTTTTTTCTTATTTCCGCTCTGCCCATACCAAGTATGGCGCCGTTCAAAAAAATATTCTCACGGCCTGTTAATTCCGGATGAAACCCCGTTCCCACTTCAAGTAATGAAGCAACACGACCATTCATTTCAATACGACCGGTGGTTGGCTCAGTAATTCTGCTCAGCACTTTTAACAATGTACTTTTGCCGGCACCATTTCTTCCAATAATGCCTACAGCCTGCCCTTTTTTAATTTCAAAGTTTACATCCTTGAGTGCCCAAAATTCCTCTTTAGGTGGCAATTGTTCTTTTTTCTTTAATACACCCTTCGCCTTATTACTGATTACATCCCGCAGTGCAGTGTAACTACCCGTTGGTTGTTCGTGGGAAATAATATACCTTTTCCCAAGCCCTTCTACTTTTATAATTGCATCACTCATGTAACTGGATCATTTAAAATCAGGATAACTTAACATTTATAATAATCAATTTTTTTACTTTTCTAATTTTTTTAAATCATATCCGCAAAGTTCTTCTCCATCTTCCGGAATTGATAAATTGATAACCACACCAGGAAAAGCGTAACTCCTAAAGAAATATAAAATGGATAATGAAGCATAGGGTTAGGTGTGTCTTTTATAATACACCAGCGAAATCCATCTATTACTCCTACCATGGGATTCAGATAATACACCCATTGCCAATCTGAAGGAATTTTTTGCACCATCGTTTCTGTTGTAAAACCAACGGGTGAAATAAATAAACCAAACTGAACGATGAAGGGAATGATATATCTAAAATCCCGGTATTTTACGTTCAACGCTGTAAGGTAAAGCCCCGGACCAAAAGAAGCCAGGAAAGCAAATATCCAAAACAGTGGCATATAAATTATTTCTACCGGAGGCATATAACCATATACAATAAATAATAGTATCAAAATGGCAAAGGAAATAAAGAAGTCGATGAAACTGGTGATAACAGAACTTGCCGGAATAATCATCCGGGGAAAATAAACTTTGGTAATAAGATTGGTATTCCCTACCAGGCTATTACTGCACTCCGTAAGAGAGATAGAGAAAAAATTCCATGGCAACATACCGGCAAAAACAATGATAGCATAAGGTACTGTACTTTGAGCTCCCATGCCAGCCATTCTTCCAAATACAAACGTAAATACGATCATGGTTAGTAACGGACGTAATACTGCCCATACCACACCAAGTACTGTTTGCTTATATTTTACTTTTACATCCCGCCAGCTAAGTATATAAAAAAGCTCCCGGTAGCGCCACAGGTCTTTCCAGTAATTTTTTTCTGAACGTCCTGGTTCTATTATTATCCGATGATCCATATTAGCTTATTAATTTTTGTAAATACTCCCCATACCCGCTTTTACGCAATGCCTCTGCAATACTCAGTAATTGCTGTTTATTTATAAAGCCATTGCGAAAGGCCACTTCTTCAATACACCCGATCTTGGTGCCTTGTCTTTTTTCTATTACCCGTACAAATTCACTGGCATCGCTTAAGGAATCAAATGTTCCTGTATCTAACCACGCAGTTCCTTTATCCAGTACCGCCACTTTTAATTTTTGATTTTGCAGGTACACTTTATTTACATCGGTAATTTCATACTCTCCTCTTGCAGAGGGCTTCAATTCTTTTGCAATTTTTACTACTTCATTGTCGTAAAAATATAAACCTGGTACCGCATAGTTTGATTTTGGCGCTGCTGGCTTTTCTTCAATACTTACGGCTTTCATGCCGGCATCAAATTCTACCACGCCGTATCGCTCCGGATCACTTACCTGGTAGGCAAATACATAACCGCCTTCTACGCTGGCTAAACTTTGTAATTGCTTATCAAGGCCAGTGCCATAAAAAATATTATCTCCCAGAATCAGTGCTACCTTCTCATTACCTATAAAATCAGCTCCAATTACAAATGCCTGTGCCAGTCCGTTGGGCTCTTCCTGTATGGCATATTCAAAGCGGCACCCTACCTGGCTTCCATCTCCCAGCAAACGAACAAATGACGCATTATCTTCCGGCGTAGTGATGATCAGAATTTCTTTTATCCCTGCCATCATTAATATAGCTAAAGGATAATATATCATCGGTTTATCATAAATAGGCATTAGCTGCTTACTGATAGCCTTTGTAATAGGATAGAGCCGTGTGCCGGATCCACCGGCAAGAATGATTCCTTTCATTGTTTATAAATGTAAGATTTGGAAGTAGGTGCATGTATTGATGCAACTCTTTCCTTTAATTTAAGAAAAAACTTCTCGAAAAAGAAGTAAGAAAACGTTGATATAGCAATGGTTAAAATAAAAATACTGCCAAACAATGTGAATATGCGGGACCTCTCGGATAATCCATTCATCTCAGCGTTAAACAATTTTGCAAAAAAAAAGATAACTAATGGATGGTATATGTAAAGCCCATAAGATATTTTTCCAAGATAGTTGAGAATTGCATTGTCAAGCTTCAAAAAGCTCTTAGGATTAAGTGCCACGTTTATAATAAGCAGTATAGAAACCACTGAAAATATTTCCTGATCTACTGCTACCGCAATTCTGAATTTGTTGACAGCTATCATCACAATTATCACCCATAGAATCAGTTGTGTTATACAATGTGTGGAACACTTCAGGAAAAAAATATTTTTTCTGAACAATAAAATTGCCCCTAATGCGCCAATTGCCATACAATGAAACCTCGTAATATGAATCATATTATAATAAATCGGGTTTCCTGTCTCTTTAAAAATTTGCCAAAAAATAAATTTGACAACTAAAAAAACGATAATGAAAGTGCTGACCCAGACAATCAATTTATTTACCTTACCGATGACCCAAGGCCAAAAAAGATAAAACTGCTCTTCTACCCCCAATGACCAGTAATGTCCGGTAACAAGGTTATGAGCTCCATAGATAAAAGGTATATTAGCCAATAAAAAAATGTAGTATATAAAATAACTATTGAGCAATTGTTCATCATAGAAGAAAAAAACAATTACTGCCATTAACAAGTATAAATAATACAAAGGCCAAATTCGTAATATTCTGCGCAGGTAAAATTTTCGAATATTAACCCTTCCGAAATTTTGCTTTTCTTGTAACAGTAAATATGTAATGAGAAAGCCGCTCAAAGTAAAAAACATAGTAACGCCATAATTACCAGTTTCTAACAATTGCACTTGTTGTAAATTAAATAAACTAAAGCTTTGGATGATATGTGTAGCAATAACACTAAAAGCTGCCAAAGCCCTTATTCCATTCAGCCCTCTAAAATGAATACTTGTGCCATTACTCATTATTTAATATAATATTAAATGGTAATCTCATTTTAAAACCGATCTATATGGATTAACCGGTTGCAGAACTCTTTACAGGTGCAAACTTATTCTTAATAGTTAAAAATCGTTTCTCAAAAAACTCATATGACAACCATGCAATAAGGATAGTGAGAATAATAACAAAGGATAACAAAGTGATATATTTCCCAGTATTACCCATGCTTTCTGTTACTCCCGTAATTGCCTTTAATGAAAAAAATAATACTATAGGATGATATATATAAAGCCCAAAAGAAATTTTTCCCAAAAAATCGAGTGGCTTAAAATCGAGTCTTACCAAAGTGTTTTTATTGGCTGCTACGTTAACAATGATCACAACTGTAATAGCTGCAACAATATCGTTGTCAATAACAGAAACTATATGAAATTTATTGATCGCCATTAAGATGATCACCATCCATGCAACTAGCTGTGTAACGGGATGAAAGACTATTTTCAAAAACTGCTGTTTTTCCCTGTAAAAAAGAACAGCACCCAATGCCCCTATTGCCATACACTCAAACCGGCTGACATGTATAGCTGAGTATGGCCATGCAATGCCAGTTTGTATCTGCAATATTCTGAAAGCAATTTTTAATAGTATGAATACACTTATAAAAACTACTAATACTTTTACAAGGTTGGTTGCTCTCTTTACTATCCATGGCCAAAACAAATAAAATTGCTCCTCTACCCCCAATGACCAATAATGCCCTAACAAAGGTATATCAATGCCTAAAATGAATGGAATATTAGCTGCTAATATGAAATAATAAAACAAGGACCCTGGTAAATCATATAAGTCATATACCATAATAATTACCACAGAAATGAAAAGGTAGAAAAAATACAACGGCCATATCCTCAATATTCTGCGCAAGTAAAATGCTTTAATATTAATGGCAGAAAACTTTTCTTTTTCTATCAGCAATAAATAAGTGATCAAAAATCCGCTTAATGCGAAAAAAATACTGACTCCAAATCCTGCAAGATCAATGCCCTTACTTTCCGGTAAACCAAACGCTTTACTAAATTGCAGGGTATGTGATATAACAACAGCAAAAGCAGCAATGGCTCTTATTCCATTCAGCCCTTTTAAATGAACACTGTGGCCTTTATTCATTAATTCGAATACTGTTTCTTATAGTATTGTTGGTATGATCCGGATGTTACGTTTTCTAACCATTCTTTGTTTTCCAAATACCAGTCAATTGTTTGGCTCAATCCTTCTTCAAATGTTACCGAAGGTTTCCACCCCAGTTCTTTATTAATTTTTGAAGCGTCGATCGCATATCGCCTGTCATGCCCCGGCCTGTCTTTTACATAAGTGATCAATGTCTCGCTTTCACCGGATGCATTACCTAGTTTTTCATCCATCAATTTGCAAAGCAATTTAACAAGATCAATATTTTTCCACTCGTTAAAGCCACCGATATTATACGTATCGCCATTTTCACCTTTATGAAAAACCAAATCAATAGCCACTGCATGGTCTTTTACAAATAGCCAATCCCTGGTATATTGTCCATCACCATAAACCGGTAATGATTTTTTAGTAATGATATTGTTGATAAAAAGCGGAATCAATTTCTCCGGAAAGTGATAAGGACCATAATTGTTGGAACAATTCGTAATAACCACCGGCAAGCCAAACGTATCATGATAGGCTCTTACTAAATGATCACTGGATGCTTTGGATGCACTATAGGGTGAATGCGGGTCATATTTTGTTTCTTCAGTAAAGAATCCTGTATCGCCAAGAGCTCCATACACTTCATCCGTTGATACATGGTAAAAGCGTTTAGATGTTGAGGAGTTTGGAGTTGAGGGGTTGAGGGCTGAAGACCAGTGTTGCTTTGCTGCATTCAACAGGTTGACGGTTCCTATTACATTCGTATACACAAAATCAAGCGGCGAAAGTATAGATCGATCTACATGGCTTTCTGCGGCAAGGTGAATAACACCATCCGGGTTGTATTGTGTAAATATTCTTTCTAACTCTGCAGTATCAAGAATATTTACTTTTTCAAAAATATAGTTGGGTGCATTTTCAATATCCCGGAGATTTTCGAGATTACCTGCATACGTTAATGCATCAAGATTGATTATTTTATAGTCAGGGTATTTGTTTACAAACAGCCTTACTACATGTGAGCCGATAAAACCGGCACCGCCAGTAATGATAATTGCTTTTTTCATTTAATTATGATCTTTATACCAGTTGAATGTTCGCTGTAATCCATCCACTACTGAAATAGCTGGTTGATATCCCAGCATTTTCCTGGCCTTATCAATATTTGCCAGGCTGTGTTTTACATCTCCCTTTCTTTCCGGGCCATGTATAGGTTTCAGGCTGCTATTAGCTTCCCTTTTCAATCCGTTGAATAATTGTAGCAAGGAGGTTTGCTCTCCGCAGGCAATGTTATAAACCTGATTAATAGCGTCTTTGTTATCTGTAAACAATGAAAGAATATTAGCCTCTACCGCATTGGCTACATAGGTAAAGTCACGGCTATGACTTCCATCCCCGTTAATAGTGGGTGGCGTATTTTTTAATAAGGCTTCGGCAAAAAGAGGTATTACTGCAGCATACGGCCCATTAGGGTTTTGCCGCGGACCAAATATGTTGAAATAACGAAGACCAATCAATTCGATGTTGTACAAACTTGCATACACATTGGCATACAACTCATTTACATATTTTGTAACTGCATAAGGGGATAGGGGTTTACCAATTGTATCTTCTACTTTGGGCAACCCGGGATGATCGCCATAGGTGGATGAACTGGCAGCATACACAATTCTTTTTACACCACTTTCTTTGGCAGCCGTAAAAATATTTAATGTACCTGTAATGTTTACCTCGTTAGTGGTAAGCGGATCATTGATTGAGCGGGGAACGGAACCGAGTGCTGCCTGGTGTGAAATGCGATCGATACCTGCGCAAGCTGCTACGCAGGCCTGATAATTTCTTATATCTCCTTCGATGAATTCAAACTTTTTATTCTCTAAAAAAGAACTGATATTCTGCAAAGAACCAGTGGCCAGGTTATCAAACACTCTTACCAATGTCACCCTTTCATCCTTCAGTAATGTTTCCACCAGGTTGGAACCAATAAAACCGGCACCGCCGGTTACTAATATTCGCATACTTATGCCTTAAGTTATTTTGTAGATTTCTTAAAAAAACGGCGAAAGTCCAGCCATGCCAATAACCTGTCAAGGAAATTCGTGGGAGGATGTTCTTCTTCATAATAGCTTCCGTAACCGTAGCCATAACCATAACCATAACGTCCGTAGCCGTAGTAACCATAACCGGCTTTCATTTTTACATCATTAATGATGATGGATACCTTTGGTAATTTCTTCTCCTGGTAAAACTCATCTATCAATACTACCTGCTTTTTAAACGTATGACCCTGGCGCACCAGGTATAAAGTAGCATCGGCAAATTTGCTTAATGTTTGGGCATCACTAACCATACCCACAGGAGCGGTATCAATTATAACCACATCAAAATTGCTTTTGAGCCAGGCAAACATTTCATCAACCCTTGCTCCCAATAATAATTCAGAAGGATTAGGAGGTATGGGTCCGCAGGCCAATACAAATAAATTATCCTGCCCCGGTACTTGGGCAATAAGCTCTTGTAAATTTTCTGATTTCCCTACTAAATAGTTTGTAATACCGGGTCTTTTCGACATTTCAAGTCCCGACAATACTTTTGGCTTACGAATATCAAACTCAAGAATAACCGTTTTTTTACCCGCCAATGCTAATACAGCTCCAATATTCGTACTTACAAAAGATTTACCTTCTCCACTAAAAGAGGAGGTTATCAGCAATGTAAATTTTTCCGTTTTTCCAATAATATATTGCAGGTTAGAACGGACGATACGGAACTGCTCTGCCACCATGCTACGGGTAGTTTTATTCACCATCAGCACTTTGTCAGAGTAAGAATGCCCTATTTCACCCAGGATAGGGGCTGTTGTAATTTTTTCAATATCGAAGCGGGTACTTACTTTATCATTTAATACTTCGCCGGCAAATACAAACAAAGCAGGAACGGCTATACCCAGTAAGATCGCCATGATCTGTATCGATCGTCTGTTAGGTTTTACGGGAGTATTTGACACATAGGCCTTTTCTACGATCTGCACATTTGCAATAGTTGAAGCTCTTGAAATGGCAGTTTGTTCTCTTTTTTCCTGCAATACATTATACAATCCCTGCTTAAAATCGACCTGGCGTTTTAGTTCATAATATTCTTTTGCCTTGGGAGGCATTAATTTCAATTGTGTTTGTGCCTGCCCGCTATTTTGTTGCAAGGAACCAATTGTTTTAATGTAAGCCCTTTTAATATTGGAGAGGTTTTCTAAAATGCTCTGGCGGAACTGTTCTATCTGTTGTTTGTTTTCCTGGACCAAAGGATTACCATCAGGCACATTACCATCCTTTAGTTGTTGCCGCTGAATTTGCATGGCATTATACCCTGCTATCATTTCATTTAATGTGGCATCACTAAGGGAGAAAGAGGAGGGAACAATTACCTGGTCGAATTCGTTTCTTTTATTTCGAAGGTAGCCTTCAATACTCTCCGCAATCACTATTTGCATTTGCTGCTCATTGATAGCTTTATCAGCAGAGCTAATATTATCAAAATAGCTGGCCGATTGCCGTTCAATATCAATCAGGTTATTGTTGATCGCATACCGGTGCATATTATTTTGTACACTATCCAGTTCCCTGCTAACTACTGTAAGACGACTGTCGATGAAATCTATCATCTGGTCGGCGGTCTTATTTTTCAGTTCTTTGGTATAGTCGCCATACTCGGCCATTAACTGGTTTACGATATCCGCACCCAGGCTTGGATTGGTACTTTGCAACCCGATATTTAAAATACCAGAACCTGCCGCTTTCGGAGAAATAATAATACCCCCGGCATATATTGCTGCTGCTGTAGCCAGTGGCTTGTATTCCACTACATAATCCTTACCTACTCCTCCAGAAGGATTTCGGATTAACCGAAAAGTACCATAGCTATTCTTAAAATATTTCCCGAAGGGGACAGTTGTATTATCATCATTTACCTTAAAACTAGAAGCATCAACGAATTTAATTTTTAAGGCAAACGCCCTGTTAGAGTCGTTAAGTTGAGCTGCGTCAATTATAAATGGTCCATATTTATAGATATTGATGGTCTTAACCTTCCCTTTTACAAAATAGCTGTATTGAAGATTTTGTTTGGCAACCACTCTTTCCATCAACCCTTTTGATTTCAAGACCTCAATTTCGCTTTGAATATTTTGAGATTTCCCTCCACCAAAAATATCTTCAAACTTGTCATTTCTTCCTGCCTGGTTTTCCGCTTTTATTACCAACGTTCCACCCGTACTATAAATTGAAGTAGCATATCGTAAGTACGCATAGGAACCCAGCAAAGCCACAGCTACTGATAGAATAAAGATGGGTAGAAACCGGACATATTTATAAAACAAATCCCGAAGACTTAAACTCCAGAGTTCGCTTCGATGATTATTACTTGTGCTGTTTGCCTGTTCTTCCATTTAATGGTCTTTCTTTTTATGAAGCAGGATGCGATTAATTTTTTATAAAAATGTTGGCTAAAGTAGCAGCTACCGTTACCAAGGTAAAAGCGAATGCTATTTTTTGAGCTGTTCTTGCCTGATCTGCATCTTTTAGCTTTTGTTTGGTTGGTTCCACTATTATCAAATCGTTCTGCACCAGGTTATAATAGGGTGATTCAAATATATCTTTTGAAGAAAGATCAATGATACCTGTTTCTCTTTTACCATTGGTTTCCCGCACTATTTTGACACTATTTCTTTTGCCAAAATCTGTTACACCTCCGGCTAAACCAATAGCCTGTAAAATAGTAAGACTTTCTCCGGGAACAGTTAGAATGCCTTGCCTGGAAACTTCTCCGAGCATATTTACACTAAAGTTCAAAAAACGAATGACTACCGTTGGATCGGAAAGCAACTCCACAGGCTGGCTCAGCCTTTTCTTAATTTCTGCTGCTAGCTCCTGCTTGGTTAATCCTTCTGCATGAATGGTACCCAACCGATGATGATCAATATTGCCCTCCGCATCTACTAAATAGCCTGGAACGCCGCCACCTGTAGCCGGGGTTTGATTAAAAATCAGATCTGCTTCTGGTTTTGTACTCAAACTGGATATCTGAATAGAGATCAAATCGTTTTTCTGAATTTTCAATGAGGTCGTTTTTACATCTCCTTTACCGGTTGAGTCGTTTACATTTTCCAGGTAGTATGGAATTTTTTGCTGTGTGCGGCAGGAAAATAAATAAAGGGGTAGTGCAAACAATAACAAAATCCGGGTGAACTTCATTGATACATCTTTAGTTAAAAAAGCAATAATGCTTTTGAATAAGGTTCTTTTTTACCTCGGCTGTGCCGAAGTTAATTTACTTCTGTCAAAATAGGCCACCAAAATATACCCAAGACTGTCAATAGCAATCTTGGCAGTTTTATGCCTTATATCCAGTACTTTTCCTTCCTGGTCCATCATACTACCATTGGTAATACGTACCCGCTGGTTTACTTTTAACTCCACGGGTCTTGCTTCCACGTTTTCATATTCATTCAAAAAACGCTTAATGGCATTTATTTCTTTTTCTTTTATAATGGCCGGCTTACCATCCCAATAAACAAAATTAATTGCACCCGCTGTCATCCGCACAGCAGCACGGTCACCGTCACTCACTTTTACAAAAACATAGGATTTGAATAATGGCTCTTCCACCACTTTAACTCTATCACTCCACTTTCTTCTTACTTTATTAAGGGGACAGTAACTTTCGACTCCCTTCTCTTGCAAAAGCTGGTTTACTTTTTTTTCCCAACGTGGCCGGGTATACACGGCTAGCCATTTACGGGGTTGTGCCATTTAGTTTTACGGATAGCTTCGCCATCTCAATCACATAATAATTTATTATATGACTGGTTTTCATTGAATTAGACTAAAGAATAAGGGCAAATGCTGAGAACACCCCTAATTTTGCTTGCAAATATAGGGGAAGATGTGAGTGGTAAAAGAATAAAATGTGCAGATTTTGAAGGATTTACCCCCAAGAGTTGATAACTAACTGAGTAGCTTCACGACGTTTTTTTCTAATATATAAAGCTCACTGGTCTCAGGACATTTTGCGGTATTTGCTGTTTCAAAATTTAGTTTAATTCCTGCTTTACTTACCCAGCCGGTCCGTTTTCCGGGATTGCCGGTTATTAAAGCATAGGGAGGAACAGATTTAGTAACTATTGTTCCCGCACCGATCAGGGCGTAGTTTCCAATTTCTATGCCACACAAAATTGTTGCATTGGCACCAATCGTTGCTCCTTTTTGTATTACGGTTTTTTTGAATTCTGTCTTTCGCTCAATAAAACTACGGGGATTGATAACGTTGGTGAAAACCATTGAAGGACCGAGGAAAACATCATCTTCAATAATTACCCCGTTATAAACAGAAACATTGTTTTGAATTTTTACTCCATTGCCGATTATAACATTACTATCGAGGTAAACATTTTGTCCAAGTATGCAATTCTCCCCCACTCTGCAGGTTGGCATCAGGTGACAGAAATGCCAGATGCGGGTACCTTTACCAATTTGTGCACCTTCATCAATTATTGCAGAGGGATGAACAAAAAAAGAAGTGCTTTCCATACTGCCAAAATAATTCATTTGTCATTGCAGCACTAATTTATAAAGGTGAATTTGTTACATTTAAACACTAATACCAACTTACTTGAACCAACGATTTTATTCCCTTGATGTTTTTCGTGGTGCTACTGTTTGCCTGATGATACTGGTAAACAACCCCGGCTCCTGGGGAAGCATATACGATCCGCTTGAACATGCACCCTGGCACGGACTAACTCCAACCGATTTGGTATTTCCATTTTTTTTATTTGCTGTAGGAAATGCGATGGCTTTTGTTATGCCGAAACTGGAAGCAGGTGGTGATGCAATTTTTTGGAAAAAAGTTATTAAACGAAGTGTTTTAATTTTTGCCATCGGATTATTTCTTGCCTGGTGGCCATTTGTAAAATGGGTAGATGGAAATCTGGTGTTTAAACCATGGTCATATATAGATGAGAAAGGAAATCCGCAGGGAGTTCGCATATTGGGAGTGCTTCCCCGAATTGCTCTTTGTTATTTTTTTGCTGCCCTAATTGTTTATTACCTGAAATTGCGAAAAGCATTTTTTGTGGGAATAGCGATGTTGTTGCTTTATTGGGCTCTTTGCTTTTTATTAGGTGATAAAAGTGATCCATTAAGTATGGCAGGTTGGTTTGGAAATGATATTGATAAAAAATTATTAGGTGCCGCTCATATGTATAAGGGAGAAGGAATGCTCTTTGACCCGGAGGGTTTAATGAGTACCGTCCCCGCAATTGTGCAAGTGATATTTGGTTACATGGTTGGTGATTATATTATTAAAAAGGGAAAGACTTATGAAATGGTAACGGGTCTATTTGTAGCCGGAACCGGTTTACTTGTCGCAGGGTTTTGCTGGGATATAGTTTTTCCCATCAATAAAAAAATATGGACCAGCTCCTATGTTGTTTATACCACTGGTCTTGCGATGATAACCATTGCCACGATGATCTACATGATTGAATTCAAAAACATAAAAGGTGGATTAGCCAGATTTTTTGATGTATTCGGGAAAAATGCACTCTTTGTTTTTGCTTTTAGTGCTTTTTTACCCAAAGGACTGGGACTTATTCGCCTGGGAGATGGTGTTAATCCATGGAACTGGTTATATAAAAAGGTATTGATACATACTCCTGGAGCGAAAGAAAATGGATCCTTGCTTTACGCCATTTGTGTTATTTTATTTATGTGGTCCATTTGTTACTGGATGGATAAGAAAAAAATCTACGTCAAAGTGTAATTGCGATTCCCACTGTGCAGAAAATTTTCCCCGAGTTTTTGGCCTGTACGATTTTATAACTCCAGTCCCGGAATTTTCCTATCTGATATTCAGTTTTTTAGTTTTTCTTAACGAAGTAAGGTTAGGCCTGTACGTCCAATGGCATAGTAATTGGCTATTAGAGTACAGAACTAAATCAACAGAATATGAAAAAGTCATTAAAAACCCTACTGAATTCATCATTAAAAAAAATAAAGCAGCATAAGGAGTTTTTAAAAAAATTCAAATTTGCTAATCACCAGGAAGACTTTGTAATAACAGAACAGGAGGAAAGAGAAGGTGGTTTTTTTGGGAGCTTGAATTTTAAATCCGCAGCAGCTTAAAAATATAAAGTACTAAAAATTTTTCTCATAAGCAGTTAGTTTTGGTTACGACCTCTGTTTCTACAGAGGTTTTTTTATTTCTATAACTTTTATACTTATTAATTTTTATTAATTGTCATTAGTAAGAATGATGTGCAAATAGCATTAAAATTGCATCTGGATAATACAATAAAAATAAACGATATGAAAATGATTACGATGTTGGGTATCTGTGTTTCCACCATACTATTATCATGTTCTGCTAACAAAAAAATTAATGTCCCTGCAATACCTTTATACGAAACCAAATGGGCGTTAAAGAAAATTCATACTGATGCCGGGGTAGAAAATGTGCAGACAAAAGCTTTTATCAGATTTGTTGAACTGAATAAAAGTGCCGGCGGAAATGGAAGTTGCAATAGCTTTGGCAGTAGCATAACAATTAATAATAATGAGATAAGCTTTACTGGTGTTTTCTCTACAAAAATGTATTGTGAAGAAGTACAGAAAACTGAAGATGCATATTTTAAACAATTAGAAAAAGTAACCCGGTTCGAAATAAAAGGCAATACCCTTTCATTATACCAGGGTGAAAAGATATTGCTGGAGTTTGCATCAGAATAATTTTCCCTGGGCACCGGGTCTGCGGAAGATGGAAGTATCTAAGCTCCATTCTTCCGCATTCATTTTATACAACTTCCCATATTTTTTATATTGCTGTGCTACCATGTCTGCGATACTTCCCTCACCACGCATACGTACACCCCAGCGGGTATCATTTACTTTTCCATCATGACTTTGTTCTATCAAATGCCAAACCCTGTCAGCCCTGTCAGGGAAATTTTTATACAACCAGTCGTGAAATAAAAATTTAATCGCTCCATTTAAACGAATAAAAGTGTAGGCAGTAAAGGTGGCCCCGTTATCCGCTGCCGCCTTCATGATACGTTGCATTTCATGTTCGTTCAAGCCCGGTATCATTGGTCCCATCATGATGCCCATTCTCACTCCAGCACTGCTTAGCTCATTGATCACTTTAAGTTTTTGTTTCGCAGTCGTGGTTCTCGGTTCCATTATTCTTCGCAGATCTTCATTAAAAGATGTAATAGAAACCATGGCTGATACTAATTTTTTCTTGGCCATTTCCTGTAGCACATCTTTGTCTTTCAGTATCCAGGAATTTTTGGTGAGTATGCCAACAGGTTGATTAAATTCATTGCATACTTCCAACAAGCCTCTTGTCAGCCGATATTTCTGCTCAGCGGGTTGATAACAATCCGTATTGCCACTTAACATGATGGGTGTGCCATCCCACTTTGGATGCATTAAAAACTTGCGAAGCAGTTGTGGTGCATTTTTCTTGATGATTATTTTTCGTTCAAAATCTAACCCGGCGCTATAGCCCCAGTATTCATGTACATTTCTTGCATAGCAATAAATACAGCCATGCTCGCAACCGGCATAAGGATTCATGCTATAGCCCATGCCTACATCTTTGCTTTCTACTTTATTGACAATCGTTTTTGATTCCTGTTCCATGTAAATAGTAGGTACATTGGATTCCTCCCAATCATCAATACCTTCTATATGCTCTCTTGTACTTTCATTTTTTTGAAAGCGGTTCTTGGTATTGAACTGTGCGCCTCTTCCGGATAGGTAGGGTTGGTTTTCCTCCTGCTGTTTTACTTCCACTTTAAAGTGGTCTTGTCTCAATTTTTCTGACATCACTATTTATTTTGGTTGTTATTAAAAATAAAAAGAGAACAAAGAGCTTTCTCTGCATAATCAATCTCACAATACCTTACTCTTTATTCTCCTTTTGCCTCACATTAACTCATCACACTTTTATATTTCGCTACTGTTTAAAACAGTTCTCCCTGCCTGGTCATTACCGGTAAATTTTGAAAATCAAACTTTGCGGCGATATGATATTTCATTTCATCAATTGGTCTTTTTAACAAGGTCATTCCATTAGCAATAAAACGACCGGTAAAATGCTTGTTGCTGTACTCCAGCCAACCTTTTTCATACTGCCAGGGTTTTAATTGTCGTGCAATAGTCAGGTGCGGCTCCATAATAAAGTGAGGTTTGTTATCAGCATTCAACTTCATTATCTGCTGCCCTTCGGTACGAATTTCTTTTACCAGGTTTTGGACGGGCAGCTTGCTTGTTACATTTATATAGATAGTATGCGATGGGAAGCTGCCAAAATCTTTCAACTCTACTTTAAAAGGAGGAAAGCCCATGGCAACGGTTTTCAACCGGTTTAGGATCCGGTCTTCCATCATAGAATACTGTACAAAATTGGTTAATGTAATATGTGGCTTACCCCATTTTGCATGGTCGGATTTGTATTCCGTTGCAAAATCTTCTTTCACTTTTAGAATGCGGTTCCACAATTCTTCATGCGGACTAAGCACCAATAAATACTCGTATACCCGGTAACCGGGAATAGTGTTGATAATTGTTTTCATAACCCTCCAAATTTATATTTTGAAAATGCTTACCCATTTTCTTAGCACTAATTTACTAAATTATTTAGTTTTTCCAAATTATTTTTATCACCTTTATACTCGCAAAACTTTTTTATATGGAAGGAGATGAATTTTACGGCAGTGCTTATAAAGGCTCTAAACAATTTACCCAACAAGAAGTGAATACTGCCAATGCTACCGGCTTTGGAGCAGCAGCTGATGATTATATGGAGCGGGGTATTGACCTGAACGAACAACTGATTAGAAACAAACCGGCTACTTTTTTCTTTCGCATGAAAAGTGATGCGATGAAAGACGCTGGCATTTTTGATGGTGATATACTAATTGTTGACCGCTCTGTTAAGCTGGTAAACGGGAAAATAATTGTTGCTGTTCTGAATGGGGAATTACTGGTGCGGCGATTTCATAAAAATTTTTCCTCGGCATTCTTGATTCCTGAAAACAACCGGTTCAAAAATATTAATCTTGCTGAGTTTAATAATTTTTCTGTGTGGGGGGTAGTTATACATTCTATCAGGTCCCTGGGCTAAATCGCAGGGACAAGATATAAGAAAATGAAAGCCATAATAGATTGTAATAATTTTTATTGTTCCTGCGAACGGTTATTCAAACCGTACCTCAACAATAAACCTGTTGTTATACTAAGCAACAATGACGGATGTATTGTATCCAGAAGTAATGAAGCCAAGCAATTGGGAGTGCAGATGGCAGGACCTTATTTTTTAGCGAAGCCGCTAATAGAGAAACATGATGTTTCTGTTTTCTCTTCCAATTATAATTTATATGGCGACTTAAGCTGGCGGGTAATGGAAACACTGCGGGTAATGCTGGGTAAAAAAAATGTAGAAGTATACTCGGTGGATGAAGCCTTTTTAGACCTGCACATTTTTCCGGAGAATGAATTACAAAAAATTGCTACAGAAATAAAAGAAACGGTAGAGCTCTGGACAGGCATTAAAGTATCAATCGGAGTGGCACCTACTAAAGTGCTGGCGAAAGTGGCCAATCGCTTGTCAAAGAAATATGTGGCGAAATATAACGGGGTAATGGTTCTGGGTAATGAAGAAGAAACTAATGCCGCATTGAAACAAACACAAATTGATGATGTGTGGGGAATAGGCCGGCAATATGCTCAAAAGCTAAAAGAACATTTTTGTATTTACGATGCGTTGCAATTAAGCAAAATGACTGAAGAATTTGGGAAAACTTACCTGGGTGGTGTTGTTGGCAGCCGCTTACTCCGGGAGTTAAAAGGCATTCCTTCAAAAGATATGGAAGATGAGTTAGTGACGAAGAAAATGATTGCCACCACAAGGATGTTTGGTAGCCCTGTTGAAGATATTGAATCGATCCGGGAGGCCGTCGCCACGTATACATCAAGGGCAGCAGAAAAATTGCGCAGACAACATAGTGCAGCAAGAGTTATCAGTGTATTTGTAGTAGCTAAAGGAGAAGATCACAATGTAGATTTTAGGGGAGCTACCCTTGGCGATTCTGTTACACTCCTCACTGCTACTTCCTTTACTAGTGAATTAATAAAACCAGCTGTTGCATTAGTAGATAAACTCTTTAAAACCGGGACATCATATAAAAAAGCCGGTGTAATGCTAAGCGGCATTGTACCTGATAATTCCATACAGGGAAACTTATTCTTATCAGAAACAAAAAACTGCGAACGAAAACTGATGGATATGATTGACAATGTAAACTTCAGCCAGCGGAATGATGTATTGAAATTTGCTGCGGCAGGTACTACCAGAAACTGGAAAATGCAACAGAATTTTATCAGCGGCCGTTACACCACACGATGGGATGAATTATTTGAAGTGAGTTGATTAAAATAAAACACTTTGAGGATCGTCATCATTTAAAAAACCAGGTTTTCCTAAATTCAACCCACATTCTTTATTCATCTTATCTACCAAGTAAACAGTCAGTTCCGGCGAAGTAGCTTCATCATGCATATGCATAAAAAAATAAAGCTCCTCCATTCCTTTATCTAGCCAATGCTTCATTCTTTCTACCCATGCATCAATTCGGGTATAATCAGAAGCATGCAAACTATTTCCAACATAGCGGATAAAAGCTTTGGGAAGTGTGAGATGCATATGAGCACAATCTCTTCTGCCTGCAGTATCGGTAATTACTGCACCGATATTATTAGTTTTTAGAAAGTCAAACATTTCTTCCCGGATGTTTTCTTTAGTAAACCAATCCGGATGACGAACCTCCAAAAAGAATTGTAAATCGGTAGGCAATGACTTTAAGAAAGTAAACAACTCTTCTTTTCGCTTAGGAGAAAAACTATCGCTTACCTGTACGAAGATTGGTCCCAGGTGTTCTTTAAAAGCTACGATACCACGGAAAAATTCGTTGGTTACAAATTCTTTGCCTGCTAAACTTCCACGATGTGTAACACCCTGGTACATTTTAGGACAAAATTTAAAATCCATCCCTTTGGCTTTATCAGCCCACTTAGCTATTGCTGCTTCGCCCCAGATTCTATAATGCGTTGCATTTAACTCAATGGAGTTGTAATGTTGCACATAGTGTTGTAAAAAATCTTTTTCTTTTGTTTTAGGAGGATATATTTTCCCTACCCATTCTGTTCTTCCCCACTTAGCACAACCTATATACACTTTTGCATGCTTTGAAGGTTTGCCTTTTAGTATAGCTTTATTAAATGAGGGTTCGGCTGGCAAGCTGAAATCTACATTGTTTAATTCCCCGTCTGGAACACGGCCAAACTCCATCCTATTTTATTATTAATTAATAATTGTATTGCACCTGCTCTCCATCTACATTATAAAAAAGATACTGTGTAGCATTACCTGCCACTGTTTTGATTCTGAAAATATCTTTGGTAACCTTCGGTGTTTCGATTTTAATCACATCATCCCAACGGGTATCAGGCCGCTTTTTAAAAATATCTTCTATTTTAACAGGCACATTTGCACGGGGTATTAATGTTCTTGTATCTCTTCTGTCTCCATTGGCATGATAAACAGCCGTTGACCAGTAAAACCCATTCCTAAATGTTGCTGTCCAATCGCCCCTGTACTTGCTCCAGCTTACAGTTCCGGCATTGGGATAATCCCTGCTAAAGGCCTGCCTTACTTTTGCGGGTTGGTTCTTGGAAGCTTTGGGTCCCCCACCGCTGTTGCTGGTTCCTTCCCAAATGCCTTTCTCATGCTTTATTTTATCTTCCTTGTCTTTGTCTTTTTCCTTGTTTTTTTCTTTATCATTTCCAGTAACCTTATCTGTCTTTTCTTTGCTTTTGCTATTATCTGCATTCTTTGCTTTACCATTTCCCTGTGCTATTGAAATATTTGTAGCTATAGCAAATAGGGCTGTGAGTATAATAATTTTTTTCATAGTTTTCATTTTTGCTTTTCAAAGCTACTGATAATAGTTAAATGTGTAAATTAGACGCATGAGGACTGCTTTTAAATTAGTATGGTTGCTCTTGTTTGTAAATAACACCCTTTTTGCTCAACAAAAGCCCAATATAATTTATATTATGAGCGATGATCATGATAATGATGCTATCAGTGCTTATAACAAACAATTTATTAAAACACCCCATATTGACAGAATTGCCAAAGAGGGAGTAAAATTCAACAAAGCTTTTGTCGGCAATTCTATTTGTTCTCCTGCAAGAGCTACTTTACTTACAGGACAACACTCACATAAAAATGGTGTGAAAGATAATTTTACCCGGTTTGACTCTTCCAAAACAACTATTGCGCATTTACTCGGGCAAACTGGTTATCAAACAGCATTAATTGGAAAATGGCATTTACATTCTTATCCCAAAGGATTTGATTATTGGAGAATATTGCCTGGTATGGGTCAATACTTTGATACAAGGATGATCACTATGAATGGAGATACGATTGTTGAAAAGGGTTATTCGGCTGACGCATTAACAAACGATGCCCTCAACTGGCTGGATAGCCGGGATAACAATAAACCATTTGCTCTTTTCTTTCACCACAAAGCACCGCACCGAAATTTTGTGCCAGCTTTAAAATACCTGGAAGAATTCCATAGCAAAAAATTTCCGGAACCTGCTTCATTGTTTACAGATAGTACAGGTCGTGGCAGCGCCTGGAAAAGGCAAACCATGAGTATATTGTTAGATATGCGTTTATGCGGCGACCTGAAAGTAGATCCGAAATACATACTGGATATTCCCGAATTAAAGCCAGATGCCAATGATATTGCAACCTATAATGCAATCATGAGAAGAATGCCTGAATCAGAAAGAAAAAGATTTGAAGAAATATATGCAGTAAGAGGAAAGATACTCCGTGATAAAAAACCTCGAGGCAAAGAATTACTGAAATATAAATACCAATGGTATATGCAGGATTACCTGGCTTGTATTGCTTCTATTGATGAAAGTGTAGGAAAGGTTTTACAATATCTTGATGACAATAAGTTAGCCAGCAACACGGCTGTTATTTATACAAGTGACCAGGGTTTTTATCTTGGTGAAAATGGTTGGTTTGATAAACGCTTTGCGTATGATGTTTCAATGGGCACTCCCTTACTAATGAAATGGCCGGGACATATAAAACCCGGTACTGTTACAAACACAATGGTTCAAAACATTGACTACGCTCCAACCCTTCTTGATATTGCAGGTGCTAAAGTTCCTGATTGGATGCACGGAGTAAGCTTTAAAAAAATAGCAACAGGCCAACAAAAAACATTGTCACGAAAATATCTTTACTACCATTATTACGAATACAGTAAAGACCATACCGTATTACCCCATCTTGCTATAAGAGGCGATCGATACAAGCTTATTTATTTTTATGAAGTAAATGAATGGGAACTGTATGATTTGCTGAAAGACCCCGCTGAACAAAAGAATCTAATTAATCTTGCTGCACAGCAAACCACCATCAGGCAATTAAAATTGGAATTACTAAAACTGAGAGATCAGTATGATGACCATGAAAAAGCAGGTGAGTTAAACTAATCTCACTGGTATTTTTTGCTGAGTTGATACAACACTTTCAATTGTTCATTACTCAATCCTCTTGTAGTATCCTGCAGCCAATGTCTTTTAAAACCGACAATCGCTGCTGTAGTATCTTTAATATCAAAACCAACAACCCGTAATGCCTGCAAATGATTAAAGCCGGCAGGCAGTGTAATATTCGTAGCATCATCATACCAATTACCAAACCCCTTTTCTGCTAATGATTTCCAGTTGAACCGCCAGTTAGGATCGTTCTTTCTTGTTGGAGCAATATCGCCATGCCCAATAAAATTAGAAGTAGGAATGCTATAAGCTTTCTTTAGTCTATCCAGTAGTATAACCAGGCTTTTCATTTGGGGCTCTGCAAAAGGTTCAAAACCGTTATTATCTAATTCAATCCCGATACTGGAAGAATTTAAGTCTGTAGTGTTTCCCCATTTGCTTACCCCGGCATGATGTGCCCGCAACAAATCATTCAGCATGTGATGCACTGTTCCATCCTCACAAATAACATAGTGTGCACTTACCTGTGTACGTGGCAGCGTAAATGTTTTTAATGTTTGCTCGCAACTATTCTGTGCCGTATGATGTATGATTACAAAATTGGGGCGGCGCATAGATAGATTAGTAGTACCCACCCATTCTTCAGCATAAGGTAGTCCTGCAGAATCTTTTATTGGATATTCTTTCAATAATTCTGCATATCCCTTTATCTGTTTTTTATATGATTTATTAGTAGCGGCATATTTCCCCTGTGAACAACTATAAATAATTGTAGCCAATGCAAAAGTACTGAACACAACAAAAAGATTCTTCATGTATGGGTAATTGATGAAATGCTAAAGTAATAAAGAAATTTTTCTACCGGCTTTTCGGTTTGCCCTTGTAAAATTTTCGTTGCGGGTTCCTGTTGCCGCCCGTACGGTGACGTGGGCTATATTGTGGTGCCGCACCAAACTCTTTTGGCACTTCTGCTTTTTCTACCTCTTTTTCCAGCAGTTGTTCAATTGCTGCAAATTTATTTTGCTCTTTTTCGCCTATCAATGTAAATGCTGCTCCATCCGCTTCAGCCCTGGCGGTACGGCCAATACGATGAACATAATCTTCACCATCCGCCGGAACATCGTAATTAATTACCAGGTCAATAGTATCAATATCAATACCCCGGCTTAAAATATCCGTTGCCACCAATACCGGTATGCGGCCAGCTGTAAAAGCACTTAATACACTTTCTCTTTCATTCTGCTCGAGGTCACTATGTATTTCTGCGATTGTAAATCCGCCGTGTTTTAGTTCTCTCGTTAATTGTTTTACTGTTTGCTTTCGGCTGCAAAAAATCAATGCATTTTTATAGGGGGTTTCTTTCAGGAGTTTTTTAATGAGGGGCAGTTTCTGTGGCTCATAGACCACATATGCTTTTTGTATAATTTTTTCCGGTGGTTTTGAAATGGCGATATTTATTTCTACCGGCTCATGCAAAATCTTTTTTGCCAACTGCCTTATTTTTTGCGGCATCGTAGCGGAGAATAATAAATTCTGCCGCTTAGCAGGCAATGTCAGTAATATTTTATTAATGTCATCCTGGAAACCCATGTCCAGCATTCGGTCTGCTTCATCGAGTACTAAATATTGAAGGCCCTTCATATTTACATAACCCATATTAAGATGGGCAATCATTCTGCCGGGAGTACAAACTATAATATCGGCTCCCATTTGCAAAGCCTTTTTCTCAGCTACAAAACTTTGTGCATCATTACCACCATAAATCGCTATCGAACTAAGATGAGAAAAATATGATAATCCTTCCATGTGTTGTGAGATCTGTATTGCCAGTTCACGGGTAGGAACGATGATCAAAGCGCCAACTTTTCCATCCACATGATTAGTAAGTAAGCCATTCATTACGGGCAATAAAAAAGCTGCAGTTTTTCCGGTGCCGGTTTGTGCGGAAGCGATCACATCTTTGCCAGCCATAATTGGCGGTATTACCTGTTCCTGTACGGGGGTGGCATTTTCATAATTAGATGCTTCGATGCCCTCCAGTAAATTGGGGTGAAAATTAAACTCTGTAAAACGCAATTCAAATATTTTTAGACAGTGGCGAAGGTAGTTGAATTTGGGTGGAAGTTTCTTTCACAGTTTTTTAGAGTATATGCTGCAATAATTTAGGCCAGACATCGTAATTAGGTTTACCACCACATTTATGCAAATGGCTATATTATTTACTGCAATAATATCTTCCCTGGTTATATCGTTTACGCCAGTTAACAAATCGATTGAAGCAGCAGCTCCACCATCTCCGCTTGCAGATTATTCCACAGAGTGGAATGATACAAAGTATTTTAAATGCAATACAGCTGCCAATGCCAATTATATGACAGCTGAAGAAAAAAAGGTTATTTATATATTAAATATGGCAAGGATGAATCCTCCTCTTTTTGCAAAAACAGTAGTGAATCAATATCCCGATAAAAGCAAGTGGTCTATAAACCGTAATTCCCGATACTTTATCTCATTGATGGATACTCTGCAAAAATTGAAACCTATAAAACTATTATACCCTGATTCGCTTTGTTATAAAAGTGCTTTTTGCCATGCGGTAACTACGGGCAAGAATGGTTCCGTTACACATGAACGGGTTACAGACAAATGTAAAAAAGAGGAATATTTTAATGGCGAATGTTGCCATTATGGAAATAATACAGCAATAGATATTTTGCTTTCTTTACTAATAGATGAAAATGTGCCATCGCTGGGACATCGCTATGTTTGTTTGGGCAATTACAACAAACTAGGAGTTTCTATTCAACCACATATTGCATATAAAAATACAGCAGTGCTTGATTTTAAATATTAACTATTCCATGATTTGTTCTATGCGAACCAGCTGGCCATCTTTTGTCATGCCTTCTATAATAACACGAAAAGCTTTTGCCACATCGCTATTATAAAATGTAAGCTTTACCTTATTCTTTACGGCTGTCGTAACAACCTGTGGATTCCAATATAATGTAGTCCGAAGATCTTTTAGTTGACTGGCAGGTGTAAAGCTGCTATAAACAGGAGAATAGAATTGGCGGATCATGGAATACCCATTGACACTACTGTTTGCCAAACCTTTACCCGGTGTATTTTGTATATCATTTCCACGTCTTGTATAAACTGCAATGGCTCCTGCCCCGCCACCAGCGCCTCCATAGAAAGGCGGACGAAATACTTTTATATAGGCAACATCACTTACACTTATTGAGCTAAGAAAATCAGCTTGTGCTGGCACTTCATCTAAGTACAATAATGGTGTACCACCCCGCCATTGTATGGAAGGTGTTTGACCAGCCATAGTAATATTTAATCCCGGCACTTTACTTTGCAAATAAGTAAAAATATTTTGCGCAATACCAGCTAATTTATCATTCACCAAATCAAATTGATAACCATCACTACCCCCAAAAAGGCCAGATGTATATTTCTCATCAAGTATCTGAATAGGTGTTTTCGTTTTTGCTTTTAGCGTAACGTTTTCCAATGTTTTTCCTTCAAATTGTGCTAACAGTCTTGTCATTTCATCAGACAATTGAAAATGCCGTGCATTACCAGTAGTATCTCCAACCTGGTTATAAAAAGAACCAACAGCAGGAATCCGATTCTTATATGCCGGTAATCGGCTTTCCATGAATTTTACTGTTGCATCTTTTATTCCTTTTGAAAGCTGGTAGTAAACATTGGCTGTATCAAAAAAAATGGTAGAAGGATCCCCGAAAGTACCATTTGGTTCAACAGGAGTGAATATCATTTTATTGCCTTCACCACCTGTTTTCTGACTAAGCACAATAATAATATGGGGTTTATCTCTTAACTGACCTGGGGTAACTCCATAAATTTTTCCTGATAAAGAGAGATATGCTGTGTCTCTCTCAAAACTTATAACCGGTAGTTTACCTTTTACAACATCCTCCCATTTAAAACGACGCCAACCATGGGTGAGCATTACTAAATCCAAATGCTGATCTCTTTTATCATTAGAAGAATTGAAATAATATGTTGGGTTGTAAACCTGTCCCTTTATTTCGCTGGTTAACAAAAGATGCGAAATGATGCTATTACTACTATCTGTATCTATTGCTGCGTCTGTTACAGCTACAGAGAAGTTAGCATATAAACTATCTGCCACTGTAATTTCGATTTCATTTCGGGCCCTTTTATTTAAACCCCAATGCTGGACAGTCATTTCAGCATTAAAGCGATATTCACCATTATCAATATAAGTAATCCGTTCCGCTAATGGTTTCCATTTTTCATCAAACACCGTAATAGTTAAAATACCAGATGGAAGATCCGTAACCGGGATTGCTCCTTGCGCATTCCCTTTCGAAATATCTTTTGTTACTTTAAATGCCTGGTATTGATTCATCGTGCCAATCACATTCACTTTACCGATCTTTTCTGCAATGGATGGATCTGCATATATGACAAAGTTTCTTCTGCCAGTAGATAAAGAAACTTGTAAAGTAACTCCTTCAGATTTTACTTCTGGTAATGATGTTGAGTATTCAACTCCTATTTCATCCTTCCATTTTGCAATAAACTTTTCTCCTGGTTTAGGCAGGAGAAAGAAAAACCCCATGCCATCATGCAAAACCCGAAGACTATCCATGGTTTTGCCTTCCGCATTTTTTATCACCCCTTTTACTTTTACAGGCTTTCCAAATTGATTAACTGCTTTAAAAGCAACTTTATTACTGACGCCTTCCACCATTTCTCCCCCCTCTGGAAAGAAAGTAATAGTTGGAGGAACATTTTTTACAGCAGGAGTGGTTATTGGCTTATTTGAAATAATGCGAATATCTTTTTCATAAATAAAAGCAGAATCAAAGTTCAGCATCCATTTTGTGTATGCTTTTACATGAATATAACTGCCTTTGTAATCTGCAGGAATATCATACTGTCCGTTAGTGGTAGCTGCCTGCATTGGACTTACAGTGTGATGTAAAAGATTTCCTTTATCATCCGTCCAGTCAACATAGAAATTTTTACTGGCAAATGCGGGGTAGGTTCCTTCCATCAGGTAAGCCTTAAACCAAATTGTTTCGCCGGGAGCATAGCTGGATTTATCGTAGTGCAGGTACGTACGTTCCTGTGCAAATTCACTACCATATTTATAAATTGTGGAGTCAATGTTCTGCCCAAAGGAAGGAATGCCAGAGAGAAGGAGAATATAAAACGTAACTATATTTTTACTCATTGCAGACTTCATTTTTAACATAGAAACAGAACCTGCAAATTAAGGTATAATGAAACTGCTACAAAACCCTTAACAGTTTAGCAACAAATTTCAATTAGTCATTACATATTTCGCCTGTATTGACCACCTACTTCATACAGAGCATGAGTGATTTGCCCCAACGAACAGTATTTTACAGTTTCCATTAACTCTGCAAAAAGGTTTTCATTGTTGATGGCTTTTGATTTAAGCTGGTTCAGCATTTCAGTGGACTTACTTTCATTTCGCTTCCAAAAAGCATGCAGGTTTTGTATTTGTAGTTCTTTTTCTTCCGTGGTACTGCGTATTACTTCTGTTGGTAAGATTGTGGGGCTTCCCTTCTTATTCAGGAAAGTATTGACACCAATTAATGGCAATTCGCCTGAATGTTTCTGGTGTTCATAAAACAAACTCTCTTCCTGTATTTTATTCCGTTGATACATTCTTTCCATAGCGCCGAGCACACCGCCTCTTTCAGTAATCCTGTCAAATTCTGTTAATACTGCTTCTTCAACCAAGTCAGTTAATTCTTCAATAAGGAAAGAACCCTGGTTAGGATTTTCGTTTTTGGCAGTACCCAACTCACGGTTGATGATTAATTGTATCGCCATTGCCCTGCGAACACTTTCTTCGGTAGGCGTTGTGATGGCTTCATCATATGCATTTGTATGAAGAGAATTGCAATTGTCATAAATAGCATACAATGCCTGCAACGTAGTCCTGATATCGTTGAAATCAATTTCTTGTGCATGCAAACTCCTGCCTGATGTTTGAATATGATACTTCAACATCTGACTCCGTTTGTTGGCCTTGTATTTATACTTCATTGCTTTGGCCCAAATTCTCCTGGCTACTCTTCCAATTACACTGTATTCAGGATCCATTCCATTGCTGAAGAAGAAAGAAAGGTTCGCAGCAAAGTCATCAATATTCATTCCACGGCTTAAGTAATATTCTACATATGTAAAGCCATTAGATAAGGTGAATGCTAATTGAGTAATAGGATTTGCCCCTGCTTCTGCAATATGGTAACCACTGATTGAAACAGAGTAAAAGTTTCTTACTTTTTCTTTAATGAAATACTCCTGTACATCTCCCATTAGTTTCAAAGCAAATTCGGTAGAAAAAATACAAGTATTCTGTGCCTGGTCTTCTTTTAAAATATCTGCCTGTACGGTACCCCTTACCTGTGTTAATGCATCAGCTTTTATTTTCGCATACACATCTTTTGGTAATACATCTGCGCCGGATAAACCGAGTAAACGCAATCCTAACCCATTATTCCCCGCAGGCAATGCACCTTTTAATTCTCCATTTTTGGGCACAACAGGCTTACCATCTGTTCCTATATAAGCAGGCAATTCCCCGGCTTTATATTTTGCTTCGATGATCTTATTTACTTCGTCTTTTAAGTTATTGGCAATAATGTATTTTTCACATTGCTGGTCAATAGCTGCATTCATAAAAAAGGCAAGCAACATTGGTGCAGGGCCATTGATGGTCATAGAAACAGAAGTCTTTGGATCGCATAAATCAAAGCCGCTATATAGTTTCTTTGCATCATCAACTGTTGCAATACTAACTCCGCTATTACCTACTTTTCCATAAATATCAGGACGAGGATCCGGATCTTCTCCATACAGTGTTACAGAATCAAATGCAGTAGATAAACGCTTTGCCGGTTGCTCCACACTTACATAATGAAATCTTCTGTTCGTTCTCTCTGGTCCGCCTTCTCCCGCAAACATTCTTGTCGGGTCTTCTCCTTCCCGCTTTAATGGAAATACTCCGGCAGTAAATGGAAAGTGGCCAGGCACATTTTCTTGTCCCTGCCATTGTAATAAATCGCCCCAATCTTTATACTTGGGCAAAACCACTTTTGGAATTCTTGTTCCACTTAAGCTTTTGCTTGTCATGGATTGTCTAATCACTTTATCCCTTACAGTATACTCATAAAAATCTTTCTGGTATTCTGATACTTTGTTGGGCCAGTTCTTTATTAATTTTTTTGCTACCGGAGTAAGTTGGTCTGTATAAAAATTAATTTGTTGCTGAAGCATCTCCTCCAGTCCTTCCGTGGTTGAGATTTTAGAGCCTGATTGCTTAAGAGTCTCTGCAACTCCGTGTAGTTGATATAATTTTGTAGCAATTGCTGCTTGTTCTTGTACCAGCCTATCATAGTCTCTATTGTTCTCACTTATCTCACTCAGGTACCTTGTTCTATTTGCAGGAATAACAGCTTGTGACACTTTCGCTGTTTCCGCAAAACTATAATCGCCAAAAGTTGTTTGTGTTTTTGCCTCAATTTTTTTTAGCAGTAATTCAAACAAATGATTTACTCCATCATCATTGAACTTACTGGCCATGGTGCCAATAATAGGCAAGTCCTCATCTTTTGCCGTGAACAACTGGTGATTTCTTTTGTATTGTTTCTTTACATCTGCCAATGCATCTAATGCGCCAGCCTTATCAAACTTGTTGATGCAAACAAGGTCTGCATAATCAAGCATATTTATTTTTTCTAATTGCGAAGCAGCTCCATATTCCGGCGTCATTACATACATACTTACATCGCAATAATCAAGAATAGATGCATCACTTTGTCCTACTCCTGCTGACTCAAGAATAATAAAATCAAAACCCGTTGCTTTACAAATATCGATTGCATCCTGCACAGCAATGCTTAATGCTGTATTATCATCCCTGGTTGCCAAACTTCTCATGTAGGCTCTTGGATGATTGATAGAGTTCATTCTTATCCTGTCACCCAATAATGCTCCTCCTGTTTTTTTCTTGGAGGGGTCAACCGATATAACAGCAATTGTTTTTTCCGTAAAATTGTTAAGAAAGCGGCGAACGATCTCATCCGTAACAGATGATTTTCCTGCACCGCCTGTTCCGGTAATTCCCAGTACAGGTATCTTTATTGTGGACTGTTGACCATTAACCGTTGACTGTACACCGTTCTCAGCATTTGTGATTTCTCTCGCTATTTTTCTTACATCTTTTACTTCACCAAGTTGCATAGGTGTTGTATAATCACCGGTACCATTCAGCGAAACATCACATTGTTTTATCACATCTTCGATCATTCCTTCCAGTCCCATATGGCGCCCATCATCCGGACTATAAATCCTGGTGATGCCATAATTATGCAATTCTTCAATTTCATCAGGAAGAATAGTGCCACCGCCACCACCAAATATTTTAATATGACCGCATCCATTTTCTGCAAGCAGGTCCTTCATGTATTTAAAGAATTCTACATGTCCGCCCTGATAACTGGTAATAGCAATTCCCTGTACATCTTCTTCGATAGCAGTTTCTACTATATCTTTTACGGAGCGATTATGCCCAAGGTGAATAATCTCCGCACCTTTGCTTTGCATAATGCGACGCATAATATTAATAGCTGCATCATGCCCATCAAAAAGACTGGCCGCTGTAACAATTCGAACTTTGTTGAAAGGAGTATAGCTCATAAATATAAGAATGTGCAAATTTAGCTTAAAAAACTAATGCCCGTTAGCCAAGCAGGTATTGAGATTGAAGCCGGTTAATTACATTTGCTGAATGCAACAACTAGTAGATTCAATATCCTCCTTATACAAACAGTGGAAAGGCACCGGGCCAGTATCTGTTGATGTGCTGCCTCAAAGTGGGAGCGAACGACGTTATTTCCGATTACATGGAAAAGATGAATCTGTGATAGGTGCATATGGTGCCAATATTCCAGAAAACGAAACCTTTGTTTATTTCTCCCGCCAATTCAGGAAAAAAAATCTTGCTACCCCGGAAATATTAGCCATCAGTGATGATAAAATGTTTTACCTGCAGGAAGATTTTGGTACTGTATCATTATTGAATCATCTTGAAGAAAAAGGTTTTACAGATGAAGTGTATGCACTTTTCAAAAAAAGCCTGGAAGCATTAGCCGAGTTGCAAGTAAAAGGTGATGGAGGTCTTGACTACAAAACCTATTGTCTTACCAGTATAGAATTTGGCAAGCAGGCCATCCTTTCTGACTTATTATATTTCAAATACTATTTCCTGGATGCATTACGCAAACCCTACGATAAGCAAAAGCTGATCGAAGACTTTGATGCATTAAGCAATTATCTTACTCATACTGAGTATAAATATTTTATGTTCCGGGATTTTCAAAGCAGGAACATAATGGTAACACTTGACAATGCTGTTCATTTTATCGACTACCAGGGCGGTATGAAAGGTGCACCTCAATATGATGTGGCCTCAATGCTCTGGCAAGCAAGAGCAAATCTTACGGATGAATGGAAAACTAACTTGCTGGAAGATTATATGACTGCTTTTGAAAAAGTGGTAGGCCAATCAATTGATCGTCCCATTTTCCGGAGCCAGTACTATGGTTATGTGTTGATACGGATTCTACAAGTACTGGGTGCTTATGGTTTCAGAGGTTTGTTTGAAAGAAAGGCCCAATTCCTTACCAGCATTCCATTGGCATTAAGAAACCTCAGAGATTTTTTTCAAAATCAAAGTCTTGGTATTTCTGTTCCGGAATTTAAAAAAGTATTGGATATGTGTGTGAGTGATGAAGTGATAGAGCAATTCACACCAACGCAAGCTGATGAAAATACTCCGCTGGTAGTAAAAGTCTGCAGCTTCTCCTTCCGCAAACAAATTCCGCAGGATGATAGTGGTAATGGAGGTGGATTTGTTTTTGATTGCAGGGGTATTTTAAATCCAGGCCGTGTTGATAGCATGAAAACACAAACGGGCAGAGATAAAGAAGTAAAAGACTTTTTAGAACGACAAACTAAAATGCCGGAATTTTTGAATAGTGTGTTTGATATAGTTGACGTAACGGTAGAGGAATACATCAAAAGAGGTTTTGAAAGTTTGATGGTTAGCTTTGGTTGTACTGGTGGTCAGCACCGCAGTGTGTATGCTGCCGATGCTATGGCAAGACATTTAAAAAATAAATTTAAAGTGAGGATCGAGTTGAACCATTGGGTACAAGATGAAAAGAATTGGATAAATCCGCTCCCGGAAAGTTCATAATTTATCGTACTACACATCGATATGTCTTTATAAATTCAAAGAGTAAGAATGCAAGCAATGATTTTTAGTGCAGGTTTAGGTACTCGTTTCAAACCCTGGACCGATAAACATCCCAAAGCATTGGCCATTGTGAATGGTAAACCATTGCTGCAACGCAATATTGAATATTTACAAGAACATGATATAAGAGATATAATTGTAAATGTTCATCATTTTGCGGAGCAGATAGAAGATGCTATTATTGAAAATGATGGCTGGGGCAGCGATTTATTAGTTAGTGATGAAAGAGATGAACTGCTGGATACCGGTGGTGGGTTATTAAAAGCAGCAGAGCTCTTTAACCCAGATGAAAAATTTATTACCTGCAATGTTGATATTTTGACTGACCTCGAAATTAGTAAGCTGCTGAAATTTCATGAGCAAAGCAATGCATTGATTTCTTTTGCCGTTACCGACCGAAAAACATCCCGCAATCTTTTATTTGACGTAGACAACCGCTTATGTGGCTGGCGAAATAATAGCACCGGCGAAGAGAAAATTTCTATCCCGGGGAAAACCTTCATTGAAAAAGCATACAGTTGCGTAGTCATTTTTGAATATGATATTTTCCGCTTGATGAAAGAAGAAGGATTTACTGGCAAATTCTCTTTAATAGATGTATACCTGAAACTCGCAGCCGATCACCGCATTATGGGCTACGATCATACCGGTGATAAATTGGTGGATGTAGGCAAGCCAGAATCTGTAGCAGTAGCAGAATCACTTTTTCTATAAAGTATTGCAAATACCCTATCAGCGGTACAGCCCTTGCATCCTTTTGCGTTATCTTTCCCCCTTTAAATAAATCGTTATTATGATGAAGAAATCAGTTTTGAGTGTGCTGGTTGTTTTTATGTTCAGCGGATTGTTTGCCCAATCGGTCTATAATCATAAAGAAGCTTTCAACCCTCAATTTTATCCGTATACCGGCAATGATTATCGCAGTGCCAGCGGTGAGCCCGGACCTAAATACTGGCAGAACCGTGCAGATTATAAGATCGTTAGCACATTAGATACCGGCTCGCATGCAGTAAGTGGCGATGTAGAAATTACTTACACCAACAACAGCCCAGATAATTTGAAATTTCTCTGGCTGCAATTAGACCAGAATATTTATAAAAAAGATTCAAGAGGCTCTGCTACTACAACAGAAACCGGCGGTCGTTGGGCGAATGCAAAGTTCACCGATGGTTATAATATCAAATCTGTAGCCGTCGAATATAATGGCAAAACAATTACACCTAAATACAATATTACCGATACAAGAATGCAGGTGTGGATGAATGATGCTTTAAAAGCTGCAGGTGGCAAAGTAAAAATTTCCGTGAAGTTTGAATTTGTTGTTCCGGAGTATGGAACCGACAGGATGGGAAGATTAAAAACAAAGAACGGAATTGTGTATGAAGTGGCACAATGGTTTCCGAGAATGTGTGTGTATGATGATCTGCAAGGATGGAATACCTTGCCCTATGTAGGTGCCGGAGAGTTTTATTGCGAGTATGGTGATTATGATTTTTCTATTACCGCTCCATCTAATTTAATAATCGTTGGCTCTGGTGAATTACAAAATCCGCAGGACTGCTACACACCTGAACAAATGAACCGATGGAATGCAGCAAAAGCAAGCGATAAAACAGTTATCATAAGAAGCGACAGAGAAGTGAATGATCCTTCATCAAGACCCAAGCAAGCCAACTCTACCTGGAAATTTAAAATGACCAATGCAAGAGATGTAGCATGGGCTGCGAGTAAAGCATTTGTACAAGATGCAGCAAAGATCAATTTACCAAGTGGTAAAAAATCAATGGCCATTAGTGTGTACCCTGTTGAAAGCATTGTAAAAAATGGCTGGCAGCGTTCTACAGAAATGGTAAAAGGTTCTATTGAACATTACTCTAACAAATGGTTCGAATATCCTTATCCTGCTGCTACCAATGTAGCAGGCATTGTAGGTGGTATGGAGTATCCGGGCATTGTTTTCTGTAGCCATAGTGATTCTGGTGGAAGTTTATGGGGCGTTACTGACCATGAGTTTGGCCATACCTGGTTCCCGATGATCGTTGGAAGCAACGAAAGAAAATATGCATGGATGGATGAAGGCTTCAACACTTTTATCAATGGGCTTTCTACCGAAGCATTTAATAAAGGAGAATTTGCCGAAACCAGTTTCTTTGGCGATCCTAATTCATCCTTCATGGTAAAATATGTTTTTGATGATGGCATGGACGGATTATACAATGTCCCAGAAGTAATTCAACAAGATAATCTCGGTGTTGCTGCCTATTTAAAACCTGCACAAATGCTCGATGCATTACGCAATGTAGTGTTGGGACCCGATCGTTTCGATGCAGCATTCCGGGAGTACATTAATCGTTGGGCATTTAAACATCCGACGCCGTGGGACTTTTTTCATACCATGGAGAATGTATCGGGTGAAGATCTGAGTTGGTTCTGGAGAGGCTGGGTATTAAATACCTGGAAGCTGGACCAAACCGTAAAGTCGGTAGCCTATGTAAAAGATGTAGCCACCAATGGCGCAGATATTACCATTGAGAATTTAGAAAAAATGGTAATGCCGGTAACTGTATTAGTAAAAGAAGCGAATGGCAAAGAACATAAAATAAATTTACCGGTAGAGGTATGGCAACGTGGCGCAACATGGACATTTGGGGTACCCACCACCAGCGAAATAAAAGAAGTGATACTCGACCCTGATAAAAAACTCCCCGAATGGAACCGGGAAAATAATAGCTGGAAGAAAAAAGCATTTTAAAAGAAAGCCCTTCGTTGAAAGCGAGGGGCTTTTTGTTATTAATTTAATCAGACTAATATAAAGATCTTAAATTTATGAGTGAATTTTACTTAAATAAAAATAGGTAAAAATGCGGGGCGTAGAAATTGGAATCTGTTGAATGCACCACAATGGCCCGGTTGTCAAACAGAAAATAAAGCCAACTACATGAATAAGCTATTTTTTATTTTTTTTACTTGTCTGATACTACCCGCTGTTTATGGGCAGGAAGTGTCTCCTTATAAAGACACAAGCAACAAATATGGATTGAAAAATGAGATAGGCGATATTGTACTGGAACCACAGTATCAAATGATTTACGAATTTTCCGGGAACCTCGCATTGGTTTTACAGAACGACAAGTATGGGTACATTGATAAAACCGGTAAACTGGTAATCCCGGCGCAATATATTGATGCAGGATTTTTTCGTGAAGGGCTGGCAACGTTTAAAGTAGATTCATTATTTGGATATATAGATACAGCAGGCACAATCGTTATACCGGCAAAATATAAGAATGCCGAATTTTTTTCTGATGGGCTGGCATACATAGAATTTGATATTGACATGAGAGATGCAGGTCATTGGGCATTCATTGACAAAAAAGGTAAAATTATTATAAGCTCTAAAAAAAACGGTCTGTCATTCCATGCCAGCTATTTCCAGGATGGGCTGACAGTAGTGGATAACCGGGATTCAAGAGGAGGTGAAGGAGATGGCTGGTATGGATATATGAATAAAGCAGGTAAGCTGGTTCTTCCAATGAAATATTGGTCTGCATCACCTTTTACGCAAGGAGTGGCATTCGTTGGATTTCAAACGGATGTTCAAAACTATCGTCTTATTAATAAAACAGGAAACCTTGTAAGCAATTTAAAATTTAGCCGGGTAAATGATTTTTCAGAAGGTCTTGCGGCAGTTGCTTTCTGTAAAACACAGATAGCAGAGGACAAATGTTCATGGGGGTACATTGATAAAACAGGCAAGTTGGTAATCCCGGCTAAGTATTCCGAAGCAGATGGGTTTAAGAAAGGAGTAGCTACTGTTATACTAAATGGTAAGAAAATAAAAATTGATAAAACGGGCAAAGTAATAGAGTAGGGTGAGGTTAGAACATATCTCCGTGAAAGCTTTAACTATTATCATGATTAACATGCGGCTTCTATTTACATTTATTACTACATTTCTAATATCAATTTTATATGTAACGGGGCAGCAACCGAAATACACACCAAAGCATTTTGTTAGAATAAAAGATACTGTTGAATTCAAATCAAGTACTGAAAATTCTAATGGATTTGTAAGAGCATATATTGTATCAGATATTCAAATTTGGGATCTCGATGACAATAAAAATACATATGTAATGGGAGGAGATGTTGCTCTTATCTGCTTCGAAGGAAATAAAATAAACAATTTAAATGAAGGAGTATTTACTGCTTATCTCATAGACAGTCTCAATTATTCCAAGCGATACAAAATCTATGAACAAACATTTAAGAAAGGTAAAT
The DNA here is from genome assembly GCA_002127295.1 of Chitinophagaceae bacterium IBVUCB2. Lineage (GTDB taxonomy): Bacteria > Bacteroidota > Bacteroidia > Chitinophagales > Chitinophagaceae > JJ008. The sequence goes on from NFUV01000001.1 coordinate 1,513,904, forward strand.
TAAATGGTCTATGGAAAACCTACTCTCTTGCTGGCACTCTCGTCAATTTTCAAACCTATAAAGACGACAGTTTAAATGGTTTAACCAGAAACTATTGGATAGATGGAAAATCCGTTATGGATGAAGTGGATTACTTTAACGGAAGAAATAAGTTTATTAAACGTGACTTCTACAAAAATGGAAAAGTAAAATCCGAAATTCCTATTGAAAACAAACGCCTAAACGGAATCGGAAAAAAATATTATGAAAATGGCAACACTCAAGAAGTGGCTGTATTCAAAAACGGGGATTTTGATGGCTCAAACAAATACTACCATGAGAACGGACAACTTTGGAATGAAATAATCTATAAAGGAGGTAAGCATTGGAAAGTTATTTCAAACTATAAAAAAAACGGGGATACGAGAAGCCCTGGAACATTAACCAACGGAAATGGGACTATCATTTATTATAACGAGGATGGATCAATTCGAGAAACACTAAATTTTATAAATGGAATAGAAGTAAAATAAGTTTAGCCGATCAAAACTCCCCCACCAACTTCCCCAATTCCATCTCTTCCAACAACTGCCTTTCCGGTTTTCCTTCTACCAATTCCCATTTAATTAATCGAATGCAGCCATCGGCAATTTCAATTCCCGTAATATCACCATCACTAAAGCAGCAGCAACCGCTGTTAAAATAAGAAGGCTTCATACTCATATAATCCAATGCTACCGCAGTAAATTCTTTTTCTCTTTTCTTTATTTCATCCAGCAATGATTTGAGTTGCGGTTCATCATTTTGTTTTCCTGCAAATTGAAATTGTTTGTACAATCGTTCGATATGTGTTAGCGATGCAAATACTGGCTGGTGTGTATGCCCGGTTACCAGTATTAATTTTTCTTGTGCCTGCGACCATTCATACATGATATTATTGTGCAGTGTTTTCTTTTCTGCATCATAAGCCGGTGTGTTGGGATTAATACGCAGCAAGGCCTGTAACGGTGCCCATATCCAGCCCACAAAAAATTTACTGAACCAGTTACCATCGCTTTGCGCATCTCCCTGGTGACCGTGAGTTAAGAAAATAGTAAGTTCGGAGTCCTTTGTCCGGTTTTCCGATTCCGGTATATTGGCTCCCGGCTCCTGGGTATTGACCAAAGACTTTAATACAACTCCGTCGTACACTTCCACCTTCTCCCCATAAATCATTTTCAGATCAAAAGCCGCAAGCGGACTGGTGTTCCAATACAGATCATGGTTGCCTGAAAGCTTAACGTATTTGCCATTGGCAATAAATTTTTTTTCCGCTTCAAAAGTGGCTTTGTTCTTTTTCTTTACCTGCCAGAATGTATTCTCCCACAGTTCTTCACTATCACCTAAGTTGATGAAACAAAAATCTTCAGCTGCATAATGTTCCAATGCAGCCAAATAGTTTGGTTCTGCTTGTGTAAAATCATCAGCACCATTTCTTCTCCCTTTATGCTGGTCGGAGAAGATGATGAATTTTCCAGCATGTTGTTCAAAAGGAATTACCAGCCCTTTTTTGCCGGGATGTTCCTGTATATTCTTAAGCAAGGCTGCAAGTGCATCAAAAATTCGTTGCCGGTTGGGCCGGGAAGAAAATTTACTGGCTGCCCACAATACCGGTCTTAGTAATATTATTCGTAAAAGCTTCCTCATGAATGTATTAGCAAAAAATCAATAAATATGTTCGGTAAAATACTTTAAACAGTTGTTCTTTTTACTCTTTTGGCAGTAGTAAAAAAAGCTATATTTACAGCCAATTTAATCTTTTATGAAAAACCTATCAGCCACCATAGCAATATTGCTATGCAGTTTCTGCAGTTTGCATGCACAAAATGTAAACGATTTATTCCAGCAAAAAACAAGGCTCGTCAACGACTTTCATAGTGTGGCGACAAAATATCAGGCCTTCGATTTAAATACTTCCAGGCTTGCCACTCTTAGTAGTCAATCAACTTCAACATTAAAAATGGATTTGCCATTTGAGAATAGCACACTGAAGCTTGATCTTAAAAAAGCTGCTATTACAACTCCAAACTTTTCTGTAGTGGAAGCATTACCCGGTGGCGGCCGCAGAACAGTGTCGTATAGTGGTGGTACCTTTTACCAGGGAAAAATTGAAGGCAAAGAAAATTCATTTGCCACTATTGCTGTTTTTAAAGACCAGGTAATGGGAGTAATTGCGGATGAACAAAGTAATATCGTACTCGGTGCCATTGAAAGAAATGGAAAAGCCACTAATGAATATACTTTATACCGTGATAAAGATCTGACTATTGACAATCCTTTTGTTTGCAGCACTCCAGATGGGCCTGCAGAGGAAAATAATACACCGAATCCTATCGCAACGACCAACGCTGTAACAGAAGCTGTAGGTGCTCCCATTGAAATATATTTTGAATGTGATTTTAAATTTTACCAGGATAAAGGAAGCAATACAACTACTGTAATTAATTATGTGCTCAGCTTCTTTAATAATACAGCTCTCCTGTATGATAATGAAGATATAAAAGTACAGGTGTCACAAATATTGGTTTGGACCACCCAGGATCCGGAAGCAGCAGCAGGTTTAAATACAACATCAGCTGTATTACCAGCATTCCGTACCCGCATGCAATCAACCACTTTTGTGGGCGACTATGCACATTTTTTATCCACCCGTTCATTGGGTGGTGGTATCGCTTACTTGTTAAGCAATCCATGCGGCAGCAGCAGCAGAGTTGCAGTAAGTGCAATTAATAATACTTATCAGAATTTTCCAACCTATTCATGGACCGTAATGGTTGTTACACATGAGCTGGGCCACAATTTTGGGTCTAATCACACACAATGGTGTGGTTGGGTAGGCGGTGCTTTGGACAATTGCTTTGCAACAGAAGGGGGCTGTCCTCCGGGACCGGCACCGACTAATGGGGGTACCATTATGAGTTATTGTCACACCACTTCAACAGGTATTAATTTAAATAATGGATTTGGCCAACAACCTGGCGATAAAATAAGACAGGTTATTGGTGCTGCTACCTGCTTTGGTTCTTGCAGCATGACGATCACTTCTTTAACTAAGATTGATGCCTCTTGTGGTGAAAATAATGGCTCTGCAACAGTAACTACGGCTAACAGTACCGGAGCTGTAAGCTATTTATGGAGCAACGGACAAACCGGCGCTACTTTATCTAATGTAGGTCCGGGCACCTATCATGTAACAGTAAGCGATGCTGCTGGTTGCCGGGTTATGGATGTTGTTACTATCGTAAACTCCGGTGCAACACTAAATGCTGTATTGACTCCGGGCACAGCAACGAGTTTTTGTACAGGAAGCAATGTTTTACTTTCTGTTACTAATAATGCTGCCTATACTTACCAATGGTACCGGAACAATATTATTATTTCTGGTGCCATTTCAAATACTTACACTGCAACAACTGGTGGTAATTATTCTGTTGTTGTAACATCCGGTTCATGTAGTGTTACAAGAACGGTTGTTCTAACTGAAGTACCAGTACCATCGGCTGCTATTAATCCTGCAAGCAGTACTACTTTTTGTGCGGGTGGCAGCGTAGTGTTAAACGGAAGTCCCAGCGGTTCTTACACATACCAATGGTATAATAATGCGTCACCTATTAGCGGAGCCACTAATCCAACTTATACTGCCACAACAAGTGGCAACTATACGGTAAAAGTATCGGCAGGTACTTGCGAATCTACTTCAACAAGTACTACTGTAACAGTAAACCCAACACCAATTGCTACGGCCACTGCAGGAGGTGCTACCTCATTTTGTACTGGTGGAAGTGTAACCTTGAATGCTACTACAGGAAGTGGTTATACGTATGAATGGTATAATGGTGCTTCAATTATTGGAGGGGCAACTAATTCAACTTATACAGCTACGGCTAGTGGCAATTATACTGTAAGAGTTACAGCAAATGGTTGCCAGGCAACATCGGCTGCCATTGTGGTTTCTGTAGTGGCAACACCTACGGCAAATATTACTCCGGGTGGAGCTACTACTTTTTGTGCAGGTGGCACAGTGGTATTAAATGCCAATGCCGGCGGTTCTTATTCATATCAATGGTATAATAATGCATCGCCCATTAGTGGGGCTACCAACCCAACTTATTCTGCTACGGCAAGTGGTAATTATACCGTTAAAGTTTTTGCAGGCAATTGTGAAGCAACTTCAACACCTGTTGTTGTTACCGTGAATCCTGTTCCGCAAGCGACGGTTTCAGTAAACGGAGCTACTACATTTTGTTCGGGAGGCAGTGTTGTTTTGAATGCCGGTACCGGAAGTGGTTATACTTATCAATGGTATAACGGCGGTACATTAATTGGAGGAGCCACCAATGCTTCTTATACAGCTCTTACCAGTGGTAGTTATTCAGTAAGAGTTACAGCTAATGGCTGTGAAGCTACTTCTTCTGCAACCATTATCACTGTAAATCCAACACCTGTGGCTGCAATAACAGCGGGTGGCCCTGTTGCATTTTGTTCAGGTGGTAATGTTGTTTTAAGTGCTACTACCGGCAATGGTTATACATATCAATGGTATAATAATGCAGTTGCAATTGGTGGTGCTGTTAACGCTACTTACACGGCAACAACCTCCGGTAATTACACTGTAAGAGTAACAGCCAACACTTGCGAGGTTACATCATCCGCTACTACTGTTACGGTAAGCCCGGCACCACAGGCAGTGATTACTGCTAATGGATCTACCAGTTTCTGTAATGGAGGAAATGTTACCATTAATGCCAATACCGGTACAGGCTATATTTACCAATGGTATAGAAATGGCGTTGCAATAAACGCAGCTACCAATTCAAGTTACCAGGCCACTACCAGCGGGAATTATACTGCAACCATTACATTAGGCACTTGTGTTTCTACATCTTCTGCAACCGCAGTTACTGTTTTTTCAAACCCGGTAGTAACTGTAACCCCAGCTTCGGCTACTATACAAAAATTCCAAACACAACTATTAACAGCTACTGGTGCTGCTTCCTATAACTGGGCTGCACAATCTGCCCTGGTAAGTTCCACCGCATCATCGGCTGTGGTTAGACCACTTACTACCACAACTTATACAATCGAGGGAACAGATAATAACGGTTGTAAAGGAACAACTAATGCAACTGTAACAGTAATAGGATGTGGAGATGTTACAGGTATTACAACAACCGCTTATAGTCCTTCGAGGGTGCTTGTAAAATGGACAAATCCGCAGGGCGTTACGACAGATACTTTACAATACAGGAAAACCGGTTCAACCACCTGGACTAAAATATTTGTAACCGGACAGGAATATGAATTGAGCGGATTACAACCTGGAGTAAGTTATGAATACAACGTTATTCCATTATGTAATACAACAACGGTATTTCTGCCTTCTGCTATAAATACATTCAGTACAGCGCAATTGAGTAACAATGTTTATATCAAACTATTTCCTAACCCGGCAATTAATTCTGCAACAAGGTTAGAAGTAATAGTGGATGTACCTTTTACCATGCAGGCAATTGTATATGATAATAAAGGGAAAATGATGATGACAATTAGCCCGTCCCAAAATTATCCCGCAGGGCAGGTAATAAAACAAGTAAATCCTGAAAGGCTTGCCAATGGATTATATCATATTGCTATTACCATCAATGGCAAAATGCATACTATTAAAATGCTCGTAAATCATTAAAGAAGATCAATTTATTCCCAAAACCGCCCTGTTTAAAGCAGGGCGGTTTTTTATTTTACAGCTATCATACTTATTTCCACGTTTACAAACTTGGGCAAAGCCGAAACTTGTACAGTTTCCCTTGCGGGGAAATCGCTGTCAAAATATTTTCCATACACTTCATTTACCTGCCCAAACTGGTGCATATCAGTAAGAAATATTGTTGTCTTTACCACATTAGCAAAACCCATTTCTGCTTTTTGAAGAATAGCTTTTAAATTATGCATTACCTGGTGGGTTTCTTCCTGTATATCTTTATTGCGCAATTCGCCGGTTGGTGGGTCAATACATATTTGACCGGAAATAAACAGCATATTGCCAGATAATACTGCCTGGTTATATGGGCCAATAGGGGCCGGAGCATCAGAAGCAGTGATAATTGTTTTACTCATTGGTAGTTTTTTATATTCAACAGAACGAATTTAGCTTTATGTGCTTTCTTTGCAAAAAATAGAATTATGAAGATATTGGTGGTTGCAGATGATGGTTTAAAACAAGAATTACTTGCACAAGGACTGCAGAATGATATAGATATTGACTGGACAACCACTATTCCCTCTTCAACCTCAGTTGACTGTTGCATTGACCTATTATTCAATTATACAAGTGAAAGAGTTGAAGCCTTACAAAAAATACAATTGAATATTGTAATTATAAATGCTGTTACTACCACACTAGAAAGCCTGCCGGAAAACTTTATACGGATAAATGGCTGGCCAGGTTTTTTACAACGTAACATTATTGAAGCAACAGCCGCAAATGAGCTAATAAAGAAAGAAGCTGAAAAAATATTTACCTCTTTTAATAGATCAACAGAGTGGGTGCCAGACAAAGCTGGTTTTATTACTGCAACCATAATCAGTATGATCATTAATGAAGCCTATTTTGCATTTGGAGAACAAGTGAGTAGTAAGGAAGATATTGACACGGCTATGAAACTCGGCACTAATTATCCTTTTGGGCCTTTTGAATGGAGTAAAAAGATCGGACTTCGTAAAGTCCATGAGTTGCTGACTACATTAACTCAAAAAAATATTCGCTACCAACCGGCGACGTTATTAACCAAGGAAGCCCTTACCCAATGAGTCTTATTTTAAACATAGAAACTTCGATCAATACCGCTTCTATTTGCTTAAAAAATACTGAAGGGTTGGAAGATATGCTTATGAATGATAACCAGAAAGATCATGCCGGCTGGTTGCATGAAGCAATTGCTTCCTTGTTGAAAAAAAATGATTTCGCCCCGGCTGACTTGGATGCTGTAGCAGTGAGCATCGGACCCGGCTCTTACACTGGCTTACGGGTTGGCCTCGCTTCCGCCAAAGGATTGTGTTTTGTATTAAATATTCCGTTGATTGCAATCGGCACTCTAAAGATGATGGCTTTTGCTGTAAAAGATGAAGTGCCGGGGGCAACAATTTGCCCTATGATCGATGCCCGCAGGATGGAAGTTTTTTTTGCTGTTTACGACCAATTGTTAATTGAAAAAATAGCACCGAAAGCTGCAATTATTGATGAAAATTTTGGGCAGCAATTTGGCTCTAATGAAAAAATAATCTTTTGTGGAAACGGTAGCAAGAAACTGCAGGATCATTATAACAGCCCCTTTACAACTTACAGTAATACAGTGGCAAACGCCTCACACCTGGCCAATTTGGCGGAAATTTCCTTCCAAAAAAACGATTTTGCAGACTTGGCTTATATAGAACCTCTCTATATAAAAGAATTTTATAATCCTGCCACAAGGTAGAGCTAATAAATACGTCCTATACGATTGTAAGGCTCTCAGAAATCGTACGTATTATATCAAAATTTTTAAACAGGTAATGTTAACCTCTGATTTTTTATCACCAACCAGTCAATCTATGAACAATTATTCACTGACTTTGAACAACCCTGCCGAAAGTAGCACGGCAGATTTGCAGGTAGACCTTTTGGGTGTAAAGAAAGCGGCTCTTATTTTACGGGCCCTTAATCACAAACTTCGCCAGCAAATTCTCCGGCTAATTGATGAAAACGGCCGGATGACCGTAACTGAATTGTATCTCAAACTAAGACTTGAGCAATCAGTTGCTTCTCAACACTTAGCCATTTTGCGCAAAGCTGGTTTTGTAAACACAGACCGTGACGGAAAATTTATTTATTACTCCGTAAACATTAACCGGATGGAGGAATTAAATAAGTTTTTGGCTGAGTTGTTAAACTAATTACATCATTTTTTACCCTTTGCCTTTCTCCTTAAGATTGGTAGTAAATGATTTAATTTCGCACCTGCACTACAGGTGTGGGATTAAATCATTTTTTTATGTTTATTAAACAACTTTATACCGGCTGTCTTAGCGAAGCCGCTTATTATATTGAAAGCAATGGCGAAGCTGCTGTTATAGATCCGCTGCGTGACATTGATGTGTACCTTGAACTCGCCAATGAAAGAAAAGCAAGAATTAAATATATTTTTGAAACCCACTTTCATGCAGATTTTGTAAGCGGACACCTGGATTTAAGCAAAGCTACTGACGCTCCAATTGTCTACGGACCGGGAACCGATACAAAATTCCCCGTTCATGTAGCAACTGACGGAGAAATCTTTAAAGTAGGTGCACTTACCATTGAAGTATTACATACACCCGGGCATACTTTAGAGTCCTCTTGCTATTTATTAAAAGACGAGACTGGTAAAAACCATTGTATTTTTACTGGTGATACTTTATTTGTTGGTGATGTGGGCCGTCCGGACCTGGCACAAAAAGGTGCAGAAATAACGATGAATGATTTAGCAGGTATGTTGTATGATAGTCTGCAAGCAAAACTTTTTCCTTTGGCAGATGATGTGATTGTTTATCCTGCACATGGACCCGGCAGTTCTTGCGGAAAAAATCTTGGCCCTAATACACACAGCACAATTGGCGAAGAGAAACAAACCAACTATGCTATGAAAGCTGCAAGCAAAGAAGATTTTATCAAAGAAGTTACTGATGGTATTGCTGCGCCACCCTCCTATTTTCCTATCAATGCTAAAATAAATAAAGAAGGATATGATAGTCTGGACGATGTATTAACACAAGGGATGAAACCATTATCTATAGAAGAGTTCAAACAATTTATCATTGAAGATGTGCTTGTTCTGGATACAAGAAGAGCCGATGTTTTTACGCAAGGATTTATACCAACATCCATTAGCATAGGATTAGAAGGCCGCTTTGCAGAATGGGCCGGTAGTCTTTTACCTTTTGATGCTCCTATAATTTTAGTGACAGAAGTAGGGTTAGAAAAAGAAACCATCATCCGGCTAGCAAGAGTTGGTTTTGATAAAGTAAAAGGCTACCTCAACGGAGGTTTTGAAGCATGGAAGAATGCAGGAGAAGAGATTGATATGATAATCGATGTTGAAGCCGATGAATTAATGATGGATATTCCGCATGATGATAGATTAGTAGTAGTAGATGTTCGCCGCACAACAGAATTTGCCGATGGTCATTTAAAAAATGCAATGAATATTCCACTGGATGAGATGGTTGACCCGGCTTCCATGGCTAACCTGGAAGAAGATCAGAATTTATATGTGCATTGCGCCGGCGGCTATAGAAGTGTAATTGCAGCGTCTATGCTAAAACGCCAGGGCATTCACAATCTTAGAAATATTGTAGGTGGGTGGGGCAAAATCAAAGAGCAGGAAAAAGCAGAAATAGTAAAAGAGACCAGTGTATTGAATTAATAAAAAAAATCCTCACTATTTGTGAGGATTTTTTTTATACTATTTTTTTGATTGTACCCATTGCTCCAGTTCCGGGCTACTTTCTACACTTATAATAGCCGCATATCTTGATTTTGTTCCATTATGCACTCCTACATGCCACAATCTTTGTGAGTCTACAATAAAGTGTGACCCTTTTTGCATCGGTACTCTTGCTTCTGATTCTTTGATTGGCAAATTATTTTCATCGCTATCGTATAGCAGCATATAGCTATCCGGATTATCAGTTAATTCGATCCACATTCTAACTACCCAACCCTCGTCTTCCGGGTTCAGACGATTGTTATCATCCCGATGCACAGACCGTATTGCCTGGTCATGAGTTTGTGGCTCTAATCGTATAATTCTTACACGGCCGAAGTTTGCCGGAATAGATTTAATATATTCCATCAGGTTCGGGCAAAGTTCTGAATTAGGAGTAAAGATGGCGTCTTTATCAGTTTTTCCGTTTTCCCAAAATCCTTTACACTCATTGGTACCATCGCAAGATGCTAAAGGGGCAAAATTGGTATCCCCACCACTTTTCCAATCCATGTATGTAAGATTCTCCCATTCGCTGGCAGGAATATGATCAAGATTTAATGTTTTCAGCACTACATATCCTTTTTCATTCATGCTGGGCATACGATAGTGCGATGTTTTTAAAGGAATTTTTACGGACCAGTGTTCGCTATGAGGCCAGAATATTGCGGGTGTTGGTGAAGACATAATAAGTTTGAATTAAAGTAAAAAAATACCTTACAATCTAACGATCTATAATAACAGGCACTAAAGTAGTAAATATCAGATAAACAAAAAATGATACAAGACTTTTACACTATTTCATTTCCCAATAAAAAGTTAACAGCACTTCTTTTTAACCATTCGTCAGGAAATTGTTCCCTTTCAAATAAATAGCCTGTTTGATGCTTAACTCTACTGCTATATTTGAAATACGAATTTATTTGTAGTTGTACCCTAAATCAAACCAACAATGCTGTAACAGTATTTCGATTGCTACGTTACACAAACCAACATTAAAGTATTACCATGAGAATCAAAACCATTTTGATGACAGGCCTATTTATGGCCCTGTCACTAACCAGCTTTTGCCAGGCACCTACTCCAAAAACATTACCTGCAAAAAGAACAACGCTAAAAGTAAAAATAGATGGATTGATTACTGATTCAGCATGGAAGGATGCTGCACTGGCAACAGGGTTGATTGAATTCCGGCCAAAAGTAGGTGCGCCTGAAGAAAATATCACCCGTTCTGAAACCTACCTGATGTATGACGATGATGGAATCTATTTCGGTGGTTATTTATATGAAAGAACCAAAGACAGCATTTCTACAGAACTAAGGGGCCGGGATGGTTTTGGTAATAACGATTTCATCGGAATTATTTTTGATACTTATAAAGACCATCAAAATGGATTTGAATATTTTATTACTCCATTGAATGAGCAAATGGATGCTAAACAATCTCCGGTTAGCAATGGAGACAGTGAGGATTTTTCGTGGAATGCTGTATGGGAAAGTGGCGCAGTAATACATGCCGATGGCTGGTCGTTTGAAATGTTCATTCCTTATTCCGCCATTCGTTTTGGAAGTAAAAATGTACAGGATTGGGGCTTGAATATTACCCGTCGTCGTCAAAAAACCGGTCAGCAATATATGTGGAATCCGGTTGACCCTAATGTAAATGGCTTTCTTACACAGGAAGGTTACTGGACAGGTATAACAAATATTAAAGCACCGTTACGTTTACAATTCTCTCCCTATTTTTCTACGTATGCCAATCACTTTCCAGCCAATATCCCGGGAGTAAGTAATTGGTCGAGCCAGGTTAATGGTGGATTAGATGTAAAGTATGGCATTACCCCTGCCTTTACTTTAGATGCGACATTGATTCCGGATTTTGGACAAGTACAAAGTGATAACCGTATTCTGAATCTTACTCCCTTTGATGTACAGTTTAATGAAAACAGAGCCTTTTTTACAGAAGGAACAGAACTATTCAGCAAAGGAGGTTTATTCTACTCAAGAAGAATTGGAGTAGAACCCGTTTATAATAAACTGTCTGTAGGAACAGATGAAATAGTGACAAAACAACCCCGGGAATCAAAACTTATTAATGCCACTAAGATTTCCGGGAGAACACAAAAGGGATTGGGTATTGGCCTGCTAAATGCTGTTACCAAACCTAGATATGCCACGTTGGAAAATACTATTAGCAAAGAAAATAGAACAATAGAAGTAGAGCCTCTGACAAATTATAATGTGCTGGTGCTTGATCAAACCTTAAAAAATAATTCGAGTGTATCGTTGGTAAATACAAATGTGTGGAGAAGTGGTGGTGCTTATGATGCAAATGTAACAGCAGCTCTTTTTAGTCTTAATGATAAAAAGAACATGTGGAATGTATCGGGTAAAGCAGCATTAAGTAACCAGATCGGTTATTTGCCTGACGGCAAAACATTAACTGGCTATAGCCAGAGTCTATCTTTTGGAAAAACAAGCGGCCGTTTCAATTTTAGCGTCTTCCAGGATATTACGGATACAAAATATACCAACAGGGATCTGGGCTTTTTTACGAATAATAATTTCCTGATTCATGGTTTATGGGTTGGTTACCGCTGGACCGAACCGAAGAACTGGTACAACAGAATTTTTATTGACATCAATACGAGATATAGCAAATTACTGACTAAAATAAATCCGATAGATCAAACATATCAAACATCTAACCTGAATTTTAATATAAACATGCAAAGTAAAAAACTTTGGTGGGTGGGAGGATATGTTGGATTAACATTTAGAGAAAACGATTTTTATGAACCTCGTTGGATGGGTCATTTCTTCCGCCGGAATGCAAGTCTTGGATTTGGCGGATGGTTTGAAAGTAACAGCGCAAAGAAATATTCATTTTACGGAGAGTTATTCGGAAGAAGGTTATTTAATTTCTATAATGGAATTGGATTTGATTATTTTTTACAGCAGAATTACCGCTTTAACAGTAAACTTTCGCTAACGTATCGTATCAGCGTACAACCCCGTTTCAACAATGTAGGCTATGCTTATTCAGAAAATAACAGTGAAATAATTTTTGCCCGTCGTAATAGAAGAACTGTTGAAAATGTATTGAGCTCTAAATATAATTTCACCAATAGAATGGGATTAACATTTCGCTTACGTCATTACTATAGTTCAGTAGATAATAAAGAATTCTTTACATTACGCAGCGATGGCAAACTGAATCCCAATCCTGCATTCAATAAGAATGTGAACCGTAACCTGAACCTGTTCAATATTGACATGGTTTACACCTGGCAATTTGCTCCCGGAAGCTTCCTGAACCTGGTTTGGAAAAGTTCTGTGGAAGAAGGGAATAACATTGTGGAAAAAAACTACATTAAAAATTTCAACAACACCCTGGAAGCGGATCAGATTAACAATTTATCAATGAAAGTGATTTACTTCCTCGATTACCTGCAAATAAAGAACAAGAAGAAAAAGAAAATAGTTTAACTAAGAGATTTTATATAAAAAGAGCCCTGAACAAACCAGGGCTCTTTTATCCTATTATTTTACCATACTCAGGTTTCCATTCATATTTAAATCGCCGGTGGCTCCACAAATAATTAGAAGGATCGTTTCTTACGACATCTTCTAACGCATCTCTATAAATAACTGTTAGTTCTTCTGGTGTATGGTCAGCACCATTCTCTGCTAGAAGTCTTGAAGAGAAATGATAATGCCCTCTCTTTATTTTGTTAAACCCCACCATTACTACTGCCGTATTGTTTTTTACTGCTCCTTTTGCAGGGCCTGTAACAAATGGAACAGGCCGGCCAAAAAAATTCATCCAGTACGCATTCCTGGGGTCGCCGGGGTTTTGGTCAGCGGCCAATCCTAATGTGTACTGCTTAGAAAAAACCTGGTGCATTTTATTCTTAAAATCAGGAGCCGAAATTAAAATTGTTCCGTATCGTTTTCTGAAATTAAAAAAAATACGATCGAGATGTTTATTACTAATGGGCATATAGATGCCAACAAAAGGTGCGGTCAGGGTCATTGCCGATAAGGTATTGGCAAACTCCCAGTTAAACTGGTGACCTGCCATGATGTGCACATTAAATCCTTTATCGGTCAGATCATTAATTAACTCAAACTCTCCCGTAGCTCTTTTCTGGATCTGCTTTTTGGTGATGGAGATAAATTTTACAGACTCCAGGAAAGTATCAATAAGATTATGATAAAATTTTTTGGCAATTTGTAAGCGTTCTTTCTCTGTTTTTTCCGGAAAGGCAATAGCAAGATTACTCATTACAATGTCGCGGCGGTATTTCAATATATAAAATACCAGCCCGTAAATACAATCGGCTAAAAAATACATAACCGGCCAGGGAAGTAATGAAATCAGCCAGAGAAACCCATATACTACAAAATACATAAGATCGCAAAGATAGAAAACTAGAGGACGATATTTTGAACAAGATTGCTCTTGCCCGGATAATCGGTGTTGAAATGTAACCCACGACTTTCTTTGCGGAAGCTGGCACCTTTTACAATAAGATAGCCTACGGTGATCATATTACGTAATTGCAATAACTGCGGCGACAACGAACTACTTTCGTATAACTGCTCCGTTTCTTCCCATAGCAGATCGAGCCTGCGCATGGCTCTTTGCAAACGAACATCGTTTCTTACGATACCCACATAGTCACTCATTACCTGTTGCAGTTCTTTTAAGCTTTGTGTAATAAGAATCATTTCTTTTGGTTCGGTAGTGCCTCTTGCATTCCAGTCTGGAATATTATTGGAGAATGATACAGTACTGATCTTCTCGGCTGCATCTACAAAACAACGGTGAGCAAAAACCATTGCCTCTAATAATGAATTGCTGGCTAACCGGTTTGCACCGTGCAAACCAGTGCTGGCACATTCACCACAGGCATATAAATTCCGTATACTGCTTCTACCCCATTCATCCGTTTTAATGCCACCACAACTGTAATGGGCAGCAGGTGCAACGGGGATCATGTTCTTAGTTATATCAATGCCGATGGATAAACATTTTTCATAAATATTGGGAAAATGCTCGATGAATTTTTCTTTGCTGAAATGGCGACAGTCTAGCCACACATGTTCTGTACCTGTTCTTTTCATTTCACTATCGATTGCTCTTGCTACAATATCTCTTGGAGCAAGGTCTTTTCTCTCATCGTATTTCTCCATAAAAGCTTCACCATCCATATTGCGGAGAATACCGCCATCGCCTCTTACAGCTTCGGTAATTAAAAAAGCATGGCCTCTTACTCCAGGTTCATACAATGCTGTGGGATGGAATTGTATGAACTCCATGTTTTCAATTCTTCCTTTGGCCCGGTACACCATGGCAACCCCATCACCCGTAGCAATAGCCGGATTGGTAGTGGTACGATATACCTGGCCATTACCACCTGTTGCCAGTAGTGTTATTTTGGAAAGAATCTTTTCGATCTTGTTGGTTTGTAAATTGAGCACATACACACCGTAACATTCTACGTCTGGTGTTGCTTTATTTACGAGGTAACCAAAATGGTGTTGCGTAAGAATATCAACAACAAAACAATGTTTTATGAATTCAATATTTTTTTGCCGGTCTACTGCATCGATCAATGCTCTTTCCATTTCTTTTCCTGTAACATCCTTATGATGCAGGATACGAAATTCTGAGTGGCCGCCTTCTTTTCCTCTTTTGTAATCGCCATCTTCTTCTTTGTCAAATCTTGCGCCTAACTCAATTAATTCTCTAACTCTTTCTGGGCCTTCTTTTACCACTATCTCTACCACTTCTACATTGCATAATCCGTCTCCGGCAATTAATGTATCGTCTATATGCTTTTCAAAGCTGTCGTTCTCTAAATCGTTTACAACAGCAATACCGCCTTGTGCATATTTGGTATTGGTTTCATCTGCCGCAGCCTTCGTCATCACTACCACTTTCTTATCAGGAAATTTCTCTGCAATCTTTAAAGCATAGGTTAACCCTGCAATACCTGAGCCTATCACTAAAAAATCTGTTTGCATACTATTTTTTGTAACCCAAATGTACTGCATCGCTGATGGATGACAAGGTGAATTGATCGGTATTTACTGCGGTGCAGTGTACTTCACAATATCAACACCAATACCATTGGGATCAACAATTGCAAAATGACGGTCGCCCCAGGGCTCATTTCTTAACTCCACTTCAATTGGAGTTCCGGATTTCTTGATTCGTTCATATTCCGCATTTACATCATCTACTTCAATTGTAAGAAAAATACCCTTGCCTGAAAAAGCAGGTTGAAATATTTTTTGTTGTGATGGATGATCCGACTGCATAATCGCAAGCTGGTCGTTACCATCCGGTGTTTGTAAAAGAATGAACCATTCATTTTCAAACTTGACGGTAAAATTTAATGTTTGTAGATAAAACTGTTTGGTCTCTTGAAGCTTGGTAGTGATGATCCCGGCATTTAGTTTCATATCTGGTGAATTTAAATTGGATGAATTAATATGCATATCTGTAAGGAATGCTATTAGAATTAAAATGGTATAGGTTTTTGCCATAACTGAAGTTTTATTTAATACCAATTTGTACTTCTGTAAGATTGTTAGCAGGATGATTAAAATCCATGTAGATATATTTCTCCCGGCAGAAACCCGAAAGTTGCTTTCCGTTGGCATATATATCGCCAATAACTCTATCATAAGTTTCATACAAATGTTCCCATGCTCCGTGATGCAATGTAATTGCACACTCAAACGGTGGCAGTTCCTTATACAGAAATAATGATTCTTCTTTTGGAAGCCCATCTATTGGCAAGGCGATTTCTAATGTAAATACCGTGTCAGGTTTTCCATCAGCACCCCAATAGACCCACTGAAGCGGACCGGTAGGCAATAACTCTTGCTTAGCAGCTACAGCATACAATTGCTTGGCAACAGTCCCAACATATTTGGCAATGTCTTTTAATGTAGTTCTTGTGGTGAAAAATAGTACGGGAATAGCAGGGATTGATTTAATGACCATAGTTGATTGTTTTAATACCTCAAAACAACAACCGGGTAATGACAGCCCTGTGTCAGCAAGTTTTTTTGCTCTGAAAATTATTTATACTGCTCTCCCAGCAGCTTTACTAATTGCTGCATAATGCTATGAAAAGAGCCAGGGGTTTCAATTTTTACTTTATCGGTATACATCAACAACCAGCGGCAAAAATATTCCGGATGAGCCACCAGGAATTTCATATAAATACGATCCCCTTTTTCCACCTGCGATACAAAACCATGATAGAACTTTTGGGCCTGTATATACCGCCCAATATTTTTTTCAAAACTAACTACTGCTTCCTGCAACTCTCTTTCCTGTTGCAGTTGTTGTATATATTCATTTAAAGAGGGATGTGGCTTATCATCAAACCGCTCCTCTTTTAATACCAGCTTTCGAATTCTGTCAAGCCGGAAATCACGGTAGTCTTTTCTTAAACGACACCACCCGATAAAATGCCAGGTGCTGGCATAATAGAATAACCCGATCGGCTCTGCATCTCTTACAGTTGTTTCTTCTTTGTAAGCAGAATAATATTCCAAACTAATAACTCTTCTGTCAACTGCTGCCTGTCGCATAGCCGACAGATGCAATTGCAATGCTTCATCTACTGGTACCGGGCCGGAATGAATAGCAATTTTTTCATCCAACTCTTCTACATAGTCTTTATCGGTTGAGCGCAGCACTGCTTTTATTTTATACATGGCAGAATCGAATTGTTTTTTTTCTGCCTCATCTGTAAAATGCTGAATGAATTTGCTGCCGAGTAATAAAGACGAAGCTTCTTCCTGTGTAAACATAACTGGGGGCAACCGATAGCCTTCCATGATGGAATAACCAATACCTGCTTCGCCAATAACGGGAATGCCACTTTCATCTAATGCTTTTATATCACGGTAAACGGTACGTAAGCTTAGATTAAATCTGTCGGCCAATTCTTGCGCCGTCACTCTTTTCTTTCCTTGCAAGTGTACAAGTATGGCATGAAGTCGATCGACCCTGTTCACGGAGAATAATTTTTGTGGCTGCTAAGATACAGCGGCAAGATTAGTATTATTAATTGTCTTTAGAACGTATATAATCACTTGCACCTTCTACAATAAATAACTGCGCAAGGCCATACGTAATCATTATAACGACTCCTGCCAGCTCAAACGACTGGTAAAATTTATTGATGGCCAGTACAGAATCAGAGATCACAAAAAGCAAAGCACCGAGCATCATCCATTTTCCGGCTTCTTTATTTTTAATAAACAGCATATGCATGGCCAGCATAAACATAAAGCTGATTACGATGCCATAAATACGGACCGGCAATTTCATGTCGCCAAGATGGGGAGAAAGTAAAGCGATAAGTCCGACATAATAAACAACTACAATTGCCAGTAAGGCAATATTGCTTTTTATTTGTTCCCTTACCCGAACCTTATGAAAGAAGATGATGTAAAATATATGCGCAATTAAGAAAGATGACAAACCCAGTAAAAAGAAAATAGAATTTTTAGATTCAAACATGAGTAGCACATCTCCACCAAATGAAAAAAGTAATCCCAGCCCGACCCATTTTGCTAATCCGTTTGTAATGCCTTTCACCTGTGATCCGAAATAACCGATCAATACGGGAATGATCAATGGCTTGAAAATAGTTTGTAATAAATTGTTCTGTAGCTGAACACCGACAATATCTCCCGCAAGTACAATAAGAAAGAGGGTAATCCAGTATTGTTTTTTCATTTTGTCTCTTTACAAAATTCATCAATAAATCTATCAGCCTCACCCTCTCCAATCATCTTTGCTTGTTGAAAAAATCCACAAGCTCTATCCATACTATCATATCTTGTCCAAATCAACCCTTGCCAAACATAACAATTTCCTGTATTATAATTTTGCTTGCTGCAATGTTTGAAGAGACGATAAGAGGCTGCTAAACTATCTAAGTTATATTTTGCAATGGCCATTTGATAATAAACTTCATTTAGAGAGATCTGATGTCTATCAGCTTCAGATGCAAATGGTAAGTCAGGGTTCATTTCTATAATAACACTATTGCCGCTATTAACCCCTTTCATCTTCAAAACAATTTCAAAAAAATGGAGTGCTTTTGTATAGTTACTATCCTGAAGATAACACCAGCCTTTGTTAAACCAGGCATCTTGAAGTTTGCCAGTTTTCTTTATTATTCTATCATATACTTCAATAGCTTCCTTATACTTTTTCTCTTCTTCGAGTTTATATGCTTTAGTATATAATTCTTCTGTAGTCGGCGAACAACAAACCAAAGCAAATGCAAGAAAAACCAAAATTAATATTAACAGCTTGTTCAGCATTAAAGTATCTTTTATACTTCCACCCAGGCATCATTCTCTTTGATCAGATTAATCAATTCCTCTACTGCTACTTCACTATTTACATTTCGCTTCATCACTTCTTTGCCTTTATATAAGGTGATTTTGCCTGGGCCGCTGCCTACATAACCAAAATCAGCGTCTGCCATTTCACCGGGACCATTTACAATGCAACCCATGATAGCAATCTTTACGCCTTTCAGGTGATTAGTAACGGCCCGGATCTTTGCGGTGGTCTCCTGCAAATCAAATAATGTTCTGCCGCAACTTGGGCAACTTATATATTCTGTTTTTGAAATTCTTGTTCTCGTCGCTTGTAAAATACTGAAAGCGGTATTATTGGTAAATTGATAAATATCTTTTACTTCCAGGTATGTTCTTCCGCTAGCCTTTATACTTTCCAGTTTTGAACTACCACTATAACCCAGGCAAATTCCATCTCCCATACCTTCCAAAAATAAAGCACCTGTTTCGGTTGCAAAATGAATAAGATGTTCATCTGGTGTTTGCCAGTTACTATCAGTAATTAATACAACCGGGTTTTTTATTCTCTTGCTCATGAGCTCTATAAACATCCGGCGAACAGATTGCATGGCATTACTGTTAGTTGAGCTAAGACAAATAACAACAGCAGGTTCATTCGCTAACTGATCGAGATAAGGACTAATTATATCACTGTCATTATAACAATCAATCATCACAAAATTTAGTTTGTCGTTCTTTTGCTCTGCTTCTGCATAACC
This sequence comes from Chitinophagaceae bacterium IBVUCB2, assembly GCA_002127295.1. Classification (GTDB taxonomy): domain Bacteria; phylum Bacteroidota; class Bacteroidia; order Chitinophagales; family Chitinophagaceae; genus JJ008. Next base: position 1,533,546 of record NFUV01000001.1, read on the forward strand.
GCTATCACTAAATATGGGGAAGTACTTTGTTTTATCTGAAGCTTCAGCCCAGGCCGCCGGATACACAATCACTTTTAATGTTCCGGGTAAAGCAAAATCAAGTAATTGATGCCCGGTAAAAATATAATCGGCAGCTGCATCGCCCATCGTCCATTTATCTGTTGCAGCATCATAGGTATAACCGATGCTTTGTAAATGAACAGGGTTGATCTTTTCTATTTTACTCAAATCAGCCACAACAACCGGCACATTTTTACCCCCAATATTATCAACAGCAAATGTTTCTCTTTTTTTGTACTCAAAGGGATTATAGGAAAGTCCGGAGGTCCGTGAGTTTGTAAGTCCGAAAGATTGTTCACTATTACCCGAGCTTTCTTGCTGACTTCCCGTCTTTCCGTCTTCCCTACTATATCGCTTCACCAAATCCTTACACACGGGTATTTCAAATTCCGGGTCTTCTGTCAATGACACACGGATCGTATCACCAATACCATCTTCCAATAAAGTGCCGATACCTACGGCTGATTTTATTCTTCCATCCTCGCCATCACCAGCCTCCGTAACGCCTAAATGCAACGGGTAAATTTCGCCGAACTCATCAAACATAGTCTTAATGAGTAATCGATAAGCCTGTACCATTACCTGCGGGTTACTGCTCTTCATACTCAACACAATATTGTGATAAGTTTCTCCTCTTGCTATCCGCAAAAATTCCATTGCACTTTCTACCATACCCATTGGTGTATCGCCATAGCGGCTCATAATACGGTCACTCAACGAACCATGGTTGGTACCTATACGCATTGCTGTTCCATACTCCCTGCAAATTTTTACCAATGGAGTAAACCGTTCTCTTATTCTATCAATCTCTTCTGCATATTCTGCATCAGTATATTCAATCTGTTCAAATTTTTTCTTGTCAACATAGTTGCCCGGGTTCACCCTTACTTTTTCAATTATTCTCGCTGCTATTTCTGCGGCATTGGGAGTAAAATGGATATCCGCAACGATCGGTGTAGTATAACCTCTTTTACGAAGCTCATTTTTGATATTGAGTAAATTCTCTGCTTCATTTTTGGATGGAGCAGTAATTCGGATCAACTCGGAGCCTGCTTCTATACAACGAATACTTTGCTCTACGGTGGCTATGGTATCCATCGTATCCGTTGTCGTCATCGTTTGAATACGTACAGGATGAAAGTTACCGAGCTTTAAATCGCCGATATTGACTTCTTTTGTAGGAAGACGCTTATATTGAATAAGTGATTCGCAGTACAATTGCATAGCTGCAAAACTAACAAAGATGGGGCAGCAAAGTTTACCAATCTTTAGTTTGCGAGCCGCCGCTTTTAGACTTTTGTTTTTGCAATCTTTGTTGGGCTTCTTTTTCTTTTTGTTCCAACAGTTTAAGGCGTTGCTCGGCTTCTTTGGGACTTAGTTTAGATTGTTGCTGCTTTTTTTGCTGCTGCTCGTTTTTCTTTTTTTGCTTGTCGTCCTGCTTTTTTGGGGGAGGATTTTTCTTTTTTAATTCCAGTAATGCTTTTTGAAGATTTTCCCTTGCTTCCTTATCGTTGGGGTCTTGCCGCAAAGCATTTTTATAGGCTTCAGCGCTTTCTTCTAATTTTTTTTGCTGACTTAACACCGCCCCTTTGTTATAATATGATTTTGCTTTTAAGGCTGCCTCTTTTGCGTCACCTGCGATTTGGGTAAATGCTTTTACGGCCTCATCACTTTTATTTTGTTTTGTTAAGGTATTAGCCCGGTTGAATTTTGCGGTTGTATTTGCAGGATCTGCTTTTAATGCATTTTCATATTCTGTTGCAGCCTGGTCAAACTGCTGTTGCTTATACAGGTCATTTCCTGATTGAATAGCTTTTTGCACAACTTCTTTTTGTCCCACCGAAGCAGTTGAACTTATTATACATAATAATATTATTAATGAATACTTCATACACTGACCTTTTTTCTTTCAGGAATAAAAAATTCAACCAACAGGATTATAAACATCCCTAGTGCCAGCCACATATAGTATGTGTTGAAATTCATTTGCGATACGTCACTAAAAGCTTTGGTTTCGATTTGTGATAATTGTGATTTCACTGCTTTAACTGCTTCATCACTGCCTTCCAATCGAATGTAAACACCATTTGTTTGCTGCGCAATATCTTTTAGCACCTGCTCATTCAATTTTGAGATCACCGTAGCACCCGTTTCATCTTTTTTCACATCTCCGGTTGCAGGATCAGGGATAGTTGTGCCTTCAGGAGAACCAATACCAATGGTATTGATCATCACCCCCTCTTCGGAAAGATTGGTTGCCGTTTTTACGGCTTCTTCATCATGCCCTTCTCCATCAGAAATTAATATCACGGCTTTGTATCTTCTCTCTGCAGGATTAAAAACCTTTGCACTCATTGTTAATGCTTCGCCGATAACAGTTCCTTGTTGTGGGACCGCATCCGGACCAGCAGACGCAACAAACATTTTGGCAGCTCCATGATCAACTGTTAAAGGCATTTGTAAATAAGCTTTACCTGCAAATAACACTAATGCAATCCTGTCGTTCGGCATTTCCGTCATTAACTTACCTATAAATTGTCTTGCTCTTTCAAGGCGACTTGGTTGCAGATCCGTTGCCAGCATACTTTTACTTACGTCCAATGCAATGGCAACATCAATTCCTTTTCTATTTATACTGTCCGATGCGCCTGGTTTGCGGGGATTCATAACGGCTAATACACCGAATGCAAAGCCTATACAAAGAAGAATAAATTTTATAGCAAATTTTACAGGAGAATATCCAGCAGTTAATACGTTAATTAATATTTTATCCCCCATTCGCTTCTTTACTTTTCTTTTCCATTGCAGCAATGCAAGAAAGAGCAGCCCCAAAATAGCAAGGGCGGCAAACAGGTAAATAAACTCTTTATATTGAAATTGGAAAGACAAGTTGAAAATTATTATCGGCTCAATTCTCCAACAATCAAGCCATAGTTACCCAATCAATAGCAAGTAGTATTCAATTGCAAATCTGCATATTAGCACCTCTAACTATGCTTTACATTTTCCCTTCAAAAAAACCAAGCTCCTTTAATATATCCTTTAGCATCTTCATTCTCACTGTCCACATATCAAAATCCTTGTCCGGCGACTCAATATTCAGCACAAAAAAATACGGGTGATTATTTTCTTCGATCCAGCCCACGATCCAGCCGATAGCATGCCCGTTTTCGGAAAAACCCCAACCTGTTTTGTAACCCAGGCGATAGTTACTGTTGTTTTCAAACAACATGGCTCGTTTTACCATTTCCTGGTAGCTTTTAAAAAATGGAAGTTGGTTGAAGTATAACCGTTTTACCATACCAAGTTCTTCATCTGGTTTTATTTTTAATGAATTATTCAACCAGAAAGAATCAATAGGACCAACAATTTTTTGTGTACCATACTTCAATGAATCCAACCAAAGCTGCATGGTATCTTTTCCAATTCTTCTGGCTACTTCCTGGTAATAATTTACAGATGAAACCCTGAACGCATTGTACATATTTAAATCCTGGTTCCAATCTTCGATGCGTCGTTTTACACCATCCCATTTTATAATCATACTATCGCTGCTGATCTTGCCGGTTTGCAAACCAATTAAAGAATTTACAATCTTAAAAGTGGAAGCTGGCAGGTAACTGCTATCCCTGTAACGACCCAGGTTATGCACCGTAAATTTTCCCGTGCCGTTATCCATCAATGCAAAGCATCCGTCTACTTTGTTTTCATCAAAATACTTCTTCAATTTTTTATCCTGCTTTACATTATTGGGGGAGCAGGCTGCGATCAATACCGGTAAAAGTAACGCATAGAAAAAACGCCTCATTGGTGTTCAAATTTGTGCAAAGTTAACCGCTAAAGGGTTCCCTAATTGTAGGGGAAAATAATAAACAGGCAATTTTTTTACCCTTAAGCCGTTTTTTAAAAGCTTAACAATCTCCTTATGAAAAGACTAATATATCCTTCCATCCTATTCGCCCTGTGCATAGTTCTTTTTACCAGTTGCGAAAAGGAAGTTGGCAATAATGCCAGCGAGGCCAAATTGGTTTTCAAATTCAAATTTGATTCTACGCAGGCGAGGCTTAATAATATTGGTCAATCCTCAACTATACCTGCCGGTAACGCTGGCCAAAGCCCCATTTTCAATAAAATGAGTGCCCACTATGTTGAGCTGGCGCCATCAGCACTAACTGCTTTAGGTGGCGGGGCGGTTTTGTATCATGCTGCTGAAACAACTATTGGGGGTTCCACTGCTATTGATTTTGAAAAAGCATTTTTTGCAGGCAATGATGAAACTTTTTATTCCATCCCCATTAAAAATATTACCCCTGGTGAGTATGAATGGTTGCGGGTGTCATTGGCTTATCAAAATTTTGATATCAAATATTATGTAGATACTGTTATCAGCGGTTTTACTATCAAATCTATTTTTCCCGGAACAGCTGCCGGCTTTATCGGTTATAAAACATATATCAAGAACCTTGCTATCAAAAATCAAAGCATTGTAGTAAATGCAAATAAAACACAAGGCTTCTGGGCTTTTGAAACAAATATTAACTACCTCGGAACGAATTATCCTTTTACATCATCTGGGCAAGCCCCGGCTGGTGCTACTACAGTACCTAATCCAATTTTTGCTACGTCGCCAATACCGGCAGGCTCATGTGTTGTAACGGCTGCTATTACTCCGGGCAAATTAAGGATCTCCGGCAATGAAACCACTGATATTATAATTGAGGTATCACTTTCAACCAATAAAAGTTTTGAGTGGACTGAAGTTGTAGCAGATGGGAGATGGGAACCGGGCAAAGGCGAAGGCGTTGTGGATATGGGTATTCGTGGCATGATCCCAAGGATCAAATAATTTCATTTCTGCCTTAACAGAACTGCTTTCTGATAACTAGCCACTTTATAACTATCGACAGGAGGACTATCTTTTGTTCCGCCGGTAGTAGCTATTGGCTTTACACTGATATTATAAAACTCCACGATTAATTTATCATCTTCCATCCAGTAATTATTTATGATGGTTGAGTTTTGCACAGTAAAGGCACCGCTTAGTTTATCGGCAAGCCAGAATTGGTCGAGTATTATTCCATTGTTCTCATTTATCTGCCAATGTATTTTTGAACTGTCTTTGCAAGTCAAAAAATAAGGCCGGTTGTCTTTTGTGGCATCGCCATAAATTATTTGCCAGGTCCATGTATTAATGCTGTCCGTCGGATGAATTCGCAGTTCCATGTTTACCTCCTGCGGTTCTGCCTTGCCGGTTTTATACCATTTTAGCTGGCCACGCCATTTTCCTTCCCAGCTTTGCGGGAATGCCTGTTGGGCATTTATATAAATTGAGGAGCAAAGAAGGATGAGAAACAGGATAATTCGCATAATCATGTTTATTAAAAATAAAAAATCCCGTCTCTATTAACTGAGACAGGATGAATAATTTTTTAGAAGGTCTTACATATAAAAGCCGCCTTTTTGCTTATAATGCTTATTACCCTGGCAATCTCTTTTAGTGGCTGCACAAGAACTCATAACAAAAGCAACTGTAGCTACAAGAGCTAAACAAAGAAAAAATTTTTTCATACCGATTAAATAAATAACTGGGTCAACAAATTAATTAAGGAAATTCAGAGGTAGGGATTCGGTAGAATTAAACCATGCGGATAAGTAGAAACGAAAGTAATACCCATATATTGCTTTTCATAACTTTTGACGGTATTTTTCCTGTTAAAGGCCAAAAACTACCAAGAGGTTTTCAATTATCGTAAAATCCCCATTTACTTTAGATTTGCAGGACTAAACCCATAAATCATTAAGTATGAAATCTATTCCTGCATTATTTATAGCTTCTTCTCTTTTTATTGCATCGTGTAATAATAACAAACCAAAAGATTCTATTACCATTACCAGCGAAGACGGATCGGAAAAAGTTACTGTAGATACCAAGCAAATGCAGAATACTGCTGAGGAAATGGAGAAGATAAAAGAAGAATTGGGCAAATTAACTCCCTACACTGCGGATGAATTAAAAGCAATATTTCCAGCTGAGCTAATGGGTACAACAGCTACTGATATTGAAGCAGCATCTGCCATGGGCGCATCAACGGCGGAAGCAAAATATAAATTAAATGACAGCACCGATATTAAAATAAGCATTATTGATTGTGCCGGACCCGGTGGTGCAGGTATTTACAGTATGCAATATTTAGGAATGATGAACATACAAGAGGAAGACGAGGATGAATACACGAAGACCATTGACTTTAATGGCGGCAAGGCATTTGAAAATTGCAGAAAGGATAAAAACGAATGTACCCTTACTTATTTCGGCGGTGGTCGTTTTTTAATTTCTTTAGAAGGAGAGAATGTAGGTATTAATACCTTGAAGGATGTTGCGAAAACTTTAAAGACTAAATAATTTATCTCTTAAAAATAAAAAACTGCGAAACCAAAAAAGCTTCGCAGTTTTTATTTCAATACTCCACTAATTTCATTTCAACACTCCCAACTCCTTCCCCACTTTTGTAAAGGCATCAATAGCTTTATCCAAATGCTGTTGCTCATGCCCGGCACTTAATTGTACTCTTATTCTTGCCTGGCCTTTTGCCACCACCGGAAAGAAGAAGCCGATTACATAAATACCTGTTTCCAACAATTTAGCAGCAAAATTTTGTGCCAGCACCGCATCGTACAACATAATTGGAACGATGGGATGGTCGCCGGGTTTAATGTCAAAACCAGCTTCTGTCATTTTAGAGCGGAAGTATTTGGTGTTATATTCTAGTTTATCCCGCAGGTCGGTTGATTCGCTCAACATATCCAACACTGCAATAGAAGCACCAACAATAGAAGGAGCAACGGTATTGCTGAATAAATAAGGTCTTGATTTTTGGCGCAGCATTGATATAATTTCTTTTCTTCCAGAAGTAAAACCACCAGATGCACCGCCTAATGCTTTACCCAACGTACCAGTGATAATATCTATTCGTCCCATTACACCACGGTATTCATGAGTGCCTCTTCCTGTTTTTCCCAGGAAGCCGGAGGAGTGACATTCATCGATCATTACAATCGCATCATACTTATCGGCGAGGTCGCATATTTTATCTAATTGTGCAATCGTTCCGTCCATACTAAACGAACCATCTGTAACGATGATGCGGCTGCGCAGGTTAGCCGACTCCTGCAACTTCGCTTCCAGGTCGGCCATATTATTATGCTCATAGCGGAAACGTTGTGCCTTACACAATCTTACTCCATCAATAATAGAAGCATGATTGAGTGCATCAGAAATAATTGCATCCTGTTCATTAAATAAAGGTTCAAACACACCCCCATTGGCATCAAAAGCTGCGGCGTATAAAATGGTGTCTTCTGTACCGAGGAAAGCCGATATTTTTTCTTCGAGTTCTTTATGAATATCCTGGGTACCGCAAATAAAACGTACACTACTAAGACCATAGCCACGGTTGTCGATAGCTTTATGTGCAGCCTCTATCACTTTTGGATGACTTGAAAGACCGAGATAGTTATTGGCACAAAAGTTCAATACCGTTTTGCCGTTCACTGTAATTTCAGCTCCCTGCGGGCTGGCAATAATTCGTTCTTTCTTAAAAAGACCTGCTGATTCTATTTCTGTTAATTCATTTGCAATGCGTTGTACCAATTTCTCATTCATAAAGTAATGTTTAATGCACAAATATAACAAGCTCATACGGTAGGCTAATCTCTAAAACCCTCTGCTTGAAAATAAAATTTTAAGCTTCCTGTAACATTTAGCAGAGTACTTTCGTCCCATCACAAAATTGGCTAACATGAGAAAAAACACCTGGATACCACTGGCAGTACTTACTATTATAATGGTAGCTGGTTTTTTTATTCTTCAATCAGCCACTCCAACAAAATCAGCAGCGCCAATAAAAAAACAAGAACAGGCCCTTTGTTCTAAACTAAACACTACTGCCTGCACCCCCATTCAAAAAGCAAATGCACCCGGCGAAATGATAGTGGAGAGTCTTTCCCGCCAGTTTTTGAGCATTACAGGCTTTATCCGTTGATTTTCAACTCCCTACTTTTTAAAAAAATTAAGCTGATCCTGTAACTTATTGCCCCGCTGCCCGTACTACATACCAAAGCAGGACATTTATAATTACTTTTACCCTGCTCTTCCGGCTGTTTATGACTGAACGAGAATACAACGAATGTGTTACTACGTATGCAGATAATGTGTACCGTTTCATCCTGAAAAATCTTCGCCATGAAGAAGATGCAAGGGATGTGGTACAGACTGCCTTTGAAAAAATGTGGCGCAACCGGGAAGATGTAGATGCACAAAAAAGTAAATCCTATCTTTTTACCGTTGCTTACCACCAGATGATCGACCATATACGGAAAGTGAAAAGGATACAGTTGAGAGAAGAATTTAGTGAAGAGTTAAAAGTGCAGGACAGGCCCGCTAATAACCTGAAGAAAATTTTAGATGAAGCACTAAACCGTTTAAGTGAAACACAAAAATCGCTGGTGCTGTTGAAGGACTATGAAGGATACAGTTATGAAGAAATAGGTCAAATAATGAACCTTAACCCCAGCCAGGTAAAAGTTTATCTTCATCGGGCAAGGGTGCAATTGAAAGAGTATTTAGTGAAAATGGAAAATGTAATTTAATAATGAGTATTAACCGCCATAATTACGAAGAGTATTTTATCCTGTACATGGATAATGAACTCGGCAGCGATGACCGCCGCATGGTGGAGGCTTTTATTGCCCAGCATCCAGACTTGAAAGAAGAGTTAGAATTGTTGCAGCAATTTAAACTGGAGCCTGATGCTGCTGTTACCTATTCAGGTAAAGAAGAATTAATGAAAATGAATGGAAGCGGCCCGGTTACACTTACTAATTATGACGAGTGGCTGGTGCTGTACATAGATAATGAACTGACTGCGGAACAAAGAAACAATGTAGAAAAATTTCTGACAGAAAACCCTGCTCTTACTGCTGAACTATCCCTTTATAAACGCAGCAAGCTTCAACCTGAAACCATAGTTTTTGACGATAAGCGATCTTTATACAGAAAAGAAGAAGAAAAAGTACGCCGCCTGGCACCTTTATGGTGGAGAGTTGCCGCCGCAGTGTTATTAGTTATTATCGGAACTACCGTTGTTTTAGTAAATAACAAATCTAAAAATAACGGCGATGATATAGCAACCACTACACCCGGCTCAGGGAAAACAACAACTCCTGTACAATCACTACCCGAACAAACCGCTACTGAAAACCCTGTGGCAATTATAGAAGAAAAAAATATTGTGGTCCCAGCTAACACTACTACAAAAAGCGATGCTGGAAAACAAGCCAATAATGCTGTTGCAGTTAAAAATAACAACAGTGTTCCTAAAAATAAAATACAGGACAATTTAGTAACCCCGTTAAAGAAAGAGGAAACTGCGATTGCAGTTACTGGTAATAAGGATAATAATTTACCTAAGCCTTTGAATAATCCATACATCAATAATAACACTTCTGAAAAAGCTATTGCTTCTGTTGATGTACCTGCAAAAAATACACAACGAAATGATGTATTAACAAAAACAGATGTAACAACTACAAAACTTCAACCGTCAAACGATATAGTAGCTGCATCATTTACTAATACGAATGAGCAGTTAGAAGAACCTGATGGCAAAAAAAATAAACTCCGTGGATTTTTCCGGAAAGTTACACGGACGTTTGAAAAGAGAACAAATATGGACGCTACTGATGATGATGGAAAATTACTGGTAGCCGGTCTTGCCATCAAACTAAAATAACCCTTCGATAATCTCAGGGTGACTAATTAAAAAAATATTTAAAACTAGAAGTATGAAAAGGATCTTTACCCTGTGTGTTGCTTTATGCACTTTCATCACAGGATTTTCTCAAACAGACACCACTAAAGCACCAGAAAGTGATACTATACGAATTGGTGGAATGATCATCATCCGCAAACCCGGCAGCAAAGACCGGGAAGTAGTTCGGGACAAAGAATATAAAATGAAGAATCGCCGCGGCGACAAACCCTCTAACCTAAGTACTAACTGGTGGATCGTAGATATTGGGTTCGCCAATTACAATGATGAGTCCAATTATACGGCTGCTACACTCAATGGTTTTGTAGCCCCTGGCATTGGAAAGGAAGAAATGAAATTGAAGACCGGAAGGTCCAGAAATGTGAACGTATGGTTCTTTATGCAAAAACTGAATGTAGCCAAACATATAGTAAACCTGAAGTATGGTTTGGGAATTGAACTAAATAATTATCATTTTGATGAGGGTACCATTATGTTTGCCAAGAACCCAACCTTTATTTCGCAAGGTGTCACTGAATATAAAAAAGTAAAGTTGGCCGCCGACTATCTTACAGTACCTATTATGCTCAACTTTGACTTTACTCCTAAAAGAAGAAAAGGCTTTGGCATCAGCGCCGGTATCAGCGCCGGTTACTTATACTCTGCCCGCTACAAAACAAAAGATGGCAACGATGTAAATAAGATTAAAGATGATTTTAACCTCGAACGTTTCAAACTATCGTATATCGGTGAATTATCGCTTGGCCCGGTACGCCTTTACGGAAGCTATGCCATGAAGAATATGTGGGAGAAAGGATTGGACATGACGCCTTACAATTTTGGTTTCCGCTTGAGCAATTGGTAAAACTTATTTTTCTTTTTTGATATAAGCCGTTGGTTTTTACCAGCGGCTTTTTTGTTGATGCTACGCAAGATTACTTAGTGTGTAAAAGTATCTTTTCTAAACAAGCCGTTAAAACATATCCACAGCCCAAAATAAAACTTTGTGGCATTGCGTTTGAACGATTGGACGGACCGATTTTTAGCCATGATATAAATGCTTACCCACCTCAAAGCAGCAGACAACTGGCGGTAATGAAAACAAAAAACACCTGATGAAAAATTTCATTGTTCTTACTTCTGTATTGCTGGGTAGCAGTTTACTTGCTTCCACTACTATTTCAACCAACCATAGTAGCCGGTCAAAATCGAACAAGCGGTTTAGCTGGGGTAGCAGCAATCCAGTGGGAACAGTCTCCATTATTATTGACAAATCGGATTACGAACTAAGTATTTACGATGACAAGGGCTGGTACGCTACTTACCCCGTAGTTTTTGGAAATAGCAGCCTGGCTGATAAAAAAATGGAAGGCGACAAAAACACCCCTGAGGGTAGCTTTCGAACTACCAGTAAAAGAGTGCATGAGAAGTGGTCTCGTTTTATAGGAATTGATTATCCGACAGCAGAAAGCCGGGAGAAGTTTAAGCAGCGAAAACAACGGGGAGAAATTCCGGCCAATGCAAGTATCGGCGGAGGTATTGGAATACATGGTACCTGGCCCCATGAAGGTTTTGTAATAGACCGGTATAAAAACTGGACGCTGGGTTGTATTTCTATGAAGAACGAGGATGTACAAGAAGTATATAGCTTTATTCCGGCCGGAACAAAAGTGACCATCCGAAAATAAATATCCTATCTAATCCCACTTAAAAATCTTTCAACTTCGATCCGCCATTTTAACGGATCCCTTTGCAGAAAATTTTCATGATCGATGTTATTATAAACTACCAGTTTTTTCTGCGGGGAAGCCAAAGCTTCAAATATATTATCGGTTTCTGATTTTTCTACCAACCGGTCCAGTGCACCCCACTGTAATAACACAGGGGAGGTAACTTTCTTTGCATAGGTGGTTGTTTTCAACTTAAAGCCATTAAAACCCCGCTCTATACCAATCCAGGCAGTAACCAATACACCAAATGGTTTTTCCGGGAAACCCCGAAAGCCAATATTTCTGGCCCGGCCACTGATATGTGTTCGTAATGTTTCAAAAGGCATTTCGGCAATAATACCTCTTGGCTGGAGCTTATAATCTGCCACTGCTTTTATAATAGCTACAGCACCCATAGAAGCACCCCATAAGAAAATATTTTTTTCGCCTTTGGCTGCTATATAATCATATGCAAGCTTTACTTCTTCCGCCTCCCGGTATCCAATCGTTGTATTGTTGCCTTCACTATTTCCGTGTGCCCGAAAGTCAATCATGAAAACATTGTAACCCCAGTTCCTGAACTCTTCCGCCTCAGCCGCCACTTTGCTCTTACTTGTGGAAAGAGGATGGTAAAGAATGACTGTTCCTTTTGCCGCTGAATCAATCTTGCTGTACCAGCAATCAATCAATAATTCCTTTTTTGTAGTGAGATGAACCGTATCAACCGGGAAATCTGGTTCGTTGACCACAACGGATTTGGCGTATCGCTGACCAGCAAAGAGACGCCACGTCTTTTTAAATACATTGGGATTATCATCTGTTTCCTCTACCGAAGGGTCATTATAAAAATGAGTGAACCGGTGAGCATACATTGCTGCGCTGATATTAAGCAGTATGAATTGTACTAATATCACCCAGCCGATCCAGCGGAGCGAAGAGAAGATTTTTTGTTTTACACTTTGTTTTTCCATCAACGTAAAGCCGTTCGGCGAGGCAGGCAAGTGGCCAAAAGTAATTTTTCGGGGGCATACCAACTAATGAATACCAGAATAATTTTAGGGGTAGCAAAAAATAATTATCAATAAAAGAGGTAGGGTATAATTTTTGTTACTTACTTTGCATCATTGCAAAAGCAATAAAAAGATTTAGTAAAAACCATTTAAAGCAGCCCATCCGTGCTGCTTTATTTTTTACAACTTTCCATTCTTTATCTCATCCACCACTCCCGGATCAAGTAATGTAGAAGTATCTCCCAAATTAGATGTTTCGCCTTCTGCAATTTTTCTCAGTATACGTCGCATGATCTTTCCGCTTCTTGTTTTGGGAAGACCTGCTACAAACTGAATTTTATCCGGTTTGGCAATGGGGCCAATGATACGGGTTACTGTTTGCAAAATATCTTTTCGGCGAAGTTCATCATCACCATGAGTTCCGTTATAAATAACATAAGCGTAAATGCCCTGTCCTTTTATATCATGCGGGTAACCTACTACTGCACTTTCTACTACACCAGCATGCATATTAATAGCATTTTCCACTTCGGCAGTGCCAATACGGTGACCGCTTACATTTAATACATCATCTACCCTTCCGGTAATGCGATAATTTCCGTCGGCATCTTTCAATGCACCATCTCCGGTAAAATATAAGTTTTCATACGTTGCAAAATAATTAGTGCGGCAGCGTTCATGATCGCCATAAGTTGTTCTGAGTATTCCCGGCCATGGGGCTTTGATGCAGAGATTGCCTTTTAATAACCCATGCTCATCTTTTTCTGTTACTTCTTTTCCATTCTCATCAACTAATAATGGTTGCACTCCGGGCATTGGCAACGTAGCCCATGATGGTTTGGATGGAGTGACACCGGCCAGGTTGGAAATTAAGCAAGCTCCTGTTTCCGTTTGCCACCAGGTATCTACGATGGGACATTGCTTTTTACCGACATTCTCATCATACCAATGCCATGCTTCTTCATTGATGGGTTCACCTACGGTTCCTAATATTTTTAAACTCGAAAGGTCTTTACCTTTTAGTGGCTCTAACCCAAAGCCAATTAAACTTCTGATGGCAGTTGGTGCTGTATAAAGAATATTCACTTTGTGTTTATCTACAATATCCCAAAACCTTCCTGCATCTGGCCATGTTGGAATGCCTTCAAACATTACCGAAGTGGCACCAGCACTCAATGGACCATAAACAATATAGCTGTGCCCCGTTATCCAGCCAATATCAGCCGTGCAAAAATGAATATCACCCGGCTTGTATTGAAATACATTTACAAAAGTGTAAGTAGTCCACACCATATACCCAGCCACACTATGTACTACTCCTTTTGGTTTTCCCGTGCTGCCAGAAGTATATAATATAAACAACGGATCTTCTGCATCCATCTCTTCGGCCGGAAAAGAAACCACTCCATCTTTTTCAATTTGCGTTTCGGCATGTTCCATTTCATCTTCCCACCACACATCTCTTCCTTTTATCATAGACACAGGAGTTCTTGTTCTGGTGTAAACGATAACTCTCTTTACTGTTTTATTTCCGATCAACGCATCATCAATTACACTTTTCAATGGAATATCTTTTCCACCCCGATAAGCACCGTCACAGGTAACAATAAACTCAGCTTTTGCATCATCCAATCTGTCTGCAATACTTTGTGCGGAAAATCCACCGAATATCACACTGTGTATAGCACCAATTCTTGCACAGCCTAATACTGCATAAGCCAGTTCCGGTACCATTCCCATGTAAATACAAACACGGTCGCCTTTTTTTACACCATTATTAATTAATACCTGAGCAAACTGACAAACTCTTTTATGTAAACGACTGTACGTTACTATCCTTGTTCTTTCGTCCGGGTTGTTAGGCTCCCAGATAATAGCAGGTTTATCTCCCATTGTTGCAAGGTGCCGGTCAATACAATTCTCGGTTATGTTGAGCTTACCGCCTTTAAACCATTCTACTTTTGGCTCTTTAAAATTCCATTCTAATACTTTGTCCCATTTTTTTCTCCATTGAAAATTCTCCGCCACATCAGCCCAGAAACCATCCGGATCACTTACACTTCTGCTATATTCTTTATGGTATTCTTGAATCGACTTTATCTGGAAAGGATAAGACATAATAAACAGGTATTATATTAGTAAACTATTGAAGTGATAAATTTACACAACTGTATTTAATTAAAGTCCCGAACCGGCAACGTTTCCGGTGAATTCTTTTTTGCTTGCACCACAAATTCATATCTTAATCGCATGAATCAACCAAGTTCTGCAAAAACAGTCCGCTCTGTCATTACCGCATCTTCTTTAGGCACTATGATCGAGTGGTACGATTTTTACATTTTCGGCATGCTTGCCAAAACCATCTCCACACAATTTTTTCCGGAAGGAAATCCTACGGCTGCATTACTTAGCACATTGGCCATTTTTGCGGCTGGCTTTATTGTTCGCCCTTTTGGTGCATTGGTGTTTGGAAGATTGGGAGATCTTATCGGCAGAAAATATACATTTCTCCTTACGCTGGTTTTAATGGGAGGCTCTACTTTTTTAATTGGTTGTGTTCCCAGTTATGCAAGTATTGGTATTGCTGCGCCGATATTGGTTTTATTATTACGTTTATTACAGGGTCTTGCCCTCGGTGGTGAGTATGGCGGTGCTGCTACCTATGTAGCAGAACATGCACCAATTGGTAAAAGAGGTTATTATACCAGCTGGATACAAACAACTGCTACATTAGGTTTATTTGTTGCGTTAGGTGTTATACTCTTAGTAAAATCAAATATGAGTGATGCTGCCTTTAATGCGCAATGGGGTGGCTGGCGGTATCCTTTCTGGATCTCTATTTTATTGGTAGGAGTTTCCATCTATATAAGAATGAAGATGGCAGAGTCGCCCATGTTTACTAAACTAAAAGCCGAAGGAAAAACATCAACCAACCCTTTAAAAGAAAGTTTTCGCAATAAAGCCAATTTTAAAATGGTGCTGCTGGCATTGTTCGGAGCGGTAATGGGGCAAGGTGTGGTTTGGTATACCGGGCAATTTTATGCACAGAGCTTTTTAGAAACAAAATGTTTTTTAGAATTTGAACAGAGCCGCACCATTATGTTGTGGGCCATAGCATTTGCAACGCCTTTCTTTTTATTTTTTGGATGGCTAAGCGATAAGATCGGCAGGAAATGGATAATGATGGCAGGAATGGCATTAGCAATATTTACTTACAGGCCTATATTTAGTACATTTTTGAATGATACAAATCCTCAAAACTGGGAAGATAAAAATATTGAAAGCTTCAATTTTTATGATCCCAGGTATACTCCTAAAGAAAAAGTAATTAATGACAGTGTAAGAACTGTAACATCTAATACATTATTTGCAAATGGGGCTACTGCAGTTTCAACAATGACATACAAAAAGGAAAATTCCATAGAAAAAATGGAGTCAGTTACATTTTCAAACAAACATCTTCCACCAAATCTTTACTGGAAATTTATCGGCCTCATCTTCTTACTAATTTTATATGTAACGATGGTGTACGGCCCTATAGCTGCTTTCTTAGTGGAAATGTTCCCGACAAAGATTCGTTATACATCCATGTCATTACCTTATCATATTGGCAATGGCGTATTTGGTGGTTTGGTTCCGTTTATTGGTTTATTACTTACTACTACTTTTCCTGCCGATCCCCTGGTTGGACTTTGGTACCCGATCGGTGTAGCTGCATTATGTTTGATAATTGGAGTACTCTACCTTACCAATAAGATTGATAGAAATATAAAAGACTAAATTATGAATGCTTTTAAAAGATATTTCGGTTTGCTACTCTTACTAATCGGGCCGCTGCTAATTTATGAATTGATCGTTGGTGCTATTACTAATATTGATTCCAACGGAACAAAAGATATTAATAATCCAATCATCTGGGTCATTATTATCACCATCTTTACCCCCATCGCAATAGGCCTGGTAATATTTGGCTGGTATGCCTTTAGGGGCGAATACGATTACTTACCAACTAAATCCAAAGAATTGTAAGCTTTCAACAAAAAATTTACAATTTTCAAACAATTGATTCTTGCTGGTGTTATTAGTGTTGAATAATTTTGCACCTGCAATGAAAAAAATAGCCGCCATATTGCTCTTGATATTTGCCCTTGTGCAGGCAGGTCCGGCTATAATTTCTTTATTTTCAGACGCTACTATCGTTTTTATAGTAGATGAGGAAAAAGGTAGTGAAAAAATTGACGAGGATAAAAAAGACAAAAAGGAAAATCCTTATGTTTTATTTCAATCCCTTGAACTTTCCCACCAGGTAAGTACTGCCCTCAATTTAGCGGAGAGCCTTCAAGCCTCTCCCTTCGTTAAAAAGCCGACACCTCCCCCCAATTTTTGCTAATTATTATTTCTGCTGTATTTGTTCGGTAAGCTTTTGCTTATCCTAAACTTACTGTACTTGATTAACAAATTTTACTTATGCCAACTTCCCAAAGCCCGGTTGCACGGATATTAAACCTGTTGCGACTGGAGCGAAAAGAGATATCTGCGGTTTATTTCTATGCCATACTTAATGGGTTAATTCAACTATCACTGCCCCTTGGAGTACAAGCCATTATTGGTTATGTACTTGGTGCTTCTATGCGGGCTTCTTTAATTGTGCTGATAGTGCTGATTGTACTCGGTGTACTCATTGCCGGTATTATGCAGGTAAACCAGATGAAGATCATTGAAAAAATTCAACAGAAGCTATTTGTCCGTTACTCCTTTGCCTTTGCGGAGCATATTCCAAAACTAGACTTGAAAAAAACAGATAGTATCTATCTGCCTGAATTAGTCAACCGCTTTTTTGATATACCAGTTCTCCAGAAAAGCCTGTCCAAAATTTTACTGGAAATACCAACTGCGACTATCCAAATATTATTTGGCCTGCTGCTTTTATCTTTCTATCACCCTGCTTTTATTTTGTTTGGGACCATTCTTATCTTTCTTTTATGGTTAATCCTGAAATACTCTGGCAATACCGGCTTGCAAACAAGTCTTAATGAAAGCAGCTACAAATACAAAGTAGCAGGATGGTTGGAAGAAATAGCAAGGGTAATAAAATCCACCAAACTGGCGCAAACTAACGACCTGCACCTCCGTAGAACAGATGAATATGTAACCAACTATCTCGGTGCAAAAAATATGCATTTCAAAGTATTGCTTTTTCAATACCATATACTGGTAATTTTCAAAACTGTTATTACAGCGGCCATGCTGATTGTTGGAACACTATTGTTGGTAAATCAGCAATTAAATGTAGGCCAGTTCATTGCTGCAGAAATTGTAATACTACTGGTATTGAATTCTGTTGAAAAAATGATCATAAATCTCGCCAGTGTTTACGACACACTAACCTCCGTTGAAAAAATTGCAAAGCTTACGGATAAGCCAACGGAAGAAAATGGAACTATGCAAGTAGCAACAACAAATAACGGAATTACATTGGAGATGAACGAACTGAGTTTTAGCTATACCAATGAAAAAGATATACTACAAAACATATCGTTGAAAATTAATGCAGGAGAAAAAGTTTGTATAAGTGGTAAGGACAGTTCGGGTAAATCCACTTTGCTCAAACTAATGGCTGGTGCGTATACTGATTTTAAAGGAGCATTATTAATAGATAATGTACCGTTGGGTAATTATGAATTGGCGTCGCTACGTTCACAAACAGGAGTGTTGTTGAGCCAACAGGATATTTTCCAGGGTACAGTATGGGAAAATATTTCATTAGGGAATCCTAATATCAGTATGCAAACTGTGATTGAGAATGCCACAAAAGTTGGTCTTACAGATTTTATTGCTACACTAAAAAATGGATACGACACCCAGCTGGATCCAACCGGCAAAAGGCTTCCACGCAACGTAGTACATAAAATTCTTTTGGTTAGAGCATTAGCTGCTAAGCCACGACTACTACTGCTGGAAGAACCATGGTTAAATTTTGAAGACCGGTATCGCAAACAAATAATAGAACTGCTTTGCGCTATTGAAAACACCACATTGATTGTGGTAAGCAATGATGAGGAGTTTACAAAATATTGTGACCAGGTAATTACCATTGAAAATGATGGGACTAAAATTTCAACCATTCGTAAAAAATAACGGACATGAAACAGCATACGATAACAGCTTATTCTCATATATATCAACATAATAAAAACAGTAAAGTGAAACTGTGGTTCTTTATCTGTGCCGGTGTGTTTATCATTTTTTTGTTTCTGCCGTGGACACAAAACATCAGGGCCATGGGCTCTGTTACCACTTTGTACCAGGATCAGCGACCACAACAAGTCAATACCATTATCGGTGGCCGGGTAATGAAATGGAATATCAAAGAAGGTGACTATGTAAAAGCTGGTGATACGTTGGTACAATTAGCGGAAGTAAAAGTTGATTACCTCGACCCGAATCTGTTGCAACGTACACAGGAACAACTGGCCGGTAAACAATTATCAGTAGAATATTATAAAAGTAAAGTAGGTGTAGCCGATCAGCAGATCGGTGCCATCAATTCTGGTTTGCAACTAAAACTAAACCAGTTGCTGAATAAACTGAACCAGCTCAATCTGAAAGTACAGGCCGATAGTGCGGAAGCTATTGCTGCAAATAATGATTTTAGTATTGGTACCAAACAATATAACCGTCAAAAAGCCATGTATGACAGTGGACTTGTTTCTTTAACGCAATTAGAAATAAGGAACCAGCAATACCAAAATGCATTAGCGAAAAAAATAAGTGCAGAAAACAAACTGGCCAACAGCAAACAGGATTTAACGATCACCCGAATAGAAATGAATGCACTGCAACAAGAAAACATTGAAAAAGTAACCAAGGCGCAGGGAGAACAGTTTCAATCACTCACACAAATTGCCAGCGGACAGGCAGATATTGCCAAGTTGGAAAATCAATATGCCAGTTACAATATCCGCAACGGCATGTATTATGTATTGGCTTCGCAAAGCGGACAAATAGTAAAAGCACAAAAGGCAGGTATCGGTGAGTTTGTAAAAGAGGGTGATATGATTGCCGAAATAGTACCTGATAAAATTCAGTATGCAGTAGAACTATTTGTTCGTCCCCTGGATTTACCACTATTAGCCACAGGTCAAAAAGTTCGTTTTCTTTTTGATGGTTTTCCAGCAATCGTATTTAGCGGATGGCCCAAGGCTTCATCCGGCACATTTGGCGGTGTGATAGTAGCAGTAGAAAGTAATGTAAGTGTGAATGGAAAATTCAGGGTATTAGTACAAGAAGACCCTGCTGATAAACCCTGGCCAAAGCAATTAAAAATCGGTGCAGGTGCTCAGGGTATTGCTTTATTAAAAGATGTGCCCGTATGGTATGAGCTATGGCGGAATATCAATGGCTTTCCGCCAGATTATTATAAACCATCCATGGATGTAAATAAAAACTAAATGATCCCGCATAAAAAATATAGAACGTATAAATGGCTTCGCAAAAGAAATAACCAGCGGAGGATGTTGCTTATTCTTTTTTTCCTGATAATTACACTGTTGGGGCTGTCGCTTTTTACAGTTGCACAAAATAGTGAAGACAAAAAAACACTTTCCCCACAGCAGGTAATGGAAATTGTAAAACAATTTCACCCGGTAGCAAAGCAAGCCGATATAGTTATTGAAAAAGCAAAAGCTGATGTAACTATTTCCAGGGGAATGTTTGACCCGATTCTAAAAAATGAAACGACACAAAAAACATTTGATGGCACGGACTATTATCTGTACAACCGTCCGGAGTTATCCATCCCCACCTGGTTTGGAGTGGAAGTAAGTACGGGATTAGAAAAATTATCCGGCAGCCGCACATCCCCAGAGGAAACATTGGGAGAAACCAGCTACTTCGGCATCAGTATACCATTAGCAAAAAACTTGTTGATGGATAAACGAAGGGCGGCTTTACAATCAGCTAAAATTTACCGCACGGCCTCTGAAGCTGAAAAAAGAAATATGTTGAACAACCTGCTGCTGGATGCCATGAAAAGCTATTGGACATGGGCACAGCAATACCAGGCTTATAATATACTTACCAATGCTGTAGCTGTAAATGAAAAAAGAGCACAATTAGTAAGAACAGCTTTTAAACTCGGCGACCGGCCTGCTATAGATACAACAGAAGCAGTAGCGCAATTACAAAATTTTGAATTGATGCAAAGCCAGGCCTGGTTAGATTTCAAAAATGCAGGCTTGGATTTATCAACCTATTTATGGACAGCCGAAACACAGCCGTATAATTTACCTGAATCAATAATTCCAAATGCGGATTTACAAACAATAAACCTGAATACAGCTATTATTCCTGACTTAAATAGTCTATTGTCTGTTGCCCGCATTAATCATCCGGAATTAATGCTTTTCAATTATGAGTTAGGTATATTGGGAATAGAAAAAAAATTGAAATTCCAGGAATTATTACCGGTAGTGAATTTTCGGTACAATCAATTAGGTAAAGGATATAATGTGCTGAAAACAGCTACAGGCCCCCTATTTGAAAATAATTTTCAATATGGTTTATCAGTAGGTATACCACTACGACTATCTGAAGGAAGAGGCGAATACCGAAAAGCGAAATTAAAAATTACCGAAACTCAATTACAGCAAAGTCAGAAACTTTTGCAAATAGAAAACAAAGTGAAAAGCTATTACAATGAATTGGTAACACTTAAATCGCAGATAGCATTGCAGGAAAAAGCCTATAAAAATTATTATACCCTGCAGCGAGGCGAAGAGATCCGTTTCCAGGCGGGAGAAAGCTCATTGTTTCTTATCAATGCCAGAGAAAATAAAACATTAGAGGCTATGCAAAAATTACAAGAGCTTAAAGCAAAATTTTTTAAAACAGAAAATATGCTGCAATGGGCGGCGGGAAACTTATTATAATAATTTCATAACCTAAAAATTAATACCATGAAATGTCCAAATTGCGAAGAGATATTGGTAATGACCGAACGGCAAGGAGTAGAAATTGATTATTGCCCCAAATGTAGAGGTGTATGGCTTGATAAAGGTGAGTTAGATAAAATAATTGAAAAGTCGGCTGCGGCAGAATCAAACCAACAGTTGAAACAAAACGATGAAAAAAGAAAACAACGGCAGCATGACGATGATGATGACGACGATGATGATGGAGAATTTTTTAACAGGAACAGGAGAAATGACACGAACGAAAACCAAAATCGAAGACGAGGTGGATTTTTAAGTAACTTGTTTGACATTGATTAAAAGATAAATTGATTGATCATGGATTATCAACTCATTATTTCGCTTCTTACACTTATAGCATTGGAAGTAGTGTTGGGTATTGACAATATTATTTTCATTTCTATTCTTGCTGGTAAGCTACCGCCCGAGCAACAACGAAAAGCAAGAAATGTGGGTATTCTGCTTGCGATGGTAATGCGACTGGGGTTACTGGCAGTCATATCAGTGATTATGAAGTTGGATAATGAGTTGTTTACTTTGCTCAACAACAGCTTTAGTGGAAAAGATCTGATACTGATTTTAGGAGGGTTATTCCTTCTGTATAAAAGTGTAAAAGAAATGTATCATAAAATAGAAGGGGAACATGAAGATGGTGAGAAGAAAATAACCACAGCTAGTTTTGCAAGTATAATCGGACAAATACTTTTATTGGATTTAGTTTTTTCTGTTGATTCAATTATTACCGCTGTGGGCTTAGCTAATGAATTATGGGTAATGTATGTAGCGGTTATTGTTACTGTGATAATTATGCTTATTGCAGCTGCTCCTATCAGTAATTTTGTAAATAAGCATCCGTCTTTTAAAATTCTTGCATTGAGTTTCTTACTACTGATTGGTTTTACCTTACTGGTAGAAGGTTTTGGTGTGCATATACCAAAAGGTTATATCTACTTCGCTATGGCTTTTTCACTGCTGGTAGATGTGATACAAATGAAAGTAGCAGGCAAAAAATCAAACCCCGTAAAACTGAATGAGCATTTTACGGAGGAAGACAATAATTCCAAATAAATGGATTACGAACTTCTGAATGCGACCGGATGATTTAATTTTTTATGCGGGCCAAAGAAGATCCGCAGTAAAATACGAAAAGCCGACAGTTCAATAAAGATGAAACACAACGCCATCAGCACAATCAATGCAATTTGATTAGTGCCGACATAGGTAAACAGTACGTCAATACCTATAAATGCCGCCGTTAACGGAAAACCCAGCATTCCCATGGCTGCTACCAAAAATAAAAATCCCGTTGTATTTTCTTCGTATACATAACCATGAAACTGGTTGAGTGAAATATCATTATCAATACCCTTAATTTTTTGCAGGCAATAATAGCCCAGCAAAAAAGCAAGTAGCACACCGCTGGCATAAAATATTATTTCTACCAGGTATATATGAGGTGCATTGAATAGTACTGCTGTCATAATAAAAAAATGTGCTGTCAGCAGGTATATCCATGCCTTTAACGCAGACTGGCGAAAAGAAAATGCAAAGAGAATCACCAGCAATGCAATGCTCATTAAAATAATGGGTAAAGCTCCATTCAAAGACGGAATATTTTCCTTGCCGGTATAACCAAGGATCAAAAGGGCAACAGCAGCAAGACCAAGAATAGCAATAAAAATATTGGATTGTAAGAATTGCAATCTTCTGCCAATCCATTTAAAAGGACTCCATAAGTACCTAAACATAGCAGTATCCAGGTTCCATTCCTTAATGCCAAGCATATAGAAGGATGTCTTTATTTTAGATAAAAGCTTTTGTGTAGGCTTGACGTAATGAAAAAACTGGTGATGCACCAAATAGTTTAATACTGAAGGTGAAACCAACAACTGGTAGGTTCTTAAAAAAGCATTGCCTGCAAAATGCACCAACACAAGCCAGTGAAAACCTAATGCTATTTCGATAAACATCAGGCCGATCTGCGCTGCAGAAGAATAAGCAATTTGCGTTTTAACGGTAGGCTGCACTCTTGCGATCAGAGTGGCCATTATCGCTGTTATTGCACCAATAACGATAATGACAATTTTTGCCCACAACATATCTTCCCAGAAAGGATGGGTACGTAATAATAAGAAGACGCCAATATGTACACTCAGTGAACCGTAAAATATTGCTGAAGATGCAGTGGGACCTTCCATTGCTCTTGGCAACCAGGTAGTAAAAGGAAACTGCGCCGATTTGATAGTGGCTGGCAATATGATCATGCAAACTATGAAGATGGCCATACCTGCATGGTTTGCAGCGATAGCCATTTCTTTTGCTTCTCCTAATTGAGAAAAATTAATATTCTGGTGAGTAAGATGGTGCATCATCCACATGGCGAGCATTAAAGCCACATCACTGATACGATAATTGGAAACTGCTTTGAAAGCATTTTTTACCGGCAAATAGCGGTTTCGGTAAAAAGCGATTAATATAAATGAGCAGATACCTTTAATTTCCCAGCCGATAAATAAGGTTTCGAAATTACCTGCCAGTATAATAAAGTTATACGCTGTTGCAAATAACAATATGGTATTGAAGAAACGTTTGTAGCCTTCATCCCGGTGCATATAATATTTACTGAAGGTGGCCACCAAAAAGAATAAAAGAGCACCAACGATACTGAATACAGCTGTTACTTCATCATAATACAGTTGAATGGCGAAAACAAAATTATCCGTTTGGTAAAGTGTCGCTACTTTATGACTCAAAGGTTCAAACCCATTTATGATCCACCAACCAAGAAATGTGAGGGCAATTAAAATGTTAGACACCTTAGCAATTCGAACAATTTTACCAATCGCTTTTTCACTTTTATTTTGCCATAGCAAAGTAGCGAAGAAAGCCAGCAGCGGTATGGCGATAAATAAAAAAAGTAGTTGGTTCATGTGGTTTTATTCTTTATCTAATCGAGCAAATACACTGGCAAATTCTCCTCTGTTGCATGTACGATATGATTTGTTTCCATCTCCTTTGCTCCTTCAATAAACTCCTCCATATTGTGAATGGATTTTATCTCACTGGCTTTAGTAATGGGATCATATTTTGCGAAGGCACCCTTCTTAAAATAATAAAATTGTTTCTCTACCGGGTGTAAGGCTACGATATGCACCCACTCATTATTATACCATTCAAATACTTCCGGTGAAGACTGAATAGCTTTTAATACGATGTCTGGTTGATGTTCAACAATCACCAACAGGCGAACCGGATCATGCACTTCAATCATTTGCCAGGGAAGGCCGGGGCGCAAATCACCATCACTGCTATTAGCCACCCCAAACAAGCCCACCACATTGTGCGGCAGCTTAGTACCTGCACCCATTTTAATATTATCAACCCTGGAGAAATAATATTCCAGGTTGATACCACCACAAACCAAACCGATAGGACGCATTACAGCCGTTAAAATTGCTCCATCTGGATCTGTTGTATAATCGTAACTATTTAAGAAAGCCCTTCTATCCAGAAATAAACCCTTTGTTGTTTGCCTGCGGCCGATGATTGCTAAGGTATTGGTACCATGACCCAGTTCAGGTCGGGGTTCAAACAAAGAAACTGAACGGCTGTGAATGGCTTTGCGCACCTGCTCCAATTCCTGTTTGGTATTGATAGAAGCAAAACGACGGCTTCTCTCCTTTGCATTCAGGTTTAAAGCGGTTTCAAAATTTTGCTTGTTGATCAAATGCAATTGAGCATTTTCAGGAGTGAGTATATGTTCATCATAATAACCCCATACATCTGCGGCTGTATCATGCATGCTCCCTATGAATTGTGTTGTATCCGGAATTACAATTCCTTTACTCGCTAATACTGTCCTTACTTTTTTATGATTTAAAATAAAGGACTGTACTCTTGCATTGGTAGCACCGGGTCGTCCGCTGCAGGCACCACAATCATGTGCACCGTGATGCGGGTTGTTGGCACTGCTACTACCATGTGCTACAAAATAAACGATGGGCGCAAAATTTTTGACAAGGCCGATGCCCCGTAAAAAATTCTCGCCCCTCATTACCATTTCATCCAGAGTATACCCGATCTGTAATCCGTTTTCAATATCTGCCGGATTATTGTTTTCGATAGTGAGTGTTGACAGCTTATCCATATGGGAATAAGCATCAGAAATAGCCGGGCTCATTTTAGGGCTAAATAATAACTGTATCTTTTTTACAAATGCCCAAAAACCAAAACTGATACTTAAAAGAAACCCTGATAAAATACCATGCGTAAGTTTAGTATAGATCAGTTCTCCTTTTCTTATTGATTTGGCATCAGACTCTTTGATCAGGTATTTTGGAGTAACCGGTGCAGGACAAAGCTTATCGTAAAACTTACCGCCTTCCTGTTGAAAGTAAAACTCCACACCAAAGAAACCCGGAGCACCGAATGTTTCCGATTTTTTATCAACCGCTTCAATATGACGGCGGATAGAATCTTCTCTTTCGTCGATACAAAAAATGGCCTGAAGTGAGGGACCAGTCTGTTCAATGGAAGAGGAACTGATAAGTCCGTTGCCATTGACTGCCATTCTTTTTTCATCCGACATGCTGATACCTTTCAACACCGAATCATAATAACTCCATTCAAAAGCGTCTTGCCAGAGTTCTATTACTTCTGCCAATTCTGTTTTGGGAATATCAGCAAATAAATTTACCGGTGGTACAGGAACATCATTCGTTAACGGTTGCCATCTATTCCCAAATACATGATGGAGTGCATCCAGCTCCATCAGCAACTCAAATTCTAATAACTCTTTCAATGTTATTTGCTTCCGGTCGAGTAAGGTATGCGGATTGTCTTCCACTGCACTTACAAAACCGCTCCATCCATGATGTGCAAATTGCTGATCGAATATATATTGTTCGAAATATTCTTCTTTGCCAACAATCGTTTTCAATAACTCGGGAATAGAATAATTGCCAGAAAGAAATTTTTGCCGGATTGCTTTTGTTTTAAAGAAACTGACAAAACTGTTTTGCTCAAGTTCCCTGACACTTTCAATAAAAGGTTTATTTACTACCGGGAAACTATCAATAGCAATGCCCTGGTCTAAGAAAGCACAAAGAATGCGAAAAAGTAATGGATGAACGTTATTATCTAAATCTATGTGATATACTTCCTTCCAGTATTTTCTTAATTGCCCTATTCGTGGATGGTTAATGGTATCGTACTCCTGGTTGATAAGTTTCTGTTTCCATTCTTGTACAGCATCCTTACCCTTTTTATTTATAATCACCATGTGCAGCACATCTTCCCGTATTCTACCGGTGGTGTACATGGCACGGTATTCTGGCAATTGCAAATGGACCTGGAATCCAAAAATTTTAGACGCCTTAAAAATGGCATCATAAAATTTCATGTGCTGAAAAGCATGCAAAGAATTATGATGGATAAAATCCTTCAATGCCTGCTGCGAAGGCAAATAATGTTTTAACTCATGCAGTATATGGTCTTCGTCAAAGTGTAAACCCATTAAGTATTATTTAGTGCCAGATTGAACCATCGATGTGTTTTCTATTTTATAAACTTCTTTAAATCCTTTCAATTCCAGGGAAATATTTTTCAACGGTGCTTTGATGCTACTAAATTCTTTAATCAATCCCAGTACATCATAATCAATATACTTTGTATTGGATGCATCTATTATAACAGAAGAATTTTCTGGCATATGATCCAGCGTTTGGCGAATAGCCGCTTTATTTAAAAAAGATACTTCTTCTGAAAGACGTACAGTGATAGTATCTCCTTGCTTGTGTTTTTCACTATGGAAATAATAGGAATTTTTAAGATTACCATGTAAAATAGCTCCCGTTGCAGCAATGATTCCTGCAAATACACCAATAATTAATCCCTTACCACTTAATACCGGCGCTACCTGGAAAAGATCGATTGCAATAATAACAACTACGGTTACAATAAATGGAATAAACTGGTATTTACCGGCTTTCCAAAAACCTTTAAACACTGCTGGCTTTGCCAATTTCCATCCGGTTAGAATAAGAATAGCTGCCAAGGCGGCCAGCGGAATTTTATTTAATAGCAACGGTATCAATATTACACTTATCAGTAATAAGGATGCATGAAAGATGGTAGATAATTTTGTTTTTGCCCCGGCATTTACGTTAGCACTGCTACGCACAATTACACTGGTGATAGGCAGGCCACCGATCAAACCGGAAAACGTATTACCAACTCCCTGGGCAAATAACTCCCTATTGGTATTGGTAACTCTTCTCTGAGGATCAAGGTTATCAATCGCTTCAATACTTAGCAACGTTTCCAGCGATGCAATCAGGGCAATAATAAATGCATACATAATAACGGTACCATTAGTAAAGCCACCAAAGTCGGGTAATGTAAAAAAACTAAAAAAATCACCAGTACTTTTGGCAACAGGTAAACTAACCAGGTGAGGTGCTTCAACGATCTGCATTTTACTGCCAGCCGCAATCCATATCTGGTTAATAATAACAGCTGCTACTACGGCCACCAATGCACTTGGAATAAAGGGGATTTTCTTTTTTAAGGAAGAACGATCCCACATCACCATTATCAATATTGATACAATCGAAATTATCACCACTCCTACTTCGATTTGCTGTAGGGGTATCAATAATTCATGCCAATCTTCATCACCGTACGGGAATAGTTCTGTAATATGGCCTTGCTTATCTGTATCCTTTCCGAATGCATGTGGAATTTGTTTAGCAATGATCAGAATACCGATACTGGTAAGCATACCCTTAATAACACTGCCGGGAATGTAATTAGCAATACCGCCCAATTTAAGTGCACCTAATGCAATTTGTATTATACCAGCTAATACTACGGCACATAAAAACAAGTTGTAATTCTGCAAACCACCAAGGGCAGTAATAGCACCGGCTACCAATGTAGCAAGACCTGCCGCAGGTCCACTTACACTTAATGGCGAATTACTCAATGCACCTACAACCAGGCCGCCAATAATACCCGCTATTAAGCCACTGAATGGAGTAGCTCCACTCGCAATTGAAATACCCAGGCACAAGGGCAACGCCACTAAAAAAACAACAAGACCCGATGGTAAATCTGACTTGAGATGCTTTGTACTAATACTCATTGTATGGTTTGATTTTTATCTGTGGTAGCTAAATAATTTTTTAATTAAACAGCTGCAACTTGTTTTTTATCCTCTTTTTTCTTTTTAGTCAGATTTTTAAAAAAGTCAACCTGGCCCGTTTGAATATTATATACCCCCCCAACAATTCCTATTTCACCTTTCTTAAACATTTGCTTTATTATTTCACTCCGGGTCAAAATTTCTTCCAGGCTATTTTCTACATTGGTATAGGCCACACTATCATGAAAAAGATGCTCATCCTCATCTTTAAGCATCGCTTTGCTGATGGAAGGTTGTATCCTGTTTAACAGGGCTGTAATATGTCCGTCTTCAACACCAGCCTTCGCACTTTTAATAGCACCACATTCAGTATGTCCCAGCACCATTAATACTTTTGAACCAACATATTTTACAGCATACTCAAGGCTGGCCAAAATGTCGTTATTAACTATATTACCGGCTACACGGATACTGAACAGGTCACCAAGTCCCTGGTCAAAAACTAATTCAGCAGAGGCACGGGAATCCATACAACTTAACACTACTGCAAAAGGATACTGACCTTCTCTTGTTTCATTTATCATTTCAAGATGATCATGATCCTTATTTAAATTGTTCATGAAACGTTTGTTGCCTTCTACTAGTAATTCATAACCCTGGTAGGGAGTTAGATTTTCCAAAAATTCTTTAGAATGCTTTCTCATTGTATTATATAGGTTTTGTTAGCTATCATTACAAAAATGACAGCATGATTAATTAATAAATTAAACAGGTAATTAATAGGCGTTGAAAACGCCGTAGTCACTGAAGGAATTTAACTAAGCCACGTTGGGCGGAGGAACCAGTAATTCGCCATGAAAGGCAACATAAGTGCCGGCATTCTCACATTTGCGATACTGAGAAATTATAGAAAATAAATAATCAGACTTGTGATTATCATGCAAGTATTCTTCAGAAAAAGAACTACTGCTGGTGGGTGCCTTTTCTTCTGTATTATTTCCAAATGGATTGGAATTTTCTTCGTCATTATCCGAAACAGGTAAAGCATTATCCGAAGAAGTAGCCACATGTTCCGCCAATGCCTGCTGGCTAGCCTGCACAAAAGGAGCACTTACTGTAAGCCAGAGTAACGCCAATATCATCACCAGGGCAGAGCCCAGTTGAAAGATGCTGTATGTTTTATTTCTTCTTTTCATTGAAAGTGCTGCAATATAAGGCATTACATTTTTTGAACCAAACCTGTCGAAATAATGAATGGCTGCAAAAATAACAGGGAAAGCTGCTACTTGTTCAATGGGAGTGTCATTTTTTCATTAAAAGATTTTAATCTGGTAAAAGCGAACAGTTGTTTGTTTTTGCATCTCTGTTAAACGCTATTTTTGAATCCAAAATCAATGCTTTATGCTGAACTATGAATTATTACTACAAGAAAACAAAACATGGGCGGCCGATATGCTTAAAGCCGATCCCAATTTCTTTAATAAACTTTCCGAACTACAAACACCCGAATATTTATGGATAGGGTGTAGTGATAGCCGGGTGCCCGCCAATCAAATTACCGGCACAATGCCGGGAGAAATTTTTGTACACCGTAATGTGGCCAATCTTGTGGTAAATACGGATGTGAATGTTTTAAGTGTTTTAGATTATGCAGTCAATCATCTGAAAGTAAAACATGTAATTGTTTGTGGTCATTATGGTTGTGGGGGTATAAAAGCTGCTATCAGTAATAACGATTTTAAGCCTGTGCTGAACATGTGGCTTCGCAATATCAAAGATGTATATCGTATTCACCGGTCTGAGCTGGATTTGCTTCAGGACGAGGATAAAAAAACTAACCGTCTTGTTGAATTAAACGTAATGGAGCAGGTTTTTAATTTAGCTAAAACTTCCATTATACAACGAGCCTGGAAAAATGAACAGCGTCCGGATTTACATGGATGGGTGTATGGCCTGAAAGATGGCCTAATAAAACCAGTTTATGAAATGAAAGCCGGAACACATATTGATGAACTGTATGAATATGATAATCTATAAAAGATTATGTAACTAAATAATGTTGCAAAAGAAATGTGGCTGCCCCGGTGAGGTAACCAATCAATGCAAGCCAACCAATTTTTTTCATATACCAGAAAAATTCAATTTTTTCTAGTCCCATTGCTGCTACTCCTGCTGCAGAACCAATGATCAAACAACTTCCTCCGGTGCCGGCGCAATAAGCTAAAAACTCCCAAAAGAAA
This sequence comes from Chitinophagaceae bacterium IBVUCB2, assembly GCA_002127295.1. Classification (GTDB taxonomy): domain Bacteria; phylum Bacteroidota; class Bacteroidia; order Chitinophagales; family Chitinophagaceae; genus JJ008. Next base: position 1,564,490 of record NFUV01000001.1, read on the forward strand.
TGATCTGTTGGATATTGCTCTAAGCTATACATGCCTTGTGCTGCAGCAACCAACGGTACATTATCAACAATAGCCGATAGTAATCCAATCGACATAGTAATAATTTTTATATTCCCGATTGAATTATCCATTTTGGTTGCCAGATCTGTAAGGATACCGGTTGCCTGCAATGCAGCGATACTTATCAATATACCAAGGAAGAACAAAATACTTGGCGTATCTATTTTACGCAATGCATGATTAACAGAGTATAATCCTTTTTCTGCTTCGTCTTTCTTACTATGTATCATTTCCGTTATCACCCACATTACACCTAATCCGAACAATACACCCATATAGGGTGGCAAATGCGTAACTGTTTTAAATATTGGTACAAATAATAAACTGCCGATACCTAACCAAAAAACGGTATTCCGTTCACGGCTGTTACTGGTGAAATTTCTACTTTTCTCTACATCTGCTCTACGGATTGCATTTCCTTTTACCTGCCGGCTAATAATAAAGGCAGGCACCAAAAAACAAACCAGGCTTGGGAGAATTGTTTGTACGATAATACTGCCAGCAGTAATTTGTCCGCCTATCCATAACATTGTAGTGGTGACATCTCCAATAGGACTCCAGGCTCCCCCCGCATTAGCAGCTATTATCACAAGACCTGCAAATAACAGCCTGTCCTTTTTTTCAGGCGCTATAATGCGCAACAACGAGACCATTACAATTGTAGTAGTAAGATTATCTAATACAGCAGACAGAAAAAAAGTAATAAACCCAACGATCCACACTAATTTTTTCTTACTGGTTGTTTGAATACGGCTGGTTATTATTTCAAATCCGTCATGTGCATCTACCAGTTCAACAATGGTCATGGCTCCCATTAAAAAAAATAAAATCCCGGCCACCTCACCCAGGTATTCTGTAAGCAAGTGAGAGGGGGAATCTTCACCAGTTCCCATCATTGCAAAAACAGTCCAGCATAAGACACCGGTAATTAATGCCGATGCCGCCTTGTTAACTCGCAATGGATGCTCCAATGCGATTGCGAGGTATCCAAGAATAAAAATGATGGAAATGATCGTTATCATAGTAGGTAAAAATAACAAAATACTAGTGTGCCCAATCTTAATTGTATATTAGAATTATCTGCTTTTGGTGTAGGTTTGTAACATGTCAATTGAAGTAAAAAATCTGTTGAAAGAATACGGTGAACAAAAAGCCGTCAATAATATTTCCTTTACTGTAAATAAAGGAGAGATCGTTGGCTTCCTGGGACCGAATGGTGCCGGCAAATCAACCACTATGAAAATCATTACCGGTTACCTGCAACAATCCGGAGGCGAGGCCTGGGTTTGCGGCATCAATGTAGCAGAGCAACCGCTTGAAACAAAAAAAAAGATCGGTTATTTGCCCGAACTAAATGCGTTGTATTATGATATGTATGTGAGAGAGTATTTAAGTTTTGTAGCTGAGGTACATAAAGTGACGAACATAAAAGTAAAAATTGAAGAAGTTATAGCATTAACAGGACTAACTGTAGAAAGCAAAAAGAAAATTGGACAGCTATCAAAGGGATATAAGCAAAGAGTAGGATTAGCGGCTGCATTAATTCATGATCCTGAAGTATTGATACTGGACGAGCCGACTACCGGCCTTGATCCTAACCAAATTATTGAAATAAGAGACGTAATAAAAAAGCAAGGGCAAAACAAAACAGTACTTTTTTCTTCGCATATTTTACAGGAAGTAGAAGCTATTTGCGACAGGGTAATTATTATTAATAAAGGTGTACTGGTTGCAGATGACAAACTCAGTAACCTGCAAAAAGGAAACAAAGAGAATCATGTTGTAGTGGTCCAATTTAAAGATGCGGTTGATAAAGGCATTTTGGAAAATCTAGTCGGCGTTACCAGAGTGGAAGAACTACAAACAAACAGTTATAAATTACAAACTGCTAATCCTGAAACCGTACGAAAGCAGATTTTAGAACTCGCTGTTCAAAAAAACTTAAATATAATTTCCTTGCAAAGTGAAAATCACAGCCTGGAAGATGTGTTTAGAAGTTTGACTACTATTAATTGATTATTGTAACAGTAGCTAAATTTACTCGGGTTTCATGATCCATTGGCTATAAAATTTTGGCATCATTTACAAAACGGCTTTCTTTGCAGTCCGATTGCTTGCCTGCTTCTAATCATTTAAAATTTAAAATCAAATCATGAGCTACATTTCAGAAATCTTCGCCAGGCAAATTTTAGATTCAAGAGGAAACCCTACTGTTGAAGTAGATGTGATAACCGATGAAGGTGCATTAGGCCGTGCTGCTGTGCCAAGTGGTGCCAGCACAGGTATACACGAAGCAGCAGAATTGAGAGATAATGACAAGAAAAAATACATGGGTAAGGGTGTGTTGAATGCAGTAAAAAATGTGAATGATAAAATTGCACCTATTTTACTAGGTAATGATGTAGCCGATCAAACCGGTATTGATGAAATGATGATTGCTCTTGATGGCACCCCAAACAAATCAAAATTAGGAGCCAATGCAATTTTGGCTGTAAGTATGGCTATTGCAAAAGCCGCAGCAGAAGAAGCATCGCTACCACTCTATCGATATGTAGGTGGAACCAATGCCAAAACATTGCCAATGCCAATGATGAATATTTTGAATGGCGGTGCACATGCAGATAACAAAATAGATTTCCAGGAATTTATGATCATGCCCGTTGGCGCATCCACCTTTAGTGAAGGCTTACGCTGGGGTGTTGAAATATTTCATACACTTAAAACAGTATTGAAGAAAAAAGGATTTAGCACCAATGTGGGAGATGAAGGTGGTTTTGCCCCAAACATTCAAAGTAATGAAGAAGCTATCGACACCGTAATGGAAGCTATACAGGCATCTGGTTATAAAGCAGGCTCTCAAATTGTAATTGCCATGGATGCAGCTAACAGCGAACTATGGAATGCCAAAAAGAAAAAATATGTATTTCATAAGAGTGATGGTAAAGAATTAAGCAGTGACCAATTAGTTAAGTTCTGGGAAAAATGGGTGAAGCAATATCCGATCGCTTCAATTGAAGATGGAATGGCGGAAGACGACTGGAATGGCTGGGCAGCATTAACACAAGCGGTTGGCAGCAAATGCCAGTTGGTGGGGGATGATTTATTTGTAACCAACGTTACAAGATTGCAACAGGGCATTGATAAAAGCATTGCCAATGCATTGTTAGTTAAAGTAAACCAGATAGGAACTATTACCGAAACGATTAATGCAGTTACATTGGCACAACATAGTGGATACAACACTATCATGAGCCATCGAAGCGGAGAAACAGAAGACAATACCATTGCCGACCTTGCCGTAGCATTAAACTGCGGACAAATAAAAACCGGTTCCGCAAGTCGCAGCGACCGAATGGCGAAGTATAATCAACTGATAAGAATTGAAGAATTATTGGGCAGCTCAGCTGTATATCCGAAAGGAAAGATTAAATTTGGAAAATAGTTGAGGGCAAATGGTTCATAGTTCATGAACGGTTTACCATGAACTATGAACCATAAACTATGAACTTTTAGTTACCAGTACTATGAGCAAACTACTAACCCATATCCCCGCATTTCTCAAAAACAAATACTTTATTGCCTTTGCCGCTTTTTGCGTAGTGGTTCTTTTTTTAGATAAAAATGATTTTATAACCCAGTTGGAGCGCCGCAAGGAGTTGCAGAATTTGCAGCAAAGTAAAATACGCTACACTTCCGAAATAACGGCCGAACGTAAAGAGTTAGAGGCACTTAAGAATAATCCTGCCACCTTGGAAAAATATGCCAGAGAAAAATACCTGATGAAACAGGATAATGAGGAGATCTTCATAATACCGTAAAACTCCCATTCCATTACTGCACAATAAAGAATTAGCAATAGGCACACAATAAGCCAAAGCTACCCCCCGTTAATAGAGCGGACGTATTGAATTCGAGCTATTCTGGACACACACATTATTTTATTGGACACACTAATCGGTTTGCTAAAATGAGAAATTTTACACCTGAAGATCTATTGCTGTATTTGTACAAAGAAACTTCTTTGAAGAAATCAGCTGCTATTGAAGCCGCTTTGGAAAAGGATTGGACACTTCGTGAAAAACTGGCCGTTCTTAAAGCATCCATACACAGGCTGGATAAGCTCACAGAGTCGCCCCGCACCGAAGTAGTATTGAATGTACTGAATCATGCCAAAGAACATTTGACAGAGGAAGTATAATTAACCAACAAGGCTTAAAAATTACTGGCATTCTGAAATTCAGGATCCTTTTTTTATCTCGATACCAGCTTATTAATCTCTATCATACTGTTTTCGCTGGAGTCTTGTCAATAAATTTTCTATTGGTGGAAGAGAAGGAATTAATCACTTTTACACTTTGCTAATTCTATTCAGCCTTTTTCATATTTCTATTCATGATCGCCGGGCACTCAGTCGCTGAGAAATTTCTTTCCTTATCTTGCTTTTCCTAATTCATCTTTAAGAGCCGGAAAATAAAATGACCCGTAAAGAACGCTACCAATTCACTATTGATTATTTCGAAAAAAATATGCCGGTGGCTGAAACCGAACTCACTTTCGATAACCCCTATGAGTTGTTAGTAGCTGTTATTCTTTCTGCGCAATGCACCGATAAACGGGTGAATATTACCACCCCGGATATTTTTAGAAAATATCCTACCGTGCAGGCATTAAGCAAAGCCAGCTTCGATGATCTGTTTCCCTTCATAAAAAGCATCTCCTACCCCAACAATAAAACCAAACATCTTATTGGCATGGCCAATAAAGTTATGGAGCAATTCAATGGAGAAATTCCGATGACGGTCGATGAATTAATTGAACTCCCCGGTGTAGGAAGAAAAACGGCTAACGTAATTACATCAGTCATTGACCAGCAACCTAACATGGCCGTTGATACACATGTGTTTCGTGTAAGCAAACGAATTGGCCTTGTACCACAAACAGCTTCTACTCCCTTAGCAGTAGAAAAAGAACTGGTAAAAAATATTCCGCAATCACTTATTCATAAAGCACACCATTGGCTGATACTGCATGGCCGTTATGTATGCCTTGCCCGTAATCCCAAATGCAGCGAATGCGGACTACGGGAAGCATGCAGGTACTTTCAACAGAAAAAATCCTGAGTATAATTCTCATTAAAAAAAGATAGCAAATCTTTTTCTCCGCAAGGGGTAATGAAAATCTTCTATCTGTCCATATAAATAAAGTTTTAGCATAATACTTGCAACGACTGGCAGATTAATTATCCTATGAACTGCCAACCTGTGAGAAAATATTTACTGCTATTATTTGCTGTACTGTTCTGCAACAATTATTTATTATATGCGCAATTACCACCCCGTCATTGGGCATTGCATTATGGTGGTAATAATGTAGATGTTCCTTTCTCTATAAAACTTACTACTGATGGCGGCACTATTGTAGTTGGCTATACCGACTCAAGAAATGGTGATGTAAGTGCACAGCCTACCCGTGACTATTGGGATCTATGGGTACTTAAGCTGGATAAATGCGGCATCATTCAATGGGAAAGATCATTTGGTGGCACCGGCTATGAAAGTGCAAGAGATGTTGTGCAAACAAGTGATGGTGGTTATATGGTGCTTGGCGAAACAAACTCCACCGATGGTGGCGTAGTCGCTGGCTTTGGTGGTACAAAAGATATTTGGCTATTGAAATTAACTGCCGATGGCAGCCTGCAATGGCAAAAAAGATTTGGAGGTTCTGGTCTTGATATTGGTAATCATATTACCCTCACTCCTGATGGCAGTTTTTTAATCGCTGCTTCCTCCTCTTCCAATGATGGTGATATAATAGGCAATCATAGCACCGGTACTTACACAGATGGAGTGTTACTAAAAATAAATGCATCCGGAGTATTGCAATGGAGCAGATGTTATGGAGGCAGTAAAAATGAAGAACTATTCGATATAGAAATTATCAATGGAAACATTTTCGCTGCTGGCTTCACTAATTCCATTGATGGCGATATTCCACCCAGCCAAAAAAATTACGACATGTGGCTGCTGGCCATTGATGGCAATGGCAATAAAGTATTCAGTAAAATTTATGGAGGCTCACAAAATGATGTAGCCTATACCATGACGAAAGGAGTTGATGCTTCATTAACATTAGCCGGTTATAGCACTTCCACCGATGGAGATGTTAGTGGTGCAAGAGGCAGCCAGGATTATTGGATAATAAATGTTGACCTGCGGGGAAAATTAAACTGGCAAAAAGTATTGGGCGGTACCGATGCGGAATATGCTAAAACAATTATTACCGATAGAGATAGTGGTTATATAGTTGGAGGCGTTACCTATTCCAACAACGGAGATGTGACAGGTTCACTTGGCAATGGCGATTTCTGGACAGTAAAGTTGAGTCCTTCCGGGAATGTAACCTGGCAACAAAACTGGGGCGGCAGCAACAACGACCATATGCGTTTTATGGTTAGAGATACTGAAAGAGATGAATACTATTTGGCCGGTGATTCCGAGTCGGGTGATGGGGATTTTAATAATACATTGGGCGACGCTGACTTTGCTGTGATCAAATTAAAAATACCACAAATCGTTAATCAGGATTCTGTTGTGTGTAATCTAAATACATTTATTCCTTTCAGGGATACTTTACAAGATGCTTGTGGTTATGATTCTGCAATAGTTGATTATCTACCAGTACCTGTTAGTGGCCCTTTTGATAATGTGCAAAAAGCAGATACAATTTTTGTAGGGCAAACTCTTGTGTTACATGCCAGCGGCAATGGAAATATAACCTGGAATGACCATTCCTCACTCAGTTGTAATAATTGCACAGATCCTGTTGCATCACCAATAACCACCACTGTTTATACAGCTACAAATTTTTCTCCGGATGGCTGTGCAGTATCTGACCAGTTTACAGTAGTTGTTCTAAATGATGCGTTGATAAATATTCCGACGGGCTTTACACCGAACGGAGATGGGAGGAATGATTTCTTTGGTCCTTTGGGCAAAGTGCCAGACGGGTATCGCTTGCAAATCTTTAATCGAAATGGCGAATTGGTTTTTAGAAGTTCCGTTATGAATCAACGATGGAATGGTCGTTTCAAAGGAGTACTTCAGCCATCATCTGTTTTTATTTATGTAGTCGAGTATAAAGACATTCAACATAAACTGCATCAGCAAAAAGGAACTTTTGTGCTTATCAGATAATTATTTATCAGGAAAATTTTTACTTATGGACAGAAGAGATTTTTTTAAACCCACCGGGAGAAGATTGAATACTTCTACCAAAAAGAAAACAACCCGGCCCATATTTGCAGGACTTGCACCATATGCAGGGAACTGGACAGTTAATGAAGTAACTCATCTTTTGAAACGTACAATGTTCGGTGCTAAAAAAGCAGATGTAGATCATTTTCTTTCATTATCCCCTGCTGCTGCCGTAGATGAATTACTCAATACTACCTCAGCACCAACCCCTCCGGTAAGAGATTATGGATTGTTAGAAGACGATGGAGAATTATATGATGACTTAGGTGTAGCCATCGGAGAAACATGGGTAAACGACCCCAATATAGCCAGTGCAACAGAAGTTAGAGGCCAGATAAATAGTCGTCGAAATGATAGTTTAAAAAAATGGTGGGCAGGTCTTATCATCAACCAGCAAAGAAGTATCCAGGAAAAAATGGTGCTTTTTTGGCATCATCATTTTTCTATACAGCAATCAGAAATTGATAATGCCCAGTTTCTATACCGCCACCATAATCTACTACGAACAAATGCATTGGGTAGTTTTAAAACATTGGTCAGAGAAGTAACGATTGACCCTGCCATGCTGGTTCATCTGAATGGGTTTCTTAATTCAAGACAGGCACCAGATGAAAACTATGCCAGAGAGCTGCAGGAATTATTTGCTATCGGTAAAGGCAACGATTCATTATACACAGAAAATGATGTAATCGCTGCCGCAAGAGTTTTAACCGGTTGGCGCATCAATGAAAACCCGTTAGCTTCTTATCTTGATACAAGTGCTCATGATATTGGTGCAAAATCTTTTTCTGCTTTTTATAGTAATACAACTATTAACGGAAGTACAGACCCAAACCAGGAGTTAGATGCTTTAATGGATATGCTCTTCAATACAACTGAAGCCGCAAGATTTATTTGCCGCAAACTATATAAATGGTTTGTATATTATGAAATTGACGATGCCACAGAAACAGATGTTATTATTCCAATGGCAGAGGTACTGCGCACTAACAACTACGATGTAAAACCAGCACTGGAAGTTTTATTTAAGAGTGAACACTTTTTTGATGCAATCAACCAGGCTTGCTATATCAAAAACCCGTATGATATTATTGTGGGTACACTCCGTGAATTCAATGTAAATTTTCCAGCTTATACAAATTATACAGCCGGGTATCCTTTGTTCTTCTCTATTTTTCGAAACGCAGCGGATATGCAGCAGGAATTATTTCAACCACCAGATGTATCAGGGTGGCCTTCTTATTACCAGGAGCCAATGCATTATGAACTATGGGTAAATAGTAACTCATTACCAAAGAGAGCAGATTTTACTGATGCCCTTGTAAATGATGCTGTGATAGATGTAAGAACGTTTGTAGGCTATTCATCAAATCCCGCCAATCCCAATCAACTAATAGATGATGTAACAGCTTTATTGTTGCGATATCCGTTATCCGCTGATTCAAAAAATTATGTCAAGAGAAATTTCTTACTCAATAATACCACGGATGATATGGTATGGACCAATGCCTGGAATAGTAATAACAATACCGTCATTAATAATTCGCTTAATGAAATGTTCAAATTCCTGATGAACCTCCCTGAGTTTCATTTATGTTAAGGCCAATAAAAACTATGTAAAACCAACAGTATGGACAGAAGAAAATTTTTACGCAATACAGTTCCGGTAGCAGTTACCATGCCTGCTTTATTGAATGGCTTTTCGTTTACAGCGCAGGGTGCTGAAAGTAACCTTGCCCGTTTGCTGGAAGAAACATTCACCGATACAGACCATGTATTTGTATTAGTGCAGTTAGCAGGTGGTAATGATGGGTTAAATATGGTGATCCCAATTGACATATATGGTAATTATTACAATGCAAGAACAAATGTGGCCATTCCGCAAAGCCAGGTGTTACGATTAGATGGTTCAGATAAATCAGGATTACATCCTGCTATGACAGCCATGCAAAATATGTTCAATGAAGGGAAGATGAGTATTGTTCAATCCGTAGGTTATGAAAATCCAAGCTTCTCTCATTTCCGTGATACCGATGTATGGAATAGTGGCGATACTACCAGAAACAGAAGAGAACGGGTAAAGACCGGGTGGATGGGGCGTTATTTAGAAAGCGAATACCCCGGCTACCCGGATGCTTTTCCAAATCCGGAGATGCCTGATCCGCTGGCAATACAAATAAGTAACTTTCCAACATTGGCCGTGCAGGGTTCTATTTACTCAATGGGGTTATCCATTACTGATCCTGAAAAAATATATTCATTTGTCAATCCTTTTTCTGATTATCCATTGAACTCCGCTCCCGCCAATAAAGAATTAAAATTCTTGCGTGTGATTTCAGAAAAAACAAAAATCTATTCAGACATTATTAGAGCTGCTTACCAAAATGCTTCTACAATGGCCACTTATCCAGGTGACAATGGCTTAGCAGAACAATTAAAAATAGTTGCCCGTTTAATAAAGGGTGGATTAAAAACTAGAGTGTATACGGTTACAATGGGTCAGTTTGACACACATAAAAGACAAGTAAATGCAAGTGATACAACCACTGGGCTGCATGCAAAGCTTTTGAAAGATTTATCGTCTGGTATCAATGCTTTCCAGCAAGATTTAGAATTGATGGGATTAGAAGACCGTGTAATGGGTATGACCTATTCTGAATTTGGTCGCCGAATAAAATCAAATGCAAGTTTGGGTACCGATCATGGAGCTGCAGCTCCTTTAATTATGTTTGGCAAACATGCCAAAAAGGGAATTTTGGGAACCAGTCCTGATATTCCTGCTGATATACAGGTAGTAAATAATATTCCCTTCCAATACGATTTTCGCAGTGTGTACGCATCCGTGTTAGAGCAATGGTTTTGTGTAAAACAACCGGCTTTGCAATCAATTCTTTTACAAAATTACCAGTCGCTGCCGCTTATTACAGGGCCTTGTGGTGTTGCTGATGACCCAGACACGAACAATAATAATGCAGACCAGCTTGTTTTGAAAATGTGGCCTAATCCATATACTATCAACGCCACCATTCAATTTTCTACAACGGGTGGCAATACTATGATACAACAATTGAATTCGCTGGGCCAGGTAGTAAAAGTGCTTGCCAATGCAGATTATACAGCCGGTACTTATAATATTGATATTTATAATGATGGACTGCCCAACGGTGCCTATTTTATACGACTTCAAAATCAATCCCTTCAAAAAGTCCTCAGTGTTTTAAAAGTTCAATAAACAACTATCTGCATACTATTCTTAACGAACCGGCTCTGCCGGTTTTTACAATTGTGGAATACTTTAGACTTTATCTAATGTGATAATTCAATACATTTATCACTCTTTCTCAATCCAACCCCCCTGGCAAAAACTGCTATTCAATCGTAAGAAAAAATTTGTTGGAGGATGAAAAAAAACCTGTTGGCAATACTTGTAGTCAGTTTTTTGCTACATCAAACTGTGAAAGCACAATATTACTATTATAATAATAAGTATTACGAAAACGCCATCGTTGTTGAACTAGGAGGATCCTTTGGATTTATGAATTCTCTTACTGACCTCGGGGGGAAAAAAGGTATCGGGAAAAATTTTATTAAAGACCTGCGTTGGCAGACCGCAAAACCCTGTTATAGTCTTTATGCAATTGGTATGTATCAAAATATGATTGGCGTTCGGTTAGAAGGAACTTTTGGCTCCATTGCTGGCTATGATAGTATTTTAAAAAATGTAGCATCATCCACGTCTGGTCGCTATGAAAGAAACCTTAGTTTTAGAAGTAAGATTACAGATATACAACTGGCACTGGAAATACACCCGTTGTATTTCAAAAATTATTCGGATGATGAGCCGCCGGTATTTTCTCCATATGCAGTAGCAGGACTTGGTTATTATTCTTTCAACCCGGAGGCAAATTTAAACGGTCAGTGGTATGCATTACAACCTTTACGCACCGAGGGTCAGGGCTTCAGGGAATATCGGGAAAGAGAACCCTATAAGCTTAACCAAATCAACGTAGCGCTGGGATTAGGTATTAAGTATGAAGTGAATTCAATGATAAATGCCCGCTTAGAAGCCGTACACCGGATTTTGTTTACTGATTATCTGGACGATGTAAGTACAACCTATATAGATCCGGCTTTATTCTACAACTACCTGCCTGCAAACAGGGCGGCCATTGCCCAACAATTATATAACAGAAGAGACGAATTGAATCCAAGCGATGTACCACCAGCTTCTGGTGACCAGCGGGGAGATCCCAGGGATAATGATGCTTTTTTCACCATCCAGCTTAAAGTTGGAATAGTAATAGGCCGGCAAAGAAGATAAAATAGCAATAAGTGTCTTCTCCAAAGGATTATGCAAGCACAGTTATCCAATAAAATGCTTTTCCAGGGCATAAATGCGACTATTCTTATTGTTGCATCATACAAACCTTATCAGTAGTTTTGTGTAGACCTCCTCCAATGAAAGTCCTGCCTGTTGAAATTCCAGCAAAATTTATTTTATTATGCAAGACGGAGTTTTACATAAGGCCAATTCATCGCTAAAAAGTTCTCTTTCTTTTCGTCCACTGGCTGCTGCACTTAAAAAGAATATTGCCGAAGGAAACCCCGGCATGCAAAGGCTATATGGCCAGGTTGTATTGGAATTAGAACAACACCCGGAGCTGATGGATACAATTACAGATCTTTCTGTGCTAACGCCGCATGCCGAGTTGATCCAGGAGTTGCTTTCTGCAGTATTCCCTCCAACCACTGCCAATTATATGTATGGCATTTCCTTTCCGTTTACCCTGCAAGCCGTTTATGCATCTCCTCTTTTCAAAACTCATCTTATAAGGCCTAACACTAATGAAATTCAGTTTCCCGAAAACCAGGCAGGAGATAGCCTGGCACAACAACGTCTTAGTTTTGCCTATGGGCTTATTCTAAAAAAATACCTGGGCTTTAATAGCCCCGATTCTTCCAAATTAATTTACTCCCGGCAGGATGAGCAAACGGGGTTGACCCGCTATATGGAAATGCGTTTAGATGGACGGTTTATAGATGTAAAACCTATTGGTGAAATGCCTCCTTTACCAACCAGCATTTTAGACGTTCAAACTAACCGGTTGCTGACTCTTCAAGAACTGGCCGAGCAGATACCGATTGACAAATTTGTATTTGAAGGGATAACCGTAATGCGGGTGAATGATGTAACTGAACAGGAAGTAATATCAAGAATGAAAGATCGTTTACTCGATAATAACGTTTTTTCAGATGCCGCTATTTATAGGGAACTTGAAAAATACATACAAAGCCTTATTGGGTTAAAAGATCTAAGCATTGGTATCACTCCTTTTTTTAAAATAAACGGCCACTACATTTATTCGGATTTGCATAATACCAATAGTTTGTTGTTCGGCCATTTTCAATCTTCCGCAGAAAAAGATGAGATCAGCGACTACTGTAAATTATTATTCAGGGAAAACAACCAACCTCTTTTATTTGAAACATTGGACGAGCAGGTAATTAATGAAGTGCAGTGTCTCCCTTATTATTATAAAGATGGAGGAAGAAGTCTTATTATCTGCCCGTTAAAGTTGGATAATAGTCTTATTGGGATGCTTGAGATTATATCCACAGTGCCTAACCAGTTAAAGCCAAGTCATGTAAGCAAAATTGAAGCAGCTATTCCTTTATTTAGTCTTGGCCTTGAAAAAAGCCTTGAGTTGCTGAATAACCAGGTAGACAAATTAATAAAACGAAAATTTACTGCCGTACAGCCTGCTGTTGAATGGAAGTTTACAGAGGCCGCATTAAATTTCATTGTTAATCATCAGCAAAAAGATGATTTAAAGATTGAACGCATTGCATTTACTGATGTTTATCCATTGTATGGTGCTATTGATATAAGGAATTCTTCTACGGAGAGGGCCCGTGCCATACAATTGGATATGATTGAGCAACTGCAATTAGCCAGGCAGGTAATAGAGAGTGCGAAGCCTGTATTGCCGCAAGACTTATTGCAGGAAATTGAGTTTAAGATCGGCAAGCATCTTAACGCAGCAAAAGACATGTTGAAAGCCGAAGAAGAATTAAGCATTCAGGAATTTATGCAAAGCCAGATTGTTTCTGTTTTCAACCACCTGCTCCATACAGAACCATCAGTAAAAAATGAAATTGAAAAGTATTTTTCATCGATAGATCCCCAGTTGGGTATGCTATACAATCACCGGAAAGAATACGAAGAAAGTATTTCAAGGATCAATGACAACCTGGCCCGGTTTATTGACAAAGAGCAAGCAGCCGCACAAAAAGTGTATCCTCATTATTTTGAACGATATGTAACAGATGGGTTAGAGTTTAATATTCATATGGGCCAATCTATTACCCCCCGAAAAAAGTTTGATGAGATTTATTTACGGAATATGAAAATGTGGCAATTAACGGTAATAGCAAAGGCAGCTAAGATGACGAATCAATTAGAAAAAGAGCTCAGCCATCCATTGCGAACTACTCAACTGATCCTGTCACATAGTCAACCCCTATCAATAAGTTTCCGCACAGAAGAAAGAAAATTTGATGTGGACGGTGCCTATAATACCCGGTATGAGATCGTAAAAAAAAGAATTGATAAAGTAAAAATTAAAGAAACGAACGAACGCCTCACACAGCCCGGAAAAATTGCAATTGTTTATTCTCAGGCAAAAGATGCGGCTGAATACATTGAATACATCGAGTACTTACAACATAAAAAACTGATAAGTCCCGGTATAGAAAAACATGATTTGGAAGAGTTGCAAGGTGTAATAGGATTAAAGGCATTGCGGGTGGATATAAACTTCGACAGCGAGGTTAAATCTGAAGCCAGAGCTGAAATGCTTAATACAGTAACAAATTAATTTTGTAAAGGTAAAACTCGGCTAATAAAAAGAGGCCGGCTTTAAAAGCCGGCCTCTTTTTATTAATACATGATACTTATTTAAAATTTCCAACCAAGGCCAACAAGTGGTATTTTATCTTCATCAGACATGGCATAGGTAAATGTAATTAGTATGCGGCGTAGTGGAGAGAACCAGATACCTGCCCCATACCCTGTTAGCATTTTTTTATCGTTGTCATTATCTACATATACTCTGCCTGCATCAACAAATGCATGAATACCAAAAGCTGCCGGGAAAAGATAGGTTCTGAAATTTGCTAACCGCAAACGTAGTTCTGCCTGGTTATAAATTTTAGACTTTCCGGCAAACCTTTCTCTGCGAAAACCCCGAAGGTTCTCTTCGCTGCCAAGATATTGAGCCTGGTAGAATTCAAACGCTTTACCCATCGTAATACCACCACCAAAACGGTTGGCAAAAGTCAGCCGGTCATTTATCAGGTTAAGATAAAAAGTAAAATCAGAATTTACCTGTGTTACTTTATCATAGCTCTTGCTGGTAATACCCGACAAGTGTTTTACGGCAGTTACCCAATTTATACCCGTACTTGGCAAAACAGGATGATTTCTGGTATCAATATTCAGTGAAACTCTTGCTCCAAAATAAGATTGCCTTGCGAATGCAGTTGACTTAACAACACCAGACATGTTGTTAAGGAAAATGTTTCTTACCTTATTCAAATTGTCTGTTGAATCCATTGAATAAATTTGGAAAGCAGGACCAAATGAGAACATCACTTTATTAGAAAAGCGATGACGTAATTGCAAAGCAACTTCTCCCACATCATACCTTGCCCGGTAATAGCGAAATCTTCCTGTTTTAGTTTTGTCGTAGATTGAATTTACCCCGTAACCAAAGAAGTTGCTTGTATTATTAGGCCCTCTATATTCAATATCACCTACTATATCTGTTTTATCGCCAATTACAGACATAAACTCATTGTGGTATTGAAAGTTAACAGCTTTGGTTGAAAATGCAAACGAGGCTTTGGCCTGGTGTAAAGATTTGTAAGGAGTCTTACGAAATCCATGACGGATCAATTTAAATGTTGGTCCAAGAAATAAACCATCATCAGGGTTATATCCTATTGTACCAAACACCGACTGATAGTTATACTTATAATAAATTCTTTCGAATGAATTAACCGCTGTGTCGTTGCTCATGTTGTTTTTAAGCTTCCCTTTTAGCGTATTGTTACCATCTGTTCTGTCATATACCAATACTTCTGGCCGGGTGTCACTTGCATTTTCAAAAGCATCCGCATCTCCACCTCCGATCAACCTGATTTTTATTCTATCGTTTTTGCCATGTAACACAAATTTATCCTCCCCATCCATTCCATATAACCTCAATTCTTTTGTAACCAACGGGTCGAATTTTCTTTCGTACATTTTAGTTGACTGCTGCCCGTCCTTATCTACTTTATAAACCTGGACTAATACGGTAGCATCATCATTTTTAGTAATATCGAATAATTCCTTTTTATCACTTCCCGTTACACTTACGATCTCTGAAATAAAATGATAGTACTGCATTACTTCAGCAACAAGAAAATTTCGTCTTTCCTTTAATGTTTGAACGATCTGGCCATTAGAGGGCATTGATCTTATTTCTGCAGGCTGCATTGCAAGGGCTTTTTCAATTACAGCATCTGTCATTTGTGAAACAAACTTTTCTACAGCTTGTTTCCAATCTTGTTCGCTTAGCTGATTAAGAAAAAAACGATCCAGATTGCGGGCTGCAAAATTGAAACGGTTGATATTATTTGCCTGCACTTTAAAACCTTCCAGCTGTGGTACTAAAGACCGTCCTTTTACTAAGCCGGGCAATACACCCTGGTTAATATAGAAGGCCTGGTCACGGTCTTTGGGAACTGCAAAATAGGTCTTGCCTTTATCTTTTTCGATAGCCCCCCAATTCCATTGTCCTTCATGCCGGTCAAGATCCATTACAAACATATCAAGTATCCTTGCCCTTAATAATCCCATCTGATCTACTGTATTATCATTATCATCTTCCAGCTTTTCTACTACTTCTTCTGTATCAAATGGTTTTTTAACACTCTCGGGCACTCTTTCTTCCAGCGTTGCTAGTGTATTTGCAAAGTCAGCCCTATACTCTCCCAATTTTGGATCATCGGGTACGTAAACAAGTTTTACTTTGCTATAAGGAACTCCTGCGGCTTCCGCCAGCACCTGTACAGAAAGTGATGCATAAGGATAGGAAGCAGAAACACCATCCGACACTAAGTCAGCAGCAGCTTCACTTTGCAGGTCTCCCGGTAAGGTTTCATTTGTAATAAATTTCTGTATAGAACGCAGAATGTAATCTCTTCCATCAGCTCCTTCTAATCGTAATGATTTTGTTTGTTTACCTCCCCCTCGTTTTACAGGAGTTAATCCGCCTTTTTCGGTGGATAGGTTAAGAACAGCGGCTTTTACGGGTGTATTCCATTCTGCCCGGTAGTTTTTGCCCATCCAAAAATACCGCCCACCGCTGGTACTAAAGGTGGAGCCTTTGGAAGCTACAGAATCCTGTGCGGTTACCTGTAGCATGCTAAAGAATGAGCATACAATTAATAAACTAAGCAGTTTAAGTTTCATGGTTGCAGTTTTTATTCTCTTAGTTGAGATGGTTAAGGTTTCTACAGAGGGCAAAAGATACGATTTTTTGAAAAATCCCGTAAAAATAAATAATATATAATATTGTTTTGCAGGTATTTTTAGTAAAATCAAACTATACATGTATAAAAGGTATTTTTTTCGGAAATAGCGGGCATGTAGAAAAACTTTTCAGTAATTTGAAAACTTTATGTGGCATAGAGTTTTCAAGGTTTACCCCGCGGATTACAAGTAATGTAAATAGTTTAAAACAATTAAACGCTGTATACGTTTTTAAATGCTGTGATGATAAAAAATAATATTTTTCTGCTTGTTTGTTTCTTGCTATTCACCTTTTCAACCAAAGGACAGGAAGATACTATCATTCAGCGCATAATTCTGATTGGCGATGCTGGAGAACTTACCTTAGGAAAGCACCCGGTAGTGGATGCAGTAAGAGATAATATTAAGCTCGACCAAAAAACTACTATTTTATACCTTGGAGACAATCTTTATAAAGCGGGGCTGCCCAATGACCAAAGTGCCAATTATGCCACTTCAAGGGCAATACTTGACTCGCAACTTTCTATAGCCCGTAATACACTGGCAAAAGTGTATATGATACCCGGAAATCATGATTGGGAAAATGGTGGTCGGGGAGGTTTGGATGCCATCATCCGCCAACAATTATATGTGGACTTTCTGCGCATACCGAATGTAAAATATTATCCCGAGGATGGTTGCCCTGGACCGATTGAAGTAAGTCTTGGAAATGATGTAACGCTGATAATTTTTGATAGCCAGTGGTGGCTCCATCCACACGACAAACCAGAAATAGAATCCGACTGTCCCTATAAAACAAAAGAGGAACTGGTTACCCAAATTGGGGATATTGCTGCCCGTAATTCAAAAAAATTAATTATCCTGGCTTCGCATCATCCCTTTAAATCAAATGGTACGCATGGAAATGCATATACATTAAAACAGCATATTTTCCCATTCACAGACCTTAAAAAAAATCTGTACATCCCTTTGCCGGTTTTAGGTTCTATTTACCCACTGGCAAGAGGCGTATTTGGTTCTCCGCAGGATTTGAAGCATCCCGTATATGCTAATATGGTGGGAGATATTTCTGATGTTTTGAAAGATATACCCAATGTAGTTTTTGTTTCAGGACATGATCACAATCTGCAGCATATTGTGGACAGTAATCATAATTACATAGTAAGCGGAAGTGGTGGTTACAAACAAAATCGCACCGTAAAACATCCCAACAGTCTTTATAATTCGAAAGATGCTGGATTTGCGGTGATGGAAGTTTCAAAAAACAAAAACGTCACCTTAACATTTTACTCAGTTATAGACTCCTTTCATAAAGTGTATGGTGCTTCATTACTCAATTATTCAAGCATTCCTGAAGCAGCTATTGACTCTTCCATCAAAGTAGAAGTAACAGACCCCTTTGCAAAATACAAGGATACTATTACTGTTCCTGCAAGCGACAATTACCCTCTTGTAAAAGGACTGAAGAAATTCTTTATGGGGCAGAATTACCGGCCGGAATGGTCTGAACCGGTAAATATGAAAGTTTTCAATCTACAAAAAGAAAAAGGTGGTTTTGAAGTAATAAGTTTGGCTGGCGGTAAAGAAACAAAATCACTACGGCTGCGAAATAAAAAAACAGGAAAAGAATGGGTGTTATCGAGCATCAATAAAAATTCTACACGGGCTATCCCGGAAAATCTTCGGGGCAATGTTGCACAGAACTTAATAAACGAATTAAATTCTTCCACGCACCCTTATGCTTCTTTTGCAATCCCCGGACTTGCCAAAGCATTAGACTTGAATACTACTAATCCTGAATTATTTTTTGTACCGGACGATCCTGCTTTTGGATTTTATCGTCCGCTCTTCGCAAAAAACATCTGCATTCTGGAGCCGCAAGATATTTCGGCAGACGGTGCTGAAACAAAAACCACCGCCAAGCTTTTAAATAAAATGCTGGAGGATAATGATCATCGTCCTGACTCACAGCTTGTTTTACGGGCCCGGTTATTAGATATTATTATTGGCGATTTTGACCGTCATTTTGATCAATGGAAATGGGGCACTGTAGACTCCACAAAAGGAAGAGATGTTAAGGGTAGAATTTATCACCCAATACCAAAAAACAGGGGGCAGGCACTTTTCAATTCGGATGGTTTTATAATAAAAGTAGCCAGTGGCCGGGCAATGCCTTTCTTAAAAGGATTTCGCTACCAAATTCCGAAAGTAGAATGGTTTAACTACCGGGCAAAAGATTTTGACAGGATATATCTTACCGACCTTGATTCCCGTGATTGGAATAGGATAATCACGGATGTGCAGCAAAAGCTTACTGATTCTGTTATCACAAACTCAGTAAAGCAAATGCCTCCGGAAGCATTTGCCATCCGCGGAGAAGAGACTATTAAAAAAATGATTAGCCGCCGTAATTTGATAACCAAAGAAGGGATGAAATATTATCGCTTTCTTTCAAGAGATGTAAACGTTATAGGCAGCAACGAAAAAGAATATTTTAGAGTAAGTAATCTTGGCAACGGGTTACAGGTACGGGTATATGGACGTTCCCGGGAAAAGGATACAACCTTCATCATATTTGACCGTGTATTTTTCTCTGATGAAACTAAAGAGATCAGGTTGTTTGGTTTAAATGATGATGACAAATTTGAGATCGATTCCAATGCAACTTCAAGAATAAAAATTCGCATAATAGGTGGAAAAGGCAATGATACTTTTAACTTAAAAGGCAATGTAGAAAGTTTATTATACGATCTCACATCCGAAGGGAATATCATTAAAAACAACCGCCGTGCTAAAAACAGGTTTTCTACTGACCCGCCCGTCAATGACCAAAACATACTGGGGTTTAATTATAATACAAACAAATTTCCCCAGCTAAACTTTAGCTATAACTCGGATGATGCTTTTATATTCAGGGCAGGTATTTCTAAAAGGACCTATGGTTTTAGAAATCTTCCTTATGCTTCAGATCATCAGTTTTTAATTTTATATGCACCTTACAGGAATGCCTACCAATTAAAATATACCGGTGAAATAAATCATGTGACCCGTAATATTGACGTAGTGCTGAAGGGAAATTATGCTAACCCTGCATTAAGAAACTTTTTTGGTCTTGGCAATGATGTAAAGGTGAACAATAGTAATCAATTCACCTTCTATCAAACCCGGTATAAGACTTTTGAATTTGAGGCATTGGTTCGTAAACGTCTTTTTGAAAGATTAGAATTGATGGCAGGTCCTTGGTTCAATCATTACCAGAGTAGTTTTAAAGATAATACTGAAAATATATTGGGTCAGCGGGGAAATACTGGCTTGCTTGACTCTGCCCGTGTATTCAGTAAAAAATCATACCTCGGAGCTAAGTTTGCTGCCCGTTTCGATAACAGGAATAATGAATTGTTTCCCACCCGTGGTTTGTTTTGGAATAGTGAATTACTTGTGGCAGATGGCCTAACAGGCAACAGTTACAAGTATATTAAGTTTCATTACGACATGGCCTTACATGCAAGCTTTAACGAACCTGCTAAACTTGTTCTAACATTAAAAATGGGCGGTGGTCGCATTTTCAACAAAAACTTTGAGTACTTCCAGGCCATGACTTTTGGACAGGAAAAGAATTTGTATGGATTTCGAAAAAACCGGTATGCCGGCCGTTCTATGTTTTATGCGGGGTTGGATTTGAAGGCTAAATTATTTACAGTCGATTCATATATTTTGCCGGGAGATTTTGGGCTCATCGGATTTTACAACATAGGCAGAGTGGGTATTAAGGAGCAAAATTCAAGACAATATCATGGTGCTTTTGGTGGTGGCTTTTATTTCCTTCCCTATAAACTGTTTCTTATTTCTGCAACGGTGGGCTTCTCGGATAACGAAAGACTATTCAACTTTACCATTGGCACTAAAGTAAATCTTACCTATTAATCCGGCATGATTCTTA
Organism: Chitinophagaceae bacterium IBVUCB2; assembly: GCA_002127295.1. Taxonomy (GTDB): domain Bacteria; phylum Bacteroidota; class Bacteroidia; order Chitinophagales; family Chitinophagaceae; genus JJ008. The sequence goes on from NFUV01000001.1 coordinate 1,585,323, forward strand.
TCCATTTAGCTGTGGGTCAATACTCCAGCATAGGAATGGCTGTTTATCCTGTCACAAATAAAAGACTCACCATATAATTCCGTTTTGAAAAGAACAAAAAACAAATGAAATTTTCCAAATCAATACTCGCAAAAATAACTCCCAGTAAAAAGCATGAAATAAAAGTTGTTTTCGTCATTGCCTTTGCATGGACAATTTTTGATTTTGTACATTTTTTATACCGCCGGGCTACGGAAGGACTTTCTTTAAAATATCAGGATCCCGATGTAAATCTTTTTAAAGAAGTTGCTCTTCGTGAGTTCAATGTCTTTTTGATCAGCCTGATTATAGGTTATGTCCTTGTATCTGTACTCCGCAATTATTTACGTAATTCATCGCTCTGGAAAAACCTTCTTCTTAAAACACTTATACTTGTTTTAGCCGCATTCGTAATGAATTTTTTCATTTATGTTACTTACGAGTGGTTGATTGCAAAAGAAACGGTGGGTGAGGCGTTGAATAAATTCGCTTACAATATGTTTCATACTAAATGGCTGTTAAAAAAAATGCCAGAATGGGTAGTTCTTTTTGTAGTCACATTATTAGCTATTGAAATCAATGAAAAATATTCCCGTGGTGTTTTCCTGAATATTATGATTGGGAAATACCTGCAGCCGAAAGAGGAGAAAAGAATTATTATGTTCCTTGATTTAAAAGACTCCACACCTATTGCCGAGCGATTAGGGAATATGGAATATTTTAAATTCATCCGTGATTTCATCTTTTATATTTCTTCCGGGATCATTCAACATGATGGCCGCATATATCAATATGTGGGAGATGAAATTGTGGTATGGTGGCCGGATTCAGAAGCAAATGCAAAAAAAACGGTGGCTGCACTTATTACTGCAAGAAAAGAATTAAACACAAAAGCGGAATATTTTAGAAGAAGATATGGCACTATCCCCGAGTATAAGGCAGGAATACACATAGGCATTGTAACGGTAGGCCAGGTAGGGATTGTAAAAAAAGATCTTGTAATGAGCGGAGATACAATTAATACCGCAGCCCGTATCCGGACAGCTTGTACGGATGTAAATCAAAAATACCTGGTTTCAAAAGAGATGGCAGAAATGCTTGATATGAAAGACTGGCAAACGGAAAGTGTAGGCCCTGTAGAAATGAAAGGAAAAAATGAAAACATGGAATTATTTGCTTTGAAAATTTAACCTACATTAGAGGCAATACTGCTGCATGAAAGAACGTTCTGCCAAACTTCAGAAAAAAGACCCGGTATTATTACTTTCTACAAGACGGCCCCTGACCGTTATTGTTCCTATTGCAGTATTCTTACTTCTGCTATTGACAATTATTCTTGTTACCCGCAATCACTCAATAGACCACGACGTCTTTAATGCCATCAGACCACTTGTATCGGATGGTACCACCAGTGTCATGCATTTCTTCTCTTTTTTGGGTAACCATATTTTTTTAGCTCCACTCAGTTTATTGTTGATCATTTATTTTCTTATTCGAAAAAAGAAATGGATGGCCATTGAAACAGCCACAGTCATGATCAGCAGTGTATTACTCATGTCTTTATTGAAAAGATTGGTGCAGCGGCAACGTCCTGATTTTCCTATGGTAGAAGGAATCACCAATTTCAGTTTTCCCAGCGGACATTCTTTTATGAGTATGGTTTTTTATGGATTAATGATCTGGTATGCGGCTGCCTATATAGAGAACAGATGGGTGCGGCTTACTACGATCCTTATCTTATCCTTTATAATTGCAGCAATAGGTTTTAGTCGCATCTACCTGCGGGTGCATTATGCCAGTGATGTAGTGGCCGGATTTTGCTTCGCTTATATCTGGCTGTTGGCTTGTATCTGGTTCGTTGATAAAAGAGAGGCTTCTTTCACTGTTATCAACAAAAATTAAGGCTTATAAATAAATCGCAAAATATTCCCCCTCGCATTTACTCCTTCGTTAGAGATATACATATCCCCTTTTGATTTAAATGCTATGCCTTCCGGCTGCGGAAACAATTTTTTTGATAATGTATAGACTGACTCTGGTTTCCCATTGAGGTCGGCAATAACCAATAAGTTACTGGCAGAAGAAATAATAAATAGTTTATTTAAAACAGGATGAATGGCCGCACCTGATGGTTGAAACTTAGATGTTTTTTTAGGAGACATTGCCTCTATGGCTTTTGCGTCAATTCTGTATAATGGTTTATTGTCAAATCCAATTGAATCAAGATAAAAAGCGAATGCACTTACCGAAGTTTTATCATCAATCTCGCAGTTTTTACAAATCACCACCAATGCTTTTCTCGTAGAGTCATAGTACATCGCTTCAAAATCGTTGGGCCCAGCAATGGTCAACTTACCTACTTCTTCCCCGTATGCTTTATTTGCAGTGTCCTTAATAAACTTAGTTATTACTCCATCGCTTTTTAAAATATAGGGTACATCACCTACCAGTGCGATGTCTTCGTAATCGCCTTTTCCACCAAAAACATATTCGGATTTTATGGCTTTATTTTCACGGTCAAGAAAAAACAATTTACCAGCTTCATCATAATGAGCAATAAACTCATCCTTTTTTGTATCCCAGGCAAGACCAGAAATTTCTTTAAGTTTCAAATCCAGTTTGTGCTCAAATACTTCAGAAAAGTTATAATGAGGCGGAGATTTCAGAATAATCTTCTTTTGCTTGCAGCTCATCACAAACATTACTAATATAACAGGGACCAGTGCAATAAACGGTAGCCGAAATTTTAAAATACCCATTCTTCTTATTTTGTTTAAATTTATCAAAACTTATCTTTATAGTATCATGGATAATCAGTTGCTTCTTTTAACACATGCCCGGGAGTTTGCCACGAACCTGATATTGACCAAAGTTAGTAAAAGTGTAAAATTTCATACACTGCAACATACGGAAGAAGTTGTATCTGCCTGCGAAAGAATTGCAGAACACCACGAAATATCCGCCGATGACAGGCTGGCTCTGCTTATAGGAGCCTGGTTTCACGATACAGGCTATACCAGCGGACATGCCCGAAATCATGAAGCTGTTAGTGTACAGATCGCCACCGATTTCCTGGCTGTACATAATGCCAACGAGGAGTTTGTTGCGAAAGTAACTGGCTGTATCAGTGCTACTCAAATGCCGCATAATCCAAAAAATCTTATTGAGCAAATTATATGCGATGCAGATCTGTTTCACCTGGGAACAGAAGCATTTAAAGAAAAAAGTCGTTTACTACTTGAAGAGTTGCGAGACTTTGGTGGTGAAGACTTGTCAAAAAAAGAATGGCGACAAAACAATATAGCTTTCCTGGAAGCTCATAAATATTTTACTGCCTTTGGGCAGGAAAAATTGCAGCCGGTAAAAGAAAAACACCTGGCTGAGTTAAAAGATAAAAAAGCGGAGGATATTATGCCAAAACCTGATAAAAAAAATAGTAAAGAGAAGGAAAAGCCAAAAGAAAAAAATAAACTGGGCCTTTCCCCTGAGCAAGCTGCTGCTGCTAAAAAAGCAAAAGAGTCGGAACGGGGTATATCTACTGTTTTTCGTATCGTATCACAAACGCAGAACAACCTGAGCCAGATGGCGGATTCCAAAGCCAACATACTTATTTCAGTGAATGCAATTATTCTCTCGATTGTAATATCTACTCTCTTTACCAAATTAGAAACAAACAGCAACCTGCAAATACCGGTTGTAACATTAGTAACGGTTTGTGTAGTAGTAATTGTATTTTCTATTTTGGCTACAAGGCCTAACATTAACCATGGAACTTTTACGCAAGAAGATATTCATAATAAAAGAACGAATTTGTTGTTCTTTGGTAATTTTTACAAAATGACCTTGCCAGATTATGATTGGGCCATGAATGAAATGATGGCTGACAGGGATTATCTCTACAGCAGTGTGGTGAAAGACAACTACTTTTTAGGAGTAGTATTGGCCAAGAAATACAAATTCTTACGGATAGCTTATAATATCTTCATGTATGGGTTAATAATATCTATGCTGGCATTTGCACTGGCATTTATATTGCCTGCACCAGTTGAAGTATATGCGCCACCACAATAAATATTACTTACCAATAATAAAAAAATGCCTTCAGTTGCTGAAGGCATTTTTTGTGCATTTTATTTTGGCAAATGTGCAATTAACTCTACTTCCAGTCTTGCATCATGCATAAATAAACGGGCTACCTGCATCCAGGTGGCGGCGGGGTAATCACCTTTATAAAAAACTTTACGGGCATCGTTATATCTTTTCATAGCTTCCATATCGGTAGTGTACAAATTTTCTTTCACTACATTCTGAAAAGTGGCCCCATAACTTTTTAGTGATTTTTCCAATGCCCTGTACACACTGGTAATTCCTGCTGCTGTTACATCCATAGCTACTGCACCGGATATATACAGCACATTATCCACTTTTACAACCTGTACATAACCGGCACTGGTATCTTGTTTCAACGGGTCATCCCAATGCCATTTGTCTTTTTTAATGGTATTGTTTTGCGCCTGTATTGTTAATAGAAAGGCACCTTGAAATAAAAAAAATAATACTAATAGCTTCTTCATAAAACAAAGTTTTATCGAATATAAAAAGGAGAAAGATCAATTAAAACTAAAAATCCACCGGCGGTAACCAGTGGATTTGCTATTATTTTTTTGTATCATTTATTTTATTCGGCCAGCATTTCTTCCAGCTTCATCAACAATTCTGTTTTAGTAATTGGCACACCCATTATTTTATTGTAGCCTTTTGCATCTACATAATAAACATCACGGATGATTTTTATCAGCTGCCCGTTATTAATTTCTGGAATCAATACCGTATCGAAGTTTTTAATAATGTCGCCCAGGTTTTTAGGGAAAGGCCGTACATAGCGTAAATGTGCATGGCTTATTGCATGACCTTTTGCCTGCAACTCTGCTACCGCCGATTTGATGGCACCATAGGTAGACCCCCAGCCCAACACTAATATCTTTCCTTTTTCAGGACCGCTATCCAATTTTTGCTCCGGAATATATTCAGCGATCTTATCTACTTTTTCCTGCCGGATCTTCACCATCAGCTGGTGGTTCTCCGGTTCGTAGCTGATATTACCGGTTACGTTTTGCTTTTCCAGTCCGCCAATGCGATGCTCCAATCCGGCAGTGCCCGGAATAGCCCAGGGTCTTGCTAATTTTTCATCCCTTGAGTAAGGTTGTAATTTTTCTTCCTGGTCGCCCAACTGTGTTTTAAATTTCACTGGTATAGGTCTCAATGATTCTGAATTTGGAAATTTCCAAGGTTCGGCACCGTTAGCAATATAACCATCACTTAAGAAAATAACCGGCGTCATATGTTGTACAGAAATACGTACGGCTTCATACACGGCATCAAAACAATCTGCCGGAGTTGATGCAGATACAATTGGCATCGGGCATTCACCATTTCTGCCATAGTATGCTTGCAGCAGATCACTTTGTTCTGTTTTGGTGGGAAGACCCGTTGATGGGCCACCTCTTTGAATATCTATAATGAGTAATGGAATTTCCAACATAACTGCCAAACCCATTGCTTCCCCTTTTAAAGCCATACCCGGACCAGATGTAGTAGTAACACCTAATGAACCACCATACGCTGCACCAATGGCAGATGTAATAGCAGCGATCTCATCTTCGGCCTGGTAGGTACGAACACCAAAATTTTTATACTTCGCTAACTCATGTAAAATATCTGATGCCGGTGTGATTGGATAAGAACCAAGGAACATAGGTAAGCCGCTTTTTTGCGAAGCAGCTATCAATCCCAATGATACTGCCTGGTTACCCATAATGGAACGGTAAGTACCCGGATCCATTTTCGCTTTCTCTACTGTATAAGTAGTAGTGAATATTTCTGTCGTATCCCCATAATTATATCCTGCCTGCAATACTTTTACATTGCTTTCAAATATCTCAGGCTTCTTACCAAATTTCTCTTTTAAGAAACCAATTGTGTTTTCCATATCCCGGTTATACATGAAATACAGGAAGCCAAGCACAAACATATTTTTAGCCCTGTCCTTTTCTTTCATCCCCATCGTAAAATCCTTCAGCGCCTCTCTTGTCATCTTCGTCACATCCATTTTTATTACCTCGTAGTTGGCCAGACTATCATTTTCTATAGGATTCTCCCCTTCCGGGTAATTAGCAAGACGAAGATTTTTTCCATCAAAGCCATCGGTGTTGACGATGATCTTACCACCTTTCTTTAAGGCCGACAAATTCGTTTTTAATGCCGCAGCATTCATAGCCACCAATACATCACAACTATCGCCGGGAGTAAAGATGCGGTCGCTTGAAAAACGGAGCTGGTAACCGCTTACGCCGGGCAATGTACCTATGGGGGCCCTTATCTCCGCCGGAAAATCCGGGAAGGTAGAAAGGTCGATACCGAGCATGGCGGTATTATTGGTAAACTGGGTTCCGGTTAATTGCATACCATCTCCACTATCGCCGGCGAATTTTATAACTACATCTTGTAATACTTCCTGTTTGCGTACCATAGCTGAATTTTGATGTTGCGAAATTAAACAAGTTATGGGTGGTTTTGAAGGGGAATTTTGAGGGGAAAGCGGTGGTTTCCTGTTGAAGGAGTTGTGTATATTTATGAGTTGTGTGCTATGCTATCGGAGACCATACACCATCAAACCAGCCAAATGAAAGTTTTACTTGACACAAACATTATTATTCATAGGGAAGCTTCCAAAGTAATAAACCAAGACATTGGCATTTTGTTCAATTGGCTTGACAAACTCAAATATTCCAAATACATACATCCTGCGACAGTTGAGGAATTGAACAGAAATCAAGACCCACAAACTGTGGCTACAATGGCAATTAAAATTGGTAGCTATAACCTAGTCCGAAACCTTGCACCAACAAGTGAAACATTAGAAAGAGTAAGTAAGCAAATTGACACCGCACCAAATGATGCCAACGACACTAAAATTCTAAATGAAGTATTTTGTGACAGAGTTGATATTCTAATTTCAGAAGATAAGAAAATACATACGAAAGCCCAATTGTTGGGTATTGCCGACAAAGTTTTTAAAATTGACCAATTTCTTGAAAAGGCGACAGCGGAAAACCCTGACTTAGTTGACTACAAAATTTTAGCTGTAAAAAAAGTTGATTTTGCCCAAGTCACTTTACAAGATAGTTTTTTTGATAGCTTTCGGGAAGACTATATCGGTTTCGACAAATGGTTTAACAAAAAAGCAGATGAAATCGCATACGTATGCTATAGCAATAATATTCTTTCTGCTTTTTTGTACATTAAAGTAGAAGATGAAAACGAGAACTATTCAGATATTGAACCAAATTTTAAAAGAAAAAAACGTTTAAAGATTGGGACTTTAAAAGTTATAAGCAATGGATTCAAAATTGGTGAGAGGTTTCTGAAAATAATTTTTGATAATGCTTTGCAGTATGGAGTGACGGAAATTTATGTCACAATATTTGATAAACGTCCTGAACAACTTCGATTAATTACTTTGCTTGAAGATTGGGGTTTTGAATATTACGGAATCAAAAAGACACAAACGGGTGATGAAAAGGTTTACACTAAATATTTTGAGAAAAATCAAGAAGTAAATATTGAGCAACCAAAAAAGACTTTCCCTTTCAGTTCGACAGAAAGCAAAATCTATATTGTTCCCATTTACCCAGAATATCACACTGAACTTTTCCCCGACTCAATTTTAAAAACTGAGTCGCCAAAAAATTTTACAGAAAATGAACCACATAGGAATGCTTTAAGTAAGGTTTATATTTCACGTTCGCATTTCAAAGACTTGAAGCCCGGTGATATAATCGTATTTTATCGAACCGGTACTGTTTATAAAGGTGTTGTAACAACGTATGGTATTGTTGAATCTATAAACACAAATATTCCTGATGTCAATACGTTCATTCAAATATGTAGAAAGCGAAGTGTGTTTAATGATGAAGAATTGAAAAAATTCTGGAATTATTATCCAAATCTTAAACCTTTTATCGTAAATTTTTTATATACCTATTCTTACAAAAAAAGACCAAATCTAAAATGGCTCAACGATAATGGCATTATTCCCAATATCTTTGACATGCCGAGAGGGTTTAGAGAAATAAGCCGACAAGATTTTATTAAAATTGCAAATTACTCCATAGGAAAATGAAAGTAGTCTTATCAATCAAACCAGAATTCGCATTTAAAATATTTGACGGAACTAAAAGATTTGAATTCCGTAAGGCAATTTTTAAAAATAGTAATATTAAGACAGTAATTGTTTATGCGTCCTCGCCTGTTCAGCAAGTGATTGGCGAATTTGAAATAGAAAAGATTATTAACAAGGACATTGATGCTCTTTGGAAATTGACGCAAGATTTTTCGGGAATAACAGAGGATTACTTTTATCAGTATTTTGAAAATCGAGCCGATGGATTTGCTATACAAATCAAAAAGACAAAGAAATACAGACAACCAAAATGTTTAAGAGCAGACTATAATTTGGTTCCACCACAATCCTTTGCTTACTATGTAAAATCATAAAGCGAACAAAGAAGCACAGCATACAACAAAGTATTTGCAAAAGCAGGGTTGGACAATGAAACATCTGCTATGTGCAAGCATCAGCGGCGGTTCGGGCTCGACGTTTATGAATTTCCTGCCTTCGAAAATACCCTAACGTTGTCTACTCCCTACCATCAAACAAATTACCCAAACCACCCAGCACACTGCCTTCTTCTTTGCGTTTGTAAGTGCCGTATGCAATTATTCTTCCGGCCAGGCGGCTGATAGGTAATGATTGTATCCATACTTTGCCCGGTCCTTGTAGTTTGGCAAAGAATAATCCTTCGCCACCGAACATAAAATTCTTAACGCCTCTTACAAATTCAATATCAAATTGTGTTTCGGGGGTATACGCTACCACACAACCTGTATCTATTTTCAATATTTCACCAGCTTTTAATTCTCTTTCTACAATAAAACCTCCGGCATGTAAAAAAGCAAATCCATCGCCTTCTAGTTTTTGCATAATAAAGCCCTCACCTCCAAAAATACCTACGCCTAATTTTCGTTGCAAATGAATGCCTACACTCACCCCTTTGGCTGCACAAAGAAATGCATCTTTCTGCGCAATAATGGTTCCGCCTAATTCCTGTAAATCCAATGGAATTATCTTGCCCGTATAAGGCGCAGCAAAACTTACTTTTTTCTTTCCCTGTGCCTCATTTGTAAAAGCGGTCATAAACAAACTCTCCCCCGTCAGCACTCTTTTTCCGGCACTCATCAGTTTGCCCAAAAAACCAGTTGGTTGCTGCGCCGATCCATCACCGAAAATGGTTTGCATCTGGATGCCGTCGTCCATCATCATCATGGCACCGCTTTCGGCAATGGCAGTTTCCGTTGGATCGAGTTCAATTTCTACAAATTGTAATTCTTCACCATGTATTTTATAGTCTATTTCATGGTTGTTACGATTGGAATAGCTCATGATAGTATAGTTTTTTATAAAGTTACAATTTGAACAACAGAGTCACAAAGAGAGCAACCACCACCAATAAAATTCGAAGGAATTCTTTCTGCTTACATCTCAATGGTTCAATAAATGATAAATGGTGCTAGTTTAAACAGGGGATTGCTTAAATTGCTTGTCCCCCTTTCAGGGATTATTTTAAAATCAATTTTAATGAATATGAAAAAGTGTTTTTTATTGCTGAGCTTTTTTACCCTGCTATTGGCCGGTGCAGTTAATAGCCAGGCCAAGCTGGTAGAAAAAGTGACGAAGAAGGGAAACGAGATCGTTATCCCGTATGAAAAGTATGTGTTGCCAAATGGCCTTACTGTAATTGTACATGAAGACCACAGCGACCCGGTGGTGCATATAGATGTTACTTACCATGTGGGTTCGGCAAGAGAAGAGATCGGCAAATCGGGGTTTGCACATTTCTTTGAACACATGATGTTCCAGGGAAGTGATAACGTAGCCGATGAGCAGCATTTTAAAATTGTATCCGATGCAGGTGGTACACTGAACGGAACTACGAACCGTGACCGTACCAATTATTTTGAAACAGTACCCAGCAACCAATTAGAAAAAATGCTGTGGTTAGAAGCCGACCGTATGGGCTTTTTATTAGATGCTGTTACACAACGAAAATTTGAGATACAGCGTTCAACTGTAAAAAATGAAAGAGGACAGAATTATGATAACAGGCCGTATGGTTTAGCCGGAGAAATTGGCGCCAAGAACTTATATTCATACGGGCATCCCTATTCCTGGTTAACTATCGGATACGTAGAAGATCTGAACAAAGTAGATGTAAACGATCTGAAGAATTTCTTTTTACGCTGGTATGGTCCAAACAATGCTACCGTTACAGTTGGTGGTGATGTAAAACCTGCTGAAGTATTAAAACTTGTAGAGAAATATTTTGGTGTTATCCCTGCAGGACCAAAAGTTGACCCGGTAATTGTACCGGCACCTGTATTAGATGCTGATCGTTATGTTTCTTATACTGATAATTATGCCCGTCTTCCATTGTTAACCGTGGTTTATCCAACAGTTCCAAACTATCATGAAGACATGGCAGCATTGGCTTGTTTAGCACAGGTGCTTGGACAAGGAAGAAACTCAACCCTGTTCCAGGAATTGGTAAAAACGCAAAAAGCTTTGCAGGCAAGTGCTTTCAGTCAGTTGTCTGAACTGGCCGGTGAATTTTCGTTCCGCATTACTCCATCTCCCGGCAAATCGCTGGCTGATATGGATAGTTTATACAGAGCAGCACTAAAAACCTTTTCTGCAGTTGGTCCAACGGATGATGATATTGCCAAATTCAAAGGAGCCATCGAATCACAACTGATCAATGGTTTGCAAAGTGTGTCCGGTAAAGTTTCTCAATTGGCCAATTTTCAAACATTCACCAACAACCCTAATAAAATTGCTGAACTGCTTAAAATGTACCAGGCCGTTACAAAAGAAGATGTAATGCGGGTATTTAATAAGTATATCAATAATAAGAAAGCCGTTTATTTAAGTGTGTTGCCAAAAGGGCAAGAAAAATTAATTGCGGCTGCTGATAATTATAAAATAGATTCTTCTAAATACGATGCCCCTGATTATGGTTATGCAGGATTGAAGTATGCAAAAGCAAAAGATAATTTCGACAGAAGCAAAATTCCGGGCAATGGTGCTAACCCAATCGTAAAAGTGCCGAAGTTCTGGAGAAAAGATATGCCGAACGGCGTAAGAATGATCGGATCAGAAAGTACAGAAGTACCCATTGTAACTGTTACTATCACTGTTCCGGGCGGACATATTTTGCAAGCAAGAGATACTGCGAAGATCGGATTAGCGGATTTCTTTGCTGATATGATGAATGAAGACACGAAGAATTATACAGCAGAGCAAATGTCTATCGCCTTACAAAAACTAGGCAGCTCTGTTAATATAGGCAGCAGCTTTGATGGCATCACTATCAATGTACAATCATTGAAAAAGAACCTGGATGCTACAATGGCATTGGTAGAAGAAAGATTACTGAATCCAAAGTTTACCGAGTCTGCTTTTAGTCGTATACAAAAACAAAACTTAGAAAGCTTCAAACAGGCGAAGGCTGATCCTGCTTCCGTTGCCAGTGTTGTTTTTGCCAAAGTAAATTATGGCCCTAACAATATTCTGGCGATGAGTGAAACAGGAACAGAACATACAGTAAGAAACCTGAAGCTGCAGGACATCCAGGATTATTATGACAACTTCATCTCTTCGCAAGGCACTAAAGTGGTTGTAGTAGGTGATGTAAAACAGGAAGAGATTGTACCAAAATTGACCTTCCTTAATAAGTTGCCGAATAAAAAAGTGGTGTTACCAAAAGTAGAAAGCACTCCGCCTGCTATTGATAAAACAAAAGTGTTCCTGGTTGATATTCCTAAAGCAGCACAATCGCAGTTCCGTGTTGGTTATGCAACTGGTTTGAAATATGATGCTACGGGTGAATACTACCGTGCTATGTTAACCAACTATGCATTGGGTGGTGATTTCAACAGCCGCTTAAATTTAAATCTTCGTGAAGACAAAGGCTGGACCTATGGTGCCCGCAGCGGTTTTAGTGCTGATGAATACAGCGGCGATTTTGAATTCAGCTCCGGCATCCGTGCAGATGCAACAGACAGTGCATTGGTAGAAGTTATGAAAGAGATCAATAACTTTCGTACCAATGGTATTACAGAAGCGGAATTAAAATTCATGAAAAACTCATTGGGACAAAGAGATGCCCGTAGTTATGAAACAGGCTTTCAAAAAGCCGGTTTTATTGGCCGCATTTTAAATTATAACCTGCCGGCAAACTATGTAGATCAGCAAAATAGAATTTTGGCTAATCTTACTAAGAAAGAAGTGGATGCAGTAGCGAAAAGAACATTGAATCCTGATAAGATGAATATCTTATTAGTGGGTGATAAAGCAAAGATCTTAGAGGGTGTGAAGAAACTGGGCTATGAAATTGTGGAGCTGGATGTGGATGGTAAGAAGATCGAGAAGAAAGGATTTTAAACTAATCGCCTTAAAAAAGAAAACCGCCTCATACCAAAGGCGGTTTTCTTTTTTTTAACAATTCAGCAGTAGCGGCTTTGTCAAAAAAATAGTTACTTTCTATTCCAAAACTTTACAACCATGGAAAAAAACATATTGCTTCTAACAGCTCTTTCGTTGTTTACTATTTCTTCATTTTCACAAAAGAAGGAAGAAATAAATTTTTCAGACCCATTTCAAATTGACAGTTCAGAATATTTCATTATCCCAAGAATGATTGACAGCGAGAATAACCATCTATATGGAAAAGGGAAGGGTTATTTGCCATGGGGAAATTATAATGATATTATTTTCTATAACGCCAAGACAAATACTGCAAAACCTCTTTTTGGAAAAACCTTAGTTATTATTTCAACCTTCAGGGAAAGAAGTAACTATTATTATGAAAAACCAAAGGAAACACCTGCAAATTTTCTTGATAAACACATTTTATATCTGGCAAGAACAGAGAATTTTAATAATGACGGCGCCCTTGATTCGGAAGATCCTCTTTATGTATTTATTTCCACCAAAACGGGAGAAGGTCTAAGGCAAATCACACCTAATGGGCTAAATGTTTTATCATGGACAATATCACTGGATAAAAAATTCATCCTAGTAAAGCTCCAAAATGATAAAAATGGCAACAAAAAATTTGGGCAGGGTGATGATCAAGTCTACTATCGCATTGACCTTCATAATGACATTCAACAGATAAAAACATATCAAATAATGAACTAGTATCAAATAACAAAGCAGCCCTCCTAATAGAGAGCCGCTTTTATTTAACCAAAACCAACAACTATGGAAACATGGTTGCCATAGGAAGACCTTATTCTTCTGCTTTTAGCTGCTTGTTTATCTTTGGCGGCGCACCCAGCCAAATCTTCTTTCCTTGTATTCTTCTTACTAAGAACATGATTCCCACGAAGATGAAGAAGAAAGGACCCAGGAAACCTAATAGTGCAATAAATTTACCACCATAGAAATTTTCCATTGGCCTCTTCAATCTTTCTGCCATCAGGTACATACTTGGTACCATTACCAGCGTTAAGAAGAATGAGAATATCAAACCAAAGATGATCGTCCAGCTCAACGGCCCCCAGAACACTACACTATCACCACCAAAGAAAATGTTGGGACGCAGATGAGTGAACAATCCCGCAAAATCTATATTGAACCCTACTGCTAACGGCAATAAGCCTAAGATGGTTGCCACTGCTGTTAACAATACAGGTATAATTCTAACTCTGCCTGCCTGAATCGCCGCTTCTCTTGTCCGCATTCCTCTTCCCCGCAGCTCATCAGTAAATTCAATGATCAGGATACCATTTTTAATAACGATACCCGCCAAACCTACGATACCAACTAATAACATGATGGTGGCGATCGTCATTCCTGTAAATGCATAACCCAATAACACACCAATTACAGAGAAGAATATTTCTGTGATAACGATAAACGGTTTACTCATGGAGTTGAACTGTAATACCAATATCAAAAAGATAAGACCGATCGCAATCATAAAGGCTGTACCCAGGAAGGCCTGTGTTTCTTTTTCCTGCTCACTCTGTCCGCTTAGTTTGATGGTAACATCAGGCGGAATTTTTGCTTTGTCTTTGAAATCGTCTATTTCTGTTTGCAATTTTGCAGTGATACCTGCTACCATGGTTGGGTCAAGTACATTGCCCTGTAACTGTATCGTACGTTTTACATTCTTTCTTTTTACTCCACCAGTTGTGTTCGTATAATCTATAGTTGCCACTGCGCTTAACGGAATAGATTTTACCTGCATCGTATTCATATCCATAAAGGTGATACGCATCGCCATCAGGTCGCCGATATTATTACGCATGGCATCCGTATAACGCAACTGAATTTTGTATTCGTCTTCGCCATCTTTTATCTTGCTTACTTCTTTACCAAATACAGCGGTACGCAATTCCATTCCTACCTGGGCAGTACTGATGCCTTCCATCATGGCTCTTTCCCTATCTACATTCACCGTGATCTCCGGGTTATTCAGATCCACGTCGGGCTGCAGGTTTTCAATTCCGGGTATCCTGTTTGTATCTAAATAATTAAATAATTGTTTGGCTACATCAGCAATGCTTTCAAAATTATCTCCCTGCACTTCAATATTTACAGGAGGGTCAGTGGGAGGACCACCATCTTCCTGTGCCACTTCTACGTTAGCACCTGGTATCCCTTGCACTGCCAGTCGAATAGAATCTTTGATCGGCATGGTTCTTTTGCCGTGTCGTTTTTCAAATTCTACAAACGAAACTTGTATACGTCCAAGGTTTGATTGTACACTTCTATTATTGTCTCTTGGATTATTAGCACTTACTGCCACATTGGTGATCACACTTTCCACAACACTTCCCGGGGCTCCCGGTTTTGCGTTTGCTCTTGCTAATACACCCTCTACTCTTTTTTCTAATACACTTGTTATGCTGTCAGTATAATGTACATCTGTACCAACGGGTAATTTCAAATACACATATACAAAGTTGGGGTCGCCACTTGGAAAGAATGTTGACTTAGTTCTGCCCATGCTGATACTGGCCATCAACAACCCTATTGCCACTATAAAAATTCCAAACAGTGCAATGAAAGCTTTTACTGGTCGTTTGCCCACTAATACCCAACGCAACAATTTTTCATAATTGTTCATCAATTTCGGTAAAGCTCTTTTTTGGAAACGGTGTATCAGGTCATTCAATACATATGCATTAAAGACCATCAGTATCGCCATTAGTAATAAGAAATTAGCAATACCATGCATACCGCCAAGATGTGCTAATAATCCACCGATGGCAAAAACTATCAGCCACTTGCTTCTAAATACTGCCTTCTTGGGTTTTTCAAATTCTTTTCCTTCCGGTTTCATAAAGCTTACCGCAAAAACCGGGTTAAAGAAAAATGCCACGATCAGTGATGCTGCCAAAGTAAGTATCAGCATGGTTGGCAGGTAAATCATAAACTTACCGATCAATCCTTTCCAGAATAATAGCGGAAAGAAGGGTGCTAATGTAGTTGCGGTACCTGCTAATACAGGAATAAATACTTCACCAGCTGCTTCCTTAGCACTCCTGACAATGGGCACTTTACCATTATTATAAATACGGTGGGTGTTTTCAATAACCACAATGGCATCATCCACAATAATCCCCAATCCAAAGAGTAAGGCAAAGAGTACAATAAAGTTTAAGGTAACAGTAGTGCCAACAATGCCGTCAGCAATTGGTAAAAATAAAAATGCCACAAACACACTTAACGGCACACTCAATGCCACGAAGAATGCATTGGTCACACCCATAAAGAACATCAAAATAATTAACACCAGGATAAACCCGATGATAATGGTATTGATCAATTCATCGAAAGAAGTTTTTGTTTGCTTACTGGTGTCACCTGTAAATTCTACCCGAAGATCTTTTGGCAACTCTTCCGTTTTCTGCATTTCTGCAACAATAGCTTTTACTTTATCTGCACAGTTGATCAGGTTCTCACCCGATCTTTTTACAATGTTCAGTGTTACTACATTCTTACCATCCAACCGGGCATAGCTTTCTTTGTCCCGGATCGTATCTTTTAATTCAGCAATATCCCTCAGGTAAACAGCAGCACCCTGTGCACTACTGCGCACCACTATATTCTGCATATCAGCAATGGTAGCAAACTGACCTTTTACTTTCAGGGTACGTTTCATATCTCCCACATCAATCAAACCACCGGTGATATCATGGTTCTCCCTGCTGATCGCATTTTCAATATCCATGAAGCTTACTCTTGCCGCAGTCATTCTATAGGGATCCACATTCACCTGTATCTCTCTCTCCGGTGCACCAACAATTTCAGCCCTGGTTACTTCCCCCAATTCCTCAATCTTATCCTGCATTTTATCAGCATACACTTTCAATTTCATGCCATCATAATCACCGCTGATGTTTACGAACATGATCGGCATCTCACTAAAAGCAAATTCCTGTACATCCGGCTCCTGCGTTAAATCAGTCGGCAAATCTGTACGGGCCTTATCAATCGCATCTTTTACTTTTTGTTTGGCCAGTTCTGTTTTTACATCTGTATCAAACTCTACTACTATCAAACTATAGTCAGCCTGTGATGTACTTTGTATCTTATTTACTTTAGCCCCGCTGATTCCTTTCAATTGTTTTTCAATAGGTCTTGTAACAAGATTCTCAATATCCTTAGGAGAATTACCGACATATACTGTAGCCACTGAAATAGTAGGCACTACAATAT
Source organism: Chitinophagaceae bacterium IBVUCB2 (assembly GCA_002127295.1). Classification (GTDB taxonomy): domain Bacteria; phylum Bacteroidota; class Bacteroidia; order Chitinophagales; family Chitinophagaceae; genus JJ008. Next base: position 1,602,190 of record NFUV01000001.1, read on the forward strand.
CCGGGAACTGTTCCTTCGGCATCGAGTTAAATTTCATCAAGCCATATATTGTAACAATAATGGCAATAATATAAACAGCCGTTTTGTTATCAATTGCCCAACTGGTAGGGCCAAACTCTTTAAATTTTTTTGTAACTCCTTCTAAAATTTTCATCTGAAATATTTTAAATCGTCAATTGGTTACGGGGCAATACTGAATCAATCTCCCCGGGTTTTGATTATTAGTTAGTCCGCAACACCCGCCTACCGGCAGGCAGGTTACAACTAGCATCTTTCGTTGCGTTGCCCTCTTATACTGTTGCAATTCTATTGAGCTTTCCCGATCCTCTATTCCCTATATTAATTCGTCGTTACAGATTGTCCATCATACACGGTCTGGTATCCTTCGGTAATTATTAGTTCTCCGCCAGTCAATCCACTCTTAATTTCGATCAGCCCATTGTATGCTTCACCAACCGTCACTATTTTTTTCCTGGCTACCATTTTATCACCCGATTTTTCAATCACATACACATACTTATTCTTTTCATCGCTCTGTACCACATTTATCGGAACGGCTGTGGCCGCTTTTGCAGAATAATCCAAGATCTTCATTGTTGCAATCTGGTTAGGCTTCAGCCATGGGTCCGATGGAAGTTTTGCTTCTACCGTAAATGATCTTGTAGTTGGATTAATAGAAGCACCGACAACAGAAATAATAGATTGATAAGGAGGTTTGCCACTTTCTGCCACCACTACTTCAACCTTATCGCCTTTCTTTACTTTAGTTATGTAGTTGTCAGGAACATTCGTTACTATTTTAAGATTACCGCTATTCACAATTCGTATTCCAGCGCCTGGCATAGCAGCACTTTGTGGTGAGAAAAATTCTCCCACTTTTACATTCATCTCATCTACCACTCCACTAATTCCTGCATATACGTTTGACATATTAGCCTGCTCCTGCGCCATTCTTACCTGGGCTTGTGCTGCGTTCAATTGGCTTTGCAATGCATCCACATCTGCTTTAGCATTGATAACTTGTATCTCTGCTCCAATATTTTGTTTCCAAAGATTTTGGTAACGTTCATACACTGTTTGTGCCTGGGCCAATCTTGCTTTCAATACGCCGGTTTGTTGCTGTGCTGCCACTACTTGCTGACGAGCCATTGCATCATCTAATTTCAATACAAGTTGCCCTTTACTTACCCTGCTACCCAATTTTACAAACACAGCTTTAACTTGTCCGCCCGGGCCTGATGGAGCTACATAAGCCATTCCTTCAGCATCGATCTTTCCCTGTAATTCTATATAATGAGAGAAATCCTGGATACGCAGTGTATCTGCCGACACTAATTTTTTTACTTGTTGTGCCGCAGTTGGATCTGCTTTTACGATCTCATCTTCCAGCTTACGGATATCCGCATCCAGTGATGATTTTTCTTTTTTTAATTTTTCCAGTTTCACTTTCAGATCGCCTACGCCACCTTTTTTATCTTTTGCACCTGCACCACAGGCCACCAATGTAACGGCAATTACTACGGCGAAAGAAATTTTTACAATGTTGTTCATATTATTCTGTTTAATAGTATTGTTGGTTTTGTTACTGTATTATAATTTTCCGGTTGCTTTCATAAAGTCAACCTTGGCAATAATGGCATCATACAAAGCGGTGATATAATTTGTTTGTGCTGTTTTCATATCGGTCTGCGCTGTATTAATTTCCATTTGTGAGCCTGTACCTATTTCATATTTCTTTTTGGTTTGCTGGTACACTTTCTCGGCCAGCTCCATATTTTTCTTTTGATAATCCATGGTGGTAATTGCCGTGCGGTAATTGTTGCGGGCAATTTCCACTTCATTATCAATTGACAATTTTAAGGCGTCCAGCTGGTTGTCAATTTTCTTCCCTTCTAATTGCGCCTGTGCAATTTTTGATTTAGTAATAAACCCGTTAAAAATGGGGATATTGATATTGAGGTTAATGTTAGAAACAGAAAACCAGTCTCCTCTTCCAAAGAAATTCCATTTATCCCGCTGGGCATTTTTCGCATACAATGCATTCAGGCTTACGGTAGGTATCTGGCTTAATTTGTAGCGGCGGACATTATAATCATTTAACGTTTTCCCTATTTGCGCATACTGATATTCCTTCCTGTCTTCGTAGGAATAAATACTTTTCTCCAGAATCCCTTCTTTTATTTGGTCTTCAGTAAGCTTATCGGTAAGTACCAACTCATCTTTTACCGGCATTCCCATCAATACTTTTAAGCCATAGTATCCATTGGAAACAACATTCAGGACTTTCGTTTTCTCCGTTTGCAGGTTGGCAAGTTGTACAGTTACTTTATCTACATCCAGCTGTTCTCTGAAACCGTTCTCATAAATTATTTTTGTGTCTTTCAATAATTTTTCCAGCAAAGAAATATTTGCATCCAGTAATTCTATTTGTGTTTTACTAACCACTAACTGGTAATACACTTTATAGATATTGGCCTTTATCATCTCGGCAGTTACTTCCATATTCTTTCTTCTGAACTCAACAGCGGTAGGTCTTGCCAATAAACCAACAAATACCTGCCCATCAAATAAGATTTGAGAAAGACTGATGCCTGCCGTGGCACTGAACTTTGTTCCAAATTGCGCCGCAATAAATCCAAAATCGTTAGGCATTGTTATTGGGTTGCCATTACCATCCTTTACACCCTGATCAATCAATACCTGGTAAGTAGCAGGTGAAATAAAATTGGGTAATACCTGTGTGGCAACAGCCGGGTTGTAAGTAGTACCTAGTTGTGCATTAATATGCGGATAAGCATTAGAGGTAAACTCCCGGTTTTGCTCTTGTTGCAACTGCACATCTACCAGCGCATTTTTTACATTCACATTATTCTTTATTGCATAATCAACGGCTTGCTGAATGGAGAACTCATGCCGGGTAATTTTCGCCGTATCGTTCTGTGCAAATGCAAGGGAGGGCAACATGCAAACTATCAATAACCATCTATTATTTCTTACTCTCTTCATACGAAAGGTTTTTATTTCTTTGTTCATTGTATTTCTGAATCAGTTTGTGTCCTTTAATGGTAGCGAGGCCATAGGTAAAATTCTCGATCAGTATTGCCGAGGTTTTAGCCAGGTTGTATTTGCCCGGGGGAAAAACAGCTACGTTAAAAGGGATCATGATAGACTCTATCCTGTATTTTGATAGTATATCAATATTTACATCAGGGCGGTACAATTCTTCCTTTATGCCCCATTCAATATTGTTACGGATTATTTGCAGCAGGAATTTGTCTTTGTAATCTTTAAAACGTTGATAAGCCCTAAAGTGAAATTTTTCCAGGTCGTAAAGCAACATAGGATTCATATTCTTCACCTCTTCATTAACATGCTCCATGGTGAGAAAAATTTCATGAATTGCATCTTTGGCTCCTTTACGGCAGTTTAAACAATCACCTTCGGACATACTGATATGCTTATTTACAACTCCTTCAACTAACTCATCCTTATCGGCAAAGTATTGATAGAGGGTTTTTTTCGACATACCCAAACCGTTGGCAATATCATCCATCGACACAGACCGGATGCCGTACTGCATAAACAACTCTTCGGCCTTTAATAATATTCTGTCTTTTATCTCCATAGTTTCAAAATCGGACACAAAACTATGGAAACTTTTTGCGTTGCCAAAGTTTCCACCCTTTAATTTTCCCCGTTCACCGATTTTTTACCGATTTCGTTGGGATCGTACATGTTCAAATTCATTTTCCAAACAACCGTTAATTAGGTTTTGCGCCTTGAAACGCCATCGGCTTAGCACAGCACTTGTTTTTTACATTACCTTAGCCCTGCAAACCAGCTTATGAGTAAGACATTGAAGGCCAAAACAACTACTGTTAAGCAGATAATCCGCTTTTTTATACAAGGCCTTATCATATTAGCACCCATTGGCATTACCGGTTACATTCTATACTGGCTATTTGATAAAGTGGACAGCATTTTACGTCCTTACGTTAATATTCCCGGGCTGGGCTTTGTTATTATTATAATATTTGTGATCCTGGTAGGATGGGTGAGTTCTACTTTCTTAATGGGTAGTTTTCTCAGCTTTTTTGATCAATGGATGGAAAGGACACCGGGTATTAAATTTATCTACACTTCCACTAAAGATTTTTTTGAGGCATTTGCGGGTGATAAACGAAAGTTTAACAAAGCTGTTTTAGCAAATGTATTTTCTGAAGATGTGTGGATCATTGGTTTTCTTACGGACGAAGAAATGAAAAAATTTGAAATGGGTGCTGATAAAGTAGCCGTATATGTACCACAGGCATACAATTTTGCAGGACAGCTTTACATTTTACCAAAAGATAAAGTTCGAAAGATTGAACATATTACTTCCGGTGAGGCAATGAAGTATGCTGTAACAGGCGGTGTGGTAGATTTGGATGCAGAAAGAAGTGGTGACGCTAAGATCGAGTCAAAAAAATCTTAGCAGTATTTAAACTTGATTCAACATGTTTAAGAAAATTTTTCTTCTTATAACAGTTTCATTTATAGCGCAGCATTCTTTCTGCTGGGGTTTTTTTGGCCACAAGAAAATCAACTACTATGCTGTATTCTTATTGCCACCAGAAATGATGGTGTTATACAAACCACAGATTGAATTTTTATCAGAACATGCGGTTGACCCCGACAAAAGAAGATATGCTATTCCCGAAGAAGGCCCCCGGCATTATATAGATATTGACCACTATGGTGTTTATCCTTATGATTCTTTACCCAGAAAATGGAATGATGCTGTTGCCAAATATTCAGAAGACACCCTTAACACTTATGGTATTGTACCGTGGTGGTTGCAAACAATGCTATATCGTCTTACCGATGCATTTAAAGAAAAAAACCAGGCAAGAATTTTAAAATATTCTGCAGAGATTGGTCATTATATTGCCGACTCACATGTTCCGCTACATGCCACCAAAAATCACAATGGTCAGTTCACCGATCAAAAAGGTATTCATGGATTTTGGGAAAGCCGGGTGCCTGAATTATTAGCGGATAAAGAATGGGATTTTTTTATTGGCAAAGCTGAATACATTAAAAACCCGGCAGATTTTATCTGGCAACGGGTATTGGAAAGCGCAGCCGCCGCCGACACAGTTTTAAAGTTTGAGAAAGAACTATCCAACAATTTCCCCGGCGATCAAAAATTCTCTTTTGAAGAAAGAAATGGGGTAACCATTCGGCAATACTCTTCTGCTTTCTCCAGGGCATACGATAAAAAATTACTGGGTATGATAGAAAGGCGAATGCGGCAATCCATTTTTGCGGTAGCATCTTTTTGGTACACTGCCTGGATAAATGCAGGGCAACCTGATCTAAGAAAACTATCCAGCAAAGAATTTTCTGCGGAAGAATTAAAAGAATTCGAAACACTCAACAACTCCTGGAAAAATGCGCCTATAAAAGGGCGGGAACATGAATGATAACTCGTAAAAATATTACTCTCTCCCTAAGAGGATAAGCTTCTCTGCTAAGTAAAACTACCTTGAAATTAGCAACCGATTGTTCTTCTTTGCCCGAAGGTTCCTCATTCTATTACATAATTTGTTATTTTTAGCAATCCCTTTTTTTAAACCATGAACTGCATTTATGAAAAAAATTTTCCCCCTCCTTTTATTTATTGCTATTAGTTTTTCTGTTTCCTCCCAACAATCTGTGTATGAAATAATGGAGAGAACAGATATTTCTATTGATGAAGCTAAAAGACAAGCCGACAGGCTTTTTGAAACAATAGGTACTGGTCGTGGTACAGGTTACAAACATTTTCAACGCTGGTATTATGAACGTAAATTCCATGTGGATGAAAATGGCTTTTTTATTTCTGCGCAGGAAGAATGGAATAAATACTTGCAGAGCCAGGCCTCATTAGAATCTATACAAACTGAAGCGGCAAACTGGACTGAACTTGGTCCTAAAACATGGGTTCGTACCAGTAGTTGGAATCCGGGTACTGGCCGATTAACTTCTGTTGCTATTCATCCTTCAAACGAATCCATAATCTATGTTAGCTCACCGGGAGGTGGTATCTGGAAAACCACCAATGCTGGTGCCACATGGGCGCCACTGGTGGATGATAATCCCACCTGGATGTCTGTATTTTCATTAGCCATCGATCCTGCCAATCAAAATATTGTGTATGCAGGAACAAGCGGTTCTAACGGTTTAATAAAATCCACGGATGCAGGTGCATCATGGTCAAATACAGGTAGCGGTCCTTCAGGTACTATTTATAAAATACTTATACACCCTACTTCTACTAATATAGTCTTTGCATGTACCAGTGCAGGGCTCTACAGATCCATTAATGGTGGCACAAGTTGGACACAGGTACGTTCAGGGCACAAAGAAGATATTGAATTCAAACCCAACGATCTTAATATTATGTATGCTGTGGGTAATGCAGAAGTAGTAAGATCAACAGACATGGGAGTTTCCTGGACAGCTATTGGTGTTGCTGAAGGTATAACCAATACAGGTCGTTCTATGGTTGCAGTTTCGCCGGCAAATCCAAACTATGTGTATATAGTGCAGGCAAGTGGAAATTTATTTGGAAGAATGTATAAATCTACTGATGCCGGATTAAACTACACAACTACAGTAGTTGGCAATCCCGGCAGTGGAACTAATTTCTTTGGGTATGAAACGAATGGTACAGGAACAACCGGACAAGCGGGGTATGATATGGCATTGGATGTATCTCCCACTAATGCTGCGGAAGTATATATTGCAGGAATCATTTGCTGGAAGTCAATAAATGAGGGAAGCAATTTTACAGCCATCACTGCATGGTCGCTTCCAAACAGTATTGGTTATAATCATGCAGATGTGCATGGATTGTATTGGATAAACAGCACTATTTATTCTTTATCGGATGGTGGAATTTTTAAAAGTTTAGACGCTGGTGATAACTGGATTGATATTTCCAACGGGTTAGGCATTCGTCAATTTTATCGCTTTGACAACTCTCCTACCAATCCAAATGTGATAACTGGAGGCGCACAGGATAACGGAAGTGCAACCCGCCAGGCCAGTGGAAACTGGGTTGACTGGTTAGGTGCTGATGGCATGGAAGGTTTAGTAAGTCCAACCAATCATTTAAATCTTTGGGGTACCAGTCAAAATGGTTCTATTTACAGGTCTACTAACGGAGGAAATAGTTATACTAATCTTACCAGGCCAGCGGCAGGTGATTGGGTAACTCCATTAGAAATTCATCCAACTAACGAAGCTATTTTATATGGCGGGTGGACAGGTGTATGGAAATCCGTTAACGGAGGTTCAAGCTGGTCAAATATATCAAGTGGTGTTATTAGTTCATTAGTAACCGACCTTGCATTAGCACCTTCAGCTCCTACTACTATTTATGCTTCAAGAGGTGCTACCTTATGGGTAACAACGGATGATGGTGCTAACTGGGTTACAAGAACAGCACCAGCAACAATAAATGATATTGCAGTTGACCCAACCAACCCTTCAAAAATTTGGATAGCCTGTAACAGTGCTTCTAACAGAATTTTTGTTTCTACAGATGGAGGAGCAAATTTTACGAATATCTCATCTAACCTTCCGGGAATTGCTGCAAGAGCAATAGTAGTGGATGATGCAACACCCTGCAATATTTATGTAGGTATGAATATTGGTGTTTACCATCAGCAGGAAGGTGCAGGAACATGGACAAATTATTCCGATAATCTTCCAATGGTTGCTATTAATGAATTAGATATCCAGCAATCTACAGGTGTTATAAGAGTTGCAACATATGGTCGTGGTGTTTGGGAAAGCCCAGTTGCAACTAAATTTAAATTTAATACTCCTGGGGTAGTAGTAGCCGCTTGCCCAATAGTTACTTTACAAGCATCATTACTTGCTACTTATACACCTGGTATTACTGACAACATTATTCTTACTTCTAATGTTGCCCCTGCGGGCCCACTCGTTACGCTGACACCTTCTACTCTTACTACAACAACCACAAGTACTGTGGTAGTTATTAGCAATGCAGCTTCATTGCCTCCCGGTACTTATACTGTAACTATAACGGGTACAGCCGGATCATATATTCAAAGAAGAGATATATCTTTTGTTATTAATGCAGGTACCGGTCCCGTCATAACTACAGCACCTGCCTCTCAAATAATTTGTGCTGGAGAAAGTTCTACCTTTAATGTGATATCCACTGGTGTTGGCTTAACTTATCAGTGGCAGATCAGCACTCCTATCATACCATCTTTTACAGATATACCAACTGCTACCGCTTCTTCTTACACTGCAACAGGAGCAACTGCCGGTATGAATGGAAATCAATACAGAGTTGTAGTTTCAGGTGCTTGTTCACAAGCTGCTACATCATCAGCTGCTACATTAACAGTGATAAGTCCTGTAACAGTTGCAACTCAAGTAGAGACTACAAGAGAAATTTGTTCTGGCAGCAATACCAACTTTAATATTACAGGTTCAAGTTCACAGCCTATTAATTATCAATGGCAGGTAAACACTGGAACAGGCTTTAATAATATAAGCAATGGCGGTGTTTATAGTGGCGCTACTGCGGCCACACTTACAATTACCAATGCTCCGACAAGCATGAGTGGTTATACATACCGTGTACAATTGTCCAACACTACATGTACAGCGCCAACCATATCCGGTACTGGTACATTAACTGTTCGCCAATTACCAACCGTTGGTCTTACAGCTTCTTTAACCAGTTTGTTGCCTGGACAAACGAGTACACTTACTGCTACCCCAAGTGCTTCCACTGGCGGCACATTAACAACAAGTTGGTTATACAACGGAGCAGCAGTAGCTAATACCGGTAATTCAAGACCTGTAACTGTTGAGCAAATTGGCGCATACAGGGTTACTATTCAAGAAGCATTTAGTGGAGGTACCACCTGTACCAACCAGTCTGCCGAAGTTGTTATTGCTGCTACAGTAAGCAATAAACTATTCATATTCCCAAGTCCAAATGACGGAAACTTCACGGTGTCTTATTATAACAATGGAGGTAGCAATACATCCAGGACGATCAATATTTATGATGCCAAAGGAAATAAGGCCTTCAGCAAAATATTCCCGATCGCCGGGCCTTACACATTAATACCAATTAACATGAGCAATGCAGCCCGTGGAATTTATTTTGTAGTAGTAGGAGATGCAAGCGGACGCAGATTAGCAGAAGGTAAAGTGCATGTGCGGTAAGAAGAAATGATATGATTTTTGATACAAGTCCTGCTTTTAAAAAGGCAGGACTTTTTTTATTGAGAAAAAATGTCAATCAATACCTTTGCGCCATGGTTCATAATTTTAATGCAGGTCCTTCTGTTCTCCCGAAAGAAGTTTTTGAAGAAGCCAGCCAGTCTATTCTCAATTTTAATAATTCCGGATTATCTATTCTTGAAATTGGTCACCGCACCCCTCTTTTTGAAAGTGTAATGAATGAAGCAAGGGGATTAGTGAAAGAACTCATGAATTTGGACAACGACCATGAAGTATTATTCCTGCATGGTGGGGCCACTACCCAGTTTATGCAAATACCCATGAACTTGCTTGCAGAAAACAGTATTGCTGCGTATACAGAAACAGGAACATGGGCTGATAAAGCCATTAAAGAAGCAAAATTATTTGGCCATGTAGAAATAGCTGGTTCATCCAAAGAATACAATTACACAAGCATTCCAAAGAAATTATCTGTTATTCCTACAGCGGCGTATTTACATATTACTACCAACGAAACTATTGCCGGCACACAGTGGCATAAACTTCCCTATGACTGTGGAGTTCCGCTAGTAGCTGATATGAGCAGTGATATATTAAGCCGCCAGCTTGATTTTAATAAGTTTGATTTGATATATGCGGGTGCTCAAAAGAATATGGGAGCGGCAGGAGTAAATTTGGTGGTAATCAATAAAAATATTTTAGGGAATGCAGAAAGATCTATTCCCAGCATGCTCGATTATCGCAATCATATTAAAGAAGAAAGCATGCTGAATACGCCGCCGGTATTTGCAGTCTATGTTGCCATGCTAACCTTGCGATGGTTGAAAAAAAAGGGTGGTGTTACTTCAGTTGAAAAATTAAATGATGAAAAAGCAAGCCTTTTCTATTCAACACTCGATTCTCTGCACATTTTCAAAGGGCCGGTAACAAAAGAAGACCGCAGTAAAATGAATGCAGTTTTTGTAATGGATAACCCGGAAATAGAAAAAGAATTCCTGGAATCTTGCAAAAAAGAAAATATGATTGGGATCAAAGGGCATCGGAGTGTAGGCGGGTTCAGGGTTTCTATGTACAATGCATTGACATTAGAAAGTGTAAAAGCAATTACTGATTTGATGAAACACTTTGCACAAACAAAATCATAATATTAATCATAACCACCAAGCGAATAAACGTTCATAAAAATGGCAATCATTAAACCTTTCCAATCCTTACGTCCTCAACCAGCAATGGCACAGCAAGTAGCTTCACCGCCGTATGATGTATTAAATAGCGAAGAAGCAAGAATAGAAGCGGGCAAAAATCCTTATACCTTCTTACATGTCACCAAATCAGAAATAGATCTGCCTGCTGATATTGATATACACAGTGCCCCGGTGTATGCAAAAGCAAAAGAAAATCTTGACAACTTAATTACCAATGGTATTTTAGTAAAAGAAGATAAGCCCTGCTATTACATTTATCAATTAGTAATGAATGGCCGCAGCCAGACAGGACTTGTATGTGCATCATCGGTTGATGACTATTTCAATGATGTGATTAAGAAGCATGAGTTTACCCGGCCAGAAAAAGAGAAAGACAGAATTGATCACATGCTTGCTATCCGTGCCCAAACGGGCAATGTTTTTTTAGCTTACAGGGATGTGAAAGAATTGAATGCATTAATTAATGATTGGAAAGCCAGCAACCAGCCTGTTTATGATTTTACTGCGTCCGATGGGATAAAGCATACCATCTGGATCGTAGATATGGATATTGCCGTAAGAACTATTACACAACTCTTCAAAGAAAATGTTCCCCTCACTTATATCGCTGACGGACATCACCGGGCCGCTTCTGCCGCAAAAGTGAGTAAGCAACTATCGGATAGTGCCGACGCTAAATATTTTTTGACAACTATTTTCCCTGCCAGCCAATTAGCAATTTTAGATTATAACCGTGTAGTAAAGGATTTGAACGGACTTACAGCAGAAAAGCTTTTAGGACGTCTACAGGAAGATTTTTATATAACGCTCAGTACCGAGCCAGTAAAACCTTCGCAACTACATGAATTTGGTATGTACCTCGAGGGAAAATGGTACATATTGACTTCAAGACCCAATACCTACAACACAGATCCCATCGGTGTACTTGATATTACTATTCTATCTAATAATGTCCTTAAAAAATTTCTTGACATTAAAGACCAACGAACTGACAAACGAATTGACTTTGTGGGTGGTATACGGGGGTTAAAGGAATTAGAGAAAAGAGTAGATAGTGGTGAAATGAAAGTGGCATTTAGTTTGTACCCTGTCACCATCGAACAGTTATTTGATATAGCAGACAGTGGAAATGTGATGCCGCCAAAAAGCACCTGGTTTGAACCAAAACTGCGGGATGGACTGCTTACACATCTTATTTAACAACTGCCTTGCTCAAAATTGTTGTTATTTTGCAACACGGGACGTTTAAAAAGCGTCTCTTCTTTTTTAATTTATAATATGAAAAAATTTCTCTCCTTTATAATAGGTATCTCAGTTGCCTTTATCTCATTTGCGCAGCCTGATGACCCAAAAACCATGCATGAAACGGCAAGAACTTTTATGCGTTCCGGGGATTATGATAACGCAATCCTTGTATTAATCCGGGCATTACAAAAAGATAATAAGAACCTGGAAATGCAAAAAGACCTGGTCATGAGTTATTATCTCAAAAAAGATTATACAAAAGCATTAGAAGGTGCAGAGGCGCTTATTGAAAGAGATGATGTGGATGTAGTTTCTTATCAAATAGCCGGCAATGTATATAAAGCGTTGGAGATGGCTAAGGAATGCGATAAGATGTATAAGAAAGCTTTAAAGAAATTTCCAAAAAGTGGTTCATTACACAGTGAATATGGTGAATTACTATGGGCGCAACAAGATTTTTCGGCCATAGAGTATTGGGAGAACGGAATTAAAATAGACCCCGGATATAGCGGCAATTATTATAATGCGGCAATGCATTACTTCTATACAAAAGACAAGGTTTGGAGCCTCCTGTATGGAGAAATATTTGTAAACATGGAAAGCCTCGGCGAAAGAGGTGCAGCTATGAAACAATTATTATTACAAGGCTATAAAGAAAAATTATTCAATAACCCAGATTTAATGAAGGGTGAGGAAAATAACAAGAGTCCGTTTGCAATATCCTTTTTACAATCAATGAATAAGCAGGCATCGCTAACAAGTAAAGGCGTTACTACTGAAACATTGACCATGATACGTACCCGTTTTATTCTCGATTGGTACGCTACCAATGCTGTACGATACCCTTTCCGGTTGTTTGATTATCATCGGCAATTAATATCCGAAGGGATGTTTACTGCGTATAATCAATGGCTGTTTGGTGCTTCAGAAAACCTGGCAGCATATGAGAACTGGACAAAAACCAATGCAGAAGAATACAATGGTTTTAACGCCTTTCAGCGCAGCAGAATTTTCAAAATGCCGCAGGGACAATATTACCAGGTCAACTAATATCAACAATATTACTTTCGCACAGCTCCGTTTACTGATACGGGGCTGTTTTTTTATCTATTGGTTTTTGCCTAAATTGTCTGTCTATTAGGTTTTAGCTATTGATTATTTATACTTAACGATTGCATCATGACAGAACCAAGCAGGTTATTTGATTGCCTTGAATATCATTTGGAAAGAAAGCCGCTTTCGGACATGCTGGCCGGGAAAGAAGGCGGACAATGGAAAACCTATAGCACCGCTGCTGTAAAAGAAATAGTGGACAATCTAAGTGCTGGCCTTCTTAGTCTTGGAGTTTCCGGCGGCGATATGACTCCCGAAGGCCGTGACAAAGTTGCTATTCTCTGTAAAAACAGGCCTGAATGGCTTATGCTTGATCTTGCAGTTCAGCAGATCGGGGCAATATTGGTTCCTATTTATCCTACTATCAATGTAAATGAGCTGGAGTTTGTGCTAAGCGATGCACAGGTAAAAATTGTTTTTGTAAATGATGAAGACTTATTTCTAAAAACAATAAGTATTAAAGATAAAGCCCCTAGCATAAAATATATTTACACGTTTGAGCATGTGGCAAACGCAAAACATTGGAAAGAAGTAACGGCATTAAGTACTCCTTCATTAATTGCACAGGTAAAACCTATCGCTGATAAAATTAAGTATGAAGATCTTGCCACAATAATTTATACTTCCGGAACAACCGGCACTCCCAAAGGGGTGATGCTTTCCCATCGTAATATTCTTTCTAATGTAAAGGCCAGCATTCCCTGTTTTCCACCGGGAGATAATTTACGTTCATTAAGTTTTTTACCGCTCAATCATATTTTTGAAAGAATGGTTTCTTACTTGTATTTGTTCAGGGGTGTTTCTATTTATTATGCAGAAAGTTTAGACACCATTGGCGACAATCTGAAAGAAGTAAAACCACATTTATTTACAACCGTTCCTCGTCTGCTTGAAAAAGTATATGATAAAATAATGCAGAAAGGAAACGAACTCACAGGTATTAAAAAGAATTTGTTTTTCTGGGCACACAGTCTTGCTGAAAAATTTGAAATAAACAAAAGCATGGGTGCCATGTATAATTTCAAGCTGGGCATTGCCAATAAAATTATTTTTAAAAAATGGAGAGAGGCGCTTGGAGGCAATATAGTATGTATTGTAACAGGTGGTGCGGCTTGCCAGGTCCGGTTGATTCGCATTTTTACGGCGGCCCGTATTCCTATTATGGAAGGATATGGACTTACTGAAACATCTCCGGTAATTTCTGTAAACCGTTTTGAAGTTAGCGGCCGAATGTTTGGAAGCGTAGGGCCATTGATTGAAGGTGTAGAAGTAAAAATTGCGGAAGACGGAGAAATACTTTGCAAGGGGCCGAATGTAATGATGGGCTATTATAAACGTCCGGATTTGACAGCACAGGACATTGTAAACGACTGGTATCACACCGGAGATATTGGTGTAATAATAGATAACAAGTTTCTAAAAATTACAGACCGCAAAAAAGAGCTATTTAAAACCAGTGGTGGTAAATATGTAGCTCCTTTAGCAATAGAAAACAAACTAAAGGAATCTCCTTTTATTGAGCAGGTTATGCTTTTAGGGGCCGACAAAAAATTTGTGAGTGCATTAATAGTTCCCTCCTTCCCCAATCTTAAAGACTGGAGCCGGAAAAATGAAATTCCTGAATGCAGCAATGAAGAACTGATACATCATCCCAAAGTGATTGCACTATTTAAAGAATTAGTAGAAAGTTTTAATAAATTCTTTAACCATGTGGAACAGGTTAAAAAGTTTGAACTACTGGTTAATGAATGGAGTGTGGACTCCGGGGAATTGACACCAAAAATGTCATTAAAAAGAAAAGTAGTTTTAGAAAAATACAGGGATGCTATTGAAAGGATTTATGCATGATAAAAAGGAATGGTTTTTGCAACCAACAAATTCATGAAAGCAATTCTAATTATTTCTTTTTCTACCCTGCTGCTAACCGCCTGCAGCAAAAATGGCATTCCTCCTAGTACCGCCTCTTGTATAAAAAAAGAAATATTATCTAATAAGGATAATCCGGATTGGTATACCGGTACTGTTGAAGAATATACTTTTCAAAACAAAACAGTCTATGCTTTTCTTCCCGATGGTAATATCATAGCTGATGGCAGCACCACTATTAAAGATGAATATTGCAATACCTTATGCAATATTGGGGGATTTGGTGGACCCGCAATTAATAAATGTAATGGAGAAAACTTTTATGAAAAAGCCGTTTTAGTACGAACCATCTGGAAGAAAAAAAGCAGGGAATAACCTGCTTCGCAAAAAAATTATTTCATTTCGGGCTTAGGCTTACTTCCCCTCTTACCCATATTCTGAACAAGTTTTTGGATCAACTCATCAAGCTTTGTTTGTTGCTCAGGCGTACAGATAGCTCTCATTTTTTGAAAATGCTCAAATGTATAGAGAGAAATAAGTGATTGTTGTTTACCTACCGCTTCGGTGTACAAATTAATAAGACTATCATTTACTTGCGGCTCTTTTAATAACTTATACAGATTACTTCTGCCTGAAGTAATGGAATCAAATACAGGCTTTAGACGGGCAAAGTGTGCATCCTTAATTTCTTTATGCTGCACTTTTTGTTTTTCATCCAACTTTAATTCATCTACCATCCAATCGCCTTTATTCCCTTTTCCTTTATCGCTATGCGAATTTGATCTTTTATCCTTCCAAAGAAAATAAACAAGCACTACGTTAGTAATCAATAACGCAACGGTGAAAAAAGCAAGAATTTTATTTATGGGAGTTTTCATTATTTATAAACCTCCTCTGTTATAGTTTCATTGAGGTTATACTCTGCGGCAATGGATTGTAGTGATTCAATTTCAGGATTACTGGTTGCTTTTGTTTCACTATTCTTAAAAATAACAGCGGCATTAATAATTAACACTAATAAAAGAGCAGCAACTGCATAAACAGGTCTGAAAATCCAGGACTTGGCTGAAACAGGTTCATAGTCTTTATCCATCCTGGCCTTTAGCCGGGTATAAAAGAAATCGGGCACGGTAGCCCTTTGTATACCGTCGAGGCTATTTAGAACCTCATCTGTTGTGTTATTTCTTTTAGTATCCATAATTCATAGTTTTTGACGTTAAGCCCTCTAAAAACCTTCGACCACCGGAAACTACTCAATCCTTTTCTTTTTCCAATATCTTCCGGAGATTTTGCTTTGCCCGGTGCATCAGCGACTCAATAGCCGGCACCGAGGTCTCCATTATATTGCTTATCTCCTGATAACTAAGGTCTTCTAATTTATGAAGGGTAAAAGCTGTTTTTTGATTTTCTGGTAATTTATTAATGGCTTTAAAAAGTTTCGATGCATTTTCCTTTCTATCCATCGCCACTCCGGGATGATTAAAATCAGGTATTTCATGCAGCGGCTCATTACCATCACCAAAGAGACGTTGTAAAAACCCAAAGCGTTTCTTGCTTTTGCGACTTCTTAACAAGTCTAAAGAACGGGTAGTTGTAATCCGGTACATCCAGGTGGAAAGCTTGGATTCGGCTTTAAAAGAGTGGATAGAACGGAACACCTGTATAAAAACCTCCTGTGCTACATCTTCGGCATCTTCCGCATTTTGTACAATACCAATAGCCGTATTGAAAACCCTGTCCTGGTAATTGTCTACCAGGAATTTAAATGCAGCTTCATCTCCGTTTCGCAGGCCTTGTATCAGTTCAATCTCTGTCAACGATGGGTGTGGTTGTTTTGCGGTGTAACTTACAACTTGTCTGTAAAATAATATCAGTAATAGGTTACAAAAAAAACTAATACTAATAACAGCACATCAAAAATAATGATGGGAGCTTTTATGGCATTAAACTAATATAGTATTTGAAAATTTTATTTGCCCATCCATTTTTTAAAATCGGTTACTTTTTCCCGGCTCACCAATGCCTCTTTGTCGACAGCAGGTTTTAATCCAAGAATAAGGCGATTGCCAAAGTAATCATCGATTTTATCTACACTGGCGATGCTTACATAAAAAGAGCGGCTTATGCGGAAGTAGCTTTCGGGGTCCAGCATGTCTTCTAAATCATCCATGGTATAGTCAACCACAAATTTTCTATTATCGGATGTTTTAAAAAAATTAAGACGGCCATCGCTAAAGAAATAGGCTATTTCTTCAACATCTACTGAAACTAATTTCTGGCCTTGTTTCACTAAAAAGCGTTTACGGTATTCTTTCGGCTGTAATTTTTGTTGTAATTCTTTTACAAGGCTATCCATATTGAATCCATCAGGAGAAGTTTCTTTTCCGGCGTAAATATTTTTCAACTTTTTGTATTTACTTAACGCTGCTGCAAGTTCTTCCTGCTGAACAGGTTTTAATAAATAATCAATGCTGTTAACTTTAAAAGCTTTTAACGCATATTCATCGTAAGAAGTAGTAAATACAACAGGACTTTTAACTTCCACGAGATTAAATATTTCAAAGCTTTGGCCATCGGCAAGCTCGATATCCATTAATATTAAATCTGGCTTAGGGTTTTCCTGCAGCCATTCAACAGCAGTTTTTATGCTATCGGCTGTGCCAGCTACAATAGCACCCTCATCAACAGCTGCTAAAGTCTTCTTTAATTTTTTTACGGCCAGTTCTTCGTCCTCGATAATAAGAATTTTCATATATGGTGTTTTGTGTGGTAAATACAAATTATTCAGTAATCAGTTGTTTTAGTATTTGTTTTCATGCACCGTTTGCTTATTCCAAATTAATGGTAATACCGCCATAAAGTTTTTATCGCCCTCCAATACCTGGAAGCCATTTTCATTCATCAATTTATACTTTGCCCTTATATTACCTAAGCCAATGCCAGCTGATGTTGCCCGCTGCTGACGCCGTTGCAAATTATTATTTACCACAAGCTGTTTGCCTGAGGTTGTAAATATTTCTATAATCAGCGGATATTTTTTACTGAGTACATTATGTTTTACTGCATTCTCAACCAACAGCTGTAAACTTAAAGAGGGTAATAAATAAGGATAGTATTTTTTATCTACTTCAAAATGCAGCTGCAATGCTTCTCCATGCCTTGTTCTCAGTAATTGATAATAGTTATTAATAAACTTCAGCTCCCTGTCCAATGTTGTCATGCTGCTTTCATTGCTGCTCAGTAAATAACGATACACTTTGCTTAATTCATTTAAAAAAACTTCTGCTTGTTTTTTATCTTCAGCTATCAGGCTGGAAAGTGTGTTGAAACAATTAAATAAGAAATGTGGATTTACCTGTCCTTTTAAATTTTCCAGTTCCTGGTCTATCGCCATTTTTTCTACCCGTTCTTTTTCTGATAAGCTCTCTTTGTATTTATCAAGAATATAAATCACTTCCCATAGTGTTTCAAATATAAGGTTGATAGAAAGTCCTACCATGAACCCGTATTTTAAGTCCCGTTGCCGCATATTGTAACCAGCAACATTCAAAGCATCAAAAACAAAAAATATTAATAATACGGAAGGTGTCATTATAAGCAGGTTCACAAAAAGCTTATAAACAACCCTTCTTCCTGTCTCTTCAAGTGATGGATATTTTCGCCTCATCCAAAGATCATACTGCGCATGAGAATACCAGGAAAAAAAACCAATGATATAAATTAACAAGTAGCCGTACAACCAGGGCTCCCACTCGCTGTACATTCTTTTGCCATACATAATATAGCAAAGAGAAAAGGCGATAAAAGGCATGGAAAGCCAGAAGCCCCAGGAATATACTTTTGGTGGTTTGTATAGCTTCATATCATTACCTCCTCTTGGTCAATCAATGGCAAAATAATTTCACAGATAGTTGGTGTATTACTTAATTCTACCGCAGGTTTGTTCAGTAGTTTGTATTTTTTTACCAAATTATCCAACCCTTCTTCACAAGCAGCATTTTTCTTAATACATTTCAGATTTACTGTGTTCGTAATAAATAGCTTGTTATCCTTACTGCTAATATTAATTTGAAGAGGATCTGTTTTACTGGCGGAATTTGTATAAATGATCTTCTCCAGAACAATGTGTAAACTTAATGGTGGCAGGTATTTTTTTTCAGCTCCCTTATCAATTGTAATAGAAGTTGTAATCGCATTTCCAAACCTTGTTTCGATAAGGTATAAATAAGAGTGTGCAAATTTCAATTCTTCTTCCAGCGTTACCAATTGTTCGTCATCACAGCCCAACATATAACGGTGTACTTTGGTCATTTCATTTAAAAACTTTTCTGCTTCTGCTTCATTTTCGTTTATTAAACTGGAAAGTGAATTAAAACAATTAAATAAAAAATGTGGGTTTACCTGGCCTCTTAATCCCAGAAGTTTTGTTTTTTGATAGTTGTTCTTAAGCTGTTCTGTTTCTGTTACCGAGATTTTCCAGGCCTCCCAGTTAGCTACTCCTTCATTAATAAATGTTAGAATACTACTGGTAACACAAGCATACAAAACAGCCCACCAAAAACGACTGGGCAATGCCGGACAAGAAAGCATTTCTAACAAGTTGTGATAAGTATATAAACCGGTTATCAACAAAATGTTCATCACATAAAAAACGGGCAGCATAGTACCAATCCGCCGGAACAAGTCGCTGTTTAACGGAAATCGTTTATTAATCAATGCGGCCACATACCCAAAAAGGTAGTATCCTAAAAACATTACGAAGATGCCCGTTAAGCTGAAAGAAACTATAAAAAGCTGAAGTGATTGAAAAATACAAGAACCAAAAATAATAGCATTTAAACCCGCTACATAAGGAAACATGACCCATACAAAGATCAAAAATTCCTTTCTATTATATCTATCAGATGCCATATCTCTAAGTTAATATAAAGGCATGGCAGATTCACTCCTGCCTTGTCCGGGTTGCATTTGTTTCGGATAAGCTGTAGAAAAGGTGGTATGAATTGGAAACCATTAAACCCTGATAATAAGCATCAAAAAGGTGCCTTTCCCATCACTTTGTACATGCACTTTGGCATTAATGGCAGCAGCCCGGCTTTTAATTTCAAGAATATGTTTGGAAGCCGGGGTATCAGTTTTTGGAAGTTCAATTCCTGCAGACAATACTCTTAAATGCAATAACGGCTTATCATAATCAAATTGTACAATTGTTTTCTTTGAACCTAACTCCTCTACCAACATCATCAAAGCAAGTTTATAAATTATAATAAGCTCATGCCTGATTTTCATGCTTAAGTTCAGTGCTGAAACATTTTTATCTGTTTGCACCTCTACTGTTACCGCATGCCTGTTTTGCATAGCATGGGCCACTTCATGCAACCGCTCAATGGTTTTAGGCATGCTGTCATTCTTTGGGTCTATACTCCACAATACATCATTCATGGCAATAACCATACTGCGACTTTTCTGCTGTATCTGGTGTATAAATTCTTTTGACTGTTCCGGCTGCTTATCGGCTTTTATACTGGCAATCTCACTCAATACATTAATGTTCTGCAATGCTGTGCTTACATCCTGGTGTAGGTTTCCCGCTATGGCTGTACGAATCTCCTGTTCCTTTTTTAATCGCTGCATACGTTGCTTGTCGAAGCTAAAAAACAAAGCACCTGCAATTAATGCAAGCAGGCTGTAAAACCACCATGCTTTCCAGAAGGGGGCCTGCACCTGGAATTTTATACTTGTAGCAGGTCCTAATTTACCATTCTCATCTTTGCTTGCTGTTTTAAAAGTATAAGTGCCGGGTGGCAAATAAGTATAAATAGCCTGGTTATTTTCGCCTGCTTGTATCCAATCTTTATCAAGCCCTTCCAGCATATAATAGATCGGGTATGTATTTTGAAAAGTAAGGGTAGACAGATCAATGATAATAGAATTTTGGTTGTAATGTAGCTTCACCGTTTTTTGCTGCATCAATGAATCTACTGAAACGGATCTGTTCATTATCGACACCCCGGTTATCTGCACTTCCGGAACTTTATAGTTTATAATAGTAATTTGATCCGGGTCAAATACCAGAATATCATGCGCTGTACCAATGGCTATTTTTCCATTAGGAAGCAATGTAGCAGCACCCGTGTTGAATGAGGTAGTGTGCACTCCATCTGATGCGATATAAGAACTCATTTTTCTTTTTTCGGGATGGTAGCTTTCAATACCAAAAGCTGTAGCCATCCATATATACCCATGTTTATCTACAAGAAGATTGAAAATATCATTCGTTGTAAGCCCTTTATCTGTTGTAACATGAAAAATACTATCATTCTTTACATTAACTATGTTTAAACCATTCCCAGCAATTATAAACATGCTATCGTTGTATTGAACAATATCAGTTATATGATCAGCCCTTAGCCTTTTGCCAGCTGACCCCTTGGAGTTGTAGTGCCGGATAATACTCCCATTATTAGTGTTGATTCTGTAAACGCCATTTACTTCTGTAGCAACCCATACATCACCGTTTTTATCAACAATCATCCGGGGAATAATGGTTTCATACTGGTGTACCAAAGAAAATTTATTAGTAAGAGCATCCCATTTAATTACATCACCCCGCTGAGTACCAAACCATAGATTTCCATTTTTATCTTCGGTAATCTGTCGAATGGTGCTATTGCCAAATACAGGAGAATGAATTTTTTCTGTAGTGTTTGTTTTCGGATGATAAATAAAAATCAGTCCTCCCTGGTCTCCCCTCCAAACATCCCCATTACTCCGTTGGTGAAGACACCAGACCATTCCTGAACGATCTTTCAGCGATTGTGCAGCAATTGAACTTTTTACAGGGTTAAAATTTTTGTCAAATGAAAAAAGGCCGTTGCCCCATGTACTTGCTACGATGGTTCCGTCTTTCATTTCTAAAATATCGGTAACATCAGGAGTGTAAATAGAATCTTTCCCGTACTGCCGGAGTGCAACTGCTTTGAACCGTTGTCCTGCTGGATTAAACCGAAACAATCCTTTATCAGTTCCAACCCAGATGTTTTTTTCCCTGTCTTCAAATACACGGCTTACTCCATCAAACCGTATGCTATACTCCCCCGGCAAGTTGGCAGGTATAGGCTCAACGCCTGTTTTACTTGTATTAAGTTTTGCAAATAAGTTTAGTCCGGCAAACCAAATTGAACCATCATCTAATTCCGTAATGCTGTACATTTCATAATACCTGCCCTGTATGGAACGGCCGATAATATCCTGCCATACCAACGTTTTACCTGTACCGGCATCATAACTCTTAATCTTAAGACCCGTGATTGGCCAGGAAGTAATCCAGAAACGTTGGGTTTTGTCAACATAAGCAAAGATCACTTTCTCTAAATCGGAAAATGCATGTATGACGGGATCGTTATCAATATTATTCCCTCTATACGAAAGAGATTTACGCTGTGTATTAAATTTTACCAGGCCTGAGTCGCATCCAATCCAATAGTTTTTTAAATTATCCTGCCAGATATAAAGAACATTCCACTTAGGTGGGAGGTAAAAAAGTTGCTGATCCTGTATTAATGCTTTTTTTTCTTCGTTATAAATCAAAACGCCGTGACCTACAATAACAACCATTACATTTCCATCATTGTCAATAAAAAGCCCGCCTTTGGATCGGGTTAATATATCCGGATGAACCTGCAGTGGAACTTCATGAAAAGAAAGATCAACGGTGTTCATATATCCAACCCTAAAGCCCCCAAATAAAATCCAAAGACGTCCTTTAGTATCCATTTGCAGCACATGAACAGCCCCATCGAATATAGTACCTGGAGTATTTGCTTTATGGCGAAATGAAATAAAACGTTTGCCATCATATCGTTGTAAACCCGCACTACTGCCTAACCATATGTACCCCTTTGGATCTTGTTGTACAGACAGTATATTATTTGAAATCAAACCATCCTTTGTACCCAAATGCGAAAAAAGGTATTGCCCGCCGGTTTGTGCCAGCAAGGGAATACCTGTAATTATTATAGAAAAAAATAAAAGCAGCCGAAACAAGGGAAATTGGTTTGTGGTCACCAAATTTAATCAACCTGTTTTAGATATGGCAAAATAGTCCGTATCAATTGCTGCCCGGGCCTACAGGTTGATATATTAACTGTATGAATTGTTTTAATTAACTACCCGTAAGCAGCCATGACTCTGCAGCAGATATATGAAGCTGGTTCTTATTTTCCTGCTGTTCTAACAATAGCTTATTGGAAGAATATTTTTTTCTTGATGCTGCATTCCGGATTAAGGCCCTCATCATGAAGCTTCCATCTTCAAGGGAGTACATTTTTTCATACTCTTTTTCTTTGCTGATATCCCTTATCACAGCAATCATCTTTTCGGTACTCATAACAATGATTTTAATTTCTACACTAGTTGATTATTTTAAATGTTGTGGCGGTATAGGTGCAGGCACCACATTTTCTACTGGCTTTGTTGATTTAAGAAAAGCGAAAACATCCCGTAAATCTTCATCGGTAAGATTTTTATACTGCATCCATGGCATTGGTGGCAAAAGGTCACGGCCATTTTCCATCCCTTTGTATTTACCCTTTCGTAATGCAGTCTTAAATTGCTCCAAACTCCAGTTACCAATACCTGTTGCATCACTTGTAATATTAGCAGCGAACGATGCACCCCATGGGCCAACTGCCGCAGTTAGATCATGTGCCATTAAGGCCCAGGACTTTAGTGTAGCGGTATCTACTTTAGGCATTGGCGCAGCAGCAGGGCGGCCAGAAAACCGGCGTTCGATATCCAGTTGCGGACCCCGGGGCCCAAATGTTTTGGGAGAATGGCAGTCATCACAACCCATAACAGTAACCAGGTATTCCCCATGTTTTACATTTTCCGGAGTGGCTATAAAGCCCGTTGCATCCGGAATAGCTTTTTCTTTTGCATCGCTGCTGTTGCAGGAAATAATAATTGCAACGATGGCAAGCACTGTTACGGATGTGAAAATAAGTGCAGTCTTTTTCATAATTAAGGTTTAATGATTATTGATTTTTGATTTTATAGGCTTTTGAAAAGTTCATTACTAGCTGTTATTGCATGAATTGTTCTGATAGAGCAGATGGTAACAGCGAGACCATCACATCACTATTATTGCCCAAACGATTATGCAATACAGTTTCTGGATTACACTCAGCATATTTCATGTTCTCTTTTTGCAAGCCGGCATTTTCTTGTTCATTTGAATTTTCTACTGACTTGTTGTTAATGATTACAGAAAACAGGAAAAAAGAGACAACACATAACAGCAGCAATACGATGCAAGTTCTTAACAGCACCACACATTGCTTTAAAGTAAGCTGTTTCATAAATGAAGGTTTAATGGTCATGATTTTTAATTACGGTATAAAGATGTATGTATAATTTTTTTGAAAGAAGTAGCAGTTGTATGAATTGCTGTGCGGCATGAATGAATTGAATATTTTAATTAAAAACATTCTGCCTGCTTCCCACTCATATCTGCATCATCATTTTTTCTGCAATGGGTCTTGCCACTTCAAACATTTGCTTTCCTGTTTCATAAATCACTTTCCACTCACTCGTCACAAAAGAAAAACTAATGATGGTTAGTACGGTTGTCACCAAATAGGTTTTTATCCATACTATGCTTTTGTTGATTAATTGCTGTTTCATAAAAGAAGGTTTTGTGTTACTGATTTCTTAACCAAAGATGCAAACAACAATTACAGAAGGAAAGATGATAGTGTATGAAATGTAGTCACTACAACATGAACTGAAATAAAAAAGCAAAAGGTTAGAAAACGTTAATAGCTGTTAACAGGTATTAACAAAAAAACCACTCTAAATTGAGTGGTATAAACGTATTTGGTAGTCCCGACAAGAATCGAACTTGTATCAAAAGTTTAGGAAACTTCTATTCTATCCATTGAACTACGGGACCGATATAAAACAGGAGGGCAAAAATAACAGTTTTGCGATAAACTATCGGGTTCTTTATAGATAGTCCCGGTAAAATTTTACCTTCCCATATTATATTTTACTATGAAAAAAATATTACTCTTTGGCTTATTCGTTAGCATTTTGTCGCTACAAGATTTACGGGCACAATCAGCAACCAATAAACCAGTACTTAACCACATTGCTTTATATGTGGTTGATCTGAAAAAAAGTACTTTCTTCTACCAGCAAATAATTGGCCTGGATACTATTCCTGAGCCTTTTCATGATGGCAAACATACCTGGTTCAGTATTGGAATTAAAAGCCACCTGCACCTGATACAGGGTGCCGCTGTTGCTACTGAACATCCTAAGAACAGCCATTTATGTTTTAGCGTCGGTTCTGTAGACCTTTTCATACCCTCCCTCAAAAAAAATAATATTGAGTATGAGAACTGGGGAGGCGAAAAAAATGCGGTTACTACCCGTGTGGATGGCGTAAAACAGATATATTTTAAAGATCCGGATGGATACTGGGTTGAGATTAATGACGCCAAAGAGTAAAAAAGCATATTTCTTGTAAGACCTTATCTTTGCCCCCCTTAATTAAATGAAATGAAGTTTTATAACTTATTGATTAAATACCGTCTCTGGATTGGCCTTGTGTTGATTGCTACCGGTATTTATGTAAACTATGCCGCCGGCTTCTGGCCAGCCTTCCCCCTATATCTTGTGGGTGTGATATTGATACTGGGGCATTTTTTCTTTGGACCATTGAGACTGATTCAAACCTATATGGAAGAAGGAGATATGGACGGCGCAGAAAAAGTGTTGAATTCGGTAAAATATCCTAACCTGCTGTATAAACCAATTCGCTCCGTTTACTACACTTTGCAAGGAAACATTGCCATGATGAAGCAAGATTTTGTGGGTGCTGAAAAAAGTATGAAGAAAGGTCTTGATCTGGGAATGCCAATGAAAGAAGCCGAAGGAGCCAGTATGTTGCAGATGGGAATGCTGATGATGCAGAAAAATGATTTAAAGCAGGCCGAAAGCTACATCCGTGGTGCCATACGAAAAGGATTACCAGATAAAGAAAATGAAGCAGCCGCTTATCTACAGATGTGCAGCCTCATGATGAATAAAAGAGAATTTCGTGCCGCCAAAGATTTTTTTAGAAAATGTAAAGCATTAAAGCCAACTACACCCCAGATCGTTGATCAGATAAAACAAATAGAAAAATATATTTCGAGAATGCCAGGGTAAAAATTCCAAGTTTGAAGTTCAAGATTCGAAGTTGTTCATCAAATAAAGGTGTTCATTTTTTAGGAAGATTAAAATCATAATGAGAGGCTGACAAAATTTTGTCAGCCTTTTTTATTTCCTATAGTGAAACAAGTAACTTGTGCTATCAAATCTAGTTGTATGAAAAAAATATTTTTCTTTATAATACTTATAGGCATTTTTGTCAACTCCAATGCACAGCAAAAAGGAAGAAGAAGTATTTCTTTGATACCACAACCAGCTTCGATAGTTGAAAATAATAATTTAGGTCGTTTCATTTTACCATCTGGCCTCATCATTATTGTTCCCAAAAATGATGAGGTAAAAAAAATAGCCTCCGTATTTGCGTCACAAATAGCAACACCAACAGGATATAAAACAACTATTAAAACAGGAAACTCGCTGTTACCTAAATCCATACTATTTTCATTAACCAACGATAAAGCAATTGCTGACGAAGGATACAAATTAAAAGTTACCAGTGCAGGCATCACACTTACTGCAAGAAAACCTGCAGGTATTTTTTATGGCGTTCAAACTTTGCTACAATTACTTCCATCCGGAATTACCAGTACAACGGAACTCGATTATGACGAATGGAATATTCCTGCTGTTACTATCGAAGATCATCCAAGATTCGGTTGGAGAGGTTTGATGTTGGATGTATCCCGTCACTTTTTTACTGTAGCCCAAGTAAAAGATTATATCGACCAGATGGTGAAATATAAATTCAACTTATTGCATTTACACCTTGTAGATGACCAGGGCTGGCGAATTGAAATAAAAAGTTTGCCTAAACTAACTGAAGTAGGCGCCTGGCGGGTAGAAAGGACAGGCACTTTTGGAACATTATCAAAACCAGAACCGGGTGAGAAAGCCACTTACGGTGGATTCTATACACATGATGACATCAAAGAATTAGTGCGATATGCAGCAGATCGATTTGTAAATATTTTACCAGAAATTGATGTACCGGGTCATAGTCTTGCAGCACTTGCTTCTTATCCTGAATTGTCTTGCACACCGGGAGAATATTATGTAAGCCCCGGCGACCGCTTTATGGTATGGCCGGGAGGTGGTCAGCATTTTTATGGCTTATTGGATAATACTATTTGCCCTGCCAATGAAAAAGCATATGAGTTTTTAGATAAAGTATTTACCGAAGTAGCACAGTTATTTCCATTTGCCTATATACACATGGGAGGCGATGAAACAGCAAGAAATTTTTGGGAGAAGAGTGAACAGATAAAAGCATTAATGAAAAAAGAAAATCTGAAAGATCTGGATGAAGTGCAAAGCTATTTTGTAAAACGAGTAGAGAAGATCATCAATAGCAAAGGCAAAAAAATGATCGGCTGGGACGAGATATTACAAGGGGGTCTTGCTCCCAATGCAGCAGTAATGAGCTGGCGTGGAATGAAAGGCGGCATTGAAGCAGCTAAACTGGGACATGAAGTAGTGATGAGCCCTACTGATTTTGCTTATATCGATTATATGCAGGGAGATGCTTCTGTTGAACCTCCTGTATATGCCAGTTTACGTTTAAAAAAAGCTTACCAGTTTGAACCATTACCCGAGGGAGTAGATGCTAAATTAATAAAAGGTGGACAGGCTAACCTATGGACAGAGCAGGTTTATAACACAAGACACTTGCAATACATGACATGGCCCAGGGCATTTGCTATTGCCGAAGCATTATGGAGCCAGAAGGAAAAAAGAAACTGGAATGATTTTTCAAAAAGAGTGGAACGTCATTTTGAACGATTAGAAATGGCAAAAGTAAAATATTCGCCGGCGATATATGATCCTATCGTTACTGTTAGTAAAAAAGATAGTGCTACGATACTTGTAAAATTAGAAACGGAGATAGAGGGTTTGTCAATCCATTATAGTTTCGACAATTCATTCCCTGATAATTTCTACCCTGTATACAAAGAACAACTTACCGTGCCAAGAGATGCTGCAACAATGAAATTGATCACCTACCGATATAATGAACCTATAGGAAGAATGATGGTGCTGACAATAACAGAGTTGAGAAAGAGGGCTGGAATAAAATAGATAAAACGCTTATAGATCATTCCATTTACCAAACATCTCTTCTACTTTCTTGTAACGGAATTCAAAGATGTTGTTTAATTTTTTTCTCACAAACAGGGTGTTTGCGATCTTTCCAAAAATTCCCAGTGGATTTTTATAATGGACTATATCTGTCATTTCAACACCACCTGGTATTTCTTTAAAATGATGCTGATGGTGCCATAGATTATAAGGACCAAAACGTTGTTCATCTATAAAATATTCCTTGTCTTTAACCTGTGTAATTTCTGTCATCCAATAAAGCGGAATGCCCAGCACTGGTTTTACTGTATACTCAATCAACTGGCCAGCATACATAGCGTCTCCATGATGTTTGGAAACTATTGTAAACCCCATATCCGCAGGTGTAATGGCCTGCAGGTTAGCGGGGTTGGAAAAAAAATCCCAGGCCTTTTCTAACGAAATAGGTATTTTCTGAATTGATTTTAGTGAATGTGCTGGCATGGAGATTATTGGTTTAAATTCGTTTGAATAACGATTTACAGTAAGAAAAGTTCACCTGCAATATGTCATTTAATAAAGATAGACTGGAAAGTAAATTTAAACAGGAATACGAACGGCTGAATGAAAAGCAACGCATCGCCGTTGATACTATTGAGGGCCCGGTAATGGTTATTGCCGGACCAGGTACCGGCAAAACACAAATATTGGCCAGTCGCATAGGAAAAATATTATTGGATACTCATGCGCAACCCGAAAATATTCTTTGTTTGACTTATACAGATGCCGGTGTGGTTGCCATGCGGAAACGTTTATTAAACTTTATCGGACCGGATGCCTATAAAGTAAACATCTACACTTTCCATGCTTTTTGCAATGATGTGATACAGGAAAATTTATCCTTGTTTGAAAAAACTGCTCTTGATCCTGTCTCTGATTTAGAAAAAATTCAATTCTTTAAAGAACTGATTGATACATTCCCAAAAAATCATCCACTAAAAAGATACCGGGGCGATGTGTATTTTGAGATCAATAACCTGCAATCATTGTTCAGCAATATGAAGAAAGAAGGCTGGACTCCTTCTTTCATCAATCAAAAAATTGATGAATACCTTGCGGATCTGCCAACAAGAGATGAATTTATTTATAAAAGAAAATACAAGGAGTTCAATGCTGGTGACCTGAAGAGAGATAAAATACAGGAAGAACAGGACCGGATGGATAAACTCCGTGCTGCGGTTGATGAGTTCGACCGATTTCAGCAATTGATGCGTAAAAAGAATCGCTATGATTTTGATGATATGATCAACTGGGTCATCAAAGCATTTGAAGAAAATAAAAACTTGCTGGTCAACTACCAGGAAAAATATCAATACATACTGGTAGATGAATACCAGGATACCAGCGGCACACAAAATCGCCTGGTGGAATTATTGATTAGCTATTGGGATAAACCCAACGTATTTGTAGTTGGCGATGACGACCAGAGCATTTATCGTTTCCAGGGTGCCAATGTTGAAAACATGCTGGACTTTGCTAACAATTATCAAAATGATCTGCTTACCGTCGTATTAACCAATAACTATCGTTCTACCCAACCCATTTTAGATGTTTCAAGAACATTGATCAATCGTAACAATGAACGTTTGGTTAAAAAGATCGATGGTTTAAGTAAAGAATTATTATCGAGCCGAAAAGAATTGATTCCTTTAAAACACCCTCCGCATATCAGGGAATATGACACGCAGCGGCAAGAAATGATCGGCATTGCCAAACAAGTGCAGGATTTAGTAGCGCAACAAGTTCCCCCGGGGAGAATCGGAATCATTTATAAAGAGAATAAATACGGAGAAGAGCTGGCGCAATATTTCAAACTGCTGAATATTCCCGTGTATAGCAAGCGACATTTGAATATTTTGGAATTGCCACTGGCAAAAAAAATAATGCTGGTCTTAAAATACCTGGCATCTGAACATGATATTTCTTATAGTGGTGATGAAATGCTGTTTGAAATTTTGCATTTTGATTGGTTTGACATCCCATCAATAGAAATTGCCAAGATCAGTATGGAAGTAGCCGAGAAAAGATATAAAGATGATAAGACTTCCATTCGCCAGTTATTAGTTGAAAAGTCTTCTGCCCCCGCAAAAGATCTTTTCAGCAACAATCTTCACGAAGGATTAAAAAAAACTTCAGCTATTATTGAACAATTGGTTTCTGACGTATCAAATGTAACGCTGCAACATTTATTTGAAAGTATAATCAGGGAGGCGGGAGTGCTAAGCCATATTATGCAAAGTCCCGACAAGCACTGGCAATTACAGATACTAACCGGTCTTTATGATTTTGTAAAAGATGAGACACATCGTAACCCCGTCTTAAATCTCCAGGGATTTGTAAACCTGATCGAGATGATGGAAAAAGAAGAGATCAAATTACCATTGGTGCAGGTAAGTGGCAGTGATAAAGGTGTAAACCTGATGACAGCCCATGGCTCCAAAGGATTGGAGTTTGAATATGTTTTACTCGTTGGCTGTAACTCATCTTTCTGGGAGAAGAAAAGAAAACCGGGAGGTGGTTACAAATTGCCCGACACCATGTTCACTTCGCAACCAGCTGCTAATGATGAAGAGGAGCTACGACGATTATTTTATGTGGCTTTAACAAGAGCAGAGCAACACCTTTACATTTCTTACAGCAAATTCAAAAACGATGGTAAAGAATTAGAACCCTCCATGTTTATAGCCGAAATACAGGACGAACATCATTTGCCAGTAGAAAAAATTATTATCGACACCGAAGTATTATCAGAATTTGCAGCTCTGCATTTTGCCGAATCTGAATCACCGGAAATAGAAAAGATAGAAGAAGAGTTTATTGGCCATATACTGGATAAGTTTGTAATGAATGTAACGGCATTAAATAATTACCTGAAATGTCCGTTGGAATTTTATTTCAAAAATTTAATACGGATCCCCTCTCCTAAAAACGAAGCCACCGAATTTGGTTCAGCCGTTCACCATGCATTAGAAAAATTATTTAGAAAAATGCAGGATGGCCAAAAAGATACATTTGAAACAAAAGAGGAATTTATTAATGACTTTGTGTGGTACATCGAACGACACAGAGAAAGTTTTACTAAAGAACAATTTGCCCGCCGACTGGAATACGGACAAGAAGTATTAAGCAATTACTACGATAAATATATCAACAGCTTCAATAAAATCGTAGCGATTGAACGTCGAATAAAAACAGTTTATAAAGATGTACCGCTGAAAGGTGCGTTGGATAAATTAGAATTCGATGGCAAATCGGTGAACGTTGTTGATTATAAAACTGGTGACCCGGATAAAGCTATTCCTAAAATAAAAGGACCCTCTGATAAAGAACCAAATGGGGGTGATTACTGGCGGCAAGCTGTTTTCTATAAAATACTCGTAGATAACTACGAACAGAAAGATTGGAAAGTGGTAAGCACCGAATTTGATTTTATAGAACCTGATAAAAAGAAAAACTACCGACGGGAAAAAATTGTTATTAATCCAGCGGATATAACTACAGTTACACAGCAAATAACAGACACCTGGGAAAAAATACAGAACCGGAACTTCTACACAGGCTGTGGCAAAGAAGATTGCCATTGGTGCAGTTTTGTAAAAACAAATAACCTGGCGGTTGCGCTGCACACCCTGGAAGAAGAACCTTCTGACGACTAAGGCGATTTATGATTTTAAAAACAATCCTTTCCCCGCAAACCCGTTAAGTTTGCACTCCTAATGAACCCCAAGAGTTTAATATCAGCAGCGGCCTTTGTTTTACTGATTGCTATTAGCATATTCAGTGGACCGGGCTGCGCCAATATCATACCGCCACAAGGTGGCCCTAGGGATTCATTACCCCCCATATTAATAAAAGCCACCCCCAACGATTCAACAAGAGGTTTTAAAGAAAAAAGATTTGTATTAACCTTTAATGAGTTTGTTGATATTCAAAACGAACGGGAAAACTTATTAATATCACCATTGCCAGTTAATGCGCCAACTGTGATGGTTAGATTAAACCAATTGACTGTTCGGTTAAACGATAGCCTGGAAGCCAACACCACTTACTCAATAAATTTTGGTAATGCTATTAAAGATTATAATGAAGGCAATGTGCTGAAAAATTTCACCTATACTTTTTCTACCGGCAATTATATCGACTCATTAGAATTGAAGGGCTCTGTTGTATTGGCAGAAACAGGTAAAATTGATACTACTTTAATTGTAATGCTGCACACCAACCCTGATGACTCTGCTGTTATGAAAGACCGGCCGAGGTATGTTACCAAATTAGACAACAAAGGAAATTTTAATTTCAAAAATCTTCCACCCAAAACATTTTATCTCTATGCGCTAAAAGATGAAAGTGGTTTACGCCGTTATTCAAAAGAGGAAGATTTGTTTGCTTTTGCAGATAAACCAGTTATACTTTCTGGAGATACGGAGCCTGTTACTTTATACGCTTATGCAACAGCAAAACCAGCAGCCCCTATTACTGCCAATACCGAAGGTGGAGGCAGGCGTACCGGCCCGGGCGGCATTGCTATAGAAAAAAGATTACGTCCGCAATCAACTGTTGTAAATGGTCAGCATGATTTACTAACGCCGTTTCAATTATCATTTAACTTACCCCTTCGAAAATTTGATTCCTCAAAAATCAGGCTCTACACCGACTCCACTTTTATTCCAGATCCGGCCGCTAATTTTAGACAAGACAGCACCGGGAAAAAACTGATCCTGGCAAATACCTGGAAACCCGCTACACAATACCACGTCATTATTGATAAAGATTTTGCAGAAGACAGTACCGGGCTAAAATTATTAAAGACCGATACCCTCAGTTTTATCACCAAAAAAACAGGCGATTACGGTGGTCTGCAACTTAGATTCCGCAATCTTGATTTAGCAAAAAACCCGGTATTACTTTTTGTAAGTGCGGGTCAAATTGTCCAGTCTGTACCAATGACCAGTCTGGATTTTTCACAAGCACTATTCCTCCCCGGCGAATACGAACTCCGATTTCTGTATGATGAAAATAAAAATGGCATCTGGGATCCCGGACAATTCTTCGGCAAACGCAATCAACCAGAGCTTGTAAAGCCAGTTGAACGAAAAATAAATATAAAACCTAATTGGCAGAATGAGTTTGAAATAGCTTTGTAGTGAATAGTGAATAAAAGCCTTTCTTTCGGCAGCCACATTGACCCTTCGCTATTCACCATTTACTATCTTCGCTGTATGCAATTCTCCTCCTCTCTTCTCGAAAACGCCGTCAACGAATTTGCCAAGCTTCCAGGCATTGGTAAAAAAACAGCGTTGCGTTTGGTATTGCATTTATTAAAACAAGACAGTAAAGAAGTAGGCCAGTTCAGCGAAGTAATTGCCCGTATGCGCAGCGAAATAAAATTTTGCCAGCGTTGCTATAATGTAGCTGATGGAGATATTTGTTCTATCTGTTCCAACTCCAGCCGCAAGCAAGAAGTGATTTGTGTAGTAGAAAGCATCCGTGATGTGATCGCCATCGAAAGCACCCAACAATTCAATGGCACTTACCATGTATTGAACGGTGTCATCTCGCCATTAGATGGTATTGGCCCCGATCAACTTAATATTGCTTCCCTTGTGCTTCGCATAGAAAAGGAAAAAACCGAAGAGCTCATCTTTGCGTTGAACCCTAATATACAAGGAGATACCACTATTTATTACATACAAAAGAAGCTGCAACCATCGGGTATCCGCATCACCACTATTGCCCGTGGCATAGCCTTCGGCGGAGAGCTGGAATACGCCGATGAAATGACCCTTGCCCGCAGCCTACAAAACCGTTTACCGGTAGAGAGTTATGTGTCCCATCGGTAATGCTGTCAAACTTGCTTATTCAACCTATATAATGTAGCTTTGCCACACATTCACAGGCGGATTTGTTTATTGTTCGGCCTGCTAAAAAAGAACTAATAAACGTCTAAGAACACCGCATTCGGTTTCCCAACGTTTATAGCGCATTGAATAAAATTTTGTAGCCTGGCTGCATTACTACTAGCATCAACTGTTGCGTCGCACACTTGCATAGTAGTAACACAGATGAGCATTTTCGAAGAACCCTCTTGCTTTGCGAATTGCATTTTTTTGCAAGAGACAAATTGTAAACAATGAGTGACATCCGAAAAGAGCTGGAAAAAAGAATTCTCATCATCGATGGTGCAATGGGCACCATGATACAGCGGTATAAATTATCCGAAGCCGATTATCGTGGCGAACGTTTTAAAGATTGGCATAGCGATGTAAAAGGCAATAATGATCTGTTGAATATTACACAGCCGCAGATCATCACAGCTATTCACAAAGAATATTTAGATGCCGGTGCTGATATTATTGAAACTAATACTTTCAGCAGTACTGTTATTGCCATGGCCGATTATGAAATGCAATCATTAGCCTACGAATTAAACGTTGCTGCTGCTAAATGCGCAAAAGAAGCAATTAAACAATCTGGCAAACAAGCCTGGATAGCTGGTGCTATCGGCCCATTGAATAAAACATTATCACTTTCACCAGATGTAAACAATCCCGGTTTTCGTGCAGTTACATTTGATGAAGTAGTAGAAGCTTATTACGAACAAGTAAAAGGTTTGGTAGATGGTGGTGTTGATTTATTATTAATTGAAACCATCTTTGATACATTGAATGCAAAAGCTGCCATCTTCGCCATTAAAAAATATTTCAGGGATGTAAAGAAAGAATCTCTGCCGGTAATGATCAGCGGAACGATCACCGATGCGTCTGGCAGAACACTAAGCGGACAAACGTTAGAAGCTTTCTATACTTCCGTAATGCATGCCAAACCATTAAGCATTGGTTTAAATTGCGCATTAGGTGCTAAAGAAATGAGGCCACATATTGAAGAGCTTTCACAAATAGCCAGTTGTTATGTATCAGCATATCCCAATGCAGGCTTGCCCAATGCGATGGGAGAGTATGATGAACATCCAACTGATACTGCTCATTACTTAGAAGATTGGGCTAAAGAGGGCTGGGTAAATATTGTGGGGGGATGCTGTGGTACTACACCCGATCATATAAAGCATATTGCTGAAGAAGTAAAAAATATTGCACCAAGGCAACTACCAGTTGTTCAAAAAGAGCTAGTATGACAACAGCAAATCTACTTATCGTTATCGCCTTACTCATTCTCATTGTAAACAACTTTTCAATG
This sequence comes from Chitinophagaceae bacterium IBVUCB2, assembly GCA_002127295.1. Classification (GTDB taxonomy): domain Bacteria; phylum Bacteroidota; class Bacteroidia; order Chitinophagales; family Chitinophagaceae; genus JJ008. The sequence goes on from NFUV01000001.1 coordinate 1,637,406, forward strand.
ATCAAAAAGTTGTTCGTTAAAAAGACTTCATAAATGCAGGATAGTGTTGTAATAAAACCGTTCTTACGGTTATCAGGATTAGAGCCTCTCGTTATTCGTCCGGAAACAAATTTTGTGAACGTTGGGGAACGTACCAACGTTACCGGTTCTAAAATGTTTGCCCGGCTTATAAAAGAAAATAAGTACGAAGAGGCATTAAGTGTTGCCCGCCAGCAGGTAGAAAACGGCGCACAGGTATTGGATGTAAATATGGACGATGCACTACTCGATGGTGTTTTGGCTATGACTACGTTCCTGAATCTTGTGCAAAGTGAACCGGATATTGCCAAGATCCCTATCATGATCGATAGCTCCAAGTTCGAGATCATTGAAGCAGGATTAAAATGTGTGCAGGGAAAATGTATTGTGAACTCCATCTCGATGAAGGAAGGAGAGGCAAAGTTCATTGAGCAGGCAATCATTTGCCAGAGTTATGGTGCATCAGTAATTGTAATGGCCTTTGATGAAAAAGGACAGGCCGATACCAAAGAAAGAAAAGTGGAAATATGTCACCGGGCTTATAAAATATTGACCGAACAAGTTGGTTATGATCCACAGGATATAATTTTCGATCCGAATATTTTCGCCATCGCCACCGGCATGGAAGAACATAATAACTACGGTGTTGATTTTATAGAAGCTACCAAAGAGATAAAACAACTGATGCCCCTTACGAAAGTAAGCGGAGGTGTCAGTAATCTTTCATTTGCTTTCCGTGGAAATGACCATGTGCGGGAAGCTATGAACAGTGTGTTTCTGTATTATGCTATCAAAGCAGGAATGGATATGGGCATTGTAAATGCTGGTCAGTTGGTAGTGTATGATGAGATAGAACCGAAGTTGAAACAATTATGCGAAGATGTAATCCTCAATCGCAATAATGACAACAACGAAGCTACTGAAAGTCTTATTTCTTTTGCAGAAACAGTAAAAGCAAAAGGTAAAGAAAATATTAAAGATGAAAGATGGAGAGAATCTTCAGTTGAAGAAAGATTAAAACATTCATTGGTAAATGGTATAACTGATTACATAGATGCAGATACAGAAGAAGCAAGACAAAAATATCCGAAACCTTTAGATGTAATTGAAGGTCCGCTGATGGATGGAATGAATGTGGTGGGAGATTTGTTTGGTGCCGGTAAAATGTTTTTGCCACAGGTAGTTAAGAGTGCAAGGGTGATGAAGAAAAGTGTTGCTGTCCTTACTCCTTTTATTGAACAGGAAAAAGAAGATCGTAAACAAGCACATATTGCTGCCGGAACAATTAATGAAGAAGCAGCAGGAGCCCCTAAAGTTTTATTAGCCACTGTTAAAGGTGATGTGCATGATATTGGTAAGAATATTGTCGGCGTTGTATTAGGCTGTAATGGCTATGATATTATTGATCTTGGTGTAATGGTGCCTGCAGATAAAATATTAGACACTGCTGAAAAAGAAAAAGTTGATATTATCGGTTTAAGCGGATTGATCACACCATCTTTAGATGAAATGGTGCATGTGGCACATGAAATGAAACGTCGTGGCATGAAGCAGCCATTATTGATCGGTGGCGCAACTACATCAAGAATGCATACCGCCGTAAAGATTGCACCGCAATATGATAATGGCGTATTACATATTTTGGATGCCTCAAGAAGTGTAACAGCAGTAAGCACCTTATTAAGTAAAGAAAAAGAACCACTTATTAAAAAAACACAGGAAGAATATGATGCATTGAGAACCCAATTCATGAATAAGGGTAAAAAATCAATGATCTCGTATGAAGAAGCTGTTGTTACCAAAGAATATTTCGACTGGAAAAATTATACACCTGCTAAGCCAGCAGTTGAAGGCACCAAAGTGATAAAACAATTTGACCTCGCCAATATTGCAAAATATATTGACTGGGGGCCTTTCTTCATCGCCTGGGAAATGCCGGGTCGTTTTCCGGAAGTTTTATCCGATAAAATTTTTGGCGAAGAAGCCACTCGTCTTTATAATGATGCGCAGAAAATGGTGGAGCAAATTGTAAAAGAGAATTGGTTCAGAGCGGAGGGTGTTATTGGTTTTTGGCCTGCTACCAGCAACAATGCTGATACAGTTACCTTACAAACAGAAAAGGGAGAAGTAAAATTAGAATCACTTCGTCAGCAATTAAAAAAAGCAGTAGGGCAACCAAGCTATTCATTGGCTGATTTTATTTGCCCGAAAGAACTAGGTAATGATTACATGGGTTCATTTGCTGTTACTATTCATGGAGCAAAAAAACATATTGACAGATTTAATAACGACCATGATGATTACAATAAAATTTTAGTACAGATATTAGCCGACCGTTTTGTGGAAGCCTTTGCAGAATGTTTGCACCAAAAAACGAGAAAAGAATATTGGGGCTATGAAAAAAATGAAACCCTTAGTAATGAAGCCCTGATAAGAGAAGAATATAAAGGCGTTCGTCCAGCACCTGGCTACCCTGCTTGCCCGGATCATACAGAAAAAATCAAACTCTTCGATCTAATGAACGTTACCGAAAATATCGGGATTGAGTTAACGGAAAGTTTGGCCATGAATCCGCCTGCATCTGTTTGCGGTTGGTATATAGCTCATCCACAAAGCCATTATTTTGGCTTGGGTAAAATAGGCAAAGACCAGTTAGAAGATTATGCTAAACGTAAAGGAATGAGTTTGGATGAAGCAGAGAAATGGTTGAGGCCCGTGTTGGAATAAAATTTATTGAAAGAAGCTCGAAGAGGTTACATCTTTTAAAAAGGTGTAACCTCATTCAATTTTATAATACTTTATAGTTTTTAAGTTCTTCCAATAACTGTTCCGGCGATTGAAAATGAATTGATTTGATTCCCAATTCTTCTGCGGCTTTAACGTTTCGCACATTATCATCAATAAACAATGACTCCTCTTCTTTTACATTATAGCGGTCGAGCAGGATATTGTAAAACTCAGGAAAGGGTTTTCTTGTTTTTTCTTCGCCACTTACTACACGGCCATCAAACCAATGTAAAAAATTGTAGCGAACCAGTGCTATATCAAACAAACCAGCTTGCCAGTTTGTCAACGCATAGGTTTTATATTTACTGCTTTCTTTAAGTTGCCTGAAAATTTCTACTGTATCGTGTATGGGACCATTTAACATTTCTGTCCAACGGCCATAAAAATCCCGGATAGATTCTTCCCAATCAGGAAACTTCGTTATTAATTCTTCGGTAGCTTCTACAATAGAACGTCCGGCATCCTGTTCTTCGTTCCAATCGCTGGTGCAGATATGATTAAAAAAATACTCCCTTTTTTCTTCCGACTCAAAATAAGTCTCATTAAAAACATATTTCGGATTCCAGTCAATTAATACGCCACCTAAATCAAAAATGATAGTTGTAATAGCTGCCATTATTTATTGTACCTGAGTTTTAAAAAAATCATCGTTAACGACATGGCAAGCACAATCGCATTAGTAAGAATAATCACCCAATTATCCAGCAATGCCCCGTACACGATCCACATTACTTCGTTTATGGCAGCTATAATAAACATCAATAAGGAAACATCTTTGGCAGATTTTTCCTTCCATGTTTTTAAAACTTGTGGCAAAAAGGTCAGTGAAGTGATGGCTCCGGCTGCATAACCTAATATATCAGTTCCTGTCATTGGTAGATTTTGAATGCAATATTACCGTTTCTCAAACAACCACCAATAACGTTTGCGGGGTCTTACCTTATAATTAGTGCTGATGTAATGCCGGATATGTTCCATCGCCTCATCTACACTATCTGTTACCAAAACAAGATTCATATCACCCGGGGAAATCGTTCCTTGTTTTTCCATATCAGCTATGGTAGCCAGTAATGGAGCATAATATTCTTTTCCAAAAAGTACAACCGGGAACTGGCTAATGCTTTTGGTTTGTACCAATGTAAGTGTTTCAAACAATTCATCCATGGTACCAAACCCGCCGGGCATAATGATGAAGGCGTAAGAGTATTTTACCAGCAATACCTTGCGCACAAAAAAATGTTCGAAGGTGACTGATTTTTGCACATAGGGATTTTCATGCTGTTCAAAAGGTAATTGTATGTTACATCCTACTGACTTCCCCTCATTTTCAAATGCACCACGGTTAGCAGCTTCCATAATACCAGGGCCGCCGCCCGTCATGGTAGTAAGGCCCAGTTCAGCAATACGTTTACCAAATTCCCTTGCTTTAATATAATATGGGTGATCTTCTTTAAACCTCGCTGATCCAAATACTGTGATACAAGGACCAATAAAGTGAAGGTGCCGAAACCCTTTAAGAAACTGCCAGAAAACCCGCCATGCAAAATGTAGTTCATATCCCCTGCTTTTTGGTCCATCCAGGTACACATGTTCTTTGGCGGGAATTAAACTTTTGTCTTTTGATTTTGCTGATGCCTCCATAGTTGTAAATTGCCTTCCAAATTAAACAATAATAACCCCTATCTTTTAAAGGAGTTCAAATAAATTTATATTTCGCTGCAAACTTTAATATAGCACTAATATGAGAATAATTTCATACAACGTAAATGGAATAAGAGCTGCCATCAAAAAGAATTTTATTGACTGGCTGAAAACAAACCCGGCAGATGTTATTTGCCTGCAGGAAACTAAAGCTACTCAAGGTGATGTGGATATAAAAGCATTAGAAGAACTAGGCTTTCATCACTACTGGTACAGTGCACAAAAGAAAGGATATAGCGGCGTTGCGGTATTCACTAAAATAAAACCTGATAAGGTAGAGTACGGCACTGGCAATAAATTAAGCGATGATGAAGGAAGAGTTATTCAACTGGACTTTGGTGATGTTCGGCTTATCAATGCCTATTTTCCGAGTGGCACCAGTGGTGATATTCGACAAACATTTAAATATGCCTGGTTAGATGAGTTTCATATTTATTTGAATAAACTAAGAAAGAAAATCCCCAAACTCATTTTATGTGGTGATTATAATATTGCGCATACAGAAATTGATATTCATGACCCAAAAGGAAATAAAAAATCATCCGGCTTTTTACCAGAAGAAAGAGAATGGATGACTAAATTTTTAGAGAATGATTGGATTGATACTTTCCGTGAATTTCATAAAGAGCCCCATCGCTATAGCTGGTGGAGCCAGCGTTTCCCTACGGTAAGAGCACAAAACAAAGGATGGCGGATCGATTATATTACCGTAACTGCTCCGTTAAAAAAGAATTTAAAAGATGCAGAGATATATCCCGATATAAAACACAGTGACCACTGCCCTATATATCTCGATATTAAAATTTAAGTCGCCATGATAGTTTATAATGTTACCGTAAAAACAGAAAATGCTATTGCTGGCGAATATGTAAAATGGCTGAAAGAAGAGCATATTCCCGAGATTATAAAAACTGGTTGTTTTACCGAAGCCAGGATCTTGCGTTTATTAGAAATAGATGAAAGCGATGGGCCAACATTTGCTGTGCAGTACCATGCAAATAGTAAAGCATTGTATAACAGGTACATTCAAAATTTTTCTGACGAAATGAGAAAAAAGAGTGCAGATAAATGGGGGCAAAAAGTAATTGCCTTTCGATCGGTAATGGAAGTTGTGCATTGACTGTGCAAAAGAATTAATTTAATTTCAACAAGTTCGAAACAATTGTATATTCCCCGCAAATCCTTTACTGGCAAGCCTTTTAGGATCATTCTTTTAAAACCCTTTACTGGCAAGGGTTTTATCATTTTATAGTTATTTATCCCTACATTTACCTGCTTTCATTTTTCGCCACAATGCTTATCCCGTGCGGTTTCGGCTGGATAATACGAAATGCAGAATATGAATAAAAATATTTTGCCAAAACTAAAAAGCCTCTAAATTTGTGCGCTATAAAAAAATAAAAAACAATAACACATGAACAAAGCTGAATTAATTGCAAAACTGGCTGACGATGCAGGCATAACAAAAACACAGGCAAATGCTTCTCTGGATTCTTTCGTTGAGGCAGTTACAAAAACATTGAAAGGTGGTGGAAAAGTTACACTTGTTGGTTTCGGTACATTCTCTGTATCTAAAAGAGCTGCCCGTAACGGCCGCAATCCCCAAACTGGCGAAGTAATTAAAATCAAAGCAAGAAAAGTTGCCAAATTTAAAGCTGGTAAAGAGCTGGCTGGCAAACTATAATAGCATAATTACCATTTGCACCAATACTAACTGCATTAAAAGCTCCTGTGCTTATTTTTAGTACCGGAGCTTTTTTAGTTTTCACCCCGTATTTTTGCACTAAATCAATAATAAATTATTTTTTATGGGAAGAGGAGATAAAAAGACTGCTAAAGGAAAACGTTTTAAAGGTTCTTTTGGCAAAAGCAGACCAGTAACACCAAGTACTGCAAAGAAAGCTGCTGCTAAAAAAGCTGCTACTACTAAAAAGGCTTAATAAGTAAAAGGTATATAAGTAAATAGGGTGTATAGTGCAATTGTACTTTATACCTTATTTACCTGATACTGTTATGGGGCTAATCGTTCAATCTTCCAGTTTCCACTTTCATCTAATGTGTATTGTAAACGGTCGTGCAGACGACTGGGTCGCCCCTGCCAAAATTCAATTATAACAGGCTTTACCCGGTAACCACCCCAATGTTCGGGCCTTTCCACTTTGTTATTCTTCGTTGATTTTTTTATGGCCTTAAAATGCTCATCCAACCACTCCCTGTTTTCTACAACCTGGCTTTGTGGTGATGCTGCTGCTCCTAACTGGCTTCCAACGGGTCTTGAATAGAAATAATCATCGCTTTCTGTAGCACTTACTTTTTCTACTAACCCTGTAATGCGTACTTGCCTTTCTAATTCTTTCCAGAAAAAAACAAGACAGGCTTTAGGGTTTTCAGCTAACTGCTGACCTTTAAAACTTTTATAATTGGTAAAAAAAACAAATCCATCTTCTGACACACCTTTCAGTAAAACAATTCTTGCAGAGGGTATTCCATCAGATGATGCAGTAGCCAGCGTCATTGCATTTACTTCATCCAGTTTAGCTTCTACCGCTTGTTGCCACCATTTAGCAAATTGCTGCAATGGATTTGCATCGGCTTTTTTCTCGGTTAATTTTTTTTGAGAATAATTTTTCCTGATAGCTGCGATATTGGCGGACATACTATAAAATTTAATGGCAAAGGTAATGGCTCAAAAATCTAAGCAATAAAAAAAGCCCTTTCGGACTCAGTAAAATTTACTTATGATGCTCTCGTTTGCTTCCTGGCAAGCTCATCCCGTTCCTCTGCTATTACATTCAGCATGCTTTCCAATTCACCAACCCTTTTAAGCTGGCTTTCCAATTTTTTATTCGCCTCTGAAACAGCTTGCATATCATTATTCAACTCTTCCAGGTAAACAACTCTTTTTTGCAATTGCTGACGCTGAAAGTTTGCTTCTTTTAGCTTATCCTGTATCTCATCAAAAGCTGCCTGTAAGTGCTGATTTTCTGTAATAGCAGCATTGTATTTTACTTTTTGTGTATCAAAATCTCTTACTACTTTCTGGTGAGCTTCTTTAAGATCTTCATAATCTAAGCTAACAAGCTTAGAATTATTTACCTGTCCTTCCAGCTTATGTATTTTATCCTGCAGCGCATTGAACTCGTTATATGCACTGTCCAGCATAGATGTCATTTCGCTGGTCAGGTGTTCTTTCTGGCGGGTATTACTAATTTCTTTTTCCTTTTGTGAAAGCATGAACTTAAGATCATCAATCTGGCTGGTTAGTTCTTCATTTAACCGTTGTATTTCCTGTTGCTTTTCTTCTGTTTCTTTTACAATATCAATTTGGCCAAGCAGTTTATTTATTTTTTCATTGTGCTCCAGTAAGCTGCTTTGTGCTAAACGCAATTGCTCTATATAACCACCTGTTTTTTCCGTGGCAGGTAAAGATGGAGAGGCGTTGCGAAGGGATTCTAGTTCAGCTTTTAATTGATTATTCATTAACCGAAGCTCATCAGCTTCAGTTGATGAGGGAGCAATTTTACGAAGTGATTCAATTTCTGCTTTTAGTTTTTTATTTAGCTGTCGCATCTCATCAGCCTCGATAGAATTAATGTCATTATTTTCTTCTGTATCCGCCAGTTTTTCTCTTAACTGTATAAGTTCCTTATCTCTTACTTCAACATCATTAAAATAACGGAGTTTCCAATCTTCCAGATCCTTAGCCAGTTTTGTAGAGGCTTCTGTAACGGTTGTTGAAAGTGAACGGCGGCTGGTAATAAAAAAGTGTATTGTAATGCCAAGCGTAATAGCCCCAAGCATCAGCACAATTATCTCAACAAGGGTAAGTGAAAGGCTCGCCATAATACACAACAAATGATTTGAAAACTATTGAAAAATAAGGAGATTGATATCAATAGTTTTTCACAGGTGGGTAATAAACAAACTGCAATATAGTAGTTTGTGTAGCGAAAAAAATAGTAAATATACTTAGGATAGATACGAAAAACCCTATCCTCTTACCAAGGTACCCACCTTCTCGCCGGTTACTACCCTGCGCAGGTTACTTTCTTTGTTCATATCAAAAACAATAATAGGAAGACTATTCTCCATGCATAGTGTGAAGGCTGTCATGTCCATTACTTTCAAATTTTGCGAAATGCATTCCTGGAAAGTAATGACATTGTATTTTGTAGCGGTAGCATCTTTTTCAGGATCAGCTGTGTAAATGCCATCAACCCTTGTTCCTTTTAATATTACATCAGCATTTATTTCAATAGCCCGGAGCGAACCTGCGGTATCTGTAGTAAAATAGGGATTACCAGTGCCTGCTCCAAAAATCACCACCCGTCCTTTCTCCAAATGACGGATTGCACGACGGCGTATATAGGGCTCTGCAATTTGCTCCATCTTAATGGCACTCTGTAACCGGGTGTACACTCCAACTTTTTCAAGACCAGCCTGCAAGGCCATACCGTTGATAACGGTAGCCAGCATGCCCATATAATCGCCATGTGCTCTTTCGATTCCCGTTTCAGCTTCATTCATCCCCCGGTAAATATTTCCACCACCAATAACAATAGCCACCTGAACTCCCAATTCGGTGATGGATTTAATATCCTGTGCATATTGTGCAATAACATCGTTGTCAAATCCAAAGCTTTTATCACCCATTAATGCTTCACCAGAAAGTTTGAGGAGTATTCGTTTGTACTTTGGTAACATAGAGCTAATTTTTCGGGGCGAAGATAAGGGTTTTGATTATTGTTTAACAGCTCTAATACTATACACCATCGGCAGTTTTTCTTCCATGCCTTTAATATGCCACTTCCCTTTTTCCAACTCTGTCATACTCTTAAAACAAGGGTAAGGGGAAAACATATGTTCATTAAAAAATTCAATATTCAACCCAGCATTGATTAATGCATTCAACACTTCGCTGATGCTGTGGTTCCAGCTATATTCTTTGCCGGTGATGTATGCATTGCGATCTGTATAGGTTCCTTCATTTTCTGTTATTATCAACTCCCTGTTATCGTAATGATATTTAATATGTGTAAAATCATCATCAAACATCCATAACACCGGGTGAAACTCTGCTATATAAAATAATCCGCCAGGTTTTAAATAATAAGAAACGATATCTGCCCATTTATCTAAATCCGGCAACCAGCCGATTGTTCCGTAAGAAGTAAAAACGATATCAAACTTTTCATCGAGCTGATCTTTTAAATCGTACACATTACTACAAACGAATTTTGCATTCAATTTTAATTCATCATTTAGTTTTTTTGCTTCACTGATAGCAGTGTCCGATAAGTCAACGCCTGTCACATCAGCTCCTCTTCTTGCCCAATCCAAACTATCCATTCCAAAATGACATTGTAAATGAAGCATAGTTTTGCCATTTACGTCCTTTAGTTCATTTAATTCAATGGAAGTTAAAACGGTTTCACCTTTCTTAAATCCTGCCAGGTTGTAGAAAGAAGAATCTTTATGGACATCTGTACGCTGGTTCCATAAATTTTTGTTGGCCTCAAAATATTCATTCAAATTTTCCATGTGATAAAAATAAAAAAAGCGTCCCGCTAAATAACGGGACGCTTAAAAAATTATAAGTTCAATAATATTAGCCTAACGCTACTCTCTTAAATTCTGTAACTGTTACATTACCGCTTTCTTTCAGGTAATCGCCAACAGTTTTGCCCCCATCTTTTACGAAAGCTTGTGCTGTTAATGTTTGCTCTTTGAAGAAAGCTCCCATTTTACCTTCAGCAATTTTAGCCAGCATTTCTTCTGGTTTGCCTGCCATTTTAGGATCTTCTTTCATTACATCTATTACGATGGCTTTTTCTCTTGCTACTACTTCTGCAGGAACACTTGCAGCATCAACAGCTACAGGGTTCAAGGCAGCAATTTGCATAGCTACGTCTTTACCTACTTCAACAGCTTCTTTATCTAAGCCAACTAATACACCGATGCGGTATGCACCATGTATATAAGAGGCAACGTAAGGAGCTTCAACTCTTTGGTACTTTGTGATACCGATCTTCTCACCGATGGAAGCTAACTTATCATTGATAAGGTCTGAAATTTTTGCACCGTTTACAACAGTGTCATTCAATTCTTCTACAGTTTTGATATTACCAGCAATAGCGGCATCAGCGATGCTTTGTACCATTGCAATAAAATCTGCATTCTTAGAAACGAAATCAGTTTCGCAGCTAACACATACAACGATTCCGGTTTTGTTGTCGGCAGTTGTTTGTGCTATTACTACACCTTCTTTTGCTTCACGGTCGCTTCTTTTAGCGGCTACTTTTTGACCTTGCTTGCGCAACCAGTCAATAGCAGCTTCAAAATCGCCGTTTGTTTCTGTTAAAGCCTTGCGGCAATCCATCATACCCGCACCAGTAGCCTGGCGAAGTTTGTTTATGTCTTGTGCACTTATTGTTGCTGTACTCATTGTAATTAATAATTAATGATTAAAGACTTAATAATTCTCTTTAAGCAGTTGGTTTGAGTAATTGCGGACACTTTGCATAATGCTCAGTAAAGAACAGAACGTACAAGAGTGCGACGCAACGAAGTTGATAGTAGTACTGCAGTTTGATCAATGATTGTATTAACTACAAATCATAAACTTTAAACTACAAACTGCCTTATCTTCTTCCACCACCCGGGCCTCTGCTACCACCGCCAGCTCCACCCGGAGTACGACGACGTTGTCCGCCACCTGCACCACCGCCTGGTCCACCAGCACCACGGCCTCTTCCGCCACGGCCACCTTCAGCTTGTGCTTCAGCTTCCAATCTTGCTGCTTTTCTTTCTTTTTCATCATCACTTACATCATCCACTTCTTCATCTTTTGCAGCTTGTCTTTCAGCAAGACCTTCTGCAATAGCAGCAGTGATATAATTAACAATGATGGCGATCGATTTAGTAGCATCGTCGTTACCCGGAATTGCGAAGTCAACTTTATTTGGATCGCAGTTAGTATCAACTACACCAAAAGTGGCAACACCTAAGCGCTTAGCTTCTGCCAATGCAATATGTTCATGCCCGATATCCACTAAGAATAAAGCAGCAGGTACACGGCCCAATTGAGCGATACCACCTAATACTTTTTCCATTTTGTCTTTATCACGGCTCAATGTCAAACGTTCTTTTTTAGTGATGCTGTCGAAAGAACCATCACCTAACATTTTTTCAATGCTCTGCATTTTCTTTACACTCTTACGAACTGTGTTGAAGTTGGTCAGCATACCACCTAACCAACGTTCTGTTACGAAAGGCATGTTTATTTTTTGTGCAGACTCTTTTACGATGTCCTTTGCTTGCTTCTTAGTACCTACAAACAAGATCTTTTTTCCGCTGCGTGCAATTTGTTTCATTGCAGCTGCAGTTTCCTGAAGACACTCTACTGTTTTATTCAGGTCGATGATGTGAATACCTTTCTTTTCAGCGAAGATGTAAGGCAACATCTTAGGATTCCATTTCTTCTTCAGGTGACCGAAGTGTACACCTGCTTCCAAAAGTTGCTGTTGTAGTGAAGTGTTATTTTCCATTTTCTTTTTTATAAAGAGTTTATATTCTAATTATGTTGCTTGTTGGCTGCTGGTATGAAACCAGCAACCAATAACCAGGTTAACGTTTAGAGAACTGGTAGCTACGACGAGCTTTCTTATGACCGAATTTCTTACGTTCAACTGATCTTGGATCTCTTTTCAATAAACCGGCTGCTTTTAATGCAGGGCGAAACTCAGGGTTGATTTCCAGCAATACCCTTGCAATACCCAACATAGCTGCTTCTGCCTGGCCTTTAACACCACCACCGGCAGCGTTTATTTTCACATCAAATTTATTAGCAACATCAACTGTTTTTAGCGGACGTTCTACCTGGTTTTGTAAATAAACCAGTGGAAAATAAGTTTTGTAGTCTTTATCGTTCACTGTGATAGTGCCTTCTCCTTTGGAAAGAAACACCCTTGTCACAGCTGCTTTACGACGACCAATTCCGTTTTTTTGCTTTTCCATTTTTATTTATTTGGAATTTGTAATTTTTAATTGGGGATTAGAACTTTAGTTCTTTAGGTTGTTGTGCAGTGTGCGGATGTGCAGCACCTGTGTACACAAATAATTTTTTGTACATCTTGCGACCTAAACGATTTTTAGGAAGCATGCCTTTTACTGCTCTTTCGATAACCACCTCTGGTCTGCGATTGATCAGGTTTCTTGCAACTTCTTCTTTACGGCCACCCGGATAACCACTGAAAGTATCATATACTTTTTGGTCCAGTTTGTTACCGGTTAAAACAACTTTCTCGCAGTTGGTAACGATAATGTAATCACCAGTGTCAACGTGTGGAGTATAGTATGCTTTGTTTTTACCACGAAGTATCGCAGCAATTTTAGCACACATACGTCCAACGGTTTGATTAGTACCATCTACAACATACCAAGTACGTTGCACGGTAGCCTCGTTCGCATGTTTCGTTGTGAAATGTAATTTGCTCATTTTAGAAATCTTTTTGCTGTTGGCTCATCGCTTTCAGCGTTAAATAATAAACAAGTGAGCTATCCCTCAACTTGTTCCCTTTTTTAATTGGGAGTGCAAAGGTAGGTTTGAGTGGAATTCAAACCTATAATTTGGGGAGCTTATTTTTACAGCACCTTTGTAAGATGCTGGTTTTCAATAATAATTTTGACGATAAAAATAAAAGCTGGCAATTAGTCAATTACTCCCACCAGTTTGAACCCGAATATTCGCCTCCAATAGTCAAAGGCTCCCCGATTTTTGGAGTGTTGGTGGGCATACCTAAATCTTTGGCTTTTGCAGTTACCCGTTTTATAGATTCGTTCCAGGGGTGCATTCCTAATTTAAATTTCCCCCAGTGTACAGGTAATAAAGCTTTTGCTTTTAAATCAACGGCCGCCTGGGCTGTTTCTTCCGGCATCATATGAATGAGTGGCCACATGGTATTATATTGACCACATTCTAAAATGGCCATGTCGAACGGACCATGTTTTTCACCGATCTCTTTAAAATGAGAATCATATCCGGAATCGCCGCCGATGTATAAATTATGAGTTGAAGTTTTTAGAATGAAAGAAGACCATAATGTTTGTCCCCTTTTTATTCCCCTGCCGGAAAAATGACGGGCTGGTGCTGCAGTTATCTGTATGTTATCTTCTACCGTTGTTGTTTGCCACCAATCTAACTCGGTTATATTATTTATAGCTATACCCCAATGTTTTAAATGAGAGCTGATACCTAAAGAGCAAATCACATTACCAATTTTGCTTTTTAGTTTACGAATGGTTTTGAAATCAAGATGATCATAGTGATCATGTGTGAGAATAAGATAATCAATTGGCGGCATGTCTTCTGCTTTGTATTCATTACTACCCGGAAAAGCTTTTACCATATATGATACAGGAGCGGCATTGCCACTGAACACAGGATCGATCAAAAAGTTTTTATTGGCAATCCGAATTAAATAAGAGGAGTGGCCAAACCATACTATTAGCGGTTCTTCTCCTTCTAATTTCTTCAAATCTGTTTTTACAAAAGGCAATATAGTTGAGGGTGCTGTTTCAGGATGCTTCTTAAAAAACTCTTTCATCATTTTCCAGTACGAAACATCTTCTGGCTTCATAGCTGTAGGCGAAAGATTCTGAAAGGCACCATTCTTATAGTTAGGAGATTGCTGTAAACTCTGCAGTAGCTTACCTGTTGGAAGTTTACCAGTAATTTTCAGTGACATGAATCAATATTTTTCAGCCTGCAAATTACTGCCCTGTATTACAGGTTGCTATTTGATTTCGGTGAATGAACGGTTTTAAAAGGTGAATCAGGCAGTAACCCGTTTAACCACTACCCGATTACTGGTGAGATGTACAATATTTACCGGTATTATATCGCCTTCTTTGATTGTTTCCTTTTCTGCTTCGGTAACGCTTAGCTTGGCTTGCATTTTTTCTCCAAATAAATTCAAATACACAGCATGCGGAGAAACTCTTGCCACAACAGCTTCAATATCTATTTTTTTATCGAAGTGTTGTAATGCTTTTTTGTATTCCGCTGTATAATTATGCGAGAAGAGTTCGGCAGCAATACTATTAGGCTTATCAATATTTATCAATTTAAAACTGATAGCAACATTAGCTGCAGTTTCCACAGGTTCTTTTTCCCACTTGGACAATTGAATAGGAAATAGCACATAGCTCTCAACTTCTTTTACAAAAAATTTCCCATCTACAATTTTTAAATATCCGGCAAACCTGTTTTCTATTGCTGATTTTTGAATTAGTAAATCAACTGCTTCGTTATGAATAAACTTTACATTATACGCCGTCATTTTATCGCCCCGGTCGGATAAGCGTAGTTGAAAACTTACACTATCATTTAATTTGAATTGATGTGGTTTTTTACCACTATCTGCTGCATTTGTTTTGAAATTAACAGATTTCTGTTTTGTATTGTGCAGGTAATCAATTGTTGCAAACTGTTTTTCGTAATTAATAAACGAAATTTTCCCCCGGTATACTTGTTCGTCTTTTTCCATGTTGCTGCAAATGTAAGTAATCACAGACTATGGGATTTAAATGGATTAGTTGCTTTCAGTATATTTAATCCATAATCAATGTAAAATGTCAACACGTCTATTAGGCCGGGATAATTTTGGTGATCCAAAAAATGCAGGCAATCTCATGTCGATTGAGGAGGCAAATATTTTATTAAATGAATGGGTGCCGAATGAAAAACTTCGCCTCCATATGAAGCAGGTTGCTGCTAATATGAAAGCATGGGCCATTGAAAAAGAAAATGCGGATGAACAAATGGCGTTGAAATGGGAACTGGCAGGTTTACTACATGATGCTGATTGGGAAAAATATCCTGATGACCATTGCAGAGTGATTGTAGAAGAATTAGAAAAAAGAAATATTGATCCCGATGTTATTCATTGTATTGCTTCTCATGGTCCTGCTGTTTTTGGCGTAGAGCCTGTAAATAAGATGGATAAAATGATCTATGCAATTGATGAGTTAAGCGGATTGATTCATGCCTATAGTTTGCTTCGTCCCGAAGGATATAATGGTATGGAAGTAAAAAGTATAAAGAAGAGATTAAAAGAAAAAGCATTTGCCGCCCAGGTAAGCAGAGAAGATATTGCCGATGCAGTTTCAAGAATTGACGTGACACTTGAAGAATTGATCCAGTTTATTATTGATCACCAGGGATCTGTAAAATAATAAAGGCTGCCTTGTTGGGCAGCCTTTACTGTATTCAAAAAGAGATTTTAGTTAATAGTTACGGTTTGGGTATGTTCATTTAAAGTAATTGTATAAGAGCCCGTAGTGGTTGGTGTTTTAAAGTTGTCACTTCCATCCCATCTAATACCTCTAGCTGTACCGGTAGCTGTGCTTCCGCCGCTATTATCTTCATAATCGAAAGCTCCCCAATCGTTACCTGCCAGGAACTTAATTTCTTTTCCGGCAACAAGTGTAAGTGTAATTGTCCAAACACCATTACCGCTATATGTCATTTGAGGAGAAGCTCCTGGATTCCAATCCGGAACACCTTGCATTCCATTACCAACTACTCTCATTTCTACTGCTGGGCTTTGCTCAAATTTAACTTGCTGCCCGTTAGTTCCATCCCAAATCACTCTTGAACGTGGAGCTGCTGCTGCCCGTAGATTTGGATCACCACCATCATAGTTAAGATTTCCGCCACCTGCATCTCCCCACCAGCGATCGTTGCCAATTCCAAAGGTCCATGCCGCTCCTGCTGAACCATCGTGTAATTTAAATTCCTCACCCGCTGATGAGTTGGTAACGATAATAAACTTGTTTCTGTTTACATATCCGCCGTATGTTGGTGCTGTAGGATTCCAACCCTGCATACCACCTACAATACCCACTTGTTTTTGCTGTACGTAGGCTATATTATTTTCTACATCCAGTGTTAAGCGATAGAGACCACTGGTACCTATTACGAAGTTGCCTCCAACATTGTAACCGGTAGAAAATCCGGCTCCGCTGGCACCATTGTTACCATAACCTGATCCCCAATCGCCTTTTACTTTAAAGAATTTAAATTCGTCACCGGCATTTAATTTAACGTAAGCATAAAACACTTTGCCAAAACGATCTGATTTTTTGTCGGTAATGATCTCCCATGGGTTATTAATATCCCAACCAGTTATATTACCAACGATATAGAATTTAATTTGACGAAGAAGGAACAAATTGTTCATGTAATCAGCCTGCTGTTTCCAGGTTCCGGATGTAGCTACAACTGTCCATTTAAGGTTAGCCTGTAAACTCAAGTCAGCAAATCCATGGTTTGCCAGGGAGTCGCTAATTTGTTTGGTAGTGGCAGATAATAAACTATCCGCACCACTATTATCAGAAGCAATGGAGAACAGGGTTTGTGTGTTCCAGTCTATCGGTAATTCTTTTCCGTTAGCATCTAATTTTCTTTCTGCGAATAATACTCTGTATGTAACCGCAGGACCACCCGTTGCAGGTTTTGATCTTGTCCAGTTGAACTTAATTATATCCGTTGTAGAAACAGGATTGATCTCCATCGGCGTAATTGTTGGAACAGGGCCTAACAAAACAAATGGAGATGCACCATCTTTCATCCGGGTGATGGTGATATTAAAAACACTTGTACTTAAAATTGTTACTGAGCCGTTTGTTGCTCTTACAGTCCAAATCATGTCTGTAGTAGCTCCATCAGCAATTGCTTTTGCTTTCAGGGCATCATCAATTTGCTTGTGTGTAAGTCCTAATGAAGTGGCTCCGCCGGGAACATCGAATTCAATAAACGGAGTATTTAAATTCCCGCCGGTTTTTAGTGCCGCTACAATTTTATACGTGGGGGAAGTGATCAGCCCCGGGCGGGCTGCATTCCAGGAGAATGGAACTACTGCATTGGGCGTAGCTGCATTTAGTTTTATAACACTACTTGAAACAGGAGTGATTAGTGTAAAATCTACCAATCCTTCACCTGTTGGCGTATTATCAGCAAAATCAACTTTCTTACAGCTATTCAGCAGTACTACCGCTACAGAAAGTATATAAACAATTTTTTTCATGACAGTTGTATTAATAAGTTTTCAAACAATCGTTTTATTGCATCGTTGTAAAGGTCACTTCCGTTTCTGATGATGTTACAGTAATGGTAGCACCTCCGGGATCAAGCACTGTTCCGTTGAACTTATATTTGAACTTGAATAATTTTCTTCCTGTTGAAGGTGTAAATGAAACAGAAGGAATGTAAGAAGCACTCCAAATCGTTTCTCCTGTTTTTCTTACCGTCAAGTTAAGAGGTGAGCCAACATTATTTCCTGCATCATCCACCATTGTAATAGTAGCTGTAGTGGGAGTCATTCTTTGTTCGTTGGCAGTAACTCCATAAGCCTTATCAAAGTTTACAGTTACAACATCATCTGCTCCTACTTTTCCTGGAAAAACCCGGAGCATAGTGGGTGTAAAAACAAGCGGATCAAAATTAAATGGCCCCTGGTTGGATGTTTGCGCAGAACCATCTTTCTTTTTTACAAGGAAATTAAAGTTTGATAGAGATGCGGGTGGAAGACCATACAATACAGTGCCGGTAAAAGTAAAACTCCATTTGTTGGTTCCTGCTGCTGTCATCCTTGCTGCATCAGGAGAGTTTGTCCAGCTGGTATTAAGTGGGCTGTCGCCAGCATTTCCCCATAACCAGATATACGCTTCACTGGAACCAGCCATAGGCGTTCCGGTTACGTCAAAAGTGAGTGTAACCTGGTCTTCTGCAGTAAAGGTAGCAGGAGAAAAAGATGGGTTCTGTGCTTTTGCAAAAAGACCAGCACTAATAAAAAGAATCAGGTATAATAGCTTCTTCATATAGCAATGAGTTTATTATTGTTTAGCAAATTCGTAACTGTAAGTAATAACTGTCTTCCCCGTAGCAGCCTCAACTCTTGCCACAGCTAATTTTAAAGTGTTTGATGCACCAACAGGATAGCCTCCTAAAGTAGTAACCTCGGTAGACGCTCCACTGGTAAGTGTTATATTCTTGGGAGATGCAGCATTATCAACTGACCAGGTTCCACTGGTAAGCTTAATAATTTTAGGAGATGCTCCTGGTACTGTAGTAAATGTACCGGGTGCTCCTGCATTCAGGTTGAATGTAATTCTAAAATCGGTGTAAGGAAATAAGGTTGTTATATCTATTTCTTTAAAAGGAAATCCTTTTGCTTTAGCCGATTCATCAACTTGTGTAGCTTTTGTAAGCTTCCAGGTTCCTTCCAACGATGCCAATATATTTCTAGGGGCATCTAATTCCTTGTGTGCATCAGGTTGACAAGCCGTTAGCAGGAAGCTAACCGACAACATCATTAAGCCTGCTCTGAATAATTTTTGCATATACAATCGTTTAATCGTTTTAATTATTTTTAGAAACAACCGCCTTCTACGTTCATAATAAATGCTGTATTAGCATCTTTTTCTGCTTTCGGAAATTGAAGAATAAATCCGTTACAATTCCATAAAGAACCACGGCGATCTACATTAGTAGCATTCCTTGCTCCTATGCGTTTAATTTCTTGTGTACGACTTCCTTCCCCTACTAATTCTAATTCTCTTTCAGTACGGGCAGCAGCAATTACAGCAGATGCGGCAGCATTTAAAGGAAGATTAAATGTGGTTCCACCATATGCTCTAGTCATTATCTGATTAATATCGCCAATAGCCACAGCAAGGTTGGCTCCACCTGTTTCTGCACCAGCTTCAGCCCGGATTAACTTGATCTCTGTTAGATGAACAAGCGGTAATGCAAAATTGTTCTTGTTATACTTCGTTAATAAATTAAACCCTGGTTGTAATGTAGTGCTATACCAGGCAGCTTTTCTCAGATCGGCAGCCCTTATAGTTGCTGCAGCATAATATTGATCTGTAAAGCGGAAATTAGGCAACCCCGCATCTGATCTAAAAGCACCTCGTAGTTCACCGCCGGGTCTAAATCCATTCGCATCGTCAGCTATCGTTAAAATTCCTTCTGTGCTTAACCCTAATGAAAATCTATTGGCAAAACCAGCATCCATTGTAAATTTATTGCTGCCGATTACCTCATTTGCATATTTATATGCATTTACAAAATCATTTTGCTGGAAATATACTTTTGCCAAATAAGCTTTTGCTGCCCATTTGGTAGCTGTATAAAATTTGCCATTTGCTGTAACATCTGGCAATAGCACATCAGCCGAAGTTAAATCCGCAATTACCTGGGCATATACTTGTGCAACGGTTGAGCGGGGTTTTGAAGTTAAATCAAGTTCGGTCCTAAGAGGAATTCCTAAATGAGAATTATCAGCAGAATAACCCCAGGGTTGTGCAAATGTTCTTACTAATTCAAAAGTGGCTATACCCCGAAAAAGTTTTGCTTCTCCCTCAATCAGGTTTTTTTGAGTAGTGGCAAGATCCAGTCTTGACAAAACCTTATTCGCTCTTGCTATTACTTCATATCCTTTTGAATAAAATCCATCTCTTGTACCACCAAAAATTGAGTTCTGTCTTTTATAAATTTCTGAATAATCGCCAGTAAAAAATTCACCCCTGTAATGATCCCCAAGCAACTCATTCATTATCTGCAAACGGCCGCCATAAAAAGCTCCATCTGATATTATGGTATAAATACCATTCGAGAAAGCTTGCAGATCAGCTTCTGTTTTAAGTGCCTGTTCTTCATTAAGCTGACCCTCTGGTGGTCTTTCAAGGAATTTTTTACATGAACTAAAGCTAAAGACCAACAGTACCAGGAGCGATATTTTGATAAATTGTTTCATAATAAGCAATTATTAAATATTTTAAAATCCAAGATTAATACCAAACACAAATGTTTTTTGTGTAGGCGCAGTCAGGTAAGTAACATTCGGACTAAGATTTCTATCCTGAGGATTTTCAAAGTCCCTTGTTATTTCCGGATCGCCACCTGGATATTTTGTAAATGTGAGCAAGTTTGA
Organism: Chitinophagaceae bacterium IBVUCB2; assembly: GCA_002127295.1. Taxonomy (GTDB): domain Bacteria; phylum Bacteroidota; class Bacteroidia; order Chitinophagales; family Chitinophagaceae; genus JJ008. The sequence continues at coordinate 1,657,910 of NFUV01000001.1, forward strand.
ACCAGACAGGTAGAATTTAAGCGACCTGATCTTCCATTTATCCAATACACTCCTTTTAAGAGAATATCCCAGGGATAATTCTCGTAAACGTAAATAACTGGCGTCATGTAAAAACATAGTGGAGTTAAATTGATCCTCGCTTGGTAAACCAGGATAGTTTGTTGCATCTGTTGTTAGACGGGGATATTTTGCGACATCACCCGGCATTGTCCATCTGTCATAAAAATCTTCACGGAAATTCCAGTTCTTTTTAGACACACCCATGAACTGATACTTTCCTGAGTTGTCATAAATATTGCCTCCTATTACATAAGTAAATAATACAGAAAGATCAAAGCCTTTGTATTCTGCAGCTGTATTAAAACCACCGATATAATCCGGCATAACGCTTCCTGCAAATACACGATGATCAAGAGAGAATGTTTTGGTTTGCTTGCCATCTTTATCTAACCAGATAGGTAAGCCGTCAGCTGCATCCACTCCAAAATAACGAACGAGGTAATTAACACCTAAAGGATAACCCTCTACTACACGGGTATCGTTGGTACCACCACTTACTGCATCAGGTCCAAGTTCCCAATTCAATACTTCATTATAATTTCTTGAAATATTACCGCCTACAGACCATTTAGTAGTTGGCTTGTTTATAATCTTGTAATTAAGACTTAACTCTAATCCTTCATTTAACACCCGGCTATCAAAAAGATTACGGTTAATATTGGGCACCCCTGTAGAAGGAGGCAAGCCCGGATTAAGAATTGTTGAAGTTGTTTGCTTATTATAATATGCTAATTCGCCGGTTAATTTACTTCCAAACAATCCAAACTCCACTGCAACATCAACATTCTGTAATTCCTCCCATGCTAAATTGGGATTACCAAGATTATTTAAATATAAAGTGGGAGTGCCGTTGTAAGGAGTACCTCCTTGTCTGTAGTTATCGTAATAATTACCAGAGCCGATGCTGGCATTACCAACTATTCCGAAACTTGCTCTGAGTTTTAAGAAATTAACAAAATTCAAATTTTTAATAAATTCTTCTTCGCTTAATGTCCATGCTGCAGATGCTGCAGGGAAAAAACCGTGTTTGTTATTCGTTCCAAATTTTGAAGAACCGTCTACACGAGCCGTTAGTTGTAAGGCAATTTTTTCTTTAAAGGAGTAATTAATACGACCAAAGAAGCTGTTAAAAGTATACTCTCCATCAGATTTTTCAGTTGCCTGTGGCGGTGTTTGCGATTCTCTTTGTTGAATGAAAAAGTCTCTCCGCTTTTTATAGACATCCGGATTTTTCCAGAATGGTTCATTAGCAAATTGTCCAATTTCAAAAAGATAACTTTTTTGAACATATTCATTTGCTTCCGCACCTAATAAGAAATTGAATTTATGGTTTTGCCCGATGTCTTTGAGATAGTTAACCGTTACATTTCCATTTTTATTATTTCCCCAATAAGGAAATGCTTTTGCATAACCGGAATCCGGGTTGTTGATCCAATTGGCCGTCTCGAAAATATTATCAAGTCCTTTTATATACTCAATAGAACCATTGGCTCTTACAAATAGATTCTTTACCGGCTCATATTCAAAAGAAAGTCCGCCGATATACCTTTCATTAACTTCTCTTCTTTTTGTTTCCTGTATTTTTCTAACTGGATTAGCTCCGTTTACAAAATAAGACCCATCAGGATTGTAAGGGGTGTAAAAAGGCAGTGCGCTACTCATTGCATCTCCTATTCCACCATCCCATGCAGCAGATACTCTTTTATTAGTACCCCTGTTATAACCGGAGGTAAGTGATACTTTTAAATTATCAAGTATCTTATAATCCATGTTCAATCTTGCACTTAATCGCTGATAACTATTTGTTTTAATATACCCTTCGTTATTACTATAAGAAAGATTGGCAAATGTTTTTAATTTTTCTGTACCCTGAGTCATACTTAAGTTATGCTCATTGATAAATCCAACCTGTGTTAACAGATCCCACCAGTCTGTGTTATTTTGACTAGCTGTAGCATAAGTATACCCTCCAGGAAGATCAGCCTGACCAACTTTACCATCATTCTCCCAAGCTTCTTGTCTTAATTGCAGCCACTCGGAAGTATTGGCGAACTCTTGTCTTTTAGCATAAGTGGCAGCACCCAGGCGAGTAGAATAGTTAAAACTCATTTTACCTGACTTACCTCTCTTTGTTGTTATTAATATTACACCGTTAGCTCCTCTTGAACCATAAATACCAGTTGCGCCAGCATCTTTTAAGATTTCTATTGATTCAATATCGGACGGATTGATGGATGCTAAGGGATTTTGGTTCATTGCTCCCGCATTGCTCCTTGAAAACTGATCAGAAATAATGGGTATCCCATCTACTACATACAAAGGATCGCCACTGGCTGTTATAGAGCCAACACCCCGGATACGGATAACCGAACCTGAACCTGCCAGGCCATTTCCTTGTAAGACTTGTACACCCGGAGCTTTTCCTTGTAAGGCAGATTCAAAACTTGGCGATACGATAGTGTTTAATTTGTCGCCACTAACTTTTGTGATCGCACCCGTTACATCTTTACGTCTTTGTGTTCCATAACCAATTACCACTACTTCATTCAGTGCCGTATTAGTACCAACTAACGAAACATTTACTGTAGTTCCAGTTATGGATACTTCTTGCGAAGCATAACCCACCGACGAAACAACTAAAGTAGTTACTGATGAAGGGACGCTGATACTAAAACTCCCGTCTGCGTTTGTTTGGACACCTGTCCGGGTACCTTTCGCAGTAACAGTAGCGCCGCTCATAGCACTACCATCTCTTGAATCAGTAATCTTTCCTGTAATTGTTTTGTTTTGCGAGAAGGCCGCAGCAGAAAAAAGTAATAGCAATGTACATAACACTGCATTCTTAACAGATAGTGAGGAAGGCATAAGCAATCTTTAAATTTTTACAATCGTAATTCAAACACACACATTATGTACTAAAGACACAACCAAATGTGTATTAAACACACAATGTTAAACTAAATTTAAATTCTACAAAAAAATATTTTTGAATTTTTTTAGCAATTTCAATGTCTTAAATCAATAATTGACAGAAAGTTTAAAAAAACCTTTCAGTTCAAATTAAATTCTTAAACAATTATAACTAACTGATTATCTAACTGTTGCCGAAAATTTCTTTTTCCCGTTTTTCTTTTTAAGCTCTGGCTTAAGCTTGTAGAGTTTTCCGGGGCGGTGGGGAACATCGTTTTCTATTTCCTTAATATCAAGTAACCAATCCTTTATAACAATCTTCTTTCTAAAATTGCGCCTGTCCAATTCAACGCCCAAAATAGCCTGGTATAACTCCTGTAATTCCCGAAGTGAAAATTTCTCAGGCAACAAATTAAAAATTACTGGATAATCCAACACCTGCTGTTGCAATCTGCCTAAACAAGTTTCCAAAATCAACTTGTGATCGAAAGCAAGTTTCTTAATTTCATGAACAGGATGCCAGCTAAGTTCATTATGGCTTAGCTGCAATTTTTGATGCTTAATATCAATTAAAGAATAATAAGCAATTGTGATTACTCGACCCGAAGGGTGCCGGTCCAAGCCTCCGAATGCATGAACCTGTTCAAGATACATATCATCCATCCCTGTCCTTTCTTTTAAAATCCGGTATGACGCAGTTTCCAAATCTTCATCCGGCCTTATCAAATCACCCAACAATGAATAAAGACCAGAGAATTCTTCCAAATCCGATTTTATAAGCAATACTTTTAATTCCTTTTCATCATATCCAAAAATTACACAGTCTACAGATATAGCTATATTAAAATAATCAATATGGCTTATTTTTTCTAACTCGGCCGTTTTTAACTGGAGTGCTTTTTCCATTGCTGGTGGCATTTTAAATTTTATTGAACGACTATTTTAACGGAAACTGATTGAGTGGCCGCCTGTATTTTCAAAACATAAATTCCGGCCGGCAAATTATTGATTTTATTGTTAAGTGGCAGTAGATGCTTTCCTTTTACTAATCGATCAGCAAATATATTTCTCACCCGCTGACCTACTTGATTGAATAAACTAACATCCACCTTTCCGGTTATCGGCACATTAACAGTAAGTACAGACGATGGAGTAGCAGGATTCGAAGAAACAGATGCACTTAAAGTATTTTCAGGATTATTGATAACTGTGACGGGTGTCGTTACTGCATTAATAAGGTTTCGATTTAAATAGACATGAAACTCGCCGGGTTGCAGTGTTATATTCTGGGCCGTGCCTGTTGATGTAAAAGTTGTTCCATTCAGATAATCATACCATGTTCCTGCAGATGGAAATGTAAAGGTGGTTGTCTGAGCTGTTACGTCAAAATTTCCTACCACACACATCATGGATGAGTCGGTTGCACTTCGCATCGTCATCGTTTTAAAAGCTCCCGAAAGGTTACGGGCTAACGTAATGTTGTTACCGATAAACACATCTTTGTACCATGGATGAAACCTTAATTTATTTAAACTACTATACACATCATACAATCGTTGTCTTTGTATGACCGTCTGAAAATCCCAGCGGATGGGTTTTTGATCCGTCTTTGTATTACAATCCCCACCCTCTCCATTAGTTGATAAATAACAACGGGAAAAATCGTAACCTAATTCACCAAACTGCCATATCATTTTAGGGCCAGGAATGGTAAGCATAAATGCGGCGTTCAGCTCCATTCTTTTTAAAGCAGTTGCAAAATCTCTTACACTATAACTTCCGGATGAGTTGCCATACTTAATATTCTTAAATGTTATACGTTCCTCATCATGGCTTTCCATAAAAGTTACGAGGTGTGGATTGGCCCAGCCTCTTGTTGTATAAACACCTCTTTCAAAATTTGAATTGCCGATAAATCCCATTGAAGCTTCCTGGTATTGCGTCCATACATTCGACCACAGCAAAAATCCACTGTTTGATAATTCCAGTTCTTCCGCATCATCACAAAAATGTTCCAGGATAATATAGGGATCTGGAATAATAGTTTTAATTGCATTTGAATAGTTATTCAAAATAGCTATACGGCTCGCATCATAAGCAGAAAATCCAGCATCGGTTGTGGAAACCTTTTGCGTAAGACCTTTAGAAAAGTCCACACGGTATCCATCTATTTTATACTCACTAACCCAATGCTGCAACACCCTGTTGAAAAAATATGTAGTAGCTGCACTTGAGTGATTAAAATCTTCTCCAAAACCGAAAGCATGGGGCTGTACGGGGTTATACCAGGGATTATTGGCCGCAGGCCTGTTATTCGGCCCGTCCCAATATAATTGTGCTAAAGGCGAAGGGCCATAGGTGTGATTAAGTACAATATCCATAATAACAGCTATGCCATTTTTATGGCATGTATCAATAAATTCCTTCAGTGTATTTTTTGAGCCATAATATTTATCCGGAGCAAAATATTGGTAGCCATTATAACCCCAGCTTAGATTTCCTTCAAACTCATTGAATGGCATTACTTCAATGGCATTTATTCCCAATCGTTTTAGGTAACTCAGTGTATCTTTTAAAGTTTTCCAATTATGTGCAGCAAGAAAATCTCTTAACAACAATTCATAAATTACCAGGTTTCTTTTATCGGGACGGGTAAAATTGTTTACTGCCCAGGTATATGCAGGACCATTTGTTTGAAGTGTACTAACAATACCCGTTGTAGATCCTGTCGGATATGGCTTTAGGGGTGTATAAGTATCTGCAGGTATAGAGCCGTCATGTGAAGGATCCAATATTTTTTCAGCATAAGGTTCTGCTATTTTCAATGTACCATCCACAAAGTATTGAAACAAATATTCTGTTCCTGATGTAAGTCCGTTTATAGTAAGCCACCAGTAATTACCATCAGGTGTTTTATTCATGGTATAATTTGTCTGCTCTACCCAATTACTTCCCGGAAAATCTCCAATAACAGAAACACGGCTTTTGCCGGGAGCATATAAAACCAGTGTAACAGAAGTTCCACTTATATAATTTATGCCATCTTTTACCCCCGGTGGTAAGGGTAAAACTGTAACCGACGATGTAGCAAAAAATTGAAAAGATTCTGATTTTGTGGTAGCTCCATCTATTGCATCCACTCTTACTGTTTGATTGCCAGAAGTTGTAATTACAGGATTTGCAGATATTGTTGTCACATTATTGGCCGATTGTATTTCTGTTCCATTTAAGAACAACTTCATCACCGATGATTTATTAGCAATGGCTGTTAATGCAATATTATCACCAACCTGTTTTGTAATTGGCTCTGGAATACGGGCAAATGTTGGTTGAAAAAAAGGAGTGGTAAACCGTGTAGCTATTGAATTATCATAAACAGGAATATACATATCGCTCCCATCAATATTGGCTGCTTTTTTAACCAGTGCGGTATTTGCATTCGCATCCCTAAATATAATAGCAACATTCCTGATGGTTTCCCCTGCCGGTACACCAAAAAAACTTCTGATATTATTAATTACGTACTGATATTTATTATTGCCTAAGGAAGTTGCTTTTAATGCAGCAGTAGTGCCTCCGTAGGTTCCTCCGGTACTGCCATTTACATATAGCCATTGTGTGCCGTTAATACTGAGGTTGGTGGTCACACCTACATGCACATAAATATTATTGGGGTTGGAATAATTAAACAAACCCTGGTTACCCTTACTTGCATCGAGAACGATGGTGATATTATCATTGTCTTTCGGAAAATCCGGAGTCCAGGTAAGTAGTTGTGCATTAACAGAAAAAGTAACAGCAACAATACTGAGCAGTGTAAAAAAAAATCGCTTCATGTGTACTTAATTTATATAGCCACATGGAATTTGCTCAAACAATGATTTTCGAAAGCATTATAAACTGCTCAATTATTGTTGGGCATATTTCATGGCAAGCTCGTTTTCAAATTGTGTTTCCGAAGATACACAATATGTACTTACAACACATTAGAAATTCAAATTTTAATTCTTCCGCCATTTAATGCTACCGATTAACTTTACAGCCAACAGATTAATATCATGTATAACAGTGAATCAACCCGTGAGCAACAAAGACTTACAACTGAATTACTTAAAAAGCAATCAACAGGTTCGCTTACAAAAAAAGATATTGATTCATTAAGGTCGGCGCTTCGTTTTCATGAGCATCGTTATTATATATTAAACGACCCTTTGATTGCGGATTATGAATACGACCAGCTTTATAAAGCAGTTGAAAAAATTGAACAAGAAAATCCTTCTTTAATTAGTTCAGATTCGCCCACACAACGGGTAGCAAAAGGGCTGACAAAAGATTTTCCTACTGTTCAGCACCTTGTTCCTATGCTTTCATTGGATAATTCTTATAACGCAGACGATCTGAATGATTTTGACAGAAAAGCAAAAGAATTAACGGGTTTATCAACAATTGAATATTGTGTGGAGCCAAAATTTGACGGAGGCAGTATTTCATTGGTATATGAAAATGATTTACTAACCCGGGGGGCTACAAGAGGGAATGGCGTAGAGGGTGATGAAGTAACCACCAACATCAAACAAATCCGCTCCGTTCCTTTATCAGCAAAATTTTCATCCTATGGATTGCAACAAGTTGAGATAAGAGGTGAGGTACTCATTAACAAAAACAACTTCGCTTTATATAATGAAAAACTTGCTGAACAAGGGCTAACACCTTTGGCTAATCCTAGAAATGCAGCTGCTGGTACATTGCGGATTAAAGATCCTAATGAAGCAGCCAAAAGAAACCTGGAGGCATTTGTTTACCATGTTAGTTATTTCTCGCTGGCAAAAGGCAAGAAAATACCAGCTGAGCTTACCACTCATTCCGGATCATTAGCTATGTTATGGGAGCTTGGTTTTAGAAGCCCCCAAAAAGAGAAAAAAGTTTTCCGGGGAATTGGGGCGGTGATAAAATATTGTAACGAGTTTGAAGCAAAGAGAGATGACCTGCCTTATGAAATTGATGGAATGGTAATAAAGGTGAACGAAATTGAGTTGCAGGACAAAATGGGTATGACTTCTCATCATCCCCGATGGGCTATTGCTTATAAATTCAAAGCCCGACAAGCTACGACCCAATTATTGGATGTAGAATACCAGGTTGGAAGAACAGGCGCAGTAACGCCGGTTGCAAAATTGAAACCCGTTGCTGTAGGCGGCGTTACTGTTAGCAGTATTTCTATTCATAACGAAGAGTATATTAAAGAAAAAGATTTGCGTATTGGCGATGCTGTATTAATAGAAAGAGCGGGTGATGTTATTCCGCAAATTGTAAAATCACTGCCGGATACCAGGACAGGAAAAGAGAAAAAAATAGTTTTTCCTGCAACCTGCCCTGTTTGCAACAGTAAACTATTTAAAGAAGAAGAAGAAGCTGTATGGCGTTGTATAAATATTGAATGTCCTGCACAAGTAGTAGAACGTATCATACATTTTGTAAGTAAAGATGCAATGGATATCCGGGGTTTTGGTGATGCTAATGTTCGGAAATTTTATGAACTCGGTTTATTAAAAGATATTCCGGGTGTTTATCAACTAGACTATGCGAAAATAGCTAAGCAGGAAGGATTCAAAGAAAGGTCAATTGAAAACTTGAAATCCGCTATAGAAAAATCTATTCAACAACCTCTTCACCGCTTAATTTATGCACTCGGCATTCGCTTTGTTGGAGAAACAACTGCTAAAACTTTAGCACAAGCTGTTAACCACTTATTCGATTTCAAAAAAATTTCTCTCGAAGACTTGCAAAATCTTGAAGATATAGGACCAAAAGTTGCCGGTAGCATTCATCACTTTTTCAGTAATAAAAATAATATTGAAATGCTGGAACAATTGGAAAGGCTGGGATTGCAATTAAAAAATCAAAAAAAAGAACATACTGCTGCTGGCAGTAATTTACAAGGTCAAACATTCCTGTTTACCGGAACATTACCCACATTGAAACGAAGCGATGCGGAAGCAATGGCAGAAGCCAATGGCGGGCAAATACTTAGTGGCGTTAGTACGAAGCTGAACTATCTTGTTGTGGGTGAAGATGCTGGAAGTAAATTAGAGAAAGCAAAAAAAATAAATACAGTCAGGATTATATCTGAAGCCGAGTTCCTTCAAATTATTGGCAAGAAATAATAGTAGATATCCTTTTATTATTTTAACTTAGTAAAGATTGAACCACCTGCTCTGATAACCTCTGCGTACCGCTGTTATTAACTGCAATCTGCCCTGGCTAAAAAATTTTTTATGATAAAAAAAACAGCCGGTGAAACCTGGAAACCTTTAACCTTTTCCGGATGGAGGCAATTACGCAATCGCTATGCAGTTTCTAATAAGGGACGAATAGCTAGTTATAAAAATAATGTCCTGGAGGATGGAAAAATACTAAGCGGCTCCCTTACAACTGGCTACCGGACACTCAACCTTCATCGCCCCAATAATAAAGGGACTTTATATATACACAGGGAGATGGCACATATTTTTTTAAAAAAAACTTCCGGCCAACATAAATATGTAATTCACCGCAATCACAATAAGCTGGATAATAACATCAGCAACCTTCGCTGGGTTACTTTACCACAAATGATTTCTCACCAACAACAAAGCCCAGCCAAAGTTGCTTATAAAATAAAACAAGCCAATCGTACGCAAGGGTTGAAACTTTCAGCTACACAGGTTAAAAAAATTAAAACTATTCTCAACAGCGAAGACCGCCAAATTACCATCAAAAAACTTGCAGAAAAATATAGTGTTAGTGAAATGACGTTGTACAGAATTAAGAGTGGAGAAAATTGGGGCAGAATAAAATGAGTTTTAATTTGTGGTTTATTGTTGTTTTACTCTGGGGTATCTTAGCAAAAAGTAAACAATGCTAAGTCCTTCGACTATTAAATTTCTGAAAGATTTAAAGAAGAACAATAACAGACCCTGGTTTGAGGCCAACAGGGCAAAGTATGACACTGCGAAGGCTGATTTTGCAAATTTTATTCAGGCCGTAATTGACCAACATGGAAAGAAAGATGTTTCTATAAAAAATATTGTTGCTAAAGATTGTTTATTCCGCATCAACAGAGATGTACGATTTTCAAAGGATAAATCCCCCTATAAATCAAACTTCGGAGCCAGCATTAATAAAAGTGGGAAAAAAGCTGAACATTCAGCCGGGTATTACTTCCAGGTTCAACCCCAAAGAAATTTTGCGGGTGGTGGTATCTGGATGCCAGAACCAAATGAATTGAAAAAAGTACGGCAAGAGATAGATTACAATTTTGCCGACTTCAAAAAAATTATTAGTTCAAGGAAATTCAAATCGATATACGGCGACCTTGATAGAAGCGAAGAATTTTTACTGCGTCGTGTACCTAAAGGATATGAACCGGATAATCCTGCAGCTGATTACCTGAAATTAAAAAGTTTTGTTGGAATATCTTTTTTCAGCGATGCAGATCTTATATCAAAAGATCTTGTAAAAAAAACGGTTGCAGCTTTTGAAGCACTGCAACCTGTTATTCAATTCATCAATAATAGCATGGAATAAAATCAAAGCAGATTTTTCGATAGCATATATTCTGCAATCTGCACTGCATTTGTTGCTGCTCCTTTTCTAAGGTTATCAGAAACCACCCACATGTTTAATGTTTTTGGCTGACTCTCATCTCTCCTTAGCCTTCCTACAAACACTTCATCTTTTTCATGCGCATCCATCGGCATCGGGTAAAACTGTGCAGCATCATCATTCTGTACCACAATACCAGGCGCAGCTGCTAACAGTGATTTTACTTCTTCCAAATCAAAATCATTTTCAAATTCCACATTCACACTTTCACTATGGCCACCCATTACCGGAATACGAACTGTAGTAGCTGTTACCCGGATAGAGTCGTCCCGCATAATCTTACAAGTCTCTTTCACCATTTTCATTTCTTCTTTCGTATAACCATTTTCTAAAAACACATCGATCTGCGGAATCACATTCAGATCAATTTGATATTTATACGCCATTGCATGTTCCGCACTCACTCCTTTTACAGCTCTTTCTCTTTCCCCCATTAATTGTTCAACAGCTTTCGCACCAGTGCCGGTTACACTCTGATAGGTGCTCACCACCACTCTTTTTATTTTGTATTTTGTATGTAATGGTTGCAATGCTACTACCATTTGTATAGTAGAGCAGTTAGGATTTGCAATAATAAAATCATCAGCCGTCAGCGCATCAGCATTTACTTCCGGCACTACTAATTTTTTTTTCGGGTCCATTCTCCAGGCACTACTGTTATCAATTACTTTAATGCCAGCTTCTGCAAATTTTGGTGCCCACTCCAATGAAGTAGTACCTCCGGCAGAAAAAAGTGCCACTGCCGGTTTCGCAGCAATACCATCGGTCATACTCACTACTTTATACTTCTTGCCTTTAAATTCTACTTCCTTACCTACCGACCTTTCTGATGCAACCGGAACTAATTCTGTAACCGGAAAATTTCTTTCTGCTAATACCTGTAACATTTTGGTGCCTACTAAGCCTGTGGCCCCTACAACTGCAACTTTCATTTTACCTTTTATTTTTAGAATGAGTAATCAATTTTAAACCTCTGACCTAACCTTAATAGATGGCTATAAAAAAAAGAGGCCTTCCATTTAGGAAGGCCTGCAAAATTTTATGTTGATACACACATAACGCTGCAAAACCTCCCTCAGGAATGTTTCTTATTGCGTTTCGTATGTTTCACTAATGTCATGGTTCGTGCAAAAATAAGCGGATGAAACCTTTATCCCAAACAATCAACAAAAAAAATGGCGATTTAACCATATTACAACCGTTTGTTTTAACTTGATATAATGAAAGCAGTATTAGCTCTGTTGTTTATTATACTATTGCCCACTCTTTTGCTGGGGCAGAACAGGTATGATGTGGTAATAGATGAAATAATGGCCGATCCAACTCCACAAATTGGAATGCCGGCCAACGAATGGATTGAATTAAAAAATACAACAACAGCACCTATTAACTTACAAAACTGGCGGATCGGAGATGCGACCGGCCAAAGCGGACCCATGCCAAATTTTATTTTACAACCCGATAGTTACGTTATTATTTGTACTGGAGGTGCTCTGGCATCGATGACTGTTTTTGGTCCTGCTATTTCGGTTACCAGTTTTCCATCATTAGACAATGATGGTGACCAACTTTTTTTGCGGGCTGCTAATGGAAGAACTATTCATGCAGTGAATTATACCTCTGGCTGGTACCAGAATGAAGTAAAAAAAGATGGCGGTTGGACCTTAGAAATGATTGATACAAAAAATCCATGCGCCGGGAGCAACAATTGGAAGGCATCTATAAATACGGCAGGCGGAACACCAGCTACAAAAAATTCAATTGATGCAATAATTAATGACACAAAATCACCTCAATTAAAAAGAGCTTATACAACAGATAATACAACAATAATATTAGTGTATGATGAGCCGGTTGATAGTTTAGCAGGTGCAACTATAACCAACTATTCAATTGATGGCGGTTTGACACTTAGCAGCGCAATAACTTTGGCACCTTTATTCAATTTGGTACAATTAAAAACAACCATGCCACTTACAGCCAATACAGTTTATAATATAACAGCCACCAATATAACAGATTGCAAAGGCAACGCCATTGGTTCAGCAAACAAAACAAGAGTCGGTTTGCCTTCAGATGCCGCTACCGGCGAATGGATCATAAATGAAATATTATTTAATCCTAAGTCAAATGCATTTGACTTTGTAGAATTCTATAACAACAGTAACAAAATATTTGATGCGGCTAAGCTATATATTGCTAATCGAAATAGCAGCGGCATAATCAGCTCTATTAAACCATTAAGCACAGTGCCTCATTATATTTTTCCGGGTGACTATATTGTTGAAACAGAAGATGCCGACAATTTATCGTTACAATATTTAGTTCAAAATCCGGATAATGTGTTTATAGTTAGCTCGCCACCCTCATTTTCTGATGATGAAGGAACAGTAGTTGCATTAAATTTCCAGGGGAATGTTGTAGATGAAGTAAAATATAAAGACGACTGGCATTTTAAACTCATCGACAATGCTGAAGGTGTTTCATTGGAAAGAATTGATCCATCGGGTATTTCACAAGATGAAAATAATTGGCATAGTGCTGCCTCAACAGCCGGTTACGGAACACCTACCTATAAAAATTCGCAGTATAAATTATTAAATGCCATTGATGCCAGTATACAGGTCACACCAAAAATCTTCTCGCCAGATAATGATGGACGGGATGACATTACCACTATTCAGTATGCAGTTACAGAACCGGGTTATATTGCCAACGTTACTATTTTTGATGCAGCCGGAAGACCCATTCGAAGTTTAGTAAGAAATGGAACATTAGGATTGAACGGTTACTGGAATTGGGATGGCCTGGATGATAAGGGACAAAAAATACCCATCGGCACCTACATTATCTTTACCGAACTATTTAACTTGCAGGGAAAGAAAGCCTCTTTTAAAAATGTAGTTGTACTCGCAAGAAAAATTAATTAAGCTTTTACTCCACACCTAAATTATCAAAATGAAAACAAAGTTTATTCTATCCACCTGTCTGCTTTTATTACTACAAAGTGCAATATCACAAACAGCCGGATCTAATAATAATTGGACAGTTACAGACCGTTCTGATTTTATCAGGGAGTGCATTACAAGTGCTGGCCAAAATATGAATGTAGACTCAGCAACCAGTTATTGTAATTGCATGCTTCCGAAAGTAGAAGCAAAATATCCTAAAATTGAAGATGCGGGAAATCTAACAGCAGAAGTATTGGCAACTCCAGAATGGAAAAAAATGATTGCTGATTGCATGCAAAGCTGGACAAATAAAGATAAAGCGGATTTTATCCGGGAATGTATAGCAACTGCTAAACAATCACTGGGAGAAGAAAAAGCGTCCTTCTATTGTAACTGTATGCAGGTAAAAGTAGAAGAAAAATATCCAACGGTGGAGGAAGCTGGTAAAATAACAGATTCCGAACTTCAATCCGAATCCTTTCAAAAGATGATAAAAGATTGCATGGGAGGATGGACTGGTGCTGAAAAAACTGTTTTTACAAATGATTGCATAAAAGAAGCTAAAAAAACAATGAGTGACTTAAAAGCAAGAAATTATTGTGATTGTGCTCTTTCAAAAATCGAATTGAGATTACCCGTTTTCTCAGAAGCACAATATTTAATTCCTGATAAAATAAACAGTCCTTATTGGAAGCAGATTTTATTGGACTGTAATAAGTAATGCCAAAATGGTTTCAATTAAAAAAGCCTTTTCATAAGAAAAGGCTTTTTTAATTTTCTTAATACTGTAATTATCCTAACTCTATTTCAAAACTCACCAGGTCTTTAAACTCCTGTATTCTTTCAGTGATATCAGCTTTCGTTATTTCTTTCAATCTTGTAGGGCCAAATTTCTCTACGCAAAAACTTGCCATTGCAGAGCCAACAATAATTGCTCTCTTCATATTTTCAAAAGAAATGTCACCGGTTTTTGCCAGGTGACCAATAAAACCACCGGCGAATGTATCACCAGCTCCGGTTGGGTCAAACACTTCTTCTAATGGTAAGGCAGGTGCATAAAACACACTATCATTATCAAATAAAAGAGCTCCATGCTCTCCTTTCTTTATGATGAGATATTTGGGGCCCATCGTCAGGATTTTCTTGGCGGCTTTTACAATGGAATATTCACCTGTTAACTGTCTGGCTTCAGCATCATTTACCATCAGCATATCCACCTGCTTCAATACTTCTTTTAATCCATCCATTGCAATTTCCATCCAAAAGTTCATGGTGTCCATTACAATCAACTTCGGTCTTGTTTTCAATTGCTTTATTACACTCAATTGTACATCCGGGGAAAGATTGCCCAGCATGAGAAACTCTGCACCCTGGTAACTATCAGGAACCTTTGGGTTGAAATCTGCTAATACATTCAGATCGGTAATTAATGTATCACGGCTATTCATGTCCTCATGGTAGCGGCCGCTCCAGAAAAATGATTTTTTATCGGTTACCATCTCTACTCCTTCTAACTGAACACCTCTTTTTTTCAGATCTTCCATTTCTTCTTTCGGATAATCATAACCAACAATAGAGATCTGCTGCACAGGTTTTACAAAATTGCTGGCAGCATAGGCTACATAAGTAGCAGATCCCCCTATAATTTTATCTGTTTTTCCAAAGGGGGTTTCAATAGCATCAAAAGCCATGGTACCAACTGCAATAAGCGACATAATAAATATCAGATTAAGATTTATAGAAAAGCCGGGGTTGATACCGACTAATTAAAAGGCGTGCAAACCTACAAGAAATTTGCCTACCTGAAAAAACCATTTACCAATAACATCCGCCTCTTTACCTATTCGTTTATTATCTTTGGCTATGGCTAAATCAGTAAGAAAAAAGGCATCCAAAAAAGAATTGATCCTTCGCCGGGCGGCGGCTATGTTCCGGGAAAAAGGTTTTGCTGCTACTTCCATGCGGGACCTGGCGGAAATGGTAGGTATTGAAGCCGCCAGTTTGTACAATCACATCCGGTCAAAGAATGAGATACTCGAAGCTATTTGCTTTGATGTAGCGAATATATTTAACACTAATATTGAAACGATTGAAGCCAGCAATCAAAAGTCAATTGGTAAAATTGACAACCTGCTTCG
Organism: Chitinophagaceae bacterium IBVUCB2; assembly: GCA_002127295.1. Lineage (GTDB taxonomy): Bacteria > Bacteroidota > Bacteroidia > Chitinophagales > Chitinophagaceae > JJ008. The sequence continues at coordinate 1,673,613 of NFUV01000001.1, forward strand.
TTTTCATATTCGCCAGATGATCGAAAATTATGAAGAAGTATATGTGAGTGACAGAGAATGGAAACATCTTGACGAACCTTATCTCTCAAATTTCCAAACGCAGCGTCGTAACTACCGAAAAAAATTTGCAGCTATAATTGAAGACGGTATCGCTAAAAATGAAATTCGTAAAATAGATGCACCCACTGCAGTTTTAATCATTCTTCATGCGGTAAGTGGTATTGAAAGCTGGCACCGTAGCAAAGCAAAGATCAATGCACAAGAACTGGAAGACAATATGGTGATGATAATGATTGATGGCTTACGAAAACATTCCTGATTTATGTCGATTCATTTCCACCAGCTTGCGGTTAAAGAAGTAAGAAAAGAAACAGAAGATTGTGTTTCTGTAGTGTTTGAAATTCCCGATAACTTGAAAGAAAGTTTTCATTTTCAACAAGGGCAAAGCCTTACCATGCGTAAGACTTTAAACAATGAAGATGTTCGCCGGACTTATTCTATTTGCAGCTCCCCTTTAGATAATGAATGGAGAGTTGCTATCAAAAAAGTGGATGGCGGATTATTTTCCTCTTTTGCAAATAATGAATTAAAGAAAGGCGATATCCTGGAAGTAATGCAGCCGGTGGGTAAATTTTACGTTGAATTAGATCCTGCCAATAAAAAAAACTACCTGGGTATAGCAGCCGGCAGTGGTATTACTCCACTACTTTCTATCATCAAAACTACATTACGAACCGAGCCACATAGCAGTTTCACTTTGGTTTATGGAAATAAAAACCGCAGTTCCATTATTTTCTTTGAGGAACTGGAAGGCCTTAAAAACAAATACCTGCAACGCTTTAATTTCATCAATATACTTAGCCGGGAAAGAACAGATGCGGCAATTAATTTTGGAAGAATCAACACTGATAAATTAAATGAGTTAGAGCAGCTGATAGATTATAATTCTTTTGACGAATCGTTTATCTGCGGACCCGAAGAAATGATATTTGCAGCAAAAGATTTTTTAGAAGCAAAAGGCATTGATAAAAAGAAAATACATTTTGAACTGTTTACTACTCCTGGCCAAAAAATAGCAACTAACAATCAACAACGAACTACGGATAACAGTGGACCTACGAGCCAGGTCACCATTAAATTAGATGGCCGTTCTTTTGATTTCGATTTATCTCTGACCAGCGATACCACTATATTGGATGCAGCTTTAAAACAAGGAGCGGACTTACCTTTTGCCTGTAAAGGTGGCGTATGCTGTACCTGCAAAGCCAAACTGTTGGAGGGGCAAGTTAGTATGGATGTACATTGGGGATTGGAAGATGAAGAAGTTGAACAAGGCTACATTCTTACCTGCCAGGCCCATCCAACTACAGAAAAGGTAGTTGTTGATTTTGACATCAAATAGCACATCAAGTTTTTTTCTCAATAAAATATACCCTCTCTCAGGTATCAATTAACGTTAATTCAATGTTTTCTTTACAGTAGAGAATATACAGCTGTCAAAGTTTTTAAACTGCCGTTCTCTAAATAGTTTTGTTTTTCATGGTTATACTTAAAGGTTGCCTTAATTGGCGGCCTTTTTTATTAGTGTTAAAGCCCGTCTTTTCGTCAACAATTCACTCAAACAGGCGTTAGTTTTAGTAGATTTGTAACCTAAATTGAACGATATGACTGTTCAGGATTTTGAGCAACTTTTTCAGCAAAAGATTGACAACGAAACAAAGATTGAACCTAAAGACTGGATGCCGGATGCATATCGAAAAACAAATATCCGCCAGATCAGTCAGCATGCCCATAGCGAAATAGTAGGTATGCTGCCCGAAGGCAATTGGATTTCCAGGGCTCCCTCCTTAAAAAGAAAAGCCATACTCATTGCCAAAGTGCAGGACGAAGCCGGCCATGGTTTGTATCTATATTCTGCTGCTGAAACATTGGGTATGAGCCGGGAGGAAATGATCAATGATCTGAACAGCGGAAAAGCAAAATATTCTTCCATCTTTAATTACCCCACATTAACATGGGCTGATATGGGTGCTGTTGGCTGGTTGGTTGACGGCGCAGCGATATTGAACCAGGTAATGCTTTGCAGAACTTCCTATGGTCCGTATGCTAGAGCTATGGTCAGAATTTGTAAAGAAGAAAGTTTTCATCAACGCCAGGGCTTTGAAACATTATTGGTTTTATCAAGAGGAACTGATGAACAAAAAGCAATGTGCCAGGATGCAATCAATCGTTGGTGGTGGCCATCGCTGATGATGTTTGGACCAAGAGATTCCGAATCCACCAATAGCGATCAGAGCATGAAGTGGAAAATAAAAAGAAAAACGAACGATGAGTTGCGTCAACAATTTGTAGATATGGCAGTAGAGCAGGTAAAAGTTCTGGGAATGAAATTGCCTGATGAAAAATTAACATGGAATGAAGAAAGAAAACATTACGATTTTGGAGAAATAGATTGGAATGAATTCTGGAATGTAGTAAAAGGCAATGGCCCTTGCAACAAACAACGATTAGAAGCAAGAAGGAAAGCACATGAAGAAGGGCAATGGGTAAGAGAAGCAGCAATGGCATACGCAGAGAAAAGAAGATCAAAACAGAAAGCAGCTTAACTAGTAAAAAAATATAATGAAAAATTTTATTAGAAAATTTTATTACGGTGATATCCCGGAAGAAAAAAGTGGTGGTGGTTCCTATCAAACTGTAAATGATACTACCAACTGGCCTCTATGGGAAGTCTTCATCCGTAGCAAACAAGGACTAGATCATAAACATGCCGGAAGCCTTCATGCTGCAGATGCACAAATGGCAATAGAAAATGCCAGAGATGTTTATACAAGAAGAATGGAAGGGGTAAGCATTTGGGTGGTAGAAAGTAAATATATCACTGCCTCTAATCCGGATGAAGCCGGCGAATTGTATGAGCCGGCCATTGATAAAGTATATCGTCACCCAACATTTTATGATTTGCCGGATGAAGTGAATCATATGTAATCACAGGTTGAAATGCTTAAATGATTTGAATAATGAGTTCTCGATTGATTGATTATACATTACACTTAGCCGATACCACACTCATACTTTCACAAAGAAATAGTGAGTGGTGCGGGCATGGGCCCATATTGGAACAGGATATTGCCATTACAAACATTTCACTTGATTTACTAGGACAATCAAGAAATTTTTATCAATACGCTGCTTCATTAATTGGTGGTGATGCTACCGAAGATTCATTAGCTTACTTAAGAAAAGAAAGAGAGTTTAAAAACCTGCTATTAGTGGAGCAGGCGAATGGCGATTGGGGACAAACAATTTTACGTCAATATTTATACAGCCAGTTTCAATACTTACTGTTTGAAAAATTACAGCAATGTAATGATGAGCAGTTGATAGCTATGGCAGCTAAATCAATTAAAGAAACAGCATATCATGTTCGATGGAGTAGTGAATGGGTTATACGCCTTGGGGATGGCACAGAAGAAAGTCATTCCCGCATGCTAAAAGCCATTGATGAACTATGGAGATACACTGGCGAAATGTTTATGCCTGCGGGTTATGAAACTATCGTTGAGGTTTCATCCCTAAAAAATGAATGGCTGCAAAAGGTGACAAACATTTTTGCAGAGGCTACTTTACCCGTTCCTGAAAAAGTATTTATGCAGGCCGGCGGCAAAGAAGGAAAACATACGGAACAACTTGGTTTTATATTAACGGAGTTACAATATATGCAAAGAGCTTATCCGGGAGCCCAATGGTAGAATCCCCTACGATAGAACAAAAAAAACTGTGGTCGATACTGGAAACTGTAACCGATCCGGAAGTACCGGTTCTAACTATTACTGATCTGGGGATTGTAAGAGAGGTAAAAATAAACGGCGAGGAAGTAGAAGTCATCATCACCCCTACTTACACCGGCTGCCCCGCCATGGATATGATTGCTATGAATATAAAAATGGCACTGCTCGAAAACGGCTTTCAGCATATAAAAGTCACTTCTGTTCTTTCTCCTGTATGGACAACCGATTGGATGAGTGAAGATGGAAAAAGAAAACTAAAAGAATACGGCATTGCGCCGCCGAATCCAACTCAGCAAGTTTGTAATAATGATTTATTTGCACCTGCCGAAGCTGTACAATGTCCACTTTGTAATTCCTATCATACCCATCGGATCAGTGAGTTTGGCAGCACCGCTTGTAAAGCTTTATATCAATGCGATGATTGCAAAGAACCCTTTGATTATTTTAAATGCCATTGAAAAATTTTTGATTGCCGGTTTAAGCATTTAGATTTGGTACCCATCACTAATAAAAGTTATTCAACATGTCTTCAATCCTTTTTGAAATAAAAGATGCGATTGGTTTTATTACATTAAATCGTCCGGACAAACTCAATTCCTTTAACCGTGAAATGGCGTTGATGATGCAGGACGCTTTGGATAAATGCAAAGAGAATGCTGTTCGTTGTGTTTATATTACCGGCGCAGGTAAAGCATTTAGTGCCGGGCAAGATCTGGCAGAAGTAGCAGACCCTGACGGGCCGGGTATGCAAAGAATATTGAGTGAACATTATAATCCGATCGTAACAAGAATAAAAAAATTAGAGAAACCCGTTGTAGCCGCTATTAACGGAGTAGCGGCGGGTGCTGGAGCTAATATTGCATTGTGTTGTGACATAGTGGTGGCTTCCGAAAATGCATCCTTTATCCAGGCATTTTCTAAAATTGGATTGATTCCAGATAGTGGCGGCACATTTACACTACCCAGATTAATAGGTTGGCAGAAAGCATCAGCCTTGATGATGCTGGGAGAAAAAGTTAGTGCGGCCGATGCAGAGAAAATGGGAATGATCTATAAAGTATTTCCTACAGAAGCGTTTCAGGAAAATGCATTACTCATTACCCATTATCTTGCTAAAATGCCTACCAAAGGATTAGCCTACACCAAATTGGTGTTAAATAATTCTGTGATCAATTGCTGGGATGAGCAGTTACAGGATGAAGATATTTTTCAGCAACGGGCAGCACAAACGGCCGATTATAAAGAAGGTGTACAGGCTTTCCTGGAAAAAAGACAACCCAATTTCAAGGGTGAATAACCCGACGATATTTTTTATTAATCGATTTATATGGATAACGAAAAAAATCAACTTGCCAATACAGTCGTTTCACATATGATGAAAAACGACTTATTCAGTCAATGGCTCGGTATAGAATTGCTGGATATTAAGGAAGGATATAGCAAAATTAAAATGACGGTGCGGAAAGAAATGATCAATGGTTTTGGAATTGTACATGGTGGTATTGCTTTTTCATTAGCCGATAGTGCATTTGCATTTGCCTGTAATAATAGAAATGTTTTATCAGTAGCACTGGACACTTCGATCAATTTTATTAAACCGGTACATGTGGATGATGTATTAATTGCAGAAGCAAAAGAATTACATAACGGCAAGTCAACGGGGCTTTATCATATTAATATTACCAACCAGAAAGAGCATTTAATTGCACAGTTTAAAGGTCTTTGTTACAGAACCGACAAACCGCTTATTCCAAAAACCTGATTGTATTATTTATGCTGTATGAATTCAAAGGGATAAAGCCGGTAGTACATGAATCATCATTTGTTCATCCGCAAGCGGCCGTAACGGGCAATGTAATTATTGGGAAAAATTGTTATATAGGTCCGGGTGCAGCTTTAAGAGGAGATTGGGGGCAAATCATTTTAGAAGATGGTTGCAATGTGCAGGAAAATTGTACCATTCATATGTTTCCGGGTATAACTGTATTATTAAAAGAAGGTGCCCATATTGGACATGGTGCTATAATCCATGGCGCTACTATCGGCAAAAATTGCCTGGTTGGTATGAATGCAGTAATAATGGATAATGTGCAGTTAGGCGATGAAAGTATCGTTGGTGCACTAACGTTAGTTAAAGAAGCAGAAATAATTCCTCCCAGAAGTTTAGTAGTGGGCAACCCGGGAAAAATAATTAAGCAGGTAAGCGATGAAATGATAAGCTGGAAAACCGAAGGCACTGCCTTGTACCAGCAGTTACCTGCGGAATGTCATACTTCATTAAAAATAGTTGGGTCGCATTCAATGCCAGAAAATTTAAACAATACAATGCCGGATTCAGCTTATAAAAGTTGGAAACAGGATAAATAAAATTTTATAACCTCCGCTTTGTAAAGGAAACTCTACAAAAATTTTGAAAAAAATCTACAAAAGCTTGCATAAGTAAAATCCCGGAGTTAATTTCGCTTTCTCAAATTCCACTCCTCCAAAAAGACCATAGAATTAAGTTCCACAATTACTCCTCGTTGAAACCACTGAGTCTTACATCCTGTTGATACACCGTACCAAGTCTATTCCTCATTGAAACCTCTGAGTCTCAAATCCTGTTGATATGCCGTTCCAATTCTTCTAAAGCCCAACGGTTTAGTATTTACTATTATTTATAACATAAAAATCTCAGAGCATGAAAAAGTTTACTCTTTTAAAAGGATTGGCATTGCTTTTCCTAACGTCGGTAACTACCGTTTTAACGGCCCAACCCCCACGAACTGTGACATTAAGTCCAGCAACAACTCAAAACATTAATACAGGTGGTACTGTAAATTTTACTGCTACCAGAAACAGTAACGGTGGTAACTGGGCTGGTGGTAACAGCAGCTTTACTTATACCTGGAGTTCGATACCTGCAGGAGCTACATTCACAAACAACCCTGATGTTACAGGTGATAACTCATCTTCAACTGTTGCAACTTTTCCTACACCAGGTTCCTACCAAATAATCTGTTTTGTTCAGGAAGGTGGTGGCGGAGGAAATGCCACATCTCCTGCAACTACTGTTAATGTAACAGCACCCCCTCCTCCAACTGTGGTAATTAATCCTCCAGCTTTAGCTATCACTACAATTTTAACTGGCGGAAACGTTAACTTAACTGCAACCAGAAGTGCAAACGGTACATGGCCTGGTGGTAATGGTAACTTTACCTATACCTGGAGCCTGGTTTCTGGACCTGGTGCGGTTGCATTTTCAAACAATCCAACAACTAATACCGGAACAACAGACGCTACAAATGCTACTGGTTTTGGCGTAGCGGGAATTTATACTATCCGTTGTACTGTACAAGAAGGCGGTACCGGTGGTGCCACTGTAAATTCTTCTACTAAAACTGTACAGGTATTAGCTGCTGCTCCTACTGCTGCTAACCTTTGGGCAACATCATCTGATGGTACAATTGTTTCAAGTTTTGTAGTTGCTAATGGAACTTGGTTTTCCGGACCAACTACTGTATTTACTCCAACTTTTGGAGGAGCAAATGGCGGCTCAAGCACTGCTGCATTAGGCAGAAGCGATAAACTTACTCCCGCAACTGGCTATTTCTATTACCTGCCAAACACAGGAGGTAATGCTGGCGTTATTGATATTTATGGTGCTAATGCTAACGGTACTTCAATTGCTGTAGTAGGCACAGTCGATTTAAATGGTGTTAACAATACTAATAGCCTCGGCTATGTACGTCTTGGTATGGGCCCTGATGGAACAGGTTGGATTTTAGCTGGAGATGGCTCAACTGTTTACCTTGCTAAATTTGTTCCTAATGCAATAGATGGTTTGCTTGCAGCAACAGTAACTGTTGAAGATAACAATGGTATCACCCTAGTGGGCGGCGCTGCATCTACTTTCCAAAATGGGGACGTTTGTATTTCGGGTAACGGCAATATTTTTGCCCTTGCAAATGACGGTAGTGGTGTCACACAAATATTTAAAGGTGCCCCTACAGGAAATACAACTACACTAACAAAAATTTTCGACCTGGTTGATAATAATGGAGCTCCTTTTACAGGATCTGTAAATGGTGTTGCTTTTGATTTGGCTGGCTCTTTATATCTTTCTACTGCGGCTGGTTTATATTATGTTGATGCAGCAACAGTAAATGGTCCTGCAGGTACGGTAGGATGTTTCTTGGTACGCAGCCAAACTGGGTTACAAGATTTAGCATCGAATGTATTCCCAACTAACTCACCACTTCCTGTTGACCTGATCAGCTTTGCCGGTGCGTACAGCAACCAGAAAACGAACCTTAACTGGGTAACTGAAAACTTACAGGACTTTGATCGTTTTGAGGTGGAGCGCAGCACTGATGGAAGCAATTTTGCTACTGTTGCTACAAAAGCTCCGGTACAAACTGCAGCCAGAACTACCTATTTGCACACAGATGATTTATCTGCTGTAAATGGTACCGTATTCTACTATCGTCTTAAAATGATAGACATGAACGGACAGTTCAAATACAGCAATGTAATTCTGGTACGTAAAGATGGTACTATTAAAGGCATCCGCATCAACCCGAACCCTGTGGTAAGTGGTGGTGCAGCTACTTTACGTTTTGAAGCAACTGCTAAAGGCATTGTTGAATTCAGAATAGTTGATATGGCTGGGCGCATGGTATTGAAGCAGCAGAACAATGTTGCAGAAGGTATCAACAGCGTTCAGGTTAACAACCTTAACCGTTTGCAACCCGGTACATATATTTTACAAATGAATGATGGTACTGTATTACAGTCAACCAAGTTCATCATAGCACAATAATTCTTTAAAAGGGATGGCTTCCTGTCATCCCTTTTTTACTTTCCATTTTACTTATAACCCTGCCTTTATTACACAGACCTTATAGAAGATTCAGTTAGATATGGATAAATGAAAGACTGATAGACGATACATGCTCAAGGGTTTTTATACCTTGAACCCCTCTGGCCGATGCGGAGGGGTTTTTTATTTATCCCGCCTAAGTTTCAGCCAAGGCGTAAATTCTGCGAGAGCGGATAAACCTAAACTCCAAAAGGCAATTACCCTTGCTAAAACCATCCATAAAAATTTCTTTTTGCAGCCGCCAAATAGTTGTAATTTAATCTTCGCTTATAGTAATCTAAAACCTTTGTATATGAGAAAAAGTTTACCTATTCTTTCCCTCCTTTCTGCCACTTTATTAGCTTCTTCCACAATCAATGCCCAGCAAACAGATCGTTTTGCATATGCCGTTACAGATATGCAACTGCAAGGTGGCAACTGGAGTTTTCTAAGAAAATTAAACCTGCAAACCGGCGAGTACAGCCCCGTACTGCTCAATGGTAATGATGCTTCATTATTAGCTTATAACGCATCAACAAAAAAACAATTAACCGCACCGGTAACTGATGCTATCTATGGCAGCGCCGCTAACGCTGCTTTTGGTACTGGTGTTGCCGCAATGTCGTATGATAAAAAGAATAACCGTCTTTATTATACTCCCATGCTGATCGATCAATTACGCTACCTGGATTTAAAAACCATGAAAGTGTTTTATGTAACAGATCGTTCCTTCACCGGTAAGCCACAAAAATCTCCCGACCAGGGAAATATTGTAACCCGCATGGTCATTGCATCCGATGGAAACGGTTATGCAATGACGAATGATGGAAGACAATTAATTCGTTTCAGCACTGGAAAGAAAATGGACATAACCGATTTAGGTTCTTTAGTTGATAACCCTGCTAACTCAGCTTCTATTCATAGTTCTTGCAGCAGCTTTGGTGGTGATATGATTGCGGATGACAATGGCAACCTGTTTGTTTTATCTGCCCGCAACAATGTTTTCCAGGTAAATATTGAAACTAAAATTGCAACTCACCTTGGTACTATAAAAGGACTACCGGCTAATTTTACTACCAACGGTGCAGTGGTTAACGATGAAAACAAGATCATCATTGGTTCTGCCACTCAATCGGCTTCATATTTTGCATTTGACCACAAAACATTAGAAGCTGTTCCTTACAAAATCGCAGGTACAGTTTGGCAAAGTTCGGATTTAGCCAATAGTAATTTATTAGCAACCAGGAGTGTAAATCCATCTCCTGTTACTGAAGTAATAAAACCAACGGTTGATAATGTTGCGGCAAGCGATAGCAAAATAAGCATCTTCCCCAACCCGGTTACCGATAATAATTTTACCCTTCGCTTCAACAAACTGGAAGCCGGTAATTATTCTGTGCAGGTAACCGACGTAACAGGCCGCCAGGTATTGCAGCAAAACATTAGTATCAATGGCGATAACCAGGCTCAACGAATCAATCTTTCCTCATCTGCTTCAAAAGGAGTTTATTTGGTAAAGATTGCAGATGCACAAAGTAAAATAGTGTTTAACACAAAGATTGTTGTACAATAAACAATGTCCCGTCACAACAAAGACCCGTTTTGCGAAAGTAAAGCGGGTTTTTTTGTGCAGGTGCTTAAAATGGCAGTCGGCTTTCGATTAGGTATATTTGCATTTTCCGCCTGTTGAACATGCGGATTATCATTTTATAATTTACAGTTTTGGAGAAAAGTAACTTTGTTGACCAGATAAGAATTTTTTGTCGTAGTGGGCATGGTGGTGCAGGCAGCAAGCATTTTGTGCGCAATAAATTTACTGCCATGGGTGGCCCCGATGGTGGTGATGGCGGTAGAGGTGCACATATCATTTTAAGAGGTAATAGTAATCTATGGACACTGCTCCATCTCCGGTACTATAAAAATGTATTAGCAGAAGACGGTGAAGGCGGTAGCAGCAATAACAGTAGCGGCCGTTCGGGCAAAGATGTAATTATAGATGTGCCGCTTGGCACCATTGCAAGAGATGAAGAAACGGGTAAACAGGAAGTAGAAATATTAGAAGATGGGCAAGAAGTAGTGTGGATACCCGGTGGAAGAGGCGGCCTTGGCAATGCAAATTTTGCAACATCTACTAACCAGGCTCCCGAACATTCGCAACCTGGTGAAGCCGGGCTAGAAGGCTGGAAGGTTTTAGAGTTAAAAGTATTGGCTGATGTTGGGTTAGTTGGATTTCCGAATGCAGGCAAGTCTACATTACTGTCTGTTATTACCGCAGCCAAACCAAAGATTGCTGATTATGCTTTTACTACAATTACTCCTAATCTTGGTATTGTAGAATACAGGGAAGGGAAAAGTTTTTGCATTGCCGATCTCCCGGGTATCATAGAAGGTGCCGCAGAAGGTAAAGGTTTAGGTCATCGTTTTCTCCGTCATATCGAACGTAATTCGGTTTTACTTTTCTTAATTCCTGCAGATAGTGATGATCATAAAAAAGAATTCGACATATTACTGAATGAGCTGGAAAAGTTCAATCCTGAACTATTGAATAAGCAATTTATTATTGCGATCAGTAAAAGCGATATGCTGGATGACGAACTAAAAGCGGCCATTGAAAGTGAGTTGCCCGAGAATATTCCCCATCTTTTCATCTCATCGCTTACTAATAAAGGATTGACAGAATTGAAAGATATGTTATGGAAAGTGTTGAACCAGCCAGTTGTATAGACAGCTATAATCAACCACAATTTATTATAAACATCCTGCACAGGTAATATGAACTATTGTTTTGAAAAGAGGATCTGCTTCTACACGTAAAGTTTCCACATAGTCAACATATTTGCTTTCTTAATCAGTTATTAATATTGTCTTCACTTGCAGGTAATGTATACAATGGACATTTGCAGCATCAAAATATGATTGCCGCCGACTTAGTATTGTAACCAAACACTCATTATATGAAGTCGTTTCCATTAAACCTTATCCGAAATTTTTTCTTTTTATTGGTATTAATCCTTTCAATAGGCCGGTTTGCAACAAATGCACAGCCTGTACCAAACAACCCGGAAAATGTAACTGTTCGTTATATTGGCATGGAGCTGGACCATCTGGTTTTTGTTGTTCTGGTAGAAAACACAACAAAAGAAAAGCTCCGGTTTAAAATAAGCGATGAAAACAACAATGTTCTTTTTGAAGATTTATTAAGAAAGCAAAAGTTTGAACAAAAATTTCTCTTCGCAAAAGATGGTATTAAAGATATCCGCTTTGAGATAAAAGGAAAAAACTATAGTGAATGCCGCCAGTTTGGTATTAGCACCAGAACAATTGAAGAGGTGTCTGTAAAAGAAGCCAGATAAAATAATAAAGTCCTCCCAATACAAATGGGGGGGGGACTTTATTTAAATTAATAATTTTTGAACATCAAACTTATCAATAGGTTCTCCCCACTGTATCACAAGCAGCTTTTAATAATGAGTTTGCATCTGTTGCATCCTGCCATTTTTCCCAAAGCATAACACCATTGGCAATATCTTTTGCAAGTTTTGCTTTTCGCTTAATGGTATATTGTCCGTTATAATAAATGGTGTAGTTAGAAAAAGCTCCTGCTGATACCACGGCAGAATCATATTGCGGATTTCCGCCTTGACCTAAAATTGCTTTATAGGTAAGTATAGTTCCACTTTGGGTAATACCTGATGGTCTTCCATAAGCAGGCAAACCAAGAACCGCTTTGGAGGCAGGCATTCCTCTTGTTGTTAACCAATAATTTAAACAGGTGGTAGCTAATGCATAATCACTATGATGTTTGTAAGGGACTGTTGTATTAAAATCATCATAAGCCATGATATTAAAAAAATCTACATAAGGAAAAATTTCATTGCGGATGGCGTCTCTAATACCACCGGCATATTTTCCGGCAGTAACTGCAGATGACAAATAATATTTTGCATCCCGATGGAGAGAGTCTGATAATTCTTTCATCAATAAAGTAAATGTCAAATCAGTTCCATCTGTAGTAGTAGGAAATTCCCAGTCCATATCCACCCCATCAAAATTATATTGCCGCACTTTGGCCATTACATCTTTTATAAAATTATTTCTGCCCGCTGCTGTTGCTGCCATTGCTTTAAAATTTGTTTTACCGTCCCCACTTCCATCATTAATACCTACAAACACTTTTGCATTATTGGCTCTTGCTTTTGTTATCACGGCGTCTAAGGTAACCGGGCTGTTTACAGTCAATGTTCCGGCAGTATTAACACCAAAGAAAGCATATACAATAACATTCGTCATTCTGAATTTTACATCCGGTACATCAGCAGGATTGCGATATGACGGAAAATAGCCTACTACATAATATCCAAAAGGTACAGGTGTCTGTATAACTATATAGGTAAAAGAGGTAACGGTGGTTGCACAACCCGTAGCGTTGCCTGCTGCATTTTTTGGTTGCACATACCAATAGTATGTGGCGTTTGCTGTCGCAGGAATGGTATAGTTCAATGTTGTTCCGCTATGATTAGCTGCAACAACAGTAGTGGGAGTACTTGTGGCACCCAAATACACATCATAACCTGTTGCACCACTTACAGTACTCCAGGAAAGTGTTACGGAAGTATTCGTAGTAAAGCTGCCATTTATCGGAACACTATTAGTGGCACAACCGGGCACGGGGGGAGGTGGTGGTGGCGGTGGTGGTGGAGTAGTTGTTCCTCCATTTTTACTACACGAGTTGATTACAAGAGCAATAACCAACAGGTACAGGATAGTTCTGGTACGATTCATACAGCTGATTGAGGCAACAATTTACTAAAACCATCCAATGTATTCATTTTGGTTGCCCTTATTTTTTACAGTAGGTTTGTTCCCTAAATTTTTTTGTATGAAGAAGTTTTTTATAATGATTGTTTTCTCGGTAGGCTTATTCTTTAAGTCATTTGCTGATGAAGGTATGTGGCTTCCTTTACTGCTCGGACAACAAGTGTATAATGATATGGTGAAAAAAGGATTAAAGCTCAGCAAAGACCAGTTGTATAATATTAATAAAGCTTCATTGAAAGACGCCATCATCATTTTTGGCGGTGGATGCACCGGAGAAATTGTAAGTGCTGAAGGTTTGATTTTTACCAATCACCACTGCGGCTATGATGCCATTGCCAATGCGAGTACAGTAGAACAAAACTATCTGCAAAATGGGTTTTATGCAAAAAACAAAGGAGAAGAAATACCAACCACACTTTCAGTACAATTTCTGTTACGTATTGATGATGTAACGAAAGAAGTACTTGATTCATTACAAGGTCTGAGCGGTGCAGAGCGGTTGCAAAAACAAGCAAGTGTTTTGGCAGGCATTAATAAGAGGATGAGTGACGCTACTCAAAATATTGAAACCAGGGTGAGCCCTTTGTTTAAAGGGAACCAGTTCCTTGCTTTTGTGTACCAGCGTTATACTGATGTTCGTTTAGTGGGAACACCTCCTGAAAGTGTAGGAAAATTTGGCGGCGATACTGACAATTGGGAATGGCCACGCCACACCGGAGATTTTTCTGTGTTCCGTGTGTATGCTGATGCCAATGGTAAACCAGCAAAATATGCCGCATCCAATACGCCCATGAAACCAAAATGGTACTTGCCTGTTTCTTTAAAGCCCCTAAAAGATGGCGACTTTGCAATGATTTGGGGCTATCCCGGTGGCACCAATCGTTATGAAAGTTCTTACGGTATTGCATTAGCTACTGATGTCAACAATCCAACATTGGTAAAATTGCGTGATGCCCGATTGAAATACATGTTTGAAGAAATGAAAAAAGATCCTGCGGTAAAATTACAGCTATCATCTTCTTATGCAGGCATTGCCAACTACTGGAAATTCTTTGATGGTGAAACCAAACAGTTATTAAAGTATGATGTATTGGGGCAAAAGAAAACAGCGGAAGTAAAATTCAATGCATGGGCTGCTAATAAACCTGAATACAAAAATCTTTTTGCAGACTGGGGCAAAGCATACGATGCCTGGAAACCCTATGCAAAATTGCGCCAGTATATGAATGAAGGCATTGCAGGTTCCCCGTTAATTTCATTTGCTGCTTCATTATTACAAGTGGAAGCTGCCATAGTAAAAACAGGAAGCACACAGGCTGATGTAAGAAAAGCAGTTGATGCTGCTGATAAACAGCGGATGGCTTTTTTAGAAGGAGAAAATAAAATTTCTGATCAAAACATTGTGGCCGCAGTTACAAAAATGTTTTATGATGATGTAAATAAAGACCAGCACCCGGTTGGCTTTTATGGCACATTAAAAAATACATACGGTCCGTTGGATGATGATGCTACCTATAAAAAATATGCAGCTAACATGTTCAGTAAAACAATGATTTTTGATGATGCCAAATGGAAAGCTTTTGTAGCTAACCCCGATGCACTAACATTACAAAGCGATCCCGCCTTTGCACATGCCAGCACATTTTTTACCAGCTACAATAGTAAGTATGCCCCTTATTTTCAGCAGTTCAATGCGAAGAATGCAGAATTTGGAAGATTGTACTTGAAAGGTATTATGGAAATGGATCCGGCTAAAGCAAAGATGATGTACCCTGATGCAACGTTTACGATGCGGGTAAGCTATGGTGCAGTAAAATCATACCGTCCCAGGGATGCGGTGTTTTATGATTATGTAACTACTTCTAAAGGATTACT
This sequence comes from Chitinophagaceae bacterium IBVUCB2, assembly GCA_002127295.1. Taxonomy (GTDB): domain Bacteria; phylum Bacteroidota; class Bacteroidia; order Chitinophagales; family Chitinophagaceae; genus JJ008. The sequence continues at coordinate 1,688,937 of NFUV01000001.1, forward strand.
GGAAAAATACAAGGCTGGCGATTATGAATTTGATTTACCGGCAAAACAAATTGAATTATTGAAGAAAAAAGATTTCGGCCAGTATATGGATCCTACAAGAAAGGACCTGGTAATTGGCTTTATTACAACCAATGATATTACAGGGGGTAATTCCGGCTCACCGGTTATAAATGGTAAAGGTGAATTGATTGGATTAGCTTTCGATGGCAACTACGAAGCGCTGAGTCACAAATTGGCTTTTGATAAAGACCTTAACCGCACCATTTGTGTTGATATACGCTATGTATTATGGTGTATTGACAAATTAGGCGGTGGTGCTAATATTATTAAAGAGTTGAAATTGGCGAAATAAAAACTTTATCTCATGAAAAAAGCCATCCTGTATAAACAGGGTGGCTTTCTTATTTTACCCATAAATTATTTGCTTAACATTGCAGAACAGTTGTCTATTGAATAAACATTTCACCATATCAGTCGTACTCATTGTATTAGCTGGCAAAGCTTTTACGCAGTTTCCCCAACTAAGTATAGCAACAGATATAAGCCTGCAACGAAATTTTAAAAAGGAACAACGGTACACTTCAGTAGGACAAACCATCAATGCGGTTATACACCTGACTGGCAAAGAGGCTATATATACCAACTTCAATTACTACTCCAATGGCAAGTTTAAAAATGATGTAACGGCTACTGCAAAATCACCCCTTACACTTCCGCAGCAAATAAATTATGTGAACAGCGGAAAGATGCGGTTGAAACATTTTTCCATCGGTTATAGAAAATATTTAAGAGGTAGTGCTGATGCAGAAAAAAATTGGAATGTTTATGCCAATGCTGGACTTGGTATAATAATAGGCCGGATTGAAAACACACATTCCGTTTCAATAGATACCTCCTTATACACAGCGCCTGTATATAGCGGAAAAGCAAATTTTAAAAGATTAACACTTGACCTTGCAGTGGGTTGGGAAATGCCCATTGGTGGCGATTTCTTTTTTTATACAGAAGGAAGAGTGTGGGTGCCTACCACCGACTATCCAAGTAACTATATTTTTGTAAATGAGAATGCTCCCTTCGTTGGTATGTTAAACCTGGGCCTTCGCATTTTTTTTAATTAGCCGGCTTATGGTATTTTCAAATCAAAGCGGCCTTCGCTTACTGTAATTTGATTGGCAGGGTCTGCAATATCAGCTGCTGTAAATTGAAAAGTTCCGGCAATAATTCTTGTCACCAGATCAACTTTAGTTATTGTAACAGAACCGGTGTGAGTAGTTGAAGTAATCCATTGATTGAGCGGCGTCAATCTTCTTTTTATATAATAACCATAACTGGCTGCGGAAGATGGGTATGACACATTAGTATTTAAAAGATAAGTACCCGGAGCTGTTACACCTTTCAGAAAAAATTCAAATTCAGTTTCTGTTGGAGAAGAAGCAAAATTGCGGGCATGTATATAATAATCCTGTCCGCCCAGTATTCTTACTTCGAGTATGGTATTAGCATTGATAGGTCCAAAGGCTTTTGGCACCCAAAAAGTTCCGTCTACACTGGCTCCAAAAGTGTTAGCACCCGTTTGTGTTGCAGGTGGCAACTCTTCTACTTCTTTATTACAGGAGGCAAATAAAAAAACGGACAAGCAAGCGAAAAGAAAATTCTTCATAAAAATGGATTCTGTATATAAACGATTTTTTCTTTCTTTTGGTATAGCTTCAGCAAATTGTCAAAAACAAGGCCAGAATAACATAAAGGGAAGCCATTATCTTTAGGCCTTTTATTAGAAAAATATGAGCCAGAAACTTACAATACAGGCGGTTGAGTTATACAAACTATCTATTCCGCTTATTGAACCGTTCATTACTTCGTTAGGAACAGATGAAGCCGCTGAAAATGTAGTCGTTAAAATAATTACCAGCGAAGGTATTATTGGATTTGGCGAATGCAGCCCTTATATGCCGATCAATGGTGAAAGTCAGGCCAGTTGTTTTATTACCGGGCAATATTTTGCCAAAGCATTAAAAGGAAAAAATGCATTGGATATTGAAAGCTGTATTGCATTAATGGACTCCATCATTTATGCCAATACCAGTATTAAAAGTGCTTTTGACATTGCCCTGTATGATATTGCTTCGCAACATGCCGGTGTACCACTCTACAAATTTTTAGGGGGCGACAATACCAAAACAATCATTACCGATTACACCGTAAGCATTGGCGAACCAGAAAAGATGGCAGCCGATGCTATGAAAATAAAAAGCCAGGGTTACCCTGCTATAAAAATAAAGTTGGGTAAAAATGGAAAGAAAGATGTAGAAAGGATCAGGGCCATCCGCAAAGCAGTGGGCAATGAAATACCATTACGTATTGATGCAAACCAGGGATGGAAAGTAAAAGAAGCGATCGAAACATTAAATGCCTTGCATGAGTTTGATATACAGCATTGCGAAGAACCGATTGCCCGCTGGAAATTCATGAAACTAAAAAAAGTAAAAAAGAATAGTCCTATTCCCATTATGGCAGATGAATGCTGCGGTGACGACCATGATGCTCAGCGATTGATCGAATTAGGTGCTTGCGATTATTTCAATATCAAACTCGGGAAATCGGGTGGTATTTTTAAAGGATTAAAAATGGTGAAGCTGGCCGAAGCTGCCAATATCCATTTGCAGGTGGGGGCAATGATCGAATCCCGGTTGGCTATGACAGCGTTTGCCCATTTTTCTTTGTGTAGTCCGTTAATAGAACATTTTGATTTTGATACTGCACTCATGTTCAGAGAAGATCCCGTAACAGGGGGCATACAATATAAAGCGAATGGTGTTGTAGAAGTGCCGGAAGTTGCAGGACTGGGAGCAACGATCGATGAAAGCTGGCTGAGCAGGATGGAGAAAGTGAGTATTTAGATTTTTTACTCCCGGTAGAGAGTGCAACCTCAATGTAATAGCTACCTGGCCAGTCCCATGATTTGGTTATGAACAACCTTTCGGCGAAACCTCAACGGCAGTTGGAAAACAACTACTTCTTTAGACCAAAAAACGCCTTATCCAAACACCTCTTACATTTAATTCCCGATATTTAATAACTTTATCAGCGTATACAAAATGAATACACTGAAATACAAGATTTTGTTGGCAGACGACGATGAGGATGATTGCACTTTTTTTAAAGAAGCAATGGATGACTTGCCTTTTTCTGTAACCATTATGACAGTCAGCGATGGAGTACAGTTAATGAAATTTTTATCTGATACATCCTCCATCAACTTACCTGATATTCTTTTCCTGGACCTTAATATGCCACGAAAAAGTGGTTTCGAATGCCTGTCGGACATAAAATCGATCGATAAATTAAAACATCTCCCTGTAATTATCTTTTCCACTTCCCTTGATTTGGATGTTGTTGATCTGCTTTACAAAAGAGGGGCTATTTATTACATCCGCAAACCCGGCGATTTTTCCAAACTAAGAAAAGTAATACTTGATGCACTTACTATTACTACCCAAAACAATTTTAAACAACCTGCTAGAGATAATTTTATTCTTCAACCTTAATATATTTTTGAATGGGTGGTACAAATAAGGGCCATTATTTCCTGGCAGGTGGAGGAGAAATGGGTGAACTGACAAGGGCTAAAGACTGGAGTAAAACACCCTTAGGTGATGTTGAAGGATGGCCGCAAAGTTTACGTACTACACTCAGCCTTCTTTTAAATTCTAAGTTCCCTATGTTCTTATGGTGGGGAAAAGAACTTACTTGTTTTTATAATGATGCCTATCGACCAAGCTTGGGAGAAAATGGAAAACACCCCAACATTTTAGGACAAAAAGCGGAAGACGCCTGGCCAGAGATCTGGCCGATCATTCATCCGATGATAGAGCAGGTAATGGCAGGTGATGGTTCAACATGGAGTGAGAACCAGCTTATTCCTATATTTCGCAATGGCAAAATTGAAGATGTATACTGGACATTCAGCTATAGCCCTGTATATGATGAATCCGAAAAAATCACAGGGGTATTAGTCATCTGTAATGAAACAACAGAAAACGTAACCACATTAAAAAAATTAGAAGAAAGCAATAGTCGTTATTTAAACAATATCATACAGGCTCCTACTGCCATGTGTATTTTCAGGGGTAAGGATCATGTGGTAGAAATTGCCAATGACAAGATGCTTGAAATATGGGGTAAACGAAAAGAAGAAGTCATCAACAAACCCATCTTTGAAGGTTTGCCGGAGGCAAAAGGACAAGGCCTTGAGTCTATGCTGGATGAAGTGTATGAAACGGGGAAAAAATTTATTGCCAATGAACGTCCGGTTAATTTGCCCCGCAATGGAAAGCTGGAACTTATCTATGTTAATTTTGTTTACGAAGCATTGAAAGAAGCTGATGGAACAATTTCTGGTGTTGTAGCCATAGCAATAGAAGTAACCGAGCAAGTTATATCCCGTTCCAAAATAGAAGAAAGCGAACATAAAGTAAGAGCAGTTGTAGAAAATGCTCCTTTCGCTATTGGGGTATATGTGGGAGAAGAAATGCGTATAGAACTTGCCAACCAATCCATTATTAATATTTGGGGGAAAGGGAATGATGTGATCGGAAAATCCTTCCAAGAAATTCTTCCTGAACTGAGCAATCAACTAATTTTTGAACAAATCAAAAATGTTTTTGTAACAGGGCAAGCCTTTCACAATACCAATACTGCGCTTGACCTGATCGTTGATGGCAAATTGGGTACTTATTATTTTGATTACAGTTTTATTCCTCTATATGATCTCAGCGGCAATATATATGCGGTAATGAATACCGGGGCAGATCTTACTGATTTGTATTTAGCAAAGAAAAGAATAGAAGAAAGTGAGCAGGATCTGCAAAGCATGGTGCTACAATCTCCAATAGGTATTTGTTTATTGGATGCTGCTACACTGGTAACCGAAATAGTGAATGAAAGTTTTATTGAAGTTGCCGGAAAGCGGAGGGATGAAATTGCCGGAAAATACTATTGGGATACTTTCGCTGAGGCAAAACCATATTATGAAGCAGCACTTAAAAATGTAGTTGATACAGGTGTCCCTTTTTATGCCAATGAAGTAGAAATGATGCTGATCCGGCATGGCAGGGAAGAAATAATATATGTAACGTTTGTATATGCTCCCTTGAAAAACAAAGAGGGAGAAGTAAAAAAAATAGCTGTTTGGGTGCTGGATAATACACAACAGGTAATAGCCAGACAAAAAATTGAGGAAGCGGATAAACGTTTCCGCAATACGGTAAAACAAGCTCCAGTAGGAATAACAATCTTACGAGGAGCTGATTACATGGTGGAAATGGCCAATGAAGCATACCTGGAACTGGTGGGCCGGGAAGAAACAACTTTTGTTGGCAAACCCCTGTTCGAATCTTTACCGGAAGTAAAAGAAGTAGTAGGTTCCTTATTGGATAATGTTTTTAAAACCGGTATTCCTTATCATGGAAATGAAGTAGCTGTTCCAATCAACAAATACGGGAAACAGGAAATTTCTTACTTCGATTTTTTATATCACCCTTTGAAAGAAATAGATGGAGATATCTCAGGAATAATTGTAACTGTTACAGATGTAAGTGAAAAAGTTGAGGCCAGGAAGAAAACGGAACAAAATGAACAGCGACTTAATATTATAGTTGAAGCCAGTGAACTTGGCACCTGGGAATTGAATGCAAAAACAAGGGAGCCCAAATATTCCAGGAGATATCTCGAAATTTTAGGCGGTTATAAAGAGGATATAAAATTAACGCATGAACAATTACTTCGGCATTTGCACCCGGATGACATGCCTGTCAGGGAGCAAGCATTTAAAGAAGCTTTTTCAACCGGGCATCTTCATTACGAAGCGAGAGTAATATGGCTTGATAATTCTATACATTGGATGGAAGGCAAGGGAAATGTTTTTTATGATGCTGATAACCAGCCGGACAAATTAATTGGCACCATCAGGGATATTACACAAATAAAAAAACACCAGCAGGAACTGGAAGAAAGTGAAAAGCGGTTCCGTAACCTCGTTATGCAATCTCCAGTACCCAAAGCTATTCTACGGGGTAAGGATATGGTGATCGAGATGGCCAATGTGACGTTGCTAAAAAATATATGGAGAAAAAAAGAAAGCGATGTTCAGGGTTATAAACTTTTTGAGGTATTCCCGGAACTGAAACAACAAAAATATGCTGCGCTGTTAGATGAAGTTTATACAACCGGCAAGGTTCATGCTGAATCGGAAGCACTGCTGTTGGTCAATGGAGATGATGGGCCTCATGCATTTTATGTGGATTTTGAGTATGCGCCATTGCGTGAATCCGATAACAGTATTTCCGGAATAAAAATTACGGCCATTGATGTTACAGAAAAAGTAGAGGCCAGAAAAAAGATTGAAGAAAGTGAAAAGCGATTCCGTTCCTTAACAGAGAGTATTCCCCAGTTAATCTGGGAAACCGATGAGAACGGGAACGCTTTGTTTGCCTCCGGAAAATGGTTGGAATATACGGGCATACGACCTGCAGGAGAAGCCGAATGGAGATCAATGATACACCCGGACGATTTTGAAGAAAATGCAAACACATGGAGCCATAGCCTTGCAACCGGGGAGATTTACAGGTCTGATGTACGGGTGCGGAGTAAAGATGGCAATTACAGGTGGCATGCTATTATTGGAGAACCTGTTTTCGATAAGGACAATAAAATAATAAAATGGGTAGGGGCATTTACAGATATTCATACCGAGAAAGCTTTTACACAGGAACTCGAAAAGCAGGTAGCAAAGCGAACGAAAGAGTTGGAGCAAAAAAATATTGACTTAGAGAATATGAATAAGGAACTTCAGTCTTTTGCCTATATCTCCAGTCATGATTTACAGGAACCGCTGAGGAAGATCCAAACTTTTGCTACACTGATAGTTGAAAAAGAATCACAGAATTTATCGGAAAATGGAAAAGATAAATTCCGGAAGATGCAAAATGCCGCCCAGCGAATGCAAACATTAATTAATGACCTGCTCACCTACTCCAGAACCAACACCAACGAAAGGAAATTTGAAAAAACAGATCTTTCGTTAATTATTAATGAGGTTAATGAAGATCTGAAAGAAGAGCTGGAACAAAAGAATGCCCGCATTGAAAGTGAAGAAGTGGGTGAGGTAAATATTATTCCATTCCAGTTCAGGCAGTTGTTATACAACCTGGTAAGTAATTCGCTTAAATTTTCGAAAGCCGGCACACCTCCCCTTATAAAAATTAAAACTGAGATCGTTTCAGGCCAATCCTTCAATAAGTACCTTGCTAAAGAAACCAATTATTGCCATATCAGTATTTCAGATAATGGTATTGGTTTTGAACCGCAGTACAGTAAAAAAATATTTGAAGTATTTCAGCGTTTACATGGACGAACGGAATATACCGGAACAGGCATTGGGCTTGCGATAGTAAAGAAAATTGTAGAAAATCATAACGGCTTTATAACCGCTAAAGGAGAGCCAGGCGAGGGAGCAACTTTTGATATTTATATTCCGGTAAAATAAATCAATCATTACTCAATCTTTTCGTTGGCATCTTTATTACGCAAAGCTTTTTATATGAAATGTTTTCTCCTGCTTATTTGTGTCCTTTCGTATAAACTTGCCTATTCCCAACAGGTTCTAACTTTTGAAAAGCAGTTGAACCTTATACCGGAAGGAATAGCTATTCATCCCGGTAACGGAACCATCTATGTCAGCAGCTTTGCACAGAAAAAGATCATTCTGATAAATGCCGATGGCAGCACAGCCAATTTTATTAATGAAGGCCAGGATGATTTTTTGGAAGGACTGGGAATGAAAATAGACACACAAAGAGGTTTTCTTTGGGCATTATCCAATATCCGGAAGGGGAAACAATTCACTTCACAAATACATGCCTTTGACCTCGCTACCGGGAAAACCACACATCATTTTAAAATAACGGATACGATACCCCGGCTCTTTAATGACCTGGTGATCGATCAAGCAGGTGTATTATTAATTACAGATACCTATCACAGTTCGATCTATACATATGATCCGGCAATCAAAAACCTGGCAGTCCTTATCAATGATACATCAGCACTCAAATGGCCGAATGGTATCGAGTTTTTAGATGATAATAACCTGGTAGTAGCTACGTATGGAAAAGGTCTTGTCCGGGTAACTATTCCATCAAAAGAAATAAATTCACTAACAGGATACCTGGACAGGACTATAGTTTTTGGCCTTGATGGACTTGTAGTAAATGGTAATAACTTATATGGGGTTTACAATATTGCAAAAGAAGGAAATCATGGCAATGCTATTATTAAGTATACCTTGGATGAAAAAAAACATCGTATCATATCAGAAACCGTAATGGACAAAGGCAATCCTGCCTTTGCTGATCCCACCACGGCCGCCAAATTTGGCAACCGGCTGTATGTAATTGCCAACAGTCATTTGGATCAGTTCAATGCAAATAAAGAAACGGTAAAAGGCATTGAGAATAAACTAACCCCACTGAAGCTGGTATTGTATGCACTTTAATAATTCTACTTTCTAATGGGACAAACTGACGACAATCATGTTAAAATACTTTTCCGTTACCATAGCCCTGTTTTAGAGGAGTGGACAGTTGAAACTATGTGGGCAGAAATTGTAGATGCTGAAAAAGGTCTATACAAACTTGACAGTATTCCATTCTATGGACCGCTTGTGGCATCCGACGATATAATATTTGCAGAGTATGACAACGATGAGGAAAGATTAACTTATAAAAAGACCGTTGAAAATTCAGGAAACTCGATTGTTACCGTAGTGATTATAGACAATACTACCGACATCAACTATATAAGAGACATTTTTAAAGAGTTAGGTTGTTTATCGGAACGAGTCAATGATAGATATTTTTCCATGGAAGTTCTTGCAAACAATAATTATCATTTCATAAAACAGAAGTTAACAAACCTCGAGGACAAAGGAATTATTGATTACGCAGAACCCTGTCTATCGGATAATCATCGACAGCAGATTTAAATCAACTGCCTACAGCATTGGTTTCCTGCTCTGGGTTTTACTGTTAGCTAATCGGCCGGTTTTATGTTTAAAATAAAAATTCGTTTCTTTAATTGAAGTTTGCCTTGGTGGACACAGCAACAATCACCCACAGCAGCAAGCCCCAACATCGCATAATTATATAAGATGAAAAATCTCTTCCACTCAAAAGTCAAAGAAGAAATACTATCCCGAATTGATAAGCTTACACCAACGGCAAAAGCAAATTGGGGAAAGATGAATGTGAATCAGAATTTGCGTCATATAAGCATGTCTTTTGAAATTGCAACAGGCAAGCTTGATCCTACCCCTGTTAAAGTGCCCCCTATACCAAAATGGCTTTTTAAATTGATTCTTTTGAATGCAAAGCCACCAAAAGAAAAAGCGGAAACATTTGAAGAAACCAATATGGTTGCCAACAACATCAACCCCGCAGATTTTGAAGAAGAACGAAAAAATCTAAAGAGAGTGATAGAGGATTTTGTTAACAGCGATTCCTTGGTCCCCGTAAATAAAATTGCCGGTAAATTTAAAAAAGACGACTGGGGAAAACTGAACTATAACCATATAGATCATCATTTAAGACAATTCGGCGTTTAGTAATTAATGAACCCTGTATATCCTTACAACCACTACAACACACAATAAAAATGACAGACCCCTGGACTGAAAGATGGAATGAAAGGTACAGTAGAGACGAGTTTGCTTATGGCGAACAACCGAACAATTATCTAAAGGAGCAATTAGAGAAATTACCTCCCGGCACCATCCTTTTCCCGGCAGAAGGAGAAGGACGGAATGCTGTTTTTGCAGCTACACTTGGCTGGACTGTTTCTGCGTTTGACATAAGCAATGAAGGAAAAAACAAAGCCATCAAACTTGCTGAAAAAAATAAAGTAACCATTGACTACCAGGTTGGCGAATTGCAAACATTGAATTTTACACCCGGGCAATTTGATGCGATCGCCTTAATTTATGCTCACTTTCCTGCAACTATTAAGTCGCAATACCACAAAATATTTGATAGCTATTTGAAAAAAAATGGACTAATTATTTTTGAAGCTTTCAGCAAAAAACATATTGAATACGTAACGGCTAATGAAAAAGTTGGCGGACCCAAAGACATTGAAAGTTTATTTTCAATAGAAGAATTACAGCTGGACTTTCCGGGTTATGAAATTATAGAACTGGCGGAAAAAGAAATTGAATTAAATGAAGGAGTTTTTCATAACGGAACAGGTTCAGTCATCCGATTTGTTGGGCGAAAGAAGTAAATAACTCCTGGCGGAAACTTTCTAACCGTCATAAGATCTCTACGATATTATTTGATTTTCTCCTTGGGTCTCTTTTCTTTTACGATCGGCGCATTGTCTTTCCAACGCCATAAATGTACACAGGCATACGTACGGTAAGGACTCCATTTTTTTGAGAGGCGCAGCATATCCTCTTTTAGTTTCTTTTTATCAGTATTGTCCAGCTTGTATAATTTGACCATAGCGTTTTGAATGCCGAGATCATCTACGGCAAATACATCTTCTCTTCCCAGTGCAAACATCAACAGCATTTCAATGGTCCATCTTCCTACACCTTTAATTACTATTAAATATTCAATTACTTCTTCGTTTGTCATTTTGCCCAGCTTCTTTGCATCCATGCCAAACGCTGTTTCAAACTCGGCCACATTTTTTACGTAGCTCACTTTGTTGTTAGATAAACCAATACCCCGCAACTTTTCAAAAGGGGTGTCGAGAATTTGTTGTGCAGTGGGCTCTTTGTCACCGTATAAACTAAGAAATCGTTTATAAATAACATCGGCCACTTTGGTAGATAGCTGCTGGCTCATGATGGAAGCGCAGAGATAAGTGCAGATGTTTTTTCTCTTTATTAATTTGTGAGTCGTTCCGTTCTCAACAAGTTTTTTAAATTTCTTATCTTTTGACAAGTGAAGAATGTATTCCATAGATTATACCTAACCCTCAAAGGGAATTATTAGTTTGAAGTTTAAACCCAACTCAAGACTCACTTAACACCCGGCTGAACAAGCTTCCAACCTGTTTTTGCTTTCTCAGCATCTACCATTTTCTTTACATCATCCAGTAGTTTCTTTGCATCATAAATAATTCCATCTTTAATGGTGTATTGCACACCACCTTTTCTTACTACTTCATTCTTATCATTCATAAAAATGGCGCCGGTTCCATATAGATATTGAAAATTTTCTAATGGATTGGCATCCACAATTACAATGTCTGCCAGTTTGCCTGCTTCCACCGTTCCAATTTCTTTATCCATACCCAATGCCTGTGCACCATTGAGTGTGGCGCTGCGAATTACTTCTAATGGATGAAACCCCGCTTCCCGCAATAATTCCAATTCCCGCACATAGCCAAAACCATAGGTTTGATAAATAAATCCATTGTCTGAACCCGCAGTTACTCTGCCGCCCCGGTTCTTATATTCATTTACAAATGTCATCCACAACCGGTAATTTTCTTTCCACGCAATTTCCTGTTCGGTTCCCCAATTGAACCAATATGAACCATGCGACTCAGGGCTAGGCTCAAAAAATTTCCAGAGTGATGGTAATGTGTAATGCTCATGCCACTCGGCTCTTCTTGCACGGTGCAGGTCTCGGTTGGCATCATAAATATTAAAAGTAGGATCAAGAGTAAAATCAAGGGCTAATAATTCATTCATCACTTTATTCCAATGTTCACTATATGGTGCGGCAGCTTGCTTCCATAGTTTTCCGGCTTCTTCAAACCGATGTGATTCATTTGCATAATTATAATCAGCCGGATAGTTCTGTACAGTTCTGTCAGCAAATAATGCTTCCGGTAAACCATACCAATGTTCCATAGAAGTGAGACCTGCCTTAGCACTGTTCACCACATTCCATCTTGCTACCGACATTTGTGCATGATGACAGCAGGAACGAAGGCCGAGTTTTTTATTTTCCCGTAATGCTGCATCCATGATCTCCGGTGCTGCACCAAAAAATTTTATCCCGTCTGCTCCTTTCTTTGCATTTTCTCTTACCCATTCAATAGCGAGTTCAGGTGTAGTGAGTGGTTGTTTTGCGCCTGAACCAAAAGCCGTATAAGCCAATATGCGGGGAGCAGTAATTTTATTTTCCGCACTTAATCTTTTTTCATCCAATGTCCAGTCTAATCCATTACCAGCCGATGGCTCACGGATAGTAGTGATGCCATGGGCCATCCATAATTTAAAAACATATTCAGCAGGTGTACCTTGTCCGCTGCCGCCAATATGTCCATGCATATCTATAAAACCGGGCAGTGCATACATACCCTCGCAATTCAATTCTTTACCGCCTTCTTTTAGTTTGGGCCTGTTCTTACTGGGTGGCATACCCGGACTACCAGCACTGGCTACCTGTACGATGCGATTTTTTTCAATCACAATATCTACCGGACCAATCGGCGGCGCACCGTTACCATTTATTAATGTTACTCCACGAATGATGAGTTGTGCAAATTGACCTTCCCCTTCTTTTTTTTCAGGGGCTTTGGGTATTTGTGCAAATAGGGAGATGGATAAAAATAATGCAGTAATAAAACTGAAGGTTTTGGCTGGCATGCGTCTACTGTTTTGTGAGGAACAAATTACAGTATTTTACATTGGCAGCAATTTCTATTGAAGGTTTTTGTTTTAGCTATTTACTTTCATGCCTCTGCCCATGATCGAAAATGCGCCACCCTATCCCGGCTTATGATCATTTCATCTTGCTGCGTATTTCCTTTTACAGAAAGTTTTAGCCGGCTGTTATAATAGGGTTTCACCTGTTGTATGGCATCTATATGTACAATAAAGCTGCGGTTAAAGCGAAAGAAATGTTGCGGATTCAATACATCTTCCAGTTGCTCCATCGTATAATCTACTACATATCGGTTGCCTTCCTTATCTACCAAATGAACGATTTTATTATCTGCCTGGAAAAAAGCTATGACACCGGTTTCTAAAAAAAACAGTCGTTGCCCTACCTTTCCTAAAAAACGTTTTTTGTATTGCTCTGCAGTAAGTGCAGGAGCCAGTTGCCGAAAGTCAACAGTATTGAAAGTGCCTTCTAATGATTTTAATTTATTGATAGCCGCTGCCAATGCTTCCAGGGTAACCGGTTTTAAAATATAATCGATACTAAACAGTTTAAATGCTTCCAACGCATACTGATCGTAAGCCGTAGTAAATATGATCGGCTTATTATAATTAACCTGCTTAAAAATTTCAAAACTTGGCCCGTCGGATAAATGAATATCCAGCAACAATAAATCCGGGTGCGGATGCAGTTTAAAGTATTGAACCGTCTCCTCAATGCTTTCCAAACAGGCAACTACTTCTGCATCTTTATCATATTCCTTTAAGATGGTTTGAAGCCTTTCGGCCGCCAGTTTTTCGTCTTCCACGATTATTACTTTCATCTGTATCAGTTTAAATTGAGCAAGGGCAGACTTACTTCAAATTCTGTGGCTGTTTTTTTAATATCGATATCTCTTCCGCTGATAAGCTCATACCGCTTTTTAATATTTTGTAAGCCGATCCTGGTAGACGGCTCCACCATTTGGCGGGGCTGCAGGTTATTTTTTATTACCAGTGTTTGACTGCCATTGGCATGTATATCTATATACAAAGGCTTATTCCTGCTTACAATGTTGTGCTTGATTGCATTTTCAATCACCATTTGTAAGGCGGCTGGTACCACATGCCATGTTTTATAATGCTCCGGTATGTTAATAGAAATAACAAGGCCTTCATCAAATCTCTTTTGTAAAAGAAAAAGATAAGGCCTGATAAATTCCAGCTCTGATCTTAGCTCTACCAATTCTTTATCCTGGTTACTTAAAATATAACGGTACACTTTTGAAAACTCTTCGATGAAATGATTCGCTTCGGGGTTATTTTTTATTACCATCCCGGATAATACATTCAGATTATTGAACAGGAAATGCGGATTCACCTGGCTTTTTACCAATTGCACCTGTGCCTGTGCCGTTTTTTTTCGAAGGTCTTCCACCTCCATCCAATGCCTTTTATACTCCCGGAAAAAAAACAATATTGCATTAAGCAGATGAAAGAAAAGATTGATCAGGCTCGCATAAATAATATTTAGTTTTAAGGGGTTGCTGTTTTGCTCCCAGGTATAACCATGAAGAATATTGCCAACAAAAAAAACTACCAGTAAGGCTGAAAGAGGAGCTACTACATTTCCTGCCAGGAAAAAGAAAGCTAAAAAACGGATCTTACTTTTTTGTGTTAGAAATTTCCTTTTAAAATAAGGTTTAATAAGCCTGTTGCCTTCCCATGTTAAAAAAGTAATACCAACAATAGTTAACAGCGCATAATACCATTCAATTTCAATATTGAAATAATAATACACATCACACAACACTGTATTTAAAAAAGTGTATGCAGATAGAATGGCAATAAAGAGGTAACGGTATTTGTGGTTAAATAACATATTGCCCATATTTAATCAGTCCTGCCCGTTTAAATAACGAACAGGACTGATAATGGTTTTCCATAATAGGGGTAATTTTTTATGGAAGGATCACCCGGTCAATAACATGTACAACTCCATTGGTTTGTACCAGGTTAACACCGGTAATTTTTGGCCAGTTTGCAGCCGTAGCTCCGTTTCCGGCACCATATACTGCAGGTCCGGTCAAATTAATGGTCAATGTTTTAGTAGCATCTGTTGCAGTAAGCAGGCTATTAACCGTACCTGCGGAAAGGTCTGAAGAAAACACTCTTGCACCTACTGCATGATGAAGTAATATACTTTGTAAAGTTGCAACCGGAACCGCATCCAATGATGCATCAGTAGCAAAACCGCTGGTAGCAAAAGCGGCGTTTGTTGGCGCAAAAACGGTAAATGGACCTGCGCCACTTAATGCAGCTGCAATATCAGCACCACCATTATTTTTTACCCGGTTAATTGCATATAATAATCTTGAAAAATTTGGATTAGCAGCAACAGCTCCTGTAATTGTAACAGCAGGTGGCACCAATACTCTATTAATTACATGAATGATACCATTGCTGGCAGCAACATCAGCCTGCACTACCTCAACTCCATTTATATAAGCTTTGCCACCATTTATTTTTGCATATAGTGTAGGTCCTGCTCCGGCAGTTGCATACGTTGGAGAGGATATTCCAGCTGTAGTAATTGCACTGGCTGGTACTCTTGAAGTAAGTACATGATAGTTCAATACTGCTCTTAACAGATCTAAATTGGCACCGGTTAACGCATTTATTTTTGCTTCTGTATCCAGGTCGGGTACACCATCACCGGTAATGTCTAACAGGCGAAACGCATCATCATTGGGAGCAAATACAGTTAAGTTGGCTGTTGTTCCCAATAAACCAGCATATCCAGCTTTTACTACGGCTGCTTCAAGCAATGTAAAATTGGCGCCATCCACTACAGTTTCCGTAATCGTTTTTGGCTGAGGAGTTGTGTCATCATCATCTTTATCACAACTGGTAATAAAGAGAGGTAAGCTTAAGGCCAGTAAAAGACCCGCTTTCTTAAAAAATTGATTTGGTTTCATAATTGATTAATTTTTGTTTAATGGAATAACAAAACCAAAACAACAGGGATGTGCAGAAGAGAACGAATGACCGGCTTGGTGGAGTGAATTGTAGTTTAAAAGGAGTGAATCGTGTTTAAGTACCTGCCAAAAAAATGCCTGTTCTTTTGCAAAAACAGGCAATCAGGTAAAATAAAATAATTGCTATTCGATATTCCAACTCATGTCACCACTCTTCTCATCCTTCAACGTAATTCCTAATTCGGCAAGCTGGTTTCTTATTTTATCAGAGGTAGCAAAATCTTTTTTTGTTTTGGCTTCTTTCCGAATATCGATCAGTAACTGCATCACTCCCTGCAACCTGGTATTATCTGCTTCGTTAAAAGGCTTTAATCCAAACACATCTTCCAGGTAGCTTTTAAATTTTGTTTGCAGCAATGTCAGTGTTTCGTATGATATTGCCGACAAAGAAATCGTTTTATCTTTTATTGAATTGATAACAGGTACTAACTCAAACATACTGGCCAATACTCTTGCAGTATTAAAGTCATCATTCATATGTTCGTCAAACTCCGCAACCAGACCTCTTACTTTTTCATCAAGTTCTGCATTGATGGGTTCATCCCGCTGCTCATAGCTCATCGCTTGCAGCTTTTCGTAAGCTTCCCATAATCTTTTTAATCCCCTTTCTGCTGCCTGCAATGCTTCGTTACTAAAATCCAATGTACTCCGATAATGTGTTTGCAACATAAAGAACCGAACATTCATAGGCGAATAGGCTTTTTCCAATAATGGATGAGAGCCGCTGAATAATTCTTCCGGTAAAAATCCATTGCCTGCACTCTTACTCATCCGTACGCCATTTACCGTAAGCATATTGGTATGCATCCAGTATTTAACGGGTGATACTTTGTAGCAGGCTTGAGATTGTGCAATTTCATTGGTATGATGCGTAGCAGCCAGGTCCATTCCGCCACCATGTATATCAAATTGTTTTCCTAAATATTTTTCACTCATGGCCGAACATTCAATATGCCAGCCGGGGAAACCCATGCCCCATGGAGAAGGCCATTGCATTAAATGTTCGGGACCAGCTTTTATCCATAGTGCAAAGTCTAATCGTCCTTTTTTTTCATCCTGTCCGCCAAGTTCTCTTGTTCCTTCTAATAAGTCTTCCAATTTTCTATTGGTCAATATGCCGTAAGGTTTTTCTTTATTATATTTTTCTACATCAAAGTACACCGTACCGTCAACAACATAAGCGTAACCATTATCAATGATCTGCTGCGCCATTTTTATTTGTTCAGTGATATGGCCGGTGGCCGTAGGTTCAATCGTTGGCGGTAATGTGTTGAATAGTTCCATTACTTTATGAAATCCTACGGTGTAACGTTGTACAATTTCCATCGGCTCCAATTGTTCCAGTCTTGCTTTTTTGGAAAATTTATCATCGCCTTCATCCCGGTCGCCTTCCAAGTGGCCGGCATCAGTTATGTTTCGTACATACCTTACTTTATACCCAACATATTTCAGGTAGCGGTATATAATATCGAATGAAATAAAAGTGCGGCAATTACCGAGATGCACATCACTATAAACTGTAGGGCCGCAAACATATAAACCAACATGGTTGGGTGTTAGCGGTTCAAAGGGCTCTTTTGTTCTGGAAAGAGTATTATATATCTTCAATTCACTCATAAAACTGATTGGGAAAATAATTGGAATGTTATCAGCAGGGCAAAAGTAGTAATAATGCCGTCAACAGGGGCAATAGCAACAACAGGAAAGAAATGAATAGGTCTGCATCATTTCAAAGATATGAGTTCAGGTTTACTTTTTCAACTCCACGTCCGCCACTATCATGTAGTGGTCAGAATATCTTTTTACAATACGATTGAACTGATGAATCTTAAAATGCTTATCGGCAAAAATATAATCAATACGAAGTGTGGGTGACAAAGATGAAAAAGTACGGCCAATGCCAAACCCCTTTTTTAAAAATGCATCCTGCATGCTCCCCCGCACCGTTGCATACGTGTAGGAATTAGGTACATCATTCAGATCGGCACAAAACAAAACCGGATGGGGACTGTCGCCAACCACTTTATTTACCACATCAGCCTGCAGGCTGCGGTTGGTAAATCCACGTTTAATTTTCGACAATATATTTCTCGAATTTTCTACCATGCTGTCTTCCCCACTTTTTATTTTACCAATGCGATCATAATCTCTTTTGCCAAGTTGCAGTGATTGCAGGTGGGTTGTATAAATGCGGATAGTATCTTTTCCCAATTTAATATCAGCATGTATGAGTGCATCCGGTAAACTGGGCCTTGGATAACGGATTTTACCGCTGTCAACAATCGGGTAGCGGGAAAAAATAATAGAACTGTAAAAATGATTGTCGCCATCCGTATCAAAAGAAAAATAGAAATGCGGATAACCTAAGTCCTGAACCGCTTTTATATTATCGTAGTAAGCCGAGTCAATGGATGTATGAAATTCCTGTAAACAAAGCACATCTGCATTTTGCTCACGGAGCAAGTCCAGCATTTTTACTCTTGTCTGGCTTCCTTTATTCGTATTTCGCTTTAGCTCAATAAACCGGGCCACATTCCAGCTAACTACCCGAAGTGTTCCCTTTTCTTTTTTTACGTTAAAAGAAGTGGGTGCATGAAAAGCCAGAAACACACTAATGCTTTTAAAACCCACTAACATTGCTACAACAGATATAAGTGCCAATTTCGGTTTTAATACCATCAGCCAGGCAATAGCAAATGCAATAACTCCCACTAATAAAAAAGGAAAAGCCAGGCTTAAAAAAGAAATAAACCACCATTTCCCGGGATTGAGAGATGAGGCCAGACAAGCCAGCAGAAAGAAAATTACAACGGCTATGTTAGTATAGATAAAAAAACGCCTGGTAAAGACTGCGAACTTATTGGCCATTGATGCAATTTAAGAAAAAGAGAAGAATAGCCATCCTTAGAACCCGGGTTTTTGACAACAGGTAGATTTCAATTGGTGAAAAGCAATAGACGATAAAGGGGTAACAATATACTGACTCCTAATCTTATTCGTTTACTTCATCTTCGCTGGCTCTTCGCAATAGATCTTTCTCTTCTTCTGAAAGTTGGTCGTAACCTTGCTGATGAATTTTATCCAGGACTTCATCGATCCGCTGTGCTGTTACGTTCGGAGTTTTAATGTAAGGGGCCGATGTTGATTTATAAAAGAGTTCTTCTTTAAGATTCTTATTCTTGCTTTGCTTGTTTGGATTAAAAACATTCCCGAACCACTCAAAGAAATTACTCATCCAGTTGCTCCAGTCATAGCCCCGGCGCAGGAAGAATATAAATAAGAATCCTGTTAGTGCACCGGCTATATTAATAATAATATTTATGGTATCGCTAAAAGAAATAGTAAGCAAACTGGTAACCACATAAAAAGCCGTTAAACCCCACAATGGTATACCACCGCCTAAAAGAGGAAAAATTTTGTAGCCCGGGGCAATCAACGTAATTGTAATTGCAATGGCCATCACACCTGCCGAAGCTCCCATGGTTGTTGCAAAAGGAAGTTGTTCCTTTAATGAAGGCATCAGGTTAGAAGCTAATAGAAATGCTGTTGCACCTCCTAAAGCGCCGTAAATAAATACAGGAATAATTTTTTTATTGCCGGTAATATCCTGCATGATATAGCCGAAAGCCCAGAGCCAGATCATATTGGTGAAAACCTTCCAAACATTATCATGCACAAACATGTGAGTGATGATAGTCCATGGTTTACTCAACAACTTGTCTATATCTGCGGGAAGAATAAATAATCCCAGTACATTCTTATTAAAAAACGGAAGTGCCAGATCTTGTTGGTAAGTGAAATAAGAAACCGCCTTCATAAAAGCAAGCCCAACATACACAATAAGACAGATGGCGATCAGCATCATCAATGCATTATCACTTTGTCCCAGCGTTATTTTTTGTTTGTATTTCTTTTCTGAGTACATCAGGCAGGTAGTGAATGAAATGAATTGTAAAGGTCGTTTTATTTTGACTCTTTTATTCTCTTTTTAATATAACGTCTTCCGGTTGGTTTTGTTCCAGATAAATACAATTATAAAGCCTGTCAGGGCACCTCCAAGATGAGCAAAGTGGGCAATATTATCTCCTGATAAGTTTCCAAAGCCTCCAAAAAGGTCTAAAGCTATATACACCAATACCAGCCATTTTGCCTTGATTGGAATAGGAATGGGTATTATCATCAGCTCGGTATTAGGAAAGAGGTAGGCAAAAGCTATAAAAATACCCATAACTGCACCGGAGGCGCCAACCGCCGGGGCATTTCCCCCCATTATAGATTGCATGGCAAGATGCGCTATTGCAGCCCCTACACCACAAGCCAGGTAAAAAAACAAAAATCGTTTTGCGCCCCAGACATTTTCTAATATTCTGCCAAACATGTATAATGCAAACATGTTAAACAGGATATGAAAAAAGACAATATTATAATTAAGAACTGTACCCGAGTATGACGCATGTGCAAACATGTGAGTAGCTATCTGGTAGGGATTGAAGTCCGGATCTCCTACAGGATACAATGCAATTTTACTGGTAAGCCACATGGTTAGCTGCCCATCAGATGTGTCATAAATCAACTGTGCTACCCAAACAAGCACATTAATAATAATAAGATTTTTTACTATAGGCGGAAATCTGTCTACACGGGTTGGTCGAAAATTACTCATGGGGCAAAAATAGGATTTATTGAATGGCTTTTTGGTTACCGTTCTTCATCAAAAGCAAATCTTTCTTTAATAAAAAACCTGTGGTGGTTGTTCCTTTAGCGTTTGTAAATGAGCAATGAATAAAATTTTTAAATTGCTTAAAAGAAACAACTGCGTTATCTTTTACGAGGTATGTGTTTTTAGGCTTCGACTGAAGGTCAGGGCTTTTATAAAAATAGGTTTTAGCTGCAATTACTTTCCAGGCAGAGCTATCGGCGTTATAAGAAGGTGTAAACTTTTCAAACAATACATCGCCAATCTCCGTACGATTAATAATCGTTTCTTCCGTTGTATTCTCCGGGTCACCCGATTGAAAACTGGAAGATACATGTGATTGCAGGTACCAGTTTTTCTTTACTGCATTATACCTGAATGTGTAATTAACCGACCAACGCCAGCTGCTTCCACCATAAAAATCAATAGAAAACTCTCCCGGCTTTATAGAAATTCCCTGGTAAGGGTCGCCCATAACACCCCCACAATGCTTGCATAGTACAACTGAAGTATTACTGGCTACCGATTGTAATTTTCCATTAGGTTGGCGAATAATAATCAGCAAAGGTCTTACTGCTTCCCAATCAGGATTTTCAAATGTAAGGGTATCTTCGCCTGCTGTTTTAAGAATAAGAATATAATCATCCAGCTTATCGCTATTCAAATCTCCTTTTACAAGATCCATTACCTGGTAACCTTGTAAAACATACGGTTTTAATTCAGCGGGCAATTCAATATCCTGTGCCTGTGCTGAAAAAAAACAAATAATAAAAAACAGGGAGCAGAAATAGTTTTTCATAAATGTTTATGATTTTAGTTTTAGCTGTACCACATTTTCTATATGATGTGTATGAGGAAACATATCAACCGGCTGCACTTTTGTTACATTGTATTTCGCATCCAGGAGTTGCAAATCTCTTGCTTGCGTGGCAGGGTTACAACTTACATACACCACCGTTGGGGCAGCTATATCCAAAATTCTTTGCACCAGTTTATCATGCATACCGGCTCTCGGTGGATCAGTAATAATTACATCCGGCCGGCCATGTGCAGCAAAAAAATCATCGTTACAGATATCAATTACATCGCCAGCATAAAATTCGGCCTCCGTTAAATTATTCAATGCAGCATTTTCTTTGGCATCCTCTATAGCAGCAGCGATCATTTCTACACCAATGATTTTTTTGGCTTTTTCACTTACAAAAATGCCGATGCTACCCGTACCGCAATATAAATCGTACACAATTTCGTTACCAGTTAGTTCTGCAAATTCTCTCGTTATTTGGTATAACCTTTCTCCTTGTTTGGTATTGGTTTGAAAAAAAGATTTCGGACCTATTTTAAATTGAAAATCTTCCAATTTTTCAATAACATATCCTTTGCCGGAATACGTCACCGGCTCCAGGTCAAACAAACTGTCATTCCATTTTAAATTGACCGTATATAATAATGTAGTAATTGCAGGAAACATGGCTGACACATGCTCCATCAGTAATTTTATTTTATCAGCATCATCCTCACCTACCATTATATTTACCATTAGCTCCCCGGTAGTACAAAGCCTTACCTGCATGGTTCTTAAAAAACCTACATGATTACGAATATCATAAAAAGGCCAGCCCTGTTGAATAGCGAATTCTTTTACTGCCAATCTTATTTTATTAGTTGGCTCTTCTTGTAAATAACAGGTTTCAATATCTACCACTTTATCAAAAAATCCTTTTGCATGAAACCCGGCAACGTCCTGCATGCCATTTATGGTTTCATCTTTTATTTCTTCCTTTAGCAGGTATCGCTTGTTGCCAAAAGTATATTCCAGTTTATTACGATAATACCTTGTTTCTGCTCCGCCAATTATAGGTTCCATTACAGGTAATGCTATTTTTCCTATTCTTGTCAATACATCTGTAACCTGCTTGGTTTTATACTGCAATTGCTTTTCATACGGTAGCATTTGCCATTGACAGCCACCACATACGCCAAAATGGGAGCAAAAAGGAGTTACCCTGTCGGCCGAAAACGAATGGAACTGCATAGCTTTTCCCTCCGCCCAATCCTTTTTGCTTTTAGAGAGCTGAATATCCACCACATCACCCGGAACAGCACCTTCTATAAAGACCACTTTACCATCCACCCTTGCCAGGGATTTCCCTTCGGCGGCATAATCCTCTACCAATACTTTTTCAAGCAGTATATTTTTCTTTTTTCTTCTCACGGCGCAAATATACCCCTAACATTAAAGGGAATAAGCACCCTCTTTTGCGCTCCTGAAAAGCAACGAAATTGGCATGTTCGGCTTCTTTAGAGAACTTTTCACTTTTACGCTTCAGCTACTTGGAGTTTTTAGATAACTTTACCCGATTTATTCATACATATGAAAAAAGGATTATTTCTACTTACACTACTTTGTTCCACTGTTATTTTTGCCCAAAATGCTTATGAGATTAAAGTAACCTTTAAGCCATTTAAGAAGCAATACATTTATTTGGGCCATTATTTTGGTAAAACATATCCCATTATCGATTCTGCTTTGCTGAATGAGAATAGCCAGGCCATTTTTAAAGGCACCAAAAAACTACCGGGTGGTATTTATTTAGTAGGCTATCCCAATAAGACCGGTTTTTTTGAAATATTAATTGATAAGCAACAAAAATTCTCTGTCATTGCAGACACAGCCACTATAAAAAATGGTGTTCAGTTTCAGAACTCTCCCGATAATGTAATGTTTACCGGCTACCAGCAATACATGTCCGCAAAAGGACAAAAAATTGCAAGCTTACAACAACAGATAAAAACAGTTTCAAAAAAAGATTCTGTTTTACTGGCCGCCCAACTTATTAAAGAAGACAGTGCCGTAGCAGCTTATCGTGAAAATATTATCACTAAAAACCAGGGTACTATTCTCAGCTCACTTTTAGCATCTATGCAGGAACCAGTGCTTTCTGGAAAATTAAAAAATCCGGCAACCAAAGAAGATTCGCTGGCCGCTTATGCATATTATAAAGGTCATTTCTGGGATGGTGTAAATTTTTGGGATGGCCGATTAGCTTACACCCCCTTTTTTGAAGACAAGGTTGACAAATACTTTGAGCAATTAGTAGTACCACAACCAGATTCTGTTATAAAAGAATTAGACTTTATACTAGGCCCTGCATCTGTTAATGAAGAGATGAACCGCTTTCTGTTGATAAAATTTGTGAACCGCTACCTGAATCAAAAATATATGTGGGAAGACCAGGTATTTGTTCACTTGTTCGAAAAATATTTCTCCAACAAAAGTTATTCTTGGTTAACGGAACAAGGTAAAAAAACCATTACTGACCGGGCTTATAGCCTGATGGCAAATATTATGGGTACTCCTGCTTCGGAAATTGCTTTGCCTGACTCTAGCGGCAAAACGATTTCTATGTATGATATGGAAGCGGCTTATACAGTGGTAGCTTTTTGGGATCCTGCTTGCGGTCATTGTAAGGAAGTGCTTCCAAAACTCGATTCTTTTTATCATGCAAAATGGAAGGCGGCGGGGCTTAAGATATTTGCAGTAGCTAAAGAAACCGATGCACCCAAAAAAGATTGGATGTCTTTTGTAAATGAGTATCATTTACAGGAGTGGGCACATGTTTACTACTCAAAAGCAGATGACAAAGCAAGAATTACGGCGGGCATTCCGGGTTACTCCCAGTTATACGATATCCAGTCTTTTCCTACATTATATTTGTTGGACAAAGACAAACGTATTATTGCAAAGAAACTCAGTTACCAGCAAATAGATGAAGTACTGCAATTGAAGATGAAGGGACAATAAGCAACCGTCTTTCTCAATATATACTATGAAATGAGCCACTAATAAATTTTGCCCAAGTATAAATGAATAATTAAGGCGAATTACAGGTGGCCAATTTTTAAAACCATACTATCACATGAAAAAAATCATCCTGGCGGCAATTACTTGTTGTGTAATGACGGCCGCTTCTTCACAAACGCTTTTTACTTATGGCAACCAATCTGTTGATGCCAAAGAATTTTTAAAAGCTTACAAAAAAAATAATACTGCTACCACAACTAATAAAGCAAAATCTATTAGCGATTATCTTGACCTGTATATCAGCTCAAGATTGAAAGTTCGTGAAGCATACGAAAGACGATATGATACACTGTCACAGGTAACCAACGAAATAAAAAATCTGCGGGCACAGATCGCAGATAATTATATGACTGACCCCAGTATCATGGAACGTTTGTCAAAAGAAGCTTTTCAGAGAAGTCTGAAAGATATTCATGTTGCCCATATTTTTATTTCCTTTAAAAATGCCTATGGTGCTTTAGATACAATTACGGCATGGCAAAAGAAAGAAGCAGCAACAAAGCAATTGAATGAAGGGGCAGATTTTTTAACGGTAGCACAGCAATATTCAGACGATCCGGCAGCTAAAACAAACAAAGGCGATTTAGGCTATATAACTGTTTTTACGCTTCCTTATGAATTTGAAAATGTGATCTACAATACTCCGGCAGGTAAACATTCTTCTTTGTATCGTTCAAAAGCAGGCTTTCATATTTTTAAAAACTTAGGCGAAAGAAAAGCGGCGGGAAAAATAAAAGTGCAGCAAATATTGTTAGCTATCCCACCAGGCACTGATGAGCCAGCAAAAAAACAAATTGCATTATTGGCAGATTCAATATACAAACTACTGCTTGCGGGAAGTGATTTTTCAAAGCTGGCTACCCAATTTAGTAACGATTATGTAAGTGCTGCTACCGGCGGAAACATTCCTGATATAAGTGTTGGTCAGTATGACCCTGCTTTTGAAAAAATGTTATGGTCGCTGCCAAAAGATGGCGCTATTGGCAAGCCCTTTCTAACATCACATGGCTGGCATATTGTAAAACGAGTTTCATTAAAGCCCGTTATTACTGATGGATTAAACAAAGCCAACCTGAAAGAACTGGAGCAAAAAATAGTAGCAGATAAGAGATGGAAATTTTCAAACAATTTTATATACGAGCGGATAACAAACCTGGGACTTTACAAAAAACGATCCTTCAATCCAGATGCTTTATGGGCGGTGGCTGATAGTATGTTTAATTATCAATCCCTGAGAGAGGTTGGAAGATCGGTTAACGAAACAACTCCGCTATTTTCAATTGGAGATTCTATATATACCGTTGGCAGCTGGATAGAGTATGGCCGTACCAACAGGTTTAACGAAGACGGCAGTGGCGCTAAGCCACACAGCCAGTTGCTGGAAGATTATGAAAAAGCAGCTATGAAAGAATATTACCGGAATCACCTGGAAGATTTTAATATCGATTTCAACCAGCAAATGACAGAATTCCGGGACGGTAATATGTTTTTTGAAATAATGCAGCGGGAAGTATGGGACAAAGCACAGATTGATTCAGTTGCCTTACTTGACCTGTACAATAAAAACAAAAAGAATTATGCCTGGAAACAAAGTGCCGATGCGGTTGTTTTTTTCTGCTCCGACCAGATTGTGGCTACAACAATTTACAGCGAAATAAAAAAGACACCGGCTGATTGGAGAAAAATAACCAGTGCAGTAAGTGAGAAAGTAGTTGCTGATTCTTCCAAATATACCTGGGACCAGATTCCTAATCTTGGAAAAACAATTCCTAAACCCGGGCTGCTTACTGCGCCACTAATAAATACAAATGACAATACAGCTTCTTTTGCTTATATCGTAAAAGTATATACACAGCCTGTTCAAAGAACCTTTGCAGAAGCAAGAGGTCTGGTTATAAATGACTATCAAACTATTTTAGAAAAGCAATGGGATAATGCATTAAGAAAAAAATACCCGGTTGAGGTAGACCGGAAAGTATTGAGTGATATCTCTAAATAATTGTCAACCTGTTATTGTACAAAAGCCTATCTCCACATTTCGGGATAGGCTTTTTGCTTATAAGTTTTTTACAACCTCCGCCACCATCAATGGGCGGCCCAAAGTATAATAGTGAAGAACCGGCACCCCAGCTTTCTTTAATTCTCTTGATTGATTTAATAACCATTCAATTCCTATTTTCTCTACGTCTTCATCTGTTTTGCATTGCATAACAGCCGTGCTGAGATCAGATGGCAGTTCAATAGAGAATGTTTTAGGTAAAACGGTTAATTGCTTCCTGGTATAGATTGGTTTTAACCCCGGAATAATAGGAACGGTAATACCAATATCCCGGCAAGCTTTTTCAAAGGCAAAGAATTTTGCATTATCAAAAAACATTTGCGTAATAATATAATCAGCACCTGCATCTACTTTAGCTTTCAAATATTGCAGGTCAGTATCCATATTAGGTGCTTCAAAATGTTTTTCCGGGTATCCGGCCACACCAATACAAAATTCTGTTTTATGTGTTCCTTTCAATTCATCTTCTAAATAAATTCCGGCATTAAGATTGGCAACTTGTTTCAGCAAATCACTGGCATATTTATGTCCGCCTGGTTCTGGTTCAAACGCAGTTTCATTCTTCGCTGCATCACCCCGTAACACCAGTACATTGTCTATGCCGAGATACCGTAAATTTATTAATGCATCTTCAGTATCATTAATACTAAAACCACCACAAATAAGATGGGGGACAGTATCCACAGTATATTTATTCATGATGGCAGCACAAATACTTTCCGTACCCGGCCGTTTGCGAATAACTACTTTTTGAAAATTTCCATCCGCCGTTTTCTTAAATACATGCTCACTGCGGTGATAAGTTACATTTATAAAAGATGGCTTGAACTCCATTAACGGGTCAAGATGCTTGTATAATGCTTCAATCCCTTTTCCTTTTAGGGGCGGCAATACTTCAAATGAAATAAGAGTGTCTTTAGCCTGTTTTATATGATCAGTTACCTTCATTGCTTGTCAAAATTCCTGCAAACATACGCTGGTAGCTAAACATATCAAAAGCAATATGTAAAAGAGATGAGATCGGGTAAAATAATTATTTATTAAAATCTTATCCCGATTGAAAGACCAAAGCGAATACCCGGTAAGAACCCACTATAGTTGGTCTTTACATTCCTGCCGGCTGCATTCACAGTTACATCAAGATTATCTTTTAGCAACGGAATATCATTGACAAAATCATTGATCTCATTTTCAGCATCCTGGGCTTCCGCATTGCTCCAGGGTAAACCGCTACCCGTTTCCTGCGCAATTAAGTCATGGTTAGAGCTATTTGCTTCCGGACCTAAAAAGTAAAAATCGATCGCTACTCTTTTTGCAATTAAAAACTGAACCCCTAATTGGGCCCCAACTCCAACACCGCTGTACTCACTGGTTACCAGGAAAGGACGGTTTGTTCCGTCAATTTCAAAATCAGTATTTGTAGTGGCTTCATTTTTCAAATACTTCAGGTATGGTTCGAAATACAAACCGTTCATTGGTTTGCTGCCGAAATACATGCGGTAACCGGCCATTACAGAAAATGTTTTCATCATGAGGCTTCGGTCTTCGCCATCAATATCTGCCGTAAGTGTTTTTTCAAATGGAATACCCACATTGAAAGTGATGGATTTCTTTTCCTTAAAGTTAAACTCTGATCCCAGTCCAATTTTACCAAAAGCCAGGCTGGCTGGAGACCATTTAACGATAATTGATTTATCGAATGCGGATTTGTCTTCTTTTTGTGCTTTAACCCCGGTATAAAAAAACCACATCCCTAACAAGAAGATTATTTTTTTCATGTTTGATGTTTTAACTTTTGATTATCTAATATAACATTTTTATTAGAGTTGAGTATCAAATCTGATGACATGCTTTGGTTTCCGAACCCTTAATTTTGCTACTTATGGCAGTTACCATCAGCACAAAAAATCTTGTCAAAAAATACGGCAGCCGAACAGTTGTAAACGATGTTTCGCTGGAAGTAAAACAAGGAGAGATTGTTGGCTTACTAGGACCAAACGGAGCTGGTAAAACCACTTCTTTTTACCAGGTGGTAGGATTAATAAAGCCGGACCAGGGTGATGTTTATCTTAATGATGAAAATATTACAAAGCTCCCCATGTATAAAAGGGCGCAAATGGGTATTGGCTACTTACCACAGGAAGCATCTATTTTCCGCAAGCTGAGTGTGGAAGATAATATTAGTGCCATCCTGGAAATGACAAAGCTTACAAAGCAGCAACAAAGAGACAAACTGGAATCCTTGCTTAATGAATTTCGGCTGCAGCATGTACGCAAAAGTAATGGCGATGTATTAAGTGGGGGCGAAAGAAGACGAACAGAAATTGCCCGGGCATTATCAGTTGATCCAAAATTTATTTTACTGGATGAGCCCTTTGCAGGTATCGATCCGATCGCTGTAGAAGATATCCAGGCCATTGTGGCGAAATTGAAATATAAGAACATCGGCATTCTGATTACCGATCATAATGTAACAGAGACCTTATCTATTTGCGACAGAGCTTACCTGTTGATCGAAGGAAAAATTTTCAAACACGGTACAGCCGAAGAATTGGCAGAAGATGAGCAGGTAAGAAAACTTTATCTCGGCAGAAATTTCGAACTAAAACGCAAAGACTATCTTCATGAAGAGGCGGCTTATAAAGCTGAAGAAGAGTCTCAACAACAGTAATTTTTTCCTATTGCTTTAATTTTTCTATTTTGCCTTCAGCAATGAAGCTTTTATCACCTGCCATATCATCCCTTGCCCGTATGCGGCTCTGGCGTATTGAAGCCTGGAAAAATAATCCTGTGGATGCGCAGCGGGAAGTATTGCAGGACCTTGTAACATCTGCACAATACACCGAGTTTGGCAGAAAGTATAATTTCTCTAATCTTTTTACCATCCGTGATTTTAAAGATGCGGTTCCGATTCATGAATACAACGATCTGAAGCCCTACATTGAACGCATCATGAATGGGGAGCAGAATATTTTATGGAATACACCAATTTATTGGTTTGCTAAAAGCAGCGGCACCACCAGCGATAAAAGTAAATTCATACCTGTAAGTGATGAGAGTTTAGAAGATGGACATTTCAAAGCATCGAAAGATGTGTTGTCCATGTACTACCAGTTCAAACCCGATTCTGAATTATTGACCGGCAAAGGCCTGGTACTAGGTGGCAGTCATAATATTAACCCCATGAATAACGAAGCACAATATGGCGACCTTAGTGCTGTATTATTGCAAAACACTCCTTTCTGGGGACATTGGTTAAGAACACCTGATTTAAGTATTGCCTTGATGGATGAATGGGAAAATAAGATCGAAAAATTAGCAGAAAATACGATCAAAGAAAATGTAACGTCTATTTCCGGTGTACCAACATGGACATTAGTTTTATTCAGGCGCATTTTAGAAATCACCGGTAAAAAAACAATGAGTGAAGTTTGGCCATCGCTGGAATTATATATGCACGGCGGTGTTGCCTTTGCTCCCTATAAAGAACAATTTCAAAAATTGATTGGAAAAGAAATCAATTACCTGGAAATGTACAATGCCAGCGAAGGTTTTTTTGCTGCGCAGGATATTCCGGGAGAGGAAGGCATGTTGCTATTTACCGATCATGGCATTTTTATGGAATTTATGCCGGCGAATGAATATGGCAAAAAAGATCCGCATACAATCGGGTTACAGGAGGTTGAGATTGGGAAAAATTATGCTCTAATT
The DNA here is from genome assembly GCA_002127295.1 of Chitinophagaceae bacterium IBVUCB2. Lineage (GTDB taxonomy): Bacteria > Bacteroidota > Bacteroidia > Chitinophagales > Chitinophagaceae > JJ008. The sequence continues at coordinate 1,718,961 of NFUV01000001.1, forward strand.
ATCAGTACAAACGGTGGATTGTGGAGATACATGCTGGGTGATACTATCCAATTCACTTCATTAAAACCTTTCCGGATTAAAGTATCCGGAAGATTGAAACACTACATAAATGCATTTGGCGAAGAAGTGATCGTCGACAATTCTGACCAAGCCATTGCTATTGCAGCAGAAAAAACAGGTGCTGTAGTAAATGATTATACAGCAGCCCCGGTTTATTTTTCTGAAGATGCTAACGGTGCCCATGAGTGGCTGATAGAATTCGAGAAACCACCTTCCAACCTGCAAGACTTTACGAACGAATTGGATACTGCATTAAAAAATATCAATAGCGATTACGAAGCAAAACGTCATAAGAGCATTGCACTTCGTCTGCCAATTATCCATGCAATAAAAAAAGGAACATTTGCAGAATGGCTTCGCAGCAAAGGAAAACTGGGTGGACAGCACAAAGTGCCAAGATTGAGTAATGAAAGAACATTGGTAGAAGAAATTCTATTGATCGATAAAAATTACATTTGCTAAACTTAACAATACAATCATGAAATTATTAGAAGGAAAAGTTGCCATCGTAACGGGTGCTGCCCGTGGAATTGGCGAGGGCATTGCCATAAAATTTGCTGAACAGGGTGCTAACGTAGCATTTAGCTATGTAAGCGATAGCAGTGCTGAAAAAGCTGCCGCTTTAGAAACGAGGTTAACAGCATTAGGTGTAAAAGCAAAAGCGTATAAGAGCAACGCAGGGGATTTTGCACAATGTGAAGCATTTGTAAATGATGTATTGAAGGAGTTTGGCGCAGTTGATATTTGCGTAAACAATGCTGGTATTTCTAAAGACAACCTGTTACTCCGTATGACACCGGAACAATGGAATGATGTGATACAGGTAAACCTGAACAGTGTTTTTTATATGACCAAACAAGTCATCCGCCCCATGATGAAAGCAAAGTCGGGTTCTATCATTAATATGAGTTCTATCATTGGTGAAATTGGGAATGCGGGGCAAAGCAGTTATGCAGCCAGCAAGGCCGGTATTATTGGTTTTACAAAATCAGTAGCCAAAGAATTAGGCAGCCGTAATATCCGTTGCAATGCCATTGCTCCCGGTTTTGTAGAAACAGACATGACCAGTTATTTAAAAGAAGGTGAGGCGGCAGATAAATACAAAGCCGGAATTCCACTTGGAAAATTTGCCAGTGCAGAAGATATTGCGAATGCTACGCTATTCCTCGCTTCTGATATGTCTTCTTATATAACGGGGCAGACCTTAAGTGTTTGTGGTGGGTTAAACATGTAAATAAAGATTTCAAAAATATAAAGACGGTTTATAACCGTCTTTTTTTATCCCTGTAACTTTATCCCTCTTTTTTTAATATAACTATGCCACAATATCATTGAAGCGACTGTTCTGTATGGGCGCCACGGTTCTGCTATCGCTAACATTTCTTCTTTATTAACTTCTTTCGGCAACTGTTTTACTTCCTTCAAGCTATTCACTAATGCAATATCGCCTAAAGGAAACAGGTCTGTTCGTTGCAGCGCATGCATCAGGTACACATCAACAGTCCAGTGGCCGATTCCTTTTAATTGGATTAGAATATTTCTTACTTCATCATCTGGTAAATACGCAAGCTTTTTCAATACAATTTTTTTAGATTGAATTGCTTCGGCCAATCCCCTTGCATACCCCATTTTTTGCCGGGTAAAATAACAGGCCCGCATTTGTTCATCGGTCAGCTTCAATAATTTTGCAGGTGTAATATACCCCACTTTATCTTTTAGTTTTTTAAATGCTGCATATGCTGCAGCTAATGAAACCTGTTGTTCCAAAATCGTAAGAATCAATGTTTGAAAGGTATTTGGCCTCGTCCACATGGGAGGCAGGCCATGCTGCCTGATGATGTGAGCAAGGTCTGCATCTTTTTTTGCCAGCTTACGGCAAATAGATGCAAAACTGGTTTCATTAAATGCAAGATGTGATGACGACATTCAAATTATTGTTTAACTTACGGATAGACCTTAAACTCTTCTGCTATGAAAAAGATATTTCCTATTCTTTTCATGTTCCTCTCAGCAACTGCGGTTGCTCAAAATAAGGATTATCTCATCAGCTTAGATGGCCTTGGTTCTCTAAAAATTGGAATGTCATTAGCCGAATTACAAAAGCAGCTCCAAACAAAAATAATATTAAAAGTAATTGACATTGACTCAGTGAGACTTACAGAAACAGTAAAAGCTAAATACAAAGGCATCGATTTAGAAATAGACCTCTTTAAAAGGCAGGATAATATTATTGCTCTTGATGGAATAAGTTCCAGCAGCCCTTTGTGCAAAACAAAATCAGGAATTGGTATCGGGTCTACTAAGTTGCAGGTCATTGCTGCTTACGACGGTTATCATATTGATGCACGGCCAGATTTTACTTATGTAGAGGAGACTAACAAGACAATTAAAAGCAAGACCAACAGCTCCATAACCATTAAAGAAGATAGGGAAGGCTATGCTATTGTTTTCAGCCTCCTGAATAATAAAGTGGTCTCTTTTAGCATATATCCTATCTATGATGATGAAGAGTGATCCGGTTGATATTTCGAGTATTAAAACAGCAAAAATTAACTAAACCTCTTTGTATGAAAAAAATATGGTTTATCGTTTTCATAGTAATTGGTGCCTGCACATCTGCCCAAAAAAAGGAGCAAATTATCAGTATGCAAGGCCTGGGTGAATTAAAACTGGGAATGTCGCAAGCCGAAGTAGAAAAATTATTGAATGAGAAAATCGTTTTACCAAATTCACTCGATACTGTAACCTACAACTACCAGGATACTGCAAAAACAAAGTATAAAAATATTAATGTGCAGTTAGAATTTAACAGGAGCTATTATGCTCCGAATGTTTTTCGTATGCGATTAATTGGAATACGGGCCAACAGTCCGCTATGCAAGACAGCAACAGGCATTGGAGTTGGTACAGATAGATTAAAAATCATTACAGCTTATGATAATTACCATGTAAATATTCAACCCGGCTTTGTAAATTATTTTCAAACAGAAGAGGGACCTGGAAAAAGCACACTCAGTGTTTTAGATGATGCGGCAAGTACTATGGAGTATTGGTCAGATGCCTACACCATGGTATTTTACCTGCTCAATAAAAAAGTAGTATCCTTTGAGTTAAAAGCTAAATTAAAAGACGAACGAGACTAACGATAAAGTCTATTTTGTTTTAAATTTTGCAATTGCCTTTTTGGTGAAATCACTTAGCACCAAACGTCCACTAATTTTTGCCCGGGCCATTAAGAGCTCATTCCAATGTTCGGTACCCTGCCAGAATATTTTTTTCATTTCGGCCATTGCTTCCGGGCTTGAATGAGATAAGGTAGTGGCTAATTTAGTTATAGATTCATCCATTCCCTGCACATCAGGATGTAACTCTGCAAACAATCCTTTTCTTCTTGCCCAATCAGCATTGCGCCACGTAGCTGCATCAATGGCCAGTTGAGAAAATTCAGATAAGCCTATCTTTCTTTCAACCGCCGGACCAACTACAAAGGGTCCAATACCAACGGCCAACTCACTCAATTTTACATCAGCCCCCTCTGTGGCAATAGCATAATCAACGGCCGAAGCCAATCCAACTCCGCCCCCAACACATTTACCATGTATACGGCCAATAATAAATTTGGGGCAGGTACGCATGGCATTAATAGCATGGGCAAAGCCGCTGAAAAATTTCAACCCCTCCTCTTCATTTTGTATCGCTACTAATTCATCAAAAGAAGCGCCGGCACAAAATGCCTTTCCCCCCGCCGAACGAAGTATGATAACAATGGTGTTCGGGTCTTCGCCGGCTCTGCGAATAGCTAGTGCCAGGTCAGCCAATATATGAGCTGGTAATGAATTACTCTGCGGATGAAAGAATTCGATACTGGTAACACCGTTATGCGTGGCTGATTTTACGTAAGCTTCCATAATTGTAATAAAGTATAAAGTTATAAAGAAGATGGGAGGCTTTGTCCAATGATTTCAATACCGAACATCTCCATAGTATCGTTACAAGATTTAATCCTGATGAACTTTAATTTCCTGTCCTACTTTCACTATGCCATTGCCTTTGTGCAACAGGTTCATACCAAATTTTATTTTTTTATCAACCGTACGATAAGTGGCTAAGGTTTTTGTTGGCTCCTTACTTGCTACAGCAGTATCCTGGTTGATAGTAGGAATGTCGCAGCGTCCACAGGTTTTTACCCCAAAGAAATCAATTGTATTAATGGTAAAATGATTCCAGCTGTCTTCGATAAATGGTGTAGCTCCTGTAAAAACAATATTGGGCCTAAAGCGATTAATGGGAATTGGATCGTCTAACCTGCTATTCAGTTCGTCCAGCGATGATTGACCAATGATAAGAAAAGGGTAGCCATCAGAGAAGGAAGTAATCTCATTATTTTTTGCATATGGAGTTTCCACCATCCTTTTGGTAGTATCCGGCATATATACCAATTCGCAATCAACCCCCAGCATTTCATTGAACCAGGCGTCCATTGCAGGATCATCATAGCACCAGGCATCGCAGGTATCATCCCACACCTGTACCTTTTTTGTACAGTGACCGGATTTTATAAAAGGAATAGTGATATTTTTTTCGGGGAAATGTTTGTGTGCAATATATAATCCTTCCGGAATAATTGCTGTTTGCAATAGCGCCATCGCAGCAATCTTTCGTTGCGTTAAAAACATTCCATCCCTGTCAACAAGCATCCATCTCCTGTCATGTTCAAAACCAGTAGCAGTAACCTTTGCTTCTTCAACACTAAAACCGCCAAGTGATTTTACAGGATAGATATATAATTCGAAAACAAAAAACATAGAATAAGTAGTTTAGGATTTTTTCGCTACCATGGTGAGTATTGTAGCCACACCTGTTATTTCATCTGTCTCATCCAAAAATTCTACCAGCCATTTTACAATACCTTTATCAATATCATCTCCTCTTTTAAAATCTTCCGGCTTTTCAATAATGCGTTTGTCGTTAGGCAGTTTTTCTTTACAAGTAAATCGTATATATACTTCTGCACCGGGATAAACTGGTTTGGTAAATCGCAATTCATCAATACCATAATTTAAGAGTACCGGATTTTTATCATAACTATCCACAAATAAACCAGCGGCCAGGCTCATTATAAAATAGCCATGCGCCACCTGCTGTTCGAACATAGTACCTGTAAAGTCAGTTGTTTTGATATGGGCATAAAAATGATCTCCGCTTAAATCTGCAAACTTGTCTATGTCTTCTGAAGTGATAACTCTTTTCTCCGTAATAATCTGCTCTCCCACCTGCAGCTCTTCAAAATACTTTTTGAAAGGATGCTTATTCGTTTTTTTACCAATAGCATTTGGTTGATAAACATTAGTAATTGCTGTTATCGTAGTAGGCGAACCTTGCAACGCTGTTCTTTGCAAATAATGTTTTACTCCCCGCAAGCCACCCATTTCTTCTCCACCACCTGCACGGCCCGGACCGCCATGTACTAATAATGGCAATGGCGAACCATGGCCGGTACTTTCTTTTGCACACTCATTATTCAATACTAAAATTCTACCATGATGTGAGGCTGCACCAACTACATATTGTTTTGCCTGCTTATAATCTGCAGTAACGATTGTACTCACCAAACTTCCTTTACCGAGTTTACTTAGTACAACCGCTTCTTCCAAATTTTTATACGGCATGATGGTACTTACCGGGCCAAAAGCTTCTACCTCATGTGCTTCTTTTGCAGCAAACGGATTCTCATTCATTAATAAAACCGGCGACATAAATGCCCCTTTCTCTGCGTCGGCATCTATAACACTCACACTATCTAATGAACCGTACACAATTTGAGAAGAAGCTAACAACTTTTGTATTTGCTCTTTTACTTCATTGCGTTGTGTTTGCCCGGCCAGAGAACCCATTCTTACTGTGGAGTTCAGCGGGTTACCAATTGCAGTTTGTGATAATGATGTTGCAATGGCTTTCCATACATCTTCCATTTTATTCTCCGGTACAAATATTCTGCGAATGCCGGTACAGCGTTGCCCGGCTTTTAATGTCATTTCTTTTCTAATCTCTTTTACAAATATGTCCCACTCAGGCATACCCGGGTGTACATCTTCTCCCATCACTATACAATTTAGGGAATCAGCTTCCATATTAAATGGAACATTGTTTTCTAAAATCGCTGCTGTTTTCTTCAACATTAATCCTGTTGAGGCACTGCCCGTAAATGTTACTACGTCCTGCGAAGTAACATGATCAAGCAAGTCACCTGCGCTACCGCAAATCAATTGCAAACTTCCTTCCGGTAAAATTTTTGATGCAATGATTTCTTTTACTACGGCTTCCGTTAAATAACTGGTGACCGTTGCAGGTTTTACAATACAAGGCATTCCTGCTAACAAGTTCACCGCAATTTTTTCTAGCATACCCCACACCGGAAAATTAAATGCGTTGATATGAATGGCCACTCCTTCTTTAGGAACCAGGATATGCGTTCCCATAAAAGTGTTATTCTTACTAAAGTTGTGACTTTCCCCATCGATACAAAAAACTTCATCTGGAAATTTTCTTCGAAGTGAAGCATTAGCAAATAAATTACCGATACCACCTTCAATATCTACCCAACTATCTGCTTTAGTAGCCCCGGTTTGATAAGAAATTTTATAAAATAAATCAAGATGATTCCGAAGATGCATCGCTAATGCTTTAAGCATATTCCCTCTTGCATGAAAAGTCATTTTGCGTAAGGCAGGGTTGCCCACCGTTCTTGCATATTCAGTAATTGCTTTAAAGTCTAATCCTTTTGTAGTAGCGACAGCAATTGATTCTCCTGTTACTGCATTGTATAGGGGTTGTCCTTCCCCATCACCTGTAATCCAACTCCCGTTAATATAGTTTCCCAGTTTTGTCATAGCAATCATTATAGTTCAACGAAATTACCTGAATTCCAAAAATTATAAGAAGATTGATTTATGAGAGATAACAATTATTGCGAAACCTATCTTTGCAGCCTAAAGAAATTTGTATGAAAAAGACCAGCTTGTTGAGCATTCTTATTGTTTGTCTAACCATAATTGCCTGCAATAATTCCAAATCGGATGATAAAAAAGTTGACCCTTTGCAAGCACAAGCCGACAGCCTTGAAAAACAAGTAGTAGAAGGACATGATGTGGCCATGCCAAAATCCATGAAGATCCCCAAGCTGCAAAAAGAAGCGCAACGGCTGATCGATTCAATATCAACGTTGCCAGATAAGGCAAGACAAGCTTCTGCTCCGCTTAAAGCAAAACTGGAAGAATTAGTAAATGAGCTTAACTATGCCGACAACGCCATGAATAAATGGATGGCTGAAATAAATTTTGATTCTGCGGTTAACAACCTGGGGCAACGCATCAAATATTTTGCTGATGAAAAAATTAAAGTAGATAAAGTTAAAGAGGCTGTGCTGAAGAGCATTGCTAAAGCAGACTCTTTACTAAAAGCAAAGCTTTAACTAGTTAGCGGCACCACACCAAATTGCCGCAGGTGATGTAGGGCATGTTTATACAACAGTTGTACATTTTGCTCAAAATTTAAATCGCCAAAAAAAGGATTGCGAATAATAAGCTGGGGATTTTTTTCGAAGGCTTCAAAAAAATAAATTAATTCCTGCTGCAAAGCACCAATAGCAGCCTGCACTGTTTTATAGCGCAATGGAAGCGGGTCTTCACCCATTAGTGGATTCTTAGTATTTTCTTTAAAGGGTTTATCACTCATCATAAACTCCCGCATCCGTTCAAGATTTTCAGGAGGGGTGATAATTTTATCCATCTTCAGCCGGCCATTGGCATTGCGTACTGCATCTCCTCCATAATGTTCTACCATTTGCTGCACACTCATTTTACCCCATCGAGGAGAAGTGGCAGGGTCTAACCGTTGCAGGTACGAAATAAGTTTAGTACGTAGAAAATTTTCTTTCTCGAGGCTCATATGGCAATGTTCTGAATTGCAAGTTTACGAAAAGCTATTAATGAAAAAGCCCCCTCTTTGAAGGGGGCCCATATTGTGTTGGCAGTCTATTTCATTTTTTTATCAATGATAGCAGAAAGACGTTCAAAAATATCATCAACATCTCCCATACCATTTATACTTGCTACTTTCTTTGCTTTTGTGTAGTAAGAGGCCACCGGTAAAGTTTCCTTTTTATACACTTCCTGGCGGTTTCGCTGCACTTTTTCATCCATATCATCGCTTCTGCCAGATGTTTTACCCCGGTTGACTAACCGGCTGATAAGCTCCTCCTCATCTACATCCAGTATCAGCACTTTTCCTATCTCTGTTTTTTTAAGTTCCAGCAAATTGTCGAGGGCTTTTGCCTGCGCTACGGTACGGGGAAAACCGTCAAATAAAAAACCTTTCGCACCCTTGTGCTGGTCAAAATAAGAGTCAACCATCCCAATCACTACTTCATCGGGAACCAGCTGGCCCTTGTCTATAAAGCTCTTAGCCTCAATACCTAAAGGAGTCTTGTCTTTAATTTCTTGCCTTAAAAGATTACCGGTTGAAAGATGTACCAAATCATATTTTTCAACCAGTTTTTCTGATTGTGTACCTTTTCCACTACCCGGCGGACCAAACAATATCAAATTAAACATAAGCTACTTTAACCTTGGTTAGTGACAAATATAATATACACAGGCTAAATTCCTCGCTGCCCGACCAAGTTTTACCGCAAATCAACCCGGTACATAAATTGTTAAGAATAGAAGGCTGTCATTAATAAGACAATCCAGCCAAACAAGCTTGCCGTAAGTTTGTTATATCAATAACCGCAATATGATGATTAAATTAATACCGATATTGGCATTCACAGCCCTGTTGCAGCAATGCAGCTATTCGCAAAATAATTCTTCCACTACTAATTCCTCAAAAATGGACACTACGAAAAATAACAATCCTGTTTATTCTAAATCAGACACTGCTAAAGTGGTGCTTGCTGATGAGGAATGGAAAAAAATTTTACCGCAGGACGTTTTTTACATAGCCCGTATGAAAGGCACCGAAAGACCCGGCACCAGTAAGTATGATAAGTTTGCCGAAACGGGTACTTATTACTGTGCTGCTTGTGGTAATAGCCTCTTCAAAAGTGATACAAAGTTTGAAAGTGGTTGTGGCTGGCCAAGCTTTTATGAGCCGGTAAGCAAAAGCAGTATTATCTATACTCCTGATAATACGCATGGTATGCAAAGAACAGAGGTGCAATGCGGAAGATGCAAAGCACATTTAGGACATGTATTTGATGATGGCCCGCCTCCTACAGGTTTGCGTTATTGTATTAATGGTGTTGTTCTCGATTTTGAAAAAGCCAAAGAGGCAGAAAAGAATTATAAAGAAAAGCCCAAACAATAATGGATTCGTCCAAACAATCGTTACCCTCCTTTTCTAATAAAAGGAGGTTTTTTATTTTACAAAGCAACGGCGGTTGGATAAATTTACGTTCACAACGTAAAATGATGCAGGTGGTTAAAAAGCTGATGGTATTAGTGATGTTGTTTAGCTCAACATCAACATTCTCCCAAATTAATATTACACAGGTAATGCCTGTAGATCCCAATGTAAAAATTGGAAAACTATCTAATGGACTTACTTATTATATCCGGAAGAATACGTTACCTGAAAAAAGAGTGGAGCTGCGCCTGGTAGTTAATGCAGGTTCTGTACTCGAAGATGATGACCAGCAAGGATTGGCGCATTTTATGGAACACATGAATTTTAACGGCACCAAACGTTTTCCAAAAAATGAATTGGTAAGTTACCTGCAAGGAATAGGTGTAGAATTTGGGGCCGATCTTAATGCTTACACCAGTTTTGATGAAACAGTTTATATTCTTCCCGTGCCTACAGATAAACCCGGACTTGTAGAAAAAGGTTTGGAGATATTAGAAGATTGGGCACATAATGCGTTGCTTGATTCGCTTGAGATAGAAAAAGAAAGAGGAGTTGTAGTTGAAGAGTGGAGATTAAGCAGGGGTGCGGATGAAAGAATGATGAAGCAAACATTGCCGGTTCAATACCAGGGCTCCAAATATGCTGACAGATTACCCATTGGAAAAATTGAAACCTTGCAGCATTTCTCGCATGCTGCACTAAAACGTTTTTATAAAGATTGGTATCGTCCGGATTTGCAAGCAGTAGTTGTAGTAGGCGATATTGATGTAAGTGATATGGAACAGTTGATCATAAAAATATTCAGCGATATTCCTGCTGCCCTATCGCCCAGAAGAAGAGATGTATTTGCAGTACCCGACCATACAGAAGCTTTATCGGTTGTTGCAAAAGACAAGGAGACAGATTTTCCTACTGTAGAAGTTTTGTTTAAGAAAGAGCCGCAGTCAGCAACTACTATTGGCGATTACTGTCGTTACATAAATCAGCTCCTGTTTACAGGTATGCTGAATACCCGTTTGCGGGAAATAACTTTAAAATCAAATCCCCCCTTTGTAGCTGCAGGTTCTTACTATGGCAGCAGTCTTGCCAGAACAAAAGATGCGTATCAACTGTATGCTAATACCAGTGATACAGGAATGGCCCGTTCCCTGTATGCAATGCTCCAGGAAAACCGCCGCATCTTGTTATATGGTTTTACCAACGGAGAATTTGACTTGCAGAAAAAGCAATTACAGAGTTTCTATGACCGGATTTTTAATGAACGGGAAAAAGAGGAATCCTTCCATTATGTAGATGAATATGTCAATAATTTTCTTATTCATGAACCTATCCCGGGTATTGAGTGGGAATATGATTTTGTAAAGCAATACCTCAACACAGTAAAACTGGAAGATATAAACAAGCTTGCTTCCCAATGGATCACCAAAAACAATATGGTGGTAACTTTCAATGCCCCGGATAAGGAGGGAGTAAAAATTCCAACCGCAACAGAAATCAATGATCTACTAAATGCGGTGGATGTAGCGACCATTGAACCTTATAAAGAAAAAATATTGGCTGCTACACTAATGGATGCAGGCAAACTGAAAGCTGGGAAAATTGTAAATACTACTACTAACGATGAAATCGGCACCACGACTATTAAATTATCAAACGGCGCAACTGTTATTTTAAAATCAACCAATTTTAAAAATGATGAAATTGTATTCAGAGCATTCAGTAAAGGTGGCCATTCATTAGTAAGTGATGCAGATTATTACTCTGCCACCAATGCTGCCGCCATCATTGCACAAAGTGGTGTGGGGAATTTTACAGCTATTGATCTTGGCAATATGCTGAAAGGAAAAAGTACTTCACTATCACCAAATATTTCGTTGTATAGCGAAGGATTAAACGGTGGTACAACTCCAAAAGAAACAGAAACTTTATTACAACTTATTCATTTGTATTTTACTGCTCCACGAAAAGATAAGGATGCGTTTGAATCATACAAAACAAGACAAAAGCAAGTATATACAAACCTGGCAGCCAACCCCCAGATTTATTACAGTGCTGAGTTTCAAAAAACGATGACACAAGGTCATCCCCGTGCAGGTGGTCTTCCCAAGCCGGAAGATTTTGATAAGATCAATTTAGACCGCAGCATTCAGATTTATAAAGAACGTTTTGCCAATGCTGGTGATTTCACCTTCCTGTTTGTTGGTTCTTTTGAAGAAGCCGTTATTAAGCCATTACTGGAAAAATATATCGGCAGTCTTCCCTTCACTCAAAAGAAAGAAGACTTCAAAGACCTGGGTATTCGTCCTCCTGTCGGAAAAATTGATAAGGTAATTACAAAAGGCACAGACCCTAAAAGCCAGGTTAATTTAGTATTTACCAGTTCTGCCAGCTATAACAGCAATGATGCTTTTGCGCTTAGAAGCCTTGCTGATGTAGTAGACATAAAACTAATAGAACAATTGCGGGAAGAGAAAGGTAGTGTGTACGGTGTAAGTGCACAGGGAAGTCTCAGCCGCATTCCTTATTCTTATTCCACCTTTAGCATTTCATTCCCTTGTGCACCGGAGAATGTTGATACATTAAGCAAGGCTGCTATTGATGAACTACAAAAAATAATTACAGCAGGTGTAAGCAATGAAGACATTGAAAAAGTGAAAGAACAACAGAAGAGAAAATTAGAAGTGGATATAAAACAGAATTCATTTTGGCTTAATAGTCTTTTTGAAGCGTATTACCTCGGCAATAATCCATCCGATATAATGAAAAGACAAAAGCAATCGCAAACGCTTAGTTCAAAAATGCTACAGGATGTTGCAAAAAAATATATCAACCTGAATAGCTATATCCGTGTTACATTAAAACCTGATAAAAAAGAAGATAACCCATTAAAAGGGTTTTAATTAACAAATATTCTCTACGCTTAATTTACAGCATGAAATTTTTCCGTCTTTTTATTTTCTTTTTATTGTCGGTGATTATCATCATAGCAGTGATGACATTTATGCTCCCCACCACTCAAAAGATCAGTCGTTCAACAATTATCAAAGCTCCTGCCGCTTCTATATATAATTATATTGAAAAGCTGGAGAATTTCAATAACTGGGCAGTATGGACATTAGAAGATTCTTCTGCGACCTATACGCTAACCGGCACAGATGGAAAAGTTGGTGCAGTAACTGAGTGGAAAGGTCATCCCGAAATATCAGGAGAAGGGAAAATTGAAATTGTCACATTGGAAAAGGATAGAAAAATAGTTCAGCATTTTTATTTTATTAAACCGAAAAAAATAGATGCAACATCCACGATGCTGCTGAATGAAACAGAAAAATCAACTACCACCGTTACCTGGGATTTTTCCATAGCCACACCAAGACCCTGGAATATCTTTAATCTCTTCAGTAGTATTGACAAACAAATCGGAAAGGATTTTGAAGATGGATTAAGTAATTTAAAAACTATTATCGAAAAAAATCAGCCGATTACACAGTAGCTGCATTACCAAGAAAAAGTAAAAGGTTTACAAAATGGTAAACCTTTGATCTAACAAACAGACTATAAAAAACTGTATTAATTTCCTATTTCAAGAATCCATTGCTGTACAAACTCCCTCGCTGGCTCTACCACTTCTTTTCCGGATCTGAACGCCATCTTCCATCGATTACCTTTGCTTTCATACGCTTTATTTACAAAATATTTTTTGCCATTTTTTGTAATCAGCTCAGCACTATAATCAATATCTTTTGTTTCATCGAGGAATTGCAACAACCGTCCCTTTATAAACAGGTGGTGATTAACAGGATATTGCTTCTCCCAATCCGCTAATAATTTTTGGTTATTGGCCTCTGTACTTTTAACAATCGAAGGATAATTCTTTCTGTAATTAGCAACTCCTTTATTGTTAGGGTCTTCAAAATCCTGTAATTGTTTTTTAGCACTTAGCAGTACATCCTCAAATATTTTTTTGTTTGCTGCATCTGCTTTTTTAATACTGGCTTCCAAATCGGCAATACCTTTTTTACTTTGCGCAATCATTTGCTCTTGCATATCCTCCGGTGTTTGTACACTAATAAGTTTCGGTTTTTGATTTTCACGAAGGGTTGTATATTCTTTTGCAAAGGCCGGGGCATTAACATACTGCTTCGTATATGCAAGCAGGTTTTTAGTTACAGCGGTCCGATTACCTATTGCAATGTTTTTTGCATTACGTACTCCATATTCATCTAAGTAACCGCCAAGAATGCTGTTGGTAATTTTGCTATTCGCATCTGTTTTCGTTATGCCTAACTGTTTTAAAAATTCTTCGTTTATTTTCTTGTATAGTGTAAAAGAAAATAGTGCGGCAATAACCACCGAAATAAACATTGCGACAAAAACCAGCCGGGCTATCGTTTTAGTTTTTTTGTCTGAAATCGTTGTCATGATAAGGTTTTTTGTTTGCACAAATATTCTCACTCTATCCCGGTGCAAAATCCCATAATTGCACGAATTGATTAAACGCTGGTATGAAATGTTAGAAATTCCGGTAATACATATATCTGTTATAGAGCTCATATATTAATGTTTACGAATTTGTAGCACTTATCTTATCCTTCTAAAAATAACCTTCCGCTCTTCTTAAAACCATCCATCCTAAATTTTTCCATACTCCTATTTTATCAGTAAGTTTAATGTTCCAAAACTTATATACATGAGAAAGCCGATTTTATTGTTATTGTCTTCTGCATTTTGTCTTATAGCAGTTGCGCAAAAAGTTTCATTAGATCAATTTAAAAACATGAAGGCCCGCAACATCGGACCATCGGGTATGAGTGGTCGTATTGTGGCGATTGATGCTGTACACAAAAATCCATCAATCATTTATCTTGGCGCTGCTTCCGGTGGTATCTGGAAAACAGAAAATGGGGGTGCTGACTGGAAACCAATTTTTGATGATCAGCCCATTTTAAATATTGGTTCATTGGCAATTCAACAATCAAATCCATCTGTAGTATGGGCAGGTACAGGTGAGGGTAATCCCCGCAACTCTTTGAATATCGGCGAAGGCATTTATAAAAGTTTGGATGCAGGTAAAACCTGGAAGCGAATGGGGCTGGAAAAAACAAGAAATATCCATCGTGTAATTATTGACCCTAATGATCCTAATACAGTTTATGCTGCAGCAATTGGTAATCCTTATGCGCAACATACTGAAAGAGGTGTATACAAAACAACAAATGGTGGTGAAACATGGAGTCGTATTCTTTTTGTGAATGATACTACCGGGTGTGCGGAGTTAGTGATGGATCCATCCAATCCTAATAAAATGATTGCTTCTATGTGGCAACATTTTCGCCAGCCCTGGCGGATGACAAGTGGTGGTGCTGGCAGTGGCATGTATATTACGATTGATGGAGGTAAAAACTGGAAACGGCTGACTAAACAAGATGGAATGCCGGATGGGCATCTTGGTCGTATAGGTATCGCATTTGCCCGTAGTATGCCATCAAGGGTGTATGCAAAAATAGAAGCAACAAAAAATGGTTTGTATAAAAGTGATGATGGTGGCTTTAACTGGCAACTGGTAAATAATAATGCGGCTGATGTTACAGACCGTCCTTTTTATTACCAGGAAATATATGTAGATCCGAAAAATGAAAATCGTATTTATGACATTCACTCTACCGTAACATTTAGTGAAGATGGTGGAAAAACATTCGGTACCATGTTACCATACAATGGCATTCACCCCGATCATCATGCCTGGTGGATTCATCCGGAGGATCCTAATCTTATTATTGAAGGCAATGACGGTGGTATCGGTATTTCAAGAGACCGTGGTAAGACCTGGGTGTTTGATGAAAAATTACCCGTAGGACAATTCTATCACATTAATGTTGATAATGATTTTCCATATAATGTAATGGGCGGTATGCAGGACAATGGAACCTGGCACGGCCCTGCTTATACTTTTACGAATGGTGGCATCCGGAATTACTATTGGAGTAATATTGGGGGTGGCGATGGTTTTGATGCTATGCCTGACCCCGATGGTGATGGATGGGTATATAGTATGAGCCAGGGAGGAAATGTAGGCCGGGTTAATTATAAAACGGGTGAACGTTGGAATATTCGTCCTCCATATTTAGATACTGATGAAAAAAAGGTTTTCCGTTTTAACTGGAACGCCGCTATTGCACAAGACCCATTTGATAAAGCAACTATTTATTACGGAAGTCAGCATGTGCATAAAAGCAATAATAAAGGTGCAAGCTGGGAAACAATTTCACCTGACTTAACTACAAATGATTCTGCAAAAATGGATCAGACTACAACCGGTGGATTAACCCTGGATATTACCGGTGCTGAAAACCATTGTACCATTTTAGCTATCGAACCATCTTCCAAACAAAAAGGTGTGATATGGGTGGGTACAGATGATGGCAATGTGCAATTGACAACGGA
Source organism: Chitinophagaceae bacterium IBVUCB2 (assembly GCA_002127295.1). Lineage (GTDB taxonomy): Bacteria > Bacteroidota > Bacteroidia > Chitinophagales > Chitinophagaceae > JJ008. The sequence goes on from NFUV01000001.1 coordinate 1,734,867, forward strand.
TGGCGGAAAAACCTGGACGAATTTCAGAGGAAAAATTCCTGGCTTACCAATTGGTGCATGGGTGCCACAAATAAAAGCATCAAGATATAATGCAGCAGAAGCATTTGTTGTTGCGAACGATTATCGCCGGGGGGATTTTAAACCTTATATTTTCCGCACAACTGATTTTGGAAAAACATGGACAAGATTAGTAGATGAGAAAAAAGTAGTTGGTTATGCATTGTGTATGATACAGGATCCGGCAGAACCTAATTTAATTTTCGTAGGAACAGAACAAGGTCTGTGGGTGAGCTTAGACAATGGCGCAAATTTCCAGCAATGGAAAAACGATTACCCATCTGTGTCAACGTATGATTTAGCCATACAGGAAAGGGAAGCTGATTTAGCAATTGCCACCTTTGGCCGCTCACTTTGGATTCTGGATGATATTCGTCCATTAAGAAAAGCTGCTGCTAATAAAGGTGCTCTTGCAAAAAAGCTTACCGTATTTTCAGCACCCGATGCATACCAGTTACAATACCGTGCTGCCCCTGGCTACGAATGGAGCACCATGGGATTATGGGATGCGGCCAATCGGAGCCGTGGCGCTGCTGTTACATTTTTTGTAAATCATGGATCTGATACAGCTACCAAAAAAATGAAAGCAGATAGTGTATTGGTAAATATCTACAATGATAAAAATGAAAATATCAGGAACTTAAAATGGAAAGTTGATTCTGGTTACAATCGCCGGTATTGGAATATGGAAGAAAAAGGTTTCCGACAACCCGGTTCTCCTAAGCCAAGACCCGGAGCCCCTGAGCCCGGAGGTTTCCAGGTATTACCAGGCACTTATAAAGTGGTATTGTTATTAAACAAAGACATGGATTCTACTTATGTGACGGTAAATGATGATCCACGATTAGGCAATCGAAATGCAGTAAAACAAGCACAAAGAAATATGTATGATCGTATTAGAAAAAGTGCCAACAAACTTACCGAAGCAATGGATCAGCTTACTGAAAGTGAGGAGGTTTGTACAAAAGTAATGGCACAATTAAAAGATCTTACAGGAAAAGATGTTGATTCACTTCGTAAGTCAACAAAAGCCATGCAGGATAGCATTAAAGCCATTAGAGAAACGATCAGTGGTAAGGTTTCTGATAAGCAAGGTATCAATAGAGATGCAGGTCCTACCGTTATGAGATCCATGCAAGTAGCCATGCAGTACATCGGATCTAAAAATGTAGCACCGGGTGCGCAAGAAGAAAAATTGATATTGATTGCAGAAGAAAAAATTGATGAGACTATAAAACGAATCAATAGTTTCTACCGAAATAATTGGCCGGCTTACCGTCAACAAGTAGAGGGAACGAAGCTTAGTTTATTTAAAGATTATAAACCTATCGAATAATTTTAAATCGTTTACTAAAGGGTTGCTGAAAAGCAGCCCTTTTTTGTTTAAATTACCAATACAAAATTATCGCTTATGCTTAAAATGAATGCAGGAGCTTGGATTGGCATTATCGGTGGCGTCATCGGCTTACTGGTTGGTGTAGGGGCCGTTGTTGCAACCGCAGGATCAACGGGTATTTATATCGGGTTGGGCATGCTGGCTCTTTTTGGTGGTATGTTTTATTTGTTTTATCGTTTGTTTTTTAAACCGATGATCAATGCAAGCCGTTTGCAAAAAACAGGGCTGCCTGGTAAAGCAAAAATTTTGGAAGTAAGGGATACAGGCGTTACTATAAATAACAATCCCCAGGTAAAGTTGATACTGGAAGTAAAAAATAGTTTGGGTCAAAAATATACCATAGAGACCCGGGTGCTGGTATCAAGAATAAATCCCGGTGCATATGTTCCGGGCATGGAATTACCAGTAAAAATTGATCCCAAAAATGAAATGAATGTAGTGATCGATTTTGGTAGTGCGCAACAAACCAATACTACTGCGGGTCAGCCAAACGAAATTTCATTGAAAGCAGAATTGGAACAAATGCAAAAAGACAATGAAACTATTACAGCATCAGGAAGAGAAGCAAGAGCTATTGTAAAAAAATATACCTGGCTTGGTGTAAATGTAAATGGTAATAATCCTTATGTGGAGTTAGAGGTAGAAGTGCTACCAAATAATTCCGTTTCATTTAGCGGTAAAACGAAAGGCGTAATTGCCGAAACATCCGTTAATAAATACCAGCCCGGAAACGAAATTTTTGTAAAATATGATTACTATGACAACAGTAAAATAGCAATTCATCATTCATAATTTCTTCATGCAGATAACTGCCTATTAAAAATTAATAGAAAATTTTGGCTTATTATTTACCCCGCTTTGGCACTGTCTTTGGGAAAAGTTCGTAAAGTCAAAAACTATGAAAAAGATACTGTTGGGCGGATTGTTTTTACTATCAATCCTTTCTTTTCAAAAAGTATCAGCACAAGTTCGTGTAAATGTAAATGTCAATATAGGCTCGCAACCTAACTGGGGCCCTTCAGGGTATGACTATGTTGAATATTATTACCTGCCTGACATTGAATCCTATTATTATGTTCCTACCCGCCAGTTTATTTATTTATCGGGAGGCAACTGGGTATTTTCCGCTGGCTTACCTCCAATGTACCGCAGTTATAATTTGTATTCTGGATACAAGGTGGTAATCAACAGACCGAAGGCTTATCTATATCACCCTTCGTATAAAGTAAAATATGCCGGTTATAAAGGGAACCGATCGCAGTCAGTTATTAAGTATGGCAAGGCTCCAAAATATAAAAAATCAAATGGTCATTCTTCCGGAAAACAAAAACGGGGTAATAATGGCCGGGGGGCGGCATTAAACAACAATTAATCATTTTCTAATGGCCGCTTTAATGTGGCCATTTTCATTCTTTTCTGAGAATTAAAGGGTGATATGGCCGGTACAGAGTCTTGTCATCTCCGGCAATCCCTTTACTTTTGCGGCAAAGGATAGGTTATGAAGTTGTCGCATTTATCAGAGACATTGATAGGTTCGGAAATAGTAAAACTCGGTGGAGAGATCAGAGAGAAAATTCGCCAGGGTGAACGTATTTATAATTTTACCGTGGGAGATTTCGACCCCTCTATTTTTCCTATTCCTAAAGAACTGGAAGATGCGATTGTTGAAGCTTACCGAAAACATTTCACCAACTATCCGGCTGCAGAAGGTAATCTTGATTTAAGAGAAGCCATTCATTCTTTTATAAAAGATGAAGAAGGACTTGATTATGGTATCAGCGAAATATTAGTAGCATCTGGTGGTCGTCCATTGATCTATGCATTGTTCCGGGCCATTTGCGATAAAGGAGATAAAATTATTTACGCTGTTCCTTCCTGGAACAACAATCACTATACTCATTTTATAGAAGGTGAACATATAGTTGTAGAAGCTACTGCAGCCAGTAACTTTATGCCTACCGCAGCGTCAATTGCACCATATATAAAAGAAGCATCTCTTATCGCTTTATGTTCACCACAAAACCCAACCGGTACTACTTTCAAAAAAGAAGAGCTGGAAGCTATCTGCGATTTGGTGATTATAGAAAATAAAAGAAGAGGCGAAGGTGAAAAGAAGCTCTATGTAATGTTTGATCAAATGTATTGGCATCTTACCTACGGCGCTATAAAACATTACGATCCCGTTTCATTGAGGAGCGAAATGAGACAGTACACTGTATTCATTGATGCCATCAGTAAAGTTTTTGCTGCTACAGGAGTTCGTGTTGGCTGGAGCATGGGGCCTGCAACTGTAATTGCAAAAATGAAAGCTATCCTTACGCATATTGGTGCATGGGCACCCATGGCAGAACAAAAAGCTGTTGCAAATTATCTAGGCAAGAGAGAGAGTATCAAATCCTACCTTTCTAACTTCAAAAATGAAATTGAAGAAAGGCTGCGTTCCATTTACAATGGATTTATACAATTGAAAAATGAAGGACTTTCTGTTGATGCAATTACTCCCGAAGCAGCAATCTATCTAACTATAAAAGTTGACCTTGCCGGCAAAAAAACAACAGAAGGGAAAGTACTGGGAAACCAAAGTGATGTAACTGCATACTTGCTAAGTGCGGCTGGCCTTGCCGTAGTTCCTTTTTATGCATTTGGTGCGGATAAAAGTTCTCCCTGGTACAGGCTTAGTGTTGGCACTTGTAAAAAAGAAGAGATTGGGGAAATGATTGATAAACTCAGAGAAGCTTTGATCAAGCTCTCCTGATATTAAATCAGTTTTTATTTATCAAAAACCGAAAAGGCTTCATTAAAAAAAATCGGGATTCCTTAAGAATTTTTTTTGGGCTGGATGTGATCCGGTTCCTGTTTACTAATTCGTGGGCTATACAAAAAGCCTGATCAGTTTCAACTTGTTTTAGTAGTGTATTAAGGGCTTCTACTTCGTGCTGCATATCCTGCTCTGTTAAAAGCTCATTTTTAAGCAGAACTAATATGTCACGATTAGCGTTCAGCATAATTTTTCAGAACATTAATAACCACTCATTCCCTTAGTGCTGGGACAGCCGCAGCCTTTCCCGCCTTTACCTGAACCTGAATAATAATTTTTATTGCAGGCAGAAATCAGCAGTGTTCCTGATAATAACAGCAAAAGGGCTATTTTGTTGATTGTCTTCATAATTGTAAGTTCTAAATTAAAACTATTTTACAAACAAATTAGTATGCTGTTGTACTAAAACAGCTGAAAAATTAACATGAATCAGTCTTTGGAGGAAAAAAAACGACAAAAACTACGCATACTGGTGGCTCCCCTGGACTGGGGGTTGGGTCATGCTACCCGCTGCATCCCGATTATCAGGGAGTTAATAGAGCAGGGGGCAGACGTATGGCTGGCAGGGGAAGGGCAACAGGAGGTATTACTTAAAACAGAATTTCCCTCACTTCCATTTCTTGTTTTACCCGGTTACCGGGTCCGATATGCCTCTTCTAAGCTGGGTTTATTAAAAAACATAATCTTTCAAACTCCTAAAATTTTACGCCGCATCCAGGAAGAAAAAAAATGGTTGAACGAAAATATCTCTGCCCATCAATTTGATGCTGTTATCAGCGACAACCGGTATGGTCTGTACCATCATACAGTTCCCTGTATTTTTATCACCCATCAATTAAAAATTAAAAGTCCGTTAGGTAAATGGACCGAAAAGATTTTACAGAAAAGAAATTATAAATACATCAATCGTTTTACTGCTTGTTGGGTGCCTGATGCAGGATCACAAAAAAATTTAGCCGGCGATTTATCGCATCCTGAAAACAAACCAACTGTTTTTATTCACTATATCGGGCCGTTATCAAGATTTAAAGTGGAAAGAATTAGCGAAAATAAAGATCAGCTATTGATTGTTTTATCAGGTCCGGAGCCACAACGAACATTATTAGAAAATAAAATTATTACCGCTATTGGTCATTATAATCACCCTGCGGTTATAGTACGAGGCCTGCCCGGTTCTTCTACCTTGATCCCTTCTACAAATATGATTAAGTTTTACAACCATTTGCCAGCCCCAGAATTAAATAAAGAAATGGAAGCGGCAGAATATATTATAAGCCGTAGTGGATATAGCACAGTTATGGATATTGCAGCTTTACAAAAGAAAAGTATTCTAATCCCTACTCCGGGACAAACAGAACAAGAATATTTAGGAGAATACTTAATGGAAAATAAAATGGCTTATACTGTTTCGCAGGAAAATTTTAATTTAGAAAAAGCCCTTTCATCCGCAAAAGGATTTACCTACATGCCTTTCCCTGTCTCTAATGATAGCAGTTTAAAAAAAACTATTCAGGATTTTCTCACTCAACTACCCAACCCATCTTTGGGATAATAAAAGAAATCAAACTCTTTTTTTGCATCCGCAAATTTATCCCAGCTTTTACAATCAGCTTTTATAGCAAAGACTCCACTAGTGGGGATATTGTCAACCCTTGTATTAGTAAGCAGGTTCGCAAAATCAGTAATACCGGGATTGTGAGAAAAAATGGCAATGCTGTCAAACTTATTCGATGCCGTAGCAATTACATCATAAAAAACGGTGGTTGCTGCACCGTATAATTCATCCCGAAAAATGATATCGTCTTTATCTACCCCGTATTGTTTTGCAAAAATAGTAGCCGTCTTCTTTGCTCTTTTAGCCGGGCTGGCTATAAAAGCATCAATTTTAATTTTTTTAGTGGCAAGACGGAGTGCCATGGCAGGTGCATCTTCTTTTCCCCTCTCATTTAAAGGCCTGTCAAAATCACTAAGACTGGGATTACCCCAATCGCTTTTTGCATGACGAACAAGTAGTAATGTTTTCATTCAACAATATTTTTAAAATAAAATGCTGACAAATCAGATAATGAATAAGCTAATGAAAACAAATATGGAGCCGGTTCTTTAATATCCTCTCACATTCTTTCCTTCCATATAATTCATAAAGGCTTTATTGACGACCTTATTGCCACCGGGGGTAGGATAGTTGCCGGTAAAATACCAATCACCCAAATTATTAGGGCAGGCCTTATGTAAGTCTTCGATACTTTGAAAAATAACATCTACGGGAATATCAAGGCCAGCAGGTGTTATCAACTGTGCGATCTTGGCAGAAATTTCCTCCGTTGTAAATTGTTTGTAAAGTTGCTTTACAACATTCTCTGTGTGCAGCTGGTCGTTTCGCTGAAGTGTTTTACATTTTTCCAGCAACTCAGTCAGGCAATCCATTTTACCTTTTTCTTTCATCAACTCCACTGCTGCATTAAAAGCTATGAAGTCCCCCATTTTGCTCATATCAATACCATAGCAATCGGGATAACGAATTTGAGGAGATGAAGAAACAACAACAATGCGTTTCGGTTTCAAACGTCCCAGCATTCTTATAATGCTTTCCTTTAACGTAGTACCTCTTACAATAGAATCATCAATAACAACCAAGGTATCTTGCCCGGCTCTTACTGTTCCGTAAGTAATATCATAAACGTGTTGCACCATTTCATTACGTCCGGAATCCTCGGTAATGAAAGTCCGCATCTTTACATCTTTAATAGCAATCTTCTCAATTCGAATACGACGGTTTATCATTTCGCTCAGCTTTTCCGCATCAAAGTCTTTACCCCAGCTAAGTATTCTTTCCGTCTTTATATTATTAAGGTAGGCTTCCATCCCTTTCACCATACCCAAAAAAGCTGTTTCGGCTGTATTAGGAATAAAAGAGAAGATTGTATTCTTCAGATCATGATCAATGGCATTCAAAACCGGCTCACTCAGGTTGTAGCCCAATGCTTTTCTTTCTTTATAAATCTTTTCATCGCTGCCCCGGGAAAAATAAATGCGTTCAAAGCTACAGGCTTTTCTTTCTTTCGGCTCCAGTACCTGGGCTATTTCAATTTCTCCTTTTTCACTAACAATTAAAGCCTGACCCGGCAACAATTCCTGTACTTCGTTTTCGCCTACATTAAATGTAGTTCTGATGGCGGCTCTTTCAGATGCTGCCACCACCACTTCATCATTGATATAATAATAAGAGGGACGTATACCATGTGCATCACGAAAAACAAATCCAATACCATTACCTGTCATTCCACCCACATGAAAACCTCCATCTAATAATGGCAACACTTTTTTAAGCACCTTTTTAATATCCATATTATGAGGAGAAGTTTCATCTTCTTTACATAAAAAAGTATGCATCAGTTCTATCATCGCAGCAAGATCACTGAAGCGAACAGTATGATGGGGCTCTTTACCCGTTAATGCAAACAGTTCATCGGAATTGACGATATTAAAATTTCCTGCTAATGCAAGGTTGCGGGCAGGTATAGTATCCCGGTTAATGAACGGGTGGCAGTATTCTAATTTATTTTTTCCTTGTGTTCCGTAGCGAAGATGGCCAAGGAGCAGCTCACCCAAAAATTTTACATGCCCTTTCATCAATCCCGGATGACTTTTTATATCCGGATGATACTGTTCGAGGTCACTTATTTCGGCTCCTATTTGTTGAAAGATATCTGAAATGGCTTGCGGTGCATTGCTACGGATGCGGTTCATGAAAGGGTAGCCCGGTTCAACATTTAATTTTACTGAAGCTACGCCGGCACCATCTTGCCCACGATTGTGCTGCTTTTCCATAAGCAGGTACAGCTTGTTAAGCCCCCACAGCACTGTTCCATACTGTTGCTGGTAATAAGAAAACGGTTTCCGTAGCCGGATGAATGCCAATCCGCATTCGTGTTTGATCGCATCACTCATGGAAGGCGCAAAGGTAAGCGATAAAGGCTATTTTTTTACTAATTCGTTTCGGGTTAATTCTAAGACACCGGAATTACCACGGTAAGGCTACAACCCTTGCCAGGCATGGCTTCTATCTCCGCTTTGCCATTAAAAAGGGCCGTCCTGTTAGCAATATTATTAAATCCCTGGCCTTTTTTTGTGGTGGCAGGATTAAAACCCTTTCCGTTATCAATTATTGTTAGGGTAATGTGCTCCGCATCCAATTGTAGCCATATCTGCATTTTATCTGCTTCTGCATGGCGGATAATATTATTTACTTGTTCCTGCGTTATGCGGAACAGCATTAGCTTTAAGTTATCCGGCAATAATTGCTCATTGAAATAACGATAAATGAAATCTATTTTAAATGTATGAACCCGTTTTAATGAATCACAAAGGTCTTGTATAGATTCAACAAGTCCTAAATCACCGAGGGTTGGCGGTACTAGGGACTGGGAAAGATTTCTTATTTCATTAATGATTGATACAAGATTTTTGTGAGACAGTTCGATCATTTCTTTTAACTCACCAGAGGCTTTTTCTTTTGCCACTTCAAGATACAGGCGGGTGGTTGTCAGGTGCTGGTTAATATTATCATGCAGCTCTTTCCCTATTTGCTGTCTTTCTTTCTCCTGCCCATCGATGGTGGCCTGGGTTATTTGCTTTTGTTTATGCACTTCCTGTTCTACCAATTCCTGCGACAAATTTCTTTCCGTCGTTTTCTCACTATTTTCCTCTGGTTTAGCCGCTATATTTTTAAAACTTGTTTCCTCAACACCTATCCCACAGATCAATTGTATAGCATCATCCGAACCTGTGATTACCGAAAACTCCCATTTAATAGTTTTAGAAATAGTAGCACCTGTTATATTCAGGTTGATATTCCTACTGCTTGCAGGATTGGCAAAGCAGAAAGCAGCTGTTTGCAGATATTTTATACCATCATTCGCTGAAAGAAAATTTTTTATAAGTATGCTCTGCAAATCCGAAGATGATGTTGCAATCAAAGCTTGAAAAAGATGATTTGCTTTTATACACAATCCTTGTTGATCAATAAGGATATAATAGAATTGACCTGATTTTTGAAAGTAGCCGGGTATGTTTTGTAAATTATCAGGCACTGGCATTGGGTCTAATTCACCGATAGTGGAGTTAGTAAGCAATCATATAAAATTAGCTTATAAAACTAAAAAACAATAAACAGAATTAATATAATCAAGATATCAGCAACGACATTCAATAAAAAAAGCCGTTACAATTGTAACGGCTTTTTTAAAACTGTATAAATTAAAATGATTTTGTATCAGTAGCGAATCGCATAAGCTTTGGACACTCTTTCCCTGTTTCAGCATCTATCATTATATAATAGGTTGGCACTTTTGCCTGGAGCCACTTATCAAGTGTTTTGTTTTTCTTTTCTTCCAAAGCGAACTGAGATATCTTACTGTAATCATCCTGTAAGTTCATACGATGTGGTTCCGAACGGGATTTTAAGTAAACAATTCTTACTCCTTTTTTTGCCTGCTCATCAGTAAAAGGAGTCGGCTGAGATATATCTCCTATTTTCATTTTGGCTAACATAGCTACCATGTCTTTATCCAGGGCATCAATAGTAACATATGAAGATCCGTCTCTTCCGGTAACACAAGGCCCGGCAAATTTAACTGCATCGTCATCACTGTATCTTCCTGCTGCTTCGTTGAAACCGATAGTACCAGCAACAACTTTTGAACGTACGGTGTCTAATTTGCTGATCGTTTGTTTTATTTCATCATCCGTTACAGGTGGTATACGAAGAATATGACGAACAATGGCATCATCACCATTACGTTCAACCATCTGGATAATATGATAACCAAATTTTGATTTTACCGGTGCTGATATTTCACCTTCCTTTAAGCGGAAAGCCGTAGACATAAAAATAGGATCCCAGCTCTTTTCATTCCGGTTTAACTGGTACTGGCCACCCCGATCTTTGCTGCCCGGGTCTTCAGAAACTTTTTTTGCCAACTGATCAAACGTAGCAAGTTTTGACTCGACTTGTTTTTTATAATTATTCATTTCCCCGATAATGTACTGCTCCAAATCACGGGAAGCTTTGGGATAAATAATGATCTGGCAGATCTCCAACTCAGATTCATAAAAGGGTAAGCTGTCTTTAGGAATTTTATCAAAAAAAGCTTTTACTTCATTGGGAGTTATCCTGGTACCACCCACAATTTTTTGTTGCATAGCAGAAGCAAGCTTTTGTTCTTTCACCGATTCTCTTGCATCATCTTTAATCTGGTAGATAGTTTTACCAGCTACTTCTTCCAGCGCCTCTTGTGTACCTAACTGATTAATATAATACCGGATTTTTTGATCGAGTTCTGCTTCCACTTCTTCGTCACTTACAGGTAATGAATCTTTTTCTGCCTGTAGCATTAATACTTTGGAAACAACTGCCTGTTCCATTAATAAGCATTGAGCATCATCAGGAACAGTACCACCCTGGCGGGCAATATCTGCTATAGAGTTTTTAATATCGGATTGCAGAATAATCCTGTCGCCTACAATAGCCGCAATTTTATCAGCAACTATTTTTTTGGCCTGCGATTGTGCAATAGCGGTTACGCTAAACAATAAAAAGCAGATAGTCAATATTCTCTTTGTATAACGCATAAGTTCAAAAGTACTTTTCCTGCTAAAAACAGGGATAGATTGAGAAGTATTTAACAAAAGATTGAGAGAGGAAGTGTAAAGTATGAGCCCTTAAATAGAGCTTTCCTTCATGTTCTTTGATTCTTGCTCCTTATAGAGTTCTTTTAACTTCCTCTACTTCGTAAGCTTCTACCACATCCCCTACTTTATAATCACTAAAATTTTTAATTGTTAATCCGCATTCCATACCCGACAACACCTCTTTTGCATCATCTTTAAAGCGTTTCAGCGAACCCAATTCTGCACTGGCGCCTTCGCCGGAAGGATATGTAACGATACCATCTCTGATAAGGCGGACTTTCGAATCTCTCTTAATCTTACCATCCAGCACCACACACCCTGCCACTGTTGCTTTATCAAATTTGAATACTTCCCTGATCTCCACGTTAGCAACAATCTTCTCTTGAACTTTCGGCTCCAACATACCTTCCATTGCACTCTTCACTTCTTCAATAGCATTGTAGATGATAGAGTACATCTTTATTTCAATACCTGCATTGTCTGCCAGTTTAGATGCCTGTAATGATGGACGAACGTTGAATGCAATAACGATGGCATCGGACGCTTCTGCCAATACAATATCACTTTCATTTATCTGTCCTACACCTTTGTGTATTACGCTTACCAATATTTCTGGTGTAGATAATTTTTGCAAAGAATCACTCAATGCTTCTACAGAACCATCCACGTCACCCTTAATGATAACTTTCAATTCCTTGAAGCTACCCAATGCAAGACGACGACCGATTTCATCCAGTGTAATATGCTTCTTGGTTCTGATACCCTGCTCTCTTAATATTTGTGCACGGCGATTAGCAATTTCTTTTGCTTCTGCTTCATCAGCATACACTTTGAATTTTTCACCTGCTTGTGGTGCACCATTCAATCCTAATACTACCGCTGGTGCAGATGGCCCTGCTTTATCTTCTTTTTTATTTCTTTCGTTGAAGAGAGCTTTTACACGACCAAAATATTGTCCGCTCACTATCAGATCACCCGGCTTCAATGTTCCGTTTTCTACCAGTAAGGTTGCAACGAATCCACGGCCTTTATCTAATGATGCTTCAATGATGGTGCCTGTAGCTTCCTTGTGGGGATTTGCTTTCAGGTTCAACATTTCTGCTTCGAGTAATATTTTTTCCAACAGTTTATCTACGTTCAATCCGCTCTTGGCTGCCAACTCCTGGTTTTGGAATTTACCGCCCCATTCTTCTACCAAAATATTCATTTGGGAAAGTTGCTCGTAAATTTTGGTTGGATTAGCACCGTCTTTATCAATTTTATTTACTGCAAATATCATTGGCACATTCGCTGCCTGTGCATGGCTGATAGCTTCACGGGTTTGTGGCATCACTGCATCATCCGCTGCAATTACAATTACAGCAATGTCAGTAACCTTGGCACCTCTTGCTCTCATCGCCGTAAACGCTTCGTGACCGGGAGTATCAAGGAATGTAATTTCTTTTTGATTTGGTAAAGTAACCTGGTACGCACCGATGTGCTGGGTAATACCTCCCGCCTCACCCGCAACTACGCTGGCACTGCGGATATAATCGAGTAATGAAGTTTTACCATGGTCAACGTGGCCCATGATAGTTACAATTGGCGAACGGAATTCCAAGTCCTCTTCATTGTCATCCTCATCATCTTCCTCCATTTCCATTTGCTTCTCCATGTTGATGAACTCAACATCATAACCAAATTCGCTTGCTACCAATTCAATCACCTCTGCATCCAAACGCTGGTTGATCGACACCATGATACCAAGACTCATACACTTGCTGATAACTTCTGCAAAGCTTACATCCATCAGGCTAGCTAATTCGCTTACACTGATAAACTCAGTAACCTGCAACTTATTATCATCGCCAATGTTTCCTTGTGCATCTGCAGCTTCTTGTCTTTTTTCCCGGCGCTGTCTTGCTTTAAGACCTTTACCACCACGGGCACCACCGCCGGCAAGTTTGGCTTGCGTTTCTTTTATCTTTTCCTGAATTTCTTTTGAGTCAATTAATTTATCTTCTCTTCGACCAGCACCTATACCAGGGCCAGTAGGTCTGCGATTGCCACCGCCGGTGTTGCCACCACGGCCACGGTTAAAATTACCAGGACCACCAGAGCCGCCACCTTGTCTTCTATCACCGCTGCCGCCTGCAGTATCCTTATTGATAAATATTTCCCTTTTTACTTCCTTTTTCTCAATAGGAATACGCTTTCTTTTTTTCTTTTCTTCTTTTACAGGTCTTGTATCATTATTAACCGGAAGGTCAATTTTCCCAAGTATTTTAGGTCCTGTTAGTTTTTCAACTTCAATATTTTCAATTACTGCTGGCCCTTCTTCTGTTACAGCTTCTTCTTTTACAGCAACAACTTCTTCAACTGGTTTTGATACTACTTGTTCTTCTTCCTCTTTCTTTTTCGCTTTTGCCTTAACAGGTTTTCCTTCTTCAACTGGTTTTGCTGCTACAGGCTCCGACTCCTCTTTCTTTAACTTAATAATTTTCTTCGGTCTTGTAGAAGAGTCAATTGCAGACAGATCAATTTTCTTAATCACTTTAGGGCCTTCAACTTCAGGAGTTTCTACTCTTACTACCTCTTCTTTCTTTTCTTCCTTTTTCTCTTCTTCCTTTGAAGACTCTTCTTTGACAGGCTTTGCTTTTTCTTCCACCACTACAGGAACTTCTTCTACTACAACCGGCTTTGGTTCTTCTTTTTTAACCGCTTTAGCTTTTTCTTCCTTTTTAAAACTTATCTCTTCATCTTCTTTTTTCTTTTTTGCCTCAGCGGAAGCTCCTTTTGGTAAATCTACCTGGTCGCTTTTTATTTTAGCTGCTTTATCGCTGGAGAACTCCTGCTGCAATGAACGGTACATGTCTTCCGTCAGTTTTGACGTAGGCTTCAGTTCATCTTTAGGAAAACCTTTCCCAATCAGGAAATCAATAATGGTGTCCTGTCCAACGTTAAATTCTTTTGCCGCTGCTAATAATCTCGGAAGTTTTAATTCTGCCATTAAGTTTTTTTAATTGTCAATTGCCGATTGTGAATAATTTTTTTGTTTTGGTATGCCCGCCTTACGGCAGCCAGATATTCCTTATTCACCATTCGACTACTATTCTTTTTCAAACTCTTCTTTCAATATTCTTCTTATATCAGCAATTGTTTCTTTCTCCAGGTCTGTTCTTCTTTCTAATTCTTCCGGAGTAAGATTCAACACACTGCGACCTGTATCACAACCCACTCTTTTCAATTCATCAATAATCCAGGTTTCAATCTCATCACTAAATTCTTCCAAATCAATATCAAATTCTTCTTCTTCATCTCCTTCTTTATCACGGTAAACATCCAGTTCATAACCTGTCAATTCACAGGCCAATTTAATATTAACACCCCGGCGACCGATTGCCAGAGAAACCTGGTCTGGTTTCAGGTAAACATTTGCATGTTTGCCTTCATTATCCAGTTCCATACTGGTGATTTTGGCCGGTGTCAAGGAACGTTGTATTAATAATTGGATATTACTGGTCCAATTTATTACATCAATATTTTCATTTTTCAACTCTCTCACAATTCCGTGAATCCGGCTACCTTTCATACCTACACAAGCACCGACGGGGTCAATACGATCGTCGTAAGATTCAACTGCTACTTTAGCTCTTTCACCCGGATCTCTTACAATTTTTTTGATAACAATTAATCCGTCAAAAATCTCCGGAACTTCTATTTCCAAAAGCTTGGCTAAAAACTCTGGTGAAGTTCGGGAAAGAATAATAACCGGACTATTATTCTTCATGTCAACTTTTTTCACAACAGCACGGGTAGTTTCGCCTTTTTTGAAGTAGTCCTGTGGTATTTGCTCACTTTTTGGCAATATCAATTCGTTACCTTCTTCATCCAGTAACAAAATTTCTTTTTTCCATACCTGGTAAACTTCGGCACTGATAATGTCGCCAATTCTGTCACCATATTTTTTTGCTAAAACATTTTTCTTTAGGTCACTGATACGACTGGCAAGGGTTTGCTTGGCTGCCAAAATTGCCCGGCGACCAAAATCATACAAATCAATCGGCTCATATAGTTCTTCACCTACTTCAAAATCCGGTTCTATTTTTACTGCATCAGAGTATGCCACCTGTGCCAAAGGATCTTCCACCTGGCCATCTTCTACGATCATTCTGCGGCGGATAATTTCCAGGTCACCCTTTTCGGCGTTCACTATCACATCAAAATTATCATCGCTTGTGTACTTCTTGCGCAGCAAGGTTTTAAAGACGTCTTCTACCACTTTCATCATAGTAGGGCGGTCAATATTTTCCGCTTCTTTAAAGTCCTGGAACGCATCTATCAGATTAATACTTGACATAACTCATATTTTTTGATATTCGTAAGCTTTTAAAATTTAATTTGAATTTTAGTTGTCTTTATACCAGAAGCCGGGATACTGTGTTGCAGCGTTTCCATTTTCTTGCCTTTCCCTTTTATTTCTTCTATTATTATTTCCTCTTCTGTAGCACTGATCAATTTGCCTTCTGTTTTATTTCCCTCTACATCCACTATTTCCACATAACGGCCAATATTTTTGACGTACTGGCGATGTAACTTCAGGGGCTCATCTAAGCCGGGAGAAGAAACTTCAAGGGAGAAATCACCTCCGGGAAACATGGCTTCCTCCTCAATCTGTTTATACAATTTTCGATTGTATTGCACTAATTTCTCAATACTAACTCCTTGATCTCCATCTACAAACACTTTAATATTGTTAGTGGGCTTGATCTTTATTTCTACTAAAAACAGGTCTGGCTCTGTACTAATCAGTGCCTTTACTTTTTGTTCCAGTAGTTGTATTTGTGCTTCTCCGGCCATTTTATATAAAAGAAGAAGGGAACGACTTCGTTCCCTTCTTACTGCTAATTCCGATGCAAATGTAAGGGAAAATACCTTTATAAGCCAAATATTAAGGCCGGAAAAACGAAGGTTAAAATTCGGTGAGCTTTGAACTATTGTCGGCAAAGAAAAAAATGGCAGGGCTATCTTTGCCTTATGAAATATGTTTTATTCGCCATACTGGCTTACATATTATACCAGTTCATTTTTAAACTGGTGATACCCGTTTATATGGCAACCCGCAAAATCAAAAAAGGGTTTAGAGAAATGCAGAGTAAAATGCAGGAGCAGCAGATGAACCAGCAACAGGGATTTAATACGCAGCCCTCTTCGCCCCAACCACAGCCGAAAACAAAAACTGGTGATTATATAGACTTTGAAGAAGTAAGATCGTAATTTATAATGCCGGTTGTAATTTATTACTTTTTAGAACGATTCCTTACAATATCGAAAAGCAGTTCCGGCTCATTCGTGGTAATATAATGGAACCCTTTATCGAGTAACAGGTTCATTTCAGCAGCATCATTAACAGTCCAGGCATTTAAGATCAGTTTTTCTTTTTTTGCCTCGTCTGCCCAGGTCGGTTGTTTTTTAAAAACAGAAAAATGATAATCCAGTCCCGTCATTTTATCTTTCTTTAACTGCGTAGGTTCTACATCACCTTTTAAATACTGTGTGGAAGCCTTGGGGTCTATTTCAATTATTCTTTTTAATATCTCATAATCAAAACTGATATAGGCCGACATAGCAGTTGCATTTAATTCTTTTACTAATTGCACTACTCTTGTTGCGACTATTCTTCCTCTATCAACACTAATAGTGGAAGGTTTTATTTCCAACACCAGCATGGTTTGATTGTTATCTTCCAAACCAGCCAACAGATATTCTCTCAACGTAGGAATTTTTTCCCCGTTAGAAAGTTTGAAAGCCAGCAAATCTGCATAGTTTGTTTTCTCTATAGTCAACTTATTATAATGCGGGTCATGATTAATAACGATTGAATCATCTGCTGTCATCCATATATCAAATTCAGAACCAGTACAACCAAGACGGATTGCTTCTTTTAATGAGGCAATAGAGTTTTCCGGTAATTTATTTTTCTTCCATGCGCCACGATGGGCAATCACAGGATTATCAGCAAACTTAACAACAGATGTACTTTTTTGAGAAGTAGTACAAGATGAAAGTATAATTATGTATGTAGCCAGGAATAAATTCTTCATGTATGAGATTTGTTATTCGCCGTAAAAATAGTTGGGATTCGTTACAAAAATCGACAATGAATATTTTATTTCCGTTGTGAAAATAACCAGTCCAGCAACCCTGGTTCTGCAAATGCCGGGTCCCAGCTATTGTGGTTTGCGTTGGGATATAATGTAAACTTCACCGAAATTTTTTTTGCTTTCATGGCTTCTACCATATTTTGTGAGAGAGATGGCGGTACTACATCATCTTTCCCGCCATGAAAAACCCACCATTTGGTTTTCTTCAGCTTTGAAGCGGTAGCAACATTGGCCCCACCACAAATAGGAATTGCCGCTGCGAATAATTTTGGATTTCGTCTTACCATTTCAAATGTACCCATACCACCCATAGAAAGACCGCCAACATAAATTTGTTTTTTTGCGATTGGATAGATTTTAATAATCGTTGCTAATAATTCTTGCGCCAGTTTCATTGATTTTGTTGGTTCGCCTTCTTCCTGAAATAAAAATGTTCTCTTCCCACTCTCCATCTTAAACTCTACATTGCTCCAGAAACTATTGGTAGCACATTGAGGAAAAACAATGATCGCAGGATACTTTTTCCTGTTTTCATCTTTCAAAAACATTTTTGCACCATGTACTAATTGCTTTTCATTATCATTTCCTCTTTCGCCGGCGCCATGCAAAAAAAATACCAGTGGATACTTTTTTGATGCGTCATAATTTTCAGGCAGCAATAAGCGATAGGGTAAGGTATCTCCATTTTGAACAAACCAATGCTTTTCAAACAAGGCCAAATCCTGTGCCTTGCATTGGTAGCATAATAAATGAATAGCGAATAGAAATAATATTTTTTTAATCATAAAAAATGAATAAAGGAGCGATTAATTTTTGATTATTATTTTGTCCAGTTTACTTTTACCATTTTTACATCCCGAGAATTGCTACCTATCATAATTTGAAAATCTCCGGGCTCCCACACATATTTCAGGTCGTAGTTGTAAAATTTTAAATCTTCAGGTGTAATGGCAAAGGACACCTTTTTACTTTCGCCGGCTTTCAATTCAATTTTCTGAAACCCTTTTAATTCCTTTACAGGTCGGGTTACACTGCCCAATAAATCACGGATATACAATTGTACTGTTTCTTTTCCTGTTACTTTTCCTGAGTTAGTAACGGTAACGCTGGCCGTCAATTGCTGATTGCCTTTTAATGAGTTGCTACTAACAGTTACATCACTATAATTGAAATTAGTATAACTTAATCCATAGCCAAAAGGATATAATGGTTCGTTTGTTACATCGAGATAATTTGAACGAAATTTTTCAAACCATTTTCCTTGTGGTAACGGGCGACCAGTGTTTTTATACGCATAGTATAATGGCACTTGCCCAACATTTTGTGGAAATGTAGTTGTTAATTTTCCCGAGGGGTTTACATCTCCAAACAGGACATCAGCAATTGCGTTACCTGCTTCGGAACCACCAAACCAGACATTTAGTATAGCAGGAACATTTTGTTGTTCCCATGGCAATGTCATTGGTCTTCCGGCAAATAATACCAGCACAACAGGTTTACCTGTTTTTAATAAAGCTGCTAATAGATCTTTTTGTACCTGTGGTATATCTAAATTAGTTCGACTTGAACTTTCGCCACTCATTTCAGATGCTTCGCCTAATGCAGCAACTATTACATCCGATTGATTTGCCACAGCCAAAGCTTCCTCTAATAGTTGTTGGGCTGTGCGGTTATCTCTGTTCAAAGAACGGCCAAACATAGTAGCCCTTTTTTCATAGTTACTATCCGCAT
Source organism: Chitinophagaceae bacterium IBVUCB2 (assembly GCA_002127295.1). Taxonomy (GTDB): domain Bacteria; phylum Bacteroidota; class Bacteroidia; order Chitinophagales; family Chitinophagaceae; genus JJ008. The sequence continues at coordinate 1,753,705 of NFUV01000001.1, forward strand.
CCAGGTTAGAACCTTTTGCATATAAAACCTTTCCATTTCCTCCTACTGCATTTTGCAATCCCTGTCTAACTGTAATTGCTGTTTGAAGGTCAGTTGATACACTCCATGTACCCGGCATATTTTCTTTTGTATCACCCAATGGGCCAATCAAACCGATAGTTCCGGATTTTTTAATGGGCAACACACTGCCTTCATTTTTTAATAAAACAAAGCTTTCTGCTGCAATAGCTCTTGCTGTTTTAATATGAGCAGCTGTATATACATCGGTTTTGCTTCTTTGAATATTACAATAACGATATGGATCTTCAAACAAACCGAGTTTATATTTTGCTTCCAGTATTAACCTGCATGCATCATCAATTTCTTTTTGAGTAACCTTTCCTTCTTGTAAGGATTTTTTTAATGTAGTTAAAAATCCTTCGCCAACCATATCCATGTGAATGCCGGCTTTCAATGCTAATACCGATGATTGTTGTAAGTCGCCCATTCCATGATCGATCATTTCATTAATACCTGTATAATCTGTAACAACAAATCCTTTAAATCCCCATTGCTTACGCAATACATCTGTCATTAAATATTTATTGGCTGTGGCGGGAACTCCATCAATTTCATTAAAAGAGGCCATTACTGATCCTGCGCCTGCATCTACTGCTGCTTTGTAGGGTGGCATGTATTCGTTGAACATACGAATCCGGCTCATGTCTGTTGTATTATAATCCCTTCCTCCTTCTGCAGCACCATATAATGCATAGTGTTTAACACAAGACAAAATGGTATTATCCTTTTTCAAATCATTTCCCTGGTAACCTCTTACCATTGCTTTGGCTATTACTGAACCCAGGTATGGATCCTCGCCACTGCCTTCTGCTATACGTCCCCATCTTGGATCACGGGCAATATCCACCATTGGACTAAATGTCCAGTTGATACCGCTGGCACTTGCTTCTATTGCTGCAATTCTTGCACTCTGTTCGATAGCTTGCAAATTCCAGGTGCAGGACAAACCAAGAGGAATAGGAAATGTAGTTTGATACCCGTGTATTACATCCATGCCAAATAACATAGGAATTTTTAAACGGGTCTCTTCAACTGCTACCCGCTGCACATCTCTTATTTTTTCAACTCCCCTAATATTAAAAAGACCACCTACTTTTCCTTCCTTTATTTTTTTAGCAATATCAGAATTAGAAGCCTGGCCAGTAACAATATCACCAGAACCCGGCAAGTTCAATTGCCCGATTTTTTCATCAATTGTCATTCGTTTCATCAATGCATCAATAAAGGCTTTCATTTTTGCATCTGTGGACTGACCATTAACTATAGTGGTAAGTAAAAGACATATTACAAATGCGCCTAATCGTTTGATACTATTCATATAGCTGTTTTAAAATTTTGAAATTGATTTATTCAACCTTAATCGTCTTCGTTCTTTCAGAAACTCCGTTCTCATTAATGGATTCAATTGTATAATAATACGTTTTTTGCAAATCCATAGCTTTCATCCAATATTCATTATTAGAATGCACCATAATGCAACTGTATAATTTATCCGGGTGAGTGCCATAATAAATATTATAAGCAAACGCATTATCTACCGGCCTCCATTTAATAAATGCACTGCGTTTATCTTTTTCCGTTCGCAAAACAATAAAACTTTTTACAGGATCGGGTTTCGAACCATTCCCATTTCCAAATATTCGTAAACCGCTAATGGCAAATTTTCCGGTAGGCATATGTATATTTTCCAGCTTAATATACCTTGCCTGAACTGCACTCTTTAATTCTACATAATCATGCGGTACATCTGTTTTATTATTACTCTTATCTATCAACACATTCCATTTTTTGCCATCTACTGAATAGTATATTTTGTATTGATGATACAACCCCAGCGTTTTTCCCAAAAAAATTGAATCCATTTCTTTGGGAAAGCTAATATCCTGGTCAGCATAGTTTATTTGCACAGCATTTACGGTTGAAATATTTCCCAAATCAGTTTGTATCCATTCTCCTTTGTTTGCTGATGTTGCACTCCAATACGTTTTAGCCAATTCATCCACTGCGTTATTGGGAAGATAGCCGCCCAGTGTTGATGAAACCTGAACTGGTTTATTGTAGTTCAACAACATCCACCCAGAAAAATAATCCGATTTGCCATTGCTACCATAAGATGTTGTTGAATGCCCTGTTCCCGGAATAAAATGCGGGTAATCACCAAAACTTGTATTACAATACATTACTCCATCACTATCAAATCCAGTTGGCCAAACCCCAAGTCTTCTTTCAAATGTATTTTTAACGGAGATAACGGTTGTTGAAATATGCCAATAGTTTTTATAATTATCCTGGAAAGTGGCCCCATGACCGGCACCTCTAACAAAGCCACCAAACTTACTGCTTAATGGATCCGACATTGCTTGAAATGGTCCCAAAGGATTATCTCCTACCAGTAAGCCATCTGCATAACCACTAAACTCTGTACCAGGTGCCCCGTATTGCAAATAATATTTTCCATTGTGTTTTGTCATGTGTGAGCCTTCAATAAAAGGATCAAGAAAAGTATTGTCCATATGCTCCCCAAATCGCTGCCAGCCAAATCGCCATGGTTCTAATAGATACATTTCCTGTCGGGTGCCAATAGGTTGAAATGTTTTCCTGTTTAATTCAATACCATACATGGGAAATTTATTACTGCTGCCATTGTACATATACAATCGGCCATCATCATCTGTAAAGAAAGACGGATCCCAGCCGCCAATCTCAAAAGAATCAACCAGTGGTTTCCATTCGTTGGCTTTTGGATTGGTGCTCATCCAAATGGAAAACTTGCTGGTATAAGTAGAACCAAAAACTATCATTGTATCCCCAACAACACCAACAGCAGGTGCACATAATTCGTCAAACGCTTTATTCCAGGGACGGAGAAATTTTTTAGCAACAAATTTCCAGTTGATCATATCGCTGCTCCACCAATATCCCCATTGGTTAGTGCTGAACAAATAATAATCACCTTTATAATTCACAACTACCGGATCGGCGGTGGCACGGTGTCTTCCCCACTCAGAAAAATTAGGAATTGGGGTGTAACCATAATCAATGTTAATGGGGTTGCAATATGTCTTTTGTTGTGCATTGATATCAATACATGCCAACAAGCTTATTATTAAAAGACATTTCATCATCACATTAAAATTAGTCAATCGAAATAGTAGCTAAAATTGGAAAATGATCAGATGGATATTTCATATCGTACGAATCTGTCAAGGTTGCAAATTTTGAAACCCTTATTCTTTTGTCGTTTGAAACAAAAATATAATCAATACAACCATCCGGTTTAGTACTAAACTTAAATCCATTCCATGTATCTGCTCCGCCATACACCAACTTACTTACAGACCGGGTATTTTGCATATTCGCATGCATATATTGGGAAGGTGCTTCGTCGGGTTTTGAATTGAAATCGCCTGATAATAGAACCGGGTATTTCTTTGTATTTAACTCCTGGATTTTTTTGACGATCAATTTCGCAGATTCCAACCTGGCTATTTTCCCCACATGATCAAAATGGGTATTGAACACCCAAAACTTTTTCTTTGTTTTTTTATCCTGGAATAATCCGTAAGTACACACTCTTACAATCGCTGCATCCCATCCTTTGGAGACCGTATCTGGTGTAGGCGATAACCAGAAGGTTGATTGCTGTAATACAGTGAACTTATCTTTCTTATAAAAAACACAAGAATACTCTCCGGCTTCTTTACCATCATCCCGGCCAACACCGATATAACTATACCCATTTAAATTTTCCAGCAGGTACTTTAGTTGGTGGTGCATCACTTCCTGTCCCCCAATAAAATCTGCTTCATAATAATTCATCTGGCCGGCCACTTTCTCCTTTCTTTTATCCCATTGATTTTCGCCATCTGATTTTACATCCAGCCGGATATTGTATGACATAACTTTTATTTCCTGCTGTGCTATTAGTATGAGCGGCGAAACAAATAATATAAATGCAAGAATACCTTTTCTAATGAATTTGCAATTCATATGCTTATTTTTTTAGCCATGGACTTTGAAAACCCAATTTCTGCAAACCTTTTTGTATTTCCGGGCAACTCATAAATAAATTCCAGATCAATCCTGTTCTGTAGTTTTCAATCATTGCAACAATAGGACCCTGGTCAATGGCCAGATGAGATTTTGCATACCAGTTTTGTGTTTCGTTAAATGCATCTACAAATCCATATTCACTCCATATTTTATCGCCCAGATTATAATAAAAATGTTTTAATGCTTTCATGGAATATTCCGGGGTGTAAGGAAATGCAGAAAGTGCTGCTGTCGGTGTTATTGTTCCATTATCATTGGTAGGTGAATGTGCATCATAACCGTTATAGGTATCACTTGCAGTAAGGCCCCAATTGTTTTCGCTATAGCCTTTGAATTTTTTAGGATTTCTTATACTATGTTCCCTGTTAATAAGGGTATGATTTTTATTTTGTTCCCAATAATCTGCATAACGATCTTTCAGCCCTCTTGGATCCAATCCCAAAAATGAATATTGAGAAAAGAATAAGGGTCCTCCATAATCAAATCCTAAAGGCAATTTTATTCCATAGAACTCTTTCCCGTTTTTAAAAAAACTACTCTCTGCCCATCCCCGGTGATAGACTGCAGCACTAACAGGATAACGTTCAGCACTTGCCGCCAGTATATACATTATAAGGCATTCGTTAAAACCTCTTACCGGAAAATTCATAGCCCATCCGTTGTTAGGACTCCAATGCCAGTATAATACTTCCTGGCCTCCCTGTGTAAACCAATTCCATTCAATATCATTCCACATCCAGCCAATGCGATTGCGCAGCTCTCTCTCAATTCTATTATCACCATTAAAATATTGTCTTGCACATAGCAAGCCCTGGAATAAATAAGATGATTCCACCAAATCGGCTCCATCATCTTTTCGACTAAATGGAATTGTTTTACCGGTTGTTCCATTAAGCCAATGCGCAAATACACCATGATAGGCATCCGCTTTCAATAAAAAGTTTACCATTTTCAGCAAAAACTTCGCCGCCGTATCCCGACCTACCCATTTTCTCTCTACTGCAACGATCAAACTCATGATACCAAAACCCGTTCCCCCGGTGGTGGTGGTTTCATGTCCATAGCCGAAACTTTCATTGCTTCTTTCCCTTGCCAATCCGCTAACAGGGTGAGCAAAATCCCAGAAATAACGGAAGGTTTGTTTTTGAACAAGATCGAGCAAGGCCGTGTCTGATAAATTTTTGGGGCGATTTAATGGATTGAATGCTGTTGTCGTCTGCGAAAAAGAAGCAGTGACGATAAGTAGCATGGTACCAACTACAAGCAATCGTTTCATGTAGTAATAATTATTATTTTATAAATATGGCGCAGTAAAACCAAGGCTTTGCATACCCGCCTTTACTTCCGGGCTACTGGTAAATAAATTCCACAATAATCCTGTTCTATAATTTTCTAACATAATAATAATAGGTCCCTGGTCAATAGCTAATGTTGAAGTAGCAAACCAGGTATTATGCAAAGAAAATGCATCCACAAAACCATACTCTTTAAAAAGTTTATCACCCAACACATAATAAAAGAACTTTAATGCCGCCATTGATTCCGCAGGTGTGTAAGGGAAAGATGATAGGGCAGCGGTAGGTGCTATAACACTTAAATCATTGGTAGGTGAGCTTGCTGAATAACCACCTTCTATATCGCTTGCCGTTAAGCCCCATACAGAATCGCTATAACCAAAATAGTTGCGTGGGTTTACTTTGCAATAATTATAATTGATAAGTGTATGGTTTTTTGTTTGAGTAGCATAGTTTACTGTTCCTTCCACTAACCCGTTTGGATTAACACCTAAAAAACTGTAATGAGAAAAAAACAATGGCCCACCTTGTGCAGGACCTAATGGCAATTGATAACTATAATAGGTGTTACCATTTATAAAATTTGAACCGCTTTTCCAGCCAGCAGTATATACAGAAGCAGGTATTCCATGTGTGGCAGATGAAGCTGCCAGGATATAGGTAATCAAACACTCATTCCAACCACGAACGGGCAAGTTCATCACCCAGCCTTTATCATTACTGTAGTGCCAGTATAAAACATTTTGTCCTCCGTTGCGAAACCAATCCCATTCTACATTATTATAGAGTGTATTGATATCTGCCCGTAATGCTGTTTCATTTACATCTGCGCCATTGAAATATTGACGGGCTGTTAATAATCCCATCATCAGGTAAGATGTTTCTACCAGATCTGCCCCATTATCATTTACACTAAATGGAACAATAGCACCGGAACTTCCATTTAACCAATGCGGAAATGCTCCTTTAACTTTGACTGCGGTGTTCTTTAAAAAAGCAACAATAGTTTGCATGCGGGCTAAGCCTTGTGCTCTTGTAATAAAATTTCTATTGATCCCAACAGGTATTGCCATAATACCAAAGCCCGAACCACCAGAAGTTACAATATCACCCGAGGTATTTCTTTCTCTTGCTAATCCACTTACGGGGTGCCCAAAATCCCAGAAGTATTTGAATGTTTGCTGTTGAACCAGATCAAGCAATGCATTATCTGAAAGTGGTGGAAATTTTCGGGCGGAATCAATTTTTGTAGTAAAGTTTATATCCACCCCTGACAATAAACTTCCTCCGGCAACTGATCTTAATGAAGTGGTAACAGACAATGCATACTTTGAAATAAATGGTAATGCTGATGAAGGTTGAATAACCAATGTGCTGTCCCCATTTTCATAAGTGGCAGTGTATGCAACAGGAGCATTCAACTTATTCCGAAAAGAAATACTTGCACTAACACTACTACGATTAAGAGGCGCACCAAAAGATAGTTTTATTACCGGGCTTGTATTAATATTATAATAAGTAAAGCCCCCGACTTGCCCATCAATTTTAAGAGAGCTTAAGCTAAACGCAACGGGAGGTGGTGGCGGGGGTGGTGGATTGCTGCCACTATTGTTTTTGCCACAGCCAGTACTAAAAATTAATGTGGCGAAAAATAAATTCAGGATACTGCTTTTCATGAGAAGTAATTAAAATAATAATATAGAATTTCTTATCTCATCTGCAGTACTTGTTGATTTGACAACTTTAAAGAGTGAAGAAAAGTAAGGGGCTGCTTCATTTCTTACAGCAACCCCTTTTTTAACTGCTCACTCTGCGAAAAAAATTATTTTGATAATCTTATCTGCCTTGTCTTTCTAGTGTTACCAATGCATTTATTTCAATTTCCGATAGTGCCTTGTTATAAACCCGGAACTCATCCAGTTTGCCGGTATAATTCAACATCCATGGCTCTGGTGCATTGAACGGTGCGCCTAAATGATTTTGCATACCACCAATAATAAACTTAGTAGGGTTTTTAAAATTCAAGGGACCCAAAGGAGTTCCGGAGCCATCTGCATTTCTTGTATCAGCGCCGGGAGGAAGAGCTCTTTTTTGTCCATTGATATAAAATCCAACTTTAGATGTAGCCGCATCATATGTCCAGGCTATATGTCTCCAGGCACCGTACATATCATCGGGCCTAAAATCTCCAAATGGTTCCAACCAATGCTCAGTGAAAGGTGCTCCATTTTTCTCCATGTGTAATTTCATGAACATCCTGTTAGAAGTAGAATTGTTTCCTTCAATCATCAGGAAGAAATTACCCCAGAATGAACCATCTTGTTTTGCCAATGTAAAAACTCCCTGTGCACCACCATCATGCTTGCCGGTGTTTATCCATAAGCTGGTAGTAAAACTGGTAAGTGTAGCAATAGGACCTGGATTTGTATATCCAATAAATCCGTTGGTAGAACCCTGGTATGCCTGGCCTTTACGACCCGGTACAAAACTGGTGGTTCCTGAAGTTGTCCCACCCGTCACACCTCCTTTTACATCTGTTACGTTATTTTCAAATGGAAAATGAGCAACGAGATTTGTGGGAGCAATATCATTTGAGTTTACAAAACCCCCGGCAACGGGTGGTGCATCACCTTTTGTAAAATCATCTCCATAATCTGCTTTTGTGCAACTGCTAATTAACAGCCCAGCAGCTATTGCCAGTGAACCAGCAACTTTTAGGTTTTTGAAATTCATTTTCATATAAAAAATTTTATGTGATTTATATACTCAATTATTAATAATTAGGATTTTGAGTAAGCCTGTTACCACTCAAATCTCTTTGGGCCTGGGGTATTGGAAATAGCTCATGCTTACCATCCACAAAAGGTTTGCCATGTGCTCTTAATACAGTGCCAGCTCTGCCCTGCCTTACCAGATCAAAGAACCTATCTGCTTCCATCGCTAGTTCAGCTCTTCTTTCATTCCACACATTTGCTTGTGTCAATGTGGTTGGTAAAAGACCTGATCTTCCTCTTACCATGGACAATTTATTTACACCATCACCACCAGCTCCCATTGCAGATGCTTCTGCATACATCAACAATACTTCAGCATAACGCATCAGGCGGATGTTTTTAGGTTTGGTGTCTTTGTTGTTTGTAACCTGTGGTGATTCTGCGATCGGACTATGGTAAGCCTTATAACTATATCTTTCATTTTCTACAGAATCTTTTGAAGGAACTCTATAACCATCCCATAAAACAGTACCTGTACTGATTGCTGGAGCTACTGCCGTTGGATTAATAAACATAATAGTAGCCCCTCTTCTTGTATCCCCTGCTTCATAAAAACTTGCTAAATCAGAAGTCGGGGTGTTAAATCCAAAACCCAAATCATTCCATCCGCCACGACCTCTGGGTCCTTGTCCATTACTAAACAAAGGGCTCACTGCATTTTCACCAGCATTAAGACCAGTCTGTACTTCAAAAATTGATTCGCTGTTATTATTTCCTCCCTGGCCACCGACTGGTTTTTCTCTATGGATAAGGTTGTAATCAGTAACCAATGAATATTTATTAGAAACAATAATTGCATTAGTTAGTTCTAAAACCTTCGCCCAATTTTTCTGATAGAGATAAACTTTAGCGAGATAAGCCTGCGCTGCGCCTTTGTTAGCCCTTCCGGTTTGTGTAGCGGCATCGCCTTTCATTGGAAGATTATCAACCGCAAATTGTAAATCCTCAATAATAAGCGCATAAATTTCAGCAGCAGTAGCACGGGTATTCAATGCATCGCTGTTTCCTTCCGATGGAAGAGGTGCAGTTGTTATTTTTGGCACCCCCCCAAAAAAACGAACAAGATTAAAATAATACAACCCACGTAAAAACCTGGACTCTCCTAATAACCTGTTTTTTGTGCCTGCATCAATTGTGCTTTTACCCAAAACTTCAATTGCCTTATTAGCACTTATAATAGCATTGAAATGTCCGCTCCAGATATTATTGAAAATAAAACTGTTGGGTGTATGTATAAAATTATCGATGTCACCCATTCCGCCACTATTAAAATCGCCGGGAGTACTTCCTTTGTCAGCATCATCACTGGCAATATCATTAGTTAATTGCCATAAGAATCCAACGGTTGTATTACCAAAGCCTCCAAAGTAAAGTGTGTTATAAACGCCACCCACCAGTTTTGCCGCAGCATCAGGATCGGTCAGCGCAAGCACTTCGGTTGTTTGTCCCTGCGGATCAACATCCAAAAAGCTTTTTTTGCAACTGCCCAATAACAATGCAGGCAGTACTATGAATGAAAGTTTTTTTATGCTTATATTTTTCATATCGTTATCAATTAAGAGTTGATTAAAGACCTATGTTAATACCAAAAGCAAAAGTTCTGGTAGTAGGATAGATAGCAGATTCAATACCTGCTGCCAATGTACCACCATTACTAATTTCAGGAGTAAAGCCGCTGTAGCCAGTAAATGTGGCCACATTTTGTGCGGTTACATAAATCCTTACACTTTGCATTTTTATTTTTGACAATAAGCCTGTTGGAAATGTGTAACCAAGAGTAAGATTATTAATACGGAAGAAATCGCCTTTTTCCAGGAAATACGATGAAGCAGGAAGCTCATTGGTATTAGCTCTTGGAATATTGGTATTCGTGTTATTAGGTGTCCAACGATTATTAGCAACTTCTGTTTCTACATTATCTCTAAAGTCACCACGGGCAGCTTTTTTACCATTATAAATTTTTCCTCCGGCAGTTCCATAACCCCCAAAAGAAAAATCAAATGTTCTAAAGCTCACACCCCCATTAACACCAAAAGTCATTTTTGGCTGGTATGAACCATGATAAATTCTATCATCCGCATTAATAATATTGTTCTTGTCAATATCCCGGTAAATAAGATCGCCGGGCTTAGCACCTGGTTGAGCGGAAGCCGCAATTTCAGCGGCAGTTTGGAAAATGCCAACTACATCCCAAAGGAAAAAGCTACCAATGGGTTGTCCGTTGTCAGATTTTGTTGTTGTACCTTGTCCGCCAACACCCCCATCAGAAATAGCTTGTCCGCCATTAAGATTATCAATTTTGTTTTTGTTGAAAGCTATATTACCTCCAATATTATATTTCCAGTCCTTGTTGATATTATCACTCCAATCAAGACTCAGCTCAACACCTTTATTGGTAAAAGAAGCGGCATTAGTAATGTACTCATTATTTGGATCCCCTAAAATTGCCGGGATCGGAATACGCACCAACGCATCTTCTGTTTTTCTGTTATACAAATCAACTGAACCCGATAACCTGTTTTTTAATAATGAAAAGTCCAGGCCGATATTTGTTTCCGTTGTCACCTCCCATTGGAGATTTTGATCTGCTAATTCGGCCAAACGGATATTCAAGAACTCCTGTCCATTAAAGAAATAAGGAAGATTTATTGTTGCCAATGGAATAAACAAATTGCTTGGTATACCATCGTTACCAACTTTACCATAGCTGGCACGCAATTTCAAATTGTCGAAAACTTTCTGGTTGTCCATAAATTGCTCGCCGCTAATTACCCAACCTGCACCAACTGAAGGAAAGAATCCCCACCTGTTGTCTTGTGGCAAACGGGAGCTTCCATCATATCTTCCGGTAGCAGTTAAAAAATATTTATCCTTGAAATTGTAATTCAATCTTGCGAGATAGGAGTTGCGGGTAGATTTATCTCCTGAGTTGGTATTGGTAGCGCCAATTGAAGAACCAGCACCCAAATACCATTGGTCTTTATCTTCGGGTACATCAATTCTGGTACCGCCTAAAGCATTACTTTTTATTTGCTCAGCAGTAGTACCTACTAAAAAATTCACATTATGGTCGCCGAATCTTTTAGCTATGGTTGCCGTATTATCCCATACCCAACGATTGCCCTGACTTTCTTCAACTGTTAAGCGGCTATTGTTTCTAACCTGGTTACTACCTGCGGTTAAGAAAACATTATTAGGACCAGCATTGGCGTATTTATACCCATAAGAAACACTTCTGAAATTGTTTTTATCAACCCCAAAACTTGTTCTTAGTGTAAGCCAGGTTAACGGCTTAAGTTCCGCTACAATGTTTGCCTGGAAACGATCTCCTATTCCAGAGTTGTTATTTTTATCCTGATCCAAAATTGGATTACCAACGTTGTTAGACAAGGAAGTGTTACCGTATAGATCTCCCTGTTTAGCCAGCACATAAGGTGCGGCACGATAGGCAACATTAAAAGCACCAAGATCCACATTTCTTACATCAGAACGACTATAAGAAAGCAAGGTTGATACTTTGAAATTTTTAGTGATCCTATAATCGTTGTTATTTCTTAGTGTAAAGCGTTTGAAATTATTTGTTCTGATAATACCTTCATCTGTTAAATAACCTGCACTTAAGAAATAATTTATTTTATCGCCACCACCTGATAACGATATATTATGATTTTGAAAGAGCCCTCTTTTTAATATTTCATCATACCAATCCGTATTACCACCACTGTTCAGCATGGATTGTGTAACAATACTATCGCCACTACCATAATAAACGCTGGCTTCATTTATATAGCCTGCATATTGATTGGCACCGGCCATATCTACTAAGCGGGTAGCTTCTTTTATACCTACCGTAGCATCATAATTAATAACCATTCTGCCTGATTTACCTTTTTTGGTAGTAATAAGAATTACACCATTAGCGGCTCTCATACCATAGATGGCAGTTGCAGATGCATCTTTTAAAATTTCCATGCTAACAATATCAGCAGAGTTGATGTTCCTGATATCATCATTTATTATTCCATCCACTACATATAAAGGATTTGCACCGGCAAGCATTGTGCCTGTACCACGGATGCGAATGATTGGTAGTGCATTAGGATCACCACTGGTAATTACCTGCACACCAGCCACTTTACCCTGCACAGCTTGTGTAGCAGTAAGTACTGGTTGCTTCGCTAATTCTGCACCGGATACAGAAGCAACAGCTCCGGTAAGATCTTTTTTACGGGCAGTTCCATAACCGATCACTACAACTGCATCTTGTATTTTTTCAGAAAGTTTTAAGCTTACATCAATGCTGGACTTCCCAGCTACTGCTGTTTCAAAAGTTTCATAGCCCACAGAGCTAAATACTAATACAGCATCATCGGGAACTGTAATCGAGAAATTTCCATTAGCATCGGTAGTTGTTCCGGTTCTTGTTCCTTTTACGGATACAGATACACCAGCAAGTGGCTCACCTGTAGCGGAACTTACTTTTCCTGATACTCTAATTTCCTGATCGTTAATTACAACAGAAGGTCCTCCTTCCTTTAAGACAATAAGATTGGAACCAAGTACTTTATATCCAATTCCGGTATTGGCTAAAATCTTATCCAATACTTCGGATACAGTGGCTTCCACCACATTGAGTGTTACACGAGGTTTCCCTTTTACAGCATCTTCTGTAAACAGGAAACGATAATCGCTTTTCTTTTCGATAGCGAATAATACTTTTTTGATTTCCGCTTCATTCATTTTGAGGGTGATTCTCTCCTGAGACCATCCATTAGCAGAAACCTGCAGGCAAGCAAATAATAGCAGAGCAGTCGTAAGTTTCATAATTCTGGCAATCTTTAAATAACAAAGAACCTTTTTTGAAACAGAGGCTGTTTCATTTTTTTTCATACTTTAGATTTGAAGGGTTAAATAATGAAGTTCCCGGTATGAGAGCTTCCCTTTACATGTTAACCTGGTGGAGGCTCCGTTGCACCGGAGTCTCCTTTTTTATTATTCTATTACGAAGTGTTGATATAAATAGTCATAGCATAAGCATTAGCGGTTAATAATAATTTTGTTTCCCGTCTGTTTATAACGAAATGATATAAATTCTTTCAACGCATCCAGTGCCTGTATCACCGTTTCATTCTCAAAAATTCCATTCAGTCTTTTTTGGCCGATTTTGGTATCTTTTATTTCTATCTCCACGCCGTACCAACGCTGCATTTTTACAGCCAATTCTGCAAACGATTCATCTCTAAACACCAGCTTATTATCAATCCACTGGGTTTCTGCTACAGAACTATCTGAAGAACCATATTTGAGTTTGTTAATAGCAACCAATGTATTAATAGAAGGTTCTGCTGAAGGAGTGGGAATGGTTGTTTTCGGTTCTTCTTTCTCAATAACCCTGCTGTTTTCAATAACCAGTTTTTCGCTGGGCACCAATATTATTTTATCGTTGGGCCTGTTCTTAATTGTCACCTCAATACTACCGCGGAGCAAACTGGTTTCTGTTCTTTTATCTTCCGGATATGCTTTTACATTAAATACTGTTCCCAGCACTTTTATATTAATGGCAGAAGTGTGAATAATAAAAGGTTTGTCTTTCATTTTTACCACATCAAAATACCCCTCACCTATAAGTATAACTTCTCTTAGTTTTTGCCCATATTCTTTATCATAAGTGAGCTTGCTGCCTGAATTTAGCCAAACGACCGTGCCGTCTGGTAATTGTACTTTCGACTTAGAGCCTTGCCGGGTAGATATTTCATTTATTTCCGCAGCTAGTTGACCATTCGGGTTTTTATTTCCCGACAGCTCATTAAATGCAAAAAAGCCCAAAGCAACTATTAAAACCGCTGCGGCAGCCCAATACCATTTTGCTTTTCTGTTTGAAGCGACAAAAACCGGCTCTTCAGTATGTTCATCATTAAAAGGGATATTCATTTCAGCCATGCGGTGCAGATGAAGCATGTAGGCATCTTCTGCATGGATTTCGTCCTTTAGAGGGTGATTTTTTAAAACTCCGCCTATGTTTTGGACAGCAAACTGCCATTCAGGATGCTCATGAATAAGATTCTCCAGTTCATGTAGCTCATCCGCAGAAGTTTCTCCCGACAATTTCTTTGCTAGCAGTATCCAAAATTTTTCCTGGCTCATTGTCTTGGTTAGTGTAATATTATAAGACAACCAGTTGCAACTGTTACCCTTAAGGGAATCGAAATTATTTTTTCAGGGAGAGTTGGGGTAGTGGAGATCCTTTTACCTCAAAATGCATGCAGCGGGCTATGCGGCGAAGGCCTATTGCCATTTGAGCCTCTACGGTTTTCACTGATAACTGAAGCAGTTCAGCTACTTCTCTATATTTCAATCCATCTTCTTTAATCAGCTTAAATATCAACCTGCAACGGGGCGGCAGTTCATTAACTGCTTTTTTAATCTGCCGCATCATTTCCTCTGTTATCATTAACTCTTCCGGATTAAAATAAATACTATTCATTTGAACCAGCCATTCTTCTGGGGATCCATTTACCTGCCTTTTTTGCTTATTTAGCCTGTTACAAGCCAGATTTTTTACCGTGGTATAAAAATAAAGGCGGGGAGATTCTATTGAAGTTAACCGATCTTTTTTCTGCCAGATTCCAATAAAAACGTCTGAGACCAGCTCTTCAGCTTCTTCTCCAGACTTAAGAATTGAATAAGCAAACTGTTTGAGGCGGCTATGCAGCAGCACAAACAATTCCTTGTAAGCAACCTGGTCATTATACAAGGCAATTGCAGATAGCAATCTTTTTATATGATCATTTTCAAGCATCGTCAGCAGTCCTGTAAATCTAAGAAATACATTCCTACTAAAGCTGATTTGATTAACAGGCTTTTTTCTTTATTTTTGCAGCCCCAATTCGAAAGAAGGGGAAATACGAAAAAATTTAAAGCTCTTTTATATACATTTTTGGACCCATAGCTCAGTTGGTTAGAGCACCTGACTCATAATCAGGGGGTCGTAGGATCGTGCCCTACTGGGTCCACTTGAATAATACGGGAGGTCGCCCCGAAGTATCGGGGCTGATTCACCTGTTTTCGCCCCGGCCAAAACCGGGGCATTTTTATTGAAAATCAAAAGGTTCTTTAACCTTTTGTTAACCGGGATGAAAATACATTTGTCCCCTACTTAAAAATTATGAAGAAGATTTTACTGCTTTCAATCTGTGCTTTTTTTAGTATTTCGCTGTTGGCACAGGAAACACCTGCTACTCCAAAGAAAAAAGAAAAAATTGACTTGTCTAACCGGTCAAATGATCATTTTTTGATTCAATTAGGCTACCTGGGCTGGTCGGGCATTCCAGACACAATCAATACAAGCGGCTTTTCAAAAACGATCAACGTTTATTTCATGTTCGATTTCCCTTTCAAGACTAATCCACACCTGAGTATGGCTTTTGGTCCGGGTATAGCCTCTGATCATATGCTATTTACCAAAACCAATGTAGGCATCAAAGATCTTACTCCAACATTGCGTTTTACGAACGTGGGAGATACAAATAATTTCAAAAAAACAAAACTGGCAACAGTTTACCTGGAGGCTCCGGTTGAATTTCGGTATGCTGCCAATCCATTAACTGGTAAAGGAATTAAAGCAGCAATAGGAGTAAAAGTAGGTACCCTTATTAATGCACATACCCGGAATGCTAAACTGCAAAACAAAAGCGGAAGTGATATTAACGATTATGTAATGAAAGAAGCCAGCAAGAATTTTTTCAACAAAGTAAGATTGTCTGCTATGGCCCGGGTGGGAGCAGGACATTTTAGTTTATTCGGTAGCTATTCATTTTCTCCATTATTGAAAGACGGCTCCGGACCTGAAATAAGACCTTTCTCAATTGGTTTAACCTTAAGCGGTTTATAAGATTATAACTACCATTTGTTTTAAACATATTTATCAAAAGCGATTCAGTAAAAGGGATCGCTTTTTGTTTTTACCTCAATTTTCCATCAGACCTATGCACTAAATAGCCAAATAAGATAGTAGTACATTTGCACATCCTTTCGCTATTGTGAAAGGCATTTTTAATTATGCTGGATAAGAAAAATAGTATTTTACAAGAAGAGAAAGCTGTACTGGTTGGTGTAATACAAAAAGACCAAACCGAACAACAGGTAAATGAGTATTTGGATGAGTTAGCTTTTTTAGCCGAAACCGCCGGGGCAATTACTGTAAAACGATTTACGCAAAAACTACAACATCCCGATAGCCGCAGTTTTGTAGGTAAGGGGAAATTGGAAGAAATAGGTAAATATGTAAAAGGTAAGGATGTCCGGGTTGTTATTTTCGACGATGAGCTAACCGGTGCACAGATAAATAATATTGAAAAAGCAATTGAGGTTAAAGTAATCGATCGATCTGATCTTATTCTTGACATTTTTGCAAGACGAGCAAAAACTGCGCAGGCTAAAGCACAGGTAGAACTGGCACAATACCAATATATATTACCGAGGCTTCGTGGTATGTGGAAACACCTTGAACGGTTGGGAGGTGGTATTGGTACAAGAGGACCGGGTGAAACAGAGATTGAAACGGACCGTCGTATCGTAAGAGATAAGATTTCATTGCTACGCAAAAGACTACTAGAAATAGATAAACAAGCTTATACGCAGCGGAAAGACAGAGGCGAGTTCATACGGGTAGCATTAGTTGGTTATACCAATGTAGGCAAATCAACCATTATGAACCTGCTTAGTAAAAGAGATGTTTTTGCGGAGAATAAATTATTTGCCACCCTTGATACCACAACCAGTAAAGTTGTTTTTGATACCACTCCTTTTTTATTGAGTGATACCGTCGGATTTATCCGCAAACTTCCTCACCATTTGGTAGAAAGTTTTAAAAGTACATTGGATGAAGTAAGAGAAGCAGATATTTTACTGCATGTAGTTGATATTTCTCATCCGGCATATGAAGACCAGTTGGGTGTGGTGAATAAAACATTACAAGAGTTAAATGCTTTTGAAAAACCTACGCTGACCATATTTAATAAAATGGATTTGTACGAAGCACAAACTTTTGACGAGTGGCTGGAAGACAGCACCAAAGAAGAAATACTGCAAGATCTGCGTGACAGATGGAATAATGAAACTAACGGTAATGCTGTTTTTGTTTCTGCCATCGAAAAAAGGAATATTGATGTATTGCGCCAAAATATACTGGAAAAAGTAAGAGAGTTGTACCGCATACGCTATCCATACAAAACAGACTTTCTGTATTAAATAATTTTCGATGACCAGCAGTCAAGTCTATTCTTCGCAAGAACACAAATGGTTGTATTTTTTTATTGGCCTGGCTGTGCTGGTTAATTTCAGTGGTTTATTTATACCATTAATGGATCCTGATGCAGGAGTCTATGCTTCTGTATCCAAACAAATGGTATTGCGAAATAATTACCTGGAACTTTATTTTCAAGGTACCGACTGGTTAGATAAACCACATTTTCCTTTTTGGGTAACGGCTATATTTTTTGAAGTTTTTGGTATGAATACCTGGGCTTATAAATTGCCGGGAATTCTTTTTTCACTGCTGGGTGCTTATTACACTTATCTTTTTGCCCGTCAATTTTATAATAAGACGATTGCTTTGTGGGCCGTATTTATCTTACTCAGCACACTTCATATTATTATTTCTAATACGGATGTGAGAGCGGAGCCATTTCTTACAGGGTTATTAATTGCTTCGATTTATCATTTTGCCAATGCGTTGCAAAAAAATATTGGTTGGCATTTGGTCTTCGCTTGTTTATATGCAGGGTGCGCAGTGATGACAAAAGGAGTTTTTACATTAATTCCGATCGGGGGGGCTATAGTGGGCCATCTTATTATTACCAAAAACTGGAAGCAACTATTTCATTGGAGATGGTTACTCGCCGGAGTATTGGTTACAATATTTATTACTCCTGAATTATACAGTCTTTGGTACCAGTTTGACAAGCATCCTGAAAAAGTAGTGTTTGGAAAAAATAATGTATCGGGCATTCGGTTTTTTTTATGGGATAGCCAGTTTGGTCGCTTTGCTAATAGCGGTCCTATAAAAGGCAAAGGCGATCCTACTTTCTTTTTTCACACACTGTTATGGGCCTTCCTTCCCTGGTCGTTATTAATGTATGCTGCAGTAATTAATAAAATAAGAAGTGGATTTAAGAAATTCAAGACGACTGAAAATGTAATTCCGGAATGGTTTACTTTATCTGCCAGCTTACTTACATTATTCATTTTCTCTTTGTCGAAATTTCAGTTGCCGTATTATGCCAATATCATTTTCCCAATGCTGGCGATATTAACAGCGAACTATATTTTTAAATCGAAGCAGATCGCTATAGCTACAACTATCAATAATATTATTACTGTAGCGTTGCTATCAGGTGTTGCATTGTTGCAAATTTTTTATAGCCCGGTTAAATTGTCAATTGTAGCAGTAATTGTAATTATTGCTTTAGTAATATTTTTATTACTATTTCATTTAAAAGTCAAAGTCGATAAATTATCATTATCTCTCTTTAGAGCCGGGCTGGCTTGTCTTATTCTTAATCTTTACCTGAACTGGTGTTTCTATCCAGACCTGATGAAATATCAATCAGGTGATGAAGCAGCTTTTTATATCAATAAAAATCATCCCAATGTTCCCGGTGTGAGAATGAATATTTATTCTCCTGCATTTGAATTTTATTTGAAAGACACGATGATAATTGCTGATGCAACAACTATTAAAGAAGATAGCATTGCTAAAAAAGGCATCTGGTTTATTACAGAAGAGGTTTTAAAAGAAATGCAAAAAAATAATGTCCCGCATGAAGTATTGAAAGAGCTTCCTGAGTTTCATGTTACAATGTTAACAAAAGAGTTTTTGGATAAGAGAACAAGGGGAAAAGCATTGACAAAGAATTATTTGGTGAAACTATTGTAGTGAGGGAACAAGAGACAAGGTGCAAGGAACAAGTCTTGATATTCGAAGATTATGCTATTTATCGGAGGCCTCGCAAATGCTGATTAGAATTATCGAACGATGAATGGTGCGACGCAACTGGGTTGATAGTAGAAATGTAGCCAGGCAAATAATTTTATTACTTATTCCCTTCTATAAAATCATGCATTCTTTCTAATACAGATAACGGTTGGATGCCTGTAATGCAAGGACGGGTAATACAAGTTGTTTTTCTATGATTAGCTGCACTTACACAAGGTGAACAGGGTAAGCCGAGATAAAAAGGTTCTGCATTACCGCCCAATGGCAAATATAAATGTGGCGTTTCTGGCCCAAACAATACAAATACTTTTAATGCTGTGACAGATGCGAAGTGTGCCGGCCCTGAATCATTTGTCAGCATACAAGTACTTACTGTATATAATGGAACTAATTCATCAAACGAAAAAAAACCAGAAGAATTGATACATTTAGGATGATTGACTTTTCTTACTACTTCTTCTACATATTCCTTTTCAGCTGGTGCGCCTGTAGCGATAATGATTATATTTTTATGTTGCTCGAGTAGATTGGTAGCAACCATGGCGAAATTTTCCTGTGGCCATCTCCGTTGCGGCAACATATCAGAAGCATTTGCATTTAGCAATATAATTTTTTCGCCCTGCCATGCCGGGAATAGTTGTTGTAGTTTAGCATTGATGTTAGTAATTGCTTCGGAAGAAACGATGGCTCTCTCTAATTGCAATTCATGCGGATGTACTGGTATAGTAGCATAAGGATTATCAAACTTATCCAATGCTTTATTTACTAATGAAATAAAATTAATGCCTATATGTACATGCGGATTATACCGCACCGCCCTGTTAACGATATGCCCCCTATATAATCCCTCATCATGAAAATTTGTAAAGCCGATTCTTGATCTTGCTCCGCTAAAAAAACTCAGCAGGCCAGTAAAGCGGGAAAACAATTCTAAGTCAATAACGGTGGAGATCTTTTTCTTGCGACACCAACTCATAAAACGAAATACATCCATTACCAGTGAAACAAAATTGCCTGCATTCATTTTAAAAACATTTTCTTCTTTTACTGTTTTTAAAATTTCCAGGCTTTTATAATTCTTATTAAAGATGGCAAAGTAAATTTCTGCCTTACCTTCCAGGTGAAGTTTACGCATGGCAGGATCCACTATAACGGCGCTGCCCATTTCTGATAACTCAATGAATAAGGTACGGCTAGTATCGGGCGGGGTTTTCCTTGCGCCACGGATCCTGTCAGCCAACCAGCGAAATGGGCTTACCATAAAACAAATGGGAATGCCCACCCACCTGTCGATCGAACGCATCGTACTTACCTTCATAATTATACTTGAAATAAACAGCGCAAAAGTAGCCAATTCAATTTGGGAGAAAGGACAGCAATTCCATTTTTGACGGTTATTTTTGAGGCCTATATGAACGAGAAAAAATATAACTGGTTCAAAATTGCTGACCATATCAACGAATTGAGTTTTGGAGATAATAATATAGCTGTGGCTGAAACAAAGGATAAAAAAATATGTATCGGCAAGCATAATGAACAATTATTTGCTTTTGCTTTCAAATGCCCACATGCCGGCGGATTTCTGGCCGAAGGACATATAGATGCTTTGGGGAATGTGGTTTGTCCCCTCCATCGCTATAAATACAATATGGCAAATGGTCGTAATACCAGCGGTGAGGGTTACTATTTAAAACACTGGCCGGTAGAGCAGAGGGAAGATGGAATCTATGTGGGAATGGGAGAAAGCAGCGTTTGGAATATTTTCCGATAAAAATTGATTGTGAATACCTTGTTGAAAAGCTAAAATCCCTATTTTTGCAACCCCGAAAGGGAAAGGTATTCCTCCTTAGCTCAGTTGGTTAGAGCATCTGACTGTTAATCAGAGGGTCGCCCGTTCAAGTCGGGCAGGGGGAGCTAAAAATCAAGCACTTAGAGATGGAAATCACTAAGTGCTTTTTTATTTGCATACCATTTGCATACTAATTTCTTCTGCTTATGTCAACGGAATATTCTTCAATTAATTTAATTTTTAGTTCGCTTTATTCAAGAATCAGTGGAATTCAATCTGGAACTATTGATTATAGCAACAAAGTACATCCTCACCACCAAATAGATATTTTAAAAGAAAAATTGTTTGAGTTTGATTATTCAGAAGCGTTGCGTCATATAGATGTATCAATAAAAATGATTGATGAGGTTAAGCTTGAATTACCAAGTATCCTTCATCCCATTGCATTTGAAGAAGTGTTTAATCATGGGTCACCAGGTGCGTGGTTTGAAAAGAAGTCTGCAGAAAAAGTTAGACAAGATGTAGTAGAGATAATATCAACAGAGTTAAGTTATTATTCAACCGAATTAGCGTTCTTGAGAAAAAAAGTTATTCGCTTTATAGATGAGTTTGAAACAGAATTAGCACCCATGGATAATAAAATACAAACAAACTTATCTGTAGATCAACTTGGGTCTTTATTCAGAATTTTAATAGAGACAGATTTATTAAAGGAAACAGACAAGATGGAACTGTGTAGGAGAATTTCTAAAACTTTTGCAAGCAAAAGAAAAACAAACATAAGTGTAAGTAATCTTTACACTGCAATGTTTGATGCATTAGATAATACTGGTTTTGAATACTGGAGTAAAAAGTTACCAGAAATGTCAGGAAAGATACTAAAAATAAAAAGAGATAAGTAACTCATTGTTACTATTTTATAAAAGGGTGGTACTACTGTTACCACCCTTTTTGTTTGCCTATATGTTCTTTATTTGATATAAATAGCGAACTAATGAATTCAATTAACATCAATGCGAGAAGTAACCCCGAGACGGGTAATGTGACAAACCTGCATTCAGTAGAGGACAAAACAATAGTGACGTTTGCCGAAGCAGCCAATTGGCTGGGGCTTAGTCACTCCAGTTTGTACAAGATGACCTCTGACAGAAAATTACCTTATTACAAACCAGGTGGCAAGCGGATCTTCTTTAAAATGGAAGAGCTTAAAGCATGGGTTTTATCAAACAGGACATCAAGCTTAAAAGAGCTTCAGTCCAATTCTACAATTAAAAACAACCAATCACATGGAAACAACTAATGACAGGCTTCTTACATTTTCTAAGTACCTAAAATTTGAAGAGTCTAAATTATGGTATAATAGCGCAGAGGCTGCAATTGCACTCTCCTGCAACGTCTGCGGTTTATCTACGCTACAATTACCCTACATAAGATTTAATGACAGCAGCTATTATCTAATTAGCGATGTTGAAGCACTAAAGCTAAAAGAATTACAGAATAAAATATAACCCTGTGAAAGCTTGGCAAAGTTCTAAGAAAACGTATTTGCCATTTTTTAAACAATAAACTATGACAAAAAAACAAAATAGGAATAAACATATAGCACTATGGAAAATTCGGCTCCCTGTAGATTTGAATGAATTTCCAAAAAACAGTGATGGACAAATTGTTTACCCCCACATCATCAAAGCGATTGAACAATTGAACCTAAAATATGATTTTAGATTCAATGTTGTGTTGGATGTTGCCGAATACAAATCAATCAAATCAAATATATGGGAAGATGTGTCTGATAGGCTTATAGCATCGCTGCATATTGAATTTACTGCAAAAGGAATAAGTATAAGTAAAGACATGTTACGGAGTATAGCTGTGTCAAACTATTTACCCACTTACAATCCTTTTAATCACTATTTTAATAGCTTGCCTGTTGCAGACGGACATGACTATATTAAAGATCTGGCAGACACGATACAAACAGATGATGACAAGCTCTGGTACATCTTTCTTAAAAAATGGCTTGTCAATATGGTTAGGTGCTCGTATTATGTAGACGAAACCAACCAATGGATTCTTACTTTTTTTGGCGGACAGGGAATAGGAAAAACGAAATGGGTTATGAGGCTGTTACCGCCAGCATTAAAAGGATATTTATTTACGGGATACTCCGACATTAAACACAAAGATTTCCAGGTAAGATTAAGCAGGTACCTACTTATATTCTTGGATGAAATAGATTCTTATAAAGGTGACAGACAAGGAATAATTAAATCGTTAGCCACACAGGAAGAAATCAAATCAAGAAAGCATTATGGACTTTACGACTCCAGCTATGCAAGATATGCTTCGTTGATTGCAGCGGTCAATCACCTTTCATTCTTATCTGATATATCTGGTAATCGAAGGTTTTTGGTTATAGAGACTTTAAGTATTGATTACAGGCACACAATTGATATGGACAAAGTATTCGCCCAGGTGTTCGCTTTAGCAACGGACAAGGACTTCATAGCATATTTCGGCGGAGACGACAACAATTTAATTGAGGAAAGAAATAAGATGTTTCGGGAAAAGTCACCAGAAGAAGAAATGATTTTAGAAATGTATGAGCCCTGTGAAACAGGAGCTGAAGGTTCAAGATTGCTGATGCCTTCAAAAGCAGCTGAGGAAATTAACAGAAGATATAGTGACCATAAGATTTCTATCACAGGATCCAAAGTAGGCACACTGATGAAAAGCATGGGCTTTAAACAGTCATCAGAGGGTACTGGTAATGAGAGACGGAATGTTTATTCTGTCCAAGATAAATCACCAATTGTCTAAAATTGATAATGGGTAAGTGGGTAGGTTGGGTAGGATGTTCATAAAAAGTTTACTTAAATATTTAAGATCACTAACGGCATCGTTTGCTACATATTTAAAACATTCATACCCAACCTACCCAACCTACCCACAATACACTTGTTCTTTCATGTAGAATGTCATATCAATCTTCAAGTTTCGCATTTTGCCTGAGTTAAAATGTTGTTTGGTACTCAACAAAGCAGTCTTTCAATCAACTATACCCCCTTGACCCCCACAGTCAAAACAAACACCTCTTTGGAAATGTTTGTACTCTAAGATGTAGCCCTTCCCTTCACATCGAATACAAGGATCTAAACGCACTTCTACTTGGCGGGATCTGTCTTTATAGGTTTTTGGCATTACTGGAAGCACCTCTCCTTCTCCGAAATGTTTCTTATGATGACATACATCACATAATGTTTCTAACCACTCTTCTGGATAATTCCAAGGAAGTGCATGATAAATATAAGCCTTGTGATGAACCTCCAGAATTGGTTTTGGCTCCTGCGCTTTATAACCGGTTAGCTGAGGTGAATTATTTTTAACTTTCATTTCCCTCATTTTATCGGCTAATTCGGGATTATTAATTTCTGCTGATGCAATGTCTTGCGATGTAAATAAAAGGATATCCGGGTTAGTTATCCTATGAATTTCAATTAAATTAATAGCAGTCTGATATTCTGTATCCGTTAGTTTCCTGAAAATCCCAATACCACATTGTTTACAGGCCATATGATCCCTCTCAACAATCATATCTCTAAAAATTTTCCAGTCCTTTGTATTTAACCTGTCAGAATAGCTAAACTTGTAGCCTGGTGGTTGTGTCTTTATTAAGTCCTTGTACCATGTTAAATAATAAGGTTGTGCCATATTAGGGTGTTTTTATTTATACAAGTTAATCTATGGCGTCATACATGACGCCATTATTATTTTTATTTCAGTGGAAGTTGTGCTTGTGAATTACAAACACAATGACGCTTATTGCAAAGCCTTTGGTAAACAGTTAAGAAAACTGCGGGAAGTAAAGGGCATATCTATGCGCCAGTTTGCTGCAGAGGCTGATATAGAGTATAGTCAGCTTTCAAAAATTGAAAGAGGAGTAACGAATACTACTATTTCAACAGTTTTGGTGCTGGCAAAAACATTAGAAGTTGAAGTGAGCGAACTATTCATGTTTAAGTTTTCCAATTAGCTAATTCCAATAGCTAACAATTACTACTATAAAATACCTTGGTCCGCAAACGAAAAGAAGTTTTTTCCAGTTTGATCGACAATGATATGATCGAGTAGCTGGATATCCATATATGACGCCGCCTTGCTCAGTTTCATCGTTAATAATTCATCAGCTCGTGATGGCTTTAGATTTTCGGATGGATGATTATGTGAAACAATGAAGCCAGTGGCTGCGATTTTAAGTGCTACTGAGAGGATTATTCTAATATCCGCTATGGTTGCAGTAATTCCGCCAATGGAGTTTCTATATACGCCAAGTACTGTATTAGAACGGTTCAAGTACATAACCACAAATTGTTCTTGCAATCCTATAGTTTTCTTATCATAGCCTTCCAAGAGAAATAGGTACGCATCTCCGGTACCTTTTATTTGAGGCCTTTCGGAAGCCTTTTGTTTCCTTTTATACGCTACAGATATTTCTGTAACACCTTGTGTAATTACTTCCATTTAATAATTGTTATGTCCAATACCATCGATAGTGAAATTCACTTGTGGATGAACAGATGAAGAAAAATTGTGTGGAATTTGGTACTAAATCAGTACCACCTGAGATGATCAGAGAGGGAGATCACTATTAGGAAACTTGTAGTCCTGGTGGGGGAAAAGACCATGAAATAATAGAAAGTTATTATGAGAGTATTGTATACTATCAATAACAAACATGATATTGTCCTCCTGTGTACCCAGGACTTCAACTACAGAATAAACGCTTCCCTCTGTGAGTTCTTCAACAGAAGATTTACATATTACCTGAAATGGGCATCCTGCTTTAGTAATGATACCGTTCTTCTCTATTAGGAGTAAGCTTGAAGTATCGCCATTGGCAGAATTGTAACCTCGTTCGTACATAGTTAAAGTTATAGAAAAAAAGGAACCGGCGAACCGGCTCCTTTCAACAACAGGCATCAGGCTTTCAACTCAAATACCAGTTGTTGCCACCAAGCCGAAGTGCATCCTTTAAACCGTGAATAAACTGAAATGCATTTACAGACCTTTCAAGAAACATATCTATATATGTGGACTTGTTTGCACCTGTAAACAGATTGTACATTTTCCAAAGATTGATATTACCATCACTTCCCTTACAGAAAGATTCATCCCTATAATAGTCTCTTACAACCATACCCAGCTGTGTATCTCCAAAAAGCAATTGCGGAATTTCAGCTTGCAACTTTTTAGGTAGAAATGGATACATTCTACACCTGCCAATAAGATGAGCAAACTGTTCTTCACGAACTGAGTATTGTGCAAAATCCTTTAACGTATGCAGGCTGTACGATGCATTATAGTTTTCAAACAGTGTGGTTAGGCAAGCCTTCAAATGCCCAAGACTACTAACCTTAACATCATTCATAAATCCATCAGTACTAACACAGAGATTGGTACAAACACGATTTTGAAAACCGATATAGATTTTGAAATGCTCATCAGCACCTTTCCTTGCAGAAAGATTATCCTGGCTATATGCTTTTACGCCTCCCACTGTTAGTGATAACGTGTTTCCATCTATATCCTCATGGATAGTTGGAATTTCAATCGCAAAAGCCATTCGTTCATAGTATAATGTCTTCTCATGTTCCTGCAGCAGGTGTGCAGGCTTATCCCTGGCATCCGGAATTCTTCCTTTAATAGGATGTGACAACCTTATAGACGGAGAGAGTAATTTTTCTCCGCTAAAAACAGTCGCTGCTATTTCAGCAGTTACATCAATAAAATCATAATGGCTTATGAGAGTCGAATTATCTTTCACAAAAACAGGGATTATGTGATTGTTTTTGATCTCATTGAAATTTCCCTCTACTGTGTTGGCTACTATAATAGGACTGTTTGTTGAGACAGTACTAATTCCGGTGTCCACGTTTGCCTTTACTACTTGTTGAGACACTGGTCTAAGAGTGAGTATGTTTTCCATTTGTAGATGGTTTAGGGAGTTCAGAAATTGTTTGATTAGTAGTGACAAGCAGAGTACGTTTTTGCGTAAACTGGGATGCGAATTCCTTCTGTACACTCAATGTTTGCTTGTGGTACAGTTCAAGAAGTTCTTGTATGGTACTACACCTCTTGATGCGGTCTTCGGTACTAATTAGTACCTCTGTAACTTCTTCACCAGAATTGCACCAGGCTAAAATTGTCTTACCTGTTTCAGTAGTTACTTTGAATTCAGGTTTACCTGTAAAAAGACCAGTTCTATCTTTATTCGCAATAACATTATTCTTGATGTCGATATTAAAGACAATGGTCATCTCATAATCGAGGCCATCTCTGGTAACACCCTTCAAGCCTACTTTCTCTGGTATCATTTTGCCATTCTTTTCATTTAGTACATAATCCTGCTTACTACGGATGGTACCAATGATGTGACAGGGGGAATGAAGAATTGCCTGGATAAAGTTGTTATGACGTGGAGTCAATTTACTCCAATTGGTAAAGGAGTTTCCAACCATGCTGCTATGAATGTCAAGAATACCACCGCTTCCTTCCCACTCATGTGAAATGGAGTCAATGATAATAACCTGAATTCCGGAATTCTCACAGAGCTTAATGGCCTCAATATACCTCTCCGGTGTATATGGCGCACCGATATCCATTGTGTTGTACTGACCCAAGTTGGAATAAAGCTCAGCACTATGGTTCTCTGTATCAATAACGGCTATTTTGGACCAATCACCACAGAGGCCGTATGCCAATAATAAAGAACTATAGGTTTTACCTGAGCCACTGGGGCCTTGAAATGCTAATTTAATTTTTGCTCTCTTACGAGATGCTACTTGTAATTGCATAGTTAATGTTTGTGTGTTTTAAAATAAAAAGGCAGGACTCATTATAAGTCCTGCCTGTGTGGGAACGGATCAACGTTACCAACCCGCTTCTTCTGTAACAACGAGGTCGTCTCTTTTCTTCTGCACAACCTGGCTGGGAGGTTCAATGGGAGAGTACTCCCACCGATGTGTAAGAGAAATGACTTCACCAGTTTCTGGTACAGTATAATCGTAGGGTTCTGTATTTACTTTTTCAACTGAACCTGACATTTCTGTACCAATAAGTTTGTGACAAGTACCTTCATCAAATGTTGTTGGAATGTAACAGGTGCGAGCAGTCATGTAAAATTTACCTGACTCCTTTGACTGAACGAGTTCAACTCCACCTTGAATTTTTAGTTTGTTGAAGACTTTTCCTTCTTCAGTTTTGCTTTGTTTGAAAGCCACGATAGTGATCATGTTGTTTGATTTTTTTGTAATGGCCGGGGATATCCTGGCCAGAACTTAGCCGGGGAGCTTCTCAGGAAGTGGTAGTGCGTGTTACCAATACAAATAAATTTCTACCTTATGTGGGACTTAAAATTTTTTCTCAAGAACTTGAGAAAACGAGGTCCTGATTTTAAAAAAATTGTGGAGTTAACCTGGCTTTTGAAGGGTGGGGGTTGGCACTTTATTTAAATGCCTCATTCATCGAACTTGGTTCGGTACTTAAATTTCCATTCTGTTGTAAAACTAATTCGTATGACATTACCTGACTATAAAGAGAAATATAGTCATCCTTACTAAAGTTTTCACCTGAAACAAAACCACCACGTAAAGATCCGCATGAATTAGTTGTCATAAATTTTTGAGGATTCCAACCAATTCCTGCATAAAAAAATACTTGATAGCGACCATCAGGAATATTAAAAGTAAATGTGCGTCCTGCCTCAATGTAACCATGGCGGACAACTTCACCACGTATATCCTTTATTGTCACCAAAACATCTGAACTGCCGGTTCTAACTGA
The DNA here is from genome assembly GCA_002127295.1 of Chitinophagaceae bacterium IBVUCB2. GTDB lineage: Bacteria > Bacteroidota > Bacteroidia > Chitinophagales > Chitinophagaceae > JJ008. Next base: position 1,782,514 of record NFUV01000001.1, read on the forward strand.
AATTTTAGAGCATCCATAATCACAATAATTATTAGATCCATAACAGTAGGAATATGGCATAGCGCCTGTATTTAAAGAATTGAATTTCCATTGCTCCTCAAAAACATCATCAGAAATTTTTTGAAATGTTTGATTGTTAAAACTCGTTGTGCTAAAATTGTATGTTATTAAGCCTAAAGTTGGAGAGTTAAATTCTTTAGTCACTGTTTCTGTAATAAGGATTTGTGGTTTCCTATCCGAAAGTTTTTCATCGAAATAATCTATAACATCATTTTTTAGTTCACTTTTTACTTTGGCAACACTTGAAGCATAAATATATTCGGCTTGCATACTTTGAATCTCTGAATCCTTTTTTTCGGAGTTATATGCTCCCATAAAAATAGCAAAGTCATTCCATATGATTTGATCAAAAGTAACTTCGAAGAGTCCTGGAAAGAAATTAATACACTCGTCAGATATATTTAATTTCCTTAAAAGTTTCTCATCTTTGAATTTAGGATACCAAAGCGAAAATGTTTCACCGAATTTCTTTTGAAATTCTGATACTTTATTGTTAATCAGTTTTTTGTTTACTTCATTCTGCTCCTCAATAATACACTTACTATTTAGACAGTCTATGTATTTAATCGAAGCATACTTATATTTTATATTTTTCCTCAAGTACAAAAAAGAGAAAGAGGTATCTTTCTCAGAAATGGCCGTGCTCTCGTCAAAAAACTGGGTAAAGAGTGTATATATTTTCGTGTCTCCATTAGAAAGTAATAAAAGTCGTGCTTCTTTTTCTTTTCTAAAAATTTCCAACTGTGCTGTTTCATAATGTGAAATCTCAGTCCTAAAAGTTTCAAATTTAGTCCTGAATTGATACCTAATCAAAAGAACAAGTGATAACAATAGAAGTGCAACTCCAATAAGAATTTTATTTTTCATTTCTAAAGTTTTTATTTGCTAAAAGAGAAATTAGTAACCCTGAAGCAACTATTACATCAACTATATTCCAAATTTCTCTTCCTAATGAAATCTTCATAAGCGGCTGAAACAAAACCGCAAGGCTGATGAAAATTATTGCCTCCATTTTATTCTCATTTTTCCAGGACTCATACGCAAGAAGCGCAAAACCAGCCATGGCTAAAAATCTTACAATTTGATAAAATCCATAAGGCATTTTAGCTAAACAAATAAGTAACAGAACCGCAAGGAATATTTTTATTACTCTGTCCATTTAGTTTTTAACGATAATGATTTGTGCTGCTCTAATTAGTTCCTTTCCCCGAATATACCCATGTCGAACAATAGTAATTATTTCATCATTTTTTTTATCGTTGTGCACTTCTGTTTCTACTACTTCGCACAAACCAACTATCACTCTATTATCTGGAAACTCTATTTTAGATATACCATACTTCTGCAAAAGATTCAATAATTTTTTTTGGATTGTTTTATACCTATTAAGAGTTTTACTAACTTGTTCATTCTGGTCCATGCCTTTTTCAATCAAACTTTCTTCAATTAGTTCAAATGAATCTATGATGTCAATCACACCCAAAGAAATTTCCTTAAGTTGATCAATTTTTTCATTTTCTTTCTTCTCTACTTCATTTTTAAACTTGTTTGCAGTTTGAAGATTAAATACAATTAAGTTTTCTAACTCTGTTATTGAATCACTCATATCACATTTATTTTAAAGAATCAAAAGCATTTTCATTTATATCGCTTAAATCAATCCTATCTACTGTAACTTCTACAGATATTTTTTGTATTCGTTTGGCCTTTATTTTAGCCGGAAACATATAATCGGCTGCTAATCTTTTTGCAGGGTCAAGTAACTGCCTAACTGCAATTGCAATTTCTTGAAGTGAATATTTCTTTTCTTTCATTGCTAATAATTGAGCTTTCATTATTTCACCCTTTTCAGCATCTTGATCAACTTTTAATATTTTGTATGGATTAATCATTGGAATATAATAACAAAGTTTATGATAAATCAAGAAAACCACTTGTAGGAGAACCTCCTGCAAGGGACTGCATTGTCTCCAGCACTTTTTTTAACTTTAGACCATTAGAATTAAGATTAACTCCAAACATTATTGTTTGACGTGTTTCTGTACTCATTGAAGCCAACACTCGGTTTCGTAACACTTGCAATTCTTTTAGGGCTTCTTTTAATACAGGTGAATTAATTCTTTTAATATTATCAATCAATGTATAGATTTGAGATGTGGATGAACATGTCCCGTTTGCAATGTCCATTAAAGCATTGTTAATAAGGATCGTGATTGACTTTGCTGCTCTGTAATTATTGGGATTATGTTTTATACTCTTAATCATAAGTTCAATCAGCTTTTCTAAAGGCTTTGTCTTCCATTTTGAATCACAATAGTCGTAAATGAAGTGAGAGCATTGAGCTCTCAGTTTTTCGTTTTGATTTAAAAAGCCAATGCATTCTTCCATTAGGTGAATTAAATTTTCATTCTGGCTATCTTGCTCAATCTTTAAAGTGAAAGCATTAAAAACAATATCTTCCGCTGTACCAGAAATCGATTCATATTTTTCAATTAATACTTTATTTCCTTTTGTAACAACTGCTTTCAGATCAGACAGTTTATCAGTTTTAATTGCTGAAACAATTTTTGAAATCAACTCCTTTGCAGCTGCATACTCCGCCACATAAGTGCCTGAGCTACTCTTTATATATGAAATGCCGGCTTCTAAAGACTCCTCGTTTAAATATTCCTTATAGTCATTGTCTAACTCCTTAATAATTCCTTCGCTTAGTCCGTATGTTTTTGCAAAGTGTGGTGCTGCGAAAAGAATGTCTTTCCCAATTACTGAAACAATTTTTTCTACTCCCTCCTTTTCTCCTTTGTAGCAATCATTTACAACTTTAGAAAGTGAATGGTCTGAAATTGTTGTATGAAGTAATAACTCAAATTGCTGTAGCAACTCTCTTTGAGTGTCTCCAATTGAAATATTTGTATCACTTACTTCTTCGTAGTTTGCATTGTCAGGGATCTCGGTATGGTGATCGTAACTGGAGCCAATGGAGTCAATTAAAGTAAAAGTGTAATTATCATCCCATGTGGTTGCTTCCAGAGATTTCAAAATTACCTTGTCTGAGAAAACGGACGTTAACCAATTTGAAATAACGATACGATGATTTTTTTCAGTAAGATTTCCTTGTGCTGTAAATCCGTAACAGCAAATTCCTAAGTTTTTAAGAAGCTCGGGACTTTCCCAAAAGAATGAATAGTTCTGGATCAAGTTTATACCACTGGCATATTTTCCTGCTAAAATATAGTGAGAAAGCAATCTGTTAAACAAACTTGGTTTGAGCCCTTGTAATTTAGCAGAGAGAATAGGAACAACGGATTTTATTTCTTCAATCTGCTTATCAATTGTTTCATAAAGCATTTTGACTTCTTCGACCGGAAAAGATTTTTCATAAAGTTGTTCTATAGTGTAGTTAATCTCATTTACCTTGTTGATTGCTCTTTTTACTCGCTTACACTTTAATAACTCTTTAATTTTCTCGATTTCGGGAGATGAAAAATTTAGATGTGTGGCAATTATTTTTTCAGCTTCCGAATATTGTTCTTCTTTCACTAAGACTTTAGCATAACGATAAAAGAAATCCTTTTTGTATTCATATGGTGCCTTGCTTGCGGCTTCCAAAGCAACTTGCTCAATAGAATCGTTATTTTTCAGTTTACAAATCCCGATGCGTGTGATTGCATTATTAAGAATAATTGTATTGGAAGATTGTACAGAATAATCTCTTGAGGTTGAATAATTTTGAATTGCTTCACTCAGCTTTAACATTTTTTCATTTTGAATTCCATATTGAAAATAAATTAGGGCTAATTCCGAATAATGCTTCTCTTTTAAGGTGACAAAATCCCTTTCAATATTTGACTTCGTGGCATTGTCAATAAAAAGCAAATTTCCCTTAAGTTCCTTGATCTTACTTTCTGTACTGCTCGCTATTATTGACTGACTGAATTGAATTGATGCAATTTCAAAAAATGCCCTTGCTTCAAACAATTCATATTTTTCCTTTGAAGAATTAATTGGTAATCGTTTTTTTGTTTCAATTATTTCTTTAAAACACTTTATTGCATCATCTTTATTTTTAGATTTAATATTTAAGCCTTCTTTCAATTTGCATTCTGCTTGCTTAGCTGGCGCTTCAGGATGTTTTTGAAATATTTCATTAAGAATTATTAATGCCTCGGCAAAATTACCTGAATCAAAAAGTGAAGTTGCTTTTTGAAATTTTTGATTAGGCAAAGACTGATATATAACATACCCAATAATTGCCAATACAATGAGAATAATTATTACTTCCATTATTCCTTTTCAAGTTTAATTGTTAGAAGTTGTCCTACTTTCAAGATATAGGGTTGTTTTAAGTTATTATCTATTTCAATCTTCTCATACATACTCCAGTCGTTGTAAAAGAAATGGGCAATTTTCGAAGGGGAGTCTCCGTTTTTCACTTTATATTGAATGACAATTTCGTTATCTGAAGATTTTACTTCAGATGGAACCAATTGTGGTTTGGCTAAAGTTTCCTGAAGTTTTTTGAGGGAATCTTGAAATTGAATTAGTGTCCTTGAATTTTCGCTTATGCTTCGTTTTTGTTTTGTTACTGAATTGACATATAGGACAGTAATTACAGCGGCAAGTAATCCAACACCTATCAACGCAAGCTTGTTTCCCTTACTTGCCATTGGTTTGGACAGGGAATGTAAAAGCAAAAAGGGTTTCAAGTCAGAGTTGCATTGAGGACAAATTGTTAGGTTTGTTCTGAAATCAGGCAACCCTGCTTTATTGCAAACAGGACATTTATTACTCATCGCTATTTTTTTAAATGAATACTCACTAAGTCGCTTCCTCCTTCATCATATTGATCTCTCAAATCAATTGCCTCCTCAAGTAAATTAAATGCTTCTTCCTTTCGTCTGTTTCGGAAATGATTTACAATTTGATCATGCATTTGTAATAATCTGTGTCCGTCTGTCGGATTTACTTTAACAGCTGTATCCGATGCCATTTTCACAGTAAACAAAGTAATCAAAACGGGGTATTGATCAGTAAGCACTTTAAGCTTTTGGGTTGCATGAATTTTAAGCAACGGATCATCTTGATTTTTGGAATCCCCTAAATATCTTTTCATTGCAGTTACATCTTCTGTACCGATCAAGTCAGGATACTCACCAATAAGAATGGAAGCAAAAATTATTGACATCTCATCTTCATCAACATCGTCAGAAACTCGTTCCGCTTGTTCGAATGCAGAAAATGCATTTGTTCCAAATTCTTCCCATTTTTCTGAATCGCTGTTTTCTGTTCCCAGGGAGTTTATTTTTTCAATTTCTTTTTTTGCTGACTTAAAAAAGAAATCTCGCTGCTTTTCAGTAAAGTTGCTTCCCAGCATCTGTTCTAAACATTTTGACAAATATTCAAGAGCTTTTGAATCTTTGTTTCCCCTGCCTAAAAAAATCTTCTTGCTTTTAGATTTATTATTCCTTGGGTAAACCTTTATTTCAAAAACTTCATCAATACCTAATGTGATATCAAAAACTATATCACTTCCTAAAGACAAATCTTCTTCAATAGTAAAGAAACCCATCGTTTGTTTTTCTTTTTTCCCCTCTTCCACATCTGCGTAAATTCCCACTTTTACAATCTTTTGATTATTTACAGTTGTTTTTAAAACTTCCTGTTTGTTTGCGGGAAGGGGCATTTGCTTTTCAATAATTTTATGAAAATGTCCATCTTCCAACTCAACAAAATAATTATGGTTTGTGCTGTATGAAATTTCACCAATAGTAGTTTCCCCATGTACTGGAACTTCGTATTCATCACCCATTCTATGTGATAGAATGGCTGCCCCTTCCGCTATGGCAAGCATTGGCTTTTCAGAAACTTTTATTTTGCTTATTCCATATTTTTCAGAAAGCATTTGCTTTACAAGCGGAATACAGGATGTTCCTCCAACTAAAAGAATACTATCAACCATTGTAATCTCGTAACCAACTTCTTTAAAAAGCGTTTCGATTAATTCAATGCTTCTTTCGATAAAAGGGGCTGCAAGTTTTTCAAATTCTTCTCTGGAAATAGAAACATCAATATCAATCACATCTCCATTTTCATCTTCTAAAAGGTTATCAATTATTATGGGAGCGATTTTTGCAGAACTCAATTGGATTTTCGCTGCCTCAGTTTGAAAACGGATTTGCCCTTCAAACAAAAATCTCTTTTTATCAGAAAGTCTTTCAATCAAACTTTTGATATCTTCAATATTGTATTGTGTAGAAACCTTTTTTAAAACAACTTCTTGTAATTTTCTATCTAAATCATCACCTCCTAACCATCTGTCACCCCCAGTACCAGCTTCCATGTATTGACCGTCAACGATATTTAAAATTGAAAGATCAAATGTCCCCCCTCCGAAATCATAAATCATTACCGTTTTGGCATCACCTGCTTTTAAATTATCAACTCCGTATGCTATCGCTGCAGCGGTTGGTTCAGCTAAAAGTTTTTGGACTTTTAGGCCTGCAAGTTGAGCCGCGACTCTTGTGGCATTCTTTTGTTTTTCCGTAAAGTAGGCAGGAACAGTGATAACAGCATGAGTAATTTCGTCACCCAGTTTTTCCTCTGCATCTTCCTTTAACTTTTTTAAAATCTCTGCGCTTATTTGTTCAGGTGTGTATTGTTTACCGCCTAAAACAACTGCAACTGCATCCTCCGTTCCGCTCTTTAAAGACGTAATTCCAAATTTATAATAAGGACTGTGCATCATGTCTTGCACCATTTTATCATTCGCAGCACCTCCCATCAATCTTTTTACAGAAAGAATTGTATTAATAGGATCAGCTGTCAAAAGTTGATAAGCGTTTCTACCTACTAAAATTTCTTCCTTACGTAACCCTACACAAGAACGTGTAAGTTCTTCATTTTCTTTATTGCGAATTATTTTTACTGCTGTGTCTTTGAATGCAACAACAGAGTTTGTTGTTCCTAAGTCGATGCCTATGGCTTTTTTCATTGTTTTTATTATGTGATGAATAAGACTTATACGCTGGGGAATAAATAGTGAGGTGGAAAATGTCTAATCTTTGGTAGATGGGCTTGAAAGCAATTTGGTTTTTGCAAAGCCTTCATTTGGAGTTGCATGTTAAAGGTTTTGGTTAGTACTCAATATACGAACAGTCTCCCATAGCTTAACAAACAATGATAATATTTTAGGAAGTGGTGTAACTTTTTAGTCACTGATATTAATACTTATTGACTATTAATAGGTTATAAAATCCCGGTCCTTCGAAAATTTGAAGTCTTTTCTCTCTCCCTTCATCTTATTACTATGGGCATGTTTTAAGGAAAAAATTATACTTATAGTTTATTTATATCAATCTTCGAGATGTGAGTCATTATTCAAAGGCTAACAAAGTAGGCCACTGTGAATCAGTACTAATGGACCTTAAGTAGAAACTTATAATGAATTGTGTGAAAGTGTTGGTTAAAAGTCTGGAGATGTCAATTCATAATCCTAAATAGCTCCAATATGTGAAAAATAGGACGAATTTGCGGATAGTCTGGTCCTTAAATCCATCAGCCTTGGAGGATAAAATCACTATATAATCAGAAAGAAGGGAAACGACCTTAGCGGAACTGGATAAACAAGTGCTTGTGAGACTTATGGGACCAGTATCCGTGAATGCTCTACACGTATGAGTTGTAGTTGGGTTAATGTTGACCACCCTTCCTTATTTTCCTTAATAGAAAACTAATATTTAACATGCAAGGCATCACTTAAGACCGGCTACTAAATAATTTCAAAGCAACAATAAAAAGCCCATGTGAAACGGTACAACAAAAAGCTCACCACCAGCAAAATTCTTACCATGGCGAGATACAAGCGGTTTATAATATATCTCTTTCAGGAAACTCTCTATTTGGACAAAAATTGAATTGACGTTGTTGATCAGATCGACATACGAGATTCTTATAAGAGCCATGAACTCTCCGGTTGAGCAAAAGGAAGGTTTATTGACAGAAATCTTGGACTACTTTAGATTTATCCTTAATTTGATCATTTTCAATATTATTGATGGAATGAATATCGTATTATCGCAGGAACACAGTTCCATAGAAGATGAGCTCATCTCTTTTATACGTTCGTGTTTGGATAAGGGAAAAGATGTAACAATGGTAGCCTATCGACGCTATGAGCAGCCGCACCCATAGAATAACCTGGTTTTGTGTATTTAATTTGAGGCTGGTTTTTTAAAAGCAATAGAAATAAAAAATTGAAGAAATTTAAATCGATACATACAAGTAGAACAATGATGTTCGCTGAGTTAGAAAAAGTCATGGACTATTCTTGCGATGGCGATAATTTTCTCGAATCTCTGGGTCAGAATGTAACTGGTAAAAAATCAAGTTCTGGTGTTGAAAAAACAGGCAACTATTTGAAAAGGCTATATGGCTTTGATATGAATTATCACCCATTTAAAGCATTCAGATATTTCTGGAAACTTGCAGATTCTAAGGATAAAACATTACTGGCTTTTGTCTATGCTATTAATCATGATGATTTGCTTGCAGAAAGTATTCAAGTATTGCATGTAATAAAGCCAGGTGAAAAAGTAGGGATAGAATTGTTTGAAGAGGTGATTGAAAAATATCACCCTAATCAATATTCTGCAAATACCCGGAAGTCCATGGCACAAAATATTGCCAGCTCATGGAAACAGGCTGGCTTTATTGAAGGGAAAGTAAAAAATATAAGAAGGCAGCCTGAAATAAGTTTTAGGGTTGCATGTTTTGCTTTTTTAATGGCTTATCTCAAAGGAGATAGAGGCGATTTTATCTGGAATAGCATAGGGGTAAAGGCACTATGCCTTTATGAAAGCAAGCTTAGAGAGTTAGCTATTGAATGTGCAAAGAGAGATTTAATGCAATACCAGTATGCCGGTAGCGTAACTGCTATCGCTTTTAATAATTTACTAAATAAAATTGGAATTGATGCAATCTAAAATAGATCAATTGTTGACCGCTTTTGAAAAGGTAGTAAAAGAACCTTGGTCATCTGCTTTGTCAGGTCAGGAACGAATTTGGTTTTTGGTGTATGATCCCGCCGAGCAACGCAAAGTAGATTTGCGATTGGGTGATTTTGAAACGGCTACTTTGAAGGCACGGAAAAAATGGAAAGGAATTTCGTTAAAAAATTGCTTTCCTTCCTGGATGGCTAATCATGAATACAGGGAAGATTATTTTAAAAATCCTGAATACATAGTTGACCAATTGGAAGCTGAGTTTATTCCTTTTGCCATCCAGTTTTTAAAAGATGAATTAAAGAAGATTGAACAAGATCAGGATACATTGATTACTATTAAAGACGTATCCGCTTTATTTGGTTTTGTTCGCTTGTCGGAAATACTTAAAAGTTGTGATAAAGATTTTAAAGGGCGTATGCTTATCTTTTTCCCCGGTGAATTTGAACACAATCATTATCGCTTACTGGATGCAAGAGATGGATGGGATTACTTAGCCAGACCAATAACATTATAAAATAACTGCAATGAAGAATAAAGAATTATTTACACTGAATCCGGAGCAAGTAAACCTGAAAAACGAAGGTGTTGCGAAGATCAGAACCATTAATGAAAAGGAAGATCTTTCAATTGTTGAATATGAATTGAAAACTTTTGTATGTGAAGGAGAATACCATGATGGTTTAAAAAAGATACTGGAATATTATCTTCAAAATTACACAAGTACAGAGCAGTCTGCTTTTTGGGTAAGTGGTTTTTATGGCAGTGGTAAATCACACTTAGTAAAGATGGCCAGTTATCTCTGGAATGATTTTGAATTTCCTAATGGCAAAACTGCACGTAGCATCAAACCTTTGCCACAGGATATTCAGGACTTGTTTGTAGAAATAGACCGTAAACAAAAAATTCAGGGTAAACTTTCCATTGCAGGTACGTTACGGGATTTTCCATCTAAGGATATTCGATATTCTTTTTTACAAATATTCCTGAACTCATTGGGGCTGCCACAGCAATACCATCATTTCAAGTTTGTTTACTGGGCAAAGAAAGAAGGCATTTATGATAATCTAAAAGCATTGGTAGAAACTGCGGGTAGAGATTTTAAAAAGGAAATTGAAAATCTTTTTGTTTCACCTGTGCTTGCAAAATCGGTACTCGAACTCATACCGGAGATGGCGGAAAATGAGATGAAATTGAAAGAGCTTTTTAAAGCACAATTTCCAAGAGTGGAAACCATCGGGCGGGAAGATTTTGTAAAGACAATCAGAGAAGAAATTCTTCCACTTTCTTTTGATGGTAAAATCCCTTGTACGATTATCATATTGGATGAAGTGCAACAGTTTATCGGCCAGGATAGCAACCTTGCTTTTGATGTTCAACTATTAGCTGAAGATCTTTGCTCAAGATTTGATGGGAAATTTTTGTTGGTTGGTACTGGTCAAAATGCTTTGACAGATACACCCAACTTGCAACGATTGATGGCAAGATTCCGTGTACCTATTCAATTAACAAATACAGACATTCAAACGGTAATCCGTAAAACAATTTTAGATAAAAAACCATCTGCCGCTGCCGTACTTAAAACTAAATTGGATAGCTCGTCCGGAGAAATATCCCGAAATTTAGAAGGAACTGTATTCGGTTACATAACGGATGATAAAAATACTTTAGCAGCAGATTATCCCTTGCTGCCTTCTACAAGAAAATTGTGGAATAAAGTACTGCAAGTAATAGATGTGGCGGGTACATCAGGCCAACTCCGCAATCAATTGCGGATTATTGATGACAGTTTAAAATCCATTGCAGACTTAGAAGTAGGTCAAATTGTTCCTGCTGATTTTATCTTCAATCAAAATCAAACCCAGCTTATTCAGTCAGGTCTTTTACTCAATGATACCAGTAATCTTATTCAGGAAAGAAAATCAAAAGGTGGTGATGCTGAAATAGAAGGCAGAATATTAAGTGCCGTTTTCCTGTTAGATCAAATCACTTCAAACATTCCAGATACAGGAATAAAATCTAATGAAAATACTATTGCTGATCTTTTAATTAATAATCTTAATGCAAATAGCGATGCATTTCGTACTAAGGTAAAAGTATTAATCAAAAAGTTGGTAGATGAAAAAGTACTCATGCCAATAAATGATGAATACAAACTGCAAACTAAGATTGGTGCTGAATGGGAACAAGAGTTTACAAAGCAATACATCAAACTCAATAACTCTGGTGATGATCAGATACAAGGCTTGAGAAGAGAAAAAATAGTAGCTCTCTTCAAAGAGAAGACAAAAGGTATTAGCGTAACCCAGGGTAATTCAAAAATGGTTCGTGAATTTGAATTGTGGGATAAAGACACTATGCCCAATACTGAACATAAATTGAATTTATGGATAAGGGATGGATGGTTTGAAAATGAAACGGCTGTAGAAAATGAAATTCGAGGAGCCGGACAAAATGCACCCTTAGCTTATGTATTTGTAAAGAAATTCCGGGACCCGGAATTGAGAACGGAAATTATTAAATTCCTGGCCACCGGCCTGGCTATAAATGCAATGGGACTTCCTGCTACACCTGAAGGCGAACAGGCAAAAAGAAGTATGGAAACCCGGCAGACAAATGCAAAAAATACCATTCAGGATTTAGTAGAAAAAATATGCCTCGATGCTGTAGTATATCTCGCCGGTGGCAATAACATTCAGTCCGGCACATTGAAAGAGAATATTGAAGAAGCCTTTAGCAGTATTGCTGACCGCCAGTTCCAGGAATTTAAAAGTAAGGCCGATTTTATGAATTGGGGGCAAGCCCTAACCAAAGCCCTTGCTGGCAATCCTGATGCTTTGAATGTTACCAGCTACTCCGGTGATGTAGATAAACATCCTATTGCTTCCGAAATCCTTCGGTTCATGGGCAATTCAAGTAAAACAGGTAAAGACATCCGAAATCAATTCATGAAAGCTCCTTATGGTTGGAGCCAGGATGCGATTGATGCCATCCTGATTATGCTTAAAAACATGCAGCATATTTCCACAACCGAAACAAACTTAAATGTTGCCAGAATTAATCCGGCTGCTTTCAAAAAGGAGATACATATTTTAGGTGCAAAAGAAAAAATTGCCATTCGCAAATTGTTTCAGGATGGCGGTATTACCTGCCCTCCCAATCATGAAATATTTCCGTATTCAAACGAATACCTTGATAGGCTGAAAACATTGGCTGCCCAGGTAAGTGGTGATGCCCCACGACCTGAACCTATCAACATAGATTTCATTAAAGAAATTGAGAATAAAGAAGGCAATGAAAGACTGTTGGAAATTCTCCAGCAAAAGGCTGACTTGCAAGCTAAGTTTAGTGATTGGAGTGCTAAAGCAAAACTGGTAAATGTAAGAGAACCGTTGTGGAATTTGTTGGGTGACTTAATAAACCATGCACCGGATGAACCCGAAATGGAACAACTTAAAAATGAAGCTGCTGCCATCCGGGATAATCGCTTGCTGCTTCAGGAGCCCGACCCTATACAATCTGTGTTAAATGCAATTACAGAAAACTTAGTAGGCATTCTGAACAGTAGGAAGCAACAGTACAATGCTATATACGATCAAAAAATGACAGATCTACAGGCAAGCGAATATTTCAAAAAACTAACACCAGAGCAGAAGCACAGTATTTTGGCAAAGCATCAATTGCTTACAAAACCGGAAATAAAAGCTCTGGATGCTCATGCCTTGCTTAATCAATTACAAAAAGCATCATTATATACCTGGGATACTAAAATAGCGGCTTTATCCGGGCAATTTCAATCCGCTTTTGACGATGCCATTTTATTATCGGCTCCGCAAGCAAAAACATACAGCCTGCCACGTAAAACAATCAGCAATCAGGCAGACATTGATGCTTATGTAGCAGAACTGAAAACAGAATTAGAAACCCTATTGAAAGAATCAAGCTCAATCATTTTAAAGTAATGGCAGTACTTACACCACAACAACGAAATACTTTAGAGTCAGCTGTAAAGCAGGCCCGAAAGATGGCTGAAGCAGGAGCTTTCAATGCTTTACATGGCTTGGCTGTGGATAGTAATGCCCCATTCCCACACATGACAAGCGAAGAGAGAAACCTTCGCAATAGTCTATGGGCAAAGGCAAAACTATTGGGTGACAAGCTTGATGAAAAGAACGAAAGAAAAATTGAACACCTTACTTATGAGTTAGCTTACGAAACCTGGCATAAAATGTTGTTTGCAAAGTTTCTTGAAGCAAATGGCTTGCTCATACACCCGGATGGAGTAGGTGTAACAATGGAAGATTGCGAAGAGTTGTGCAAGGAAGAGGGCTTTGTTGACAAATGGGATGCTGCTGCCAATTATGCCTCCAAAATGCTGCCTGCTATTTTTAGAACAGGTGATCCATTAATGCAAGTGGTGTATGCAACAGACGAAAGAATTAAACTGGAAGAAATTATTGATGCCTTGGAAAATCAAATCTTCATTGCCGAGGATGCATTGGGTTGGGTATATCAATTTTGGCAAAGCGAAGCCAAGGCCGCCATTAATGCCAGTGGTGATAAAATTGACGGGGAAAAACTACCTGCCGTTACGCAGTTATTTACCGAACCTTACATGGTTCATTTTCTTATAGACAATACATTGGGTGCATGGTGGGTAAACCGCAACCCTGGTGTAAAGCCACCGGTGAAATTTGAGTATTTGCGTTTGCTTGAAGATGGTAAACCGGCAGCAGGTAAGTTTGAAGGATGGCCCGATAAAACTGCCGGAGTAACTGCATTAGACCCTTGCATGGGCTCCGGTCATTTTGTGGCATCACTGTTTGGGGTATTTGCTGCATTACGTATGCACGAAGAAGGGTTGACCAAAGAACAGGCAACGGATAAGGTAATTGCAGAAAATTTGCATGGTTTAGAGTTGGATGCAAGATGTACGCAAATTGCCGCATTTAATTTGGCGTTAACTGCCTGGAAGTTTTGTGGACATTACAAAGAACTACCCGAAATGAACCTGGCTTGCAGCGGTATTGCACCAAAAGGAAAAGTTGAAGATTGGGTGAAGTTGGTAGGCAAAGTCGAAAGAGCTGATGATAAACTTCGTTTGGAAAACGGGATGAAGATGTTATATCAACATTTCCAGTTAGCTCCTGAATTAGGTAGCTTGCTCGATCCTTCTACTATTAAAGCCGATGCATTTACAGCAAGTTTTGACCAATTACAACCTGTTCTTAAAAAAGCATTAGAAAATGAAGCGGATACAGAACAATTAGAACGTGGTGTAGTGGCTGCTGGGATTGCAAAAGCAGGACAATTGTTGGCTAAGAAATATACTTTGCAGATTACAAATGTGCCGTATTTGGGTAGAGGCCGGCAAAAAGAGAATGGCGAATTGGCTAATTTCTGCACTGTAAACTTTCCATTATCAAAAGGAGAATTGGCCAATGTGTTTTTTGAAAGGATGTTAAAGTCAAGCCAGGGAACAGCTTGCTCAGTAATGCCACAAAACTGGTTGTTTCAAGCGACTTATAAAAAGCACAGGGAAGATTTATTAAAAAAATGGAAATGGAACTTTATTGTAAAGTTTGGACCAGGTGCTTTCAGTCAAATTTCTGGTGAAGTAGTTAAAGCTATTTTGGCAGCAGTTTCGAAACAAAAACCATCTGATGAAGATTCTTTTTTTGGCATTGATGCCTCTAAAGAATCCAGTGTTGCTTTGAAAGAAGATGCAGTAAAGTTTAACAGCACTATTTCTTTAACTCAAAAGAGTCAACTAAATAATCCAGATTCAAAAATTATTCTTGAAAATTATACAAGTAATAGTGGAGTTGGGCTGCTACAATTGAATATTGATTCTTATCAAGGAATAAAAACAGGCGATGATAATAAATTCAAATTTCTATTTTGGGAAAATAAATCATCAGAAAATTGGAGGTTAACATATGGTGGCCCTTTTTCTTTAAGCAAAGATGGATGTCATTATATATTAAATTGGAATAATAACGGTAAAGATTTTGCAAGATTTCAAGGGCAAAAAGCATTTACTAAAACCGGATTCTACTTAACTAATGTTGGACGTCTACAAGGTTGTGAGTTTTACGCTAAACCGTTTACAAGTGAAATAACTGTATTGATTCCAAAGGGGAATATCAAACCTGAGGTTGTCTATTCATATATTCTTTCCGAAGATTATGAAAATGAGTTAAGAAAAATTGATCAAAATTTGGCAATATCAACAGCCTCGGTTGGTAAAGTTCCATTCGATTTAGTCCGCTGGGAAAAAGTTGCTTCCGAAAAATACCCCAACGGCATACCCAAACCCTACAGCGCTAACCCGACCCAATGGCTATTCCACGGTCACCCGATCACAACAGAAAACCCCTTACAAGTAGCTTTAGCAAGAATATTGGGTTATCGCTGGCCAGCAGAAAGTGATGCAGAAATGGAATTGGCTGATGAAGCCAGAACCTTAATCGAGGCCATAAAAGCATTTGATTATCTAACCGATGACGATGGTATTTTCTGTATTCCATCTGTTAATGCAGAAGAAGCAGGTGCAGATAGATTTAGGTCTTATTTGCAGCAGGTCTTTGCTGGCGAATGGAACAATCAAACCATTACACAACTCTTAGCCAAAGAAGGGGCAACTTCATCCAATCTGGAGGATTGGCTTCGCAAAGAATTTTTTATTCAGCATTGCAAACTGTTTCAAAACCGCCCTTTCATCTGGCATATTTGGGATGGCCGCAATGATGGTTTTTCTGCCCTGGTCAACTACCATAAATTAAATAAAGAGAATTTATCAAAACTCATTTACACATACCTTGGCGATTGGATACGTATGTGCGAAGCCAAAAAGAAAGCCGGTGAAAGCGGAGCAGAAGGTTTGCTAAGTTCCGCACAAAAACTCAAAGAAAATTTAGAAGCAATTCTGGAGGGTGAAGCACCTTACGACATTTTTGTTCGGTGGAAACCTTTAGAGCAGCAGCCCATCGGTTGGGAACCTGATTTGAATGATGGGGTACGCTTAAATATTCGTCCGTTTATTGAAGCGGATATACTTCGTAAAAAGCCTAACATCAAATGGGGTGTTGATAGAGGGAAGAATCCTCCTGGTACATATTGGGGAGAAGTGAGAGATAATGATAAACACCTTAGTCTGAAAGAAAAAATTGCATCAAGAGAAAATAAAACTTAATAGGTAAAAATGGCATATATATATTCATGGATACCGGCTTATCAACAAATTGTAGCAAGGTTGCCTCAGTATAGAAATAACCAAGCAGCTTTAGTCCAGGTTTTAAGAGACATTGGTGTAAATGTTAATGAGGATGAAGACCACCCTGGTCATAATGTTCCATTAACTGAAATTGATCCATTTACTTTTTTATTTTTTCTGGGTAAACACAGAAACGACTGGAATAAAATTAAAGTATTGCGGCAATTGTGTCAATTATGGAATATTAATACAACAGTGTATGATGTTTGTGGTATTCCGGGTGCAAATGCACAAAGATTATGGTTATTTACTTGGCAGCATGCAAGGAATAATGAAATTAGTAAGCTTTGGGATTTGTTTGATAAGTTATTGGCAAACACAATTGCGGATGCTGATTTTGAAGAGGCTATAGGATTTCCGGCAGTTGGTAGAACAAAATTAACGGAAGCTTTTTTCATAGTTAAGCCAACTGATTATTTATGTATCAATGGAAAAGTTAAGCCTTATTTAAATTCGAAAGGTATAAATACTGATTTTACAACATACACTCAATATCAATCATTATTGCAACGAATTAGAGATGCTATTCCAGAACCTTTTTACAAGACTTCATTTCAATCTCATTTATTTGCTGAATATGAAAATCATGTTCCAAATTATTATAGAATAGGCACTACTGCGGGTGAAAATGGACAAACTGTATTGCCCGAAATGTTAGCTAATAATTTAGTATCAATTGGATGGGAAGAAATTGGCGATTTAAATGAAATTGATCCATTTAATCGCAAGCATGTTAGTGAAGCTTTGAAAGGGATGGGATATTATACAAATAATAATAACATAGCATCAAGAAAAGCCGGTGAAATAATTCAATTTAAAAATGAAATTAAACCAGGTGACTATGTTTTGGCAGCAGAAGGTCAAACAATAAGAGCAATTGGGTTAGTGATAAGCCCCCATTATGTTTTTGATGCAGACTTGGATTTCCCTCATGGCAGATGCGTAAACTGGCTTTATCAAAACATAAACGACTTGCAAATAGAAGAAGGGCTGCGTACCTCAGTATGGAAATTTATAGAACCTGTAAGCATTAACATAATAAATGCTTATTTAGGTAACAATGACGAAAATGAAATGGACAATAATGAAGTTCAACCAAATAATAATATCATTGATATGGCATTAAATACAATATTATATGGTCCTCCTGGTACTGGAAAAACATATAGTACAATTGACAAGGCTCTTGAAATATTAAATGAAGATATTCAGCTTCCCCGTGAAATCAGGAAGCAAGTTTTTGCTGAATATCAAAAGCAAGGACGAATTTATTTTACCACATTTCATCAAAACATGGCTTATGAAGATTTTATTGAAGGTATTAAGCCTATATCACCAAACGAAGATGATGAATTTTTAAAGTATGAAATTCAGGATGGGTTATTTATGAGAGCATGTGTGGAGGCTACATATAGCTATCTGCAAACTGAAAACCTGAATAATAATGTAATTGCAAATTACCTGGATTTTAATTCATTATTTGATGCGTTGTATGATAGAATTTCAGCGGCGGGTTCGGAACAACTAACTACACGTTCTGAGGTTCAAGTTACAGCTACTATTACCTCACAAGGAAACTTTGCAATTAGGCATGGAGGCGGACGAGAAAAACCATACACTGTGTCACGGGATAGATTATCTGTTCTCTTTGAACAATTTCCCAATCCCGACGAAATAAATAATATAACGAATGAGTTTAGGCAGGTAATTGGGGGCTGCAATTCTACGGCTTATTGGAGTGTTTTAAAAGCAATAGCAAATTTGAGAGATGAACAAGCTGGTGATGAAATTCAACCACAACAAGTTGCTGAGCGTAACTTGTCTTATGAAGAGAAAAAAATAATTGTAAAAAAATATTGGGAAACCCGGGATATCAATCTTATTACAAATAAGAAATTAGAGTCTTTTGTTTTTATCATTGATGAAATTAACCGGGGTAATGTTTCTCAAATATTTGGAGAACTTATAACTTTAATAGAGGATGACAAAAGATTAGGGAAGCCTGAGGTTTTGCATGTAGATTTACCTTATTCAAAGCACCCATTTGCGGTACCCCCCAATTTATATATTATTGGAACTATGAATACAGCCGATCGTAGTGTGGAAGCCTTAGATACTGCATTGAGAAGAAGATTTATTTTTGAGCCAAAGATGCCAAAGCCTGATGAATTATTAAATGTGGCAGGACCGGTTAATTTGCAAACATTACTTACCACAATCAATAATCGTTTAACTATTTTAAAAGATTCAGACCATACGATCGGCCATGCTTGGCTTTGGGAAGTCGACAGTATAGATAAATTAAAGGCGGTGTTCGCAAACAAAATACTACCATTACTTCAAGAGTATTTTTATAATGATTATGAAAAACTTGGATTAGTTCTTGGCGATGCATTTTTTGAATTGCCACACAAACGAGTTGCGGGTAATGAATTTGCTTTGTTCACTGGCAGCAGTGGCCTCTCCGGACAATACAGAAACAAATACATTTATAAATTAAAAAATGCAGAAGATTTGGGAGAAGCAGAATTTTTAACCTTAACTCAAGCTGCTGTCGTAGATGAGGATTAATAAACCCATACAGGTATTTGAATATGATTTTCTTGGTATTGGATGTCAGGGGTTTGAAACTGCACATTGGGAAGCCTTGGGAAAATATAATGATGATCATGGAGGGAACTTTTTTAAGCTATCCTACAATGGGGTAAAGTTCCAGCAATTTGTAGGGGTTATTCAGGTTGGAAATATAACTATTGAAATTTTGCCAAAAATTGGGAAAGAGGCGGACCCAACCGGAAACAAAGATGAGTGGCAACAGGTATTGATAGATATGCTACAAGAATGTAACTGGATGAAAGTATATGCTCACCAAAAAGCATCCTTACAATTTAAGCATAACAGCATATTAGAAGCCTATTTAGAGTTGTTCATAAAAGAATGTGAATCACTTTTACACAAGGGATTGATAAAAAAATACCGGTTTGAAGACGGGAATTGTACCTCTCTTAAAGGGAAGCTTTTATTTGGACAAAATATACAGTATAATTTAGTCCATAAAGAGCGTTTTTATACCCGGCACCAGGTTTATGACAGGGATAATATTTTTAACCAATTATTGTTAAAAGCGCTTAAAATAATTCCATTGATTAGCCAAAGTCCTTTATTGAAGGACAGGGTTCATAGTTTACTTCTTTCTTTTCCAGAATTAAATGATCCTCAGGTAAATGAAGCAACTTTTAGCAAATTAGTATTTGACAGAAAAACATCATCCTATCGGGAGGCTATTGAAATAGCTGCAATGTTATTGCTTAATTACAGACCCGATTTAAGTTCAGGTCAAAATCAGGTATTGGCAATACTTTTCGACATGAATGATTTGTGGGAAGAATATATCTATCGCCAAATACAAAGGCACAATACCCACAATTGGAAAATCGAACCTCAGGAAGAAAAATACTTTTGGAATCAAGCCAATACAACCCGAAAGAAAAGTATTAAGCCTGACATTGTAATCAGTTCAAATGGAAGAGCAATTATTGTTGATACAAAATGGAAATTGCCAGAAGATAATATTCCTTCAGATAATGATTTAAAACAGATGTTTGTTTACAACGAGTATTGGGACGGAATAACCGCAATCCTGTTATATCCTCACACAATCTTTAAAGAAGAGCCAGTTTTTGTGAACGGGGTATTTCATTCAATACCTTATTTAAATTCATATTCCAGAAATGTATCCGGTATCTCAGAACCTATTGAGATGCATGCTTGCGGCGTTATGAAAATATCGGTTTTGAATGAGGGAAAAATACTTGATGAAAACATAGGCAAAAAAATAAACGATTATTTTCTACATGAAATATTTATATGAGTCAAAGCATATACGATAAAGTTATACATACTTTAAAACAGGCAGAAAACCATAACAGTAATTTGATGGTGAAGCCAGAAGTAATTCTTTGGCCAGATCCTGAAAACCAATGGGTGGATGTGATGGATGTATTACAGGAAAACATGCCACAGTTGCTAACTTATGGCAGCTATAACCCGACAAAGAAACAAGGCCCGGCTATTTGGTTAAAATGCATGATTGCAAAAATGTTACCGGAAGCAGATTGGGAAGCAGATGCTATTCCTATTATTTATCTCCCAGGTGTTGCAAAAAATGATTTACGAAACGTAGAGAATGCAGTTTTTAATTTTCAACCACTTTTAGAGTACCAATACACCGGCACTTTATTCATACAGGAAAATGGAAGAGAATGGAGCATCTTGGCATTTGTTGAAAATCCTATCAGTGGTTTGGGAATTAAAGTGGCAAAAGACAATGCCACAAAAGACGCTTTAAAAAAGACACTCCCAACTATTTTTCAAGACCGTGAGGTACTTGCACACAAGTCCATAATAGACTCAGATTATCTGAACAATCAACTTTTTCCAGACATCATACCAACGATTCTTAAATGGATGTGTAAGGGCGATGCTTTTTTTCAAAGCATGGAAGCTGGCAAGCGAGATGTATTTACCAACCTGTGCAAATCGCAATACGAATTTGAACCCGATCATAGAAACATTAAAGCCATTGCCGAAAAATTGGGGGCACAAAAAAGTTCGTGGAAATATGTTTGGCAATTATATGCCACTGCTCCAAATAAATATCTTGAGATAGAGGCCCTGCTTCGTTTATCAAAACCTGCCGATTTAGGTACAGGCATTTTTGCATTGCCAGATGAAAGCTGGCCGCAGGTAAATGAACAGAAAGAAGAGGCGCTGGCTCAGGCATTGGTTAAAGTAGCTAAGTTAGATACTGTAAAATCATTAGCATCTCTGAACGAATTAGAAAAAATACACAGTGTAAGAAAATCCTGGGTTTGGTTTGAATTAGGTAAATCTCCATTGGCAGATGCCCTGCACTATATAGTTCAAATGGCAACCAAGGCTACAGAGCCATATTCATCGGCTTCAATTGAAAGCCTTAAATCTTATTATATAACAAGTGGCTATGCAGTTGACCAGAACATGCGAAAATCTTTAGCTGCTGTTAAAACTCAGAAGGATAAAACAATTGTAAAATCTATCATACAGCTTTTTTATCAGCCCTGGCTTGAAACCATTACTAATAAATTTCAAAAACAAGTAGAAGCGGATGCAGCTATTTTTACTTCACAAACTGCAAATGTTGAAACCGAATCATTTGTATTGTTTGTTGATGCATTTCGTTATGAGTTAGCCCAGGAATTTAGTGAGCGGTTAGCAAAATACAAACTAAATGTATCAATGCAAACAGGCTGGTCCGCCATTCCATCTTTAACGCCAACAGCAAAGCCAGCTATATCTCCAATTGCATCGGCTGTTTCAACAAACAGCAATATTACTGAGTTCAGGCCGCAATTAAAGAATGGGAAAGACCTGCTCACCAATGTATTTCGGGATGCTTTAAAAGCAAACGACTTTAAGCTGGTGACAAATGCAAATGATATTCAAAGCGAAGAAAAATATTGGCAGGAAATAGGTGATATAGATACCAAAGGCCACGAAGAACAAGGGGACATGGTAAAACGCATAGAGGAATTATTTGATCAGGTACATGAGGCTTTAGATGTTGCTTTTGAAAGAGGAATTAAACGAATTAAAATTGTAACAGATCATGGGTGGTTGCTGCTGCCGGGCGGCTTGCCTAAAACACAACTCAATGCAGGGTTAACAGAAACTCGTTGGGGTCGCTGTGCTCTTATAAAGGAAGGTGCAACTACAGATTTGCTGCATCTGCCCTGGCGTTGGAACCCTTCCATTTTTATTGCTTATGCTCCCGGTATTTCCTTTTTCAAAGCAAATGAAGAATATGCTCACGGTGGTATTTCATTGCATGAATGTTTAGTGCCAACAATGATTATTGAAAACCCAAATGTGCTGCAAATTGAAGCAGAAGTGAAAGTGGTGAAGTGGGTCAACCTGAAATGTACCATTCAAACAAGCGATGTACCGGATGGCTACAGCATTGATATCCGAACCAAATACAACGATGCCAAAACATCCATTGTATTATCAAAAAGCAAAACGCTGAGAGGAAATACAATTACTCTAATGGTGGATGATTCGGCAGAACACCAGGCTGCCACAATAGTATTAATGGATGCAACAGAAAGAATATTGGACAAAAAACCAACCACTGTAGGTGGTTAAAAAATATAGTGTATGGAATTAGATAAATTAGACCAATTAGCTGCAAAAGCCTTTGAAGGTTACATAGTGCGGAAAGATTTGCTGGAGCAGTTCCGCAAAACTTATCCTGTACCAACTTATGTAATAGAATTTCTTTTGGGAAGATATTGTGCCACCACCAATGAAGCAGAAATACAAGAAGGTTTGGAAATTGTAAAACGGCAATTACAAGATCGAACAGTAAGGCCAGGTGAAGAAGAGTATTTTAAATCTAAAGCTGAAAAAGAAGGGAAAGTAAAATTAATAGATATTATAACAGCAAAGTTAGATGCTGATTCGGGAAATTACCTCGCAAACCTGCCGAGCCTTCGGTTAAACAAAGTAAGAATACCCTCAGAAGTTGTTTATGCAAATGATAGAATGCTTACCGGTGGTTTTTATGCAGAGATTGAATTGGAATATGATGCAGCCATAGCACAAGAAAATAATGGCCGTCCATTTGGCATTAGCAATATTCGGCCTATCCAATTATCGCAAAGGGATGTCTTAGAAATTTTATACAAAGGGAGAGAGAATTTTACTTTAGAAGAGTGGAAAGATTTTTTAATCCGAAGCGTAGGAATGGAGCCTTCCAGTTTATCTGAAAAGGCAAAGAATGTACTTTTTGCAAGAATGATTCCTTTTGTAGAACGTAATTATAATTTAATTGAGTTAGGTCCAAGAGGAACAGGTAAATCGCATTTGTATCAGCAAATCTCACCATACTCCCATTTGGTTTCAGGTGGTAAAGCAACGGTAGCCAAAATGTTTGTAAACATGGGCAGCGGAGAAAGAGGACTTGTTTGCAAATATGATGTAGTTTGTTTTGATGAAGTATCCGGTGTTTCCTTCGATCAGAAAGATGGTGTAAATATTATGAAGGGCTACATGGAAAGTGGAGAGTTCAGCCGGGGAAAAGAACCAATAAGGGCAGATGGCGGAATAGTAATGGTGGGCAACTTTGATGTGGATATAGAACATCAACAGCGCATCAGTCATTTGTTTGGTCCAATGCCAAAAGAGATGAGAGACGATACCGCCTTTATGGATCGTATCCATTCGTTTGCTCCGGGTTGGGATTTTCCCAAACTAAACAAAACCTATTTCACAAATCACTTCGGATTAGTAAGTGATTTTCTTGCAGAATGCTGGACAAGGCTCAGAGACACAAGCCGTATATCTTCAGTACTTCCTCGTATAGATTATGGAGGTGCTTTAAGTGGTAGAGATACAACTGCTGTAAATAAAACACTAAATGGTTTATTGAAATTAATGCAGCCAAATCCTGAAGCACCGATTTCGGACGACCTGCTTGAATGGGCAATAAAAATTTCATTGGAATACCGAAGAAGAGTAAAAGAACAACAAAAACGAATTGGTTCCGCAGAATTTAGAAATACTCATTTCAGTTATCGGATCGGTGAAGATGGTGTGGAAACATTTGTTACTACACCTGAGATACACAGCGAAAATACCATCAGCGAAGATCCCTTGCCTCCGGGTCAAATATGGGCATTGAATGCAGGGGGGCAGGAAGAAACTACAGGGCTATACAAAATTGAAATTAATTCAGCACCTGGTTCCGGTGTCAAAATATTAAATAAACCTGCACCTCCCCAGTTTCAGGAAAGTGTAAGGTATGCAGAACAAAATTTGTATAGTAAATGCAGAGAACTTATTGGCGATAGAGAAGCCCGGTTAAATGAATTTTCCATTCAGCTAAGGGCATTTGATGCTTCCAAAAGTGGCAATGGAATGGGCATGGCTGTTTTGATGGGCATGTGTAGTGCAGTGCTTGAAAAAAATACCAAAGGTGGTCTTGTCATTGTTGGCCAGTTGAATTTGGGCGGCTCATTGGATATGGTTTACAATGCGGTAAATCTTGCGGAGATAGCTGTTGAAAAAGGAGCAACTACATTGCTTATTCCATTGAATGCAAGGAAGCAATTGAATGAACTATCGGATGAAATGATTACAAAAATAAATATTCAGTATTATACAGATTTGAAAGATTGCTTGATAAAAGCTCTTTTGGATTAAAGAGGACTTGACTGAAAGCAATAAAAGGAATACTTTTTTGAACCCAAGCTTTATAAATAGCGGTATTATTGATCCTATTTATTAAAGCTTGGTGTGTTTATTTTAAAAATTTCGTAAAAGTTCTCCTATTTCTTTTTTTCTTTCATCCTCAAAAGAATCCAGATAGCTCTCAGTAGTTTTAAGACTTGTATGCCCTAAAGATTCACTTATAAGCAATGGGCTGATACCTTTTTTCTTCAGTACTGTTGCAAAGCTATGTCTGGCAAAATAGGTTGTCACCTTTTTATCAATACCAGTCTCTTCCGCAATTTTGAACAGGTACTTATTGACCATTTGTGTGAATTGCTGTACTGTCGCCATTTCCTTTGTAGGCGTCAATCCTGCGTGAAGGACCGGGAAAATAAAATTATCAGGACTCTTTTCCTTATTCCCAAACCGGTCTATAATTGCCACTAACTCATTGGTAAGATGAAACGATATCTGAGTACTGTTAGACCGATTGGTAAGAAATGTTTTAGCCCTTGTAAATCGAACATAATCACCATGAATATTTTCATATTTAAGTCTGAGTATATCTTTTATATTCATACCATTCGCAAAATAACTGAATACAAACATATCTCTTGCTCTCTCATACCATGTACCTGGTACTGCCTCAAAGTGTACAATCTTTCCTATCTCTGACAGCGTAAGAGCCTTTTTAATATTGCGTGAGGATGGAATTTGGTACCTTCTTTTACCAAAAGGATACTGATCCCTTGAAATTTCTCCTTCTTCAATAACCTGATTCAAAATTGCTCGCAAGGGACGTAGGTATATACCTACTGTTGTTGGGGACCGTTTTTGTGCCAATAACCAGTTTTCATAATCCCGAAGAAATTCAACGGTAATATTTCTTAATAACAATTTCGGAGAAAACTTCTTTAAACTATTCATACTGGTGTTATAATTACTTGCAGTTCCAACTCTGGCTTCCTGCTTCATTTTTTTGATGGTGTTATCATAGTATAGATAAACACTATCAGAAGAATGTTGGCCAATTAAAAACTTCTTTTCAAATGCCTTGAAGTCGAATACCGGCATCTTTCTAATTATTTCATTGGCCTTAACTACATTACTATCACATTGGATTTTTGTCTCTTGTAGCTTTCTCCTTTCTTTTACAGACAGTTCTTTAGTTTTTGAATTGGATTGCATCAACTCAAATTCCTCAGCGGTTAAATCAAATCCTGTTGAATAGTATTTCTGTTCCTTCAGAAATGTGATGCGTAACTTGATTGGGTACCCACCAGATTTTTTCTTGCGGCGGGTATCTAAATGGGTAACTATGGTGGGATTTATTTGCATATAATTTGCATACTTTGGTTATATAAATGGGTTAAAACCTGACAACAAAGGAAAGGGAAATAACAATACAATTCACTGTTGTTCAGCAGATTGAAAGCATTTGACAGAAAGAGAAAACAAGGGAAAACAAGTATTTTGAAACTGTTAATCAGAGGGTCGCTGGTTCAAGTCCAGCAGGGGGAGCTGAATTGGCCATAGAAATGTGGCCTTTTTTTATTCCACAACCTTTTTGACTTTGTAGTTTATGACAGATCCTTCTATCACTTATGAATCAAAGGTGTTGGCAATTAAGTCAATAAGGGAGCTGAAGCTCAAAGAAATTTAGAGCTTTTAAGACTATGATTGAAAAAATTATATTTTTAATATTTGTAGAAAATATTGGTATACCAGAGATATAATCCTCCGTCAGTTTGAGCAAGAATATATTTACCATCTGTAGTAGCGTTAATTTTAGAAAAATCCGGTAAAACATTTTTCCTAGATATTACCTTTTGAAGACCATAGTCAAGAACTACAAATTCGTAGCTATTATCCTGATTTCGATAATAAATCACATCATTATCGTCCTGTCGATAGCTAAATTCTGCGGTTTCGGAAGTACGATTATCAAAATCTGATGAATTACCCCATTGGCCATTATTATAAATGGCTTGAAAACCATAACTCGCCACAAATAATTTGTCCTCCGCCTTACTTGGGACAATATAATGGTTGGGATTAGAGGAAGCGAAAACAAGTGTTGTCAAATTGCTATTGACACAGTCTAGTACACCTGCTCGTGGGAATGCAAATCTCATTTGCATGTATATCTTAGTACCATTATAATTTTTTTGCAGACTAGCAAATTCCTTATAAAAGGTATTGCCGGTTCCATTATTTGAAGCGATCCACTCTGGATGTGCATAAATGCTATCGTTAAACCGTGAGTCAATAATCCTCCACCTACTTGGGCTTGACTCAAAAGTTCCGCTGTTAATTACACCATAACCATTAAAACCAAATTCTAAATCATAAACCTCTATTTGTGTAGCTGGGTTATCATAAATATCTTTTGTAACAGTTAAGACTTTCTCAATATTGCCAGTTAAAGGATTGAATATATATATTCTGTCTTTATTAGGTTCATTGAATGGGTAAGGCAATATATAGAATTTTTGATTAATGGGATTTAGTAGGAATTTGCGGGGTTTAAAACTAAGATCAAAGATTTTTTTGAATGTAGTATCTTCTATATCCATACACACAATTCTATTCGGATTTGCCGTAGTCGCCCAAATAAATTTGTTATCCGCACTTATGCTATAATGCATAATCTGACCTTCTATTGGAAATCTGCGATTATAATAAGAAAATTTAACCGTATCAATTTGGATCTGTCCTACATCATCTTTTACGGAAACCTGAAATTTATAGTCTCTTCCCAAAAATGCGCAAAGCAAATTATAAAATTTTACTGTTCTACCATTATTAATGATCATTCGGCCAATGTCAGGCAGACAGATATTGCTAATTAACAAAATACTATTAACCGTTACAGGTTTGTTATAATGTAATACAAAAGTATCAAGCACATTTTTTTCGGAATTTCCGATTGTGAATGAACTACTGTCTAACTGGATTCTAAATGGAGGAGGTGGTGGTGGCAGCTGATCAACGTTGCCCTTTTTTGAACAAGACAATAAGAAATTAGTCAAGCAAACAAAAATCACTAATCTCTTCATAAAAGGTCTGTTCATTACTTTTTTAAAATTAAATAGTAATAAGAATCAAACCAAAATATTAATTCTAAAAGATTTATCACCGGCGGCAAAATTATGTAGGGTACTCTTTATAAAGAATCAGCTATTTTCTTATCAATATATTTTCTGCCTGCTGCTACTTCCCTGATAGCAGTAATAATTTCGGCATAAGGAGAGCTTTTGCTCATATAACCTTTGGCACCTAGCCGCATCAGATTTTTACAATAGGAGGCTTCTGTATGCAGTGAAAGCCCAATTATTTTTATAGCAGGAAATTGTTTCAGGATCTTTCGGGTGGCTTCAAAACCATTAACCGGCGACATGTTAATGTCCATTAATATTATGTCAGGCCGTAATTCTGCAGCCAGCGTAATCGCCTCCTCTCCATTGCGGGCTTCACCGACTAATTGCAGATCTTCAAAGGGATTAATAAGTATACTAAGACCTTCCCGCATATAGGAATTATCATCAGCAATAAGAATAGAGACCTGGGTAGGCATAGATAAAGCGATTCTTCGCAATTCACCGCCACTGCCAGGAGAGTTAAAATAATATTGTAGGGTTAGGATATTGATAGGCAAAAATACCTATCCATAAGAATGTAGTATAAAATCAGCTGCCAAATTTCATTTAATTACGTAGTTACTACTATGCTTTTTGATGGGTACAAATGCAGGTTTGTGCAACAATCGCATTAAAGCGAAAGATCGGTTTTATTTATAAAAGTAATCAGGGAGGCGGTATTTTTCAATCCTAACTTTTTAAGGATATTATGTCGATGTACTTCAGCTGTGCGAACAGATATTCCTAAGCTGGTAGCAATTTCCTTAGATGATAATCCTTCTTTAATGAGTTTGATGATCTCAATTTCCCGGAGCGATAATTCTTTTAAACTGGGTCCCGACGGCGACTGTTGAAAAGCTTGTTCTGAAATAATATCTTTTATTTCTGAACAAACAAATGTTTTACCCGCCATCACCTCATCTACAGCATCAATCATTTCCTGGTGAGAAGAGTTTTTGGTAACATACCCTTTAGCTCCCATCTGCAGCATTTTTTTAGCATAAGCCGGTTGATTGTGCATTGAAACTGCAATGATCTTAGTGCCAGGTGAAAATTTCCGTATCAATGGCACTGCATCCATTCCCGATGAAACAGGTAAATTTATATCAAGCAAAACAATATTAGGTCGCTTAACTTTTATCATTTCAATGGCCTCATCAAAATCACCACTTTTACCAACAATTTCTATATCGTTTCTTTCTGAAAACAATTGCACCCACATTTCCCTTACCAATTGGTGATCTTCTACAATAACAACAGAAATTTTACCCATACAATTTGTTTTTTACAATGGAATGCTTATTTGTATCCTACATCCTTGTCCCGGCGCTGTGCTGATTTTCATTGTCCCGGAATAAAAATCTACCCGGCTACTGATATTCTTTAATCCTATTCCCTGGGCCCTGGTTGCCAAATCAAAACCCACTCCATTATCAACGATTGAGAACATTATACTATCGCTTGAAGTTTTTAATGCAATTATGGCTTTACTGGCTTTTGAATACTTCCTGATATTATTTAACTGCTCCTGTGCTATACGATAGAACATTAACTCCATATTTTTATCTATTGTATATTTATCATCCAACTGGTTGATAAACTCTACTTCTGTTTTTTTAGCAAGATTCATTTCTTCCACTAACTCTTGCAAAGCCTCTGCCAATCCAATATCCCCCAGCGACGGTGCTACCAGCGACTTGGATAATTTCCTTATCTCTTCAATTGCGTAATTTACATTATGAAGACTTTTGTCTATCAGCTCTTTCCTGGAACCTTCTCTTTCTAGTGATAAACCAAGAAACATTTTAATAGTGGCAAGTACCTGGTTAATGTTATCATGCAGTTCCTTTCCTAATTCATTTCGTTGCTTTTCCTGTGCCTGGATAGTTACTTCTGTAATTAATTTTTGCTGGGTAAGTTCCTTCTTTGCAAGTTCATTTTCAAGTTTTCTTTTTTCAGTAATATCCGTCATCGCACCAATCATCCTTTCGGCAACCCCTTTCTCATTATACAAAATATATCCCCGGTCATATACATCTTTATAAGATCCGTCTGCACAACAAAAACGAAATTCATCCTGCCAATGTTGTCTCCTGGATTTAATGTGTTCATTCAATCTTGTACGAACTCTTTCTCTGTCTTCGGGATGAATGTATTTACGCATCCACTCATTGCTATAATTCAATTCAGCATCAGTATATCCAAAAGTAGTTACAATCCCCTCTCCCCACATACCGGAATTAGTATTAAACCACCATTCCCAAATCGTATCCAGTGTCGCTTTGTTTACAA
This sequence comes from Chitinophagaceae bacterium IBVUCB2, assembly GCA_002127295.1. Taxonomy (GTDB): domain Bacteria; phylum Bacteroidota; class Bacteroidia; order Chitinophagales; family Chitinophagaceae; genus JJ008. The sequence continues at coordinate 1,812,531 of NFUV01000001.1, forward strand.
ATTCATACCGGTCATTGCTTTGCCGCAATTTTTCCACCATCCTTTTACGCTCTATACTATAATGAACAATTTTACCCAGCAATTTTTCATCAAACTCTCCTTTTACAAGATAATCCTGTGCCCCTAATGAAATCGCTTCCATCGCAACCTCAACATCGGACAAGCCAGAAAAAACAACAATAGGAGTTTGAGGCAGCAGACGGTTAAGTGTAATAACTGAATCAATACCTGAACTGTCCGGTAATGAAAGATCAAGCAGGGCGATATCAAAATTATTTTCTTTAATCAGATTGGTGGCACTGGCCATACTATCGGCATGAATGGTTTTGCCTGGTGGTAAATTACTCATTTGCAAATACTCTTTCACCAAAGCATAATCGCCTGGATTATCTTCTACTACCAGCATATTCAATATTTTATTCTCCAATCTCATGTATGATTTTTTTTGGGTAACTGTACTATGCTTATCCAAAAATCTTTAAGTGTATGAATTACTTCAATAAAACTTTGAAAACCTACTGGTTTAGTTATGTAACAGTTTGCATGATTATTATAAGATTCGAAAATATCTTTTTCGGAATCAGACGTTGTCAGCATTACTACTGGAATTATTCTCAGGATTTCATCTTTTTTTATATTAGACAACACTTCCTTACCGTCAATTTTCGGAAGATTAATGTCTAACAAAATAAGATCAGGGGTAACGGAGTTCCTAAACTCTGCTTCCTTGTTGAGGTATTGCATTGCCTGTTCTCCATCCCTTACTACATCAATGGTGTTATTAACCCTGGCTTCCTTTAAAGCCTCTAATGTTAAAACAATATCCCCTTCATTATCCTCAATGAGTAATATGTGAATTTCTCTTGTCATGCTTTATTTTTGGGAATGGTAAAATAAAAGGTAGCTCCTTTGTCGATTGCGGATTCAATTCGTATAGTGCCGCCGTGCTTCTCTATGATTTTCTTACAGATAGCTAACCCAATACCCGTGCCAGCATACTCTGTTCTATTATGTAATCGTTGAAAAATAATAAAGACCTTATCAAAGAATTTTGGATCGATGCCTATGCCATTATCTTTTACATAAAACTCCCAGTGCAGCTCTTTATCTGTACAACCCACTTCTATTACCGGTGGTGCGTCGCTATGATATTTGAGTGCATTGCCAACCAGATTTTGAAAAAGCTGTTGTATTTGAGGTTGCACTGCTTTTATTACAGGCAATTTTTTTACTTGTATTGTCGCATTTGTTTCTTGAATAGAAAGAGATAAGATAGTTTGTACCGTATTCATTACTTCATTACAATCAACCGTGGTTATACTTTCTTTGCTGGTACCCACACGGGAATATTGGAGCAGGTCCTGTATCAACCGCTTCATTCGTTCTGCACCATCTACTGCAAACTTGATATACTCTTTATTTGAATCATCTAATTTTCCTTCCAGTTTCTTTTCAAGCAAATGAAGAAAGCTGCTTACCATACGCAAGGGTTCCTGTAAATCATGTGATGCTACATAAGCAAATCGTTCCAGTTCAGTATTTGAAGTTTGTAATTCGACAGCTCTTCTCTCCAGTACCTTGTATAATTCGCTTAGTAGTATTTCTGATTTTTTACGATGCGTAATATCCATTGACAAAATAAAAATTCCTTCGGGGACTGGTTGAAAACTCAGATCAAACCAGCCTACTGACCCATCCGGAAAGACAAATTCATTCTCGAGGTGAATGGGTAACCGTTCGGCAAAACATTTTTCATATACTTTAAATATGTCAGCCGATTCTATTCCTGGAAATTTTTCCATTACCGTATGATTGAGCAATTCCTCCCGCCGGTATTTACTATGTTTAAGAAATGCGTCATTCACATATTTATACTTCCAATCGAAGCCTATGATCTGAGCTCCCTCCATCAGGTTGTCTAATATATAACGAAAGTGCAGCTCACTTTTCAGTAATTCTGCAGTTTTTTGCTCTACCTTTTTTTCCAGGTTCTCATTCAGTGATATTATTTCTTTTTCTGCCCGGTTCCTGTACCGGGTATGATTGTAAATAATAATAAAAGCAATAAGCAGCAACAAAGCAGTAAGTACCTGAAATAGAGTTATAATCCTTGACGACCCCACAATACTTAGTTCATTTTCCGACTTGCGTTTGCCAAGCAATTCCATTTCCTTCGCTTCAATAGCTGCTATTAGTTCAAACAATTCATTCATTTTAGTTTTGGCAGCTCCAGTTTCAAAAAATTCTTCAGCATCTGCAAAACCTCCGGTTCGTCTTAATTCAATTATATGTCTTCTCAGTTCTATATTGCTCTTAACTAAACCTTCTAATGAATCTATGCGAACCTGTTGTTCTGGATTATCCTTAGTTGTTTCCCGAAGTTGCTGCACGGCGGGCTGAATGCTGATCACTGCATTATTGAATGGCTTAAGAAAACTTTCTTTGCCTGAGATAATAAATTCGGCCGTTCCTGTTTCAATCGACTGCGCTAAATTCCGGATCTGCTGGCTATGTGCTACTGCTGTATTTGTATGATCAACCCATTTTGCAGTATCCACAAAACGGTTAGCACTTAAACGAAATGCCAAAAAAGCTACCGTTAACAGCAGAATTGCAAAGAAGAAAAAAGCTCCCATTTTTTTTTGGAAAGAAAACTTGCGATAGCTAAGGGGAGAACTAAATAAAGCACCTGTGTACAATAGCAATAATGCAAGACTGGTATACAATGAGGATGGACTGACTAATGAAAATCTTTCGCTGTTGGTACGGGTGAGATAAATAAGAAAAATCAATGACAGAAGAACAAACCCTATAATAATGAAAACCTGGACAAACAAATGCAAGCTTCTTTTCCTTAAAAAAAGCATACAAATACTAAACAGGGTAAAAATAGAAGCTGTAAGTACTGCCATTCTTCCAGGAAACAAAGTACCCGGTACTGGGTTTGTATCTTTCCACAGGAACTGGTCAACTCCAAAATCTGTATTAAAAATATATTGTCCCAGCGTAAGTAGAGTAATCAGAAAAACTATGAACGAACAGATAGTAGCGATGAGTTGACCTGCTTTGCCAGGCTTTTGCCGATCTAATACAAATAAAGCAATAGCAGAAAGCAGTATACAGAGACCAGTATTGAACTTAACTGGAAGAGAAATAGTTATGTCTTGGTCACCAAAAATCCAGGAACCCAATACCAGTATTGCTATTAATATTGTGAGTATAGCTGCAACCTTTGTTATATGCCGGGTAGTTCCGTTCATGAATTTTCCAATAGCGACTAATTATACTTTTACTAATAGTTTACTTATGGCAAACAGCCAGAGACACTAGTAGTTTTTAGAATTATTAGCCAAAAAATTAAAGTAAACCTGCAGGCACAACACCTTCATCTTATTGATTATGCCAGTGGCCACTAAGGAGCAAACCAGTTTTCATAGAAGGATTGGGAGCAATAACAATTTAATACTTTTTCACTGGCCAACAGAACGATTACTGCATTAAATAGAAAATTTATAAAAGAATGTTGGTATTACAAATCGCCAGCATTAAAAAATCATTATAATAAAAAACAGGTACTGTATTTTTACTAAGGGTTTTCCACTAGTAGTGACTGATACTACCGGTAATGATTAGCTGATAGATGGAGATAAAAGGCTACAATAAAATGTGTAAAAATTAAGTTCCCAGAAACCCTCTTAAAATATGAAAGCTTTCTTTTTGTCTTAATTCACTAAGTGCTTTGTCCTTTATTTGCCTTACCCTTTCCCGACTGAGGTCATGTTTTTCTGCAATTTCTTCCAGGCTCATTGCAAAGCCAGTTTTTATTCCAAAAAAAAGACATAGTACTTCTTTTTGCCGACGGGTCAATGATTGCATCACTCTTTCGATTTCTGTTTTTAGTGAACTGAGGTATGAAATGTTTTCATACTCATTTGTGCCGTCTTTATTTTCTAACACATCCAACAGGTTGTTGTCTTCAGCATCTGAAAGTGGAGAATCAAGACTTACATGCCGGGTTTGAATAGCCATCCGGGAAGCAACTTCTTCTGGATTTATTTCCAGTACTTCTGCTACCTCTTCGGGTGTAGCAGGTCTTTCCAGTTTTTGCTCCAACATTGCTTTGGCTTTGCTTATCTGGTTACCCAATACTCTTTTGTTATATGGCAGGCGGATTAATTGTGCATCTGTAGCTAATGCCCGCTGTATATTCTGACGTATCCACCATACAGCGTAGCTAATAAATTTAAACCCCTTTGTTTCATCAAAGTTTTTAGCAGCAGTTATCAATCCTATATTTCCTTCATTAATGAGGTCGGCTAATGATAACCCCTGGTGCTGGTACTGTTTAGCCACTGATACTACAAAGCGAAGATTGGCTTTAGTAAGACGATCCAGGGCTTTTCTATCGCCCTTTCTTGCCAAAGGAAATAATAATGCTTCCTCATCTGCTGATAATAATTGCTCTTTCCCAATTTCCCGAAGATATTTATCTAATCCATCTGACTCTCTATTGGTAATAGAGTGACTGATTTTTAATTGACGCATACTCATAGCTTTCACAGTTTGGCTTTCAGAAGGATGAATTTTCGGTTTTGATATCTGTTTTCAGGTATTATTAATTGCGGATATAAAAGTGAGGGAAGCCTGCAAATCAGACAAATAAAACGACCCTTAATTAAGTGCAATACACAATGATTTTATAGAACACTACGTAGTTTTGTGTAGTGATGGGTTTATACCCCTTATTCAATCTCGTCTATCACAAATGAAAGGGAAATTTTTATCCCCGCTGTTGGTTTTAGCAAGGATTTTGCTACTGTTGTCCGCCAATTATTTCCACCGTTATATAACCTTAATTCAAACGGCATGAAAAGTACAATCCTGTTTTTGATGGCAATGATTACGACGTCATTGGGGTATGGGCAATTAAAAACAACAGCTGTCTGTCCTTCTTTTACAGTTGATATACTGGGAGGAAAAGTAAATGGACTTAAACCCAGTGCAACATCCGGGGAGATAAAGAAAATTTTTCCTTGCTTTACAAGTAGTGAAGATGAAGTGAATACTGCTAAATGCGGAGGTACTATTTTTTATAAAGACAAGGATATTTATTTCTTTACAGGTAGAGATTATATAGAAATAAAAGAAAAATTCAAAGGCAAGCTAACGCTGCCGCTATTGGGAGCAAGCCGTACAGGTTTGTTCAAATGGCTGGGCCATCCAAAAATAAAAGATGTTAACTGGGACGCCTTTCAAACTGAATATGGCACATTGGTTTTATACTATAACAAAGGAAACAAGATCAATAAAATCCAGTTCAGCACAAAAAGCAGCGAAGCTATGTCGCTGTGTGAATAGCAGGTCTATAAATTTCTGTAATTGGTGCTTTTACTTTTCATGCCATTCCGAAGTCGTTATATGCGATATCAACTGCCATTGCTTATTACGAAATGCATATAATCGAAAATATTTAAGGTGATACCGGTCTGTTTTATCCTTGTTCTTTTTATGCACTGATAATTTACCCTTTACAATAGCAAGTTCCGGGTGCATTTCCACCGTTACCGAATCATGTTGCCGTAATAAAAAATTCCCTTTTGCTACTGACTTTAACCAACCTTCTCTTCCTTCTACTTTACCTGAGCCATGGCTAAAAACAAAATCATCAGCATAGAGCTTACTTAATGGCTCAACCTGTTGCTTTACCACATAATCATCTATTTGTTGATTAAGCACTACGATGGAAATGCTGTCTGTTTGTACCGGAACCTGTGCTTGTAATACAAAAAAAGGCGAAAGCAACAGCAAAAGGGTGATTTTGATTTTTTCCATGATATATTGTTGTTTTAGAAATTTACCACAAGGAATTGCCTGAAATATTCATTACCCTTCTAAATGTTTTATTGGTGGCTCATTTCATGAACTAAAATTACTGATTTATCGTAGCTAAACATTAACGGCTATAGTGGTAAGTAAAGACTACCTTCCTGCAAATAGCAGCAGCTTTGCCGCTATAAAAAAATCAAATATGTCAAATATTACTCAGGTAATTAATGTAGATAAATCGATGCGAACATTAAAGAAGACCGTACATGCATCCGACCTGGATCAATTATTAAGCAGCACCGGGCCATTTACATTTTTTGCGCCCAGCGACCTCGCTTTTGAAAAATTGGAAAAAGGTAAAGTGGAACAATTGTTGGAACCACAAAACAGGGCGAAACTGGCAGATTTACTCAACAACCATATCGTTAATGGTAAAATTCTTTTTAGCGAACTGAAAGACGGTCAAAAACTAACTTCTATAAACGGTAAAGAGCTATTAGTTTCAGAAAAAGACGGAAATATACTAATTGGAAGCATCAAAATATTGCCACGGGATGCTAAAATATCCAATGGAGCGATGCACTTGTCTGACACTGTAATGGTATAAAAAAATTACCGAGTAAAATTTTGCTCGTTATTGTCCCCAATATGTGAATTATATAAGCCTACACCAGAATTATATAACTCCATTTGTTTTAAAATAAATCAATTTTAATACCCCTGTTTACAATTTTAAAACAGGTAATTTATAGAAAGAATATGCATAAAGCAGAATTGGAAAAAAATGCAGCTGTTGTTGCCGGACTAGAAAGCTTTGCCGGACAGGCCGTTAATGATTTTTTAGTAGACCCGCAAACTTGCTGGCAGCCTACTGATTTTTTACCTGACATGTCAGGATCTGACGGCATTGAGCAATTAATGGAACTGCGAAAAAGAACCGATGCCATTCCCATAGAAGTAATTAGTTCTTTAGTGGGAAATATGATCACCGAAGAAGCATTACCTAACTATCAATCTTTTTTTAATTTATTAAAAGGTGTGAATGAGGAGGGGGATATGACAAGTGCTAAAGGTTGGGTGCAATGGTCCAGATCATGGACTGCAGAAGAGAATCGCCATGGCGATCTATTGAATAAATATCTCTATCTATCTGGCCGGGCTGATATGAAAGCGGTGGAAATCACTATTCATAATTTAATTACCAATGGGTTTGATGCTAAATCCGAGCAAGATCCCTACCAGGCAATGATCTATACATCTTTCCAGGAAAGAGCTACCAAAATTGCCCATGTAAATACAGGTAAGCTGGCCGATAAAGCCGGTGATGATGTATTATCAAGAATTTGCAAAACAATTGCAGGTGATGAAGCCCGCCATGAAAAAGCGTATAAAAGTTTTATGTCGAAAATATTTGAGGTCGATCCCGATGGTGCATTACTGGCTTTTCAAACAATGATGAAGAAAAAAATAACAATGCCAGCTTTGTTAATGGACAATGCAGATGAAGACAGTTTGTTTACCCGCTTTTCATTAATTACAGAAAAGATGGGCATCTACACCACGATGGATTATGCAAATATCATTAGCCATCTGACGGAAAGATGGAAGATAGCCGGACTTACCGGGCTAAAAGATTATGCAGCACAGGCTCAGGAATATTTATGTACGCTGGCTGATCGTTACCGCCGTATTGCAGAAAGATTAGGACCAACGCCAGCTGTAGTAGCTCCTGCATGGGTCCGGTATTAATCGGTTTTAATTTTCCTTATTGGATTGTCGATTTTAAGCATCGCAAAAAAATCTTTCTCTTGAATTTCTTTGATACAGCCCGGCTGTAAATCTCCCAATTTAAGATCTTCAATGCTTACCCGTATCAATCGTTTACAACGATGATGAATAGCGGCCACCATTTTTCGTACCTGGTGAAATTTGCCTTCAGTTAACGTAATACGCAGCCAGGTATAAGGAATATTTTTTGTCATGGTATATGGAGAAGGAAAGGAAATTTCCGGTTGCAACACTATTTCTGCTTCGCAAGGAAGAGAGGTATAATATTCTCCACCCCTCACCCTAAATCTTATCCCTTCTCTCAGTTGCTGTAAACGTTCTTCCGAAACAGCATGATTAACTAGTACGAGATAGGTTCTTTTATGCGGAGTGCTGCTTTCAAATAATAATCGGGTTATTTTTTTATTCGTTGTTAATATCAGTAACCCTTCTGACAAATTATCCAGTCGGCCAATGGCATGTATCCCTTCGGGAAAATTAAATCCAATATCACCAAGCAAGTTTACCGCATGGGTGCTCACAAATTGAGAAACCATATTATATGGTTTGTTGAGGATGAAATAGCGGTGGAGAGGTAGACTATCTCCTTCTGTCGTTTGATTGTGCATGATAGTTTCAATACACAAATTAACCATCGATGCTGAAATGTCGCTGAAATATAATAGGGGTGCTCGCCTTATTCTCTATCGGAAACAATTCATCCCGCCAAATTCCGGTTTCATTCATTTTCCTTTTTTATAATATGGGGACCTACATATATTTGCCATCGTCAATTAACGAATATGATTATCTGCAAGGTTCGCCCCCATCTTTAAAGAACCTGATACTTACGGAACAATTTCTTAAGCAGCCTTACCTTCAGTTGGTTGCTGTATTTCATTTTAATTATTTTATTTTCAACATAACGATGTTACTGTAAAACCAATCACATCGAATCAAATTTGTCAATCATGACGCAAGTAAAGCAGATAAATAAATTTTCTCAACTAGTGGCTCTGGTCCGCCAATCGTTCAGCGGCAAGGAGCATGATTATACACAAGGAAGTCTTAGAGGTGCCATTGTATTGCTGGCCATACCTATGATCCTGGAATTAAGTCTTGAATCTGTATTTGCCGTAGTGGATATGTATTTTGTGAGCCATCTGCCGAATAGCAAGAATGCAATTGCTACTGTGGGGTTAACAGAATCAGTTATTTCTCTTGTTTACACCATTGCAATTGGCCTCAGCGTTGGTGCCACTGCAGTTGTTGCAAGACGTATCGGTGAAAAGAATCCGGAAGGGGCAACACATGCAGGAGCACAAGCAATCATTATGTCGATGATCGTAGCCATTGTGCTTAGTGTTATCGGAATTGTTTTTGCTGCCGATATTCTCCGGCTTATGGGTGCTGCTCCAATTGTAGTAGAGGAAGGAACCATTTTTACCCGTATAATGATGGGAGGTTCCACTGTAATTATTTTACTTTTTCTTATCAATGGAATTTTTAGAGGGGCCGGTGATGCGGCCATGGCGATGCGTAGCTTATGGATTGCCAGCGGAATCAATATTGTTCTTTGTCCATTATTAATTTATGGCTATGGCCCTTTTCCTGCACTGGGTTTAAAAGGAGCTGCCATTGCGACTACTATCGGCCGGGGCGCAGGTGTGCTATATCAATGTTATCATTTGTTTGGCGGCAACCGCTCCATTAAAATGAAGTGGTCGCATTTTAAATGGGATTTGCCGATCATAAAAACACTGTTCGGTGTATCATGGCCTGCCACCTTGCAATTTTTTATTCAAAGCGGTAGCTGGATCGTTCTTGCCTGGTTGGTATCGGTAACAGGTGGTACTGATGCAAGTGCCGGTTACCAGGTTGCTATTCGCAATGTGGTATTTTTTATTCTTCCTGCATGGGGATTGAGTAATGCTGCTGCGACATTGGTAGGACAAAACCTTGGCGCTAATCAACCACTGCGGGCAGAACAGAGTGTATTGCTCACAACAAAATACAATGCCATCTTCATGGGTGTAGTTAGTTTGTCGTTCCTGTTCTTCGCTTCTCCTATCGTCAGCATTTTTACAAAAGAACCGGAAGTACATCGCTTTGGTGTGCTGGCATTACAAATAATCGGCAGTGGTTATATTTTTTATGGCATTGGTATGGTGATGATACAGGCATTGAATGGAGCCGGCGATACAAAGACACCTACCTGGATCAATTTTGTTGGTTTCTGGCTATTTCAAATACCATTTGGTTATGTATTAGCGAAAACATTTGGGATGGGGCCTGTTGGAGCATTTATAGCAGTGCCGGTTGCAGAAACGGCTATGGCATTAGCAGCATTTTATTACTTCAAAAAAGGTAAATGGAAAGAGGTAAAAGTTTAGGTTTTGTTGTTTTAGTTTGGAGTAATCTTCCATAAAATTTTTGCTCTTCTAAAATGCTCATCTGTGTTATAAAGTAGAAGTGTGCGACGCAAGGGACGATGAGGAGAGAAGAGAATGATGACGAAAATATAAATGCTCCTGAGAATTTCCAGGAGCATTTATATTATAGAATGTTTTTTCTTTTACTTTCTCATAGGTTGCCGCTTCCAATAAGTTAGCGATCGCCACAGCCATTCGAACGGACCGAAACGGAAAAATTGTAACCAGATGGCAGAGAAAATAAGCTGGAATATCCATACAGCAAATACTACATAATATAATTGATGAAACTGCAGCTTGTTATAATTTCCCAATCCATAGCCATAGAAAAAGAACGTACAGATTATACTTTGCATCAGGTAATTGCTAAACGCCATCTGCCCAACATTCGCTAATGCTTTCATTAACCAGGGTACGATGCCACTACGGAAAATCAGCATTACCAAACTTGCATGGCCAATGGTGAGTAATATTCTGCGAAACTCTACAAAAATTTCAGGTGAAGAACTCCATCTGTCTGTAAACCCACCTATACCTAATTGTCCAAAACTCATCCACCCGTTATTAAATAATTGCCAGGCTATTGGTATACCAAGTCCATAGCCAATTAGCATCCACATAGCATAGGTGGAAGTTCGTAAGCGGTTACTAAAAAATCCCCAACTGAATAAGGCCATTCCCAGGAACATCATTCCCAGTAAATCCCAAACTTCGTTATAAATATACCATGCTTCGCCACTTGAATTCTGCGGAATAAAATAGGTAAAAATGGTTCCATACCCTGACCTCATTTTATTAACATGCTCGTTAACCTTTGCAGTATCTGGTTTAATACTTTTTTCTTTTTCCTCCCACTGTCCAATTGCACCTTGCTGCTCCGGCGTAAGTGTTTTCTTATCTTCTTTTGCTTTTATCGCCTGGTGATACAATGCTCTTGATTCTTTGTTTTCATTCCAGCTCCATTGTTTTTTTATTAATCCGAATGATACACATAACAACGCCAGCATCACCAGCCACTTTGGGTGCAGTTTTCGAAAAACAAATAATAACATACCGGCCAATCCATAGAAAAATAAAATATCCCCTTGCCATAGAATTACAAATGCATTTATTACACCAAACAGTACCAACCACAATAAACGGCGATAATAATAAGTAGCAACAGGTGGCTGTCCCAGAACATCTTTTTTATTGAGCATAAACAACACCATACCTGCACCAAATAACATAGAGAACAATCCCCGCATGGTTCCTTCAAATAAAACAAATACCGTGGCGAATGTATAATAATCAGCACCTGAGCGGGGACCAGTGATAAGGCCGTACCAAATACTCGGACTGATACCAAAGCCGGGAATATTCATCATTAATATTCCCAGCAAAGCAACACCACGAATAGTGTCAATGCTTTTGATACGTTCTGCAGCAGCTACCGGTTTGGTATGCACAGGCTCTGTAGTACTGGCTGAAATAGGTTGATCCATATAAATGGTTTACTTAATTAGGAATTAATCGTTGATGGAAGGATTTTTTTTAATGGGCAATCGTTTTCGATAGATCAGACATCGCCACAACCATTCCAGCGGACCCATTGTATAATAACGCAACCAAAAAACAGAGAACACAATTTGCACCAATGCTATTTCAGCTACTACAAAATAAAGTTCCCATTGCTGCAACCTGCCGAAATATCCAAATCCATATCCATAGAAAAAGAAAGTGCAGATAACGGATTGCAAGATGTAATTAGTAAAGGCCATTTTTCCGGCTGCAGCTAAAGCTTTCCATAGCCAGTTGAATATTCCCATTCGTAGCAGCCACAGCAGCAGTGATGCATAACCCGTTGCCATTAACAATCTTTCAACCGGGAAAAACAAATTATGCGGCAATGAACTTTTCTCTACAAACTTTGTGAAATCCATGAGCCTGTCATCACCCCATTTTATACGAAGCCATGCTAACGCCAGTCCTGTTATCAATGCAATCAACCCGATCAATAAATATTTAGAAGATGCAAAGCGGCTACTGAAAAAACCAAGGCTAAACAAGGCCATTCCCCATAACATCATCGACCCAATATCCCAAACACCAATTCGGTAAAGCCAGAAGGATTCTTTGTTTTGGGATCGCCCCATCAAGTGCTGCCACACTTTTAAATAAGAAGCCCGCATGGATTTATTTTCGGCTTCTGTTTTAGAAGAGTCATATTTCATTTCCTTAGTTAATCCTTCCCAGGCACCTTTTTCCTCCGCTTGCTTTTTAGTTAGGGTATCGTTCTTACGGGCAAGGGAATCATTAAGTTTATTTTTCAGCAAAGTATCCTTAAAAAGAACTGAATCCTTAGTCTTATCAATACTGTCTTTCTTTGCACGGCTCAGACTATCTGCTTTGAACTTTTTCTCCACTACCGTAACTGCCACATATTTTTTATAGGTCTTTTTATCATCGGCAAAATTCCAATACTGCTTGCCGCAATAAATAAGCATACAAAGAATAGCGCAAATGAAAATACCTCTTGTTTTCATTCCATAAAAAGCAAATAATAAAATACCGACTACACCATATTGAAATAAAATATCGCCAGGCCATAGTAATACAAACGCATTGAAAATTCCAAAACCCATCAGCCACATTTGTCGGCGGATATAAGCATCGGCGTTATTAATGGCAACAGGATGTTCTTTCTTTTGCAGAAATAAAATAATACCCGCCCCAAATACCAATGCAAACAGGGCCCTCATTTTTCCTTCAAATAAAATGGAGACTGCTGTTAATAAATTATAATTGCCTCCATGTGTCCCTGTCCGATAAAATATCTGCTGGTTATTGGTAAAGCCACCAAATTCCCAAATACTGATAACAAGAATTCCCAGCAAAGCGAGACCCCGCAAAACATCAAGAGAAAAAATACGTTCATCGGTAATACTGTGAGGAACCACCTGAATAGGTGAGCTGCCGGGAGCGGTGAAGGAAGATTGAGTCATGTGGTTGATTTTGGTAGTTTCCTTCAGGTAGCTATTCTAAATATAACTATTAAATGAATTAAAATCCCAACCCGATTGGTGTAATAATTTTTTACCAGTTAGTATCGGCTTATTTTTACAGCATGTCCCTCTATCTCACATCACTTAATTCTGGCAGTAACGCCAATTGTTATTATATCGCCAATAGAAATGAAGCGGTGCTGGTAGATACTGGATTAAGCTGCAGGGAAACGGAAAGGCGAATGGTCAAGCTCGGTCTTTCTATGGAAAAGGTGAGAGCAATATTTATTTCACATGAACATGGAGATCATATTACAGGACTTGCAGGACTTTCTAAAAAATATCGGTTGCCTGTTTATATTACCGATAGCACTTTACGGAATACCAGAATTCCTATTGATCAGCAGCTAATTCAATCATTTAATCACACAAAGCCGGTTAGAATCGGGGAGTTATCTATTCAAGCTTTTCAAAAAAGCCACGATGCCGCAGACCCGCATAGTTTTATGATAACAGGAAATGGTACTAATGTTGGCATCATCACCGATATTGGATATGCCTGCAAACATGTATTGAAATATTTTAGCCGTTGTCATGCTGTTTTTTTGGAGTCCAATTATTGTGACAACATGCTCGCCAATGGCAATTATCCTTATCATTTACAACAGCGTATCAGCAGCGATAGGGGGCATTTATCGAATAGACAAGCATTGGAATTATTTCAACACTATAAATCTCCCGAACTTCAATTACTCATTCTCTCACATCTATCCAAGAATAATAATAAACCAGAGCTGGTAGAACAACTATTTGCCCCCCACGCCGGTAAAACAAAAGTTGTTGTTGCGTCCCGCTATGAAGCCGGACCCATTTTCAATATTGCGGGCAACGAGCCGATGGCAGTATTACAAAAGAAGAGAGCCCTGCAAAAAAATGAAAATCAACTTTCATTGTTTTAACAACTAATAAGATTACGGAGAACTAACATTACTAGTTCAATGATTTTTATATGTGTTTACTATTATTGCTCGTAGATTCCCTGCTGATATTTTACAATTGCTGCGTAATTATTCGCAAACTATTAATAAACAAACATTTATTACTTGCATTTTTAACAATTGCATAATATTTTGCACTCACTATCGTTTTACATCCACACCGTGTAAAATCTTTTAAAAAAGAAAGCCGGTAGATAATCGTACCCTAAGTGAAAAACCTATTAATTCCCATGCTTGTGGGAGTAATGTGTACATCGTTTACCATTATTCCAACGCTATCTACTGTAAACAGCGAGTCAGCTGTTGCTATAGCTTCTCATTCAATCATTCCGGAACCACCACTCAATATCACCACCGATGCAGCTACTACTATTTATGCTTCTGCAAACCTACAGCAATATGGTTTGTCTGATGAGGCTTTTCAATATGCATGGAAAGGCTATCAGAAATTACTCAATAATAAATTGATTAGTCGGAGTGAATATCTTACCATCTGTGATTTCAGTCAACCTTCTTCGAAGAAAAGATTATATATAGTTGATGTTGAAAATAAAAAACTGGTCATTAATACTTATGTGGCTCATGGAAAAAATTCTGGTGCTGAGTATGCCACCCGGTTTTCCAACACTCCTGAATCATTACAAAGCAGCCTGGGGTTTTATGTAACCGCAAATACTTATATCGGTGCACACGGATTATCGCTTCGCATCAATGGTGTAGACAGAGGGTATAATGACAAAGCATTAGCGAGAACAATTGTTATACATGGCGCTGCCTATGTTGATCCGGCAAGAGCAAAAGCTGGTGTATTTATGGGTCGCAGTTATGGATGCCCGGCTGTACCCCAAAAAGAATCCGCAGAAATTATTACCACAATAAAGAATGGCACTTGCCTGTTCATATATCATCCAGGAAAAGCATATTTGAACGGATCTAAAATATTAAACGGCTGATTGGACACACTAACAAGGATGGATGAAAAACAAAAAGCTCAACTTACCCTATGGTTGGGCTTTTTTGTTTTCTCTTTCGAACGACAATCGTTACAACTTTCCAATACTTTGCTGAATAGTGATAACTCCCATATAAGTCATAGCTGCTACAACGATCCAACCAATTACTTGTAATAGCAAAGGATGTTTATAATTTTTGACAATATCCGATCTGTTAGCTGCTAATAAAATTACCGCTAATGCAACGGGGAGAATTAATCCATTTACCATACCTGCCAGTACCAACAATTTTATTGGATTACCTACCACAACAAAAATGATAGTGGATAAAATGATAAAACAACTGATCACTATTTTTTCATTGTCTCTTACAGCAGGCACTAATGTTTTCCAGAATGAAACAGATGTAAATGAGGCGCCTACCACCGATGTGATTGCGGCACTCCAAATCACCACACCAAAAAATTTATAGCCAAGTTCACCTGCTGCTGATTGAAAAACAGAAGCCGCAGGATTTGCTGCTGCTAATTTTATTCCCTGCGATACAATTCCCAATGCTGCAAAGAATAGCATAAACCGCATAATAGAAGTAATGAGAATACCACTTACCGCACTTCTTGTTACCTGGGGTAAATAGGCCGGGCCTTTAATACCTGCATCTAATAAACGGTGTGCTCCTGCAAATGAAATATACCCACCCACTGTACCACCAACCAGTGTTACAATTTTCACCATATCTATTTTCTCTGGCCAAATTGTTCTATACAAGGCCTCCCCAATTGGTGGATTGGAGGAGAAAGCAATATAAACGGTAAGTGCAATCATTATTAATCCTAACAGTTTCGCAAAATTATCGATCAATTTTCCTGCTTCTTTATACCAGAATATACCGAGTGCAATTGCACAACTGATAACTGCTCCAATTTTTGTATCAACCCCGGTCAAAACATTTAATCCAAGACCACAACCCGCAATATTGCCGATATTAAAAACAAGACCGCCAAATACAATTAACCCAGCCAAAAAATAACCAAGCCGGGGAAAAACTTTGTTTGCAATATCCTGCGCCCGGCTATCACTCATGGTTACTATTCGCCAGATATTCAATTGTGCCCCGATGTCTAATAAAATAGAAATTAGGATAACAAAACCAAAGCTTGTAAGTAATTGTTCGGTAAATAAAGATGTTTGTGTAAGAAAGCCGGGACCAATTGCTGAAGTTGCCATCAGGAATGCAGCACCAAGTATAGCAGAGTTTTTTTTCATTAATGCTTTATCGCTTTATGTATTGCTTTTGCAAATTCAGCAGCATGCTCACCATCTCCATGAATGCAAATAGTTTCGGCAATGATCGGAATGGTATTTCCTGTTATAGTTGTTACTGTTCCTGTATTGATCATTTGTTGCACTTGCCGTATTGCTTCACCTGTATTTTCAATTAAGGCACCGGGACTAGTGCGGGGAGTTAAAGAACCATCATCCTGGTAAATACGATCAGCAAAAACTTCGCTGCTCGTTTTCAATCCTATAGCTTTTGCTTGTGTTATGGTTTGGCTGCCACTTAAACCAACTAAAATCAAATTACTATCAAAATCTCTTACAGCCTTAGCAATCACATTTGCTATTAAGGCATCTTTTGCTGCCATATTGTACAAAGCGCCGTGAGGCTTTACATGATTTATTTTTATGTCGAATGATGATGCTACTTCTGAAAAAAGAATGAGTTGCTGTGTAATCAAATCATACAATTCATCAACAGGTAAATTCATTTCTTGTCTTCCAAAATTATCTCTATCATAAAAAGATGGATGTGCACCAACTGCTACCCCATATTTTACACAGAGAGCAATTGTTTCATGCATCGTCATCACATCACCTGCATGATAACCGCAGGCAATATTAGCCGAGCTGATAAAAGGCATAATGAGTTCATCATTACCAACGCCTTCACCCATATCACAATTAATGTCTGGTATCATTTAATGTATTCCTGTAACCTGAAAGTACAGGCATTTTGCAATTGCTGCAAATGTTGTTGTTGCTGCAGTAATAATTCTTCTGCTATTTGCTGACTGGTGAAGCTGAACCGGATCTTTTCCCCTGCGTTTATTTGTGCCAACCTTGATTGATGTGCTGAAATTACATGTGCTATTCTTGGATAACCCCCTGTTGTTTGGTGGTCGGCCATCAGCACTATTAATTGCCCATCAGGCAATAATTGTATAGTACCACAATTAACCGCAGACGAGATCATCTCTGTATTATTTGTTGTAGTAAGTGGGCTCCCCTTTAATCGATAACCCATCCTGTCCGACTGTGGTGAAACAGTAAAAGACTCTGAGAGGATTTTTTGTTTGGACTCATTGGTTAACCGGTTCCATTCATCTCCTTCAAGCAAAAAAAAAGGTACTTCTTTTATTAATCCTGTTTGCGAATCTGATTTCCATGGCAATATTAAAAACTCGGTCTTCCCCAACAACTGGGTAAGTGAGGAAGGAATAGATCGTATTGGTATTTCATCTTCTTTATGTAAAGCCCTTCCTTTATATCCTCCGGCTCTTGCCTTTAATTGTGTACTGTAACTATTTAACCATATCGGGATATCAAATCCTCCATGCACTCCCAGGTAAGCTCTAGCTCCTTTTTTCAACCCATAAAATTGGAGTATGCTGTATTTGTTTATCAATACGGGTTGCCCCAATGGAATTTCTTCTGCATTTATATGTGCAGAAAAATCAGCACCGCTTATGGCAATCAATGCAGGCTCTTCAAAAAATAATTCAGCGGCGGGATA
This sequence comes from Chitinophagaceae bacterium IBVUCB2, assembly GCA_002127295.1. Classification (GTDB taxonomy): domain Bacteria; phylum Bacteroidota; class Bacteroidia; order Chitinophagales; family Chitinophagaceae; genus JJ008. Next base: position 1,830,285 of record NFUV01000001.1, read on the forward strand.
ATGCAATTCTATTACTGCCTCTGTTCTGTTATTGCCCACCAAAATATTCGCTACTTGTGCCGACCATTTATCCATGGCGCCACCAGGATTTATTCCAAGATGTTGCCAACTGTAGCGGCCCAAATCCTGCAATGTATCCAATACCCCGGCTTTTATGATTCGTACATTCATAGCTTATTGGTATTCTAAAAAAGAGAATCGTTTTCTTGTTGATGAAATTCATCAATGCTGATGGCATGAAACTGAACGGTATCTCCGGCTTTCAATAACACTGGCTCATCCCTGCCAACATTAAATAGTTTCAACGGCGTCCGCCCAATGATCTGCCAGCCACCCGGTGACGCAAAAGGATAAATACCTGTTTGCACTCCGGCTATGCCTACACTTCCTGCAGCAATCGGTACCGGTTCAGTTTTTCTGGGCATAGTAATTTTTTCATCCACTTCGCCCATATATGCAAAGCCTGGTAAAAAGCCCAACATATACACTTTATATTTTATTGACTGGTGCAGTGTAATTACTTCTTCTACGGTAAGATTATTTTTTGCAGCTACCTGCGGAATATCCCATGCAAATTCTTCTGCATAACAAACAGGAATTTTTACAAGATGTTCACCTACATTTATATGCTCAACAGGTTGCGCTAATCGTTCTTCTATTATTTTTTTAACCGTCTCAAATGCAGAACTGCCTGTAGGGTATTCTTTTTTTATCTTTCCAATATCATAAAGAACCGTAAGTGTACAATATGCCGGTACAATCTCTATCATGCCCCGAAATGGTTGCTGCTGCAGTTGTTGAAACCTCGCAATCACTTCATTATTAATAGAAGAGTTTATCGCACTGCCAAATTCAATAGTAATGGCAGTATCTCCTAATGGGAAAATGCGGTATGATAAATTTGTAGAACTCATTATAAACTCCTATCAAGATAACAACTTCCTGCAAATTGAAAAGAGAACGCAACTCATATTTGTTTACCCGCTGTATTACTACTATCGTCATCGTTGCGTCGCACTCTTCATCGTTCAGTAATTCTACTGAACATTTTCATTGCCTCCCCAAAAATAGCATAGCCTATTTACCCTTGTCCCCTTTTCAACTAACTTTACAACCTGATGGCAAGATTTAACCGAAGTGACAGTTTTAATTTATTATCGAAGCTTACACCCCGCCGGGCATGGAACGGTGTAAAGGTGTTGAGTAGTTATTATTTCAGTAAGTGGACCAAAAGAGCCGTGCAATGGGGTTATCCTCTTTCTATCTCTTTTGAACCCACCACTTCCTGCAATCTTCGTTGCCCTGAATGTCCCAGTGGTCTCAGGGCTTTTACAAGACCAACAGGTATGCTGAAAAAAGATTTCTTCAGCGAAACGATAGACCAGCTACATAAAGATCTCTTATATCTCGTTTTTTATTTCCAGGGAGAACCTTATCTCAACCCCAATTTTTTAGATATGGTTGAATATGCTTCCCGAAAAAAAATTTACACGGCCACTTCTACCAATGCACATTATATGAATGATGCGAATGCAAAACGTACTGTGGAAAGTGGGTTGGACAGGTTGATCATTTCTATTGATGGCACAACACAGGAAGTTTATCAACAGTACCGTGTTGGCGGCACCTTGTCTAAAGTAATTGAAGGTGCTACCAATATTGTGAAATGGAAAAAAGAATTAAAAAGTAAAAAGCCCTTTGTTGTTTTTCAGTTCCTGGTTGTAAAGCCTAATGAACATCAAATAGAAGATGTAAAAAAACTGGCCAAAGAAGTGGGAGTAGATGATGTATGGTTTAAAACAGCACAGGTATATGATTATGAAAATGATCCGAACCAATTAATACCAACCATTGATAAATACAGTCGCTATAAAACTACTTCTACGGGAACAAAGTTTAAAGGTAAACTTGAAAATCATTGCTGGCGGCTATGGCATGATCCGGTAATAACCTGGGACGGATTAGTGGCCCCCTGTTGCTTTGATAAAGATGCCCAACATCAACTGGGTGATCTGAAACAAAAGCCATTTAAAGAAATCTGGAAAAACGGCGAATACAATAGTTTTCGCAAAAAGATTTTAAGTGGCCGTAGAAATATTGATATTTGTGCTAACTGCAGTGAGGGAACGAAAGTGTGGAGCAGCGACTGATCATTAAAAACCGCCTATGCATATTTCCTCTTCTATTTCAACCCGCTTGCAATACCAACATAAATCTCTTGTTGATATAATTGACGGCCTTACTGATGAACAGGCAAGACGACAAATTATTCCTGGTAAATGGTCCATCTTTGAACACATTGTACACCTTCAAACTTACCAGCACACTTTTATTAAAAGAATTCAACAAATTCTTACCGGCGAAACGCCTTCGTTTCCCCGTTATTCGGCAGAAGCCGATCCATTGTTCCTTGATAATTGCGAAAGATCCATCCGGGAGATAATGCAGGATATGCTTACTGTTCGAAAAGCAATGGCTGGAGAAATGCTCACTTTTCAAGACGCCGACTATTTAAAAAAAGGAATTCACCCTCACTTTGGCGAAATGAATATCCTGCAATGGCTCAATTTTTTTTTGCTGCATGAAGGACATCATCTCTTTGCCAGTTTTAAATTGGCAGCAGCGTTAAAGAACGAGGCTAAAAATTTTTAAACCATACATCCTTCTTACCACTTCTTCATTTCATCAAAAATGGAGGTGTAGAATGAGGTAAAGCCTTCAAAAAAATTGCGGAACGATTCGGATAATAGCTTCATAAAAAGTTAGGTTAAGGTTGATACTGTAAAACAACTGATTTTCTACATCTGCACCAATACCACAAAGAGGGGATTTTTTGCATGAATGCTGCCCGGGTCATGTTAATAAAAGGTAAAGAATACGGGTAAAATAAAAATAAATTTGACAATTCAATGTTGCAACATTAATTTTGTGCTATCAAATTTTTACCTCTAAAACTTATATAACATGAGTGACTTAAGAACAAACGTAGACCAGTTAAATCAAATGATCCTGGAAGGAAATATTCTTCCTGCTTTTGAAAAATTCTATGCGGATGATGTGGTAATGCAGGATAATGATTACCCTGCCCGTGTTGGAAAAGATGTAAACCGTCAATACGAAGAAGCCTTTGTAAATGGTCTTACAGAATTTCGTGGTGCTAAAATCCTGAACACAATCATCAGTGACGATGTTTCGGCTGTAGAATGGTGGATGGATTATACCCACAAAGACTATGGAACCCGTACCTATCGCCAATTGTCTGTGCAGCGCTGGAAAAACGGTAAAATTGTAGAAGAGAAGTTTTATTACAACAATTAATACCGTGAAACGGACAATTCATTTAAAAAGTTTCGGGTCTGGCGTTTTGCTTGCCTGAAACTTTTTACTTTTAGTGAGTAAACTCAAATATATGGGCATTGATAAGGACATACAGCAGGCCAAGTTTCGCAATGCGCATCAAAAAGCTGGAATTAATCTTATTTACACCTTAGGCTGGATTCGGGATCGAACTAAATGCATTTTTGATGCTGAAGATATAACTCCGCAGCAATTCAACATTCTCCGGATATTAAGAGGAAGTTTTCCCAATCCGCTTTCTACACTGCAGATAAGGGAAAGAATGCTTGAAAAGATGAGTGATACCAGCAGAATTGTGGATCGTCTTATTGCCAAAGGACTAGTAAAAAAAATTACTTGCAAAAAAGACCGACGACTTGTAGATGTAATTATCACCGATAAAGGCAAAAAAATGTTGGAACGATTAGATGCCCGCCAGGATGAAATAGACGGAGTAATGGGCAATCTTTCAGAAGATGATGCTAATATTCTCAGCAATTTGCTCGATAAAATTCGTGATGCAAGTGAATGATGTATTTTTACCGTTCTGATTATTCATACTAATTTGAAAACATGAAACGGTTTTGGTTATTGCTCTCCGCCCTTGCCTCTATTTTATTTATACATGCACAGCCCAAGTACGAATTTCGTGGCGTATGGGTAGCCAGCGTTAATAATATTGACTGGCCCAAATCGGGCGACACAAATCCTGAAAGTCAGAAAGCTGATTATATCCGTTTGCTGGATATGCACCAGCGTAATGGTATGAATGCAATGATTGTCCAGGTTCGTCCGGCGGCAGATGCATTTTATCCATCCACATTTGAACCCTGGAGCCAATGGCTTACAGGTGTGCAAGGTCAGCCCCCTTCCCCCTATTACGATCCGCTTCAATTTATGATTGAAGAAACACATAAAAGGGGCATGGAATTTCATGCCTGGTTAAATCCATATAGAGCCGTTCATAATATTGGCAGTTCTTCAGTGGCGGCTAATCACATATCCCGCATTCATCCGGAATGGTTTTTAACCTATGGCGATAAGAAATATTTTGACCCGGGAAATAAAGAAGCACAAAAATTTGTGGTAAATGTTGTTCGTGATATTGTAAAGAGATATGAGGTAGATGCCATTCATATGGACGACTATTTCTATCCTTACCGCATACCAGGTAAAGAATTTCCTGATGCCGCTACGTATGCAAAATCGGGAAGCAAGTTGAGTAAGGATGATTGGCGCAGAAGTAACACTGATTCAATCATACAGGCAATTGGTATTGCTATCAAACAAGAAAAAAAATTAGTGCGGTTCGGAATATCCCCTTTTAGTGTATGGCGCAATAAGGATAAAGATCCGGAAAGAGGAAGCGATACCCGAGCCGGTCAAACGAACTATGACGATCTGTATGCCGACATTTTATTGTGGTTGAAAAAAGGCTGGATTGATTATGTAACTCCGCAACTTTATTTTACGATTGGCCATTCTAAAGTAGATTATGCAAAAATGGTGGACTGGTGGAGCCGCAATAGCTATGGAAAACATATTTACATTGGTCACGGCATTTATAAAGTAGAAGAAAAAGAACCGGGCTGGAATAATCCGAACGAACTCCCTAATCAAATAAAACAACTACGCCGCTATCCGAATGTACAGGGAAGTATTTACTATAGCAGCCGGTTGTTTGATAAGAATCCAAATGGCTGGAATGATAGTCTACAAAATAATTATTATAAATACCCGGCCTTATTACCTCCGATGCGCTGGATTGATAATGAAAAACCCTGGCCACCTATTGTAGAAAGAAGCATTACACAGGATTCAGTGATACAGTTAATTGTAAAACCAGATCCAAGAAATAGAATTGATATAAAATATTACGTAGTGTATCAATATGCTACTGATTCGCACAGCGAAACATTTGGCAATGTTCCTAAATATATTTCCCGATTTGTTACACTGCCAGCTGGTTTTGAGTTTAAAGAAGTTTTATCGTCTAAACATTTCTCCTATCGCTATGTAATTACAGCAGTTGGTAAAAACAATAATGAAAGCGACCTGAGTGAGATCGCCATCCTGGTGCAGCCGGGAGAAAAGAAATGGAGTTTTTATAAGCCGTAAAGAACTTCATCGATTACATATTTTCATTTTTTACCTTTGCAAAACTTGCAGGAAGTTTAAACCCGCAACGAATTATTGATTCTTAATTATTCATTATTAATTACAGCATATGCCCGGCTACGAACTCTGGAGTGATAAAGAACGAAAAGAAGTAAATGATGTACTGGAAACAGGTATCCTGATGCGGTATGGTTTCGACGGACCCCGAAAAGGAATCTGGAAAAGTAAAGAACTGGAAGAGGCCATCTGCGAAACATTCGGATGTAATTATGCACAATTGACTTCCAGTGGTACGGCTGCTCTAACAACAGCAATGAGTGCTTTGGGCATTGGGTATGGAGATGAAGTAATTACTCCTTCTTTTACATTCGTGGCTTCTTTCGAGGCGATATTAAGTGTTGGTGCTGTGCCTGTATTAGTAGACGTAGATGATACACTCACTTTGAATCCTGATGCTGTAAGAAAAGCGGTTACTCCCAAAACAAAAGCGGTGATGCCGGTTCACATGTGTGGAAGCATGGCAGATATGGATGCATTGGTATCCATTTGCAAAGAACATAATCTTTTTTTATTAGAAGATGCCTGTCAGAGTATTGGTGCTACCTATAAAGGAAAACATCTTGGAACCATTGGAGATGCAGGAACATTCTCATTTGATTTTGTAAAAACAATGACCTGTGCCGAAGGTGGGGTAGTAATGATGAACAATGAGGACCTGTATATTAAAACTGATGGTTATACCGATCATGGACATGACCATAAAGGTGCGGACAGAGGTGCAGATCTTCATCCATTTATTGGTTATAACTATCGTATATCAGAATTACATGCAGCCGTTGGCTTAGCACAAATAAGAAGATTACCAGAATTTTTGACGATACAGAAGAAGAATAATGCCCTTTTAAAAAATATACTGGCAGAAATCCCCGAAATTATGTTCCGCCGGGTTCCTGATCCTGCTGGTGATAGTGGAAGTTCTGTAAGCTGGTTTTTACCTACTGAAGAAATAACAAGAGCTGTAGTTAGTGAAATGAAAGCACAGGGAATACTTGCGGGCAATTTCTATTGGTTTGATAATAACTGGCATTATATCCGCAAGTGGGATCATCTAAAAAATTCAACTACGTTAAATGCATTGCATCCTGATTTAAAAGCACAGGTAATGCAGCATGCCACAAAGGATTTTTCTGCGAGTGATGCTGTTATGAGTCGCTGTATTTCTACATCTATCAGTCTGCTATGGACGGAAGAACAGATTAAAGAGAAAGGCCAGAAAATGAATGCAGTTATTAAAAAAGTATTAAACGAGCAGAAAGTACCTGGCTAATTTTAATACTTATAATTGCTGTACAGGTTATTTTTGTAAAGAACCCCAAACAGCATGACAGCCACAAAACTTTTCAACGATTTTTTTAATAGTGAAAAAAGTTCTGGCATTATACTAATTATAAGTACAGTAGCTAGTTTATTATTAGCAAATTTTTTTATTGGAGAGAACTATCTTGATTTCTGGCATCAGAAAATGGGATTTTCCATAGGTGGTATCAATCTTAATCTAAGTATTGAGCATTGGGTAAACGATGGCCTGATGACTATTTTCTTTTTATTAGTAGGTCTAGAGATAGAAAGAGAATTATATGCTGGAGAATTATCCAGTATAAAAAATGCATCTCTTCCTGTTATTGCTGCCGTTGGCGGGATGGCAATACCTGCCCTCCTGCACTTTATTTTTAATGCTGGTACCAATACACAAAGCGGCTTTGGTATTCCTATGGCAACAGATATAGCTTTTGCATTGGGAGTTTTATCATTAGCTGGGAAAAGGGTTCCCCTGGCATTGAAAATATTTCTAACTGCTCTTGCTATTATTGATGATTTGGGTGCAATTATGATTATTGCCATTTTCTATACCAGCGAATTACAAACAACCTATTTGTTCATTGCTCTAGGAATATTTGCCCTGCTATTAGTTTTAAATCGCCTAAAAGTACATCAGCTTATATGGTACATATTGGGCGGCGTCATCATGTGGTATTGTATGTTGCAATCAGGTGTGCATGCCACCATAACAGGTGTACTTTTAGCTTTTGCTATTCCGTTTGGAGATGGAAAAGAAAACTCTCCCTCTTATCTTTTACAACACTGGCTTCACAAACCAGTGGCATTTATTATTGTTCCAATATTTGCTTTTGCCAATACAGGTATTATTTTCAGTGGGAACCTTGCTGATACATTAACTACAAATAATAGCCTGGGTATTATTGCCGGCCTTTTAATTGGAAAGCCATTGGGAATTCTTTTGTTATGTTTCATTGCTATCAAATTAAGGTTGGCCAAGTTACCAGAAGAAGTTAATTGGATGCAATTAGCTGGTGCAGGAGTATTAGCTGGTATTGGTTTTACCATGTCAATATTTATTACTTTGTTGGCTTTTGAGGAAGTAGCTGTGATCCAACAATCGAAAATTGCAATACTGTTCTCGTCATTGTTTGCAGGAGTTATTGGGTTTTTACTGGTAAAAAAATCTTCGGCTACTTCAATACCAGAGTAATGGTTATTGACAGGCTTAATCGCATTCTACTTTTGTTCCAGGTAATTTACATAAGCTAACGAACCAAGGCGAATCCGAAAAGGTATTGAGGTCATTTTTTCCAGTTGCCATTCCTTTTTACAAACAAAGCCCAACCCATTAAAGTAGAATGATGGACTTATGCTTTTTACAGGTAAAATGGGAGAATTAATTAATTGAATCGATCTAAACCCAACATATTTTTCATTTTTTTTATCCGTTATTCTTGTGCCAGGCAAAGACAAGAAGTATTTTTCTCTTACACAGGCCTCTTTCTTATATGTACTTGAAAAAGAGCTAGCTGGGGAATTTTTTTGTTTCCCAAACTGTCCAAAAATTTCCCCTGAAAACATTAACAGCAGCACAACAAGAAAACAATAAAGTCGTTCCAACATCTTTCCTTAATTTGTATTTAAATTTACGGCATTATTTTTGTTGATTGGCCGGATTTTTGAAAAAAAGAATCCGCCACTAAAACCCTGAACGAACCATGGCCCTTAGCCAAAGTTTACAGCAGCGAATGCTGCAAAAGTTATCGCCCCAGCAAATTCAGTTAATGAAGTTGTTGCAAGTACCTACGGCGAGTCTGGAAATACGGATTAAAGAAGAAATGGAAGAAAATCCGGCGCTTGAGCTGGATGAAGATACTCATGACGATGGTGCGGATGAGCTGAAAGATGAATTTGAAACACCCGAAGAAGAATACGAAGAAAAAGATGGGAGCGAGGATGAATATGAAAATATTGATGTAAGCGAATATGTATCGGATGGCGACGATGAAGTAGGTGATTATAAACTGCGTGATGACAATTATCCCGAAGAAGATGAAGGCCGTCAATTACCTTTTAAAACAGAAACAAGTTTTTATGAATTGCTCCTGGACCAGCTTGGCCTGTTGAAATTGGATCCAAAAGAGCAGGCTATTGCTGAGCAAATAGTAGGAAGCATAGATGAAGATGGTTATTTGCGCAGAGAAACCTCTGCAATAGTAGATGACCTTGCATTCCGTCAGAACATCCTTACCGATGACGCTGAAGTTGAGACAATCATTAAACGTATTCAGCAATTTGACCCCCCCGGTGTAGCCGCAAGAGATTTACAGGAATGTTTACTGATACAATTACAAAAACAAAAAGACGAAGGCAAGCCAGTAGATACGGCCATTAAAGCCATTACTAAATACTTTGATGAGTTCACTAAAAAGCATTACGAAAAAATTCAACGTGGATTAAACCTTGATGACGACCAACTGCGTGAAGTAATGCAACAAATTGTACGCCTTAGCCCTAAACCCGGTGGTAATGTGGGAGAGATGAACAAAGCAGAGAGTTTTGTGGTACCAGATTTTTTTATTTTTAATAATGCCAGCAAGCTTGAATTAACACTCAATAGTCGCAATGCACCAGAACTACGCATCAGTGAAGGCTACAGAGATATGCTAAAAGAATATGACCGTGGTGCCAAAAAAGATAAGCGGCAAAAAGAAGCCGTTATATTCATTAAACAAAAAATTGATGCAGCCAAATGGTTTATTGATGCCATTAAGCAGCGTCAGCATACATTGCTAAGCACCATGAATGCTATTATGGAGCATCAGTATAATTTCTTCTTAACGGGAGATGAGACAGAGTTAAAGCCAATGATATTAAAAGATATTGCAGAGAAGACCAATCTTGATATATCAACCGTAAGTCGTGTTGCTAACAGCAAGTTTGTTCAAACAGAATTTGGTACTTACCGTCTCAAATTTTTCTTTAGCGAATCCTTAAGTACAGATAGCGGTGAAGAAGTATCTACAAGAGAAGTGAAAAAAATTCTCAGCGACTTAATAGAAGGCGAGGACAAAAAAAGACCGCTTAGCGATGAACGTCTTACAGAATTATTACAGGAAAAAGGATATAATATTGCCCGAAGAACGGTAGCTAAATACAGAGAGCAGCTTAACATCCCGGTAGCAAGACTTAGAAAGGAATTGTAATTATTAGTATTAAAAGGGCAAATCGTCTTTACTTTCCATTTGTCCTTCTTCAAAATAAGGTTGATCTATCGGGCCTTCATTGGTATTACCGGTATTTGCACCTGCCGGCTCAATTTTCCATGCTTTTACATCCGTGTACCAACGTCCGTTGTATTCACGGCTTTCTACATCAAAAGAAATAGCTAGTTGTGACCCGACTTTCAATACACTTTCGTTTATTTTATCGCCCCAGATAGAAATACAAACTTTTTTTGGATAGGTACCCTCCGTTTCAACAACAATATCTTGTTTTTTCCATGCTCCGTTTTTTCCGGCGCCTGTCTGCAAAGGAAGAAGTTGAACCAGTTTTGCTGTCAGTTGCATACTCGCTAATTTAACCGAAGATACAGCGCAATAATTATACAAGAAACTAGTTTTGGAAACTAAGTGCTGTCATTTTTATCTTGGCCAGGTGGACTGGTAAATAGGATTGTTTTACTAGTATGCCGTCTTCCGGGTATTAAAAAAAAGAAATAAAACCCCATTTTGTGCTTTGAATAAATTAGCAAATATGTATTTTACGCCGCTAAACCCAGCCACCTGATTCTATGGTATTTGCCAGCCTTATCTTTCTTTTCCTTTTTCTTCCGCTCAATCTTTTCCTTTATTACAGCAGTAAAAATGCTAAATGGCGAAACTGGATTCTCATTGTCTTCTCCTTATGCTTTTATGGCTGGGGCGAACCAATCTGGATATCCCTGTTGATTTTATCGTCGTTATTTGACTGGGGCAATGCGCTTTTTATACAAAAACATCACGGCACCAAATGGGCAAAGATTGGTGTAGTTGTAACAGTAACTTTCAATTTAGCCTTGCTGGCCACTTTTAAATATGATGTATTTATTGTTGACAGTGTTAACTCAGCTTTAGGCACTTCCTTTACCGCTCCGGGTTATGCATTGCCTTTGGGCATTTCATTTTATACATTTCATACCATTTCTTATGTGGTAGATGTTTACAGAGGTGATATAAAAGCACAAAAAAACTTTCCGAATTTTTTAATGTATGTGTCCCTCTATTCATCTTTAGTAGCAGGACCTATCATTCGTTATGCCCACGTAGAAAAAGAAATAGACAGCCGCAAAGAAACATTGCGGGATTTTAGCCTGGGTATTTCCCGTTTTTGTATTGGACTTTTTAAAAAAGTAATAATTGCCAATATAGCGGCAGAACTGGTAAGAAAATATATGGGTGACAACAGCGACCCGTTAACAATGGTAGAGCTCTTATCGCTATCAAGCTGGGAAGCTTGGTTTGGCTTAACGATGTTTGCCATTCAGATTTATTTTGATTTTTCTGGATACTCGGACATGGCAATTGGTTTGGGCAGGATGTTTGGCTTTCATTTTCGGGAGAATTTTAATTACCCATATATCTCTAAATCCATCAGCGATTTCTGGCGCCGATGGCATATCTCCCTCGGCAGTATTTTCAGGGATTATGTATACATCCCACTGGGTGGCAATAAAAAGAATACTTATTTTAACCTGTTAGTGGTTTGGTTTTTGACGGGTTTATGGCATGGTCCCAGCTGGAATTTCATTTTCTGGGGCTTGTATTTCTTTGTGTTTATTGTAATAGAAAAAGCATTTCTTTTAAAAGCTCTTGAAAAAATACCTGCCTTTTTCTCACATGTATATGCATTGGCAGTCATCATCCCTGGTTGGGTAATATTTTATTTTACCGATACAGAAATGCTGATCGCTTATGTAAAAAAACTGTTTTCATTTAGCGGTGGTCCTGCTGGTAATATGGAATTGATGAATACCATTACTACCCATTTGTTCTGGTTAATACTGGCCATTGTTCTTTGTATGCCAGTATATGGAAAAGTAAAAGCATATATAGATAAAAGAGTAAATCGAATTACCACATTTGATACCGTAACGATTGCTTTCAATGTGCTGCTACTTTTCTTATGCGTAGCACAACTGGTTGGCAAAAGTTATAATCCGTTTATTTATTTCCGGTTTTAAGGTGGTTTAAAATATTGTGTGTATGAACGAAAACATAAATAAAGAACTTACAACTCCTCAATCGCCCCGATACCTGCAAATCATAAATGCAGTATTGTTTGTAGGATTGCTAACCGTTGGGGGTATAGCTTCATTAACAATGAAGAAGGCTTCCATTTCTGAAGATGAGAACCGAAAACTTACCCAGTTCCCTGCATTTTCGGACAGTACTTTCTGGAGTGGCAAATATTTTAAGCAAATGGAAAATTATTATGCTGACAATTTTCCATTTAGAGATAAATGGATTTCATCTGCCGCCGCTTTTAAAAATTACATCGGTTACCAATCCAGTGAGATCAAAATATATGACCCCACCAACGATGCTGAAGCCAATGAAACAACAGATACCACTAAAGAGGAAACAACACAGAATGGTCCTTTGCCGGATGATGGTGCAACCGGGGAGGTAAAGAAAAGATTATTTGTATTTAAAAATCGTGGCTTTGAAATGTTTGGCGGGGGTCCGGCTATGGGTAAATCATATGCCAATGTTATCAACCAGTATAATCGTTTATTGAGCCCCGGCATTCAAGTGTATAATTTAATTATTCCAGTGGCATTGGAGTTTGAACTCACCGAGAAATATGCAAGCTTACAAAAGCCAAATCGACCTGCCATTGAAAATGTATATAATACATTAGACTCCAATGTAAAAAAAGTATGGGCTATAGATGAAATCAGAAAACACAGGGAAGAGTATATATATTTTAATACCGACCATCACTGGACAAGCCTCGGTGCATATTATGCTTACCGGGCATTTTGTACTACTGCGGGCCTTACTCCTGTTTCTTTGGACACTGTTCCATCTAAAACAAAAAAAGCTTTTCTGGGCTCTTTATACAGGTTAACCAGGGATCCTAAGCTAAAAGAAAACCCCGATTCAGTTCGGTATTATTTGTTCAAAGACTCGGTGAATTTTTATATAGGTGCCAATACTAAAATTGGCTATTGGGCCAGATCAAAAATGTACGGAGAAGGCGCCAGCGGCTCAAATAGTTATTCTGTTTTTCTGCAAGGAGACTTACCTATTGTAAAAATGGAAACACAACACAAGAACGGAAGAAAAATTGCAATCGTAAAAGAATCATATGGCAACGCATTTGCGCCGTTCCTGATCAATAATTATGAAAAGGTAATTGTAGTAGACCAACGATATTATACCGGCGATTTTATTGCGATGTTAAAAGCAGAAGGTATTAATGAGTTATTATTTATCAACAATATTTTTGCAGCACATACACCGTTTCATATTGATAAGATAAAGGGATTGAAGAAGTAGTTTATATTTTTCTTTGCAGTTGACTGTGCTTTAAAATGAAAGCGTCTTCCAGATACTGGAAGACGCTTTAAGCAGAATAATGAAAAGCTAAATACGATACACTACAATTGTAAGTTTTTACGCACCCAGGCCACTTTAGGTTTTAATTCATTGTTGTATTTATCTCCTGTTGCATACTTTACATATTTCAGGAAATGATAATAGTCTGCTTTAGGATATTTTTTCCTCCATTTATCGTAACGTTTTTTCTGCCAGTCTTTATAGTACTTTATACACTCTTTATCAGATTCAAATTTTTTACATTTATTGCCATTTACATAAAAACCAAACAAGTTGTGATAGCGCAGACAGCATTTTTTACAGTTTAAATTACCTGTTTCCTGCATACATTGGGCCATTACAAAATCAGGGTGCAGGATGCCGGCATCTTTGATAGCATCATACATGGCCTGCATTTTGGCTTTGTCTATTTTCTGTGAAAATCCCTGTTGAAACGTAAGCAGGAGGAGCGTAGCAAATAATAGTTTCTTCATGCAATTTTTTTAAGTGAATAATATTGAAACTGCCGAATAGAAAACTTTTCGGGTTTAGGATTAATTATCTAAATATACAAAAATCACTTCTTTTAACATATTCCTTTACTTTGCACAAACAGCAGCTTTTATGAATACATCCATGATGACAAACGAGGGTAATGAGTTGCAGGAAACGAGGAGTCCTTTATTTTCACCTCAACCCGCTGTATTAAAGTTTATAGCGAAATTTATCTCCTATTTATTTCATCCTGTTTTTGTTCCATTGTATGTGGTAATGTTTATGGCTTATGTACATCCTTATCTTTTTACTGCATTGGGCGAATGGAACAAAACAAGGATAGTAATGATGGCTGCTTTAATGTTTACCTTTTTCCCATTGGTTACTGTACTTCTTTTAAAAGGACTTTCTTTTATTGATTCTATTTATCTCCATACAAAAAAAGATCGTATTATTCCGTTGATTGCATGCGGTGTGTGGTATTTCTGGATCACTTATATCTGGTGGAATAGTAATAAAATGGAAGATGCCCTTCCGATTCCAAAGGAAGCGGTACAGCTAGCACTAGCAACATTTATTGCCTCCTGGATGGGGTTAATGGCGAATATTAAAATTAAAATTAGCCTGCATGCCATTGCAGTAGGAGTAATGATGACACTTTTTATATCTATGGCATTATCACAAGATCTGAATTTTGGAATATGGCTTTCGGGTGCGTTACTAGTTACAGGTTTGGTTTGTACCTCAAGATTTATTGTGTCTGATCACACCACATTAGAAGTATACGGAGGGCTTGCTATAGGAGTAGTGTCTGTTTTGACAGCTATCCTTTTTATTAATTAAGCGTTCTTCCTATGACTCTGAATTTATGGGCTGAGTCTCGGGTAAAATTATTGTAAAGGCAGAGCCTTTGTCTATTTCACTTTCAGCAGCAATACTGCCACCATGTTTTTCTACTATTTTTTTGCAAATAGATAATCCTACTCCGGTTCCTTCAAACTCCTGGTAATTATGCAATCTTTTAAATACTTTGAAGATTTCCTGGCTGTGCTTATTGTCAAATCCAATTCCATTATCCGTAATAGTGATCTTATGATATGTAACCCCTTTGTTTTTGCCATTAAATTGTAGAGTTTCTGCGTTTTTGATTTTTTCAGTTTTTATTTCGATTACTAACTCTTCTGTCTTTTTCCGGAATTTAACCGCATTACTGATGATGTTGGAAAAAAGTTGTTGTATAAGACCCGGCACTGCGGAAATAACCGGAAGGTTCTTGTAGTTAATTATTGCTTTACTTTTTTCTATTTCCACCTCCAGCTCATTCAATGTTTCTGACACAATGTTGTTTAAGTCAGTCATTTTATAATCAGAAGAATTAACTGAATGACGGGAAAAATCAAGCAGGTTATTTATTAGGCTTTGCATTCTTCGGGATGCACTGATGATTTTAGAAAAATATCGTTCCGTTTCTTCATCCTGTCCTTTTTTGATCAGTATCTTATCGCTGAACATCTGAATTTTTCGTAAAGGTTCCTGCAGGTCATGCGATGCCATGTAAGCAAATTGATCAAGCTCTTCGTTCATCTCTTTCAGGTATGCATTATTCGTTATTAGTTGTTCATTGAGCAACTTCACTTTTTCTTCAGACATTTTCCTTTCTTCAATTTCTTTTTGCAGTGAGAGATTAGTCGCCAATAATCTCTTTTCCTGTAATTGAAGCTGGCGATTCTTTCGGTAGAGCTCTACAAAAACGGCCACCTTGGCCCGCAGCAGATCAGAGTTGATAGGTTTATAGATATAATCAACACCACCCATTTTGTAACCTCTGAAAGCATAGTCTTCATCATTGCTGTAGGCGGTAATAAAAATTATAGGTATATGTTTTAGTATATCTCTATCATAAATGATAGTAGCTGTTTCAAATCCATTAAGATCCGGCATTTGTACATCCATCAGGATCAAAGAAAAATCATGCTCGGTTAGCAAAATTTTTAATGCAGCACGGCCCGAATTTGCACGGATGATAGTATACTTGTCTTTCTCAAGTATCGCTTCAATGGAAAACAAGTTATCTTCCCTGTCATCCACTACCAGTATCTTAATATCCGATTTCTGAGCAGTTTTATTTGTTGTGGTTACCTTCATTATGGCTTACTTATATAACCACACTCTCATTAAAGAAAGTAACTGGTCGATCTTAACTGGTTTAGTAATATAATCGGATGCTCCCGCTTCGATACATTTTTCCCGGTCGCCTTTCATTGCCTTCGCTGTTACAGCAATAATTGGTAAGCTATTATTTTTATGCTCTCTCCTGATCTTCTGTGTTGTCTCATACCCATCCATTTCCGGCATCATAATATCCATCAATACTATATCAATATCCTGTTTTTCTTCCAATATATGCATGGCTTCCTGGCCACTTTCGGCAGTAATAGTTTGTATGGCATATCTTTCAAATGCTGTTGTAAGGGCAAACAGGTTACGAACATCGTCATCCACCACCAACACTTTCTTGTTAGTTAGTATATCATTTTTACTACGCAGATTCTCGATAAGTTTTCTCTTTGCCGGCAACAAATCTTTATGATCGATATGTAACAATAAAACAACTTCTTCCAACAAAAGATCTAATGAATTTACATCCTTAAGTAATATCCTGTTGGCATACTGCTTCAACTGAGTTCGTTCTTTTGGAGAAAAATCCCTTGCAGAA
The DNA here is from genome assembly GCA_002127295.1 of Chitinophagaceae bacterium IBVUCB2. Taxonomy (GTDB): domain Bacteria; phylum Bacteroidota; class Bacteroidia; order Chitinophagales; family Chitinophagaceae; genus JJ008. Next base: position 1,846,872 of record NFUV01000001.1, read on the forward strand.
TACACCACAACCGGTGTCATCATTTTCTTTTTTATTTTACCAATCTCCACTACCAGATCCATACCACCGATATCTGGCAGCATATAATCTACAATGATTCCGTCGTAATCATTTTCCTTTATTTTTTCAAGTGCTTTTGTACCTGAGTCAACTATTTCAATATTGATCAGTTCATCATTTTCAAGTATTTTGGCTACCTGTGAAGAATCGAGTTCATTGTCTTCGATAACAAGTAATCTCTTTTGCTTCCGGTCATTATACTGTATGATGTCATCAAACAGATCAGCTAATGCTGATGTTTTTAATGGCTTTAAGTTAAAACTCCTTGCGCCACGCTGCATAGCCAGTAACCGATTCTCTTCTCCAGAGATCAGGTGTACAGGTATATGCCGGAAGTTAATATCATTCTTAAACAAGTCCAGTATTCTCCATCCGCTGGCATCCGGAAGTTTTACATCCAGTGTTACCGCAATTGGAGTGTATTTATTAACCAGATCGAATACATCGCCGAAGGCAGTAGCGATAACAACTTTCAGGTCCATCTTATGGGCTTTGTCGATCATGATCTTTCCAAAGCGTATGTCATCTTCAATTACCAATATAACTTTGTCACCACTACTTATATTATTCCTGTCATCACCTGCATCATTAATAATTTCATTGAGAGCATCAAGATCTTTTGTTTCATTTACTTTTATTGTGGGAACAGAATGTAATACAGCATCCGGGTTATTACTTTCCCCCAGTTTGTACTCAATTACTTTCAGCATGCTTTGCTTTTCTCTTTTTCCTATTGCCGGGTTATAATCAATAGGTAAGAATAAAGTAAAGACGCTGCCTTGTCCTACCTGGCTGGAAAGCTCAATAGATCCACCTAATAGATCGGCAAGACCGCGGCTGATAGAAAGTCCGAGCCCCGTACCTCCGTACTTACGACTGGTAGAACCTTCTGCCTGCTGGAATGCTTCAAATATGATATTCTGTTTGTCCCTCGAAATACCGATACCCGTATCCCTGATCTCAAAAGCAACAACCCGTTGTGCATTTTCAAGATTTTGATTGGATTGACGCCAGTTATGATCGGCCTCATAGATCCTTAATTTCACTTCTCCTTTCTCTGTAAACTTAAAGGCATTTGAAAGAAGATTTTTAAGGATCTGGTTTAATCGCTGGGCATCTGTCTCCATGCTAGCAGGTAATTTTTCATCCAATTCAATATTAAAGCCCAGATTTTTATTATCTGAAATGTGTTTGAATGTTGTTTCAACAAAAGCAGTAATCTCGTTGAATTGAAGTCGAACAAAGTCAGTAGAAATATAACCAGATTCAATTTTAGAAAGGTCAAGAATATCATTGATCAATTGAATAAGGTCATCACCACAGCTATGAATTGTTTTCGCATAGCTTACCTGTTTATCATTCAGGTTACCATCGTGGTTCTCATATAATTGTTGCGCAAGAATAAGCAATGAGTTCAACGGTGTACGTAACTCATGCGACATATTTGCAAGGAACTCTGATTTGTATTTCGAAGTAAGCTGCAACTGTTCCGCCTTTTCTTCCAGTGATAACCTTGCTTCTTCCACCTCCTTGTTCTTGTCTTCCACTTCTTCTTTTTGTTTTACCAGCAAGTGTGCTTTATCCTGCAACTCTTCGTTGGTTCTTCTTAACTCATCGGTAAGTGACTGAGATTGTACCAACAAACTTTCTGTTCTTGTATTTGCTTCAATGGTATTTAATACGATACCGATACTTTCTGTTAACTGGCTTAAAAAGTCCAGGTGGGTTTCACTAAATGTATCAAAAGAGGCGAGTTCAATAACCGCTTTAATTTCTGTTTCAAATAGTACCGGCAATACAATCAGGTTAAGGGGTGACGCTTTACCAAGTCCCGATCCAATCTTGATATAATTCTTAGGAACGTTTGATAACAAGATTCTTTCTTTATCCATGGCACACTGGCCTACAAGACCTTCACCCATTGCAAATTCTTTTGCCACTTTTACTTCTTCCCCAAAAGCATAGGCAGAGAATAATTTAAGTTTTTGATTTTTAAAATTATCATCTTGCTCCAAAATGTAGAACATACCTTTTTGTGCATTCACCACCTGCGCCAACTCGGAAAGAATACGTCGTGTTACGGTATTCAAATCTTTTTGTCCCTGCAACATCTGTGTAAACTTCGCAAGGTTGGATTTTAACCAGTCTTGTTCCTGGTTACGCAATGTTGTTTGCTTCAGGTTTGCGATCATCTGGTTGATGGTATCTTTCAACTCTTCAACCTCACCTTTTGCTTCCACACGGATCATCTGGGTAAGGTCACCTTTCGTTACCGCAGAAGCCACTTCAGAAATGGCCCGCACCTGTGTTGTAAGATTCTCTGCTAACTGGTTTACGTTTTCCGTTAAGTTTTTCCAGATACCTGACGCACCCGGTACAGATGCCTGTCCTCCTAATCTTCCTTCCACACCCACCTCACGGGCAACGTTAGTTACCTGGTCGGCAAACAAGGCCAATGTATCCGTCATCTCATTGATCGTATCAATCAACTGCGCCACCTCACCACGGGATACGATGGATAATTTTTGTTTCAGGTTACCAGTAGCCACCGCTGTTACCACTTTTGCAATACCACGAACCTGGTTAGTAAGATTCGATGCCATCATGTTAACAGAGTCGGTCAAATCTTTCCATGTACCTGCCACACCTTGTACCTCTGCTTGTCCACCAAGCTTACCATCGGTACCAACTTCTCTTGCCACACGGGTAACTTCAAATGCAAATGAGTTCAACTGATCCACCATTGTATTGATGGTATTTTTCAAATCGAAAATCTCACCTTTTACATCGATCGTTACTTTTTTATTTAAGTCACCAGACGCCACCGCTTTTGTAACCTCTGCAATATTTCTTACCTGTGAGGTAAGGTTACCGGTCATTTGGTTTACTGAGTCGGTCAAGTCTTTCCATGTACCCGCCACACCCGGTACAAATGCCTGGCCTCCTAACTTACCTTCCGATCCCACCTCTCTTGCCACACGGGTTACCTCAGAAGCAAAGGCCCGCAACTGATCCACCATTGTATTCAATGTTTCTTTCAATTGCAATATCTCACCTCTAACGTCAACCGTAATTTTTCTTGACATGTCACCATTCGCCACAGCGATTGCCACTTCAGCGATGTTACGTACCTGTGCAGTAAGGTTACCAGCCATCTGATTCACGGAGTCCGTTAAATCTTTCCATGTACCACCAACACCCGGTACATTTGCTTGTCCTCCCAATTTTCCATCTGTACCAACCTCTCTCGCCACCCTCGTTACCTCTGATGCAAATGAACGAAGTTGTTCCACCATCGTGTTGATGGTATTTTTCAATTCCAGGATCTCACCTTTTACATCCACTTCAATTTTTCTTGATAAGTCACCATTCGCAACCGCTGTTGTTACCTCCGCAATGTTTCTTACCTGCGATGTAAGATTGGATGCCATTTTATTTACAGAGTCCGTTAAATCTTTCCAAAGACCTTCCACACCCGGTACATCTGCCTGGCCTCCCAACTTACCTTCACTACCTACCTCACGGGCAACACGGAATACCTCAGAACCAAATGAGTTCAACTGGTCCACCATCGTATTGATCGTATTCTTTAACTCTAATATCTCACCCTTAACGTCAACCGTAATTTTTCTTGACAGGTCGCCTTTCGCCACCGCTGTTGTAACGTCGGCAATATTTCTTACCTGTGATGTAAGATTCGATCCCATCTGGTTTACTGAATCCGTTAAGTCTTTCCAGGTACCACCTACCCCCTGCACTTTTGCTTGTCCACCCAATTTTCCTTCTGTACCAACCTCTAATGCCACACGGGTTACCTCTGATGCAAAGGAGTTCAACTGATCCACCATCGTATTGATGGTGTTTTTTAAGTCAAGAATTTCTCCCGCAACGTTTACAGTAATTTTTTTAGAAAGGTCACCAGTTGCAACGGCTGTTGTTACATCCGCAATATTTCTTACCTGTGCTGTAAGGTTTGACGCCATCTGGTTTACTGACTCTGTCAAATCTTTCCATGTACCACCCACATCCTGCACTTTTGCTTGTCCTCCGAGTTTACCTTCAGTACCTACTTCCAATGCCACACGGGTTACCTCAGATGCAAATGAGTTCAACTGATCCACCATGGTATTGATGGTATTCTTTAATTCGAGAATTTCACCCTTAACATCAACCGTAATTTTTCTTGATAAGTCACCTTTTGCCACGGCTGTTGTTACCTCTGCAATATTTCTTACCTGTGCAGTAAGATTCGATCCCATCTGGTTCACCGAATCCGTTAAGTCTTTCCATACACCACCGATTCCTTTTACCGTTGCCTGTCCTCCTAGTTTACCTTCACTACCCACCTCTCTTGCCACACGGGTTACCTCAACGGAAAATGAGTTCAACTGATCCACCATCGTATTAATCGTATTCTTCAACTCAAGGATCTCTCCTTTTACTTCCACCGTAATTTTTCTTGATAAGTCACCTTTCGCCACCGCAGTGGAAACTTCTGCAATATTTCTTACCTGGCCTGTAAGATTCGACGCCATTTGATTTACTGTATCGGTCAAATCTTTCCATGTACCGGCAACTCCTTTTACTTCTGCTTGTCCACCAAGCTTACCATCTGTACCTACCTCTCTTGCCACACGGGTTACCTCCGATGAAAATGAATTCAACTGATCCACCATGGTATTGATGGTATTCTTCAACTCCAGAATTTCTCCTTGTACATCCACCGTAATTTTTTTCCGCAAGTCACCTTTCGCCACGGCAGTTGTTACTTCCGCAATATTTCTTACCTGTGCTGTTAGGTTACCTGCCATCTGGTTCACAGAGTCTGTCAAATCTTTCCATACACCTGCCACCCCTTTTACTTTTGCTTGTCCTCCCAGTTTACCTTCACTACCAACTTCTCTTGCCACACGGGTTACCTCCATGGAAAACAAATTCAATTGTTTTACCATGTCATTTACCTCCGCAGCAATCTTTGCAAACTCTCCCTGTAATAAGTGATCGCCAATTTTCAATGGCATTTCCTGTGAAAGATTTCCTTTTGCAACCGAACTGATTACATGGGCTATTTCAATAGTAGGATGTACAAGGTCAGATATAAGTGAATTGATTGAATCAACCCCGTTAGCCCATGATCCTTTAGCCTGGCGTGGCAACACAACCCGGTGATTAAGATGACCTTTTTTACCGATGGTGTTTTTTGCCTGTGTAAGTTCATCCATCAGCATTTCATTCAGTGAAATGATCTGGTTAAGCGTATCACATATTTTACCGCTTACTCCTATTTTATCTTCAGGCAACCGCACCTCAAAATTTCCATCTTTTACCTGCATTAAAACTTTAAGCAATTCACGGCTGTCAAGTTCATTGGAGAAAGTGATATCAAGATTAGAAAGACCATTGTTTTTTGCAGCAGAAGATTTTCCATTGGAAGCTATTTTTCCGTTAGTGTGAACTTTCGGGGATGTTTTTTTTATTCGACGAGGAGCTTTCAATAAATTTTTAACCTCAGGAGAGGGTGAAGCTAGCTTTTCAGCTGGCTTTAATTTTTTCTTCATCTTGATCAGTTAAGGTTATTATAAGGTGGTTATCGTAAAATAGTATAATATACAGTAAACAGACAAAAATCTATTCTTCCGGCTTGCCGGGCAGAAAAAAAATGTCATAAATTACAGGTTATTATCACCAAACCCGTCGTAAAAACTGTGCCACAAAAAGTAGAGCTTGAAGGTAGTTTACCGTCTAAATTTATTCTTCTTGGAGAAGATGATCCGGATGACGAGGAGATGCTTACAGAAGTATTTGCCTCCATCGACAGGTCTTTCATACTCTTTTTTGTAAATAACGGAAAAGAGGTTTTGTCTCTTCTGGAAAAATTAAAAGAAGACCAGATGCCCTGCCTGATTGTACTCGATTATAATATGCCGGGGTTGAATGGGGCAGATATACTTAAAGAAATAGGCGGTAACCCCATTTATAAGGATATTCCAAAAATAGTTTGGAGTACTTCTGGCTCTGAAAAATTTAAAAAAACTTGTTTAGAACTTGGGGCTGCAGACTATGTAATTAAACCCTCTTGTAATAAAGATCTGGAAAAAATTGCCCGCTATATGCTTTCGCTCTGCCTTGCATGAGGAGATGAAAAATAATCAACAAACAGTATTCAATAAGCTAACAGATATGGGTTTTTCCCAAATCACTACATTTTTATTTTTGTAATGAAAGGTAGAAATACTTCTATGAGCACTTACCAGGTACACCCTAATTTGGGGAACTGTTTCCACAATCGATTCCACACTATCCCATCCATATCCGTCCGGAAGATTATTATCAAGAAATAAAATATCGGGCTGGTTTTTTTCTAATAAGTCCAATCCATCATTCAATGTATGGGCATATGAAACGGTATGCCCCTTTTTGATGAAATAATTATTCATGATTAAACAGAAATCTGTTTCATCATCTATTATTAGAATTTTTTGGTTCATTTTCTTAAACGTAAACAAAGTGGTATTGGATTATTTTGCGCTATTCCCACAATTTACCTGATTTTATAAAACGTTCAATACATTTATTTAGTATTTGTATGAATGGCTGGTTTATGGTAAAACAAATACACAAAACTTGGGGAAAATAATATTTAGGTGCTTTTTTTGTGGTACTACCCCAAATCTTGACAACAGATGGATGAGCATTATAGTAAAGTTTTAAAAACCATGACTAACAAACCTACCGGAGAAATAATAAGAATAGCAGTTATAGATGATGATGAGGATGATTATTTCTTTATGAATGATTATTTGAAAGGGATTGATGGAAAACAGTTTATTACTGACTGGTACAGGGATTATGAATCAGCAATAAAATGCCTTCATTCCAAATCGCACCACCTTTATTTCGTTGATTATTTTCTCGGCAATAAATCGGGTCTTGATCTATTAAAAGAAGCCGCTACTTTCAATTTCGACCGGCCTGTTGTTTTGTTAACAGGTTTTGGCAGTAAGGATATAGATATCCAGGCCATGGAACATGGTGCCGCCGATTACTTGGTTAAATCAGAACTGAGTACAGAAAAATTAGAACGCTGTATCCGGTATGCACTGGAAAGAACAACTTTCCTGGAAGAACTAAAAGCAAGAGAAACAAAATACCGTAATCTTTTTGAAGGTTCGAAGGATGCTGTTTTTATCGCAGACACCAACCTGGTTTTTACAGAAGTTAATCACTCGGCTGATATTTTGTTGCAATCTAAAAATGGCAGGCTAACCGGTCGCAGTTTGTATGATTTTATTGGGGACAGTGTGCAAAAAAATCGAATTAAAGACCTGGTAAAAAGTGCTGGTAATATTGATGATCTTGAAATAAAAGTCAGGAGAGATGATAAAGAAATAAAAAATTGTTTGTTATCTCTTAGCGTCTTAAATACCCCGGATCAATTACCTATTGTACATGGAATAATTCATGATATCACAAATATTAAAAAGGCAGAACTTATAACTCTTCAATCCGAAAAGCTTGCTGCCAACGAAAGGTTGATCCGTATGCTGGCACATGAGATCAGGAATCCGCTAAATAACATCATACTCTCGGTTGAGCATCTTATACCTGCAAATGAAGATGAAGAGCAAAAGGATTTCTTGGGAATGATTCAACGCAATGCAATTCGCATTAACCATATTATATCAGAATTGCTCAATATGGCTAATCCTGTTGAGTTAGTTTTTGAAAATCATTCCTTGGTGGATGTTATGGAGGAAAGCCTTGGGCTTGCTTCAGACCGAATTAAGTTGCATAAAGTAAAGCTTGAAAAAAAATTTCCAGCGGTACCAATAATAGTAGCTTGTGACAGAAGTAAATTAGTGATTGCGTTTACCAATATCCTCATCAATGCCATTGAAGCAATGGAATTAGAAGAGGGTCATCTTTCAATACAAATAGAAGAATCTGCAAAGGCTTATAGCATTTCTATACAAGATAACGGGAAGGGTATCCCTAAAGAATATCTTTCAAAATTATTTGATCCTTTTTTCACCTTAAAAAAGAATGGTATGGGGTTGGGACTTACTGCCTCTTATTCCATTATTCAATCGCATAAAGCCAGTATGCAGGTAGAAAGCAATGAGGGTGAGGGGACAAGTTTCACAATCAGTTTTCCTAAAAGCTAGAATAACTGTTTGTAATTTTTGCTTACCAAATAGTCCAATCAACCACAATGGTTTCGTTTCTGGATGTTGGTTTTTGTAAGCCTTTGGTCAATTGTTCCACTCTTTCACCAACGGTTTTTTTCAGATCACTTATTTTCATGGTGGGATATTTATTCATTGCTTCCAAAATAGAATAAGTAAATACGCCATTCTTAAGATCGTTTCTCTCTAACGCAAACTGTGTTCCTGCAGCCGCAGAGATAATTGTTGCTCCCGTACTTTTTCCAACATTTACAAAAAGACTTTGCATCAATTCAAAACTGTTCTTTAAGCCAAGATGGCCTTCTTGTTTGTACGCAACAGGTTTTAATCCTTTTATTAATGAATCAGAACTTGCATTTAATGTTACCAAATCTTCTTTATCTACTTCACCGCTATGACAAGCATCGATCAGCATTAATTTTTTCCTGGCAGGAATACTGTCCAGTAAATTTTCCAGCTCATCATACGGCAAACCATTTTGTTCTGGTTTTTCAAAATTTACGGAGTAAGTAGAAAGAAAATAATCGTATTCCTTGCTCAACATACCATGTCCCGAATAAGCAACAATCACCTTGTCATTTTCTGTCGTTTGCAGTAGCTTTTGTTTTAATGCCTTTATATTGCTGGTGGTAACGTTCTCGTTGAATAGTGTATCAATAAGTATATCGTCTTTGTATTTCTCTTTTAGTTTTTTTGATAAGTCTCGAATATCCTTGGCACTGTATTGCAAGTTGTATTGGCTATCTGTAAATTTATCTATACCAATACCAATAAACCGAACCGATTCTTTTTGTTTTACCGCAGGTGTATAGTTTACGGTCAATGGCATACGGTAACTTTCTGTTCCATTCACATTGGTAATGGAAGTTTCAATTATATTTTGGCCTTGTGAAAGTTTAATAGTAACCGTAGTATCAAAATCGTTTTTGTTTCTTTTGCGGATACTAATTCCTCTTTGCCCGAAGATGGGTGTTTCATTTACCCATACATTAAACCGATCCAACTTGTAAGTGCTGTCATTCCCTTTTATAACAAGTTTTAAAGTGCCTGATTTTTGTTCATACTCTATAACATCTCTGTTTGTAAAATCAGCTTCCGGTACACTGTAGCCATCTCTGAATGCTGTTGTATCAATGCCGAGTTTCTTTATTCTTTTTTCCCAGGCTTTACGATAGCTTTTTATTAAGGCTGTGTCAGTATTACCAATTGCTTCGAGTACTTTATCGGGGCGGTTGTATTTTACATCGAGTTGTTCGAAGCTGATAACTTTTTGATCCTTTGTAACGTAGTGGAGTAATTTGGTGGCACCACTAGTGGCCTGATAATATCCAGATGGTATTTGATTAAGAAAATCTATACTGTCAATTGCCAAAAAAGTATAAAGTAATTTCCCTGTATTAGCATTCCATACTTTACAAGTATTATCCCAAGAAGCCGTAACAATACATTGGCCATCTTTGCTAAATGAAGCTGAATAAATCCAAAACAAATGTCCATTTAAATTAGCAGTTACGGTGCCGTTAGCAGCATCCCACAACTTTGCAGTATTATCATACGATGATGTAACAATATTTTTTCCATCGGGGCTGAATTCAGCAGTTTGAACATATCCGCTATGTCCTAATAGAGTTCGTAGAATTTTACCAGTTGCTGCATCCCATATTTTAACAGTATTATCCCATGAGCCTGTAACAATTTTTGTTCCATCCAGACTGAAGGATGCCGCATTAACGAAATCTGTATGACCTCTTAACTCCTGTAATAGTAATCCTGAAGTAGCATCCCATACCTTAGCCAGCCCGTCCCAGGATGCTGTAATAATTTTCTTACCGTCTGGGCTAAATGCGGCAGTACTAACATTTTTTTCATGTCCAATTAAATCAACTACAGATTTTCCAGAAGCAAGGTCCCATACTTTTGAAGTATTATCATAAGAGGCACTAACAACTTTCTTAGCGTCTAGGCTAAATTGGGCAAAGTTGACAATATCTTGATGGCCCAGAAACTCTGAAACTAATAATCCCGATTGGGCCTCCCAAACCTTAACTGATTTATCGTTTGAAACAGTAACGATCAGACTTCCGTCAGGACTAAAATCTGCAGCATTAACATCTTTTGAATGTCCTTTCAAATTTCGCAGTAATAAACCTGTTCTCGCATCCCAAATTTTAATAATAGAATCGCCTGAAGCTGTAATAATTTTTTGATCTGCAAAACTATATCTGGCACTTACAAATTTTGAAGTATGGCTTTTTAATCCAGCTATTAATATTCCAGTATTTATATCCCAAATATTAGCAGTATGATCTCTTGAGGTTGTAACAATTTTTGTTCCGTCGGGATTAAAATCTGCAATAGTGACCCAATCAAAATGATTTGAAAAACTACCTAACATACTACCTGTCGCTGAGTTCCAAACTTTAGCCGTACCATCCCAAGATGCTGTAACAATTTTCGTACCATCGGGGCTGAATATTCCAGAAGTAATATTTTCAGAATGCCCAATTAATTGCACCAACTCTTTCCCTGTGAACGCATCCCAAACTCGCCCTGTATTATCCCAGGAGACAGTTAGTATTTTTTTGCCGTCTGGACTAAAAGATACTTGTACAATATTTGTATGTCCGGTTAGTTCAAATAATTTCTCTCCCGTACCGGCATTCCAGATTTTTGCAGTATTATCCCATGATCCTGTTACAATTCTATTTCCATCAGGAGAAAATTGAGCTCCAGTTAACCAGAAGCTATGTCCAATAATATCAAATAATAATTTTCCCGTAATAGCATCCCATATTTTTGCAGTTTTGTCGTCTGATGCAGTTACAATTTTTTTCCCATCAGGGCTGAAGTTTGCATAATTTACTTTTTCTGTGTGCCCATTTAACTCTAAGAGTTTTTTCCCATTAAACGCATCCCAAATTTTCGCAGACTTATCTTCGGAAGTGGTAATAATTCTTGTCCCATCTGGGCTAAATGCAGCATATATTACATAATCTGTATGCCCTTTTAGGTCAAGTAATTTAGTAAACTTCTTTACATCCCATAATTTAGCTGTATTATCATTTGAGCTGGTGACAATCCTACTTCCATCTTGATTAAACTGTGCTGTATTTACACCATTTGTATGACCTTCATAGGTGCCTAGTAAAACCCCACTGGAAACATCCCACAATTTAGCTGTTTGATCTCCTGAGGCTGTAACAACTCGTTTTCCATCAGGACTAAATTTACCAAACTTAACAATATTTGTATGCCCCACTGGCAACACTAACCTCGGCTGCTGCGCTAATAAATAAGTATTGAATAGCAGTAGAAAAAAACAAAAGCTAGACGGCTTCTTTATTATCATTACCAATCTTTGGGTAAAAAGTAGACTTAATAATTCATTTGCCCAATACCCACCGAAGGGTACTTTGTTGAAATTTATTCCACAGCTGAAGAACTGCAGGATGGAAGCGGATAGCCCGGACTGCACCTGACCGGAGTTACTGTTGCTGGCAGCCCAAAAAATTTTCCCCAAAAAATTAGTTTTGAATTACTAAATCATTTAGTTTTGAACCTTGGTCGAAATATTTCGACTTACAATACGCAAAAACATAACTTTAACCCATGGCAAAAACAGACAAAACACCCGAAACTACTGGCAACAACAGTGAAAAATTTAAAGCCCTGAAGCTTACAATGGATAAGCTGGAGAAGGACTACGGCAAAGGCAGCGTAATGATGCTGGGCGATAAAGCCGAAACCATGCAAGAGGTAATTTCTACCGGTTCTATCGGTTTAGATGTTGCCCTCGGCATTGGAGGTCTTCCAAGAGGAAGGGTAATTGAAATATACGGACCGGAATCTTCTGGTAAAACAACCATTGCCACCCATGTAATAGCCGAAGCACAAAAGAAAGGCGGCATGTGTGCATTTATAGATGCAGAACATGCTTTTGATAGTTCGTATGCAAAAAAATTGGGTGTTGATGTTGATAATCTTTTAATATCACAACCTGATTATGGTGAGCAAGCCCTTGAAATTGCCGATCGCTTAATTCTTTCCGGTGCATTGGATGTGGTAGTGATCGACTCCGTAGCTGCATTGGTTCCGAAAAGCGAATTGGAAGGTGAAATGGGTGATAGCAAAATGGGATTACATGCAAGATTGATGAGCCAGGCCCTGCGAAAATTGACGGCTACCATTTCTAAAACAAATACCATCTGCATTTTCATCAACCAGCTTCGGGAGAAAATAGGAGTGATGTTTGGCAATCCTGAAACGACAACTGGTGGAAACGCCTTGAAGTTTTATGCATCTGTTCGTTTAGATATTCGACGCCAGACACAAATTAAAGATGGAGACGAGGCAATCGGCAACCACGTAAAAGTAAAAGTGGTGAAGAATAAAGTAGCTCCTCCCTTCCGTGCAGCAGAATTTGATATCATTTTCGGAGAAGGTATTTCAAAGACAGGTGAGATAATAGACATGGGTACCGAGTTAGGAATTATCCAAAAAAGCGGATCCTGGTACAGCTATAATAACGACAAACTTGGCCAGGGCCGTGACTCTGTAAAGCAATTAATGGTTGATAACCCGGAAATGGCCAACGAAATTGAAGCCAAAATCAGGGAAAAAATAAAAGAGATGCAGAACGCTTAATATGCTTTTGCTCAACAGTTTAAAGATGGGTTAGTAAGTAAACCCTTTTGCACCAGCAGAAGGGTTTTTCTTTGTTCACAATATTTTATTGGAGTTTACTGCTATTCAATGTTTAAACATTGTATATTTGTTTTGCAACGCCCAACTAAAGCTGGAAATTGCCCGTTCTAGATATTATACGAATGAATAAAACGAATACAAAAACAGGTAACAAGGGGATTCTTCATGTTCTATTTGGCATCCTGCTTATAGTTACCTTTTTCCTCCCTTGGGTTTCATGGGAAGGCTCAGCAATAAGCGGCTATTCCATGCCACTTGGCGATTTTTTTGCTACATCAGGTTCAAAATTCGGGTTAGATAATCCCTTCCCTCAATTCAATTTTACATTCCTTATCTTCTGGCTTATACCAGTACTTTCAATAGCCTCAATACTTTTTTCGCTCCAAAAGAAGAAATCATTTCTTTTTGCGGCCATAGCAGGTGCATTATCCCTGTCGCTGGTTGTTGTGTTTATTTTATTTACGAAGACCCTGCTAACTCTTGGTGTTGGAAAAGGATTAGTCTCGATGCTAAAGCCATGGATTTATTTACACGCAATAGCTGCTATTGGTTTTGTTTTTACTGCTACCGGCGGCAACACTGTTAAGAAATTAGTTTGGGTGATAATTGGGCCGGTTTTTGCATTTGCCGGTTTTATGTTTATCGAAAATTACCTGGCGAAAGAAACCTATAAAGACACTGCTGATGTTAAAGCGGACTATTCTGTTAGTGCAACGGACTTAATTAGAGAGTTTGCCGCAAATGATACCTCCGCTAACAATAAATACCGGGAAAAAATTATTGCCGTCAATGGGATTGTATCGCAAGTTGAAATAAAACTGGACTCAACTGTGAATGTAAAATTTGTTGACACCACTAAACATTTCATAAACTTTCCGTTGGAAAAAAGTGATTTCGAAAAAACAAAAAGTATTAAAGCAGGCGATAATATTTCACTAAAAGGTTCTTGCAGCGGTAGCGACTATAGTATGATCCTGGATTCAACTTCTATAAATTTTAAACGAGCAACTTTAAATAAATAATAAAAACAAATACAAATGAAAAAAACAATTTTCTTTCTTTCTTTTCTTGCTTTAACATCAACAGTAATGGCTCAAACATTAACTACTTCATCCGCAGTAGTAAAATTTGATGCGTCCACGCCTAAAGATGCTTTACCAAAAGCTGAAAACAAAACAGTGACCGCCTCCCTTGATAAGTCCACAGGCGCATTAGCATTTGAAGCGACTGTAAATAATTTTGCTTTTACAAATCCAACTATACAAGCTCATTTTAATGAAGAAAAATGGATGAACTCTGCTAAGTTTCCAAAATTCATTTTTATTGGAAAGGTTGATAAAATAAATAAAATAAAGTTTACAAAAGATGGCACTTATTCCGTGAAAGTGTCAGGCAATTTAACTGTAAAAGGAGTTGCAGTACCTGTATCTGCTCCCGCAACTGTTACTATTACTAATGGAGTTGTATCTGCGACAACTACTTTTTCAATCAAACTAAAAGATTTTGGCATTACAGGACAGGCTATTGATGCAGGCAAAGTTGCAGAGAAACCAACTGTTGCTGTCTCAGTACAGTTTTAAATAGGAATTAAAAAATTATAAAAAGCCTTGCCTGATGGTGAGGCTTTTCTTTTTCTACAAGGTAATAGTTAAATTGCAAGTCTTCTATGTCGTTTAATCTTTATAATCCATTTTCTCCTGCAGGTGATCAGCCCGATGCAATCCGTCAATTAACACAAGGTGTTGAGAACGGAGAAAAATATCAAACATTGTTGGGGGTAACGGGAAGTGGTAAAACATTTACCATTGCGAATGTGATTCAAAATGTACAACGGCCTACTCTTGTATTAACACACAACAAAACATTAGTGGCCCAGTTGTACGGGGAGTTTCGACAATTCTTTCCTGATAATGCTGTTGAGTATTTTGTTTCTTATTATGATTACTATCAGCCGGAAGCTTATATGCCGGTGAGTGATGTGTATATTGAAAAAGATTTAAGTATTAACGATGAACTGGATAAACTTCGGTTAAGAGCTACTTCCAGTTTATTAAGTGGTAGAAGAGATATAATTGTTGTTGCGTCAGTGAGCTGTATATATGGAATGGGAAATCCTACCGACTATGAAAACGGAATCATCCGTATTAATAAAGGACAAACTATTTCACGACAAGCCTTTCTACATTCATTGGTTAACTCCACTTATAACAGAACGACCATTGAGTTTAACCGGGGAACATTCCGTGTAAAAGGCGATACCGTTGATATTAATTTGCCGTATGTTGATTATGGTTACCGGATTACTTTCTTTGGAGATGAGATAGAGGAAATTGAAAGCATTGATGTGGTTACCAGCAAACGAATTGCGAAGATGGAAAATGCCGCCATTTTTCCGGCTAATTTATATGTAGCACCAAAGGATATTCTGCAACAGGTATTATATGAAATGCAGGATGAAATGGCCGCACAAGTGGAGTATTTTAAGAAAGAAGGAAAATATATTGAAGCACAACGATTAAGTGAAAGAGTGAATTACGATATTGAAATGATTCGGGAGTTAGGCTATTGTAATGGAATCGAAAACTATTCCCGTTTTTTTGACAGGAGAAAGCCCGGCACCCGGCCGTTCTGCTTATTAGATTATTTTCCAAAAGATTTTTTATTGGTGGTTGATGAAAGTCACCAAACTATTCCACAGGTAAGCGGAATGTATGGCGGTGACAGAAGCAGAAAACTTATTTTAGTTGATTATGGATTCCGTTTACCCTCTGCACTGGATAACCGGCCGCTGAACTTTCATGAATTTGAGTCACTCACTAATCAAACTATCTATGTGTCTGCAACACCGGATGATTATGAGTTAGAAAAATGCGGTGGTGTGGTAGTTGAACAAGTTGTCAGGCCTACTGGTTTATTGGATCCTCCCATTGAAATCCGACCTAGTGTTAACCAGATAGATGATCTGTTAGATGAAATTGATAAACGAATTAAAAAAGGCGACAGGGTATTGGTAACAACACTTACTAAACGTATGGCAGAAGAAATGGATAAGTATCTGCATCGTATCAATATCAAATCAAAATACATACATAGTGAAGTGCATACGCTGGATAGGGTAGAAATTCTGCGGGAACTTCGGTTAGGCGTTATTGATGTGTTAGTAGGGGTGAACCTGCTTCGGGAAGGATTGGATTTACCCGAAGTTTCTTTAGTAGCAATTTTAGATGCGGACAAAGAAGGTTTTCTGCGCAACGAAAAATCATTAACCCAAACTGCCGGCAGAGCAGCCCGTAATGTCGATGGGCTTGTAATTTTCTATGCCGATAAGATGACCGATAGCATGCAAAAAACAATTGATGAAACCACCCGCCGCCGTGAAAAACAAATTGCCTGGAATATTGAGCATGGGATAACTCCAAAAACAATCATCAAATCAACCAAGGATGTATTTGCTCAAACATCGGTATTAGATATTAAAGGGTTTGATGAAAAGAATCCGTATGCTATTCCTAATGAAGTTGATATGATAACACTGGCTGCTGAAGAGCAGGCTGAATATAAAACCATTCCGCAGACGGAGAAAGCCATTAATAAGATTAAGAAAGACATGGAAAAAGCCGCTAGGGACCTGGATTTTATGGAAGCAGCCCGATTAAGGGATGAAATGTTCCTTTTACAGAAAAAGCTAACGGAAATGAAAAAGTAGAGACTCGTAGTTTTACGAATAACTGCAAAGTATTAGTGCCCGATTTTACCATTTACCCGATCCCTGTTCTTGCATACACACAATCGCAGGCATACCTTAGCAATAGATTATCAGAGAAACCAAATTTTTAAAATCCAATAAATCCACTTTTTATGAAAAGAAGAGTTCGTAAAATCGCAAACTTTTTTGCCTTCAACCTTTTGTTCTTCGCTTTATACCTAAACTTCATCCATAAGGATAAAACAGGTGTGCCGGGGATGCCGCAAACCGCAAGCCAGCAAAATACAGCAGCTTTCAGCGGTACAGTATTAGTTGATAATCCACAACAAAGTGGACAAAAAACTGACCTGTCAACAGCTATTAAGCCTGTTGCTACAAAAGAAGAAGAAAGTAATACAGCACTGAAATTGTCTATTAATTAAACCCAAAGCAGTTGTAATAAATTAGCCCTTTCTGCTACTGCAGGAAGGGTTTTTTGCTTTTAAGATGGCTAAGGTGAAATCTTTACCTTAGTGGCATGGAAAAAAAAGTCTTTCTCCTGGATGCCTATGCACTAGTTTTCAGAGCTTATTATGCACTTATCCGGAATCCCCGTATTACTTCTAAAGGCAAAAACACCAATGCCCAGTTTGGTTTTACCAATGCGTTAGTTGAATTAATAAACAAACAAAAGCCATCACACATGGCGGTTTGTTTCGATACCTCTGCTCCCACTGAACGGCACACTGATTTTGCTGATTATAAAGCGAACCGGCAAGAAACCCCGGAAGATATTAGTGCTGCCGTACCTGATATTAAAAAAATAATCGAAGGTTTTAAGATTCCTGTAATTGCCGTGGATGGCTATGAGGCTGATGATGTGATTGGAACATTGAGCAAGCAAGCGGAGAAAGCAGGATATGAAGTGTACATGGTGACGCCGGATAAAGACTATGGTCAGCTTGTATCTGAAAAAATAAAAATCTATAAGCCAGCATACCAGGGCGGGGATGTAGAAATAATGGGGCCAGCTGAAGTGTGTGCAAAATGGAATATAAAAGATGTAATGCAAGTGATAGATATGCTGGGCATGATGGGTGATGCGGTTGATAATATTCCTGGCATTCCGGGTGTAGGTGAAAAAACAGCAGCTAAATTTTTAGCAGAATACGGTTCGCTTGAAAATACATTGGCGAATGTTGATAAGATAAAAGGTGCCATGGGTGAGAAAGTGAAAAAAGGGAAAGACATGGCTATCCTTTCAAAAAAATTGGCAACAATTATTACCAATGTGCCAGTTGAATTTCATGAAGAAGATTACAAACTGAAGGAGTGGGATAAAGAAAAACTAAAAGAAGTTTTTGCTGATTTAGAATTTAAAACATTAGGCAAACGATTATTAGGCAATGATTTTTCTATTGCTACCGAATCAAAAGGTGTTGTTGAAAAAGAAATACCACAAGGAGTACAAACAGATCTGTTTGGGAACATTATTGAACCAGAGGTAAAAAAAGCTGATCCAATAGTTAACAATGATAGCGATGAGCCTGCATTGCCTGTTGATAAAAACATTAATAACACTCCTCATACCTACGAATCAATAGAGGATCATTCAGCAATAAAAAAATTAGTTGCTGAATTAAAGAAGCATACAGAAATATGTTTTGATACGGAAACAACTGGTATTGATGCAAATGCTGCAGAACTGGTAGGTTTAAGTTTCTCCGTAAAGCCGGGAGAAGCTTTTTATGTTCCCTGTCCTGCAGATCAAAATGAAACAAAGGAAATATTGACGCATTTTGAACCTTTATTTTCTGATAAAAAGAAAATATGGGTAGGACAAAATACCAAATATGATATGCTGGTGTTGAAATGGTATGGGATCGAACTTGCCGGAAATATTTTTGATACTATGCTGGCACATTATGTAATTGAACCAGATGGGAAAAGAAGCATGGATGCTCTCAGCGAAAGATTCTTAGGATACGAGCCGGTGTCTATCGAAGAATTGATCGGGAAAAAAGGAAAGACCCAGGGTAACATGAGAGATGTAGAGATTGAAAAAATAAAAGAATACGCCGGGGAAGATGCAGATATAACTCTCCAGTTAAAAAATGCCTTTGTTCCTTTATTAAAAAGCAAAGAAGTAGAAAAAGTTTTTAATGAAGTAGAAAATCCGCTGGTAAAAGTGTTGGTGGATATGGAATTTGAAGGAATAAAAGTAGATACTGACTTCCTGAACAGTTATTCGAAAGAACTGGAAAAAGATGCCAAAACAGCAGAGGAGAGTGTTTACAAACAAGCTGGAGTTCGCTTTAATCTTGCTTCACCAAAACAATTAGGTGAAGTGTTGTTTGATAAATTGAAACTGGATACATCCGCTAAAAAAACAAAAACCGGGCAGTACCAAACTGGTGAAGATGTATTGTTAAAACTGGCAGCCAAAGGCCACCAGATCGTAGAAGATATTTTAATTTTCCGGGAGTTGACAAAACTAAAATCTACGTATGTTGATGCCTTGCCCCAACTGATCAACAGAAAAACAGGAAGAGTTCACACTTCATACGGTCAGGCGGTTGCAGTAACGGGAAGATTGCAAAGCAATAATCCCAACCTCCAAAACATACCTGTAAGAACGGATAGAGGTAAAGAAGTTAGAAAAGCATTTGTACCAAGAGATAATAAATATATTTTATTATCTGCTGACTACTCCCAAATAGAATTAAGAATTGTTGCTTCTATCAGTGGTGATAAAAACATGTGTAAAGCATTTCGGGATGGAACAGATATACATACGGCCACCGCTGCAAGAGTGTATAATATTGATGAGAAAGAAGTAACTAAAGAAATGCGTTATAAAGCTAAAAGTGTAAACTTTGGTATCATCTACGGGCAAGGTGCTTTTGGTTTAGCAGACAATCTCGGCATTTCAAGAACAGAGGCAAAGGAAATTATTGATAATTACAAGAAAGAGTTTCCCGGCATTCAAAAATATATGGATGATACCATCAACTTTGCAAGAGAAAATGGGTACGTTGAAACATTGATGGGAAGAAAGAGATGGTTACGGGATATAAATTCTGCCAACTTTACAGTTCGGGGATTTGCTGAGCGAAATGCTATCAACTCTCCCATACAGGGAACTGCGGCAGATATGATAAAGTTGGCGATGCAAAAAGTGCATACAGCAATGAAGAAAGAGAAGATGCAAAGCAAAATGTTATTGCAGGTACATGATGAATTAGTTTTTGATGCATTGAAATCAGAAGTAAAAGAACTTAAACCACTGATCGTTGAATGTATGCAGTCTGCAATGTTGCTGCCCCACAAGGTTCCGGTGATTGCAGAGTGCGGAGAGGGCAACAACTGGCTTGAAGCGCATTAACCATATAGTATGAACTGGTCCTTATATTTTCAAGATGTGCTAATTATAGGCAGCCGTTATTTGCTGATAGCAAGTATTGCCTTTGTTATATGGTATGTATTATTCCGTCGTATCGTTCAATCCAAAAAAATTCAGCAGCGTTATCCCGGGGCAATAGATTATGCAAGAGAAATTGGCTTTTCTATTGCCACCGTTTTTATAATGGCCTTTATTCCGGCACTGGTATTAGGAAGTCCGGAATTAGCAAGGCATACCAAGTTTTATACTGATATTAATCAATACGGTACGTTTTACTTCGTTATTGCTTTTCCGCTAATGGCTATTATGCATGACACTTATTTTTATTGGATGCATAGATTAATGCACCATCCTTCGGTTTTTAGATTGGTGCATCTTGTTCATCATAAATCAACCAATCCAAGTCCATTTGCGGCTTATGCTTTTCATCCATTGGAGGCAATTGTTGAAGCAGGAATTTTCCTGGTATTCGTTTTTACAATTCCGGTACACTTATTTCATTTATTATTTTTCTTTCTTTTCATGATCATATATAATGTGTATGGCCATCTTGGCTGGGAGCTTTATCCGAAAGGATTTAGCCGGCACTGGTTGGGGAAATGGATCAATACTTCTGTAAATCATAATATGCATCATCAATACTTCAAAGGCAACTATGGATTATACTTTTTGTTTTGGGATAGAATGATGGGGACAATTCGCAAGGATTATGATGAAAAGTATGATGAAGTGAAAAGCAGAGTTTGATTAACAAGTAATAAAATTAAAGCAATGAGTAAGGGATATCTGTATATTTTTAGTTATGGCCGTATCGCTAAAATAAAAAAGCAAGATGGGGAAATTGTTTGGGAGACTAAGTTAACCATTAGTGGTATCAAGAGTGCTACAGTAGCCAATGTACAATTGGATGGTGATAAAATCTATTTAGGAGGCAATGGCGTATTAGTTTGCGTTAAAGAATCAGATGGCTCAGTAGTCTGGTCGAATTCTTTAAAGGGTTGGGGATTCAATTATATTATTTTTTCCAACCAGAGCCAAACAGATATAGCAGCAGCAGGCGAGGCTGCGGCAAATAGCGCAGGTTAATATTGTTTTGTTCATTTATCATGCTACCTCCATAATTTTCCAAAGTCACAAATTATTATAGCATACATAGGATAGCTTTGCATTCTATGAATCCGGTAATCTATTATTGTTACGATGCTTATTGCGGGTGGTGCTATGGTTTTAGTACCGTTATTAAAAAGATAGCGGAAGAATACAATGATAAACTTTCGTTTGAAGTATTGAGTGGCGGAATGATTCCGGCTGACAACCCCAGACCCATCAGCGCTACTGCCAGTTATATCAACGGGGCTTATCACCGGGTAGAAGAATTAACGGGTATTAAGTTTGGCGAAGATTATCTCTGGCATATCCGTAACCCGGATAAAAGCGATTGGTTTCCTCATTCCGAAAAAGCAGCCATTGCCATGTGTATTTTTAAAGAATTGTATCCTGAACAACAAGTTCCATTTGCAGCAGACTTACAATATGCTTTACATTTTGAAGGAAGAGATCTCACGGACGATGAAGCCTATCGTTTATTATTAGAGAAGTATACAATTGATGCGGAAAATTTCTATAAAAAATTAAGCAGTGAAGAATACAAAGAAAAGGCTTTGTATGAATTTGCCCTGTGTAAACAATTACAAGTCACCGGCTTCCCGCAAGTACTGTTACAAGCGGAGGAGCAAAAATTTTATTTACTTGCAAAAGGATACACAGATTATGATACATTAAAACAACGTATCGAATCTGTTTTAAAGGAAATTCAGTCTCCTGCTTCATAATACAACTACTCCAGTATGATCCTTACCGTTACACTTAATCCCTGCATTGACAAAAGCTCAACGGTAGATAAGTTTAAACCGGAAGCTAAACTGCGGTGTACAGAGATCATAAATGAACCCGGTGGAGGCGGCATCAATGTAAGCAAAGCATTAAAAGAATTAGATGCACCTTCTGTTGCTTTATTTCCTGCCGGAGGACATAATGGTAATATGTTGTGTTCCCTATTGAAAGAAGAAGAGATTTTATTTCATGCCGTTGATACAAAAGTGGAAACAAGAGAAAACTGGATCGTGTTAGAAACAGCAGATAATAACCAATTTCGTTTTACGTTTCCCGGCAGAGAAGTAGCAGAAGAAACCATTAAAACTCTCGTTGACCAGATTCGTTCTTTTTCACCAACCTATGTTGTTGCCAGCGGTAGTTTACCCCCGGGTCTACCCGATTATTTTTATGGCTTAATTGTAAAAAATGCAGCAGCAGTTGGCGCCAAATGCATTGTAGATACCAGCGGCCCTGCATTACAGGCATTAAAAGGAAAAGGTGCTTATCTTATAAAACCAAATAGTAGTGAACTGTGTAAAATGTTGAATGTTGAAAGCCTCGATAAAAATGAAATTCCAGATGCAGCTCAACAGTCAATTGCGGATGGTTTTGCCGAAATCATTGTTGTTTCTATGGGTCCAGATGGCGCCTGGTTAGTTACGGCCGATGAAAAATATTTTGTTGCTGCGCCGGCTATTGAGAAAAAAAGTACCGTAGGTGCTGGCGATAGTATGGTGGCAGGCATTACTTACTCCCTGTATAAACAACTGAGTTTACAAGAAGCTATATGCTTTGGTGTAGCATGTGGCAGTGCCGCCACTATGAATCACGGTACACAGTTGTTTAATAAAAGTGATGTTGAAAAATTGTTTACCGCTATTTGTGCATAATAAATAGTAGTAGCACATCTTTTAAAGTATGGAAAGAAGCAGTGCCAAAAGAAATTAGTATGAAAAAAGATATTGAAAGCCGTGATGACCTCCTTTTGCTGATCAAGGGATTTTATAAAAAACTATTGGCTGATGATTCTATTAATTACATTTTTACTGATGTAGCTAAAATAAACATCGAACATCATTTTCCCGTGCTGGTTAATTTTTGGGATACAATATTGTTTCAATCCGGCACTTACCAAAAGAATGCGATACAGCCGCACATAGCATTGCATCAAAAATCTCCATTAGAAAAGCATCATTTTGAAACATGGCTTCGCTATTTCAAAGAAAGCGTAGATGAACTCTTTGCAGGAGATAATGCATTTATAATCAAAGAAAGAGCTGTTAGCATTGCAACTGTTATGCAAATCAAGCTTAAGCAGCTCTCCTGAGTTTCATCCTGAAAAATTCGGTCTCCATCCTTTTATTTATTGTGCCTGTCAGCGGTTTTTGTACCTTAACTGTCTAAATTTTAAAAATCATGAAACGAATTGCTTTATCTTTTTTTACCGCAAGCATTTTGCTTTTTTCCTGCAACGATGAAAAAAAAGCAGATGATACTACAAAAGAAACTACCGAGGTTGCTAAAACTGATGAGCCCTGGGTAGTTGTTGATTCTGCCACTACAATGGCTAAGATGATGGAGTATGGTACACCTGGCCCGATGCACAAAATGCTGGCAGGATGGAATGGCACCTGGAATGGGGAAACAACTATGTGGGATTATGAAGGTGCTACGCCACACAAATCTACCGGTACTGCAGTAAATACAATGATAATGGATGGAAAATACCAAAGCAGCAAACATACTGGCGATATGATGGGAATGCCTTTTGAAGGTATGAGCATCATGGGTTATGATAATGCCACCAAGCAATTCACTTCTTCCTGGATAGATACATGGAGTACAGGTATTATGTCTTTTACCGGTTCCTGGGACGAAGCTACCAAGTCGCTTACATTATCTGGAACTTACCCTGATATCTTAAGACCGGGCAAAGAATGTAAAATGAAAGAAGTATTTAAGATAATTGATGAGAACACTCATCATATGGAAATGTATGGACCTGATCCTAAAACAGGAAAGGAGTTCAAAATGATGGAAATGCATATGACACGGAAGAAATAAGAAAAGAAAAATATTTATTTAAAGGCCGGAAAAATTTCCGGCCTTTTCAATTCCGTTCTACCCCGCCTGTTCATATGCCTGCTTTATCCAGTTAATTAAATCTTTATTGACCGTTTTCTCATCTTCGATTTTAATACGATGTGTACACATAGCGTTCCAGCTTTTGCCATCTTCCACATTTCCAGTTGCCGCTACGCCTTTAATATTTAACCCAACATCTAATCTTGTTTTGGTGGATGGCTGAATAATAGCAAATTGTTTTTTTCGTACAAGGCTTACATATGCTTTCTTTGGAGAAATTTCTATATCCTTTCCAAATTTTTGAACGTCAGCCATTATCTTATCATACCAGGGCTTCAGATTTTCTTTTCCTTTATACTGTGTAGTTATTAAATCATCGCTGTTTTCTGCAGCGCCGGCATGACTTTGCTTGGCGAAATGAACGATTGTATTGGCATTTCCATGTGTAAAGCCATGCTTTTCTTTAAGAAAGCTTACCAGTTCGCCATGCTTTGCGAATCCACTTTTGTTTACTACTGTAATCCATTCATCCAGCTTTTTCCCTGTACTTTTTTCAATATTGGTGATCTGCGTTTGAATTGCTTTGTCGATTTTTTCAGTTGCCATAGTTTTGTTTTTGATTAATCGCATTTGTTTAATGCAATTCCATATGGATGTGCTTTTGCAAGCATGATCTTATTTTTAACTGCGGGGTCGTCAAGCATAAACTGCAACGCTTCTTTATCATCTTTTGCATAGAAAATAACAAGGCCCATCATCTCAGGATTATCAAGTGGCAAGTCTGTTCGGCCTGCCAGTACAACTTTTCCTTCGTTCTTATACTTTATCAGTCGCTGAAAATGTTGTCCCACCACTGCCTGATCTTCTTTTGTCCAGTTCTTTTCATCTTTATACTTTTCTGTAAGGGTTAGTACTCCCAGGTAAGCTTTCTGGGTGCTGTCTTTTTGACCAAAAGAAAAAATACTGATCGCAGAAAAGAAAAAGAAACAAATAAGTTTTTTCATAACTGGTTTAATTACCTTTTTAAATTTTTCTCATACATAGCTATCCATTCATCCGGAGTCATTTTAGAAGCTAATTCACCAATTAAATCAAAAGGTATATCCTCTGGTTTTTTGTAACGGATACAGCTTTTCCCCATATCCAATTTTTTAGGTGAGGCTTTTGCATGAGCTTCTGTAAACCATTTTAGCAGTTTAGGATCGGCATAAACACCCATGTGATATACAGCGATAAAATTTTTTTGCGAGGCTAATCCCATAAAAGGTAATGGATCTTTGGGATTACAATGATAGCCTGCCGGGTAAATAGAGTGTGGAACTGAATAACCCATCATTCCATACCCCATTCCTTCTTTAAATCCCTTTGGCATATTTTTTTTTATCACAGCCCTTAGTTTTTTCAGAGCTGCTTGTCGCTCTATGGGAGTTTCATTAATATAATCTTCTACTGTGGTTGCCTTTGATTGCATAATATTTTCACTTTTATTTTCAAAAGATAAGCATGGTTCTATTGTGGAACAGAGTGTAAGCCAATACGATTACCTTCTGTATCTATTATTACGGCCATAAAACCGTACTCTGGCGAAATTTCTGTTTTCGCCAGAAATATCTTGCCGCCAGCGGCTTCTACTTTATCTAATACATTTTGTACGTCAGGATTTCCATTGAGATAAATCAATGGTCCGTCTGTTGACGAGGGTTTATGGAATCCTCCACTGTCAACCAATGCACCACCCACCTGTGTCATCATATCATTCAACGGGAACATCCTCATTTTAATATTTGGTAAATCCATCGGTGCTAATGAGATGCCGAAGATAGTTTCATAAAACTTTGTTGCCCGGTCAAGGTCGTTGGTTCCTATTTCGAACCAGCTGATTGCATTGTTCATATTGAATGAATTTTTATTATTGATTAATATCTTTCCCTTCTTTCAATTTGGCTATTTGTACTTCCAGTGATTTTTTAGTTGCATCGTTGGGTGCTTGCGACATTGCTTTTTCAGCAACTTTTATAGCATTGGCAAAATCACCTTTTGCAGAATATGCAAATGCCATCGCATTATTTACCGCAAACACATCGCCGAACTTTGTTTTAGCCGTCTGCAAAATTTCCAGTGATTTGTCGTTCCTCTTCTGAGTTATTAATGCCCGGCTATATCCAACATACTGATTCATGTTGGCCATTGTAAGTGCTTCTGTCATCACAGAATCAGCTTGTGTTAGTCGATTTAACTTTTCATAACCTGTAGCAAGATTTCGCAGACTTACATAACTCTTTTGTCCATTGAACCCGGTAACGGCTCTTTGTGCCCATCCCAATGCTTCTTCCAAATTAATATTTTTATTAAAACAATAAGAAGAACCCTGGATCATATTGGTGCTGTTGAAATTTTTCTGACTGGTAGTTTGTTCCCGCAATCTCGCTATTACAATATTATCTACATCCACCTCTACTTTAAACGGAACGGATAGCTTTTCCCACTGCATAGCAATTACACAGGATTTTTCTTTATGCTCAATAAATTCATACTTTAACCATTCTACACTTTTATCTAAAGAAACTGGTTTTACATTTACACGAAGTGCATCATATTTTTCATCGTAATAAAAACTACCCCAGGCTTCTGACTGGTTGGAGAAAATAATAGTGACATTATCTGCTCCCATGGCCATATGTAATCCGTATGTGCCGGCTTTCAGATCTTTGCCTTCTACTTTTACGTCATGTTCAAAAGTAATAGTTGTGTTATCGTTAGCACCGGCTCTCCACGGAGCAGTGGGTTTGTTTGTAAGAAAACTGGTTGTACTAAACCCGTAAGTAACAACATTGCCATCACCATAAATTTTTCCTTCTCTTTTATTTACATCTGGACGGGAATATTTAATTGTAATGCTGGTAATCCCCACTTCTTCTGAAACAGATGCTCTAGGATTACCGCCAACTGAGGGTACATCCATTTGAGCCAGGGAACTAATAGTAAAAAGAATTGTTGCCGTAGCAAGAAAAATGTATTTCATATAGCAATCATTTTCGGTGTTAGTAAAGCTATTAATATTTACAAACTCAATCTCCTTTTTTTCTTCTGTATTCAAAATCATATTCGGTCGTCCAGCTAACGCCATTGTCTTTTGAAATTTCCCCATGCTGTCGCAGTTTTACGGGGCTCAGATTAGTGAACGTCATTTTACGAATAGCCATGGTGTCTTTGGAGAATGCGAACGGAGTTGAGCTATAAATAAGTTTATTGTTTTCAAATTTGCCAATCAGGTATTCATTACTTCCCCCTACATTATCTACCCATGTTTGTTGCCACTGTTTTGTTACAGCATTATAGGTATTGAAACTTTTTCCCGCATACCTCATACCCCTGTTTACTGAAGCACTTGTCCATTCTTCAAGAATGACACAGCTATCAAGCAACAAGGTTATTTTACTGTCGCCAGCTTTTTGTCCACTTGTATTAAAAGCTTCCCATTGACCCAGCCAAAAGTCAAATTGACGGTATTCGGGTTGACTACAGGGCTTTTGCGAAAGAACAGGCAATATGTAGCAAAAAAGAATGGCAGATAGAATTAGCTTTCTCATTGTATTTTTTAAGATAGACATCTTCACCATGCTTTTAGCTGAAGCATTCATCCTTGATTATCGCCACACACCAATGATAGCTCCCATCAGGATTAGGGATACAATACTATAGAAGCCATTGATCAGAATAAGACGCCATGGCTTTTGCTCAAACAAACTGTGAATAGCAATTGCACAAAAGGTCCAGATTCCGGCTAAGAAGCCGGAGGTTGCTCCCCATACCAGGTCAGTCTTTTGTGCACAATTACCGGTACATTCAGCAGGGGAATCTGCTAAAAACATACCCAGGTTGGCTGCCATCAACAAAGAAAAGATTAATGTCCAGCCGAAAATTTTTCCTTTGCTACCCCCGTTTTTTATTTGTTCTTCGGTAAAATTATTATCCTTCATCCAAGCCTTACCGAATAAGCCGGGTGAATACCAGATACCGCCAACTACAAAAGCAGAAATACCAGCAACGAGTACGGCCAACCAGTTAATAGAACCCATATCCATGGTGAAATAGTTTAAATGATGAAATAAAGTGGCATATCTAAACTATTTTATAATTTTTACCTGGCAATTGAATAGCGAACTAACTTGGAAAAGAAAGGTACGAACATAGCAAAAGGGCCGACCGGGATCAAAACAGGTTATCCTGTTAATGATATTGGCTTCCGGCTGGTACTTACACCAGTATTTGGAATTGCTATTCCACTTATTACGGGCATGATCAACGGCCGTAATTTTTCTAACTGGGAGGTAAAGCTGAGTTTTCTGTATACTATCATGATCGCATTTGTTATATGGCAGGGCAATCGGTATTTACATTTTTCGCTGCGTACTTATTTTGACTGGATCAATAAACCGTTGCAAAAAATAGCGGTACTGTTACTAACTGTAATTTTTTATACTGTTCCCATAAGTGTATTGCTACTGGTAGGTTGGTATAAAATATTTACGAATAGCGCAGTAAACTGGAATATTGTCACTCAATCAACGTTGATCATTCTTATCGCTGTTCTTTTTATTACACATATCTACGAAACCGTTTTCCTGGTAAAAGAATCAGAAAACGAAATGATAAAAAGCGAACAGCTGGAAAGAGCAAAAGCAGAAGCAGAGTTAGAAGCATTAAAAAACCAGATCGATCCACATTTCATTTTTAATTCACTGAACACCCTAAGTCATTTAATAGAAGAAAAGCCACAACGGGCAAAGCTTTTTAATGATAACCTGGCCGATGTGTACCGGTACATACTACAAAACAAAGCAAGAAGCCTGGTACTCTTGCGGGAAGAAATGGAATTCCTGCAAAGCTACTTCCTGTTGCTTCAGATACGATTTGAAAAAGCTGTGCAATTAAATATTGTTGTAGAAGAAGCCGCACTGGATCAATACCTGGTGCCACCTATCTCGCTACAAATACTGGTAGAAAATGCCATTAAGCATAACGAATTTTCTGAAGCATCGCCATTGTTAATCACCATTGAAATGAAAAATGAAGAATTAATAATTCAGAATGTTGTAAAGAAAAAACTATTGCGGAGAGAGTCTTCTAAAATCGGGCTGCAAAATTTAAGGGAACGGTATAAACTTACCACCAACCGGCAAGTAATTATAGAAGAGGACAAAAAAGATTTTACAGTATACTTACCTGTATTAAAAATTGTATAGGTCTAAACATTAACACATGAAAGTGATCATCATTGAAGATGAGAAACCCGCAGCCGAAAAACTATTAAAGGCTATTCAAAAAACGAATCCGGCTATTGAAGTTGTCGCAGTGCTTCCAAGTGTAAAGTCATCTGTAGATTGGTTGCAGCAAAACCCTATGCCTGATCTTCTTTTTATGGATATTGAACTAAGCGATGGACTTTCTTTTAAAATTTTTGATAAAATAAATATTACGAGCCCTGTAATTTTTTGCACCGCTTATGATGAATACTGGCAGGAGGCATTTGAACATAATAGCATTGACTATTTATTGAAGCCTGTCAAACAAGAAAAATTAGAAGTTACTTTAAATAAATATGAAAAACTAAAACAACATTTTGCCAGCAGCTTTCAGCAATTGCAACAATGGCAACAACAACCCGGTGCCAATTATAAAAAACGTTTCCTTGTAAAAAGAGGAGCAGATTATATCAGCATCAAAACAGAAGACATTGCTTATTTCTATGCCACACATAAACTGGTGTGTATGGTAGATAATAAAAGTCAGAAATTTATTTTAGACCAATCATTGGCTGATATTGAAAAACACCTGGACCCGGCACATTTTTACCGGGTAAACAGAAAATACCTTGTTCAGCTCACAGCTATAAAAAAAATAAAAGCTTACCCGAAAAGCAAGTTACAGGTAGAAGTTGAACCGGTTGTTAGCGAGGATATTGTTGTAAGCCAGGAAAATGCATCTGCATTCAAAGAATGGATGGGGCAATAAAAAACCGTCCTGTTCTTCTCGAATCCATGTAAAGATTCAAGTCAACAGAACGGCTATCATGTATAGCCAAAAAATGAGAATTCTTTAGTTTCCGCCGCCGCCTTGACGCTGAGGCCTCATACCTGGCTCAATTTGCTTTTTCCATATCTCATACTGGGCTTCCGGTAATGTTTTCTTTAATTTTTCGTCTCTTGCTTCTGTGATCGGCTGCATTTTTTCTTGCATAGCTTCACGGCTGGGTCTTTCTCCACCCGCCATCAATTCTTCTCTTGCCTTGTCTGAATCTTTGTAATAAGTGGTAAAAATTGCGTCCACTTCTGCAGCTTTGGCAGCTTCCAACTTAAAAGCACTATCCATTTTAGCATGGATGATAGCCACTCTTTCCTCTACCGTGCGGCGCTGAAAACCGCCGCCTTGAGCAAAGGCCGAGCCTCCAATAAGTAACGAAACAAGCAAAAACAGGGTTATTTTTTTCATTTTTGAGTAGTTTTTATGATGAAGTAGTTTTGTATGAGACGACAGGGGGTAAAAAAACATTCGTCTTGGGGGTATTTTCAATCCTCCCTATTTGCCCGAACTCAAGTATCTTGCACTTCCTTAATTATTTAAAAACGTATGGAATACAGTAAACTTGTTGCCGTAAGCGGATTACCCGGATTGTTTGAATTATTAAACAGCAAAACCGACGGAGCCATCCTTCGCTCCCTAGATGATAAAACAACCCGTTTTGTTTCAACCCGTGTTCACAACTTTTCACATTTAGAAAGTATTGAGATCTACACGGTTCGGGACAATGTGAACCTGGTGGATATTTTCAATGCCATGGAAACATCAACGGAAAAATTACCAGATGATAAAAATGCAGATGCCGTAAAAAAATACTTCGAAAAAGCATACCCTGATATGGATTTTGACAGAGTATATGCCAGCGATATGAAGAAGATGGTAAAATGGTTCTCTGTGTTAAAGAAGAATAACGTTGAAATTAAACTATCCGAACTTCCGGAAGAGGAAGAAGAAATGGTGGAAGTAGCAGAAGAAGCACCTGCTGAAAAGCCAGCCAAGAAAGCTGCTGCCAAGAAAAAAGAACCAGCTGCAAAAAAAGCAGAGTCCAGCGATACAGCTGAAGCTCCTGCTAAGAAGCCTGCTAAAAAAGCTGCGCCTAAGAAAAAAGCTGAATAATTAATAAAGAACCAGGGACAAGCTACAAGGCTCAAGCTATACACTTGATAATTGTAGCTTTTTCGTTTTATAAAAAGAAATACTTATGAATTATAATGCCGATATAAAAAGACTTCCAAGACATTTTTTGCCTGCTGATTTTGCAGTTGTTGATTGGCAAAGCCTGGAACCTTTTTTTATTAATTTGGATGAACGTACGATTAACTCTCCTGCAGATTTAGAGCAATGGCTGAAAGATGCCAGTGAGCTGGAAGCTGTAATAAGTGAAGATGCCTGCTGGAGACAAATTAAAATGACCTGCGACACAGAGAACAAGAAACTGGAAGAGGCTTTTAATTTCTTTATGATGGAGATTCAGCCAAGGATTCAATCCTACTCTGATAAGCTGAATAAAAAATTGATCGATTGCCCTTATACAAACGAACTGGATCAATCTACCTATTACACTTACCTGAGAAATGTAAAAAAGAATATCGAGTTGTTTCGGGAAGTAAATATTCCAATACAAGCCGACTTGAATGTATTGCAACAGCAGTTTGGTGTAATAGCAGGTAAAATGACGGTGGAAGTAAACGGACAAGAATACACGTTGCAACAAGCGGCTAAATTCTTAGAAGATCCAAAAAGGGAATTAAGAGAAGAAGTTTATAGAAAAATAAATGAGCGGAGATTACAGGATAAAAAAGAACTCAATGATCTTTTTTCTTCTTTATTGCAAAAGCGTCACCAGGTGGCTATTAATACCGGCTTTGAAAACTACCGTGATTTTCGGTTTA
The DNA here is from genome assembly GCA_002127295.1 of Chitinophagaceae bacterium IBVUCB2. Classification (GTDB taxonomy): domain Bacteria; phylum Bacteroidota; class Bacteroidia; order Chitinophagales; family Chitinophagaceae; genus JJ008. The sequence goes on from NFUV01000001.1 coordinate 1,878,843, forward strand.
AAGAATTAGGCCGCTTTGATTATTCTGCTAAAGATTGTTTCCAGTTTCATGAAGCGGTTAAGCAACATGTAATGCCGCTGGTAAACCAGATCTACGAAACGAAAAAGAAAAAACTGGGTTTAGATACTTTACGTCCCTGGGATGTGGAAGCAGAACCAGCAGGTATACAACCGCTACGTCCGTTTAAAACTGGTACAGAGCTAACAGAAAAAACCATTGCTTGTTTTGATGAATTGAAATCTTTCTTTGGTGATTGCCTTCGTAAGATGAAAGAGATGGGACATCTTGATCTGGAAAGCAGAAAAGGTAAAGCTCCGGGGGGATATAACTGCCCGTTGGCAGAAAGTGGAGCACCTTTTATTTTTATGAATGCGGCCGGTCAATTTGATGACGTTACCACGATGGTACATGAAGGCGGTCATGCTATTCATTCTTTTTTAGCCCATGAGCTTCCCTTAACAGGGTTTAAAGAATACCCGACAGAAATAGCAGAAGTAGCCAGCATGGCTATGGAATTATTCAGCATGAACCATTGGCATGTATTTTTTGAAAATAAAAACGAATTGCTACGGGCAAAGGAACAACAGCTTGAAAGAGTCATCACTATTTTCCCTTGGATAGCAACGATCGATAAGTTTCAACATTGGGTGTATGAAAACCCAAATCATACAATGGAAGAAAGAGCCGATCAATGGTTAAACATTCAGGAAGAATTTTCGTCTACAGCTATAGATTTTACGGGTTTAGAAGAATATCGTCGCTTTGGCTGGCAGCGTCAGTTACATTTGTTTGAAGTGCCTTTTTATTATATAGAATACGGAATTGCACAGTTAGGGGCTATTGGCCTTTGGCAGCAATACAAGCAAAACCCCGGATCCGCAATTAATAATTATATAACAGCCCTTCAATTAGGTGGTACCCGAACTTTACCTGAATTATTTAAAGCAGCGGGATTAGAGTTTAATTTTTCCCCGGCTTATATCAGCCAATTGATGTTGTTTGTTAAAAAGGAATTAGAACAGCTTGAATTGTAAAAAATACCACTAAAGTGGTATACCTTAAATATGGAAATATGGGTGGCAGCACCTATTTTTGAGTAAGAAATCATAAATGCTGTATTAGCATTTCAACATAGCTACTAATCAGAGCCTTAACCAAAAAGTCCCGATGTTTCTACACCGGGGCTTTGTTTTTAGAACCCCTCAAATCCCTGCAGTTTTTCCTTCTTATAAATTTTCTTATTCCCTAAAGAGAGAGTTCAGGTAAGTTTACAATTCTTACAAATACCTTCTACTACAACTTCAACATGACTAGCGGAATAACCTTTGGGCAAATTAATTTCGGGAGTTACCACATCATCAAGGCAAAAAGTATTGCTGCAGTTGTTGCATACAAAATGAATGTGATGATCATGATGATGTCCGGCTGAACATTCGTCTTTGCATAATGCATAACGAATAGAGTTATCAGCTGTAGGTATAGTGTGAATGATTCCCTTATCTACAAAAGTTTGGAGGGTGCGATAAACAGTTACCCGGTCAAATTTTTCTCCGGCTCTTTTTTCAATATCACCATGCGCCAATGCACCTTCCTGTTCTAAAAAAAGTTGGAGTATTTTTTTTCGGCTATCCGTAACACTGAGGTTATTTCGTTTTAGCAATTCCCCTACCTGCCCTTCAATATTTATTTGTACTGCTTTTGACATGTTCGTTTATAAAACTAGTTTATTATTTTTCACTGAGCAATTTCTCAGCATCTCTTATCAATTCTTTCACTTCGCTTTGCTTCAGGCCATCATACACCTTTCTTACATCTCCCTTTCTGTCTACCAGTGCCCAGAACTGTGTATGTAAAAAATCATCGTCAATACTTTTCAGATTATTGGCCGGGTCATCAATCGTGTAGCTAACACGGGCCATTTTATACAAACTATCCTTTCTGCCGGTTAAGAAAACCCAGCGGTTGGTGTTTACCCCCAGCGAGTCTGCATACTTCTTCATTTGTCCTACAGAATCATTTTCGGGGTCGGATGTATGCGAAAGAATGAGAAAGTCATTATTGTCTTTAAATTTTTCATACACCATCTTCATATTCTCATTCATCCTGGGGCAAATGCCTTTACAGGTGGTAAAAAAATATTCTGCCACATATATTTTGCCTGCCACATCTCTTTCAGTCATCATTTTACCCTCAGAAGTGGTAAACGAAAACGGAGTGATAAAGCTCACCGGTGGAACCGTCTTTTTTCCAAAGCCCGGAATAACCAGGGTAAGTATAAAATAAAAACTGAGTGCAAGCACTACGAAGAATCCGATGTAAAGCATTCTTTTTTTCGACATTATGACCAATTGAGCGGCAAAGGTACGAACGGAATGTTGTTTTATTTTGCAACTATGTTGCTTTTATCTATATTTGCTGTCTTTCATGAAAGTAAAAATCAATTGGGACGCATTAGGAATAGGGGCTTCGCTGGCCTGCGCTATTCATTGTGCATTGTTGCCATTATTTCTTACCAGCCTGCCTTTATTTGGTATTAATATAATCCATAATATTTTTTTCGAGGTCTTTATGATTTTGCTGGCACTGGCCATTGGTTCTTATTCTTTGTATCATGGTTATAGAAAACATCATCACAGCATCGTACCTCTGTCTCTTTTTTTTGCGGGTTTTTCCTTCCTTGTACTAAAGCAATTATTTGCGCATTACCAAACCTGGTTGCTAATTCCGGGGGTGCTGCTAATAGTCACTGCGCACATTTTGAATTATAAGTCTTGCCGGGTTCATGACCATGCACATGCAGACGATTGCGATCATTAAGCTTAGTTTGGATTACTTTCAATAAAAATTTTAAACGATGAGAATAATAATTGCCGCATTATTTATGCTGTTGACAATGCAATCCATTGCTCAATCCAAAAATGAAAAAGCAATACGACGGATATTAGATACACAAACCGAATCCTGGAACAGGGGTGATCTTGAAAATTTTATGAACGGTTATTGGGAAAATGACTCCCTGATGTTCATTGGGAAAAGCGGCATCACTTATGGATATACTAATACATTAAACAATTACAAAAAGGGGTATCCAGATACTACTGCGATGGGGAAACTATCCTTTAATATTATTACCGTAAAAAGGCTTTCCCGAAAATATTACCATGTAGTTGGTAAGTGGCATCTAAAACGTAGCATAGGTGATCTAAGCGGACACTATACTTTGCTGTTTGAAAAAGTAAAGGGCAACTGGGTCGTTATTGCGGACCATAGCAGTTAAACATGACGGGGTTCAAAATTCTCTTTAACCCTGGTTTGTATTTTCCCAAATACAACACAGGAAAAAATTAAACCAATGGAGGAAAAGAGTATATCATTATAATCGAATGTTCTTCCAAAGTAGGGGATGAGTTGAAAGTATTCATTTACCACCAGGTAGCAAAAGCCCATCAGGCAAACAAGCCGTAGATCATACGAAGATTCAATTTTGAAAATACGGGCTATTAAAAAATTGCGGCCGCTAAAAAACCAGCATGCGCAAAAAGGAATTAAAAAAGCACCCAGCAGGTTTGGCGCTACGTTTAAAAAATAACGAGTCACTTCTCCCCCCGGTTGCATTGGCCGAATGATGAGTTTAATTATTCCTATTACTAAAGCCCCGGTAATAAATATCCACTTACTAAGCTGTTTCAACTCCATCTGCAAATTTTTAGTTTCTAAAATACCTACTTTATCTAATATAATTGTACGGGGAGGCGGATATTTTTGGATGTCCTATCCTGTTATTTGTTCCACAATTTGATAAGGTGCCGTATAACGAAGTATAGTGTAATCGCCATACATGCATAAAAAATGATAGGGTATATTATCGGATAGCCTGAAGTGTATCCTAATTTATAATAAATACCAAGGGTAGCACATACCAGCATCCACAGCAACACGAGGCTGATTGAGTTTAACACCTTCAAAAGAAATTTTTTTACATCCGGATCCCAGCCTTGCTCCATGAAAATTTTTTATGGAAACAAGTTACATCAAAGTAGAATAGTATGTATTAGCGGATGAGCAAGTTCCTAAACTCTGCTGAATCTCCATTGAAGACGTTGAAATCAACTTTACCATTGATTCCATTTACTAGTCCTACATCGCTATGTTGCCAAAAAGCCCAGCCTCTGTCAATACGAGGTTGTTGTAGCTGGTGATAATGTGCCACCCATAATGGATAACTATCAAATTCACTACCAAGGTTTCTTTTATAAAAATCGACATTGGTATATATAATCGGTTTTACTCCATAATGATTTTCTACAATGTCAAGCCACTCTTTAGCTTCCTTTTTTAATTGAACTGCTGTTGTACCATTTAATTGCTCTACATCCAGTACTGGTGGAAAATCTCCTTTTTCCAGATTGACCCGGTCTATAAAATTTTCAGCTTGTAATCGTCCGTCTTTCGAAGCGATAAAAAAATGATAGGCGCCCCTCACCAGTTCGTTATCTTTTGCTTTTTTCCAATTGCGTTTAAATTGGGGATCAGTATTGCCAATTCCTTCGGTAGCTTTAATAAAAGCAAACCCCAATTGCACCTCTTTTACTTTCATTGCTTTTACCTCCTCCCACACAATTGCAGATTGGTATTTTGAAACATCGATACCATGTATAGAATAGCTTTCGGGAATGACGATGCCAAATTCCGGGTAACGGGTAAACCTTTCTTTGCGATATGTAAGCCATTGATAGAACATCCAGGCACCCGTAGCTACTATTGTAACAGATAGTATAATGTAGATGATACGGCGGATTCGCTTTTTTTGCTTGGCGGATGGCATGTTTTGGCAGCTGGTAATATTCTGTCGAACAAATATAATTATCAGCACTGAAGCAATTTGTTAAAAGCTCTCTATCCCACTAGGAAGATTTCGTTCAGTCATTTAGTATACTTATATAATTTGCTTAAAGAAAAGAGTTGATTAAAAGTTCATTTTTCCGCCTAGAGTGATATAGAACATGTTTTCCCCTCTTTCTGAAAGATCAGGCCTGTTAGATACAGTGATCAGATTTTGTGGTAGTACATAGGCAGGGTTTGCTATCAGGAGTAGTTTACCTTTTGCAAAAACGACAGGCATTGAAAATTCGTAGGAAAGAATATTGAATTTGCTTACTTCTTCTGTTATCTGCTGCTGGGTACCCGGAAAAAAAAGAAAGCCACTTTGTTTATAAGATGTTTTAGTGAACTGTTGTGTACCTGCATTTACATAAGCTGATGGATTAAATACCAATACTGATTGACCGGATAATTCAAATCGAAGAATATGATCAAGGCCCGCCGTGGCGCCATAGTCCAGTTGATCACTCAGCTTAACGTCAGCTCCAATTGTAACGTTTAGAATTTTATTTTGTAAAGAGTGAGTTCCCACAGCTTGTGCTTTTAATGCAGATTGTACTAACTGGCTGTTATCTTTATAGAGTGGTTTAACAATATAGAGATTGCTGATTGATTTGTTTTCCTTTTCAAAACGAACACCGGCTGTAGCTACTGAACCTGCATACTCAAAATTTTCTACCGCATTAGATATAAAAATGGGGGCTGCAGTAATGTAAAAATTTTTATTGACCCAAAATTCTGCAACCGGAAAAACTCCACTACTGCGAAGACTATCGGTTCTGCCATAATAATTCAAATTACTATTGTAATACACCCCTAATTTAAATGCAGGCTTATCTTTTACAACTGCCGAATCGGATTGTGCAAGAATAGTAGCTGGCAATTGAACGGAAAGAAAGAAAAAAAGGATGTGAGCTTTTTTCATAAAGTTTTAGAAAGAGCTGCCCATTGAATTGCGAACTATTGAATCAAGGGCAGCTCTGTATATGGAAGTCTACGGATTAATTTAATTACTGCTTGGTAACTGTTGTTTTTGTTTCCGCTTTTACATCCGCAGCTACTTCTGCTGCCGGTTTAACAGATGAGGCTGTTTGTTTAGTTACTTCTGCTGTTGACTTTACTTCAGTTGTTGCTTTCGCTTTTACAGCTTTTGTTTTTTCTACAGTAGCTGAAACTTTATTTTCTGTTGAACCAACAACAGCGGATGGAGTTCCTTCTACTTTTTCGATAGCCTTTGCACCGTTCACTCCCAGCGTAACTTCTGTAGCTGTATTCGCTGAAGAATTGGCCTGTGCAGCATTTGTACCCGCCTCGGTGTTTGTATTTGTTTGTACCCCCAGACCTGCGTTTAAATTCGCATTACTTTTTACATTACTTCCTGCATTGTTTACAGTACTAACTGTTTTTTGACCAGTAGTTTTCACTGCTGCGCCGGTTGCAGTTTTAACATCTGCTACTTTAGTAACTGTAGTATTTACAGTAGCCTTTGTAGCAACTGTTGCCGCATTCGTTGTTTGTGTTACGGCCGTTGTGTTTACCGAAGCTTTTGTTGCTGCTTGCGTTGTGGATGTTACTCCCAAACCCAATTGCCCAAAAGCAATTGTAGTAGTTAATGTTGCCAAAGCAAGTGCAAATGTTTTTTGAATCGTCTTCATAGCTAATTGTTTTTGTTTTAGATAAAAATTAAATGTTTATTATGGACAGGGCATAGCCCTGCTACATACGATATTGCTTGTTCTATAATTTGGTTAAAACAAGAGCCTGTTATTATAAATTAATAAACAAGGTCTCTAATGGTGGTTAAACGGTTACAGCCGGGTAAAGTACCCGCAATGCTGTAACTGCCATTAATAGACAAAGACTATACCAGCGGGTTTAATGGATGTGGAAAAACTTGCAAATTTTTTTTGATGACAATTTCATCAGATTGCTAAACAATAATATACAGCTGGGCACATTCAACTTTTTTCTTTTAATTATTGTATCTTAAACACTAAACCAATACCGATATGACCCACCTGCTTATTATCGGCGGCACTGGTGTTTTAGGAAATGCCGCCGCCATTCATTTTCTGGGAAAAGGTTTCCATGTAAGTGTCTTAGTACGAGATAAAGAGAAAGCCGCTAACCTTAAAATGAAAGGTGCCTCTGTAATAACAGGTGACTTGACTGATGCCGCAACAATTTCCGGAATTTTTAATGGGATTGATATTGTTCTAACTGCCGCACATGGCATGTTGGGCAAGGGAAAAAATAAATCCGTAAACGTAGACAAGGCGGGACATCAGCATTTAATTGATAAAGCGAAACAAGCTGGTGTAAAGCAATTTATTTATACGTCCACCAATTTTGCTTCGCCGGATCATCCTGTTGATTTTTTCCGGACCAAATATTCCGTTGAACAATATTTAATAAGTAGCGGACTAAGCTATACTATTCTGAGGTTGCCTGCTTTTATGGAATGGCATGCATACAACCTGCTGGGAAAAAATATTGTGAAGAAAGGAAAAACTACCATCCTCGGCGCCGGAAAGAATCCGGCAAATTTTATTGCCATAAAAGATGTTGTCGCTGCAGTTGATACTATTGCATTGAACCAACACTATTATAATAAGATCATTGCTGTTTCGGGTCCGCAAAATATAAGTCGTAATGAAATAGCAGAGCTTTTTGGAAAAGCATTAAATATTCAGCCAAAAACGGGTCATGTACCCGTCGGTGTCTTAAACGTATTTTCTTTTTTACTCAAGCCTTTTCACCCTGGTATTGCCCGGATAATGAAGCTGAGTCTACATGCAGAAACAGCAGACGAAACCATGAATACCCGAGACAGTATTGAACAATTTGGATTAAGACCAACAACTATTGAAGAATTTATTCAATCAGCAATTAAAAAACAATAGCTATTCCAATATTCTCAGTTTCGCATAGTTTAGCATTATTTTCTTTTCGGTCAGGCTATGACCTGGTGCAAAATTCTTAATAGCATATTGATACTTTGAAAATCGCCCCAGGCTAATGATCCTTTCTGAATCGGATTTTGCACTGATAATTTGCTGTTGGAATTTTTCCTCTATAGAAGGTTGTGCATTCGTAGTAAGGCTAACTAATAGAAGGGCAAATACTATTAATTGCCTTTGAAAAGACGGTGGTGGGAGAAGACTGATCAAAGCAAATGGTGGTGGTGGTGATGCTTAAAATATAGCATAAGATAAGAAAAGTTTTAGACAGTTCAGATCAAAAGGAACAGGATAAATACTCTTGAATTTTATGGATACTTTTAACCACTTTACCGTATTGATAAAATATTACCCGCTACGACAAGAATATAAGAATAAAAAAATGGCTATATTATGCCTGCCAATTAAATCTGTACAACCGAATAATAACATTACAGATGTCGTTCGTTCTTGAACAATTTTATCGTTTTTTCCAGGGAGTGCTGCTTTTCCAAATTGTCTTTTTGGGAATACTGTATACTATTACCCGGAGAAAAGACATTTTTTTCTTCTGTGCTTATTTATTCTTTCAGGCAGTTTATTTTTTCTGGAACGCCCCATATACTTTTTTTAATATAACCGAAGAGACGGTTTTTAGCTCTCCTTTGTATGCATATGCCAACACACCGTTAGTTATCATCGGCCATGTATTCTATATTCTTTTCTTAAAAAGTTTTTTTTCAGGATTGTATCAGAATAAAAAAACAACTCGCCTGATAAATTTCTTATTGTTCATTTCTCCAATTCTAATTCTGATTTCTGTTTTGTCGATTTATATCCAACAATCTAATCAGTATATTTTTTACACAGTAAATTTTTTAAGCACTGCGTTGGGAATTTATATTTTATCGGATATCTACACTAAAAAAATAAAAAATACCGGTTGGGTGGCAGCAGGTATTTTGCTTAATATAATTGGTAATGCCCTGACAGTTCTGATGATAATATTAGCAAGGTATAATATTCACCATACCTTAACTGATTACTACCCGTTGTTTTTTATGCGCTGTGGTATACTGGCCGATATTTTCTTTTATCTTATTGCGATTCTAAAAAAATGGCAATTCCAGGAAAAGCAGTTAGCGATAGAAAAGATAGAAAAAGTATTGGCAGTAGAAAAAGTAAGGACTCAGCTAAGTAAAGAATTGCATGATGATATTGGCGGTACACTCAGCGGTATTAATATGTATAGCCACCTGGCAAAACAACAAACAACAGAAGGCAACAATGCTGCATCCGATAAAACACTGGATCTGATCCGTCAGGCTTCTGATGAAATGATCTATAAATTGAAAGATATTGTATGGGCCATGCAGCCGGGTAACGAAAGCCTGGAGCAGTTAACTGACAAAATTAAAGAGTATGCCATTTTTATTAGCGGTGCAAAAAAAATTGAATTACAAACACATTTTACACCTGATCAAAACGGAATAAAGCTTTCTGCCGAAACAATGCATCATATTTATTCAATTGCTAAGGAAGCCTTGAATAATGCAGTGAAGTATAGTGGGGCTACTCTCATCTCTATTAATACAAGTTTCACCAGTGATCATTTTATCCTTAACATTAAAGATACCGGTGCCGGGTATGACAGGCAGCAGATAGTGGAAGGAAATGGACTGATAAATATGCAGAAAAGAGCCGCTGAGATTGGGGCCGGATTGCAATTGTCGAGCAAGCTAGGCCATGGTACCGAATTGCAATTAAATATAAAAATCACTCACTGAGGTATTGTATAGCATTGAGGAAAAACCCAACTTTACCTAATGGATATAAAGGTCGCCATATTTGAAGACGGTAAACTGATAAGAGATGCCCTGCAAACTATACTAAATGGTACAGCTGGCTATGTGTGTACAGGTGCTTTTAGCAATGGAAGCAATTGGGAAGCAGATATACGCCGCAGTAATCCGGATATAATACTAATGGATATTGAAATGCCCGGTCTTGATGGTATTGAGCTAACCCGCCTGGTTACACAAAAATTTGAGCTTGTAAAAGTGCTGATACAAACAGTGTTTGATGATGGCAATAAAATATTCAAAGCATTGTGTGCAGGAGCAAGCGGCTATATTTTGAAAAATGACCCTCCCAATAAATACTTAGAAGCAATTACAGAAGTGAATAGCGGCGGTTCTTTTATGAATGCTTCTGTAGCCAAAAAAACGTTGAATTTTTTCACCCAAAAAAATATCATCCTGGTTTCACCCGAAGGAGAAGATTATAAACTAAGTGATCGGGAAAAAGAAATTTTGAAAGAGTTGACAGAAGGGCAACCACTTAAAAACATTGCTCCCAAACTTTTTATCAGTGTCGAAACTGTTCGTACACATGTAAAGCATATCTATAAGAAATTACACGTTGCTAACCGCACTGAAGCTGTAATGAAAGCGGTGCAGCAGGGTATCTGCTAATTTATTAACACAATCATTTATGCGACTACTCACTATTCTTGTAATTCCTTTTTTGTTGTATGGTTGCATTTCCAAAAGGGAGCAAGAAGCAACAGGCAATACCGTTGCGCCCAGTTTTGATGAAAAGAAAGAGCAAGCTGCAATTATGAGTGTGATAGAAAAAGAAACCGATTGCTTCTTTAAAAGAGATTATGAATGCTGGAAACAATGTTTTGCACAAACGGATTATTCATTCCAGGCCTGGAACAATAGCGATGGCACGGTAGATACAAAAAGCGGCTGGAAAGAAATAGATAAAAGAATAAAATCCTACTTGACTAATCCTGAAAATCAGCCAAAGAAAAAAAATATGGGGCAAGAACAAAGTAAGCAAAAAATTTCCAGTAGTCATCCTACAGTGATTCGCAAGAATATGGTATGGAAATTCTTCTCTCCACAACTAGCCTACCTGATGTGGGATCAGTATAATAGCGATCCGGATGAAAAAAGATTCACTTTCAGTAAAGACTGCCGGATAATAGAAAAAATCAATAGTGAGTGGAAAATCGTAAATGTAAGTTCTTACTGGGACTATAGAAATATGCATAGCTTCGAGTCACTGAAATAGTCGAAAAATCACCCACTGAGGTATTGTTTCCGCATTCCCTAATAAAGATGTTTGTTGTGTATTCGTCAAATCAACAAACAATCCCATGCGAAAAAGTACCTCCCTTTTACTGCTTATCATTTTTATAGCTAATGGTTGCAGTAACAGCAATTCTCCTGAAAAAAATAAAATGACCGGTAGCTGGACGGTTACCAGTGCCTATATCAGCCGGGCAGATAATGACAGCAAATACTTAAGCCAAAGAGAAATAATAGCAGACTCTCTACTGAAAGCAGGTCTCAGCGGCACCATCTACACTTTTACAGATGATGGCAAAGTAACCATTCTGCAGAGCGGTGAAAAATTGGAAGGCACTTGGCAAATGGCGAAGGACAAAGATGGCAAAACAGAACTATCTGCCATTGAAATGAAAGGGGTTGATTGGTCAGAAGCCTGGATGCCATCCATCGGCGAAAGCCTGTTTTCTTTACAAGGAATGGACGATTATATTAATGCAAAAATTTTTCCGGCAAATGATGATGGGAGTAATGTGGTTTATGAGCTGAGCAGAAAAAAATAACCCTTGTCGATTACTAATAGTGAGAGCAAGGATGAGTTGCACAGTTTTTAAAAAGCAGAATCGATATTTCTACAAAACTTGTATATGAAAAAAATAACAACCTTGGCTATATGCCTAGCCTGCACCCTTATCATTTCGTCCTGCACTGATAGCAAAACAAAAGCACAGACAGACGAGCAAAAAGAAACTGGTATTGAAAAGCGACCAGCATCAGTAATAACAGATAAGCATGTAAAAATTCCGAATAGTAGTTTATACATCATTCCCCCGCCCGGGTTTGCGGTAGATGAAACTTCCGCTACTTTATCAGAAACTGATGGTACAGCCCATTTTGCTCAAATGAATATAATCAGCGGTTATACCAAGGAAAAACTATTTTCTGATTTTAAATCGGAGGCGGATAAAAATTTTCCCGGAAGTTGGAAGGAAGAACCTATAACTGTTAACGGCCATACAGCAACTATTTACCGCTGTAAAACAGCCGGATACTCACAATACTTCATGTCTTTTACAGATGGCTATGCTGATGAAATGATAATTGCCAACTATGAAGAAAAAGATGCGGCCACCGCTACAGCCATGTACGAAGCTTTGAAAACGGTGCTGGTAAAAAAATAGATATTTATACTATGAAAATTCTTTTTTACACTTTTCTGCTTGCATTAATTACCCTGGCCTGTAAAAACAGCAAGGCGGAAAAACAATCCGGTGCAGATACTATTGCGGCAAATGAAAAGGATACGGCCAAGCTGAGCAATTTTCCCGGCACTGCTATTTACATACAACTACCCAAAGGCTTTGTATGGAATGAAACAGCGATGGGTTTTTATAAAGAGAAAGATGGTAGTGTAATAAAATATAATGAGTTTAAAAAAATGCGGTATGCAGCGAATATGCCGGCGGAGGAAACGATGGGCTCACTGACTAACCAGCAGCCAATCACCATCAATGGCTATAAAGGAGAGATAAAAACTTATCAGCAAGGTAGTACGGGCATTCAACTAGATCTTTCTTTTGGTGATGCTAGCTTTATGGAATTTGTTGAAGCCACCTATTTCTCTCATCAGGAACAAACGGCCAAAGACATACTGGCGGCATTGAAAACGATTCAGGTTAAAAAGTAATAATGGCATTAAATTTTTAGTCCCCGGTGAAAGCAATACTATTTTTCATATCCGTTATGTTGTTTTGTACCGCTGCCTTTACGCAATCCCCTTCTTGTAGCAATGTGATTAAAGAAGATAGTGTACGTTTTTCCAGGAAATCTGTTTTCCTGAATTGGGCTGCTAAGAAGAAATTATACCATATAGCCATGGAACTGAACAGGAATCCTGATTGCAGAATAGTGGTTACAGGGTATGGAAACAGTTGTTTAACCTGCCAGCAAACTTCCTGGGACAGGTCTTACTCTGTAGTACAATATTTGCGACAAGGCGGAGTAGATTCTTTACGGTTTGTTTTCAGGTACGCCCAGGAAGGGTATAGCCCTTCGGTGGTATCCATACGAAACTCTCTACCAGGAGAAGATGGCCCTGCATTGGAAGAACCTCCTTCGCCCTGTTATAGCTATCACGGCTTTCATAAAAAAAGATGCCGGGGCAAGCGGCTCTAACTTTTATCTCAATTAAAAATCACCCGACGGGTGATTGTTTTCTGATGTTGCTATTAATAGGTTTGATAAGGGATTGCCGAAAACCTGAAATAGAGTAGGCAGCTATTAAATCAAAAATTATGAAACAGATTATTTTGACAGCCGTTGTTGCTTTTCTTTTTTGCGTTGGCGCAAACGCACAGTCACCAAAAACAAACCTTAATTCAAAAGTAGAAGCCGGTAGAAAAGCGAATGGTCCGGTGCTGATACATACCGAAGAAGGAAAGTATAAAGTATATGCTTCGTTCAAAAAAAACAAAGTGAGTGAGTATTATGCAATTGATATGGACGGAAATAAAATTGATGCTACATATCCAGTAGCTAATTCGGGTCGATGCTATTTTTGTATATCGAATGGGGGGCCAAGTGACAGAATTTGTTACGAAGTTGAATGTGACTTTATTCCACGTCCTAAGCAGGTGGCAACTAAGAGCAGGAATTAATTTTTATCATTCCCTCTTAAACTATCATTTCTTATTATTTATTTCAACGGCATTCGTCGCAGATATTTCGCTTTGGTTTCAAAAAATGATTTTGGCATTCCCCGCTGCAGATATTTTAAAGGCATGCTCCATATAGCCTATATGAAAGATGAGGTATAACAGAAAAATAAATTGTGCGGCGGTGAAGTAAAATCACCCAACGGGTGATTGTTTTTGCCTTAGATATATAGCAATTTGTAAGCAAACCTTATATATGAAATCTTACTTTGTATCTGCTGTATTAATACTAACCTTGTCAGCACCAGTCAAAAAACAAGACGCTAAACAAGCTAAGCCTGATTTAGTGGTAAAAGCAACGCAATTCAGATTAGCAAACGAGTATGGGAAAATTTTTTTTAAAGTAGAGCTGACTAATATTGGTAATGCCCCTTGTAACATTAACGGCACTTTTGACATTCGAACTTCGCTTTCTACTGATGACATTATTGGTAACGACCAAGTATCTGGGGGCAGGGCAATACCCGTATCATTTATCCTGGAACCCGGAAAAGTTAGGTTGCTAAATGACGAGTTTTTTCTAAGTTTTAACGAACTAGAAAATCTGCAAAACAATCCCTATTGTGTAATAGAAATCCATAGTATACACCCCAATCTGGAAAGTAACTACGAAAACAATAAATCCATTTACAAACATGGCTTTCCTAGAAAAAAAGGTGAAGGTGTGAGCAAGCCAATCGGCGACCTTCCTGTAAAACAAGCGGAACGTTTTGTGGACTTGCAGTTATCCGTTAGCAATGTTGTCAGAGAAATTAAAACAGATGTTGCAGGAAAGCAGTATAAAGAGTATACATATGATGCTATTTTAAAAAACATTGGTAATACTGATGCTGTAATAGACTTAGATAAGCCGGTAACCTTACAGTACCGTAGAGTAGTTTCTTGCCAGGATACCACCGGAGACAATGCTGTTGCCAGACCCCAAAATCCAAATCTAGCCTATATCATAAAGCCCGGAACTAGCATTGTACTTTACGGTAGAAAAGCAATGCAGGCTGTGGATGCAACAACTGCTTTACTCATCGAAATGCTATTTGCTGGAACCGAAAGAAACTTGCATAACAACATAGCCTGTATACCAAATTAAGAAATCGATTATACCTATAATGGAGTAGTTGTAGGATGATTAATGTTTTGTGCTTGCTTCAACAATTTGATACCATTCAACCAACTATCATGAAAATTACAACAGCAATTTTGATTTGTCTGCTTTTGGCAACACAGAACCTTGCTGCGCAAGTAAAAAACATACACCGGGTTAGTAACAAGATCCCAGATAGCCTGGTAATGGAAAAAATTATCGGTGTTGATACCGTAAAATCGGTAGACGAAAAATATTTTAAAGAAGGTTGGAATGTATTTCATCTTGCCCCAGGAAAGTTCATGTACATAGATTACAAAAGCAATGTGGTGCGGGGATTTTTGCTTTCAGATACCAGTGGCATAGTAAGAGGTGCTGCCTTTTTCAGCGATGACAAATCAGTTCCATTTTGGTGTGCTATTTCACAGTGTAGTTGCAAAGGATTAAAAGAATGTGAAGGAATGTTTGCTGCCGGTGAGTGCAAGTATAACAAAGTTTGTATTGGTAACACTTGTTTCTGCACTAAGCCGTACAAAACGATCAAAAGTAAGATAAGAGTGGAGAATAATTGAGAACGGAATGTTACTATAAAAGTATAGTTGCCACTTATTTTTTAAAATACCCCAATGGGTGATTGATTAGTAATAACGGCAGATGTATGTTTAATTATTAAATCTTAAATAATGAAAATTCAACTACTACTTAGCATTGCCCTAATTGTAAGCCAGCTATTACATGCTCAAGCACCCAAAGGCCCAGGAGGAAAAGCTCTTTTTAAAAAGGGAGATTGTAAAAGTGGAGGTGTCAACTTAAATGTATGTATCTATTGTGAGGATAAGGAGCTTACGAAGAATTGTAAAGAATACATATGTACAGATAATGGAACTTGTACTGAGCCCCCTTTTAAAAAAAACAATGAGCAGATTGTACGAACAAATGTAACCGGTATAAAATATAGAGTACTGGGAAAGGGCGATACTACTTCTAAGCTACCAAAGGGAACCGAATTTGTAAATGGTAAGGTAACTGTAAAAAGTGGCTATAAGGCAGTGTACTCATCTGATAGGAAAATGGTCTTCGTTCTTTCCAGCAATGGAAATGGAATTAAAGGAGCATTTAGGTGTGATTGTGGTAGTGGATCAGGTTCATGTAGACTTGCAACTTTGGGTGACGCTTTAAGCTGTGGAGGAGATACCTGCTGTGGATTGCTTATAACAATAGATGATTTTTCCGGACTAACTATGCAGGCTGCTGAAAAATCACCAGAAAAACTTACATGGAAGAAAGTTGTCTTACCAACAAAATCAAATTAATACATCTTCTATGCAAAAATTATTCTTACTAGTAGCGTTGTTAAGTAAAACAGCGTTGTTTCATGTCCAAAAAATAAAAACTAATAATATAAACACTACGAACAAACTGCGGGATAACTTTTACCAATCGTAAAATAGAATGCTTTGAACCTGAGTGTTGCTTTTTATACTCTATTGAATCCAAGACTCTTTTTGCAAATAGTCCGGCGGGTGCTAATAGTGCTGACATAAAATGGCATTAGATTCCAAAAACACAACCGTCACCAGTAACCACCAGCCCTAACCGAATAGATATTACTGACCAAATCAATAAAAAAAAGATCACAAACGGAACAGAGATGGTTTATGAAACAAATGCTAATTCTAAAGTTTATGCTACCTATAAAAACGGCAAGCTTACAGAATGGTAGGGTATGGGAGAAGATGGTAGAAAAGTAAAATCGACCCAGCTAGGAATAACACCAACTACTTGTGAAGATTGTTTAGTGTTACCTAATGGAACAATGGCTTGAAAAAATGTACACCAATCCAAGTGATATCCTTCCTGCAAAAAAGGCAAATTAATAGTAGTAGCTATATATTCTTTTTCCAGCATTTGGCTTTTATTCGGATAAAAATAATTTAGATTTTAAATCATTTTATTAAAACACGAGGTATGAATAAAACAATTAAAACAATTGTGTTTTTTTCCATTGCTCAATTCATGTTTATTAGCTTTATTCAAGCACAAAATAAGACTTGTTATGTATGGGCAAATGGTCATTGGGAGAGACCAAGGGCTAACAAAGAGTACCATCCGGATTCATTGCACTGTATTAAACCGGGCCAATCCTTACCAAGCAGACCGAAAGTAACAGACCGTCGTGACGACAATGCGGAGCAACTTGACAATGGTGATGAAAGAGTCGTTGATCATCGTATTTCCAGGGATATGTCCCCAGATTTAGTTAAACCAGCATTTGAAGAAATGCCTGTATATCGCATCCAGTTGCGAATCACAACATCTGATAATAATGGAACTGACGATGCGGTATGGGTTGAGCTGAATAAAGAAGAGCATCGGTTTTACCTAGCTAAGGGGATTGATAATTTTCAACCAAGAAAAACAGTAACGTATGATGTTGTGGATGCAGACATTAAGAAGCTAAAAGATATACAGTTTCTAAAATTTGGCGTAAAAGGCGACGACGGCCCATGTTTCAAAAAAATTGAACTAATTATTAATAACTCAAGTACACCAATTTATGCTACATCAATTGTTACAAGTGCCGGAACTTGTTTTGATAACAATAATAATCAGGTGGCAGAAAATTTAACTATTACATATAATAGTTTACGTAGTCATGCTTATTGGAATTATAACGGTGCGAGAGCAAATATGTGGCGGCCTGTTAAAAAAATAAATAAAGAGTGGATAGTAAGTTTAATTGAGGCTTGTATCGGCAATCAGATGGTGCAGGATGGATCAAAATTAAAATGGGGGAGCCATGGGGGAACTCTTGAAAACAATACCTTATTTGGCGCTGCCGTAGAAGTAAAATACAAGAACAATCACACACTTAGTGTTGATTTGGATTTAGAAAGAGATATCACAGGATCTAACCCCGAGGCTGACATAAAATTTGAGTTAGACTTCAGGTGTAATGATGGGGTAATTAATATAGAAACTCAAAATGTAGTAGTGAGTACCGATGGCGTTGGTGAAGTGCAGAATTTTATCAGAACAACTGGTTTTGACCTGGTAAGTATTGGCATAGGTGTATTTGTGGCACCCGTTGCCGCAACACCGCTTACAATAGGTGCATGGTTTTCGCTGAGAAGAGCCATTGCCTTTAGCGTAAAATTAAACCCTGGCGCACCCACTACTTCAAATACCTGCAACCAAACTATTGTAACTGCAGCAGGTGATATACTATTAAAGAACTAAAAAATATTTTTTGATTTATGCTGTCAGAATTATCGGCCATGTTCTTATCAGAACAACTCGAGGCCCTGCGGTTTTGATAAAGCAGAATTTGTTAGAAATGGTGACCCGATCCAAAAACATTAACCTCTAAAACTATATTATGAAACATTACATTTTCTTGATGATTTGTTTTTTAACTACCGTCAATATTTACTCACAGGCTTCTGAAAATTTATCTGATGCTATTGAAAACAAGAGGAAGGCGAATGGAAAGGTGTTAGCGTTTACAGATAATTCAGGCCTGCGGGTGAGCATAACTTATAAAAAAAGTAAAGTAGCAGCCATCGAGGCACTTGATAAAAATGGCGAACATTTAATAGTGACATATGAAGGAGCTGCGGCAGCCAGCGCAAAAGGTACATTAAAGTTTGAGCCTATTTTATGTAAAGTTTGTATAACTAAAACAGATGGGACTATCATAAAGTGCTGGCAAATAAAATGCTCTGATATGCCGGTTCAAAAAGCACAATAGTACTCTCTAACTATTGTTACGAAGGCAGGTGATATACTATTTTATCCAGGAGGTTCCACAGGCGACCCGTTTCTGGATTGTGGTGTTATCTGCCTTGGTATATTATTGCCTGCGGCAATTCAGATTTATGTAAAAGTGCTTATAGAAAATGTTACTTGGATTGTAAGAAAAATAGTCCGTCAAGAAGTGAATCGGGAATAATACATCTAATTATATATACCATTAAATAAACTGGCAGTAAAGCTGTAATTTATTCTGGAAGGTCTTGCATTTTATTCATTCGATGCAGAGGCTGTTGTAATAAAATAACCTTACTCCAATATCCGCAGCTTCGCATAGTTCAGCATAATTTTCTTCTCGCCATTATGTTCAAACTTAACCGTAGCAATAGGATTATGTGCAGCCCCTTCCATTTTTAGAACTTCGCCAAAGCCAAATTTTTGGTGCTCTACTTTTTGGCCTTCTTTTAATCCGGAAGTGTCGCTGGCAACAAAGTCCACTGAAGGCACATGCTCTTTTACTTTTGCAGGTACACCTTTCGGTGGTAAGTAAGATGGTGTTGATTTAGCAGCTGCCGGACCTGAGTTATAATAAGTACCTGATTGCTTTGTTACTGTTCCCGATTCTCCATCATCCACATTCTTTGACCGCATTCTGTCAAATGCAGATTGTTTACCCCAGTTGCTGCCACCGATCTGATTCTTTGCGCCTCCTCCTGCAAAACTTCTATCCATAAATTGCTCCGGTACTTCTTCTATAAACCGGCTGGGTTCATTTTGTACTAACTGGCCAAACCGATAACGGGTATTGGCATACGTAATCCAAAGCCGCTGCTTGGCTCTTGTTATTACTACGTAAAACAATCTTCTTTCTTCTTCCAGTTCTTCTCTTGTATTAATCGCCATTGCATTGGGAAAAAGCATTTCTTCAAGTCCGGCTGCAAACACACAACTAAACTCCAATCCTTTGGCCGCATGAATTGTCATTAATTTAATGGTGTCAGCATCAGGGTCTTTATCGTCTGCATCCGTCAGCAAGGTAATTTGCTGCAGATAAGATGCAAGGCTTTTATCTACCAATTCACCATCTTCATTGTCGGGGCTTTCTGTCCACTCTTTAATTGAGTTGAGCAATTCTTGTATGTTCTCATACCTGGCCACCCCTTCAGTACTTTTATCGTTAAATAATTCTTTTACCAAGCTTGTTTGCTTACCTACATGCACCGCTACTTCATAGGCGTTTTGCCTGGTAAGCATGCTGGCAAAACTTTTTATCATCGTTACAAAATCCTGTAATGCTGTAAATGTTCCGGCCCGGAAACCAAATTCATTTGCTTTTTCCAGCACCTGCCACATGCTGATATTATTTTCATTGGCCGATAACACCAATTTGTCAATCGTAGTTTTTCCGATTCCTCTTGCCGGGTAATTGATGATACGTTTTAACGCTTCCTCATCCTGTGGATTTACTATGATGCGGAGATAGGCAACAATATCTTTTATTTCCTTTCGCTGGTAAAAGCTGGTGCCACCGTAAATAGTATAGGCAAGACCCATTCTGCGCAGCGCTTCTTCAAAAGCACGGCTTTGTGCATTAGTCCGGTAAAGGATTGCAAAATCCTTATTGCTGTAATGATTGCGGAGTTTTTGTTCCTGTATACTATCAGCAACAAATTTACCCTCGTCATTGTCTGTCATCGTTCGGACCAGCTTAATCTTTTCTCCTTCACTATTATCGGTGAACAATACTTTTTCGATCTGGCCTTTATTATTCTTAATTACTTCGTTGGCTACGTTTATAATATTTTTAGTGCTGCGATAATTCTGTTCCAGCTTTACAATCTTTACTTCATCATAATCTTTTTGAAACTGCAGGATGTTTTCAATGGTAGCGCCACGGAAACTATAAATACTTTGTGCATCATCACCCACGACACATACATTCTCATGCATAGCACCCAATAGTTTTATTATTTCATACTGCGAGGGGTTGGTATCCTGGTACTCGTCAATTAAAATATATTTGAATTTATGCTGGTATTTAGAGAGGGCCTCCGGAACATTTTTTAGCAGCTCATAAAATTTCAGCAACAGATCGTCAAAATCCATTGCGCCATTTTTGAAACAACGTTTGGCGTACGCTTCATATATCTGGCCGATAGCAGGACGATTGCTCCGCATATCTTCCTGTTGTAAGCCATAATCGTTTTTATATTCTGCCGGGCCGACCAATGCGTTTTTGGCGGCAGAAATTCTATTGTAAACAATATTGGGTTTGTAATGTTTGTCATCCAGATCCATTTCGTTGATGACGGTCTTCACTACACTTTTTGCATCATCCGTATCGTAAATAGTGAAACTTTTTGGATAGCCGATCCTGTCTGCCTCAAAGCGGAGTATTCTTGCAAATACCGAGTGAAAAGTGCCGATATATAAATTGCGGGCTTCGCCATTGCCTAATATCTTTTCCACCCTTTCCTTCATCTCTTTGGCAGCCTTGTTAGTAAACGTCAATGCCAGTATATTGAACGCATCAACCCCGTTCGCCATTAAATGAATTACCCTTGTAGTAAGTACTTTGGTTTTTCCGCTGCCTGCTCCGGCCACAATCATTATCGGGCCATCTTTATGTAAAACTGCTTCCCGCTGACGGTCGTTTAACCCCTGCAAATAATCAATCATAGCCGCAAGTTACGAAGGGGGCAGAAAAGAAAAATTTTACTATTTCAACTTTACCGAAACGTTATTTAGAACCGAGATAATCAATCAATTCCTTTTTATAACCTGAATTATAAAAAATTTCGGCTATGGTGAAATAGTTTCCTTTATCTGAGCAAAAATCGTATGCTAATTTTGTGAACCGGAGTTTTTTGTCCTCGTTATAAAAGGTTTGAGCCAATTCTTTTAGTTGTACAGTTGTAAACCAGTTATTTTTTAATACTACTTTGGCCAAATTCAATCTCTCCTCCTCATTATATTCACCCGATAATGCTTTTTTCACATTTGCATATTGCGTAGCGTCGGCGGGTTGCTGATTGTATCCATTGTTGTTGTTTTTATAAACGCCTCCCTGTTCATTATTTGGTCTTGGATTAGTATAATTTTCATTCCAATCATTCCGGGCAATATCGCTTTCATCCCAGGCTGTTTTTCCAAATCGCATTACAGTTAGTTCAAGATGTTTTTGATTGGTGAGTTTTATGTTGCCATCGGATACTTTTACATACTCGGCTCCTGCTTGCCTGTTTTGCCATTGATAAATGACCAATGAATATGTTCCGGGGTTTTGATTTTGAAAAGTCTGGCTCCTATCCTGCAGGCTATATTTTTTCCCTGCATAAATGATTTTCAAATTGCTGTTACCAGTGGTGCTGATGGTAAAATTACTTCTATCCTGCGCTACTGAACTTATTGATAGAAATATAATACAAGATAGAAGCAGAGTTAATTGTTTCATGCGGTGATTGTTTGTGGTTGAAATTACCTAATCGTATAGTTGTATATATACCCTTCAACACTTAGTTTAGAGACCAGGGTGATACACTTTTTTTGCAGATTTCAATACTTCCTGCTTGTCCAATGTCATCTTTTTTGTTTGCTGTTGTTGAAACATTTCCATCTGGTCTTTAAAATGCGGTGAGTCAGGATGCATAGAGGCTCCGAATGTATTTACCGTTTCAATTTGTGGCAATCCCCCATTTTTGGGATAACGAACAAAACAGATATAAGCATCCCCACCTGTTACTTTGCGCATTCCATTTTTATATGGCTCCGAAAAAGAAGGTGTTAACACATCCGGGAAACCCCAGGCGGGACGGACATCATCGCCACGAACTAATTTTTGTATATCCCCCAGCACCAGATCTGTTTTACCAAAATGCTGCAGCATATAATCATTCACATATTGAAACGTTTCTATGGCTTCTGTTTTAGAAATTTGCCTGGTACCAACTCCTTTCAATTTATCAGCGAGATAATAGTAAGTAAGCAAGAAGACAGCAGCTCCTTTACTGGAGGCAATCGATTTTTTATCCCAGTTCTGAAAATTACTAATCACTTCTTTCAATGATGGATAATCATTTATATTCAGGTTAAACATGCTATCGATACCATAAGTGTATTTTAATTGCCTGGGTAATTGCTGATCAAATTTTATTCGCTTGAATGTAGTGTAATCAACTTTATCGCTATTAATTAACTCTGTTACCCGCTGGCTACGGTTATTATGGTAAGTTTCATAGCCATCGTTCTTATCAAACTTGTTCCCGTTTAAATTATTTTTTGCATCCGTAGCTAAAAATGGAGAATGGTTGGTGTTGAATAAATAACCGGATAAAGGATTTATATATTGTGGCAATTCAGTTATTGGTTTGAATTCCGTCCATAATGTTGCTGATGTATTACCGGGCAATGTACTTTTCCAGTTATACTTTGGATCAGGATTTCTTCTTGGCATTTTTCCATTGCTTACATAGAAGATTGTATCATATTTATCAGCATACATAATGTTGAACATTGGCAGACTCGTCATACTAAGTGCTTTGTAAAATTCAGTAAAGTTCTTTGCCTTGTTCATCCGGTACCATTGTTCTAATGCTTTTATATCCATAATAGCAGGAACCCTTAATGCAAAAACACCTTTGGCTGTTTTTACTGTAGGTCCATATTTACTCCACCATATTTTCTTACCGATTGTAATGGGGATGCCTTTTACTTTTAGTTTGGCTTTATCTTCTTCCAGGCTTATCCATTCTCCGTCAAACTTGTATTGGTTTTTATTAGCCGGATTTATTTCTAATTGAAAGATGTCAATTTTATCCTGGTAGTTTACTGTATGTGCCCAACCCAAATTTTCATTGGTACCATGAAAGATCAAACAACCACCGGGAAATAAACCGCCAAGCATATTCCACCCTTGTTCACTTTGCAGATGTGCTTCATAAAAAGCAACAGGGCCTGTGTTGGGTTGATGTGCATTGATGGCTAAAAAGCTTTCTCCTGTTGTTGTTTTACCTGAGTTCATAGCAAATGCATTGGACCCTGCTGTGTTAAAACCCGGAATGGTTGCTATTTTACCACCTAGTATTTCTGGCAGTGCATTATCTACGCCACAAAAAAGACTGATGGAAAAAACAACTGCTGTGAGGTAATCTTTCTCTGTGAAAGGAAAAGCTTTTTTGTATTTCACTTCTTCGGGATGAGCTTTTGCATAAGCGTTCAAACCCGCAACATATCCTTTTATTAATTCTACAAAATCGGGGCTTAATGTATTCCATTGTTCTTCTACAGTTTTTCTTATTCGTAGCAGGTTGATAACATAATCTCCTTCGGCACCTTTTTTACCAAGGCCCGTTCCCAATTTAGCTTTGCCACTCAGCACTACCAATTGCAGTGTTTCAAAATCATCCTCGGCATGTGCCCATGCGATTCCATAAGCAACTTCCGGGTCAGTTTTTGCAAATACATGTGGAATGCCAAAACTATCCCGTGCAATAGTAATGTTGGTGGGGGAGATTTGTGCGGAAGCTGTAAAAGCCACAAACAAAAAAAACAGGAAAAAAATTTTCATCCTGAAATTTAAATAAAAAGAATCAGGAGCCGAAGTATTCTTATTTCTTCCGTTTACTCTGCAAATACTTCTCATGTATCACTGTTCCCATTGGTTTATCATACACTTTGCTTTCTACCCAGGAAATAATATCGAGATAGGCAAAGGCCCGGGTTTCAAAACGGCTTTTTTCCAAATGCTTAATAGTGTGGAGGAGCTTTTCAAACTCTGGTTTTAATTGCCGGGGCGATAATGGGATAGAGTTGCGTAAAAACTTGAACATTGCTTCTTCAACTGTAGTAAGGTTTTTCATCTTCGCCATAAACCGATAAACGGATTTACTGAGGGATTCCATCAGCATATCATTTCCTAATTCATAATGTGCCATTAAATGCAGCACTCTTGCATAGCATTGCAGATCGTAGCGCAGATTTGTTTTATCGTTGATGATCTTTTGCAGGTAATCAATACTGCGATTATAATCGCCGCTGCCAAAGCAAAGCATGGCGAATTTATAATTCAATACCAATATGCGGTGACTATCGATAAAGAGATAAAACTCTTCCAGTTTTTCTTCGATACCCGGTATAAGTGAAAGCCCCTGTTTAAAAGTACCCAACATAAAATGTTGGTTGATGCGGGCTGTACTGATATAAATAAAGGCAAGGGTGCGGAAGTTGTCGTGGTCTTTTACCCTGGCCAGTTGCGCTACTTTTTCAAATTTCTTCAATGTTTTTTCAAACTCCCGGTAGTTACGCAAATCAAAATGAGCATTCAGTAAATTATGTATGCCTTTGATATAGTGGCCTGTTTCTACTCTCACCATTAATGGTTGTTCAGTAAACAGATCAACCCATTTTTTTGTGTAGCGATAGTATTGTAAAAAATCCTGGCGGATGAATGCATACCATGTGTAACTCTGGTACAGGTATAATCTTTCGTAAAAACCAGTTTGCCCGATCACTTCCTTGGTCAAGTTATCTTTCATGAACTGGCGCACATCTTTTTCATCTTCTTCATTTCTTGCATGGCCATGTTCAACATACCAGCTGTATAATTTTAAGGCAAGATTTGAAAGCCGTGCTACCATTTCAATATGACGACTTACTTCATTCGCTTCTGCAGAAAGTATTTCCGCCCTGTCCTGCATACTCCTGGTGATGTGCAGGTTCTCAATTCTTTTTTCTAACGCAATAGCTTGTGGCAAAAAATTAAATTTCTGATTTGCTTTAGCGATCTCTTTTGTTCTTTCTAAAATGCGAAGGCTTTGATGAAACAATCCTTTCTTATAAAGTATGTGTGCATAATCGAACTGCTCATTCAATTGCAGGTCGAGACTATCAGCACTTTTTAGTAAGCGAAGACTGGCTAATATCTGTTTGTATAAATGGGTTTTGAGATTTGCTAACTGCGGTTTAGTAACACCTGTTAGTTTTTTTAGTAGCAATTTCTCATCGTATTCCTTCAACTTGTCAAGGGCATCAAAAAGACGTACGATTTTGAGTTCTTCTTTACCCGAACTGCGCTTTATATAAAGCTTAAAGTGGCGCTTTTCTGCCTTTTCCAGCGATTTTATTAGTTGAAATAATATGTCTGTCGGACGGTTGGGCATCATAAAGAGTTTTTGCTGAAAGTCTTTGCCAGTAAGGGTTTGGCACTTTACCCATCTGCTTAGGCATGCTGAAATGATGCCGTATTTGATTTGAAGGACAAGGTGCCGCTACCTACTTTTGTTTCAGAAGATTAAATCATACGGCAAACAATCGTTGAAGGCAAGCGTCAGAGGTCAAAGTTAAAGCCAATAATCTTCAAAAGCTGATAATTGGTACAAGAGTTCAGCAATCAAGAACTACTCTTTAAGAATTTCATATGGCAAGCAATCGTTAGAGGTCAGTCCGTTTCTACGGAAGGACCTTTTTTTGTATAAAGGCCTGCTAAAATAACAATTTATTAATATCCTCCGCTTTTCTCTCCTTCTTTTTTTATTTTTTCTACCCACAGTTCCTTTTTATTAAATCCAGTCAATTTCAACCCTTCTGCAACCAAGAATTGAATGTTTACCTTCAACGCCTAAACAAAACCAGGCATATGGCTATCCGCATTTTTATTACCGGCGGCACTTTTGATAAAGAGTACAATGAATTAAATGGTCAATTATTTTTTAAAGACACACATATGTCCGATCTGTTGGAAATGGGTCGTAACAAAGCTGCTGTTGAAATACGAACATTGATGATGGTTGATAGTTTGGAAATGACGGATGAGGACAGAGAACTTATCGTGTATCAATGCAACAATGCAGATGAAAACCAGATCGTCATTACTCACGGTACTGATACAATGGCCGAAACTGCAAAAGTGCTGGCTGAAAAAGTAAAAAATAAAACAGTTGTACTGACCGGTGCGATGATACCTATTAAGTTTGGTAGCTCTGATGGTTTATTTAATCTCGGCAGTGCTTTAGCATTTGTACAAACACTACCTGCTGGAGTTTACGTAGCCATGAATGGTCGCTATTTTAATTGGGATAATGTAAGAAAGAATAAACAGACTGGTGTGTTTGAAGAAGTGAAGTAAACTAACTACAAATAAGCAGCCTCATAATTTATAAAAGGCTTGAGAGGCAGCTCCACTACAAACAGGTTTTTCTGTTATTAATCATAGACCTGTGCTGATGCTAATCATATTACACTCCGGCACCTTCATTTAATTTACGCTGGAAATAATATGGACAATTCCTTTTTTACATTTATAGAGCAACTGGAAGCGTTGGCATTTTTTGCAGGGTTCCCCTTGATGTTTGCATTCGTACTTGTGCTTACCGGAAAGAAGCAAAGAAAACCGTCTGCACCGGTTTCATTACTTATTAAATCTCTTCCGGTTGCCTATGCACTTATAGGAACATTGTTTGCAGGTTTGCAGATCAGCAACCTATATCCCGGGTTTTCTGCCAATGAAATCCAGGCTTTTTTTAATGGGCATTGGAGCAGGATATGGGGTCTTTCAGCAATCATATTCTGGATCCCCCACTTCCGCAGAAATCCTTACTGGAGTCTTCTTCATAGTATGGTCTTTTTCTTTCTTTTTATAAAAGATCTTTCCGGAGGAAATACAGATATTATACGAAATAACATGAAAGTATATACCGACAGTCTTATACTCAATGTTGTTACCCTCCTTTCTGTTTTTGTCTTTTATATATTATATGGCCGTATTACATCTGCCGACAAAATCAAAACGAATAATTAATTTATTAAAAGAGCTAAGACGCTTTGCCAGATAGTTTTATCTAACTTATTTACATACACTTTCACTTTTAATGACATATATCATTTGCTGCTTTGACAAATGTCATATCAACACTACCTGTTCAGTTTTAGCTTTATGATTGCTCTTTTATTTAATTATTCATGTTCTAAATATTTTTTATGAAACTGCTTAATAACAAAACCTTACTTGTTATACTTGTATTGGCAACCAGCTACGGCTACTTTGTAAGTTGCACACATGATAATGAACTACCACCTCCCGCAGCTTCCAATAGTATTAAATATACCCGGGGTACAGATGTATTTCTTCCCGGTAATATGACTGTTGGAAATGTAAATGAGTGGAAACTAGATAAATCACACTCCAGTGTATTGTGGTCTACCTCGTATGTAGGCGCCTCAGGTCTTCTTACCGGCCGCTTTAATCAATTTGGTACACACGATGTGTTACCCGCTGAAATGATTAATTATACCACCGTTGCCCAGCCTTTGAAAGATACTTCCTGGGCATTTTATGAAAACAATGACAGTAAAAGTTACATCAATGGTTATGTACAAATAAATACATCCAATACTGGTGAACCTGGAAGAGATGCGGGATGCAATGTTTCTGGTCTTGGAACTACTGCGATTGTAACCGGCACCCAAAATCTTACGCTTACTAACATTGCACAGTTAAAGTCTACTAAAATTACATTTGATGAAACTACCGGAGACTATATTGTAAACCTCAATTTTACCTGGCAGGGAAGACTAACAACACCATCCACCAAAGCTATTGTCGGCAGAATGAAATATATCAAAAAAGCCACTATCAGCGGTGCTGCTCCTTATGATGTATTTGGTCTGCAATTGAGATTTCAATTTAATTGCCGCGACTTCGGCATTACCAGTACCAATATTGCCGACAAAATAGATATTGAGTGCAACATGAACTTCCATAACAAATAGTAATAATCAAACTTCAATACAATGAAACGAAAAATATTATACGCCGGATTTGTAGCACTTATAAGTATTGGACTTTTTGGTTGTTACAAAGATGTTATTCTTCCAGAATCCGCGGTTGATCCAGATGGTCCACCAATGGCAGTGAGCTATAACGCCGATATCAAACCTATGCTTAATACCAAATGTGCTCTTGCCGGCTGCCATGTATCTGCTGCACACAAGCCTTATCTCAATGCGGATATTTCTTATAATCAATTGGTAAACGGAGGATTTATAAATACTATTCTACCAAAAGAAAGTGTGCTTTACAAAAAAATAAACAGCGATATGAAAGAATATATTCCTTCCGCAGCAGACAGACAAAAAGTGTATGACTGGATACGGACAGGTGCCCAAAACAATTGAGTGAATCCAAAACGAATAACAATGAAAAAGTTTTTAATAATAAAAAACTTGCTTGCCTTGCTACCTCTTGCACTCCTTCTTTCCATTACAACCAATGCACAGGATAGTACAGCCAATGACAGCGAGCCAGAAACACCAAAAAAAGTAAAGCCTGTAAAAAATACATTCCAGAGTGTTTGGATCATCGATAATCAAACAGTAATGGTTCCAGTTAAAAAAACACTCGAGATGGATATTATGCACCGCTTTGGTACAGTAAATAAAGGGTATGAAGATTTCTGGGGATTCTTTGCCCCTTCAAATATCCGGTTAGGTATGAATTACTCTCCTATTGACCGGCTAAACCTGGGTATTGGTATTACTAAAAGTAATATGCTCTGGGATGTTAGTGCCAAGTATTCCATCATTACACAGACTCCAAAAAAATACCCGGTAAGTATTACCTGGTATTCCAATGCGGCCTATGATACCCGGAAGGAACCAACAATTTATGATGGCAGCAATATCAAACACAGCAGTGATCGTTTCAGTTATTTTCACCAGCTTATTATTGCCAGAAAAATAACTGATAAGCTTTCCCTGCAAGCAAGCCCCGGTATTTCACATCAGAACGCTGTAAGTGGTTATTTTACCAAGAATGACAGTACCGGACAGGAAATCTACCGGTCAATGAAAAACACTCATCTCTCCATAGCCATATCCGGCCGGTATAAGTTGACCGAAGTAACTTCTTTGATGATCAACTATGATCAGCCAATAACCAAACATCCCGAATACAATCCCAACCCTAACCTATCGTTCGGAGTGGAGTTTAACACCAGCAGTCATAGCTTTCAGTTATTCTTGGGAAATTATTTCTTCCTGAGTCCGCAACGAAATAATTTATATAATACAAACAACCCGTTTGATTATACTGATAACGCAACCGGAGAAAAAAAGGATGGTGGAAAGTTCCTGATTGGATTTAACATTACACGACTCTGGAACTATTAATTGTATGGCTGTTAGTAGCCTTATATAGGAACCCCAGGCAGCATACCTCAGGGGTTCCTGTTTTTATCTTAATCATTATAAAAAATTGTAACCGCATGCTGCATGGAATCAGCAGATTGTACCAGCAACTACTTTTTTTATTCCTGTGTTCAACTATTATTATTTCCTGCTCACAAAGTGATACAAAGAAAAAAGAAACTATGCAGCAGACAAAATCTGCTCCCTATAAAAAACCCCCTTCTTCTTTTACTGATACGTTGATAATTGAGGGGCCAGCTGCCGTTTTCTTTAATTCTGACACGGTACAATTACAAAAAATAAAGGCAATAATCGACCAGGAAATTTTTGAAAGCACTATGCATGATTGTTTCTTTCAGCAACGTAATGCTAAACAAGTACTAAAAAAATATTGGTCACATATCCGGGTAATAGAGGCATCAGACAAACAATTCCTTCTTTTCCTTGAAAAGAATCAGCAACGGGTTTATACTAACCTGAATGAAATTAACGACATGTGTGGTTTGATCCTGTTTAAAAATGGCAAGACCCCCGAAATTGCTGATATGATGAATATAGAAACTGCCCTTCATAACTACTTCTATGAGTAGCTGTTTTACATGATTAAAATCATAAATCCAGGGGACCAGCATCAATCAATACGTATAATTTCTCTTATACCTTGTAGCTGATAAACAATTCAATTATTTAAACTACAATAGATGAAAAAGAAATTTGCAATACCCGTTATTCTTTTTATAGCTGGTTTTTTAACCTTGGGGATGCTGTCAGGTTTTATAAACCTGGAACAAAAACCCTGGCCTGTACCTGATGCTGCAAAAAACAAAAAAAACCCAGTTGCGTCTAATCCTGAGTCCATTGCAGCAGGTAAAGCCCTCTGGTCTACCCATTGTAAGTCATGCCATGGAACTAAGGGACTGGGTGATGGCTCAAAAGCCGCACAATTGAAAACAGAGCCTGGAGATTTTTCTAAAGCTGTTGTTCAATCACAAACAGATGGTGCTTTATTTTATAAAACCTCTGAAGGCCGGGATGATATGCCAAGCTTTAAAAAGAAAATATCTGATGCCGATGATATTTGGAGCATTATCAATTTCATGAGAACATTAAAGAAATAGCCATATGAAAAACCAGTGTTTAATCACACTGGTTTTTTTAAATCCCTGTTTTCACTCAAGCTAAAACAAACTATATGCAACAACCAACTGACAACTCCTCCCGTAAAAAATTTCTGTTTTGGGGTGCCGCAGCACTTGCATCTGTTAGTGCTTTAAAAATATTCACCAGGGCTAATAAAAAGAAAGAAGTGGGTACCGTAAGAATGCTGACACAAGATGGCCGTCTGGTGGAAATTGATAAGAATCGGATAGCCGTAGGTAAAAAGGTTTCCGATAAAGAGCTGCAGCAATGGATAAAAAAATAATACTAACTGCTTAAATAACTAGTATGAGCTGTAATTGTAATGGCAACTGCGAAAAAAACTCCCGTAGAGAATTTTTACTAACTGGCTTGCTTGCTACTATGGCAGTTGCGGGTTGCAGCGATGACAAAACCCCCTTTACACCAGAGGAGAATGTGGCCCTTAGTGGTGAAAAAGTAAAACTTCTTTCCGTTGATGGCCAGGTAATAGAAGTAGATAAAGCTTTTTTAAAACCAGTGCCTGACCTGCCAACTCTTAGCAATAGTGAAGAGAGAAAGGGGATGCCAGGAAAGAAATTTGTAATGGTGATTGATTTAAGCCGTTGTAAGAATTTAAAAAAATGCCAGAGTGCCTGTAATCATATGCACTTTGTACACCCGGGACAGAGCTGGGTGAAAATTTATCAGATGCAGGATGCAGAACATACTGCACCTTATTGGCAGCCTACCACCTGTATGCATTGTGATGAGCCACCTTGTGTAAAAGTATGCCCGGTAGATGCCACTTTTAAAAGACAGGATGGAATTGTATTGATTGATAGTAACCGTTGTATAGGCTGCCGTTTTTGTATGGCTGCCTGTCCTTACTCTACAAGAGTTTTTAATTGGGAAACCCCAGAGCTACCTGAAGAAGTTGCGTCGCAGCATTACTCCAGTGAAACAAGTGTTCCGCAAATAAAAGGAACAGTTGGCAAATGCGATTTCTGTCCGGATATGGTAAGAAAAGGTGAGCTGCCGCATTGTGTATCTGCTTGTCCGAATGGTGTATTTCTTTTTGGAGATATAAATGAAGACTCCGTAACGAACGGTGCAGAAACATTCCGGTTTAGCGATTTAATAAAAGATAAATCTGGTTACCGGTTAATGGAAGATCTGGGAACAAAACCAAGTGTGTATTACCTGCCGCCTGTTAACAGGAATTTCCCTTTTGAATCCGGATTAGAAAATCAACCTGCTGAAGAAAAAACAGGTAGTCACCATTAAACAGACAACCGTGGAAAATATATCAACCTTACAAAGCGAACGTATTACCCGGGAATTGATGCCGCAAAAGTTTGGCAAACGGGGAATGATATGGACTGGCGCATTAATTATTATTTGTCTTATCGGATTGTATGCTTATTACCGCCAGCTTGATAAAGGCCTTGTTGTTACTAACATGCGGGATTATGTATCATGGGGTATTTATATTTCAAACTTTGTATTTTTTGTGGCGATCAGTCTTGTCGGGTCATTGATAACTGCGATATTCCGATTAGCTAACATTCATTGGAGTACACCGTTAACCAGGATAGCGGAGATAATCGCTGTGTCAGCTATTGCCTGTGCATCTGTTATCATCATTGTAGATATGGGCCGGCCAGAAAGATTAGTAAACCTGTTTTCACATGGCCGCCTGCAGTCACCCATTACCTGGGATGTGATAGTTATCGGTACTTATTTTTTTATAAGCCTGCTATTGTTATACATCCCGCTACTTCCTGATTTAAAAATATTGAATGAGCAAAAAAATAAAGGGCCCAAATGGATGAGTAAGGTGTACCGCTTTTTTGGTTTCTTTTGGAAGGGCACAAAAGAGCAGTGGAAAATCAGTAATAAATCAGTTGTTATTCTTAGCATAATGATAATACCGGTAGCCTTTTGTATTCATACGGTTACTTCCTGGTTATTTGCCACAACTTATCGCCCCGGGTGGGATAGTACAAACTTCGGAGCCTATTTTGTTTCAGGAGCATTTTTAGTGGGATCGGGAGCTGTAGTTATTGCTATGTATGTTTTTCGCAGGTATTACAAGTTAGAAAAATATATAACTGAAAAACATTTTGATAAAATGGGGAAAGCAGTGGTATTACTTGCTTTTCTTTACCTGTACTTTAATGTGAATGAATACCTGGTGCCAGCATTTAAAATGAAAAAGCCGGAAGAGGCGCATCTTACTAATCTTTTTGCCGGGGAATTTGCCACCATGTTCTGGTTTGCCATACTGGTAGGTATGGTTATCCCGGTATTGATAATGATCACTAAAAAAGGAAGGAAACCATTACCAATGTTTATAGCAGCCATTATGGTAGTGGTAGGTGCATGGTTTAAGCGTTACCTTATTGTAACACCAACTTTGCTGCACCCTTTTTTACCTATGCAGGAAGTACCGGAGAGTTACAAGCATTATTTCCCAAGCTGGGAAGAGTGGGCTATTGCAATGGGCTCCCTGGCCGGTGCCTTACTCATCATCACTTTTTTTGTACGGCTGTTTCCTATCATTCCTATTCAAGAAACTATAACAGAAGAACATGAAAAAGCTATTACTGAAAATAAATAGCGGTAAACTGCTCTTAACAATTTTACTGAGTGTGCTCTGTACGGTATACACGGCCGCACAGGATGATAGCACCGCTGTAAAAGAAGAAGAGCCGGAAGCTACTGAAATTGTAAAACTTAGCTACCATAGTAGTAACAACAGCATACAATATTTATTGTTGAAATCCATAATCAAAAAAGGTAAAGAGCAGACTCCGGTTAAAAATAAAGCTTACACTATCTACCTAGACAGCGCAGCTGATGCTACTAAAGTTGCTGATGTAAAAACAGATGCTGATGGCAAAGCCAAAACCTTTTTACCCCCGTCTTTAAAGCAGGCATGGGATGCATCAGCACAACATATATTCATTGTAAAAGCAGGTGATGAGGAAGTTATCAGTGATTACAGTATCACAAAATCCAAAATCACTATCGATACGGCCACTACTGATGGAATACGAAACATCAACATTACGATACAAAAACAAGAAGGCTCTGAATGGCTGCCTGCAGCAGATGTGGAAATGAAAATAGGTATACAACGTCTTGGCGGTATCCTTACAGCAGGCGAAGAAGAAACATATACCACTGACTCCAGCGGTACTGTTTCGGTAGCAGTAAAAAACGACAGCTTGCCGGGGGATGACAAAGGAAATATTATACTTGCTGTAAAAGTAGACGACAATGAAACATATGGCAACCTGCTTGTACAGCAGGCAGCTGCCTGGGGAGTAAAAACTACAACTGACAATAATTTTTTTGAGCAGCGTACATTATGGTCTACCCGCTTCCGCACACCACTGTGGTTACTTTTCCTCGCCTATACCATTGTATTAAGTGTGTGGGGTACACTTATCTACCTGGTGTTTCAACTGTTTAAGATTAAAAAGCTCGGCAAACAAGCAGCACATTAATAATATTGTTACAGGTTAAATTATAATTGCCTGCTGAAAACATATTGATTTCGCTGAAAGAATTTTTCTTCACCATCAAACTTTACCAGCTTGGTGATGGTAAAATTGTTTTTACCAATTACCAGTACCTGGTGAAAGGTAGCCGGTTTATAATCGTTGCCATCTGTTCCTTTATCCTGCAACACGACCTTTATATTTCCATCCGCATCAACTGTTCTTTCAATGACCAGCCGATCATTGATCTTAGTTCCATTCTTAAGAATGCGATAACTGTCTTTACCGCTTTTTTTTGGCTCGTCAGTATAAAAAATGGCTAATTCATAAATTGATGAGTCTTTAATTACAACATCAAGATTTGCCTTTATTGTTTCTGATTTATTATTACTATAATCGAGATAAGTTAAAGTGCCAGTCCATCTTCCTTTCAGTGATGTAAAATCATTGATGGTTACTGCAGGACTCTGACCAAAGCTGTTCATTGATGCCATAATCAATAATGCTGTAATTGCAATTTTAGGGGCTCCGATCATTTTCATACTCCCCTTTTGCATTATTAATTTGTCAATAGAATATTTTCCGCCTCCGCCCACTGTTACTAAAACATAACACCAGAAAAAAAGCTGTTGAAAATACATTCCTGTCATTGGTTCAGGATTATCATACCAGAAAAAGGCGATCACAAAAAATTGAAAGGCGAGTTGTGCTGCGGCAAAACGGGTAAACAAACCGATGGCAATGAGAATGCCACCAATAAACTCACCCCATGAAGCAGTAGCTGCCCAAAATTCAGGTGAAGGAAATGTGAATCCAAGACCAGATACTTGTTCGGCAAACCAGCCCGGAGCGGAAATAGTATTCATTTTCGGCCATCCTGCATGAATGGCAATACTTAAACCCACATGCAGGCGGAATAGAAGCCATCCGATATTCATTACTTTATTATCGCCAATGCTGGTACCGAATAAAAATTGTTGAATGCTCTTTTTCATATTGTATTTTTTAGTTCGTAAAGATGTAATCGCATTAACCGGGAGTCGCTGCAAAAGATGTTTTGAGACAACTTAAAGAAGCCTTAAATAAAAGGTACGGGTAGCAAATCATGCAAGGAGCTGATTATAAAGGATGCGTCAACATTTCTAGCCCCATTATTGTTACACCCTTTGTATGCCTTTAATTGAATTTACAGACAGCGGCCTTTATTGCCGGGCTGGAAATTTTTATATTGACCCCTGGAAACCGGTAGAAAGGGCCATCATCACCCATGCCCATAGCGACCATGCCCGGCATGGAAGTAAGTATTATCTATGTCATCATAAAACAAAACCCATACTGCAATTAAGGTTGGGAGATAATAATTATCAATCGGTGGAATGGAATGAATCTATATCTATGAATGGAGTAAAAATCAGTCTCCATCCCGCAGGCCATATTATTGGCTCATCCCAAATAAGGGTAGAGCATAATGGGGAAGTTTGGGTTTTTAGTGGTGATTATAAATTAGAAGATGATGGATTAAGCGGAGCATTCGAACCGGTAAAATGTAATGTGTTCATCACCGAGTCAACTTTTGGCCTACCCATTTACAAATGGAAAAAGCAATCTGTTATTTATCATGATATACAGCAATGGGTGCTTAAAAATCAAGCAGACGATAAAGCTTCTGTAATAATTGCGTATAGCTTAGGTAAAGCACAACGGGTATTGCAAGCCATAAGTGCTGTTACCGATAATATTTTTGTGCATGGTGCTATATGGAATACACAGGAAGCATTATTAATGGCTGGTGAAAATTTGCCAGTCGTTAAAAGAGTAAATCCCGATAGTTCAAAAGCAGATTTTAAAAATGCAGTAGTGATTGCACCACCGGGTGCAGATGGATCGCCGTGGATGAAACGGTTTACTCCTTATAGTCTTGCTATTTGCAGTGGTTGGATGCAGGTAAGGGGAAATGCCAGGAGACGAAATGCTGACCGGGGATTTGTATTAAGTGACCATGCCGATTGGGATGGATTGCTTACGGCGGTAAAAGCTACAGGTGCAGAAAAAGTTTTTGTTACGCATGGCTTCCAGGCAGCATTCAGTAAATACTTAAATGAAAATGGAATTGCTGCTGCCGAAGTAAAAACAGCGTATGGCAATGATGAAGAAACGGAAACCAGTATTGAAGTATGAAACTATTTGCACAATTAATATATGTGTTGGGCGCTACCACCAAAACAAATGAAAAGCTAAAAGCCTTACAGGAATACTTTGCTATAGCCAATGATAAAGATAAGGTATGGGTAATTGCACTTTTTACTGGTCGCCGACCTAAACGGGTTATTTCTTCTACATTAATAAAAACCTGGTGTGCTGAATATTGCAATCTGCCACTTTGGTTATTCGATGAATGTTATCATACAGTTGGTGACCTTTCAGAAACGATTGCCCTGCTTATAACAGGTGAAGAAAACGCTGATACGATTGACAGACCGCTGCATTATTATATCGAATCGTTTATACAATTAGCCAAAGCTAGCGAAGAAGAAAAGAAAAATTTTATGTTGAAGAGTTGGGAGGAACTAGGTACTGTATCCGGAAGATTTGTTTTTAATAAATTACTATCGGGAGCTTTTCGCATTGGTGTATCACAACAACTACTGATTCAGGCATTGGCAAAAGTAACTGATCTTGAAAAACCGGTAGTGGCGCATCGCATTACAGGTAACTGGGATCCTGCTGTTATCAGTTTTGACGAACTAATGAACAACAGCGATATGGAAGCAGATGCTTCAAGACCATATCCTTTTTATCTAGCCTATCCATTAGAAGATTTACCTGATACATTAGGTAACACGGATGAGTGGCAGGCAGAATGGAAATGGGATGGCATCAGAGGTCAATTGATAAAACGAAGTAATACTTTATTTACATGGAGCAGGGGTGAAGAATTGGTCACAGAAAAATTTCCAGAGTACAACAGTCTAAAAGATCTCCTGCCGGAGGGCATTGTATTAGACGGTGAAATAATTCCTGCTATAGAAGGAAAGCCATTACCTTTTGCAAAAATGCAAACAAGAATCGGGCGGAAGAATATCTCCAAGAAGATCTTGCAGGAAGTACCGGTTTGTTTTTTTGTTTACGATATACTGGAGTTTGAAGGAAAGGATATGCGACAAATACCATTGGTGGACAGAAGAAAATTATTGGAGCAAATAACGGCTGCTATTAACCACCCAGCGTTGCAAATTTCACCGGTTATCTCATTTGATACATGGGACGAATTAGCGGCCATCCGGGTTAATAGCCGGGAAAACCTGGCAGAGGGATTAATGCTTAAAAGAAAATCCTCTTCCTACCAAACAGGTAGAAAAATAGGTGATTGGTGGAAATGGAAAATAGAACCATTAGTTATAGATGCAGTGATGATCTATGCACAAAAGGGAAGCGGTCGCAGAAGTAACTTATATACAGATTATACTTTTGCTGTAAAGGATGGCGAAAAATTGGTATCCTTTGCCAAAGCATACAGTGGTTTAACGGATAAAGAAATTGCACAGGTTGATAATTTTGTAAAACGAAATTCGCTGGAAAAATTTGGACCCGTCCGTACCGTGAAGCCAGAGCTTGTGTTTGAATTAGCTTTTGAAGGCATTGCCGCCAGTAGTCGTCATAAATCAGGAGTGGCGTTGCGTTTTCCCCGCATTAATCGCTGGAGAAAAGACAAAAAACCAGAAGACATCAATACAATAGATGATTTAAAAAATATGCTGGAAGTGTACGGCAAGTAATTACTTCTTCTCGCCACGCCATGGTAATACCAGTTTTCTATTCTCATTCAATGTAATGCCAAAAACCTTATTCCCTTCTATATACCCGGAATGAAAATAAGTACCACTCTGGTCAGCAGTAGTAAAGGCAAAATAAATCTTCTCCCAATCGGTATTTAAGAACCCGCCCTGGAAAGGATAGCCATAGAACTCCCCATCAAATTGTTTGCCTTCGATTTTTGTAAACTTGAAGTCTTTGAGATAAGGTTCACTGCCTGGCGTAGGTCGCAAATCAATAACCCAGGTGCCCAATGCACTATCTGCAACAGGTTTATTAGAAGCTGATGTTTGAGCATTTTTTTCTACCTGGGCCATTGATGCGTAACTCATTAACAAGAATAATGCTGTAATATTTTTTTTCATAGTTGCTCCTTTTTTAAAATTTTTTGTGGAGAAGTGATTCCATATTTTATTCTTTCCGCAATCTTCAATGCCCTTTCAATTTTTTTATCCGTTGATTTCACCATATTCACTAGTGCTATCAGGCCTCGTTTATTTCCGTCGGTCAGGCCATTAAAAATCTCTTTCGCCTTGGGGTCGGTATCCATCACTGCTGCAAATTCTTCCGGAATATTAAATTGCAGTTCACTGGTATCAATTTTAATTTCTGCTTTTACAACATTGCCCTTTTTGAGTTTTAGTTTTTTCAGGTATTTACTGCCGATCATTACATAAGGCATACCTTCTTTTGTTTTCATCAGTGCGGCGTGGATTTCTATCGTATCGTTAATCCGGCAAAGAACTCTTTTATTCCCTTTCGCTGATAATTTTTTTGCCGTTGCAGCATCCAGAGAAATGAAATGCATTCCTCCCGGACCAAAGTGTTGTATCGTGTATTTAACTGGCATCTGCTTTTTCAATCCATTCTTTAGGGCTTAGCCCGGTTATTTTTTTGAAAGCCCTGTTAAACGTAGCTTTTGAATTAAATCCAGATTCAAATGCAATACCCAACAGTGTTTGTTTTTTATGCTCGCCCTTGCTCAGCATTTCTTTTACGGCTTCTATCCGGAACTGGTTGACAAAATCATTAAAGTTTACACCAAATCCTTTGTTCACCATTTTTGAAATATGAGAAGGATTGCTTTCTAATAGCTTTGCTACCTGCGTCAATGACAATTCCGGGTCTTCATAAGCCTTCTTTGTTTGCATCAATTTTAGTATTTTTTCTTTCCAGCTATTTATTTCTTCATTTGGTTGAGACTCTACTATCGGAATAGAATCAATATCTATTATCTCTGCATCCTCTGCTGCTGTGGCACCGTTGATTGAGGATGGA
Organism: Chitinophagaceae bacterium IBVUCB2; assembly: GCA_002127295.1. GTDB lineage: Bacteria > Bacteroidota > Bacteroidia > Chitinophagales > Chitinophagaceae > JJ008. Next base: position 1,918,185 of record NFUV01000001.1, read on the forward strand.
TTGTAATGGAGCAATAAAGCAGAACGACGATGCAAAAGACTAGGTTGAAAAGCAATTTTTGTTTCTATAGAATTAGCATATCCGGTGATAGCGATATAATAAAAAAGAATAGCAAAGACCAGGAAATACCACCAGGTGTCCCAATAGCTCATATCTGTTAATTCTCCTAAAATAAAAAAAATAACCTTTACACAAAGCATGAGAAGAAAAGCCACTAAGAAATTCCGGACCCAGCGAAAGAAAACCACATCTGCATAACTAATTACCTGCACTATTAATTTTTTATACAGATTGTAATACCGCAACGACAAAAAGAAATAAAATAACATGGAAGCAAAACCGGTTAGCTGGTACCATATATCAAAATCAGGATCAGCACCATTGGCGAGGAAAAAATGTTTTTTCAACACCAGCTTATCAACAACCACCATTACTACACAAAACAGCAGGTATAATATTCCGGGCAATAAATGCAGCCATTCTTTTTTTCCGAAACGGAAAGAGGGGTTCAGCAAACTTTGTACATAAAAGAAAATGACTGGGCCCATAAAATACAAGTGCTGAAAAGGAACATAAAACAAAATATCCCTGTACGGCTGTGTATCATACCAACCCGCAAAGCCTACCATCCATGGGCTGATGTACAAAATACATAAGAAAAGAAAAAGGCTTAGCCACTTATCAGAACGGGTGTCATTAATTATAGATTTCCTGTATAATAGCCATGCATATACAAAGCCATGTACAAAAAAGATCAGCAACAGTGAACTAAACCGGTTGAACTCGAATAACATGTTGACTTATTAAAGTTTGTCAAAATACGACAGGGCTTTTACAAACGAACAACCTGTAATTTGGTTCAAAAAAAGGGAGGCAAATCTTAAATTGCAGTATGCAGCATATTGAGTTCCTGGATAATGATCATTTTGAAGACAACTACCACCGGGTTCCGCCGCCGGCTGCACTCACTCATTTCATCGATTTTTTTTGGGAAACAAAATTTGATACCCTCTGGAAACAACATCCTAAGGGTTTTTCGGATGCCCAATTTCCCAATATAGGCTATACGTATATTATCAATCTGGGTACTCCTTTTATAATGCAGGTAGATGATAAAAAGTTCAGTATGAAAACTGATGGTTTTCTTCCCAGGTATAATGCTATTGAATGTTTTCATAAACCCGGTAACCATCTTTTCGGAATCAAGTTCCGGGTATCGCCAGTTATACTGGAGAAAAAAATTAATTTTTCAGAATATAAAGGATATATATTCCCTTTAAGTTATTTATTAAACCCGTTAGTTATTGAACAGGTAAAAAAAGCCAGGTTATTTGAAGAACGGGTTTCTATACTCATCAATTATTTTGTCCGCCTGCTGAATAAATACGAAGGCTCTTTGCAAGCAGTACATATTGTAAGTAAAACACTGGACTATGCTTATCAGCATAATAAGTTTTCTATATCCTTAGAAAAAGAAGCGGCTAAACATAAAATTTCATCCCGCACTTTGCAACGCTATTTTGAAACTTGTACAGGTATTGGGGGCAAGCAGGCCTTACAAATTATGCGAATCCGCAAGGCAGTAGCACATATTGTAAACTCTCCCGGTGATTTCAATTATTCTTTGTATGGCTATTACGATCACAGTCACTTTTACAAACATCTTAAACAGTTTTTGCAAAAGAACACACTGAAAAATATACAACCCCACATAGCTATTCTGGAGTCACTCCACACAAAATTGTAGAAACAATTCCCCACTTCTACCTTTAATCCATGATTTTTATACAGAAAAAATTTGGCCTGATTATGTTATTACCTGAAATGACAACCAACTTATTTATTATAAAACCACAATCATGAAAAAAGTAACAATAGAAAACTTTTACAAGATTTTTTTTGCTTTTATTCTTAGTATAACCCAGTTTGGCGTTTGGGCACAAGACAGCACAGGTGTAACTGTTACTAAAACTTCTACCACTACAACAACGACCAGCGAATGGTATACTGAACCATGGGTTTGGGTAGTAGGTGGCGCAGTGTTACTGATCATTTTGGTTGCATTGTTACGTGGTGGCAATTCTACTAAAGAAGTAAGTCGTACTACAGTTGTAAGAGACGATAGACCATAAAATATTAATGCATAAAAAAAGCTGGTCGTATTGACCAGCTTTTTTTATGCAAAATTGCAGAACTCTTATTGTGCTCTTTGTCTTTCTTCTTCAGAGCCGGTTGTCCTTCTGCGGGCCTGTTGCACTTTATTACTTCCAAATCGATAAGTGAAGGTAAGATTAGCCACTCTTGTTTCACGGTATGCATGCCATTTCTCTATATAGTTATCATAGGTAATAACTGCTTTCGGAAGATTGGTCCAGAAAATATCAGTAATATTAAAACGAACGGTTCCTTTATTTTTCATTACCTGTTTTTGCACACCTGCTGCTAACCCCCACTGTGGATCGGCTACCATAAACCCATATTGTCCGCCGGTATTTACACTTGCATTTAATTCCGCCGTCCAACCTTTCTTAAAAGTAAACGTATTATTGGTTTGAATAAATGCAGCTGGTCTTCCTGCATTCAATTGAGTTGTACCTAATGATCCGTTGAATTTCTCATAATAAATATTTCCGTTGTTGATCATGTTCCACCATTTGTTAATACGGATAGGTGCAGCAATGGTAAGACCAAAATAATCGGATGAAGCGAGGTTCAAGGGTATTTGTACCGTTACATTATCATCCGAGGGAATGTTTGGAAACACATCTTTAAACCTGGCGATCGCAATATTCTGATTATTCTTGGTACGGCTATAGCCCAATGTAAAGCTTAAACTTTTTACAGTGTAGCTAAGTTCATACGACCAGGTAAGTTGCGGTAATAATCCTGGTTGCCCGGTTGAATAGGTGGTCACATCAATTAAAAATAAGAATGGATTCAATTGCGAATAACCAGGACGGCCAATGCGACGGCTTACAGATACACCCCAGGTTTTTTCCTCGGTGAGCTTGTAATTAAAAAATGCACTGGGAAATAATTGAAAATAGCTGGAATCCCATTGTATATTTCCATTTACCTGTCTTGTATCAATATTTGTTTGCTCCCCCCGTAAACCGACTTGCAGATCGAATTTCTTAAAGTCTTTGCTGAAATTAATATAGCCGGCATTGTTATTCTCTTTATAATAAAAGCGATTGGTTTTGTTTTCATCATTCTGCGGTGCTCCGGTACTTACGTCCCAAAACTTTGCATCGTTATCAGCCGAAACAAAACTTAGTTTAAATCCGGCCTCCAGCTTTGCCCCTTTTTTTAAAGGATTTGTATAATCAGATTTTACGGTAAACAATTTGAGTTTCCCATCCTGGTCGCCATCTAATATATAATCTGGTTGCAGAGCTGTTCCATCTAATTTATAATACTGTGTAGCAATGGTTGATAATGAATTAGAGTTATAGGTTCCATAGTCAACATCTGCTGTAATTTCTTTACCGGTACTATCGAAACTATGCTTAAGGTTGATATTGGAAACAAAATTTCTTGCATGATCATTGTTGCTGGCCTGCGTAGCAAAAGTGCTTGCTCTTTGCTTCTGGTCATCAATCACAATTGAATTATTATCATTCGTTCTCCGGAAATGATTGAAGTTCCCATTCACTACAAAGCCGATGATGGTATTCTTACCGGGAAAAAAATCTGCTCCCAGCCTCGTGGTATGAGCGCCAAATTTTGGTTTGGTATAATTATCTTTTAGATCCTGCCCATTAAAAACTCCCTGGTCGGTATAAAAATTACGATCCAGAATAAGATGGTTAAGACCGATGCGATAAGAATAATTGTAGTTGCCGAAAATATTCACTTTCTTATTCCGGTAATTGAACGTAGTGCCTGCATTTGTTTTGGGATAAACTCCCTGCCCGTAGCCGGCAGTAAATGTTCCATTGGAACCGAAGCGTTGGTCTTTTTTCATTCGTATATCGATGATACCAGAATTTCCGGCAGCATCATATTTGGAAGAAGGATTGGTGATCAGGTCAATTCGTTCAATAGCGGCTGACGGAAGTCCTTTTAAATAGTTTGCAAGATCTGCACCCGACATGGCTGTTGGCTTTCCATCGATCATAATAATAACACCACTTCGGCCACGAAGACTGATATTATCATTCTGGTCAACATTCACACCGGGAGATCGTTCCAGCACATCCATAGCAGAACTGCCGGCACTAACTATACTATTTTCAACATTCACTACGATCCTGTCGCTCAGTTTTTGAATAAATGGTTTTTTAGCTGTTACAGTAATTCCACCTAACTGTGTGGCCTTTTGTTGCAGGGTAATTGCAGGAACAGTAACATCGGCATTTTCCATGCTCAATGTAAAGGATGGGGAAAAATGAGTTGCATAGTTTACAACTGTTATGCGGAGCAGGTAGTACCCAAATTTTATATTCTCAAATTCAGCTACACCTGTTTTATCACTAAGCGATAATTTTACAATAGAAGAATCTTTACTGCGCAATAATTCAACCGTTGCATTTTCTATTGCTGCTTGCTGCTCGTTCACCACTATTGCCTTAATTTTTCCCTGTTGTGCATTTACTGCTACGCCAGTTAGTATAGCCAAAACAAAAAATATTCTTCTCATGCTGTTCATTTGCTCAAAAGTTGTTTAAAAACCGTTGTCATCCCAGCCAAACTATACTGTGGGTGGCAATACCTGCATGAGTGGGTTATTACCAGTTAGCACATGTCGGATTTTTACATCGCTCCTTACTTTTAGGGCCATTTTCTATAAAAAGTTTATTTTACAAGCTTATGTTACAAGAACAACTTTTAGTCGTGATATCGTTGCTGTTCGGCATTGCCATGCTGACCATGTTGAGTGAGAAATTAAAAATGTCGTACCCTATCTTATTAGTGATCAGCGGACTGCTGATAAGCCTGATACCCGGCATGCCGGTTATTACATTAGAACCCGATTTGGTCTTCCTGATTTTTCTTCCTCCTATATTATATGCGGCAGCGTGGAATACCTCCTGGAAAGATTTTTGGAAACTACGCCGACCCATCAGCTTGCTTGCTTTTGGACTGGTAATTTTTACATCGGCAGCTGTTGCTGTTGTATCGCATGCTATCATTCCGGAATTTTCGTTGGCCTTTGGCTTTTTATTAGGCGGTATCATTTCTCCACCCGATGCCGTTGCTGCTACTTCTGTTTTACAAGGATTGAAAGTGCCAAAAAGAGTGGTTACTATTTTAGAAGGGGAGAGTTTGGTGAATGATGCATCGAGTTTGATCGTATTCCGGTTTGCATTGGCCGCTATTGTAACAGGACAGTTTGGAATGTGGGATGCTACCCGGCAATTTGCACTGGTTGCAGGAATGGGAATCGTTATCGGCGTAGTGATAGCCTTTATAGTTTATATCATTCATCGTTTCTTTCCTACCACCGCAAGTATCGATGCGGCCCTTACATTAATAACGCCTTATATTATGTACGTAGCAGCGGAACATTTTCATTACTCCGGAGTGTTAGCCGTTGTAAGTGGAGGTTTGTTTCTTACGTATCGTTCTCATGATATTTTTAATTCAGAATCCCGTATTCAAATTGCTGGTCTTTGGGGTACGCTTATCTTTTTATTAAATGGATTTGTATTTATACTGATTGGTCTGCAGCTGCCGGGTATTGTAAATGGATTAGGGAACTATTCGGTATGGCAAGCGATTGGTTATGGTGTAGTAATAAGTATCGTAACGATCCTCGTACGTATTATCTGGATTTTCCCCGGAGCATACATACCCCGTTGGTTATTTAAAAGCATACGTACTTCTGAACCAAGGCCGAGTTGGAAAACAGTTTTCCTGATTGCGTGGAGTGGAATGCGGGGTGTGGTATCATTAGCTTCTGCATTAGCTATTCCACTTACATTAGCAGGGCAGGCATTTCCATATCGTAATCTAATTTTGTTTATCACATTTGTGGTTATTCTTATTACGTTGGTATTACAGGGGTTGAGCCTGAAACCATTGATACGAATATTGAGCATTGAAGAACCTGATAAAGAAGATGAACAATTTAAAATATTGGCATTACGGATACAATTGGCAGAGTCAGTACTATCCTATTTAGATACGAATTATCCCGAAGAAACACAAAATAACGATACGTATAAAAGGGTAAGAGACCGCTATGAACGAATGATTGAAATTACGAAGCGAAAATTAGAAGGTGATAATGCTGATGATGAAAGCGCATCGTTCTTGCCACAATACCGGCAAATGTTATTAGAGCTGGTTCATATCCGTCGGAGAGAATTAAAATACTTCCGGCATAAAGGAGAATATAGTGAAGAACTGATAAGAGAAAGAGAGTGGGAGCTTGATTTGGAAGAAGCAAGGCTGCAACAAAGTTCATAAGTAAAAAAGCCCCGCAAATTGCTGGGGCTTTTTTATACATAATTTCTATTAATTAGTTTTCGTTTCCAATAACTGGAAGAATTGATCCAGTTGTGGAAGTATTACAATTCTTGTTCTGCGGTTTGATGCTTTTCCATCTTTAGTACCGTTATCTGCAATTGGTTTGTACTCACCACGACCAGCGGCCGCCATTTTAGTCGGATCTAATCCATATTGGTTTTGTAACACTCTAACCACTGCTGTTGCTCTTTTTACACTCAGGTCCCAGTTATCCAATATAGCTCCGCTTCCTTTCAGGGGTACATTGTCCGTATGACCTTCTACCATAAATTCTATATCCGGTTGATTTTTTAATACGGTTGCTACCTTACCCAACACAGTCTTGGCCTGGTTAGTTATTTCATATTTGCCTGTGGTGAAGAGTAGCTTGTCAGAGATATCAATATACACTACACCTTTATCTACTTTAATATTAATATCCTCATCATCTAAATTACCTATAGCTCCTTTCAAATTCATTACCAAAGCCATGTTCAATGAATCTTTATGCGCCATTTGTTGCTGCAATGTTTGTATGTATGAATCTTTAGCTCCGATATTCTCCATGGATTTTCTGATACTCTCTGCCTGTGTATTGGAAATTACTGACAAATCCTGCAGCTGCTTTAACGCCTGGTTATTATTTGCTTTTAAAAAATCTACCTGCCCGTTCAAATCTTTTACCCGGGTATTCAGCAAGGCCATTTCTCTTTCCAGATCTGCTTTTTCACGGGCCAGGGTTGCCTTTTCGGTGCTGCAATCAGACATATCGCCTTCTAATGTTTTATATTTTGTTTCCAGTGTTACATAGTCAGCTTGCGCCGTTTTAAATTTTTTGCTGCTGACGCAGGAAAATAATACCACTGAAGAAGATGCGATTAATACAAATTGACTCCATTTCATGTTCTAGTATTTAAATGAAAAATTGATAATAGTGTCTCAACGATTATCCTGTTTTGAAGAGTTTCAAAGATATAAGCAACCCTATGAATTTTATTTTCAGCTTTGTTAAATGTTTTATTTCTAAAAACATGCCGAATGAGAAATTTTCATCATTTAATTTTAAAAAAACCATCTTTGACCGCTTAATTATTTTTATGGCCAACAACCGCCAAGCTGCTATTGGCTTCATCTTTATTACATTACTGATTGATGTTATGGGTTGGGGACTTATCATTCCCGTAATGCCTAAATTAATATCAGATTTAAAAGGTATAGCAGTTAATGATGCCAGCTCTTATGGTGCATTACTTTTATCTGTGTATGCAATTACCCAATTTGTTTTTGCTCCGCTTATTGGCAACCTGAGTGACAGGTTTGGACGACGTCCTGTTTTATTGAGTTCATTAATTGGTTTTGGTATTGATTACATTTTTCTTGCCTTAGCACCAACATACGGTTGGCTGTTTGTGGGTCGCATTATTGCCGGAATAACGGGTGCAAGTTTTACCACTGCTGCCGCATATATCGCTGATGTTAGTACGGCTGAAACAAGAGCCAAAAATTTTGGAATGATTGGCGCCGCATTCGGCCTTGGCTTTATCATTGGTCCTGCACTCGGTGGTTTATTAGCAGGATGGGGTGTTAGAGCTCCTTTTTATGCAGCTGCAGCACTTTGTTTATTAAATGCATTGTATGGATATTTTGTTTTACCCGAATCATTGAAAAAAGAAAACCGTCGTCCGTTTGAATGGAAAAGAGCAAATCCATTAGGTGCATTAAAGTTTTTAAAAAAATACCCGGACATTGGTGGATTGGCATTTTGTTTTTTTCTTATCTACTTCGCAGCGCAAGCGGTACAAGGCAACTGGAGTTTTTTTACTATCTATCAATTTCAATGGTCCGAAAAAATGGTGGGTATTTCGCTGGCTGTTGTTGGTTTATTAGTAGGATTGGTACAAGCAGGACTTATACGAATCGTTAACCCAATACTGGGAAACAAAAAAAGTATTTACCTGGGTTTGTTTTTATATTCCGTTGGTCTAACCCTGTTTGCATTTGCTACAGAAGGATGGATGATGTTTGCATTTTTAGTTCCTTATTGTTTAGGTGGTATTGCGGGACCGGCATTACAATCAACATTGGCCGGACATGTACCACCAAACGAACAAGGCGAATTACAGGGAGCACTAACCAGTTTAATGAGTCTTACTACTATTATTGGTCCGCCCATTATGAATAATCTATTTGCTTACTTCACTAATAAAAAAGCGCCGATACATTTTCCCGGAGTATTCTTTTTGTTGGGGGCATTACTCATGCTGGCAAGTTTGCTGGTAGCATGGCTCCATTTACGCCACGAAAAACCTGTTTTCAAATCACAAGCCGAAGAATCACTAGACGAAGAATTACCAAAAGTTATTCCTCATTAATTTATTGAAGCTCTTTTTTTAATGCTGCCACGGTTTTCTTTTCACTCCCAATAAAAATATTATTGTTGTTGATTACAACCGGCCTTTTTAAGAATGTATATTCATCCAGTATAAAATCACGGTAATCTTTCTCGGTAAGTTTTTTATCTTTTAAACCCAGCTCTTTGTACTTCATAGCCCGGCGGCTGAATAAGGCTTCATAAGTGCCCGCCATTTTTTTCATTTCTTCCAATTGTGCCGGTGTAATTTTCTCCACTTTGATATTCTGCATAGCAAATCCCTTTTTATCAATAGCTGTTTCTTTGATAATGGCCTGGCAAGTAGTGCAGTTGCCAAGATGATATATTTTCTTCATACATTATTGGTTAATGGTAGCAAAAGTATTTTGGTATTCTTAGCTATGCTTTGTTGGTACAATAGTAAAAAATGTTACTTTGTACCCACTTAATAATTACCATGAGCAAAGATGAAGTTTTCCGGGATGAAATTGAGAAGGCCAGCGATTTTAAATTTGGTGCGAATGTGGCCAAAGTGTTTGATGATATGGTGAATCGATCAGTTCCTTTCTATGGAGAAATACAACGGATGATGGCTGAGTTAGCGGCTGACCATGCCAAAGAAGGTTCAGATGTATATGACCTGGGTTGTTCAACCGGCACCACACTGATCGGAATGGATACTATGGTAAATCAAAATATCCGGTTCGTGGGTGTAGATGATTCACAGGAAATGCTGGATAAATGCAAATCAAAATTATTAGAATTGGGTTTTTCCCGTCCTTACGAATTACGCTGTGCTGATTTAGGACAAGGAATAAAAATAGAAAATGCTTCTGTTGTTGTATTGTGCTTAACACTTCAATTTGTAAGACCCGTATACAGAGAGCAGGTATTGAAAAATATTTATGATGGTCTTAATCCAGGTGGTGTGCTGATACTGGTAGAAAAAATATTGGCAGAAGAAAGCAACTTCAACCGAGACTTTATTAAATATTACTACAACTATAAACGCCGGAATAATTATAGCGAAATGGAGATCTCGCAAAAAAGAGAGGCGCTGGAAAATGTATTGGTTCCCTATAAACTCAGTGAGAATATAACCTTACTCCGTGACAAAGGTTTTAGTCATTGCGAAGTGTTTTTTAGGTGGTATAATTTTGCGGGGTTGATTGCCGTAAAAAAATAGTGTGCCAGATCACAAATTGAAATTTTAAGCTTTGGCCTGCTCAATTGTGATTTTGAATTTTAACTTTTGAATGTATGATTAGTATCGGCAATTTCTTCTTTAAGTACCGCAACTGGATCTTTATTCTTTTCTATGCGGCATTATTTATTCCTTCGTGGCCGTTGTTTTCTCCGTCGAAATTTGGAAGCTGTTATTATGTATGGCCAATAGCCATTGGTTTGTTTGTTACCTGTTTGGGTCAGTTGATCCGGGGATTAACGATTGGGCTCGCCTACATCATCCGGGGTGGCAAAGAAGGAAAGCCATATGCAGAAGGATTAGTAACAGAAGGAATATTTAATCATTGCCGCAATCCATTGTATGTTGGAAATATTTTAATGTTGTTGGGTGTTGGCATCTTAGCCAATTCATTAGTTTATGTAGCGATCGTTATTCCCATTTTTTTATTCATCTACCAGGCCATTGTATTAGCCGAAGAAAATTTCCTGCGGGGAAAATTCGGAGCCGGCTTTGACGAGTATTGTAAAAAAGTAAACAGGTGGTTTCCCAACTTGCGTGGCATCGGAAAAACCTTCGGCAGTATGCAGTTCAATTGGAAGCGATGGATATTAAAAGAACATACCACCCAATTTATATGGCTGATCGGTATTACGCTGATCTTATTACTCAATTATCCTGAACTAACAGGATACAATGAAAACCGCAGGAATCTTCTGATTGGAGTGGTGCTGGGTACTTTACTCCTTATTTATATGCTGGTGCGGTATTTAAAAAAGACGGGAAAATTCAAAGAATAGACTGAAAGTCAGCGGTCAGAAAGTCCGCAAGCCAATGGCCTTAAGCGAAATATTCATTCGGACTTCCCGAGGTATGGCCTTCCGGACTTCTTAATCGTTCCTTCCTTCGTAAACATTCCCCAACAAATCTTGTTATTTTTGTGTTCCTAATTCGAGCAATATGATCAAAACAGGTAATCCCGTAATCAGCATTTATACTGAAATGACTCCTAACCCGGAGACCATGAAGTTTGTGGCCAACAAGCTTTTATATCCAGGCAAGAGTATTGATTTTCCAGATGCTGAAAGTGCAAAACCCTCGCCGCTGGCAACAGAGCTGTTTGGTTTTCCCTTTATCAAAGCTGTATTTATCGCCAGCAATTTTGTAACGCTTACAAAAACTACGGAAACAGATTGGCAAGATGTAATTCCTTCTATTCGCCAGTTTTTAAAAGATTACCTGGAAGAAGGCAAAGCAGTGGTGAATGAAGAAGAGTTGGCGGCCGTAAAACAATCCAGCAGCAACGAAGTTTCTGCCGATGATGATGATGTAGTAAAACGCATTAAAGAATTGTTAGATAATTACGTTCGTCCGGCTGTAGAAATGGATGGCGGTGCAATTCAATTTAAAAGTTATGATTCCGGTACTGTAAATCTGTCAATGCAGGGAAGTTGCAGCGGATGTCCTTCCTCTATGATCACCTTGAAAGCAGGTATTGAAGGAATGATGAAACGTATGATACCGGAAGTGAAAGAAGTAGTAGCCGAAGCAGAATAAAATTCTTTTAAATAGTATTAAAATAAAAAAGCAGTCCAAAGACTGCTTTTTTATTTTCTTTTACTTATAAGTGATCAAAATGCTGATTGTTTCTCCTCTTACTACATCAGTATAACTAATTTTTGTACAGTCTCCTTGCGAATTAAATTCGTAACTATATTTCCTGTCGTGTGTAAGCTGACCACTTGCGTTGTATATTTTAGTGTTGGCAATAGGATGTTTGTTTACTTTGCCCATCCAGTTTTCCTGTGGGTAAACCCGCCACTGTTGATTGTAGTTCTTTAATGTTTTACCAAGGTCATAAGTATATATCATCCGGTTTACCAGGTTACCATTTACAAATTGCCTTGATTCCATCGCCATTCCATTTTGCAAATCATATTCGGTATAAGATAAATTCGGGTTATCCGCAGTTTCTGAAGCTGTTTTAATTATTACTCCTTCGGGGTTATAATAATAATGTTCAATGAAATACAAAGTCCCGTTAGGATACTTGGTAATCTTCTTTGTAAGTGCCCCTTTTTCGTTAAAGATATACTCCGATGTTTTAAAGTCGTTGGGGTTATTTTTTAGAGAGATCTTAGAAAACATGCCGAGCCCATTAATATTATAGCTGTACTCATCATTAATATTGTCCCGCTCAGCCAACGTTAATTTTCCTGTTGCATCATAATTAAAAATTGTTTTTTCAGTATAAGATGGCTCGACATACTCTACAGAAGCCACTTGTACCGGACCAGGATCGGCAGGCTTACCTGTTTTTTCTTTTGTGCAGGAGGCTGCTGTAAATGCAAGTGCAACTCCTGCAGCTAAAAATTGAAATAATTTCATAATAAAAGGTTTAATGATTTTGATTTTTGATTGATGCTGTAAAAATGCATCCCCGATAGCAGGAGAAAAATTATAGCAGAACCAGCCGTAGCAGGTTTCTAATAAACCGGGTAATTAATTAAATGAGGCGGAGGGAGAAAAGTAATAAGGAAGGCTGTGGGCCTTTATTATTGAATAGTAAATGATATGCTATGTACTTCTTTTGGGGTTGTTTTAGCTGAACGGGTGATATCATTATCAAATAAGCGATTCAGGTTATTACCCGCAAGGTCTTCCAGTCTTGATTCAATCTCTATAATATAATTGCCAGGTTTCCATAATTCAACAGGAGTAAAACGTAAAATGGTTTCTTCTTCGGCTGTTTCAATAACACCGGCAATAATATTTCCCATGCTGTTAATGATGCGAACTGTATTTTTTAATAAGACATGGTCCAATGTTTCCTGTAAATGAATTGTAAGAGGTTGATTCGTTTTTGCATTGGGCGTTATTATACTCCAGGCAGATGGATCTGGAGATACAGCATCTCTTGTACCTGCAAAAAATGTTTTCCTATAAGAAGATTCCAATGCCATGCCCTCTGCACTGCGCCAATCTTTTCCAATTAACACAGCATAGCGGGTTGCTTTTTGTAACGGTGTTCCTGATCTTTTATTCGGTTGTAAATCCCGTTTGATTCTTCCCGGATCGAGCCAGAGAGTAAGCAGGGTTCTTTCTTTATTCCATAATTCATTTTCCAAATCAAGGAATATGGATGGAACAGTATCGGTATCGTTCTTAAGTATTGTAATGTTTTTTATCGCCTCACCTTCCTGCATCGGTTGGGAGAATTGGATATAAATTTTCAAGAGATTTTCCGGTACTGTATCACTGGTAGGATAAATAGCTACTACAGTTGGTGCTTTTGAAAGTGTATCCAATGGTATTTCAAATTGGCTGACTACTTGCTTTTTATAATACACCTCATACTGTAATCCACGGGTAAATGGAATAAGCGGTTGAAAAGTTATTACTTCGCCTCTTCTTATATAGTCGCCGATCACAGGAACATTTGTATGCTTTAGTTGTACCTCTATCTGTGAGTTGAGTGAATTTTCTGTAAGCCCCGGAAAAAGTTGTTGCGATATCAGTATGGCTTCCGCCTTGTTATCTTTCCATTGAATGATCACTTCCTGGTGACTATGTTTGTTTTTTTCAACACAGCCGATCAGTAAAAAAGAAAAAATCAGGCTCCATATACAATGAAGCCTGATCCTGTTATTATAAAATATGTACTTGCTCATTACATCCACCGGTCGGCTCTTGCAGTATAGAGATCAAGGTCGCCATTGGCCCTGCGTTGTAATACCAGCACCTGTGTTTCATCAAGCTTATCCATTTGCAACACATTCACAGCAGGTAGGTTTGTAAAACTTACACCAGCCGTTCCATAACTTTCTTTGATGGGTTCTGTAAGAGTGCCTTCATACGATTCGATATTCTTATAATTGATTCGCATCACCGGACGGTTGGTATTGGCCATGAACAAATAGGAGATGCCATCTTTCTTTAAGGTGATCATATCAACCGGTGAATTACCGGCGCCAAATTCAGCAACTGTTCTTCCTTTTACATGCTTGCCGGGTTTCAGTTCATCCAATGGAAATAAAACCAGCGGTGTACAAGTATAACTGGCCACTAAATATTTTTTGCCGTTCAATTCCGCTGTTGTAAAAGTGCGGATCGGTGCATTCGTTTCAAATTTACCATGTGCAGCATGATAAATCTCTAATGATGCCTGCTCTTGTTTATCTGAAAAAGGAAAACTGATCTTTCTGAAAGTAGAACCAAACTCCTGGTTAGAAAGTCCGCTTAACATTACACTACCATCTGCATAATTAAGATCAGAAATAGATTGATCCCTCAATGGACGACCATTCCTGTCTTTCATATCATCTCCCGGCACATTAGCAATAGAGATACTGCTGTGTGAAATATCTTTTAAGTTAACCGGAACTATTTTATCGCCTTCCAGTGTAAGCAGCAACGGCGTACCATCATTGCTTTGCACAGCGATATATACTTTTTTAGAAATGGGGTTCACCGCTATGTCCTGTATCCGTACATTTTTTGCTTCAGTACCTAATGCTGCCGCAATCTTTTGATCTATGTTTTTTACTTCTGTTGCCGTTGCTTTTTCTACCATCGTTTTGTCTTTGGTATCAATGGCAAACACCATAGCGGATTTAGAATCGCCGATAAAAAGAATTCCATCCGGCCCAAAAGAGATAGCACTGATGGATTTTATTTCCGCTGCTCCCTGTTTCAATCCATAAGGATTTGGTATGGGTCTGTTAGCAGAAAGCAGGATAATGAAAGCTGCACCGATTGCAGTAAAAAAATATATCTTTTTCATAACTGGTAATTTAGTAAGCTGAATAATTATGTGGGATGTGTAATTTAAAAAATTTAATGCTTATTTACCGTTTTTTTCCAATTCACTTTTCTCTCCTGCAGGTAATTCAACACAAATTCAAAACAGTTTTTATGCTTGCCTACCAATTCCGGGGGAAAAACTCCTTTTTCCATAAACAACCCTTTGCCAATTAAGTTCACCGCAGCGTTGCAGGTATACCCTGTTGTTCTGGCCATCGAAGATATTTTGGTTGCTGCGTCATATTCATCGTATAGTTCATACGTAACTGTTTCTTCTTTACTTGATATGATCACTTTCATTACGGTAAACTCTTCTTCTTCGGGACCCAGTTTCCATTGGTTCACTAATATTTTTGAAGTGAAGTCTAATGGCGATATATCAACTTCTTTTATTCTTAATGGTGTGCTGTCAAAAAATCCGGCTTGTTGCATGGCGATAATTAAATCAATATGACCGGGATAACGCAAGGTCTTTTCTTTCATATCCGGAATATGACCCATGGTATAAAGAAGGGACCGGAGACCATCGGTATTAAAAGCTTCCAGTTCTCCTGCTTTATCAAAAGTTAGTATCTCCCTATCGCTTAATGCATGCTTCACCACAATAGTTCCATCCTCTACCAATCTTGCAGGGCGGATGTATTCCTGTATCACATCAACCGGGGAGAAAGGTGCTTTGTATTGAAAGGGTGGTTTTCTTTCTTTGGGTAATCCGCCTACATAACAGGCAATCGATTCAATTTTCATTTCTTCGTTGTAGCGGCCTATGATGAAATTACTCATCCCCGGTGCCACACCACAATCAGTAATTACCGTTACATTTTTTTCTTTGGCCAACTCGTCCAACTGCAATACATCTTCAGGAAAAAAAGAAATGTCCACTACGTTTTTGCCGGCATGGATAACGGCTTCCAATGTTTTGTAACCCATAAACCCGGGTACTGCTGTTACTACTACATCAAAAGGTAATAGCATTTCGGGATAACTGTTGAAATCCGATAGGTCGGCGGCGGCGGCATGTATATCATGGTTCCTGCTTTTTACCTCCTCGAGATGTGTGGCATTGAGGTCGAAAGTGGTAACAGCATGTTCTTTTGCTAAGTCAAGGGCGATGGCACTGCCGATCATGCCGGTACCTAATACTGCGATTGTCATATGGCTATTTTAATTGAGAAAGCAAATTTACGACAGTGAAAATTGAGGGTACAAACAAAGACCATTCTACCAATGGCCAATTAAAAGACAGTTGCACAGAACAAAAGCGTAAAAAGGATCCATCTGGGAAAAACTCTTACCCGGCAATAGAAAAACTACTTACCAAAAAAGAGTAAATATGTGATTGCAGAAGCAGAAAAAAAATTATTCTTTTGCTCTATCCAATATCCAACTTATGCAACTTATGATGTACATAGGCAATGACCTTATAGAGTCTGTTGCCATCAACGTAAAAGACCTCCGTGTGCCCGGTTACCTGGGCAAATTCAAAAGAACCTTAAAAGACAAATACCGTGAACTGGTACTATCAGACCCGGAAGCTGTTGAGTTCCTCGTTTTTAACCCGGAAATAAAACCTGACGGGTTGAATGCGAATCAACAACATTAAATGGTTTCAACACTGCGTTCTACAAATGCAGTAAGATCGGCACCTTTTAATAATCCCTGCGCCAGCATTGCCAAATCAAAAGCCTGCTTTGCCATGGCTGTTTGTTGGCCTTCTTCTGCATTCAATATTTTGCTGATGATCTTATGATTGGCATTGATGGCCACTTTATAATTATCCGGCATGGCTCCATAAAAGTTCATGCCGCCGGCACCGCCCATTTTACTCATGTCCTTCATACGGCGCATCCACTCTTCCATAGTAATTGTTACGGGCATGGCTTCCGCATGCTGACTTTCAATTTCCACTTTCATAGCAGGATTGCTGATGGCTTTCTCAAAAATATTTTTGAGGCGGGTGGTTTCATCTTCTGTTAGCTGGTGTGCAGCAGTATCTTCTTTTACTATCAGTTTATCAATTGTATCTGCATCCACTCTTTTCAGTGATGTTTTTTCCAGCTTCGTTTCAAGATGATGAATGAAATGCGTATCTATTGGTGAATTCATCAATAATACATCGTATTCTTTTTTCCGGGCGGCTTGTATGTAGCTGTGCTGACGTTCCGGATCGTTGGTGTACAGGTAAACGAGCTGTTGTTCTTTATCGGTTTGAAAATCTTTTACCTTGATGCTGTATTCTTCCAGTGTATAATTTTCTTTGGTGGTATTGGTGAGTAATAAGAACTCTTTGGCTTTGTCGTAAAACTTTTCATCGGACAATGCACCATACTTAACAAAAATGCCGATATCGTCCCATTTCTCTTCGTAGCTTTTGCGGTCTTTCTTAAACAGTTCGCTGAGTTTATCTGCTACTTTACGGGAGATATAACTATTGATCTTTTTTACATTGCTATCGGCTTGTAAAAAAGAACGGCTAACGTTCAATGGAATATCCGGTGAGTCAATAACACCGTGCAACAACAATAAAAATTCTGGTACGATGTCTTTTACTTCATCCGTAATAAATACCTGCCGGCTGAAAAGTTTTATTTTATTCTTCTGTACTTCAAAATCATTTTTCAGTTTAGGGAAATACAAAACACCGGTAAGGTTGAACGGATAATCAACATTGAGATGTATCCAGAAGAGCGGCTCTTCGCTAAAGGGATACAATTCCCGGTAGAAAAATAAATAGTCTTCGTCTTTCAGATCTGCAGGAGATTTTGTCCAGATGGGGTGAGTGTTGTTGATGATATTATCAACTTCTACCGATTTATATTTTGTTTTACCTTCTTCATCTACTCCATCTTCTATGGATTCTGTTTTGGTGCCGAACTGTACCGGCACGGGTAAGAACTTTGCATACTTGTTCAATATTTCGGCGAGGCGGTTCTCCTGCAAAAATTCTTCTGACTCTGCATTTACATACAAGATCACATCCGTACCTCTTTCTGTTTTGCTGCCTTCGCTTATTTCAAAACTGGTGCTGCCATCGCAGATCCAGCGGGCAGGCTCTGCACCCTCCTGGTAACTTAATGTTTGTATCTCTACTTTATCCGCCACCATAAAGGCCGAATAAAAACCAAGACCGAAGCGGCCGATGATCTCATTGGCATCTTTAGCTTCTTTGAATTTTTCCATGAACTCGGTAGCACCGGAGAAAGCCACCTGGTTGATGTATTTTTTTATTTCTTCCGCCGTCATACCAATACCATTATCAGAAATGGTGATGGTTTTTGCTTCTGCATCCACTGCCACTTTTACTTTCAGGTCGCCGGTGGGTTGATTATAATGCCCGAGGGTGGAAAGACGTTTTATTTTTTGTGTAGCATCTACAGCGTTGCTCACTAATTCCCGCAGGAAAATTTCATTATCACTATAAAGGAATTTTTTTATGATGGGGAAGATGTTCTCGGTGTTGATGGAGATCGTTCCTTTTTCTTGTACCATGGTCTGTTTGTTTTTTTAGAAATGTTTTACCCGTCCACTTGTTTCGGGCGGCAAAGATATGCAAGGGCTGTTCCAAAGCGGAATGATTTGCCAGATTGACAGGCAGGAAGGTTGGTTAGAGATGTAAGCGGAACAAATAGAAAAAGAGCCGGAGAGATTGCCAGTGGTTGCTCTGCGGCTCCTTATGATATACTAATGGTGAATATATTAATTAGCAGCGGGGGCTGGTGTGGTGTCGCTGTTCCAGATATCACGGTGCATTTTCCATTTGCCGTTCTCTTCTTTCCACATCACAATGTATTTTCCTTTTTCATACGATACACCACCTTCACCCAATACTTCATATTTACCTGTTTCAATCACTCCTTCTTTTCCGCCCAGTACTTCTTCGGTGGTTAATGCGATATTCTTAAACCCGGCTTTTACTCCTTCATTAAAGAATGCAGTAATGCCTGTTGCTCCACAAATCTTAGGCATGCCTTGCGGACTCATACAACCATCAGTAGTATATAAAGCGGCAAATGCTGCGGAATCGGCTTTGCCAAAGCTTGATCCGAAAATGATATTACTCGCAGCGATCTGTATTCTTACCGAATCAATATTAAAACTGCTTGCTTCGGTTGTTGCTGTTTTACTTTCGCAGGAAGTGAAGAAGATGGCTGAAGCGGCAAAAAGGATAACTAAATATTTCATGTGTTCATTTTTGTTTGGGGAAGGTAGTTTGTTTTTGCGGATGCAGCTACCGTTTCTATGAACGGTTGATGTCTTTATAATTTACCACCCATGTTTTGCTCCACTTGTCGTGCCAGGGATGTGCCGGATTGCCCAAGGCACTAAAGGCATTGAAGGGAACGGCTCTTATTAATCCACGAAGTAAGGCAGTATCTCCTTTGATGCGGCTGCCATTTTCATAAACGGCAATGGTGCCGGTAATCAATTTACCAAGTGAACGGCCTTTGAATACTGCTTCCAGTAAACCCATGTACATACCATATAGTAAGAGAAATACAAGACGGCCCAACAAATTAAAACCTTCATGTTCTCCATAGAGAAGAATAGCGAGGTCCCAACTAATTTCCACCACTATATAACTGAAGAAATACATGAACACATAAAAGCCAACGAGATCAATTAAATAATTAGCGAGGCGTTTGCCCTGGCTGGCCTGTGTTACTTTACTAAAATCATCAAAGAGATGTTGCTCCTGCGGGGGTTGTGGTTGTGTTTCTTCCATGGGGTGTTTTTGTTGGAATGAAAATAAGAGAAACAATATTAGTATGAAAAGGGATTGGGTAATAAAATAAATTTGAATGCGCCTGCTGATGCATTGCTAGAGCAATGAATTTTGGAAAACAAGTGCATGGAAGTTTTGAAATGGCTGTTGTTATTTTCCCGGTGATGGGTGGTTTCTTTTACAAGGCTTTCAATTTACCTGTAGCGGCTGACCGATGTGTGGCTAATGGAAATAAAAGAGGTAGTGCTGGTTGTAATTTGAGCGGTTAAGCTATTGGTTTTAGTCCAAAAATTGACAAATTTGTAAGAACAGTTGACAATTGCATCAGGATAGTTGACAATTGTTTTGGAACAGATTGCACTTGCATTAGAGCAGCTAACAATTGCATTAGCTCAGCTAGCATTTGCATTATTGCAGATAACAATTAGTTTTGTGCAGGTGACAATTGTATTAGAGCCAGTGACAATTGCATTAGCGCAGCTAGCAGTTGTTTTAGAGCAGATGGCAGTTGCAGTGCAGCAGATTGCAATTGCAGCAAGGCAGATGGGCGTTGTTTTGCTGCCAATGGCTGTTTTTTAAATTACAACATCTAAAAACCAATACGTTATGCTTAGTTTGAATGTAGCCCGCCTTTTACAGAGCCGTGGCATTGACAATGTGAGCCGGTACCTGGTGGAAAAGGGTATGAAGTACCATACGGTGAACCGGTTGCTGAGCGGAAAGACGGATAGCCTCACTTATGCGACCATTGAACAGCTTTGCATTTTGTGTACCTGTGCGCCGAATGAACTGTTTGTATGGCGGGATGATGGCAGCCATGCTTTGGCCAAGGACCACCCGCTGCATACACTAAAAGCAAAGGATGAAGTGGTGAACCCGGTGGAGCGGATCAAAAAATTATCAGTAAGTAAACTGGAGAAGCTGAAAGAGTTTATGGATGGGTTGGAGAAGGAGGGGTGAGTTGGATGTAAATCCTTCTATGTATTATAGCATTCGCTGATTCTAATCATTATGAAAAGTCATATTTATAGAATGCACCTCTCTCAATAGCTATTACGATATGTGTATCATTAATTAATTGCTCTTCTGTCAAATCTTCCTCATAAGAATCATCAATTTCATTATGCACATCAAATGTATTTGTGTCGGGATAATAAATGATTCGCTTACTACTCCTAAGATTAAAGTTTAAAAGAATAAAAAATTCCGCCCATCCTCTTCTATCGTCATAGATAGCCTCCTTTTTCAATTCCTCTATGGAGGTAATTTTTTTCATCGCTTAGTTTTTTACAAAAATAAATAATGACCCTTAAAGTCCGTTGACTTAAAAGCCACAATAGCTGATCTTCCTGGTATGGACATAAAACTAAGAGTGGGGCAACGAATTAAGCAGCTTCGAAAAAATCTTGAGTTGTCGCAAGAGGCTCTTGCTTTGAAAGCAGAGGTTGATAGAACCTATGTGACAGATGTTGAAAATGGAAGGAGGAATGTGTCTATGGAAATATTGGAAAGGTTAGTTAAAGGTTTAGGAGTTTCCTTTTCTGAATTTTTTAATGCTAAAGAGTTCAAAAAATAATATCCTACATGACTAGAAGTTACTATTCAAATTCCATCTCAGATTTTATTACCGACAACGAAACAAAAATTCTTGGAGAATTAAGTTTACGTCATGGCTTTGCTCTGGAGAGTCTACAAAAAAATGCTTGGGTAAGACAAATTCAAATTTTAAAAAAATCTTTAGAACCGTTTAGAGATGGCCAAATCTATTTTGAGTTTGCTATCCCAAGAATGGGGAAAAGAGTCGATAATATATTAATAATTAACGACCTCATTTTTGTATTAGAATTTAAAATTGGTGAATCGCAATATCCAAAATATGCTACAGAGCAGGTTGTTGATTACTGCTTAGATTTGAAAAACTTTCATCAAGGTAGCCACTATGAAAAGCTAATACCGATTTTGATCTCAACGAATGCATTAGCTATTGAAAATATTATTGAAATAGATGATAATTTATTTGAACCAATTTATTCAAATCAAGAAAATCTTAGTAGTACAATTTCTTTATTAGTCAACCAGTTTTCCTCAAAAAAAATAAACACTATTGATTGGGAGACCTCTATATACAAACCGACACCAACAATAATAGAAGCCGCTCAAGCTTTGTATAAAGGTCATGACGTAAAAGAAATCTCTAGACATGACGCCGGTGCTATTAATCTTTCCCGAACAACAAGCTGTATTAACAAGATTATCGATAGTTCAAAAGAAAATAAAAGAAAATCTATTTGTTTTTTAACTGGTGTTCCGGGAGCTGGGAAAACTCTTGCAGGCTTAAATATTGCAAACGAACGGCTCAAAGCTGATAAAGATGAGCATGCTGTATTTTTATCTGGAAACGGACCATTAGTAGATGTTCTTAGAGAAGCGTTGACAAGAGATGAAGTACTATCAGCAAAAGAAAGGGGACAAATTATAACAAAGAAAAATGTTGCAACGAAAACACATGCTTTTATACAAAATATTCATCATTTTAGAGATGACAACTTAATCATTGATTCCGCTCCAACTGAAAAAGTTATAGTGTACGATGAAGCACAAAGAGCTTGGGCAAAAGAACAAGTAAGCTCTTTTATGAAACGAAAAAAGGGAATCGAAGATTTTAATATGTCTGAACCAGAATATTTAATAGGTCTTATGGATAGGCATGACGATTGGTGCACAATAGTATGCTTAATTGGTGGTGGTCAAGAAATAAATACTGGGGAAGCAGGAGTTTCTGAATGGCTTAAAGCTTTAAAAAATACAAATAGCAATTGGGATGCTTATTATTCAAACCTTTTTTTAACCGACGAAAGTTATTTATCTGATCAAACTTTAAGGAAATGGATAAGTGATTCTGGAAAAATGGAACTGCATTTACATCTTTCGGTATGTGTACGTTCATTTAGATCGGAGAAAATCTCCGAACTAATGCATAATATTCTTGAAAGCAAAACCCAAGTAGTAAAAGATCTATTTTTAGAAGTAAGAAATGAATTTCCTATTTATTTGACAAGAAGTCTTGCAACTGCAAAAAATTGGCTTAGAGAAAAAGCTAAAGGAAGTGAAAGATTTGGAATAATTGCGAGTTCAGGAGGCAAAAGACTTCGTCCTTGTGGGATAGATGTAAATAACCAGCTTGATGCACCAAACTGGTTTTTAAATAATTCTGATGATGTTCGATCATCTAATCATTTAGAAGATGTTGCAACCGAGTTTGATATCCAAGGCTTAGAAATTGATTGGGTATGCTTAGCATGGGATATTAATTTTTATAATAAAGAGGGAAAGTGGTTTTATCAAAGTTTCAAAGGAACAAAATGGCAACGAGTTAAGCAATTAGATGATCTAGCTTTTTTAAAAAACACATATCGGGTTTTAATGACAAGAGCTAGACAGGGTCTTATTATTTATCTCCCACATGGCGATGACCTTGATATAACTAGACCAAAAGAGCTTTATGATGCTACTTTTAAATATTTCATTTCTTGTGGCTTTACTGAAATTTAATTCTCATAATTGCTATTTTATAGATGTCTTCAAATTGCTCCCTTGAAATACTCCTTATCTATTATATTATCATTCTTTCTCTTTCATTCTTCCGCTCAACCCTTCATCCATTCCCACAACGATTACCAGCAGGCCAAACCATTAACCAATGCCATCAGGCATAAAGTGTTTGCCCTGGAGGCAGATGTGTTCTTAACCAACCGTGGGCTGGTGGTGGCGCATGATAAAAAAGATACGGCCACTGCTGCTACCCTGGAAGCCTTGTACCTGCAACCGATCATCCGCCTGTTTAAAAAACATAAAGGCCGCATCAGCAAGAACAAAACCTATAGCCCGGTGCTGATGATTGATATAAAAGAAAATGCTGCTGCAGCTATCACTGCTTTATTGGAATTAATTATGCTGCACCCGGCGGTGTTCAACCGTTCGGTGAATCCGAAGGCGGTGCAACTTGTTATCAGTGGTGACCGGGGAAAAATTGCTGACTGGCTTACTTACCCGTACCCGATTTTTTTTGATGGCCGCCCTACAGAAATATATACTGATGCTACGCTGCAGCGGGTGGCATTTATCAGTGCATCGTACAGCAACTATGTAACTGCGAAAGACAGTGCCACCCGTATACAGGAACTGGCTAATAAAGTACATGCACAAAATAAACTGTTGCGGCTATGGGCCATACCGGATACCGCTGCGCATTGGAAACAGTTGCATGAACTGGGTGTTGATATTATTAATACGGATAAGGTGGAGGAGTGCCGGAAGTTTTTTATGAAACAGTAAACAGCACCTGAGCATTCCGCTGTTTGTTTGAAGGCATTTAATTATTTAAAGAACCTTACTTCATTTTTATCATCCTTTAATGCTACAACCATTACAACACCTGTTGTAATTGCCAGGCCTATATATGTTGCGTCTTTTGCCTGGATAACACTGCTGCCTGATTTATCGAACTGGTATTTACTGCTGAGGTATTTCATTATCTCTGCGCCGTTCAGTTTTGCTTTTGTATGGGGAATAAAACTGATGGTATATACAAGACCAGTTTTAGCGGCCACCACCAACATTAATGAGCCACATCCTGTTCCAATTACAATGGTCTTGCTGGCATCCATTGAATTTCTTGACGAAGCTTTGATAATATCTGTTTTCCATTCATCTCCCCCCACTAAAGATGCAGGGCGGCCTGCAGCAATGATTGCAGAATCTGTTTTTCCAAGAAACTCCAGCGGGTTGGCAATGAGGCTGTCTATTTCCTGCAAGGTTTTTTCCTGCAAGGTTTTTTCCTGCAAGGTTTTTTTCTGCGCAAGGGCTGTCATGCTAAATAAAACAGCAACAAGAAAAAGAAACTTTTTCATACCCGCCTGTTTTAGTAAATGAGATACTGAATTTACAACTCTTTTGTAACAGTGCTTTTAGGGGAAATATGTTGGGGTTTGTATTTTCTTATGGTGGATGTCGCACCTAACCTGAAGGTGTTTATGATTAGCGTTTGAGATGGCTCCTTCGTCGGTATGACAAGACTCCAAATGTTGTGAGCAACAAAAAATTTCTCCCGGCGAATGAACTACCACTACCGGTGAATGATACATTAACATTCCATACATTAAACTGGTGCCTGCTTTGCATATCTACCATTATTATTCACTTTAAAAATTTGGAACTATGAAAAGAACTTTTACTTTGGTTTTTGCTTTAGGCCTTTTAACAGCCGCACAGGCACAGAACCGCAACGGTGACAACCGTGACAACCGCCAGCCCGACCGGCCGGTAGTTATTCAACATGATCAACGGGATTGGGATAATGATTATAGCAACGATCAGTATGACCGTGATGTTCGCTATATGAAAAGCAATCCTGGTAAGGACAGAAAAATGGCCAAACAAATTGATGCCATTAACCGGGAGTTTGATTTTAAGATGCAGCAATTGCAAAGAAACCGCTACATGAGTCGCTTTGACAAGCAACGCCAAATGCGTTTTCTGCAAGAGCAACGCCAACGGGAAATAAGAATGGTGTATGCCCGTAATTATAAGAACAAGCATAAAAATAAATACGATGACCGTGATGATCGCTACGGTAACCGTTTTTAACGTCCTGTGAAATACAAATGCCCCGTCTCGTTTTATACGAGGCGGGTTTTTTTTATTGCATAGCCGGGGAGAGAAAAATAAATACAGCTCGCAGAGAGGGAAAAGAGAGAAAGAGAAATGCTTCTCATTTTGTTTTCTTTTATTTTTTCCAATATAGAAAACCCGTACGCAGTTTCCCCGCCATTATTGAACTTTAAAAGATTAAGTTTGTTCCTACATTAAAATAAACCAACTATGACTGCAACTAAAGCTTACGGCGCACAATCCGCCACCTCACCAATAGCTCCTTTAACCATTGACAGAAGAGCACCGAAACCACATGATGTACAAATTGAAATTAAATACTGCGGCGTTTGCCACAGTGATCTGCATACTGCCCGCAACGAATGGAACAATGCTATTTATCCCTGTGTACCGGGACATGAAATAGTAGGCATTGTAACAGCAGTTGGCAGCCATGTTACAAAATTTAAAGTGGGTGACCGGGCCGGTGTTGGTTGCCTGGTGGATAGCTGCCGTGATTGTGAGAATTGCAAAGACGGATTGGAACAATACTGTGCTAACGGTGCTACGTTCAGTTATGGCAGCCCGGAAAGAGATGGCAGTGGTGTGATTACCCATGGTGGCTACAGCCAGTCCATTGTATCACACGAAGATTTTGTATTGCATATTGCGGATAATCTTCCGCTGGATGCCGTGGCACCTTTGCTTTGTGCCGGCATTACTACTTACTCTCCGTTGAAACACTGGAAGGTTGGAAAAGGTACTAAGGTGGGTGTGCTGGGTTTAGGCGGATTGGGACATATGGGTGTAAAGATCGCCGTGGCGATGGGTGCTGAAGTAACGATGCTGAGTCACTCGCCATCCAAAGAAAAAGATGCGAAGAAATTAGGTGCGCACAAATTTGTATTGACAAGTGATGAAGCACAAACAAAAGCAGTGACCGGTTATTTTGATTTTATACTGGATACCGTGTCTGCTAATCATGATTATAATTTTTATTTAGGATTGCTGCGCACCAATGGTACGATGGTATGTGTGGGTGTGCCTCCTACACCACAGCCATTACATGCTTTCTCTATTATTTTTGGCCGTAAGAGTTTGGCTGGTTCATTGATCGGCGGACTTCCTGAAACACAGGAGATGCTTGATTTTTGTGCAGAACATAATATTGTAAGTGAAATTGAACTGATCCGCATGGATGAAATCAATGAAGCGTACGAAAGAATGATAAAGGGTGATGTGCGGTACAGGTTTGTGATAGATATGGCGACGATATAGGGAGAGTCGGGAGTCTTTAGTTAGGAGTCGGGAGTGAGTCCTTTAAATAATTAGCTGTCTTTTATTAGACGGCTTTTTTTATTGTTTATAGTTCGGTAACAGTTTGTTCATGTTGTAGTAACAATGATGCGGTTAGTTGCAGTCCCTTAACTAAAAACAACTCATCGCTTATGAACCTGAAACAATTGTTGCCGCTGATGGCTATTCTTACACTGGCGGCCTGCAACCCTTCCGATCTACCGAATAACAATGAAGATGCCTCTACCTTTAATTTGATCAACACTACTACTATTGGTGGTGAGGGTGCGGCTGAAATTTCTGCATTCGATCCTATTACAAAAAAATTATTTGTGGTAACCAATACGGGTGTTACACAGATTGATGTTTTAGATCTCAATAATCCTGCTGCCCCAGTTTCAATAGGTACTATTGACATCAGCCCTTATGGTGGTGGTGTAAACAGTGTATCGGTACATGATGGTAAACTGGCGGCGGCTATTGAAGGTTTTGTAAAAACCGATAATGGCAAAGTGGTAGTATTTAAAACTACAGACTACTCAGTTGTAAAACAGGTAACAGTTGGTGCATTGCCCGATATGATCACTTACACTCATGATGGTAAATATATACTTACTGCCAATGAAGGTGAACCGAACGATAGCTATACGATAGATCCTTTAGGTACTGTTTCTATTATTGCTGTATGGAATAATTATGCAGTGAACACTATTGACTTTAGTTCTTATGCTGACCAGGAAGCCGTGTTAAAAACAAAAGGCCTTCGCAAGTTTGGCCCCGGTGCCAGCTTTGCACAGGATATGGAACCTGAATACCTGACCGTTTCTCATGATTCCAAAACGGCATGGGTGACATTACAGGAAAATAATGCGATCGCTAAAATTGATATCTCTTCCAAAACGATCACCAAAATTTTTCCGCTGGGCTTTAAAAACTATAATACTGAAGCGACAAAAATTGATCCAAGCGACAAAGACGGTGGGCCCTTACAAAATGTATGGCCGCTAAAAGGAATGTACCAGCCCGATGCAATTGCTGTACTGGAAGATCGTGGAAGTCCTTTCTTGTTTACCGCCAACGAAGGTGATGTGAGAGAGTGGCCAGCGTATGCCGAGAACAAACGCATTAAAGACCTTACACTGGATGCTGTTGCTTTTCCGGATGCAACTTTAAAACAAGATGCAAAACTGGGTCGCCTGAATGTTACCAATACATTGGGTAATACCGATGGCGATAGTGATTATGATGAATTGTATTCTTTTGGTGCCCGTTCCTTTAGTGTATGGAATGGACAAAGTGGTAATCTTGTTTTTGACAGTAAAAATGAATTAGAAAATAAATGTATCGCTGCCGGAATCTATGATGATGGAAGAAGTGATGATAAAGGTGTGGAACCGGAAGGCATAACGCTGGGAGTGGTAGGCAGAAAAGCAATTGCCTTTGTAGGAATGGAAAGAGCTGATGCGGTGGCCATTTATGATGTGACCAATCCTACGCATCCAAAATTTATTAAATTATTAGCGGCAGGTGATGGTCCGGAAGGTTTGTTATTTATTCCTTCTACACAAAGCCCATCAGGAAAAAGCCTGCTGGTGGTAAGCAGCGAAAATGACGGTACGATAAAAGTATACCAGGTGAATTAATTGCAGAATGTTTGTTACAAAAGCCCTTCCTGACGGAGGGGTTTTTTGTTGGTACTCTTCAACGAACTATTTTGAGTGCGGAGGAATGGTTAACTTGCCAGTATCAAAATTTACCAATGAAAAAACTGGTTAGTGTATTTATTTTTTTGGCAATAGTTGTTGCCGGTTCTTCTCAGGCTCTTTCTAAAGTGGAGCAGCAATTAATAAATTCCGTAGAAGCAGATATGAAGGCGACGATCGATTTGCTGAAAGAATCAGTGAATATCAACAGCGGTACTTATAATATTGCCGGTGTAAAACAAGTGGGTGATCTATACGGTAAAGAATTGGCGGCTTTAGGTTTTACTGTTGAGTGGATCAGCTTGCCAGATTCATTGAAGAGAGCCGGTCATTTAGTAGCGCATAGAAAAGGAAAGAAAGGAAAGAAATTGTTTTTGATCGGGCACCTGGATACGGTGTTTGAACCGGATATGCCAGCGAATCCTTTTACGATGCTGACTGATACTACTGCGACAGGGCAAGGTGTGCAGGATATGAAAGGTGGTGATGTAATGGTGATAGCTGCATTGAAAGCGATGCACAAACATGGCTTGCTGAATGATGTTAGCATCACCGTTTATTTTACAGGTGATGAAGAAAATGCGGGGCGGCCAAGAGATATTAGTCGTGGCGATTTTATAGAACGGGCCAAACAGCATGATATAGCATTAGCCTTTGAAGGTGGCAGCCTGAACCAGGTTGCTACAGCCCGCCGTGGTGCCAGCGAATGGACATTAGAAGTGGAAGGCAAACAGGCTCATTCATCGGGTATATTTGGTACGGTTGGCTATGGTTCCATCTTTGAAGCGTCCCGCATCATTAATGAGTTCCGTGAAAAATTAGGGAATGAACAATACCTCACTTTTAACCCGGGTTTATTTATTGGCGGCTCGGAAGTAAATTATGATCATGAAAAACAACAGGGTGATGTATCCGGCAAAACAAATATCATTTCTCCCCGCACCGTGGTGATCGGTGACCTGCGTTTTTTAACCGAAGCACAAAAAGAAAAAGCAAGGGCAAATATGCGGGAGATCGTTGCGAAGAATTTAGCCGGTGCTAAAGCTTCTATCAGTTTTAAAGATGGTATCCCTTCCATGCCACCAACAGCAGGTAATGATTCGCTGGTAAAAATTTTGAATGTTGTTAATCTTGCCCTTGGCTTTGGTGAAGTGAAAGCCGGTAATCCCGGAGCAAGGGGTGCTGGTGATATTTCTTATATCGCCGCCTATGTAGATTGCCTGGATGGATTGGGAGCGGAAGGCAAAGGTGCTCATGCACCGGGTGAAGTGATCAATTTAAAAGAGTATCCGAAACTAATTAAACGAACAGCGTTGTTTCTTTACCGCCTAACAAGATGACCACAGATTACCGGATTGAAATGATTCTCACCAATTTTTTACTTCCTTACAATTTTTTACCCGTGGCCAAAAAATTTTCCAGCTCTAAAAATTGCTGATAGATTTTTCTTGTATATACACCAGGTTTACCATCTCCAACTTGCTTACCGTTTAGTTTTACTATTGGAATAATTTTTTTAGTAGTGGCCGTTAAAAATATTTCTTTCGCTGTCAACAATTCTTCCAGTGGAATATCTCTTTCTATTACAGGCATCATCGGCCCGGCCAGTGCTAATACATTTTTCCGGGTAATGCCAAACAGCATATTACGGACCGGCGTTACCAATTTATTGTTATGTGTTACTATAAATACATTGCAGCGGGGAAACTCCGACACACTTTCTTTTGTATAATACAATACATCATCAGCTTGTTTTTCTTTGAGTAAGGGTTGCAGCCATACAGCCATTAAATAGTTGATGCTTTTTATATGCGGCAGTTCTCTTTGATGTTCTTTGGTGATGACAGCAAACCCTTTTTCAAAATCTGCCGGTGTGGTTGTTTTAGCAGCATTGCAGGTAATGATAAGATTGGGTTCAGCCAATTGGTATCCATCTACAGAATACCCGCCGGTAAGCATCAATCTTATTCCGGCTTCAGGCAAGGCCGCTTCTTTTATTAATTCCTGCGCAATAGTTTTTATTTCTTCCCTGCTTTTATTCAACTTTAAATGCATGGCTGCTGCAGATGCATAAAAACGATCGAGGTGCTCGTCTATAAAAAGCGGAACACCGTTCACTGTTCTGAAAAAATCAAATACGGCATAGCCTCTCTGTATAGACAGATCTTTTACCTGCAGTACTGCGTCTTCGCTATTTACAAATTGGTTATTGAGATAGGCTTGCATATTAATTAATACTACGATTATATTTTTTTAATATCTCCTTCAGTTTTTCCTTTGGTAATGCTTCTATTATTCTTCCATTCTTGCCTTTCATTGTTTCTGCCGCCAGCAATGAATTGATGATGGCTTCTTCTGTGGCTTCAATAGCCGCCATAAACAAAGGCGACATTGCATCATTACTTAATACCGTTTGTGTTAGTTTTTCGGTACTGTTGGATGGTATACGCAATGTACTATCGGTTGAAAAAGCAATTACATAATCACCGCTGCCATTGCTGGCAATGCCACCGGTTTTTGCTAATCCCATAAAAGCTCTCTTTGCCAGGCGTTCCAAATTTCGGGCATCCAACGGTGCATCTGTTGCCACCACTATCATACAGCTTCCATCGGGTGCTTCATTCAACTGATCCTGCAAGTAATATTTTTTTAATTCTTTACCCACCGGTACTCCATCCACTTGTAATACTCCGCCAAAATTTGTTTGCACCAGCACACCTACTGTATAACCTCCTGATCTTTTAGGTAATACTCTTGATGCTGTTCCAATACCACCTTTAAAACCAAAACAAACAGTGCCGGTTCCGGCCCCTATATTTCCTTCTGCCAGTTTTCCGGAAGTGACACTATTAATAGCACCCAGCACATCCAACTCTTTTACATGTCTTCCCCGAATATCATTGAGATAGCCATCATTAGTTTCTCCTATCACTGCATTTACTGATTGCACATTCTCATTCCCTTTTTGTGATAAGGTATAACTAACTACTGCATTCATGGCGGTAGCAACACTTAATGTGTTAGTCAGCACAATGGGAGATTCAATATTTCCTAATTCTTTTATTTGTGTAGTGCCGGCTAATTTTCCAAAGCCATTGCCAGTGTAAACGGCGGCAGGTACTTTTTGCTGAAACATGTTTCCGCTATGTGGCAGAATAGCAGTAACACCAGTTCGTATGGAGTCAGCTTTTATTATAGTAGTATGTCCCACCATTACGCCGCTAACATCGGTAATACTATTCCACTTTCCTGCGGGCAGTACTCCAATACGGATGTTTGTGCCTGTTGCTTTTTCTTTTGCTTGTGCTGTACTGTGTATGGGAATAAACCACAGGGCGATGAAGATTGCCAACCAATGCATTTTTTTCATGAAAGATACTATTTATCAGTAAAGACTACTCTATCGATCCTATACTCTTAATCATAGTTACTGCCCCGGTTTGAAAAAATTCCTGCACTTTTTCAGGCATATTATCTTTATCCCGTACTACGAGTAATATTTTTCCTGTTCGCCTGGCTATTACCTCTTTCAAAACAGCACTAAATCCTTCGCCTTGTAATTCCATCGGGCCAATTTCATCGATCACCAACCAGCCTTCTTTTTCTATGCTATCCCGGATTATTTGAATGGCAATATCAAAGTTGTTTTTACTGAAAACAAACCGGCCAATTTTCATTACTTCCGTTTCTCCCCCTTTGGCTTCCATTAAAAATAATTGGCGGCTGTGTGCATTCATAAACATTCTTTTCCCATTTACCACCGGTGTAAGTATTCCAAACACATCCTTTCTTTTTTCAGACCATTGCAGCAAAGAAGTTGTTTTGCCCGATTGAATAGGGGCGGTGAGTATATAAATTTTTCGTTCGGAGAAAGCTGAGCTTTCAAGTGCATTCACCAACACCATCTTAGTCCAGTTATTTATTCTCTTCCAACCTTTATGGACAGATGATTGTTTCCAGGTTTGGATAATTAGTTGCTGTGTTGCCGGCAAGAGCAGCAGCACTTCCTGTACTTCCTGTTGCGACTGGCTTTGTTTTTTTTGCAGCCAACGATGCAGCAGTTTTTTTAATAACGGACCAATAATGAATATCCACCCCATTACAATTATGAGTGAACGTAATAATATTTTCAACGATATATGAGATGGCAACAGGGGTGTACCGATTTTAAAATAGGATTGTATATACAAGGCTATTAATACAAACCAGATGATCAGTAATCCTGTCTTTAACCGTTTACGTTTTCTTTTAACAGCAGGAGAAAAAGCAGTGGGCTCTTCTATAATGATCGTATAATTTTTTTCACTGCGCCATTTTTCAATCCGTTTGGGTAAAAGAGATGCCCACCAGCCAATTATTATACCCGTAATAAAATGTAAAGCCACATAACCCGTACCGATCCACAAACTATAATTGGCAGATACTTTTTGCTTTGTTAACCCGTTGATGAAATTGTTGATCACTTTCCAGAGATCGTTGCCATATACAATGGTGAGCATAAGGATACGCTGCAACCCAGACTCTAATAAACCCAATACTGCTAACAGAATGCAGGAAAGTTTAAAGTATCGTTTATTCCAGAATAACGATTCGCCTGCCACACCCTGGAAAAAAACAGCAATATAGGCTGGTGGCGGAGCCTGCGGACTCAACATCATTTTAAATATGGCAACAATAATGGTGGCTTTAATGATAGCCCCTTTGGTGGGAACATACCATGCAATCAAACAAATACAAATAATAGCACAGCTGCCAACTACTAAACCGGAGACGGGGACCTTAAATCCATGAATAACCCCACCGAGCATCGCTTCGCAGAGAACCCATAGAGCAATGAGGCGGTAATACACTTGTTTATTCATAGATACAGTTCATCAATACATATAAGAAGAGAAAATAGTAAAAGATAATAATTATATCTGTCCGGCGCTTTCAATTTATTAACTTTAAAACACCAATTATAAAGATAGTTTGATACGATTTATTTTAAATGAAAAAACGATTGCAACTGAGCTGCCGCCGGGTATGGTTATGCTCGACTTTATCCGCTACCAGCAACATTTAACAGGAACCAAGATCGGTTGCCGGGAAGGTGATTGTGGTGCCTGCACAATATTAGTGGGTGAATTAGTGAACGACGAGATACATTATCAATCTATGACTAGTTGTCTGATGCCGATCGGTAATGCAGCCGGGAAACATATTGTAAGTATTGAAGGAATAAATTTTAAAGACCAACTAAACCCGATTCAACAAGCCATGGCTGATGAAGGTGCTACCCAATGTGGTTTTTGTACACCGGGTTTTGTCATGTCGCTGGCAGGTTATTGTTTGAGCAAAGGAGAATTTGACCAGGGAACTGCTATTGCCTCTATTGATGGAAATATTTGCCGGTGCACCGGGTATAAACCTATTGAAAGAGCGGCTGGAAAAATGGCTACGATATTAAAAGAAAGGAATGGAGAAGATGAAATAGCATTTGTTACCCGAAAAAAAATACTGCCTGATTATTTTACCGGTATAAAAAATCGTTTGCTGGAAATGAATACAGCCGCAAGAGGAAGATCAGTACCCGACCCCGCTGGTTTAAAAGCAAGACCACATATAATGGGTGGTGGAACAGATTTATATGTGCAGCATCATGAAACCATGAGCAGCGCTGATATTCATTTTGTATTCGACCATCCGGAACTAAACGGTATCCATAAAGAAGGCAACAAATGCATACTTGGGTCTTCTGTTACCGTGAGTGACTTAAAAAGATCACCGATCATTAATGATGCGTTTCCCGGGTTTCAACAGGTTGCTAAATTAATTTCATCTACTCCGATAAGAAATATGGCAACGATAGCGGGAAATTTTATCAATGCTTCACCTATTGGTGACTTTACCATTTTCTTTTTGGCATTAGATGCCCAATTGATCTTAACGGATGGTATAACAACAAGAGAATTACCATTAAGAAAATTATACAAAGGTTATAAAACATTAGATAAAAGACCGGAAGAGCAAATTGAAAAGATTTGGTTTGAGACACCCGGCAAGGACAGTTATTTCCATTTTGAAAAAGTAAGCAAGCGTACACACCTGGATATCGCCAGTGTAAATACAGCGATACATTTAAAATTGAATGGAAACACCATTGAGCAAGCCAGTCTATCTGCCGGTGGTGTAGGGCCGGTACCTATGTATTTGCAAAAAACATCGGATTTTTTAAAGGGTAAAGAAATAAGTGATGCGTTAAT
The DNA here is from genome assembly GCA_002127295.1 of Chitinophagaceae bacterium IBVUCB2. Taxonomy (GTDB): domain Bacteria; phylum Bacteroidota; class Bacteroidia; order Chitinophagales; family Chitinophagaceae; genus JJ008. Next base: position 1,952,611 of record NFUV01000001.1, read on the forward strand.
TGGAGATAGTGTTGAAATAATGAAAACGGAAATATCACCGATCAGTGATGCAAGAGGATCGAAGGAATATAAAACATTGTTATTAGCACAATTGATAAAGGCACATTTTATGGAACGAAGATTATTATCATCATGATGAACAGCACAGATACTAACTACCTCAGAAATCAGCGTTCCTGTATTTAATATGATGAATATAGATTCATATACCCATGTTCGTGGCGAGTCGGTTTATCTGGATGATATTCCGTTGGTGAACGGAACGTTGTTTGCATCGGTATTTGATTCACCGGTGGCGCATGGAAAAATTAAATCATTAGATATTGATGCCGCAATGAAAATGCCGGGTGTAGTAAGAATTTTTACAGCGGCTGATATTCCCGGGGAAAATCAAATTGGAGGTATCATTGCCGATGAAGAATTATTGGCTTCAACACATGTTCATTTTTGTGGAATGCCGGTAGCATTGGTAGTTGCCACATCAGATGAAGCCGCCAAAGCAGCAGTAAAAAAAATAAAAATAGAAATTGATCCGTTGCCTGTTATTACTGACCCGAGAGAGGCTAAAGAAAAAAATGAATTGATCATACCGCCCAGAACATTTCAATTAGGCGATACAACTGCTGCGTGGACACAATGCGATTATATTATTGAAGGAAGTACTGCAACAAACGGGCAAGAGCATTTATATATTGAAACACAGGGTGCTTATGCCGTACCGCAAGAAAATTCAGCCATAAGGATCTATTCATCTACACAAGGGCCAACACAAGTACAACGAACAACAGCCAGGGTACTGAATATCCCTATGAATTTTATTGAAGTAGATACTACAAGACTGGGTGGCGGCTTTGGTGGTAAAGAAGACCAGGCATCAGCATGGGGAGCAATGTGTGCATTAGCAGCCTGGCATCTAAAAAAGCCGGTCAAATATTCCTTGCATCGCATGGAAGATATGCGGATGACTGGTAAACGGCATCCTTATTCATCTGACTTTAAAATTGGATTGAATAAGGATTATAAAATTGTAGCCTACGAAGTAACCTTTTTCCAGAATGCAGGTGCTGCGGCTGATCTTTCTCCTGCCGTGATGGAACGAACATTATTTCATTGCACTAATTCCTATTTTATACCCAACGTAAAAGCAACGGCTTATAGTTGTAAAACCAATTTACCTCCTAATACTGCCTTCCGTGGTTTTGGCGGACCGCAGGGAATGTTTGTGATCGAAGCAGCGATTGCCGAAGCTGCTGCTGCATTAAACGTTTCTCCAATTCTTATTCAGCAAAAGAATTTATTAAAAACAGGCGATGAATTTCCGTATGGACAAATTGCACAAAGCGAAGCCAATGAATGCTGGGATAAGGCAGTTAACCTGTACGATCTACAAAAATTGCAACAAGAAGTTGATGCGTACAATAACAACAATAAACTTTCAAAAAAAGGATTAGCGTTAATGCCTATTTGTTTTGGTATTTCTTTTACTAAAACCTTAATGAACCAGGCAAGAGCATTGGTGCATGTGTACACCGATGGAAGTGTGGGGGTAAGCACTGCCGGCGTAGAAATGGGGCAGGGATTAAATACTAAAATTTTACAGGTAGCCGCATCCATATTTTCTATTAACCCGGAAAGAATAAAAGTAAATACTACTAATACATATCGTGTAGCTAATACTTCACCTACTGCCGCCAGTGCCTCTTCTGACCTGAATGGAAAAGCAACAGAAATTGCCTGCGTTGCCATCTTGCAGCGGCTAAAAGAAGTAGCCGCTGAAGAGTTTACCGCTGATATAAGTTCCATAGAAGTAAAAGAAGACTGCGTTTTTGTAAATGGAAAACAAACTGATTGGAGTTGGAACAAATTGGTACAAGCTGCTTTTGTAAAAAGAGTAAGCCTTTCCGAGCATGCACATTATGCACCTCCGGGTATCTGGTTTGATACAACAAAGGAAAAGGGGCATCCTTTTACCTATCATGTATATGGAACTGCTATCACCACTGTAACTATTGATTGTCTTCGGGGTATTTATGAAGTTGATTCAGTAAAAATTGTACATGACTTTGGAAAAAGTATGAACCCTATCATTGACATTGGCCAATGCGAAGGCGCATTGGTTCAAGGCATTGGCTGGATGACGATGGAAGAAATGCTGTACGATAAGGAAGGCAAATTAAAATCAAATGCATTGAGCACTTACAAAGTGCCGGATATCTATTCTGTACCCAAAGAAATTACCATTCACTTTTTAGAAACTGAAAAAGAGAATCTTGCCATTTTCAGAAGCAAAGCTGTTGGTGAGCCGCCATTAATGTACGGGATAGGGGCCTACTTTGCATTATTCAATGCAATTAAAGCTTTTAATCCTGCTGCCAATATTCCTTATGATGCGCCGATGACACCGGAGAAAGTATTGATGAGCCTGTACCCTCAAACACTAAAGGAGAATAAATAAACTTTTTACCATGAAAAAGTGTGCATTGTTTATGGCATTGCTTCCCCTCGCTGTCTTTTCACAACAGCCATACTCAACCAATGATTTAAAAAATGGAAAATTTAAAGAAGATAGCAGCTTTATCTACAACCTCCCTTTTGAAAATAAAAAGAAAGTATTCCTGGTGCAGGGTTATGAAAGTATATTTAGTCACTCTGGAGAAAAGGCATTGGATTTTAAAGTAAAAACGGGAACCAAAATTTGTGCGGCAAGAGGCGGCGTAGTAACCAGCACCCGCAAGGATTCTGATAAAGGTGGATTAAAGAAAGCGAATCTTGCTGATGGAAATTATGTCGTCGTTGAGCACAGCGATGGTTCTTCTGCGTGGTACTGGCACTTTAAAAAAGATGGAGTATTAGTTAATATTGGAGATACAGTAACAACAGGCCAGCGAATAGGATTTAGTGGCAACACGGGATTCTCCGCTTTTCCGCATTTACATTTTGAGGTACAGGGCTATGATGCGAGTGGAAAATATACACAACTACCAACCCGTTTTTATACACAGAAAGGTATTATCTATTTAAGGCCGGGAAGATTTTATAAAACCTTTCATTAAAGTAGTTTTCACATTCTTCGTAATGTGAACTTGAACTTAATCCATCACTTTCAGTTTTGATACCATCACTGTGATCAGCAACCCCAATAGCGAAACAACCGCAAAGGAATATCGCAGGTTAGCTAATTCTGCGATATAACCTATTAAGGGTGGACCTAATAAAAACCCAAGAAAACTGATACTTGAAACGGCTGCAATAGCCATACCCGGTGACAGCTTTGTAGCCTTTGCTGCCGTACTATATATTGTTGGCACTACTGACGAAACACCAAAGCCAACAATTAAAAATCCAAGTGTAGCGGTTACCAGGTATGGAAATAAAACAGCAACCATTAATCCACCTAAAATGAGAAGACCGCTTAGTTGCAGCATTTTTTTTCTGCCTATCCTTGCAATGATCCTGTCTGCTGAAAAACGTCCGGCTGCCATCATAATCATAAAAGAAACATAGCCTACAATTACCAATGACTCCGGAACCTTGACTACTTCTTTAAAATAAACTCCGCTCCAGTCAAACATCGTTCCTTCTGCCGCCATACAACAAAAAGAAATGATTCCTAATTTCACCAGTACTTTATCTGGCTTAGAAAAGAATTTTTTCTTCATTGCGATTTCAGGTACACCCGGTATAAGATACTTTCTTGCCAGCACCACGATAATTACTACCGCTGCAATTACTATAAAAAAATGAGGCCGTGGGGATACATTTAAATTCATCATTAAAAGCCCGATCAATCCACCCGTAAAACCTGCTATGCTCCACGCACCGTGAAAAGAAGCCATGATAGGGCGTTCATAAATTTTTTCTGCCAACACACCCTGAGTGTTTACAGCTATATTGCTCATGTTTCCAACCACACCAAAAATAAATAACGCCAAGGCTAACTGCCATGGAGCTGAAGCCCATCCGATATTGGTCAGCTCTATTGCATATAATAAAATAGCAATGGTTAATACAGAACGGCTTCCATATTTAGTTACCAATCTTCCTGATATGGGCATCATAAGTAATTGCCCAATTGGTAATGCTAATAGTATGCTCCCCAGTTCAGCTTCGCTGAGTTGTAATTTTGTTTTTATATCCGGTATGCGGCTGGCCCACGAAGCAAAACACAATCCCTGGCAAAAATAAAAGGCAGCAATGGCAAGCCGCATAGCCCGTCTGCTTACTACAGGTAAAGATGTGGTTACAAATGTATTGATGACGACTTGTTTGAGGGGTGTTCGCCGGGATGCCGCTATTTCATTATGCATACTATCATATTAGATTAGTACAATAATGGTAACATACGGCCCGCAGGAAAAACAAAGATAATTCTTCGCACCTTTTTGAGTTTACCCAATTAGGAAAAATTCATCTTGCTTAAAAAGGATTTTATATATACATGAAAGGTTTGTATGACCCCTTTCAAATGACTACCTTACCATTCTAAAATTCCTGTCATGATCTTCGTATATATTTTTATTGGAATGATCGCAACGCTGCTGATAATTGCAGCGCTATTACCCAAGACCTTTAATATTGAAAAAAATATTGTGATTGCAAAACCAGTGCCTGCCGTGATGGCTAACGTGGGGGACCTGAACCGCTACAGTGAATGGAATCCCTGGCAGCAAACCGACCCAACAACACAAAAATACATTACCGGCACACCCAATACTCCCGGTCATAAATATGCATGGGAAGGTAAAAAAGTTGGCATGGGCAGTTTAACACTGAATAGCATCGATGACAAACACATTCACTTTGATTTGCAATTTCTAAAACCATGGAAGAGCCACGCAAAAGATAATTGGCTTTTTGAGCAATGGGGAAATGGCGAAACAAAAGTAACCTGGCAAAATAGCGGCAGTTTACCCTGGCCCATTGCCCGCTTAATGGGGCCCATGTTAAATAAAAGTCTGAGCAAACAGTTTGAACAAGGACTTGGTAATTTGAAGAAAATGGTGGAAGGTAGCTGATCGTTTATATCTTTTTTAATGCTGTTCTGGTCAGCTCACTATCTGTAATATTTCCGGTGTTCAAGGTTGTTGCGGGTTCAAACAACATGATCTCTACTTCATCAATTGCAACAGGTTTATGCTCTACACCTCTTGGCATAATTAAAAACTCCCCGGCGTTTACAGTTATTATTTTATCCCGCAGGTGCATATCAAAACTTCCTTTCACCACATAAAATAATTCATCCTCATGGTCATGATGGTGCCATACAAATTCTCCTTTGAACTTAACCAGTTTAACTTGCTGGCCGTTCAGTTCTCCTGCAATCCTCGGATTGAAGTAATCACTAAAGGTTGATAGTTTCTCTGCTACGTTAATTTTTTTCATGTGCATATTATTCAATAGAAATAGAATCGGCTGTGGTTTTTGCTTTTTGTCTTAAAATATTCATATCCGTATTCACTACATCATTCACTAATGCAACAGCCATTCTTCTGTAAGGCCTTGTAGTAGGTTTTCCAAATATGCGAACATCTGTATTCAGTTGTTCCAATGCTTTTTCAATTCCTGTGATGGAAAACTGTTCCAGTGTTTTATTCGCTAATACTACCGCACTAACACCAGCTTTTTCCAATTTTATTTCAGGAATAGGTAATCCTAAAATTGTTCTTGCATGCAATTCAAATTCGGAAAGATTTTGTGTGCCCGCTAATGTTACCATCCCGGTATCATGTGGCCGTGGACTTAACTCAGAAAAGTAAACTCCTTTGTCAGTCAGAAAAAATTCTACACCCCATAATCCGGCTCCCGTTAATGCTGTGGTTACTTTCTCCGCCATTGCACAAGCATCGGTATAATCTTTTTCACTGATAGCAACAGGTTGCCAGCTTTCCTGGTAATCACCTCTTTCTTGCCGGTGTCCTATTGGCGGGCAGAATAATGTTATTCCATTCTTTTGTGTAACCGTTAATAAAGTAATCTCTGTATGAAAAGAAATAAACTCTTCAATTATTACTTCTTTAATATCGCCTCTTGAATTATGGATGGCATATTCAAATACTGTCTGCTGATCGGCATCATTCCTCAATACGCTTTGCCCTTTCCCAGATGATGACATCAATGGCTTTACCACACAAGGCAATCCGATTTGTTTTACTGCAGCTGTAAATTCTTCAAACGTAGTTGCATAAAAATAATTCGCTGTTCGTAAGCCAAGTTCTTTACTGGCCAAATCCCTGATCAACTTTCGGTTCATCGTAAAGTTAGCAGCTTTAGCACTGGGCACTACCTGCATCCCCTGTTTTTCATAGTCATAAAAACGTTCTGTTCGTATCGCTTCTATTTCGGGAACAATTAAATCGGGTTGATGTTTTGCAACAACTGCATCAAGTTCTTTTCCATTCAGCATATCTATTACTTCAAAGCCATCTGCCACTTGCATAGCAGGTGCGCCAGTATAGCTGTCTATTGCTATTACTGTTTGCCCCAATCTTTTTAAAGAGATAACTAACTCTTTGCCCAGTTCACCGCTGCCGAGTAATATTATTTTTTTGTGCATAGCACAATGTAAAAAGAAAAAGCGATTCCATTGATTGGAATCGCTGACTAACCCAAATCGTTTTTTTAATTAAAGAAGAATTGTTCTTTTACAATTTTCCCGTCTTTTACTTCATACACAGCAATCTCCTGCATATTAATACGGCCCATACCTTTGAAGGTGCAGTCCATACCCATACCGACACTAAAGAAATCACCGCCGACTACGGGTGCTGTTGTGTAACCGCCATGCATTTCTTCTACCGATTCGTTAAATTCTTTCCCTTTTTGCCGGATCGCATCCATACCTTTTACAGATTTCAGTCCCTGTGAGCCGGGTGGCTCAATGCTTTCTGCATCTTTAGCATATAATTCTTCCTGGATTTTGTCGAATTGTCCAGTTTGAGCCATTTCGTTGAACCTATCGGCTACTTGTTGTGTTGTCATCTGATTAGATTTAAATTAAAAAATGGAGAGAAAAGCTACACTGTTCTTTTTTGGCAAACAATTAAATAATTATGAAGCCGGAAATTTTCAGGATGAGTTATTTTTACCGATGGCTTTGATGCCATGAAAATGGACCGATGAATGGAGCGACGCAAGATACGATGCTCAAAGAACCGGAGGCTGGTAAACAAAATATTTAATTCAACTACACATTGTGCTAAAATTTATACCGATTATATTCTTTTTATTTCTTGCTGGCTGCTCTGTTAGTAATAACCCCATGCGAAAAGAAGTAAAACAGTTGTTAGATGGAACTATCGTTGACGATACAAGTTATGTGTATGCCCTGCCGTATGAAGAAGGAAAAAGCTTTCGGGTGATACAAGGTTATTTCAGCCATTTTACTCATAAAGAAAGAGCGGCACTTGATTTTAATATGAAACAGGGTGCTAAAATTACTGCGGCGAGAGAAGGTGTAGTAACAAGAGTAAAAGAAGATGGTACAAAAGGTGGCTTGAAAAGTAAATTCAGGTCGCACGGCAATAATATTGTTATTCAACATGCCGATGGATCAAGAGCCGGCTACTGGCACTTGCAACATAATGGAGCATTGGTAAATGTTGGTGACACAGTAAAAAGAGGACAAGTAATTGCATTGAGCGGAAAAACCGGTTATGCATTGGTGCCTCATCTTCATTTTTTAGTATGGACTTCCCGGAATGGCAAATGGAACCAGGTAGCCACCCGTTTCCAAACAGCTAAGGGCCCCAAATATCTTCGTAGCTGGGGAAAGTATAAGAATGTAAGTCCGGAGTGAGAAACACAAAGTAATTCTCCAGGTAATTCTTATTAAAACAAGGCTATCGTACCTATACCTTTGCGCATGTCTTTCCAGGAAATTTATCAGCAATTTATCAGTGGTATGCAGGCAACTACCTGGCTGGAGTATGTAGCAGTAATTGCGGGCATTGTAAGTGTATGGTTCAGCAGAAAAGAAAATATTCTTGTATATCCAATTGGGTTGATCAATACGATTGTCTTTGTTTATTTAAGTTTCAAATATCATTTACCGGGAGAAGCCAGTGTAAATTTCTATTACACAGTAATGAGTTTATATGGTTGGTATGTCTGGGCAAAGAAAAATACAGCACAAGAAAAAGTTCTGCATATAACTTTTTCAAATAAGCAAATGTGGTTAAACCAGGTATTGTTTTTTCTTTTCTTTTATGTCACTATATATTTCTGCCTACTATACCTCAAAGGCAATTTTTTTCCCGGTGCTATCCCATGGGCAGATGCATTTGCTTCCGCATCTGCATTTACAGGCATGTGGCTAATGACAAGAAAAAAAGTAGAGAGCTGGTATTGGTGGATCATTACCAATATAGCTTCTATTCCTTTGTATTTTGTAAAGGGATTGGTGTTTACAAGTGTATATTATTGTATTTTATTTATACTGGCCATCTTTGGATTAATTGAATGGAAAAAAAGAGCAAATCAACATGCTTAAAAAAATCGTCATCATAGGACCAGAAAGCACCGGCAAAAGTGTATTGAGCCAGCAACTGGCTAGTCATTATGAAACTACCTGGTGCCCGGAGTTTGCCAGAGAATATTTACTTACCAACGGAACAAATTATGATTATGATGATCTGCTGACCATTGCGAAAGGGCAATTGGCATTGGAAGATGAGTATGCGACTACGCTGGAAAACCAATCCCAAACCATGCTGGAGAACGGGGAGCATCTTCCTTTGTTTATTGATACTGATATGTATGTAATGAAAGTGTGGTGTGAATTTGTTTTTGAAAAATGCCATCGCTTTATACTGGACGAAATTGTTCGCCGGCAATATGACCTTTACCTTCTTTGTAATATTGATCTGCCCTGGGTAAAAGATGAGCTGCGGGAATATCCGGACATTGAAAGTCGTAGAAAACTCTACCGCATTTATAAAGACTTAATGACTAATCAGCATACTCCGTGGGTGGATATTAGTGGCGATTATGAGGAACGACTTAAAAAAGCAATTACAGCAGTTGACCAATTGATGTAATTATTGTTGTTACTTTCGTTACCTGCATGAAGGCTTTACAAAAACATCATCGTATACTTTTCTATGGCCTTTGGTTATTCCTTGGCCTTATTCAAGCCGGTCTTACAGAATTACAGGATGACGAAGCGTACTATTGGGTGTACAGCCAATATCTCGACTGGGGTTATTTTGATCATCCGCCAATGATTGGACTGCTGGTGAAAATGGGCTACGCAATTTTTCCTAATGAATTGGGTGTTCGCTTTTTTCCATTACTGCTAAACATCTTTTCCTTTGTCATAATAGAAAAACTAATTGACAAGAAAAATCCATTGCTTTTTTATACCATTCTTTTATCCATTGCTGTATTGCAGCTAAGCGGTTTTGCAGCCGTGCCAGATACACCGCTGATATTTTTTACGGCCTTATTCTTTTTATGTTACAAACGATTTACGGCAAACAATTCGCTGCTCAATACCTTTCTATTAGGACTTGCCGTTGCCCTACTGCTTTATAGTAAGTATCATGCGGTGCTGATTGTATTTTTTGTATTACTCTCGAATCTACGTTTGTTTACAAAATATCAAACCTACCTGGCTGGTCTTATTGCATTGTTATTGTTTGCACCCCATCTGTGGTGGCAATACCAGCATAATTGGGTGAGCTTTCGTTATCATTTGTTTGAAAGCAATGTCAACGCATACAAATTTTCATTTACTACAGAATACTTATTGGGCCAGTTATTACTGGCAGGCCCTATTGCCGGTTTTATATTATTACCGGCAGCATTTTTATATAAGCCAACCACAACAACAGAAAAGGCTTTACGTTTTTCTATGCTTGGTATTTATGTATTTTTTCTACTTAGTTCGTTGCGGGGAAAAGTGGAAGCCAACTGGACCTCGCCTGCATTAGTAGCAGTAATTGTTCTGGCGCATCAATATTTACAAAACCAACAAACCATTTTTTCCCGTAAAGGCTTAAAAGTTTTGGCTGGTCTTCTACCCATTACATTATTGCTTATTACTGCCGTAAGAATTATTATGATCGCAGATATCGTTCCTGTAAAAGCAATTGAAAAGAGATACCATGCCTGGAAAGAATGGCCTGCCGTTATGAAGGAGAAAACTAAAGGATTGCCTGTTGTATTCAGCAATTCATACCAACGGGCATCTAAGTATTGGTTTTACTCCGGGCAAATTACCTATTCGCAAAACTGGTTGGGTGAGCATCGTAACAATTACAATTTCTGGCCGGTGGAAGATTCGCTATTGGGTAAATCCGTATATTTTATGGATGTTTACCAGCTTTATCGCTTTACCGATTCTTTACAAACGCCGATTGGATGGGTGGGATATCAATATGATTCTTCGCTGGCTTCATTTGCCAAAATAAGAATAGAAACAGCGCAACAAAAAATGGTAGTAAAAAAAGAAAATCAATCGGTTCAGTTAAACTGTACATTTTCAATTCCAAAACAATACGCTGCATTTATTTCGAAAAATAAAAATCTTGCCGATACTGTTAGGGCAGGAATTTTTAATAGAGAACGATGGATCAAAGATGTGTACACCGATCTTAACTTGCAGAAAATCCTGACTAGAAAAACGGAGATTGTTTCTTTTGATCCGCAATTACAGCCAGGTACTTACTATTTCATTTTAGGAATTAATAGCAGGCACAATAATGCAACACACAATAGTGAAAAGATAAAATTGATAATTGAATAATTACGGCGGGCCGGTACCGATCACTTTTTGTATGTCCGGATCAGTTGATAGATTATTCATTTGCTGCGCAATTCTTCTTGCCCGGGAAGCAACATACGAAGATGGGGGGTTTACTTTATAACGCTTGGGATTAGGCAAACAGGCTGCTATTAATGCAGCTTCCTGTCTCGATAAACTTTTTGCCGGTTTATTAAAATAGGACTGTGCAGCTGCTTCAATCCCAAATATGCCGTCACCCATTTCAATCACATTCAGGTACACTTGCATGATTCGTTTTTTACTCCAGAGTAACTCAATCATAAAAGTGAAATATGTTTCAAGTCCTTTCCTGATCCAACTTCTGCCCTGCCATAGAAAAACATTCTTAGCCACCTGTTGGCTAATGGTACTGCCACCACGAATACGGCCTGGTTTCTTTTCATTGTACTTCATAGCTTTTTTAATGCTCTTCCAGTCGAAACCATTGTGATCGGAGAACAGTTGGTCTTCTGAAGCAATTACTGCCAGTTTTGCATTTGGTGAAATAGCATTGCGGCTCACATAATCTCTTTTCAACCCATGTCCGCTTACCCAACTTACCAATTGCGTTACTGTAATAGGAGGGTTGACCCATTTTAGTAAAATGATATAAACTAATTGGGCTATGAAAAGAATTATGAATATCTTTTTTGTCCATCGCCAAAGCCGGGGAAAAAGTCCTTTTGTTGTCATTGTGTGCTGCAATATTAAAAAGAAACGGCTGTATTCAAAATCCCCGTTGCGGCGGAACGTATAGATCAAAAACTTGTAAGCGAAATCGTTTTCCCATCCTGAATTGCTTGCGGGAAATGGTAAACATAAAACGACTGGTTAGATGTTTCACCAGGATTGGTCCATAGCCAATTACGGCAGCTGCTATCAATGCATCTTTTGGCTCATTGGCATCATTAAGTGAAAGCCCGAGAGTGGTAAGTGCAACACCGCCGCCAATGGCCAACATTGTTTTTAGATCGGCGGGAAATGGTTTTTTCTTTTTCTCATTAAGAACCACAGCGGCTACCTGTGTACTGGGAATGGGTGTATCGTTTATATAAATGGTATCGTTTCTCAGCAAGGTGATTGCTCCCTTTTTCTCCAGGCCGTTCGTTAATACAACATGAATACGATCCCCTTCGCTATAAGTTCTTTTTTTATGAATGCCTTTTTTAATAAAAAGATGATTGGGTTGCTGGTAAGAAGTGAAAGATGCGAGCAATAAAGTCAGCAGCAGAAGTAGCCGGTTCATCCGTCAAACATACAAAGTGGAGTTGCTTTGTTTTGTTAAGAAAATCAGAACTTATCAGCATAGAAGAGCAATCCCCAGATCAATGCTAAACCAAATACAATTAAAATAATTCCATTAACCCGGTTGATGATATGGATATTATGAGGAGTAAGCCGGTTACGTATTTTACCGGCCATGAATACTTTGGCAATATCCGCCAGTAAAACAATGACAAGGCAGGTTGTATAAATAATAATTCTATGCCGGATCGAATACGTAATGAGTGTTGTAGAAATAGTAATCCAAAAAATGATCACTCCGGGATTTAGTAGGTTCATAAAAAAACCAGATAAAGAAATTTTAGCCAGGTCTCGTTTGCGATGATTAAAAACCTGTTTTCCGGATTCGTTTACTTTTACTTTTTTAAAGAACAGAAAAAAAATTCCCATCGTAATAAGAAAAACGCTGCCAGTAATGCCGATTTGTTTTTCGTACAACTGGAGGCTTTTAAAAAGTTCAGTAAATACATTGGAGATTAAAACCAACGCAATGTCGCTGGCAGAAACACCAATGGCAAAGGCCATTCCGCCCCTATGTCCATTATTGAGACTTTGCTTGATGACAGAAAACAATGCCGGGCCAACTGAGATACTCAGCAGCAAACCGATGGTAATTCCTTTAAGCAAAGCTTCTGTCATAGCAAGCGATTCATCATAAAAGTAAAAAACCTCTGAGAAAGAGGTTTCTAAATATTCGGGTGCTAAATTTTTCCTGTTTCCAGGAATCGGTTCCACTCTTCCAGCATTTTCCCTTTCATGACCCTCGGAAATTTATGCTGGCTACCTAACTTACCCTTTAGCTCCATAAACTTCATAAACTTTTTTTCAGATAGTACTTCCAGGAAAACTTCTTTTAATGCGCTGTCTCTTTCGGTAGCATAGTCATCATTCAGTTCCCGTAAGCAGCCATCAATTCGTTTACGAAGTTTTTCTATATCTACTTTATCATCGGTAGCAATATACCAGCGATGCGCAAAAAAGTTCTCGTAGGGAAAACCAACCACTGTATATTCTGGAATGCTAACATTAAACTCTTCACTTACCAGCTCTATGGCTTTATTCATGTTCTCCACACTCAGGTGTTCGCCGGTAAGGCTTAAAAAATGTTTGGTACGGCCGGTGATGACAACTTCGCTTTTTTCGAGGTCAACGAATTTTATTGTGTCGCCAATAAGATAACGCCAGGATCCGGCATTCGTACTCATCAGTAATGCATACTCTTTTCCTTCCTCTACTTCATGTATCATTTTTGCATCCGGATTGTCAACTATTTTGCCTTCACTGTCAAAATTTTTATCGTCAAAGGGTACAAATTCAAAAAAGATATTATTGTTTAATATCAGCTGCATGCCCTTTGCATGTTCTCTTGTTTTATAACCAATAAACCCTTCGCTGGATAAATAATTCTCGATGTAAACGATCGGCTTTCCTAATAATTTTTCAAAGCCTTTTTTGTAGGGCTCAAAAGCCACGCCACCATGTACAAAAAAGCTAAAGTTTGGCCACACTTCATGGATATTCTTGGCTCCATACTGCTGCATCACCATTTCCATACACATCTGGCACCAGGCAGGTACACCTACTATATAACCAATGTCCCATTCTTTTGCATGCTCTACTATTTCATTGAGTTTTTGATTCCAGTCACTCATAGCAGCAATGCGGCCGCCGGGTTTATAAAAACTCTGAAACCAGAAAGGTCTTTTCTTTGCAAGTATACCACTCAGATCGCCGGCATACCATCCGGCTTTTCCTTTTTGTAAATCGGTAGCACCTCCAATCATTAAAAAGCCTTTCGTCATGGCTCTTTTATTAGCCTCCTCATATTTTATAAGACTCAATAACTGGCGCAGGTAATTAACAGTATTGCTTCTTAGCAACTCTCTTGTTACGGGTATATATTTACTGGCGGCTTCCGATGTACCTGAGCTAAGCGCATAATATTTTATTTTTCCCGGCCAGGTTACATCCGGCACTCCTTCTAAGGTTTTCTTCCACCACTCTTCATATATCTTATTATAATCATGCACCGGCACTAACTCCTGGAATTTTTTTGCAGGATGCTTGCTTAATAAAGCATCATCAAAACGGTAATGCTGGCCGAATTCGGTAAACCGGGCTTTCTTCAATAATTTTTTCAACACCCGTAATTGCTGGCGGCGGGGATCGTTCGGCGGGATACGCAGTGCGGCTGCAATTGCCTTCGGTAATTTAATATCAATAATTGTTGCCATCCAGCTGAAGTAAGTATGTATTAAAGTTACGCAATGTTGGTTTGTAAAGCTGCGAATATATAAAGGGCTTTCTTAAAAAACTATCCTTTTAAAAAATCTACCGGTCAGCGATAACTTAACTTTATTAACTACCCAAATTCCTATATACTCTCCATAATAATTTTAGGTCAGTTGCCGGCTCATAGTCACGGGCATACCAGTAATCCATCATATATAAACTTTCTTTTGGCAATTGCTGGCTGGCAGAAACCGGTACTCCATTACAAGCTATCACAGCAGCATGTAAGTACGGGAGATTTTTTTGATGACTGGTATACCCAACCCATGTTTTGCTTGCAAAAAGCACAAGCACACAATTTTTAAAGAACGACAATGGTTTTTTTATTACAAATAATTGTACAGGAAAAGTGAGAATGCCAAAAAAAGAAATTACTACATCCGTCAATCTCTTCAAGCGGCGATTGTAGGGATCCGCTAACTTGTATCCATTTTCTTTTGATACAGATTCGCCGGATGTATCTTTTGAATCACTGCCCACAATACTGCTGCTGCCAGCTGCGTGGATTCTTGCACCGATATTTTTTGGTAACTGTTGAATACTTGTAATTATTTCTGCAAACGATAAAGAACCCTGGCAATAGATTAATTCCCGGTATGGAACAGCAGCTGAAACGGCTTGCATTTTTTTAAACGAACCCAGAGAGCTCTCTTCATCACCATTTACAGATAGTCTGCCTAACACCCGTTGATGTTGTCCCGCATCTTTTAACAGATCTATGGTTTGAGCATACTCTGTTGCAGAAGCAACAATGATTGTATTATATCGCTCCTCTTTATCCTTGTTGCTATTCAATACATTTGTTATCACCAGTATCCAACGTAAAATGCCAATCAGCACAAATGCCAACAAAGCTCCAAACAAAATGATAGCTCTTGAAAAACGATACTGCTCGGGTAATAATGCATAGGCCGCCAGTAATACAATCGTTGCTATAACGGAAGAACGTATTAATTCAGTTCGTTTGTACCACCGGTCATATAACCCGGCATAGTAGGCTGTGATCAAATAGAAAATGGTATATGCAGGAATAGCGATCCACAATAATTTAGTTTCATATTGTATATCTGGTCTTACATATTCGCTCCATATATTTTTTATGGCCCAAAATGATAGCATAATCAGTCCTGCATCAATCAAAGGCAAACCAATTTTTCTTATGAAGCCTGACAAAGCCGTTAGTATTGCTTTGAACCAGATGGCGGTATGAATCAGGAAATTAAATATGCCCGCCTTACTTCCTCCATAATGTTTGCGTACAAAAATGCTCATAGCATTGTAAAACATCTTTACATAGTTCATGCTGCCTTTTCTTGTACTCTCCCCTTTAAAATGTATAATGCTGGTGTCGGCGAAATAATAGTTCTTATACCCGGCCTTTTGTATTCGATAACTCAGATCCACATCTTCACCATACATAAAAAAATCTTCATCAAAACATCCAACTTTATCCAGTACTTCTTTTTTGATCATCATAAATGCACCGGCTAATACATCTACTTCGTTGTTTTTATTTTCCTCCAAATGACCTAAATGATATTTTGAAAAAATAGCAGAGTGAGGAAAAAGTTTTGACAGACCAAAGAGTTTGAACAAAGAAGTAGCAGGTGATGGAAAAGATCTTTTAGATTCTTTTAAAAAACGGCCGCTGCCATCCATCATCTTTACCCCCAAAGCACCTGCATCCGGATGCGATCCAAAAAAAGCAATACATTTCCTGAAACAATCTTCCGGAACGATCGTATCAGGGTTCAAAAACAAAATATATTTTCCGGACGACTGTGTAAATCCCTGATTACAGGCTTTTCCAAATCCAACATTATTTGTATTTGCTATAAACCGGAAGTTTTTAAATTTTGGTTGCAGGTAAGCGAGGCTATTATCGGTAGAGTTATTATCGATTACAATCACTTCGGCCTGCATACCTGCAATAGCCGCCTGCACCGAAAAGAGACATTGCTCTAAAAAGTGCTTCACATTGTAATTGACTATAATAATTGATAAATCCATACCCCGGCTCCGCCAGGTGGCGAAGTGTAATTATGATTTTCTCAAAAATAGTAGTTCTCTTACAGCAAAAGAGATTTTCTTAATTCCCTTTCAGGCGGTTAGGGGTTTATTATCTTTGCCAATGCTTAAACCTGTTCTACTAGAAGCTACAAAAGCTGGTGCAGCCGAAATTGTACGTTTTTTTAATAGCGATTTTAAAATCAGTAATAAAGAAGGTGTAAACAACCTTGTAACTGAAGCCGACCATGCCGCTGAAAAAGCCATCCTGGAAGTTATAAAATCTGCCTTTCCCGATCACCAGATATTAGCAGAAGAAACCGGAGAAATTGTACAAGATTCATCCTATAAATGGATTATTGATCCGATTGACGGTACGGTAAATTTTGCACACGGCATTCCGTTGAATTGCGTTTCCATTGGTATTGAACATAACGACGAGATCGTAATGGCTGCCGTGTATAATCCGCATATGAATGAATTTTTCTTTGCCGAAAAAGGGAAAGGTGCCACATTAAATGATAAATCTATTCGTGTAAGCGAACAAACAGAAACGATTAAAGCCTGTTTGGTTACCGGTTTCCCTTACACCTATATTAATATGCCTGACGGGCCATTAGAAATATTTGAACGTTTCATTCGTAAAGGTGTTCCTGTTCGTCGTCTGGGCTCTGCTGCAATTGATCTGTGTTGGGTAGCTGCCGGTAGATTTGATGGTTTTTACGAACACAAGCTTGAGCCATGGGATAGTGCGGCTGGATATTTAATAGTGGAAGAAGCTGGTGGCAAAGTAACAGATTTAAAAGGTGATAAATTTTCTGTCTACCAACACAAAATCTTAGCAACGAATGGTAAAATACATGATGAAATGGTAGCCGTGATTAACAATAAAAAAGAATTATGAGTAACGAACGTACAGAAATAGGTTCTCTCGGAGAATTTGGTTTAATAGAGCATTTGACAAAGAATATTGAAATACAAAATGCATCTACTGTTCTTGGCGTAGGAGATGATGCTGCGGTGATTGACCATTTCGGCAAACAAACAGTTATTTCAACCGATTTATTGCTTGAAGGTGTTCACTTTGACCTTTCTTATACTCCATTAAAACATCTTGGATATAAAAGTGTAATTGTAAACCTGAGTGATATATACGCCATGAATGCAGTGCCAACTCAAATAACCTTGAGTCTTGGTATCAGCAATCGTTTTAGCGTTGAATCGCTGGATGAATTTTATGAAGGCGTTTATGCTGCCTGCGAAAAATATGATGTTGATTTGATTGGCGGCGATACCACTTCTTCTCAAAAAGGGTTTATTATTTCTGTAACAGCCCTTGGGGAAGTTGCCCCTGACAAATTTGTAAAGAGAAGTACGGCTCAAAAAGGGGATCTGCTTTGCGTAAGTGGCTTTCTTGGTTCAGCCTATGTTGGCTTATTGTTTTTAGAAAGGGAAAAGAAAATTTTCATGGAAAGTCCCGGTGTACAACCTGACCTGGAAGGCGAAACCTATGTAATTGGTAAATTGTTAAAACCTGAAGCAAGAAAAGATGTAGTAGAGTTTTTTGCCAAACAAGAAATTACTCCTACAGCCATGATGGACATCAGCGATGGGCTTAGTTCCGAAGCCTTGCATATTTGCAGGCAAAGCAATCTTGGCTGTGTGATATATGAGGAAAAGCTACCCGTTGCTGATGAAATGAAGAAGGCTGCCTACAAATTTGAAATCGATCCCACAGCCTGTGCATTGAGCGGAGGAGAAGATTATGAACTTTTATTTACCATTCCTCAATCCGAGTACGACAAATTGGTATTAAATGAAGATATTAGTGTAGTGGGATATATGACCGAGCCGGAAGCCGGAAGTCATATCATTACAAAAGGCGGCAGCAAACATGCACTTACCGCACAAGGTTGGAATCATTTAAAATAAACTCCGCATTTTTGGAGAACGATTAATAGGATTTATGAGGATCATGAGGAGCTTACTGGTTTTCTGGATATCGTCAATCATCATAACGGGTTGTGCTGTCAACCAGTCATCGTTTTCACCCAACAAAAAATATTCACTGCAACAAGTACAACAGGATTATTTTGTTTACCAAAATGTTTTAGAAAAACATCATCCAAGTATTTATTGGTATACTCCTAAAGACAGCATGGATTATTATTTCAATTGGGGTAAAGAACATTTGAAAGATTCCATGACGGAACCAGAATTTCGCAAAGTACTTAGCTATGTTACTTCTAAAATAAATTGCGGACATACATCAGTTCGTTCTTCCAAAGCTGCTGCAAAGTTTACTGACACAACCCGGTTGGCAAAAATGTTTCCGTTAAGTTTTAAGGCATGGGATAGTGGGATGGTGGTAACAACCAACTTTAATCGCCGTGATAGTATTTTAAAAAGAGGAACTGTAATCACCAGCATCAACAACAAACCTACCGCTGCAATTATTGATACCCTGTTTGATTATATTTCTACTGATGGATATAATCGTACTCATAAATACCAAACGCTTAGTAACCGGGGGTATTTTGGTTCTTTATACACGTCTTTATTTGGTTTATCTCAAAAATATACAGTGGGCTATATTGATAGCACCGGCCACGAAAGATCATTGGTAATTCCTGTTTACAATGCAGCAACAGATACCATGTTCCGGGTTGGAACCCGTCCTTTTCGTCCTGCTCCACAGCCATCAAAAAAAGAAAGAAGACAAATACAGTTAAATAGTACCCGGTTATTAAAAATTGACACGGTAAACCAGACTGCCATGATGGACCTTGCCACATTTACCCGGGGATATGGGCTTCGAAAATTTTTTCGCAACTCTTTTAAAGCACTGAAGAAAAATAATATTGGTCATCTTATTATTGACGTACGTAGTAATGGTGGTGGCAGTGTGACAAATTCAACAGCACTCACCCGATACATTGCAAAGCAAAAATTTAAAATTGCGGATTCTTTATTCGCCGTCCGTAGAAAAAGCAACTACGATGGTTATATCCAGAATCATTTTTGGAATAAATTGTTTATCACTTTTTTTACTAAAAAGCATCGTGACGGGTTTTATCATTTTGGGTATTTCGAACGGCACTATTTCAAACCGAAAAATATTAACCGTTATGATGGAAAAGTTTATATCCTTACAGGGGGTAATTCGTTTTCCGCTACTACTTTATTTGCATCGGCATTAGTAAAACAAGACAACGTAACAGTAGTTGGTGAAGAAACTGGTGGTGGCGCCTATGGAAATTCTGCCTGGTTAATACCTGATATAACATTGCCCATTACAGGAGTTCGTATTCGTTTGCCGTTGTTCAGATTGGTGGTAGATAAAAACATTCCTAAAATTGGGAGGGGGGTGCAGCCTGAAGTGCCTTCTCTACCTACCGTAGATGCGATAAAAAGAAATGCAGATTTTAAAGTGGAAAAAACATTAGAGCTAATAAAGAAAGATAAAGAAAACCCTCTAAATCTTCTTTATTAGGAGACTTTCTTCGCAAAAACCTTGACTAAGAATCTCCGCCAGTTGGCGAAGGTCAGGGGTTGATCTGAAATCCGTCTGCATCTTTTAAGAATGGTAATTTCTCCCGGATTGCTTGCAGATGATTTTTATCCAGCACAGTGGTAAAGATATCTTCATCATCTTTTTTGCTGTATAGTACTTCTCCCATTGGATCTATCACCATACTATCTCCACTATGATAAATACTGTTACCATCATTACCTACTCGGTTTACACCCACGACATAACATTGGTTTTCGATAGCCCTTGCCTGTAACAATATTTTCCAGGCATGGGTTCTTCTTTCCGGCCAGTTGGCTACATAGATCAATACATCATACTCTGGTCCATCTGGTTGAGACTGTTGTCTTGACCAAACAGGAAAACGTAAATCATAACAAACCTGTAAATTAATTTTCCATCCTTTTACGGAAGCAATTAATCGTTTGGAACCTGCTGTATAATAATTGTCTTCCCCTGCAAAAGCAAAGCGATGTCGTTTATCATATACACCATATTGTCCATTGGGCAACATCCATACCAGCCGGTTGAAATAATCATCTCCCTCTTTTATGATCACACTACCTGTAAGGATAATTTTTTTTTGCGCAGATACTCGTTTCAACCATTGTACGGTTTCTCCGTCCATTGTTTCAGCTAACAATTCCGGCTTCATACTAAAACCGGTGCTGAACATTTCCGGCAACACAACTATTTCCGTTTTCTCCTGTATGCTGTTGATCTTTTCTTCCAGCATTTTTAAGTTAGCGGCCTTGTCTTCCCAATGAAGATTTGTTTGTATCGTAGTGATGGATAATGTTGACATAATAATTACTGTACAGGTGAGGTAAAATTAGTTGTATTGCTGCAAACAAAAGGGATAGAGAAAAATCTAACCTATAACTGTAGCTATTTTATTTACATTTAAAAAAATGGTTATAAACGAAGAATCTTTGCACCTGGCTTACCTTTACTCTTCCAATTGAAGCACTCATTTAACCAATACATTACAGCCAAATAACAAGCCAGCTACTTCCACTTTCAGGAGCAACTATCATTATTTAGTTTCACTTAATAATTAAAAATCGAACACCATGAATATTACCTATCCACACATTATCGAAAATTCTATCGGCGAGAAAATCATATTCCTCGGGGTGCAAAGCGAACCGGATGGTGACAGGGTTTTGGTGGAAAACTATGTAAGACCGGGAAGCGGTCCGCTTATGCATACGCATTTTTTACAGGATGAAGGATTTACCGTGATCAATGGAAAAATTGGTTATGAAATTCAAGGCCAACCAAAACAATATGCCGGTGAAGGAGAAACGGTTGTGTTTACAAGAGGAACGCCGCATCGTTTCTGGAATGACGGACAGGAGGTTTTGCACTGCAAAGGCTGGATCAAACCAGCTAATACCATAGTTTACTTTTTAAGTGCTATTTACGCTGCACAAAATAAATCCGGAAATGAAAGACCGGAACAATTTGATGCTGCTTACCTGATGAAACGTTATGCCAGTGAATATGACCTGCCGGAGATCCCCAAATTTGTAAAGAAGGTGATCATTCCCATTACCTACCAGATTGGAAAGCTGTTGGGCAAGTACAAACATTTTAAGGATGCACCTGAACCTGTCAGGAAATAAATCTACCTCGTTATAATTCTCATTCCTCCACTACCGGCATTATTCAATCCAGTTTTACTTAAACTATACGTAAAGCTGAGTAAGAAAAAACGGCGCAGGGTTAACACTCTTGCATCTTCAATATAGTTGTTGCTCGTATTACGGCTGATGCCAATATTTTTATTGAGTAAATCTCTTGCACTAAATTTTATTTCACCGCGGTTATATTTTAATATTTGCTTGCTGATACTCGCATTCCACAAGGGCACTTTCACATTAAATCCAGCGGCCCGCTGGCTGTTCACGGTATACATAAAATCGGTAGCCACAAAGAATCCTTTGGGTAGTTCCCAATCCACAGATGCGCTATACTCTTGCGATAAAAAATTAACATCCGGCACTGATTGTACAGTATATTTTGTTTTATTATAGTTAACGCCTGCGCCTAATGTAAGGCTTAGTTTGTCCGTAGGGTTTATATCTAACCGTACATCCGGACCCAGGGTGAGTGTTTTAATAGTATTGATCACAATGTTACCGGCCTGGTCATTGAGCAATTGTTTATTCTGGTTAAAACCAGAGTTACTGCTTATTTCAATATTCCCTTTCAGAAAATGCAGCGGCATACTATAACTGACAGAACTGTTCAAACTATACACTCCATTTACATTTACGGGTTTGGTTTTTCTTACGCCTGTTTGCAGGTTGATAGAATCGTAATTGGATATCCTGTTTTCCGTAGCTCTTGCAGATAGATTTACGAACAAGTTTTTATTCTTATAAGGACTTATCAATTGCAAATTTGCCTGAACCACATGATTAAATTCCTGTTTTAAATCTGGATTACCTTCCCGTATATTCAGTGGGTTGCTGTTATCGGGCACCGGTTGTAATTGCGACATATTGGGCTGATTGGTAGAGCTGCTGTAGTTAAAGATCAGGCTTTTGAACTTTGTAAAATTGTACTGCACTCTTGCCGTGGGTAATATATTCGTAAACGTTTTTCCGATAATTGAATCCTTAAATCCATTGATAATTTTTCCTTCCAAAGCTGCCCGTTGCCATGTAGCACCAAAAGAGTAGTTAAATTTTTTTCGTTGTGTACGCATCCGAACGCCAGCTGTTGTATAACCGTATGTATTTTCAAAATCATTCGTCAGTTGGTTATTTACCTTGTCAAACTCGCCGCTTCCTTTATTATAATCCCATGTTTCTTTTTTGGATGTGCTTATGCTATTGCTTTTGCCAAAGCTAAGTTCGAGTAATGAACGTCTCCAGAGAGGTTCTGTATAAACTGCTCTTGCAGTATACCCTTTTAAATCACCAGTGGTAATGCTTTGTTGGTTTAAAGTATCTCTTCGTAAAACAGAACCACCGGGATTATATAAACTATTAACCGATGAAAGGCTTCCTTCTCCATCACTTTCATTTAAACTTGTTTGTAATGAAAGTGAAAATGTTCTTCCCCGGCGGGCAAATTTCTTTCGCCATATAACTTCATTGCGAAAATTATATCCTTCTGAAGCGGAAGAAGTATTACTAAATCCATCATTGGTCAATGCTCCTTCTTCTGACATCATTTGAAAATCAGTAGTAGACCTGTTATTTGTTTTTTGATAACTAAATGAAGGGATAATCCGAATTGAATTCATCGAATCTACCTGGTACAAAGTGTTCAGGTTAAGACGGTGACTATTACTCAGGTTATCGCTATAGGAATTTTGATTGTAGAAATAGGAAGTATCGGGCAAATTATATTGGCGTTGGATATGGCTTTCCTGTTTTGGATTAAAGCGGTTGTAAAAATAATTGCTCTGGAAATCCAGCTTAGTACCAATGATATTATTATAATTCAATCCGCCACCCAATGCCGTGTTGATACCGCTATTTCGTCCGCCCATATTAAGTCCCATGGCTGCGGCTTCATCACCAGACATATTAATATTGATATTACCTCCACCGCCTCCACGCTGCATTCTTGCCAGCTCCCCGGTAAAATTCAGAATATCCATAAATGAAAATCCTTCTGCATTTGTATTGTTGCCCATGCCAATGGCAGAAAACTGCCGGGCTCCTTTAAATGAGTTGACATTGAACTTACCTTCATATCTTTCTTTGTTTCCAACACTGGCATTTACTTTTCCAAACAATCCCTTCTTCTTATCTTTTTTTAGTTTGAGGTTGATAGTCTTTTCAGAATTGCCATCTTCAAAACCTGTAAGCTGGGCCTGGTCGCTTTGCTTGTCATACACTTGTACTTTATCTATCGCATCCGCCGGTAAATTTTTGGTGGCAATCTTCGGATCATTGCCAAAAAACTCTTTTCCATCCACCAGTACTTTGGTTACTTTTTCCCCCTGTGCTTTAATGGTTCCGTCTTTGTCAACTTTCACCCCGGGTAGTTTTTTTAATAGTTGCTCTACGCTGGCATTAGGCTGTGTTTTAAAGGAACCGGCATTGTATTGAACCGTATCGCCGATCAATGTAACAGGTGGTGCTTCATTTTCAAGCACCACTTCTTCCAGCACTTTGGTCTTATCATTCATTACTATATTACCAAGTTCTGCTGTTTTGGTACTATCGCTGATGCTAAAAAAAGTATTACTATTATGATAATTAACATGGCTAAGGAGGAGGCGGTACTCTCCATTGGCAATTCCTCTTAATTCAAAACGTCCATCATTTCCTGTCATTGAAAAAGTAACAAGTGAAGAATCCTTTTTTTCTAACACTGAAATAGTAGCCCCACTTACGGGTTGCTTACTGATGGTGTCAAAGGCAAGACCTTTTATAATACCATTTCTTTGTGCCTGTACAATTGCTACGGTGCACATTAATACAAATAAGAGGAAAATTTTTCTCATAGCTAATCCATTTCTGCTACGAAAATATTCTTACCGGGTTGCAATGTGGGTTAAAGGGGCTTTGTTTAATGTTAATGAAGGTTAATGTTTGAGTCGGAATAAGAGTCGGGAGTTAGGAGTGGATAGTCAGGACTGACTCTGCTATGAAAGTTTTTCCTACTCCTGACTCCCGACTAATGACTCAAGACTATTCCTTAATAGCGCCTCTTTCATCATCTTCTCTATCACGGTCGTAGATCAACACTTTTACTTTCCACTCCATGGGTTCTATATACTGCATGGAGATCTCTACTTTCAATTTTTTCACTGACTCATTGGCCGGCTCAAAAGAAAATAAAATACTGGTAAATTTTTTTGATTCTTCCGGGGATTCGTAATCAGCTTTTAATTTAAATGTTCCGGTACCGGCCTTTACAGATAGATTATTAAGCTGGTTAAACAGTAATTTGAATTTTTGCCTGGCCTTGTCAAAATTATCGGTTGTTAGCATTACAGCCTGCCAGCTGCATATTTCCTTTTTAGCAGGGTAACGTGTAATGAATGCTTCTTCGGCACCATTCACTGTAAAGTTGCAGTGATAGTCGGTTGACTGGGTGTTCTGCATCTGCACTTCTCCCATTAAATTAATGAAGCGATTGGGATAATCTTCAATTACCTTCTTAATATCATTTGCCACACTATTGAGGCCCGGTAATTTTAATTGTGCGTTGGAAAAGGTTGTAAATAGAAAGCTGATAGTAATAAGGGCAAGTGTTTTTACGGATTTTTTCATGCAGTATGGATTTATAGGGTTGGTATTGAGGGCCAATATTATAAAATTTAGATTTTATTATATACTTTTAAATAGACACATACGTTAATAACTTTGAAAAATATCCAAGTATGAAAAACAGAAACCTCGTTCACTCGCATCAATCGGCTAAAATTTATCGCCACTATTACAAATCTTCTTTTAATGTTTTACGCTTGTTTAAATCGGTATTGTCCGTTATAATTTCAGGTTCATCTCCGGCAGCAGCGTCTCATTATAGAAGAAAATAGTTTGTTCGCTTTTTTTACTAACCCACACACTATAAAAAATGTCCTTCAAATTGAAGGACATTTCTATTTTATATTATTAATGGAACTACTTACTAGTACATTCTTACATCCCGCATATTTCTTTCCATCATTCTTGGCATACCCGGTGTAGTTGCCGCTTTCCCACCCATTTTATTCAAGTTAAATAGGAAGCTTAGCATAAAGTATCTTTTCAATACCATGCTTCTGGTATCCTGTATATAGTTATCGCCGGTAGTACGGGCAATACTCTGATTTTGGTTCAGTATATCATTCACCGATAATTTCAACTCACCGTTTTTCTTTTTAAATAGCTGCTTGCTAACACTGGCATTCCATAAAGGAATACTCTGGTTAAATCCTTCTGCCCGGCCGCTATTAATTAAATAGTCAAAGTTTGTAGCAAGAATAAAGTTTTTAGGGAAGGTATAAGCGATATCACCAGAATAAGTTTGGGTGATATAATCTTCATTTAACATGGAGTTGATGCTATACTTTACATTGTTGTATGCAAGATTTGCTTTAATACCAAAATCAATTTTGTCTTTATTGATATTAACGCCTGCGCCTTGTGACAAAGTAATTGTTTTGGTCAGATTCTTTTTAAGGTTAACAAGGCTTATATCATTTGAATAAGACATGTTGTTGGTAAAATTCAGGCTTGATCCTTTCAGCTTTATATTTTTGAATGGGAGACCCAGTGTTACAAAAGAAGAAGCTCTGAAATATCCATTTACGTTCTCATAATTGGTTATTTGTAGCGGACCCTGTGTAGTAATACTGTTTACAATTTTATTTTGTGTAGTGCTTAAGCTAATGTTTGCGGCGATGTATTTAAATGTAAGAACATTAAATGTGTTAAAGCCGATATTAAAATTGTGATTGAATTCCTGGTTCAGCTCCGGGTTACCTATTCGGATATTCAGCGTATCGCTGGCATCCGGTACATTTTGTAACTGGTTTACGCTGGGCTGGTTTGTACGGCCATTATAAGAAATACGCAGGTTTTTACTTCTTGTTGGAGTAAAATTGAAATTGGCAGTAGGGAAAATATTGGTATACGTCTGGCTTGTTACAGTAGTTTTATCTGTCATTGCCTGGAAGCTCTCACTCCCTAATGTTGCTCTTTGTACGCCAATACCAAACTGGTAATTGTATTTTTTCTCCTGCAC
This sequence comes from Chitinophagaceae bacterium IBVUCB2, assembly GCA_002127295.1. Taxonomy (GTDB): domain Bacteria; phylum Bacteroidota; class Bacteroidia; order Chitinophagales; family Chitinophagaceae; genus JJ008. Next base: position 1,979,190 of record NFUV01000001.1, read on the forward strand.
CCGGAAATTAGCACCAACTCTATGCGCCAGGAAGGTGTTTACAAAATCATTTGTTTGTAACAGGTTGGGCTTATCATATTCATCTGTTGCTCCATTGTAGTTAAATGTTTCTCTTCTTGATTCACTTTTATTATTGGTATAAGCGTAGTTCAACTCCAATAATTTATTCAGCCCAAAAGGTTCTGTATAAGAAGTGCTGATAACATTATTGTTTGTTTCTGTTTTTTGTTTTGAATTTTGGTTTTGTTCAAATGAATTGTACTGTGTGCCATCTTCCCGGTAAAAATTATTGGTAGAAAGTGTAAGCCCATCACTCTGGCTATTACCAATTGTATTGTTCCAGCCAAGCGTTAATGTTCTTCCGGTTTTTCTAAACTTATGTCGAAATAAAAAGTTGTTGCCAATATTTACACCGTTCCGTTTATTGGTATTTTGCGAATTACCATCTATAGCTAAAAATTCTTTGCCCGGGATCGCAGACCGTGTAGAGGAAATACTTTGACTGAAATTATCCGAATGCTGCATGGTTACCGAAGGTGTATATAAAATAGAATTAGCAGAGTCTATCTGGTATTCTAACCGCATATTCAAGCGATGATTCTGATTCAGGTTGTTCGACATTGTTTGTCTGCTAAGGCTTGCTGTTGAGTCATTCGCAAAAAATGTTTGGCGGAAAATGCTTTGCTCTTGTTCGGGCTTTGAATCAGAAAAGAAATAACTACCGCTCACTTTTATTTTGCTACCCCACATGTCAGAGTAGTTCAATCCTACTGAAGTTGATTTGATAATACCAGTGCTGCCTGTTCCGCCAAAGCCACCGCTAAAACCTCCGCCTCCACCACCACGGGTTGACATCATTTGCATACCACCCCCACCAGCTTGTCCGCCCTGGCCACCACCAAATCCGCTAAAGCCGCCCATCGAACTAATGATGTCTGAAAAAGAGAAGCCTTGCTTATTAATATTGTTAGAGTTGAATAAAAGTGAAATACGCTGATCGCCATTAAATTTATTGACCATAGCGTTGCCTTCATACCTTCCCTGGTCACCGATACCTAACAATGCCCTGGCAAAATATCCCTTGTTACGATCTTTCTTTAATTTGATGTTGATGGTTTTGCTTCTGCTGCCATCATCAATTTTGGTAAACTTGGCCTGGTCACTCATATCATCAAACACCTGCACACTCTCTATCATATCGGCAGTAAGATTTTTTGTTGCCAGCTTTGGATCGTTACCAAAAAACTCTTTACCGTCTACTAATACTTTTTGCACCTGCTCACCTTGTGCTTTTACATTACCATCTTTATCTACTTCCACACCCGGTAATTTTTTCAGCAGATCTTCAGCTGTGGCATTCGGTTGTGTTTTAAAACCACTGGCATTAAATTGTACCGTATCGTTCTTTACTTGTATCGGTGATTCGCTGGTGATAGTAACTCCTTCGAGGGTTTTATAATCCTTTTCTACTGCAATGCTGCCAAAGTCAATTGCTTTTTCCGTTGGAGTCAGAGAGACTATTTTCTTGATCTCCACAAATCCTTTACTTGAAATAACAACCCGGTAATCGCCTTCTGCCAGTCCTTTTACTTCAAAAGCGCCTTGCTTATTAGAGAGGGTAAAAGTGGCGAGAGAGGAATCTTTTGCGTTCAATACTGAAACAGTAGCGTCGCTAACGGGTAATTTGGTGGCCGTGTCAACCAGTTTTCCTTTTATACTGCCGTCTGCTTTTTGAGCCTGTGCGGTGATAAAAAGGCTGAAAATCAACAGGGATAAGGTAAAAATCTTCTTCATAAATGGTTTGTGTAGTGTACGAAAATAGACGTAATAAGGCAGAACAACCTTCGGAAAGAGGGTATATTTTGGCAAAAACCCGATGAATTGCACTAATAGTCGATAAACGGCGCTAACGACCGGGAAAAAGAAGCTCCCGGTTGCGGATTTGAATGGCACGGTCTAAACCTGTGGTTGACTTGTCTTGAAAAGACCGGCTTAATGCCAGCGTTACAAACTGCCCCGCCAAAAAACCATAGGTAAGATTGCGGTTATTATCACTGGCTCCTTTTGCTACACCAATAAAAGCAAGTAATGAAACATAACGTAAAACACTACTGATGGTTTTATCCTTCTTTGCTTTAGCATATAAATCAAAGGAAATAGAAGGGTTTATAAACTCTTCTCGTAATGCACTAAAAGAAACTTTATTACCGCCTTTCATAAAATGGCTTCCATAGCGGTAGAGGAGTTGCTGGTCGTATTTTTTGAGGAGTGAGTCTGATTGCGAAAAGCTGTGGAAACTGATCAGCAGGGTAGTTAAAAGAATTATTATTTTCATTTGATGACGGATTGAAGGGTTAACGATTCCATGATTCGGCTTACGAATTGATTTAGAGATTCCGATTCTCCAATAAAAAAATTCCAGTTCTTATATTTTTTCCCATTAGGGGAATTAACCCTTTTGACGGCTATACAATCATTTGTGGGAGAGTTACATACAGCAATTTCTATAATCTGTAAATAAGGATGGGCTAATTCCATTTCTTTAATAAAATAGTCTTTATTCTTTTTTACATTTTCTATATTATCCAGCATTCGTTGTTTATTGTTTACACCAAATAAATTTTCGAAGAATTTTTTAGAAAGATCTGAAGCTTCTTCATAATTAAGAACTTCAAATTTTTTTGCTTTTAAGCTATCCCTAAGCAGTATTTGCAAATCCATTCTAAAAAGCGAATCTTTTGCTGTAATTCTTACCGGCATTGACCGAACCAATAAAAGTGAATCAATATTTTTTTGCTCCTGCTTTCTTTCTGTCTTAGTTAGCTTTACAGATTGAGCTGTTATTACTATTTGGGATAAACAAAAAACGGAGATCAATATTATTACAGTCCAACTTTTCATACTATACGCCAATTTTAAGAAATATTCTGCCAGTCATCTTTCAAAATAAACAATTATTAGGCAATTATCTATTCTCAAATATTATCGGGAAAATAAAAACCGTTCAGTTATGTATATTTATAAAATGAAAAAAGCACTGCTTGCTGTTTTATTACTTTGCAATTCAATTGTGCTTTTTGCTCAATCCTCACTTCCTAAAGACAGCATACTTATTAACCCCGATTCTATATATGTTGATGTAGATATAAAAGCGGAGTATCCCGGTGGCCATAAAGGATGGAGTGATTTTATAGAAAAGAAAATTAATGGACAAGTTGCCACCGATAATGGTGCGCCGGCCGGCACCTATACAGTAGTTATTGCTTGTATTATTGGTACCGATGGAAAATTGATAGCCGCCGCTCCGCTAACAAGCCATGGCTATGGAATGGAAAGAGAAATGCTGCGGGTGCTTAATAAAATTCCAAAAGCATTTATCCCTGCTTATAAAAACGGAATACCTGTAAAATCAAAACTAAAATTTCCGCTAACATTTAGTGTTGGCAATACGAAGGCAACACGATTTTAAAATTACCAGCATTATTTAACTAAACAAATATTCCACATCTTCCCTCGTCAATGATTTTACAAAAGTGGCATCATCAGAAATAATGTCTTTGGCCAATGCTCTTTTCTTTTCCTGTAGTTGCAGTATTTTATCTTCAATGGTGTCTTTACAGATCATGCGGTAAGCAAAAATGTTTTTTGTCTGCCCAATACGGTGTGTACGGTCAATGGCTTGTTGCTCAACCGCCGGGTTCCACCAGGGATCAACAATATATACATAGTCGGCCGCAGTAAGGTTCAACCCCACACCACCGGCTTTTAATGAAATCAGGAACACTCTTACTTCATCATTGTTCTGAAAACTTTGAATAGCTTTTTCTCTATCTGGTGCAGATGTGCTTCCATCAAAATATTCGTACTTCACTCCTAACTCTTCAAGCTTGGCTCTTATCAATGCCAGCATGCCTAAAAACTGAGAAAAGATCAACGCTTTGTGGTTACCGATGTTCTCTGTAATCTCTCTTGCCAGTTCATCTAATTTGATAGAATGATTTTCAAACTTCTCTTGCTCATTTAATATCGCCGGCGAATCGCATATCTGTCGCAACTTCATCAACCCCTGTAAAATGGTTAACTGCGATTTTTGAATTCCCTGTGTTTCAATAGTACCGAGTATCTGGTTACGGAAATCATTTCTATAAGCATCATAAATATTACGCTGCTCATCTTCCATTTCGCAGAATAAGATCATTTCCTGCTTTTCAGGAAGATCTTTTGCTACCTGTTCTTTTGTTCTTCTTAAAATAAATGGATAAAGAATTTTTCTGAGATGGTCTTTTCTATCCTGTTCTCCAAACTTATCAATGGGTATGGCAAACTCCTGGCGGAAAAATTCCATGGTTCCCAACATACCGGGATTCAAAAAGTTCATCTGTGCAAAAATGTCAAACGTATTATTCTGCAACGGTGTACCGCTCATACACAAACGATGCTTTGCATTCAGCAACGAAGCGGCTTTGGTTACTTTACTGGCCGGGTTTTTTATCGCCTGGCTTTCATCCAGGATCACATAATCCAGCTCTACACTCATCAACAATTTTATATCACTGCGTAATGTTCCGTAGGTAGTGATAGTAACATCATGATCGGTCAGTTCTTCCTTTGTTCTTGTCCGGGTGCCCCCATGATGTATTTTATAGGTTAGCGACGGAGTGAATTTTTTTATTTCATTCTCCCAGTTATAGATCAATGTGGTGGGGCAAACAACCAATGCTTTCAATGTGCCCTGCTCTTTTTTAAAATACTCCATAAAGGAGAGGGCCTGCACCGTTTTACCCAATCCCATATCATCTGCTAATATGCCTCCCCACTTAATATCTTTCAAATAATTCAGCCATTGATAACCGGCCACCTGGTAAGGCCGCAATATCATTTTTAAATGATACGATGGATCAATCTCTTTTATTTTATTGAACTCCCGCAGCTTTTCATATTTTTCTTCCAGTTGTACGATCAGCTCCTCCTCGTCTCTTGTTTCATACAACTCATCCACCACACTTAAATGATAGCGGGACAATTTTAATGAATCCGTTTTGCCTTCACCTACTCTAAAGAGTAATGAATATTTTTTCAACCACTCTTCCGGTAAAATACCCAACGTTCCATCATTCAATTGCACAAACTGTTGCTTGTTGGCCAATGCTCTTTTTACTTCGGCCACCGTTACCTGCTGATCTCCGAAAAGAATATCCACTTTGGCATCAAACCAATCTGTATTACTGCTGATGAAGATCTTTGTTTGTGGCTTGGCCGTATTGAAACGAAAATTTTTCAGCGCTTCAAATCCAAATACCGGTGTTTTCATTTCCTTCATCGCATCAACAAATAAAAAGAACCAGTTATTCTTTAAAACATCTGCTCCTTTCAATGCCAATGTTCCGGAATCTTCATTGTACACAAAACTTGAATGTAAGTTTTGCAGCTTCTGAATAAACTCTCCTTCTTTCTCCCTGTTGCGATGCACCACCAATACTTTATCGCCCTGCGGTACAATCATTTCATCTCTATCTCTCGTTTTTGTTTCATACCCCTTGTAAGAAAACGAAGGCTGAAAAACGAGATACTCCCCTTTTTCCATCAGGAACAATTTCACTTCCGGATTGCCATCTTTAATTTCCTGCACCAGCGATTTGTCAAAATCCACTTTATGTTCTTTCGCCAGCGGCATGATAAATTCATTCAATGTTTTATTCCACTCCTCTGTTGCCACACTCATTTTACCGCTTGGTAAAAATTTCTCTACCAGATGAATTACTTCATTATTTCTCCACAAGTGCGCCTGGTTATTATATAAGAAGAAGAGGGGTGTTGCGGCTTCGTTATCGCCAAGGTCAAACTCCAATGGACCCGTTTTTACCCTGCATTGAATGGTATAATGAGAATTTTTCTTAATAATAAAATGTGGTCTTGCTTCTTCTGCCTGTAATTGAAGTGGCTCCAGGTTATTTGTTTTGAACGGCTTTTTATCGGGTAATAAAAAAACAAATGGGCTACCCGATGTTTCAATAAATATCTTTTTCAGTTTAGGTAAAAGATATTCTGCCATCAGCTCTTTGGTTTCCTCTGGCAGATCATCATCTTCATGATGAATTATATTTTCCCAGATGCCGGAAAAAGGAGAGTTGCGGCTTACATATTTATTTATTTCGGATTCCTGCAGCTTTCGAAGCATCGTTAGCAATTCCCGGTCTCCTTCAGATAAATTATCGGCATTTACATAGCGGCTGATGTCTAATTTTTCAACAGTTCCTGCAAAAGCATCATTGTTTTCATTGGGCTCGCCAATCACCACATCAACCGTAAACTGGGGATAATTCTTTTTATTAAAATTAAAAACCACACCGAGTCGTTGCGAAGGTAATATTGCTGTTTCCTCCACTACCTGCGGCGCTTCGGTTATTTCCTTTTCCTTCATGGGAAGCAATACGGGTTTTGGTGCTACCGCAACCATTGCTACTCTTTTTATATTGGCATCCAACACTCTTAAAAAAGGTTTCCCATCCTTATAGGCAAATTCAAACTTTCCTTTTAAATCATCGCTTAGTGAATATCCATACGCTTCCAGGAGTTTATTTTTTTCTTTATCCCAGTTACGGATACTTTCAAAATAATTTGCACCGTGTTTATTCAGCAATTGTAATAAAACAATTATTTTAGGAAGACATAGCGGATGACTTTCATCTTCATAATCGCAGCTGGTATCAAAGTTCTTTTCTTCGTTTTTTCGAATAATAACTTTGTATTCTTTGCCATCCAGTTTTACAGTTGCTTTTACCGTTTCATTCTCTGCAAAATCTATAATGGCTTTATTGGTACGTAAAAAAACTTCCGCTTCTTCTAATGTTTCAGGAGAAGAAAGCAGTCGTAATGTTTTTAGATCGATCGTTTTCATTTTAGCGACCGTATGCCGCTGGTCATACTTTACTTCGTCGGCTTGCAGATGGCCCCTGTCAATCATTTCCTGTAACTGAAACAATGCTGCGGCTTCATGACGGCAAATATCTCCAAGATTATAGGGACAAGCACATCGTAGCGATGTGGCTTTGGGGTCTTTAAATTTTTGAATGTAGACTTTATAATAGGTGGCATAGCTGTCATCTTTTACCCGAAAGACAGCAGAACCAAAAAGGTCATCGTATTCCACTAATTCAACAAAGCCGATAGCATGTATTTTTTTTCCCCGGCGAATCACTTCATCAGTTCCATGTGTATATACATACTTAATAAGGTGCGGTAATGCCATATTTTAATTCGAAATTTTAAGCCATTATCCCATCATTGGAAAAAGGGCAATCGGCAAATGTAAAAGAATGTGCAGCGGATTTCCTTGCAAAATGAGAGAAATAAAAAATAAATTTTATTGGCAATTTGTATCCGCAAAAGAGAGTATCTTAGTAAGTTTTTTATTGCGCCACCAACTTTCCGTCCATATATACTGGCAATACATTCGCCACATCATCCGTAAGACAATAACGGATGTCTTCAATCAAACCAAATCGCTCCACCAAACGATGATAGTGTGTAAGCTGCGGGGCAAAATCTATCATCTTATTTTTATTCTGGAGGTACATTGTTTCAGCCATTAATGAACTGTCGCAATGAATTGTAAAATGCTGGGCAATACGATTGATAACTGCGCCGGCGAATAAGGTGTCTTCTAAATTAAAACGGTCTTTCCAACCGGCACAACCCAACACTACATTTTTATTTTCTTTGACCAGGAAATCACAAACGGCTGAGAGATTGGGAAACGAGCCGGAGATAATTGTATCCGCATTCTTGTCCAATGCCATTTGCAATAATCTTGTTCCGTTGGTAGTAGTTAGAACCAGTGTTTTATTTTCAATAAAATCTCTTGTATATTCTAAAGGAGAGTTGCCGTGTTGTAAGCCTTCTGCAATCATTCCATCTCTTTCGCCTGCCGCAATGCCCCCAATGCTTTTGCTGATATCAATTGCCTTAGGAACCGAATCAACGGGTATCACACATTTTGCTCCGTTATATAGTGCGGATGCGATTGTAGAGGTGGCCCGGAACACATCTATGATAACTACCACACTATTGCTGAGGTCGTATAAATGTAATAAGGCGGGGGACAAAGAGGTATTGAGAGTTGGCTTGTTGCTCATAGTTAGTAAAAAACAAAAATAAAGGAACAGAATGTAAGAGAAAGGACTTGCTATTTAATTAACAGGTTTTTCCATTTACCTGTTTCTGCATATTCTTTTATGGTGTTATTCCGTTGTTCCAACAGGCGGCGAAGGTATTTGGTAAGGTAGAGGCTATTGAACCAGCGGCCGAACATTCCATAAGGTGATTCAAAATGAAAAAGGTCAATCAGGATGGTTCCATTATCGCAGGGTTTAAAATAATGCTCATGTTTCATCATTTTAAAATCTCCCTGCAGCTGTTCATCCATAAACATTTCTGATTTTTTCATAGCAGAAACTTTTACACGCAACAGGCGGTTTTTAAAAAGATGCTTGGCTTGCCAGGTTACAGTCTCGTCTTTTTCAATTAGTCCAAATCTTGTTCCGGCAACAGCTTCTTCTTTATAGGCACTCATAGATTGTTTGTGCAAACCAATATGACGACTGAGATCGAACACCACATTGGTGGGTGCAGCAATAAATGTAGTAATGTGAATAGTTGGCATTTTAGCAAGTTTGAGGTACTAAATAAAAAAGTACAACTGCAATCGCAAAAATCTTACCGCTTCGCTTGTTTTTATGAAAAGGGAATCTTAGCTACTTTAGCCTGTAGCAATTTATCTCTTACTTTAATGTAAATATTCGTATCAAGCGCCGCAAAGTTTGTTCGTACATACCCCATACCAATAGCTTTACCGAGGCTGGGAGATTGTGTACCAGAAGTTACATGTCCGATAGTAGCGCCGGTAAAATCTTTGATCTCATAGCCCTGGCGTGGAATACCTTTTTCTATCATTTCAAATCCTACCAGCTTTCTTTCCACCCCCTCTGCTTTTTGCCTGGCAAATATTTCTTTTGATGTAAAGTCTTTGGTGAATTTAGTTATCCAGCCCAACCCTGCTTCCAATGGCGAAGTGGTGTCATCAATATCGTTACCATATAAACAAAAACCCATTTCTAATCGTAAGGTGTCTCTTGCTCCAAGCCCCACTGGTTTTAAACCCTGCGGCCCCCCGGCAGCAAAAATGGCATCCCATATTTTATCTGCTGCACCGTCCTTATCTTCAAAATAAATTTCAACACCACCAGCACCTGTATAGCCGGTAGCACTAATTACTACATTATCTACTCCTGCAAATTTTCCTTTGGTAAAAGTGTAATACTTAAGATTTAAAATATCAATCTCTGTAAGTGGCTGTAAAATTTTTGTTGCATTGGGACCTTGTATAGCCAGCAAACATGTTTTGTCAGAAATATTGTGCATCTCAACAGCAGCGGTACCGGCCTGTCCCGCAGGCTGGTTATATTTTTGAATCCAGTTCCAGTCCTTATCAATGTTGGAAGCATTTACTACCAGCATATATACTTTATTCTCTTCTATACAATACACCAGCAAGTCATCTACTATTCCTCCTTCTTCATTCGGCAGACAACTGTATTGAGCTTGCCCGTTTTTTAATTTAGATGCATCATTACTGGTAACCCGTTGAATAAGATCTAATGCACCTTCTCCTTTTAAAATAAATTCTCCCATGTGGCTAACATCAAACACACCTGCATTTTTTCTTACTGCAGCATGTTCATCATTGATACCTGTGTAGGAAATGGGCATGTTGTACCCGGCAAACTCAGCCATTTTAGCACCAAGGGCAATGTGTTTATCTGTAAAAGGCGTATTCTTCATATAGCAAAATTGTGAGCAAATGTAGACAAAATGCTTTTACTCTTAATAACCAGTTTCAGTAAAGAAGTTTTGTTATGTATGAATTCTTTACATTTATAATAAATAATCCCAATGAAAAGAATTGCAGTGCTTTCGTTTTTTTTAATGGCCGTTATTTTTACCCATGCACAAAAAATTACCGGCTGCGGTTTTAAAGTTCCTCCCCGCCAACTAAATAAAACAAACTTTGCATCTATATATGAAGCCAAAGAAATTCTTGAAAACATGCTCGACACTATTCAGTGGAAAGAGAATTTCAGTATCATGGAACAAAATGGTATTCGTAATGCATATGCCACTATCATCAACCGTGTACGCTGGATCATTTATGACAATATTTTTTTAGAGGATATCGATGCCTATACGTCTACTAAATGGGCTTCCATCAGCATACTGGCACATGAAATGGGACACCATTATTATAATCATGTAGTAAGCAGCAGCGGCAGTACACCGCCGAAAGAAATTGAAGCAGATGCTTTTTCTGGCTATGTAATGCAAAAACTTGGAGCTGGACTTAATGAATCAGTTGCGGCCATTAGTACCATTGCTACAGACAGGGGAAGTAGTACCCATCCTGCAAAAAAGGACAGGATTGATGCAATTACAAGGGGTTGGAATGCGGCAAAAAATACTAATACAGCACCGCCTACGCAACCAACAAATCCAACAACTAACCCTCCCAAGCCACCAACAAACCCAACAACGACTCCCTCAGATGATGCAAGCTGGATAAGTCTTACTATACAAAGTACCAAAGATGAGTCTGTATGGCTTAGTGATGATGGGAAGAATTACCTGCAGGCAACAATTAAAAGCGGGGGCTCTTTTGTTTTCAAATTCGAAATTTATAATCATGGTTGGCTAAGGCTTCCTTACTTCAATGGCTATCGTGTTTATAAGCTTCTCCATGGAAAAGATTACAGCATTCTCTGGAACCGGCGAACTAAAAACTGGACATTGGTGGAAGTTCCAAATTAGTTATACTATTAAAAATAAGATGGCCCTTAAAAGGGCCATCGCTATACCCGGCTCCTGCGCCGGGACTTCAACCTATGTGTAGTACTAAAATGAGTTTTCTTCTATTTAGTACTAGTGATCATAACTAACTACCCTGGTTACTTTCCACTGATCATTTTTCTTTTGCCAGATCATGATATTCTTAAAGGTGCCGCAATCATTTTTTCCATTTTCCATATGGCAAAATGTATGAGCACAAATTTCTACGGCGCCAAAATCTTTGATAGGATAGACTTCTAAACTGCCTTTTACAATGTCCCTTCTCAGGCCGGTTGTTTTATTTCGTTCAAACAAGGTTTTAAAATTTTTCATTGTTTTTTTATAATCCGAAAGGCCACCCTTATCATGATAAAACTCCAGATCTTCTGAAAATGTTGCTTTTAATTTATTTAAATCCTGTGCATTAAAAGCATCGAACATAACACTATCCATAATTGCTATCTCCTTGTACAATTTATCATCGGAAAGTTTTTCTTTGCTTTTTGCTCCTGAAAAAGCAGAAAGGATGAACAACAAGATCACTAAAGAAACCAATTTATTCTTCTTCATACTTCCTTATTAAAACCATTGCACTAGTGAAGAAGCTGGTAACGGGCCGCTTGCAAATGCTTTTTCTTCTGTGTTCACTTTTTTGATTGTTTTCTTAATGCTGGTTTGTGATTTTTTCTTTGCTTCTTCCAGGTCCCTGATGATTTTTTCGCTTTCTTCCTTTTTTCGTTTCTCTATGTCAATTCTTTTTTGAATGTCATTTTCCGGATTATTTGAAGGAGCAGTGTTGTTGCCGGGATATCTATAATTACTATCAGGTACCACCGCATCTTTTACTTCTGTTCCATTTTCATCTTTCAACCGGCCATTAATATCCATTATATAATCAACGCCTGAACGATAGCGATGTGATCTGTAATCACTATCTATATCAAAACCAACAACTCTATTACGACGGCGGCTTCTTTCAACTCTTACGTTTACAGGGTTCAGCTTATCATTCACCGATTCATCAAATCTTATTTTTTTACCAATCGGTATTTGTATTTCAATTTCTACATGCTGGCCACGGAATTTACTTTCTTTATCTACAATGTATCCATTGCCCAGATCAAGTACACTATCTCTTGAAGTAACCGTGTAATAAATTTTTTCGGCCCGGCCTAACGCTTCAGTTTCTGATCTTCCGAAGCTGTATTTCTTCATGGTAACATGATAGAAAGAATCAGCACTTGCTTTTACGTCAAACTCAACAGTTGATAGTTTCAAAGTGTCAGATGATAGATCCCATCCGGTACTACCACCATCATTCATCCAGCCAAAACGACCTGTATATTCTAATTCCTGTGCAGACACAGCTACAATCATTTTACCTTGTGTTGGTTGAGTGATGCTGATTGGAGTATCAGTATGTTCATATTCACGGAAATCTTTTGTAACACTTGATGCTAATAAAATTGCTGCTACCCAACCAACTGTCCATAAAGCGCCGAATGTCCATCCTAAATAATTGTTACGGGATTTTGTTCTTGTAATACGGCGGAATACCCAAATGATAAATCCAATTAATGGAACTATTAAAAAGAAAATTAATGTACCCCATGCATAGATCTGTTGCCATTTACTGGTCCATAAAAAATTATTAACCGGCCACCAGGCTATACCACCAAACAATAAAGCAATCAAGGCAACAAAGAGTGAAAATGCAATAGTACCTGCAATAAATAAGAAGAAGGCTTTAAATAATACACCTATTACATGACCCAATCCTCTTCCTCCCCTGGTCACAGTTTCATTTACATCTGCAGCAAATGTTTTACCTCTTGTGTTTGCAAACTCTTTTGCTCTCTCACCAAAATTTTGTGCTGATTCTTTTACTTCTTCTCCCCACTCTTTTGCTCTTTCTTTAAAACCAGCTGTCGTTTCTTTCACATTTTGGCGAATTCTGTTCACATCCACTTTCTCGCCACGCATTTCCATTTTTTCGTAAGTGCTGTGAGCTTCAGGTAGCACCATCCACAATACAACATAAATAAGAAAGAACGTACCAGTCAATGAACCAAATACAATATTGGGAACTACTATAAAATCATTATGCCAGTTATCGGTATTCAGAATTCCCATCAGAATACTAAAAATGATTGGCGCAGCAAAAATCAATCGGATGTTAGTTGCTTTTTTACCAAAGTAAGCAGCTAGTCCGCCTGCTACACCACCGATCACTTTATCATCGGGATTACGATATAATCTTTTACCAGAAAAGCCTTCCAGGTCTTTTGGTGGTAATACAACCCATAATATTAAATAAGCTAAAAAGCCTAATCCAAAACCACCGAAAGTGATGATAGCAAATAAAATTCTTACGATCGCCGGGTCAACATTCATATAAGCTGCAATACCGCTACACACACCCCCGATAAATTTATCACTTGTATCACGGTACAATCTTCCTCTTTCTTTTTTGGGCTCGGTACCTGCATTAGTATTGGTAGTATTTGATTGTTGTGAAGAAGATGATGCTTGCGAGAATTGTGCAGACTCTGCTGTAGCAGTTTCTTTGTCTGCTGCTTCAAAATCTTCCACTCTTCCCATAGAACTGATGATTTCTTCAACATCAGCATCAGCAATAGCAGTGGTGCCTTTGCGAACTTTATCACTCATGAGTTCTGCAATACGGCTTTCAATATCGTTAATGATCTCATCTCTGCCATCTTCATTAGCAAAGTATCGCCGTAAACTTTCAATATAGCTTTGCAGCTTTTCATAAGCAGAATCTTCAATCGGTATTACCCGGCCGCTTAAGTTTATGTTGATGATCTTTTTCATTGTATATTATTTTGGTTGAAGTAGGTTTATATTGGTTATTCACTTAATGGTTCGGAAGATTTTTTACTGGTTAAAGCATTTACACCGTTCGATAGTTCCTCCCAGGTTAGTTCCAATTCTTTGTAAAAGCTTTCTCCCTTTTCTGTTAGCATAAAATACTTGCGGGGTGGGCCGGAGTTACTTTCTACCCATCGGTAAGTTAGCATTTCCGCATTTTTTAACCGGGTGAGCAAGGGGTATAAAGTTCCCTCCAGTATTTGAAGGTTGGCTGCCCGCATCTCTTCTACAATATCACTGGGATAAGCTTCTCCCCGGCGAATAATGGAAAGAATGCAAAACTCCAGTATCCCTTTGCGCATCTGACTCTGTGTGTTTTCAATATTCATAGCCCTACGTTTTACTAATATGACTCAAAGATAAGGTGATATTTGGTACTATGCAACACAAAGTACCAAATATTTCAGGGTATTGGGTGTGCAAAAAACGGAGACTATGCCATGCAATCCTTTACTGGAGGGTATTTCAGCCAAATTTGATCCCCGGAAAATATTTTTTTGGCCTTCCACGAATGGCAAAATGACTGTATGATTGCGCCAAAACCGTTTAGGGCGGGGCGGAGTTTTTACCGATTTTTGCCCCTCAGTAATTATTATGCTCAAATTCGTCCTTCCCTTTTTGGTTTTATCTATAGCTTTTTACTCCTGTTCTGATAAATACCAGGCCTACCGCAGTAAGTACCAATTTAAAAGTGTTGATGGGGCGCCAGATTACAGCCATTTAAATTACTGGGCTGCTCATCCATGGAAATGGGACCCTTCTGATAGTATACCCGAGCCATTGAAAAATGAAATCAAAGATTCTGTCGTTGATGTTTTCTTTTTATATCCTACTTCTTATACAAAGAAAAAAAAAGAGGGAAATAATAACGCCTTGATTGATGACGACTATATCAATGCAAAAACTGATTACAGTTCTATATTATACCAGGCCAGTGTATTTAATCAACAAAGCAGAGTTTTTGCTCCACGATACCGCCAAGCACATATCACTAATTTCTTTTCGAAGGATAAAGAAAAAGCAGCTGCCGCTTTTGAGTTTGCATATGAAGATGTAAAAAAAGCTTTTGAGTATTATTTACAAAACTGGAATGGTAAGAGGCCCATCATCATTGCATCACATAGCCAGGGAAGTTTATTAGCAGAAAGATTATTGAAAGAATTCTTTGAGGGCAAGACTTTACAAAACAGGTTGGTGGTCGCATATATAATCGGCTGGCCGGTACCCAAAGATTATTTTACCACTTTGAAAATGTGTGCAGACTCTTTGCAAACAGGATGCATATGCAGTTGGCGAACTTTTAGAAAAGGCTATGTGCCTTCGTACATGAAAAAAGAAAATTCAAGCCAGAAAAATTCATTCGGAAACGGGAATTCTTTTGTTACTAACCCACTTACCTGGACCACCGATTCAACTTATGCACCAAGATCTTTGAACAAGGGAAGCATATTGATCAATTTCAATAAACTATTTACTAAAACTACTGATGCACAAATAAGCAATGCTTTACTGTATGTAAATAGACCCAAGTTTCCAGGCAGTTCTTTTTATTTTACCCGCAATTATCATGTAGGAGATATTAACCTCTATTATATCAACATCCGGGAAAATGTAAAACAAAGGATTGATATGTTTTGGAAAAAATAGTTATTGTCTCGTTAACCATTCTTTTTCTTCTTTTGATATTTTTATGACGGCATACTTTTTTACTACACTAATAGTTGCTTCATCTAACACATCAACTACATTTTTATAAGATGCTTCTTCAGCTGGTTTAATTAACATCATTAACCCGTTTCTTCCTTCTTTCATTTTACTGTTTCTGTCTAACGAATTTTGCTTTTCCATAATTACTTTTCGCAAGCCCTCTTTACCGGAAAAGTTAGTTTGAATAATCCCCCCGCTTTTGCTGGCATTTTCCCAATTGCCCTGATAATAATAAACAGTGTTATTCTTAGCAAGTAGTATCGTTAATGCATTTAATTCGCCTAATTCTGAATTTACTCCATCCTTTGGCATGTTTAACTGCATAGCAGTTGGCTTGCTTAGTTCAGTAGTGATGACAAAAAATGAAATAAGAAGAAAGCCTAAATCAACCATGGGAGTCATATCTATTTTCAGATTGTGTTTTACCATTCTTCTTACACCTGCTTGCTTTCTGGAGAATAAGGATTCGGTATTTTTTGTGTTATCCATCTGTGACATAAGCGTAGTTTGCTTATGAGATACAGATTGCAAATTATTCCACAAGTACAAATGCCGCCCAATAGAAAGGAGAATATTTCTTGCGCATATCAGCCTGGGCCTGTGTAAATGCATCGTTGATTGTTTTTCCTTTCATCCAGTAAGAATAAAAACTGGTCATGAGTTCAGCAGTTTCTTTATCCGGCACTTGCCAAAGGCTTACTATCATCTTCTTTACCCCCGCCATTTTAAATGCTCTTTGCAAACCAAAAACTCCTTCGCTTCCTTTTACATCCCCTAGTGCAGTTTCGCATGCACTCAATACAACCAATTCAGTGTTACTAAGATTGAGTTGTGATATTTCATACGCCGTTGCAATGCCATCTTCTCCTCCTTCTATAGGTGTTTTGCCGCTCCAGGCATAGTTGCCGCCTGCTAATATTAGTCCACTTCGTAGTAGTGGGTCATTGGCCAATGTAAAAGTGTTTTCATTGCTTATTGAATTTTCTTTTCTCTTATTATCTGCTGCCGGTAAAAAGAATCCATGGGTAGCAATATGTAAAATTTGCGGTGACTTGCCACTCAATTCTTTTAGATTTTCTTCTGACGCTTCCAATTGTGTAAAGACCTTTGCTTCTGTTTTATTTTTTACAAATAGTGATTGTATGGCTTTTACTTCCTGCGCTGTACCGGGTAGTTGGCTCCAGGCGCCTCTTGTATCTTTAGCCTGTAAAACATAAATGTTTCTACTGCTATTCCCTTTGCTTTCTCTCTTTTTCGCAAGTGCTACACTGTCCGTATTAAAACTGGCATCGCCAAACAATAAAATTTTTTGAGGTTGTTTGTTTTGCTTTTCAATTTCCTTTAATACTACTTGCCTTGTACTGGTATATTGTTGCAATTGATACTTATCCATCAGCACTGTATTGCTATCAACTTGTAATGCATGGAAAGCAATGCTGTGTAATTTGCCAGCGGGTGAGTAAGAGATTGTCTTTGCTCCTATTAAATAAGGTTCTAACGGTAACCAAACTAACTGATATAGTTCTTTACTTAGAGCTGCGGCATTAGTATTTTCCACTTTAAATCCCCGGTAGAAACTATTAACCATTGAAGTGGCTGTTGTTCCTGCAGAATTAAATAAATGTTGCAATTGCCTCTCTTCAAATAACGGAACAAACAATGGCGCTGCATCATCTTTTCTAAGAATACAAGCTGCATAAAACACACTGTCGGTCCACCTCTTACTATATAAATGAAAGCTTACAAATTCTATGGCTACTTCATCCTTCTGTAACTTCTTTTGTAATTCGTTGATTGAAATTCGTTCCGCTAATTGTTGATGGCGAAAGCTGGCCGACATGCGGTTAAGCTCTTTTTCCAATTTTTCTGTTTTGCCTTCCAACTCTGCTAAGTTCGACTCCCTTTTATCAATAGGCAGGGAGTATTGCTTTGCGAGAAAATTCTTTGCGACTGTCCATCGGGAGAGCATTTGTATTATCGCACTGTCTTTGCTATTGCGGATAGAGGCAATCATATTTTTTGTATCGGAAAGAGCCATGGATTTTAGCACTAGCTGAAGATTAAAATTATTTGTCCGCAAAGCTGAAGAAGCTTTAGGATAACTATAGATCAGGTTATTATTGATCTCTTCAATTGCTGATTTGTTGGCTAAATAATTTCCCTTTTCTTTTTCTGTAAGTGTTGGAAATATTTTAATAAGATTATTTAATGCAATACTGCTGCCCTCTATAGCCGCTGGCTCTGCTTTAGCATATTCTTCCACCGTTATATATAATACTGCCAGATTGTTTATACTTGTTACATATGCAGAACCATACCCCCCCTGTAATTTTTTATAAATTTCTTTGGCCTGTACATAACAGGACTCTGCTTTTTCGTTTTGCCCAAGGCCTTTATATATCATGCCCAGGTTGTTAACACTGGCGGCATAGTCTGTATGATTGATGCCAAATATTTTCTTTCTAATTCCGGCTGATTCTATACAAAAAGGTTGTGCTTTTTCATACTCGCCAAGTTCTGCATACAAAACACCAAGGTTGTTAAGGCTGGTAGCATAATCAGGATGATTTTCTCCTATCATTTTTTTTCGAATAGTGATTGTTTGCTGACAAAAAGAAATAGCTTTTTCATACTGAC
The DNA here is from genome assembly GCA_002127295.1 of Chitinophagaceae bacterium IBVUCB2. GTDB lineage: Bacteria > Bacteroidota > Bacteroidia > Chitinophagales > Chitinophagaceae > JJ008. The sequence goes on from NFUV01000001.1 coordinate 1,997,304, forward strand.
CCATAGCAGCATAAAGCTGAGAAAGATTATTAATGCTGATAAGATAAGAAGGATGGTTTTGCCCTAATAACTCTTCTCTGATCTCCTTCGATACTGTAAATGCTGCTTCGGCTTTATCGTATTGACCTATTGCAAGATATAGTGCACCAAGATTATTTATACTGGTAGCAAATTCAACGCTGACTTCTCCTTTTGTTTTTTTCCGGATAGATGCCGCCTGTAAATACAATGGCTCTGAATTAGCATAGTCTCCTTTGGACAAATACAAGGAAGCAAGATTGTTCAGGCTGGTAATATAATCATCATCTGTTTCTCCCAGTACTTGTTTTCGAATACCCATAGCTTGCTTATAGAGTGGTTCTGCTTTTTCATACTCATCTACTGCTGCATATAATGCCGCAAGGTTATCGAGGCTTGTTGCATAATCAGGATGATCCTCGCCTAATATTTTTTTTCTTATTCTTAATGATTCTAAATAATAAGGCTCCGCTTTTACATACTCACCCATATAGTAATAAAGAATGGCCAGGTTATTTACCATTGTAGCATAATCAGGATGTTCCTTTCCAAATAAGATTTCTTTGATTGTAATTAATTCTTGATAAACAGGGACTGCTTTAGAATAGTATCCTGCAGTTAAATAAACCCAACCAAGGTTTTCAAGATTAGTAGCATAATCGGGATGCGCTGTGTTTAATTCCTTTTTAGCCTTGTCAAATGCACTTTCTGCATATGGAATGGCTTCTTCATATTTTCCTTGCTGAAAAAGTTCTACAAATTTCTTATTAAGATCAAGCAATGTTTGCGATTTTCCAGCAATCGGAAGTAAAAACAAAAGACATATAATGTACAAACATTTCATTACCGGAAGGGAAGGTTGTACTTAAATATAAGAAATATCCAGTGGGTTCATTTATTCCACCAGCACAAAAGCCGCCCAATAAAAAGGAGAGTATTTCTTTCGCATATCAGCTTGTGCCTGTGTGAAGGCATCATTAATTGTTTTGTCCTTCATCCAATAAGAATAAAAGCTTGTCATTAGTTCTGCGGTTTCTTTATCCGGCACCTGCCAAAGGCTTACGATCATTTTCTTTACCCCCGCCATTTTAAATGCCCGCTGCAAACCAAATACACCTTCACTTCCTTTTACATCTCCCAATGCTGTTTCGCAGGCACTGAGTACAACAATTTCTGTATTGCTTAAGTTAAGTTGCGAAATTTCATACGCAGTTGCTATTCCATCTTCTATTCCATCAATCGGTGGCTTACCGCTCCATGCATAGTTGCCCCCTGCTAATACTAATCCGCTTCTTAATAATGGATCATCCGCTAAAGTGTATGTATTTTCGTTGTTGAAATTATCAGTTTTCTTTTTTTTATCTGATTCGGGCAAAAAGAATCCGTGAGTTGCTATATGCAATATTTGTGGTGAGTTGCCGCTGAGAGCTTTCAAGTTTTCTTCGGAAGCGGTTATTTGAGTAAATGATTTTGTGGTGATTTTGTTTTGTTCGAATACTTGTTGAATTGTTTTCACTTCCTGTGCTGTTCCGGGTAGACTGCTCCAGGTATTGTTTTCGTCACTTCTTTTTTTGGGTGTGTAAATGGAGGTCGATATATTATTCTTATCCGGATTATAAATTTTTTGTTTTACTAACTGCAAACTATCCAAGGTAAAGCTGGCATCACCAAACAAAGTAATATACTGTGGTTTACTATTTTGTTTTTCCTGTTCTCTTAATACCACTTGCCTTGTGCTGGTGTATTGTTGTAGTTGAAATTTATCCATCAATACTGTTGTACTATCTACTGGCAATGCATGAAAGGCGATACTATATAATTTTCCGGCAGGTGAATAAGAAATTTTTTTTACATTTTTTAAATAGGGTTCTAATGGTTGCCAGATGAGTTTGTACAATTCTGTGCCTAAGGCACCTGTTGTATTTTTTTTCTTTAGCTCCAATCCCCTGTAAAATTGGCTGACCATTGCTGATGCTGTTGTGCCGGCGCTATCGAATAGTTTTTGTAGTTGTTTTTCTTCACAGAGGGGAATGAAGATGGGAGCAGAATTATTTTTCGTAAGGACATATGCTGCATACAGGGTACTGTCTGTCCATTTTTTATTGAATAGATTAAACCTGACAAACTCGATGGCTACTTCATTTTGTTGCAAGTTTTTTTGAACCTCGTTTATTTTTAATTGCAGAGACTGCTGTTGATTTTTAAATGCTGAAGATTTTCGGGTCAGTTCTTTTTCCAGCATTTCTGTCTCGTATTCAATTTTTGACAAATCTTCTCTGCGTGTTGCTATAGGCAAGGAATATTGCTTTGATAATATTGACTTTTTGTTTTGCCATCTATCGAAAATATTCTGAACTAAAGTATCATTGTTGGTACGAACTGATTCTACTACATATTTTGTGCTGGATAGAGTAAGAGACTTAAGAAGAAGTTGCAGGTTATAATTTTCTCTAAGGATGTCGTTGTTAGCCTTGTAATAGACATATAGTAAACTATTTTGGGTATTGTTTAAATCTACGTTATAAGCCAGGTAATTGCTTTTTTCATTTTCAGATAGATTATTGAAAACAGCAAGCATATTTTTGATCTGAATCGTTCTGGATTCTGTAAACAGTGGTTCGGCCTTTTCAAAGTCCTCGCTCCTTTGGTACAAAAGAGCAAGGTTGTTTAAGCTGCTGATATAACTGGGATGGGTTTTACCTGATATTCTTTTTGCGGCCTCTATTGCCTGTAGATACAAAGGCTTTGCTTTTTCATACTGAAACATATTATCATACACATATCCCAGATTATTCAGGCTTTCCACATAAGCTGGATGTTTTTCACCTACTGCTTTTTTGAATATTTCTCTCGTCTTTAAAAATAAAGGTTCCGCTTTTTCATACTGATTCATGATTGCATATAGCTTCGCACTATTGTTAAGGTTAAGAGCATACTCGAGGTGGTTTTCACCTACTGTTTTTTTAAATATTTCTCCGGCCTTAAAAAATAATGATTCCGCTTTTTCATAAAGACCCGCACTTTTATACAAAATAGCCAGACCGCCCAAGCTGCTCGCATAACCAGTATGATTTTCACCTACTACCTTTCTCATTATTTCTAAAGCCTGTAAATAAAAAGACTCTGCTTTTTCATACTGACCCAGGCTTGCATATAAATATGCCAAATTGTTCAGGCCAATAGCAACCTCCGGCTGATTTTTTCCCAAGACTTTTTGTAAAATCTCTAATAATTGTAAGTATGCTGGCTCTGCCTTTTCATACTGTCCTCTTGCTAAATACAAATTCCCCAAATTATTGAGGCTGGTGGCATAATCCAGATTAATATCACCCGATACATTTTTAATAATCTTTAATACTTGCAAATTCAAGGGCTCGGCTTTGTTATACTCCCCTGTTGTACTATATAAATTTCCCAAGTTGCTAAGACTTACTGCATAATCCAGATTATTGTCACCGGATATTTTTTTTGTAATTTCTAATGATTGTAAAAACAACGTCTCGGCGTTTTGGTATTGACCCATATTTACATACAAAGATGCCAGGTTGTTCAGGCTGAGAGCATAGCTGGGATGGTTTTCGCCCAAAATTTTTTTTCTGATCTCCGTTGCCAGTATGTACAGTGGCCTCGCTTTTTCATACTGTGCCATATTCTCATACAAATATGCCAAGTTATTCAAGCTGGAGGCATAGGAATTGTTATTTAACCCAAACTCATTTTTCGCTGCTTCTACTGCTTTTTCAGCAACAGATATTGCTTCATTAAATTCTCCCCGCTTATTTAACTCTAGAACCTGTCTATTAAGTTCTGCCCAAGTTTGTGAAAATGAAGAACCAGAAAAAAAAACCAACGCCCCTACAAGCAGAATACTTTTCATGGTGTAATTTTTACTGGATAGATTCTCGAAAGTAATAATATTGTACAATTAACACAATACCTCAATGCAGGTATCACTACAATATAGAGCAGTAAAATGCTTCTATTCTTTTAATTGAAGTTGAATTTGATACACAGTAATAGTTTCATTTAAAACTCCGCACTTCCCGGCGTTCTCGGGAAAGCTATTACATCTCTAATGTTGGTCATGCCAGTAACAAATTGCACCATTCTCTCAAAACCAAGACCGAAGCCTGCATGAGGAACGGTTCCGAATCTTCTTGTATCGAGATACCACCATAGCTCTTCTAATGGAATATGCATTTCCGTCATTCGTCTTTCTAACTTCTCTTGCCTTTCTTCTCTTTGGCTACCGCCAACTATTTCACCAATGCCGGGTGCCAATATATCCATTGCTGCAACCGTTTCTTTTCCGGCTTCGCAACCATCATTTTGGCGCATATAAAATGCTTTGATGGCAGCTGGATAATTGTAAAGTATAACGGGTTTCTTAAAATGTTTTTCTACCAGATATCTTTCATGTTCACTTTGAAGATCCATGCCCCAACCGGTTATCTCGTACTGGAATTTCTTTTTCTTATTGTGATTACTGTCTTTTAATATCTGAATGGCATCGGTGTAAGTAAGCCGTTCGAAGCCGTTCGTTAAAACAAATTCTAATTTTTCCAACAAGCCCATTTCGCTGCGCTTATCCTGCGGCAATTGTTTTTCTTCTTCTGCTAACCGTTGCGCTAAAAATTCGAGATCTTCTTTATTATTTTCTATTGCATACTTAATTATATACTTGATGAATTCTTCTGCCAAATTCATATTGTCTTCTAAATCATAGAAAGCCATTTCTGGTTCTATCATCCAGAATTCAGCAAGGTGCCTTGCAGTGTTACTATTCTCTGCACGGAAGGTGGGACCGAATGTATAAATATCGCCGAAGGCAGTTGCTCCTAATTCTCCTTCTAATTGACCGCTAACGGTTAGGTTAGTACTGCGTCCAAAGAAATCTTCTTTGAAGTTTATTGAGCCGTCTTCATTCTTAGGTGCAGTGCCATCAACAGGTAAAGTGGTTACTTTAAACATTTCGCCGGCCCCTTCTGCATCACTTGCGGTGATGATGGGTGTGTGCATGTACACAAATCCTTTTTCATTAAAGAACTTATGTACTGCGAATGCTAATGTGTGACGTACACGAAACACAGAACCAAATGTGCTGGTACGAAAACGTAAATGTGCTTTCTCTCTTAAAAATTCCAAACTATGTTTCTTTGGCTGCAACGGATATTTTTCTGCATCGCTATCCCCGAGAATTTCTATTAAAGTGGCATTTAAATCCATTTTTTGCCCCTTCCCCAGAGAAGGAACAATAGTACCTGTAACTTTTAATGAAGCTGATGTGGTAATGCGTTTTAGTAATTCATCATCCTGGCTACCCAGCGCTACTACTACCTGTATATTATTATTAGTACTGCCATCATTTAATGCGATGAACTGGTTGTTGCGGAAGGTTCTTACCCAACCCATTACTGTTACTTCCTGTCCTGCTGGCTCTTTAGAAAGCAGTTCTTTTATTTTGATTCTCTTGTTAAACATCAGTGTTTTTTAAGGACGGCAAAGATAACTACTGATCATGCTGATTAAAAAGGATTTTGGCTGGTGATGGGTGTACAGAACCCTGAACGGAGCGTCGCAACATCAGCCTGATCAGGGAACTGAAGCTGGTGAAACCCAAAAATTTTTGATTTTCCCGATTTTAGCCTATAATTGCACTGGAAAGAGGCCGATAAGTTTTGTTCTCCCTGGCTTTAGCTCATTTTACCTGCCGATTTCATTCAACATAAATTCAAACTTTTTTTCTGATTTCAAGACTGGTTCACCCCGAGTTGTGACTAACCTCAAGATGATTATATGTACGATATTCTCCAACTGAACGACATGCTCGTTCCTGAGTTGCTTGACATTGCCGAGCAATTAAAAATTCCCAATGCTAAAAAACTGGCTAAGCAGGACTTAGTATATAAAATATTAGATGGCCAGGCCCTGGCCGGCTCTAAAGGCGCTAAACCAAATGATGATGGTAAGCGTAAACGCATTATTAAAGCTACTACCAGCAACTCAACCGAAGAAGCTGTAGTGGAAGAAGATGATGATGATAAAAAATCCCCTAAAAAATCTCCAATGCCTCCTAAAAAAGAAGACAAAACACCGCCTATTAAAAGGGCCCGTAAAAAAATTGATGAAAAAGAAGTAGTACAGGAAACTGAACAGCAACCTGCGTTAATAGTTCCACCGCCGCCCTCACCTGCTCCTGCAGTGCAAACACAACCTGCAGAAACACACCAGGCTGGTGAGAATCAAGTGCAGCAGCAACAACCAAATCAACCTCAGCAAGGTGAAAATAACGGCGGACAAAACAAAGTGTACCCTGCCCGCAGAGAACAACAATTTAATGTGGAGTTTGACGGTGTGATATTAGGTGAAGGTGTATTGGAAATGATGCCGGATGGCTATGGTTTTCTTCGCTCATCAGATTACAACTATTTATCATCACCCGATGATGTATATGTTTCTCCTTCTCAAATAAAATTATTCGGCCTTAAAACTGGTGATACTGTACATGGTGCAGTTCGTCCGCCGAAAGAAGGTGAAAAATATTTTGCTTTATTAAAAGTGGATACCATTAATGGTAAAAGCCCTGAAGAAGTAAGAGACCGTGTGCCGTTTGATTATTTAACTCCATTGTTTCCATTTGAAAAATTAAACCTGTTTACAAAACCCACTGATCTTTCAACAAGGATCATGGATTTGTTTACACCCATAGGTAAAGGACAACGTGGATTGATAGTAGCACAACCTAAGACTGGTAAAACAATGTTGCTGAAAGCAGTGGCAAATGCTATTGCAGAAAACCATCCGGAATGTTACCTGATGGTGGTACTTGTTGATGAACGTCCGGAAGAGGTAACGGATATGGAACGCAGTATTAAAGGAGAAGTAATTGCTTCTACTTTTGATGAGCCTGCTGAAAAACATGTGAAAGTTTCTACCATTGCCTTGCAAAAAGCAAAACGTTTGGTAGAGTGCGGGCATGATGTTGTTATCTTGCTTGATTCTATTACCCGTTTGGCAAGAGCACATAATACCGTTGCTCCATCAAGTGGTAAAGTATTATCTGGTGGTGTGGAAGCTAATGCGATGCAAAAACCAAAACAGTTTTTTGGTGCTGCCCGTAAAATAGAATTTGGTGGTTCTTTAACTATCATCGCCACTGCGTTGGTTGATACGGGTAGTAAAATGGATGAGGTGATCTTTGAGGAATTTAAAGGAACCGGTAATATGGAATTGCAGCTGGAACGTCGTTTGTCGAACAAACGTATCTATCCTGCCATTGATCTGGTAGCATCATCTACCCGTCGTGATGATCTGTTGCTGGATAAAGATGTGTTGCAACGTATGAACCTGCTCCGAGTATTCCTTAATGATATGAATGTGGAAGAAGCGATGAGAGAATTACAAAACAGGATGAAAGGAACGAAGGATAACGAGGAGTTTTTGGCGAGCATGAATAGGTAATCGCTAACTATTTTGATTGAAATGATTTAATGATAATACAAGCCGCTTCAAAAAGAAGCGGCTTTTTGTTTTAAGAGGAGTTATCATTTTCAAATTAACTAATTTGCTAACCGTCTAACTGATGTATGGCAGCAGAACGTATACATATTGAACAATTTCTTGAATTGGCGAAACATCATCCTGTTATTGATGTTCGTTCGCCGGGAGAATATCAACATGCCTGTATGCCGGGAGCACATTCGCTTCCTTTGTTTACCGATGAAGAACGAAAAGTTGTTGGTACTGCCTACAAACAACAAAGCCGTGAAGTGGCAATAAAAATCGGGCTTGATTATTTTGGTCCGAAGATGAGAAAGATGGTGGAGGAAATTGAGTCGTTAGTCAGGAGACGGGAGGCGGGAGTCAAAAACATGAACGCTGAAGAAGTCGACTCCAGACTCAAGACTCCGAACTCCATACTCGTTTACTGTTGGCGGGGTGGCATGCGCAGTGGTGCCGTTTCCTGGTTATTGGATATGTATGGATTTAAGGTGTATACGCTAATAGGTGGTTATAAGAAATTCAGGAATTATGTGCTGGATACTTTCAAATTTCCTTTTCAATTCAACATACTGGGAGGCTATACGGGGTCTGGAAAAACAGAATTATTAAAGGCCTTAAATGATAAAAATGAGGCGATTCTTGACCTGGAAGCCGCTGCCAGTCACAAAGGCTCTGCTTTTGGGAACATTGGAATGCCTCCGCAACCGGGGCAGGAAATGTTTGAAAATTTGCTCGGATGGCAGCTACGGGCTGTTGTCGGGTTTCAGGTAAATACAAGTGCACAGGCATCTGAAAACGGACAGCCGACAACGGCCATCTGGCTTGAAGACGAATCACAGCGCATCGGTCATGTTAATATTCCGCATGAGTTGTGGAAGACCATGCGAAAATCTCCGGTTTATTTTTTGGGCATCCCTTTTTCGGAACGACTCGATCATATTGTACAGGAATATGGCCAATTGGATCCACAAATGGTAATAGACGCTATTATGAGAATTAGCCAAAAATTGGGGCATTTGAATGCAAAAACAGCCATTTTACTCCTAAAAGAAGGAAAAATTGCTGAAAGTTTCGAAATCCTGCTCGCCTATTATGACAAGCATTATTTCAAATCGCTACACAATCGGGACGGCATTAATTCGTTATTACAGACAATCCAATGTAAATCCGTAACCCCTGCAAATGCCAGTCAACTTATCTTTCATTCCCGGCTTGAGCCGCAAAAGCTTTAAGCTTACCTGTATTTTCCTTTTTCTTCCCTTATTCTTTTTTGGACAATCGCTTACCGGGTTGTGGGTAGGTAGCGTAAGCAATGACAGTACTACGGTAAGAAAAGACCAGTCGTTTGAAATTGCGCTGACTGAATATAAAGGCAAGGTCTATGGCTACTCCCGCAGCGAATTTATTGTGGATGATGTATTGTACTACATTGTAAAAAGAGTTAGCGGAACAATTGAAGGCGATGTATGTGAAGTAACAGACGATGAGATCATTTCTTATAACTTTCCAAAACTGTTGGATAAAAAAGTAAAAGTGACCAGCACTTTTCGCAGGAACAAAAGTGATAGTGTATGGTATCTTGCGGGTAAATGGAAAACCAACGTCACCAAAAAATATTACTCGGTCTCGGGTCGTGTTGACCTGGAAGAAGAAAAAGATCTGACTGCTTCCAAAATATTTCCACACCTGGAAGAATTAAAATTAGCAGATGCTGTTGTGTTTTACAAAGAAAGAAAAGAAGGACAACCTATCGTAAAAATAGCGAAGCCTGAAAAAGTAAGCACCGGTATTTCATCTGCCATAACTCCGCTAACAACTAATAGTGAAGCAATGGCCATTACTGATAAACCAATTGTTTCGAAGAATAATACTTCCGCAATCCCTAATCCAATAAATAATATAACAGCAGCAGCTACCGAAACGAATAAAGAACAAACTTCATCTTCCCTTGTAAAAAACACATCTACTATAGAAGAACCGCAAGTTAACACTGAGCTTGCTTCCGTAAAAAGAGCCGATAATACACAGAAAACAGCAACAAAAAATATTTCTTCCTCAAAAGTTGATGCTGTTCCTTCTTCTAACACAGTACTTGCAACGAACAAACCTGTTGCAGAAGAAAAAAACAATTCTTTGCCGGATGTTGTAGTCGTTCCTGTTTTGGAAAAGAAAGACGAAACAACATCTACTGCAATAAAAAGCAATAGTGTTAAACAAGAAACAGTTTTAAATCCAACTACAGCAGTTGTTGAGAAAAAAGAAATCGTTCCGCAGAAACAAGATGCAATTATAAAAACCGAATCTACCGCCAACACAACGGTAGCAACAAAAAATAATCCGGCACCAAGCTCTTTAACTACTGAAAAGAAAGAGACAGCAGCTGTTGTTAAACAAGATGTTGCCACAAATAAAAAGCCTGTTGCAAAAAATGAATCTGCTACTAATACAACTGCGGCAATAAAAAACAATACAATATCAAACCCAACAACACCAAAAACAACTACAGTAGCTAATACAGGTAAGAAAGAAAATGCGGTGGTTGCAAATCAAGAAGTTGCTGCAAACACAAAGCCTGCTACAAAAAAAGAACCAGCAGCCAACCCAGCTGTTGAAAACAAAATAGCCAGTGCAGATGCGCCAATTACTCCGCTAAAACCTGAAATAAAAACTCCTTCGATTGATATTACTCTGAAGGCAGCCATTATTGCCGGAAGAAAATCAGAATTTTCTCAGCAGGTAAACTTTAAATCTGATAGTCTGCAAGTTGCGCTTTATGATAACGGAGAAATTGACGGCGATACAGTAAGTGTATTTATGAATGGCGAAGTAATAATGGCCAAACAAGGATTAAAATCATCTGCAATCCGCAAAACAATTTATTTAACTCCGGGCCAGGAAGAATTCACCTTAGTACTGTTTGCAGAAAATTTGGGGAAATATCCGCCCAATACCGGGTTATTGGTGGTTCGGGATGGGGACGATGTTTACAATTTGCGTTTCAGCTCCGACTTTCAGAAGAATTCAGGAATTTTGTTCCGGAGGAAAAAATAATGCCTCCCGCCCTGTGAATAAATTATCGCTCTTTTATACTTTTATGTTTATGACGTTTACTCTCGTAAACTATTCCGAGATTTGAAGGATGAAACGGTTACTGCTATTTTCATTTTTTCTGCTTCCTGTTTTTTCAATTGCTCAAACAATTGAGATCGATACAGTTTACTCAGCGAATACACAGGATAAATATGTAATTGCTATGCGCAAGCCTTCCGGCTTTAATGATTCAAAAAAATATCATTATGTATATATGACGGATGGCGGTATTGGTATCGGTGATTATGTATTCGGGAAAAGTAAATCATGGGCAGCTTCCATTCCACCCAATTGTTTAATCATCGCAATAGGACATATTGGAGATTATAACGTAAAACGTCCAAGAGATTTTATTCCCTCAGACATCAGCAAAAATGTAGAAACAAATTTTGGTAAGGCAGATAGGTTTTATCTGTTCATGAAAAATGAGCTTATTCCCCGGATAGAAAAGAAAATGAGCAATAAAAAGTCAAGGGTATTTTTCGGACATTCTTTCGGCGGATTATTTTCTTTGTACATGCTTTTTAAAGATGATAAACTATTTGACAGGCATTTTGCTATCAGTCCTTCTTGTTGGGCTAATTATTATGAACTGGATAAAATTGAAGCGGAATATTTTAAAAAGAACAAAGAGCTTAAAGCAAATGTCACTATTTATGTAGGTGGGTTAGAATTTCTGAACAAGGTTTTATACTCTACCAGGAGTTTTTATACTACGGTGACCGGTAGAAAATACAAAGGACTCAAAATAGAAAAAGATGAAATTGGCAACGCAAACCATTTTAGCATCCGCAAGCCTGCAGTCGATAGGGTATTTGAGCAGCTGAAAAAAGACTAAAACAACTAACTTTTCATTATAATAATAACTATGTCAGAAATTTTGCCCGATTCTCCTTTAGAAGTTGGAGATATCAAACTCACTCAATATTCCCGTGGCGCCGGTTGCGGCTGCAAAATTGCTCCTAAAGTTTTAGATGAAATATTGAAAAGCAGTTTTGTTTTGCCTGATAATAAAAAACTATTGGTCGGCAATCATAGTAAAGATGATGCGGCAGTGTATGATATTGGGAATGGTATGGCGTTAATTTCTACTACCGATTTTTTTATGCCGATCGTGGATGATGCATTTGATTTTGGAAGAATTGCTGCTGCCAATTCCATCAGCGATGTATATGCTATGGGTGGAAAACCGCTTATGGCTATTGCAATTTTAGGTTGGCCGGTTGACAAACTGCCGGTTGAATTAGCACAACAATTAATTGAAGGTGGAAGAGCTATATGTACAGAAGCCGGAATTCCATTAGCAGGCGGACATAGTATTGATTCGCAGGAACCAATTTTTGGGTTGGCTGTTACGGGTATTGTACCAATAGAAAATTTGAAACAAAACAATACTGCTCAGGAAGGCGATTATTTGTTTCTTACCAAACCGCTTGGTGTTGGTATTTTATCTACCGCACAGAAAAGAGGATTACTAAAAGAAGAACATCTGCCAATAATGATTGAGCAAATGACTTCACTTAATAAGATAGGTGAAGAATTGGGAAAAATTAAGGGTGTAACAGCAATGACGGATGTTACTGGTTTTGGTTTACTCGGACACATAATAGAAATGGCTGAAGGGAGCGGCCTAAGTGCAGAAATCTATTATGACAAACTACCCATTGCCGCAGGAGTGAAGGAGTATATAACACAGCGCATTTTCCCAGATGCTACCACCAGGAACTGGAATGGCTACAGCGATAAAGTAAAATTTGAAAAAGGAGTGAATGTGATGGAAGCTTTTACACTATTACCCGATCCGCAAACCAATGGTGGGCTATTGGTGAGTGTGAGAGCAGAATACCTGGAAGAAGTGACAAAATTTTTAGGTCCTCCCGTTGGCAGAATGATAAAACAAAATGAAAAAATTATTTGGATGAAAGTTTAGTCTTTTTAACTTAAAGACTTTGTATCGTTATCCGCCGTACTTTATTCAAGTTTTTAAAATGTGAAGCCGGTAACCCTGCTACTTTTTTAAATTGCGCAGATAAATGCGCTACACTGCTATAGTTAAGCTTATGGGCTATTTCTGTTAATGTAAGTCCATCTATCACCAGCATTTCTTTTGCCTTTTCGATTTTCAGGCTGATGGCAAATTGTTCAATTGTATTTGCTTGCATAGCGGAAAAATAGGATGACAGATAAGCGTAGTCATAATTCAGCTTCTTACTAAGATAAGTAGATAGGTTACTTCTAATTTGGTCTGCATTGGCTACATACTCCGTAATAGTAGCTTTTATCTTATCGATGAGCAACCCTTCTTTACTGGCGGTAAGCTCCAAACCGGCTTTTTTAATAGCAGCGGCAAATTGCTTCTTTTCTTTTTCAGATAGTTTCCCCTTTACATCTACCTCTCCCAAGTCAACATGTAATGGTTGTTTACCGAGTTTTACAAGTTCTTCCTTTACCAACACCTTACAGCTCTCGCAGGCCATGTTGCGTATGTACAGTTTCATACCAGCAGTTAGTTTGAAACTTAAATTTAGAATTTTATTTGAAACATTCCGTTTTGTGCCGTGATGTTCGCCGTTTATAAAGATATTATCAGCCGGGTATTTGTTTTTTCGTCCCGAATTTCAAGTTTATTTTGAGAAAGGCGAACAAACTGGTGATTGCCTGTACGATACATTTCATTTTGCCCCTTTTCCGGATCACAAAACTCATATATATACAATGCCATTTCCTGGGGTAGTCTTATAACCTGTACTTCTGAATTAAATGTAGTTGCTCTTTTGGGTGCATGTAAATCAATAGACGCATTAAAAAGAATGATGCCGTCTTCTCTTTTCAGGTTATTATCTGAAATGAACTTTTGAAGTTCTTGTGTATTTTGTGCAATCATTGATAAGGGAGGCAAAAATAAATGAGGCTTGCCAATACAGCCTTACATTATTATCTCCTTTTGTTATATAGTTTTTGTCTTTCGTTTGGGCAACGCCGAAAAACTATATCTCTTATTTATCAAGACTTTGTAAGAATATCTCCGCCATCATACATCTAACGCTGCCTCCTTCCACCTTTTCAATAGTGGGTACATCAACCGGTAATAAAGTAGAATAGGCTTCCAGCATTTCCTTTTGTTCTTTCCTTAAGGAATCATGTGCCGTTTTGCTCATGATTAAAAATTTTTCGCCGTTGCTATTTTTTATCTGTAGCATATTGCCTGCAAAGCAATGCATCTGCTCACGGGTAATAGCGATAATAGTATGATTCGTTGATTCCAATAATTGACGGACTGCGATTAGTTCCCATTCTTCTTCAATAGCTTCTTCACAGAGTATACAAAAGCCTTCGCCCAATGCCATCATTACATTGGTGTGATAGACAGGCATTCCGTTTTTATCAGTGGCCAAAAAAACGATAGCCTGGAAATTATTAGTAGCTGCATATTTTTCCAACACCGGCAAACTCGTTCGTTCCGATATGCATGCATAGATCATTTTATTTTCATAGTCAATAACCATACTCCCGGTTCCTTCCAAAAATCTTCCCTCTACTTCGAATTCGCTCCAGTCTTGCACATCCTGGATTTTAAATTGCTTTCCGATTTCTTTCAATATTTCGTCCCTCTTTTCAATTCTCCTGCTGGGTGCATACATGGGAAATACCGACAATGTTCCATAAGGAGATGTGCTGAGCCAATTGTTAGGAAAGATGGCATCGGGCTTGGGCGGGTCGACAGTGTCCTCGATTACAAACACATTGATATGATGGGTACGTAATGTCTGCACCATATTATCAAACTCTGCTAATGCTTTTTGTTGTAGTTCTTCTTTACTAATTGCAGGATTAGATTGAAAATAATTATTGGCCGCTGTTTCTGCATTGTAGCCAAAAGCAGCAGGACGAACCATTAATATAGTGGATGCAAGTGGCAGTTTGTTAGTTTTAGAGAACGCAAATTTTGCTGATTATTAAGTTTGCCAATAGTCCTCGCCAAATCATCGGCGTCTTAAAAATCAGCGTTCTGTTAAGGCATCTATTTTTTTAGCTAACTTATGATCTTTCTCCGTAACAATATCTCCGGCATCATGTGTACTTAACCAAACTTCAACTGTATTATAAACATTGGTCCATAATGGATGATGATCCATTTTCTCTGCTTCTATGGCTACCCTTGTCATAAATGCAAAAGCTTCACTGAAATTCTTAAATTGAAATTTGCGGTATAATTTATTTTCTTTTTCTGTCCACATGAGATTTGATTTTTTGATCTTAAAACACCAGATGTTCTTTGTTTTTTATTTTTTCGTTTGTTAATTCTACAACAAGCTGAACACTATTGATCGTTTTTATCGTAAGAATGGTTTCCTGCAGCGAATCATCACTTACTTCATCCCCTTTCATCAACCACAGAAAATCCAGGTGTTTGAACTCCGGTAGCAAATATTCTCCATCCCGTTGGTTATTGTATAAATAGTGAGAAAGAAACCGGGTGGACTCAGCATACTCATACACTGTAAAAAAATAATTTCTCTTCTTTTTAGTGAGTTGTATTTCAAGATTGTTATTGCAGAAGTTTACTCCGATACTGTTATTTAGATGCCAGCAAAATTGATAGCCTTTAACCGACGCCATAATGCCAAGAAGCCGGGTGTCAGAAAAAAAATCTTCAGTAAGCTCTTTTGTATCGAGTATAAGTTTATTGCGGTCGGCCATAGAAAGATTTCAACTACAAGTTAATTCTTTGCATTCATCTGACACCAGAAAAATGTTTTAAAACTCTACTGTAGCCTCGAGTGTTTCATTTCCTCTTTTAAATTTTACTTTAGCTTTCTCTCCTTTTTTAAACTTGCCGAGTGTTTGCATATATGTTTCCATGGAGGAAATATTATACTCTCCCAATTGAAGAATAATATCGCCGGCTTTTAGCCCTGCTTTTTGTGCAGGCTTGCCTTCGCTTACTCCGTCGGCTCTTACCCCTTCACCGGAATAAGTATAGTCTGGCATAATACCCATCGACACACTGAAGCGGGCAGAAGTAGTTGTTTGTGCTTCTCTTGTTTTTAGAAAAGCAAGTTTGCCTTTGTCGTTTACAGATTCTATTAAGCGGTTGATATGGTTAATGATTTGCTGTTCACCTTCATAATTTACTTTCTCTGCATCGTCAGAGGGTTTATGGTAATCTGTATGCAATCCTGTAAAATAAAACAATACAGGAATATCTTTTCTGTAAAACGAAGTATGATCACTGGGACCTGTGCCACTACTATCAATCTTAACATTGATAGGTATTCTGTTTCCCTTTAATCCATCTGCTATAAAAAACTCACTCCATGATGGGGATGTGCCATAGCCACCAACAGTTACGGTTTTTGAGCTATCATTTAGTCTTCCTACCATATCCATATTAATCATATAGTTCACTGACTTCAAATCGATAGTAGGATTTTCGACAAAATATTTAGAGCCATACAATCCTAACTCCTCGCCAGAAAAAGCAATAAAGAGATAGTTGTTGTTGGTTGCTTTTGAGGATTTTAATTTTCTCCCTAATTCAATTAGTGCTGCTGTGCCGCTTGCATTATCGTCTGCGCCGTTGTGTATGGCCAATTCATGTGCGGCATGCCTTGAGTTTCCATCTTCACCAAAACCCAGATGATCGTAATGTGCTCCAAGAACTACAGTTGTTGCAGCCTTGTTATCAATATATCCAAGTACATTAAAGCCCTGCCTGTTCTTTTCGTCTATTGACACCCTCAGCTTTATATTTAAAGTGGCAGCATTATCACTAAAATATTTTTTGGCTGCGGCTTTTGAAACATAAAGTACCGGAATGGTTTGTTGTGCAGATTTGTCTTTCCCATCAAATACCAGTTTATCCTCTATGGAAGATGTATTATATAATATAACTGCTGAAGCGCCTCTTTCTTTTGCTTTTTTAGCATTTGTTCTGACATAATCCGGTAAATCGAAATGCGGGTTAGTTTTATTTTCTTCCAATGTTTCTTTTAAATCAAAAAACCAGGGCATCTCTGCCTCCTGAACAGCGATAGCAGGCAACGCTTCTAAATTTATATCCGGGCTGAAGGGAAATGGGAAAAAATCTTTTCCGGTTTCCAACGTATCTCCATTAATTAAAAATGTAGTGGTTGCTCCTATTTGCTTACCATCATTAACTATAAATGTTTGTGTGTAATACTCGGTTCCTTTTGGTGCAAGTCCAATAGCTTTAAACTGGTTGGTGATATATTCCATCGCCAGTTTTTCACCATTTGTTCCGGTCCGGCGGCCTTCTAATTTATCGTCTGCCAGGTATTGAATATGTGCTTTTAGATTGTCAAGTGTTTGTGTGTCTGTTTTTGTAACAGTTTTTGACGACGAGCAGGCAGATAAGAAAAATAGAACTACTGTAGCTTTTGAAATATTAGAAAACATGTTTGTTTGGTTATTGAGCTGCAAAGGTATTGGAGCAGCAAGACGGTTGATGCTAATTATTGTAAAATTTTAGAACCTCCTTCCCGCAGGGGTGGGTTGATGACCGATGTACGGAACGATGAATGGAGCGTCGCAACTGTTGATGCCCAAAGAACCGGAAGTTGGCTAAAAAACTTCTCCCGATACAGTAGTCTAAAAATCGCAATTCGTAAGGTGGTTTGCCCATGCCATTCTACATTTGCAGGCTACAACAAATTGAAAAAAGTTAAGTTACATATCGCCTTAGTGGGCAATCCCAACAGCGGAAAGAGTTCGCTATTTAACTGCTTAACAGGACTAAACCAGCAGGTAGGCAATTTTCCCGGGGTAACAGTTGATAAAAAAACCGGGTCAACTGCTTTATCAGACACCATAAACGCTGAAATTATTGACCTTCCGGGAACTTATAGCCTTTATCCTAAACGGCTGGATGAATGGGTAAGCTACAAAGTGCTGCTTAACCAGGATAAGGAAATAAAGGCCGATGTGCTGGTGGTAGTGGCTGATGCCAGTAACCTGAAACGGAACCTCCTTTTTTGCACCCAGATCATTGATCTGAAAGCCCCGGTGGTAATTGCCCTGACCATGATGGATATGGCCAATCGCAAAGGAATTAAAATTGATATTCCTTCGCTGGAAAGAGAATTAGGTGTGCCCGTGGTAGCAGTTAATCCGAGAAAAAATAAAGGTATTACCCAATTAAAGAAAGCGATTGAGCAAACGGCACAACATCTTTATCATATTCCGGCCCGTGATTTTATTGATAATAAAGCGCTGTGCCCACTCCCCATCGAAGAAGTAAAGGAAGAGCTTCCGCATATTAGTGATTATGCTGCTATCCACTATCTCATCAATCATGAAGGGTTTGAGTTGGATGAAATATTGCAACAAAAGATAGAACGGATAGAGAAGAGAAATAATTTTAATCCTACCAAAACACAGGCTGAAGAAATTCTGCAGCGATACAGTCGCATCCGCCACATCATGCAACAAGCAGTGTCGGAACCAGACCCATTGCAGAAATCCTTGTTCACGGAGAAGCTGGATAATTTATTGTTGCACCGGGTGTGGGGTTATGTTATTTTACTGGGTGTTCTATTTCTATTGTTTCAAAGTGTGTTTTGGCTGGCGCAATATCCTATGGATTGGATTGAGCTGGGTTTTGCTGAACTATCACAATCCCTTTCAAATGCATTACCTGAAAGTCGCTGGACCGATTTATTAATAAATGGAGTAATTGCGGGGCTCGGTGGCATTTTAATTTTTGTGCCGCAGATCATGATCCTTTTTGGGTTGATCACTTTATTAGAAGATACTGGCTATATGGCCCGCATCAGTTTTCTTTCTGATAGATTGATGCGAAGTGTGGGATTGAATGGAAAAAGCGTAATGCCAATGATCAGCGGATTTGCCTGTGCCGTTCCGGCCATTATGAGTGCAAGAAATATAGAGAATAGGAAAGAACGATTGCTTACAATTTTGATAACACCGCTGATGAGTTGCTCGGCAAGGCTTCCGGTGTATACGATATTGATTGGGCTGGTAATTCCGAAAACTTACTTGCTAGGTTTTTTGGGTGTGCAGGGATTGGTGATGATGGGATTGTATTTGCTTGGATTGGTGATGGCATTGATCGTCTCGTATATAGCCAAATGGTTTATTCATATAAAGGAAAAAAGTTTTTTCATTCTTGAACTCCCTACCTATCGTTCTCCCCGTTGGAACAATGTCTTGCCAACGATGATAAGCAAAGCCAAAATTTTTGTGTTTGACGCCGGTAAAGTGATCATGATAATCAGTTTGGTGTTGTGGGCTTTATCATCATTTGGACCTGGTAATTCAATGCAACAAGTTACCCAGCAATATAACGAGCAGAAAAAACAACCCGGAGCAGATATAAACCAACTGCGAATTGCCTATCAAACCGATTTGCTGGAAACCTCCTACGCCGGAAGAATGGGCAAAGCCATTGAACCTGCTATTACTCCGCTGGGTTATGATTGGAAAATAGGTATTGCGTTAATTACATCTTTTGCTGCAAGAGAAGTTTTCGTTGGCACTATGGCCACTTTATATAGTGTGGGTAATGAAGATGAAGGAAGTTTATTGCTGAAAGAAAAAATGAAAGCAGCCGTAAAACCAGATGGCACACCTGTATTTAATCTCGCCTCCGGATTATCGCTAATGATATTTTATGTATTTGCTATGCAGTGCATGAGCACATTGGCAGTAGTAAAAAGAGAAACCAAAAGCTGGAAATGGCCTATTATTCAATTGGTATATATGACAGGGTTGGCGTATTTGATGAGTTGGGTGGTGTACCAGTTGTTTAAGTAATTATTTTGGTTTGAAGTTCGGCTCAAAATAATCCCACAGCATCTTCGAAATTTTTCTTGCCATTGTCCAGGCTTCATTTTCATGTGTCCAGCGAATGTCTTTGTTGTTCTTGGTAAAAATGCAAAAGATGTAAGGATTATTAGGTGCATTGACCAATAACACTTCACTTCTTGATGCATTTACACAGCCGTTTTTGCTGAATACTTCTATGGTAGGTGGTATCATTGAAATAGCTTCATCCACATCCCAATAATTTCTGCCAAGACTGCGCATCATTCTTTCGCAGGCGGTTGCCGAAATTATTTCGCTGTGGTATATTTTTTCAAATAGCATTCCCATTTCTGTTGGAGTTGTTTGCCCCCAGCCATATTGAGTTCTATTTTCTTCTCTACCCGGTGTTCTTGAATTTACCCTGGTGTCTTTAAATCCGTGATTGGCCAAAATTTCATTTATTCTCGTTCCGGTTCCGGCTAAACTTTGCAACCACAAGCTTGCAGTATTGTCGCTGGTAGTAAGCATCAGCATCATTACTTTTTTCAGTAATACTTTTTCATTGTTTTTAAAAGAGCCCAATATATCTGAGCCGGCGTAGAGCAATGAATCTTTATAAACGAGTGAAGAATCATATTTCAATTCTCCGCTGTTTATTTTATCCATGATACCAACCAGTATCGGCACTTTTACAATACTGGCGGTGGGAAAAATTGTATCGGCATTAATAAAAGCTGTTTTACCGGTGCGGAGATTTTTTACATAAATACCAATATCACCATTAAAGCCTTTTATGGCTTCTTCTAATTTCGATTGTAACTTCTTGTCTGTCTTTTGTGCATTACCAAAAAGAGGAATGAAGAATAAAAGGAAGATGATCGTTTTTTTCATATTGTATTCGTCTTTGACTAAATATTATTTCATATTCATATAATCAAATACTAAATCACAAAATGCTTTGATGCCGGTTTTCATTCCACTTTCATCGATATAAAAATCAGCTGTATGATGTGCGGGGGCTGTTTTTGAATCTTTTCCTTTTGGCATTCCGCCCAATGAAAAAAAGAAAGCCGGGGCTTTTGTTCCGTAATAAGAAAAATCCTCAGCAGCTGTAACCCACTCTTTTTCCGACACATTATCAGCACCTGCTGCCGATTGCAGTGAAGGAATCATTTTTTTTACCAGTTCGGGGTCATTGTAAGTCACCAATGTTTTGGTATGAATAGCCACTTCTGCCTTTGCGCCTGAGGCTTCTGCAATTTTCTCTGCTGTTAATTTTATTTTTGCATGCACTTCTTTTTGCATTGCAGGATCCAGAGTTCTTATGGTTCCTTCCATTATACACTCTTCCGGTATAATATTATTTCTAACCCCGGCCTGTATTTTCCCAACACTGATTATTACTGGTGCTTTTGTTATTTCAGATTGGCGGCTAACAATGAATTGTAATCCATCAATTATTTGTGCCGAAATTTGTATCGGATCAATTCCTTTCCATGGTTGAGAGCCATGACTTCCTCTTCCTTTTACTTTAATTGTAAACCAATCCGAAGACGCCATGGATGCTCCGGATTTATATTTAATTTTTCCAACTTCAATATCCGACCAGATATGCATTCCAAAAATGGCATCTACTTTTGGATTATTCATTACTCCTTCTTTTATCATTAAAGAAGCCCCCCCTTCTTCACCTTCAGGCGGACCTTCTTCTGCTGGTTGAAAAATAAACTTCACAGTGCCTTTTATATCATTCTTCATACCCGAAAGAATTTCTGCCACACTCATTAATATAGCAGTATGCGTATCATGTCCGCATGCATGCATTACTCCTACTTCCTGTCCGTTGTAAGTTGTTCGTTGTTTTGATGCAAATGGAAGGCTTCCTCTTTCTTCAACTGGCAATGCATCAATATCTGCCCGCAATGCTACACATGGGCCAGGTTTTCCTCCCTTTAAAATGGCGACCACTCCTGTTTTTGCAATCCCTTCCTGTACATCAAGTCCGAATTTTTTTAAATGCTCAGCGATGATCTTTGCAGTTCTTGTTTCCCGGTTGCCCAATTCCGGGTGTTCATGAAAGTCTCTTCTCCAGGCAATACATTTCGATTCTATTTTGTCAGCAGCCACTGCTGCTTTTTCTTTCAGCTTTGTAACATCTGTCTGCGCCGATGAGTCAAAGAAGGCTAATACGAACAGAACGGGCAAGAGAAATTTGAGCATAGATTATTTTTTATGAATTTACTGTAAATAGTCTTTGTCGTATTATTATTTTGCCGGAGCAAATATTTATCGCTGTAAATATTGATGTTTATTTAATTCTTTTCATCGGCCGGAAAATTCTACTATATTTTAATGCATCTGCCCTATGATTTTATTTATATTTAATATACCATGCTGCTGCGCCATATACCATTTTTAAAGGCTGTTCTTTTGCATAGTGTTACTGCCTTTGGCGGACCCCAGGCGCATATTGGTATGATGATGAAAACTTTTGTGCAGCAAAGACCATATGTTACAGAGCAGGAACTGATGGAATACAATGCATTTTGCCAGTTACTCCCCGGCGCTTCTTCTACTCAAACACTAACATTAATTGGATATAAACGGGGCGGTGTTCCGCTGGCAATTATTACATTATTAGTTTGGATCTTGCCTGCCTGTATTCTGATGGGGGCATTATCGTTCTTGCTGCAGTACATCGACAAGCGTCAATTAGGAACCGATATTTTTAAATTCATTCCGCCTATGGCGGCTGGTTTTTTGGTGTATGCAGCATTTATTGCATTTCCTTTAGCTATAAAAAATACGATCACCTGGGTAATAATGCTAGTAAGTACAGCAGCCACTTACTTTTTGTTTGGTCAGCCATGGGTTATCCCCGCATTAATTATTACCGGGGGAATAGCAACTAACCTTAGCCGTAAACGTATTCCACAAACAGAACAAAAGCCAAGAAAGATCAAATGGTGGAATTTTTGGCTTTTTGGAATAATCTTTATTGCCGCAGGATTTATCAGTGAAAGGGCAAGAATTGACGAATGGCCCAATAGAAAACCGATCAACCTTTTTGAAAATACCTATCGTATGGGCAGTCTTGTGTTTGGTGGCGGGCAAGTTCTTATGCCCATGATGTATGAGCAATGGAGTGTAAGACCTGAAATTGAAAAAGTAAAGGAGAAAAACCCAAACGTAGTGCAGATAGATGAAAAAGATATGTACACTGCAATGGGAATTGTTAGAGCAGTGCCGGGTCCCGTTTTTTCCATCGCAGCATTCGCTGGAGGAATGGCCCTAAAAGACATGGGAACCGAAATGCAAATTGTAGGATGTCTGATCGGAATGATCGCCATTTTTCTTCCCAGCGCCTTGCTCGTCTTATTTTTTTTCCCGATCTGGAATAATTTAAAAAAATATGCTGCGGTGTATCGTTCGCTGGAAGGAATTAATGCCGTGGTAATTGGTATAATGATCGCTTCCACTTTTTATATCATGAAAGATATTTCAGTATCAGAATTTAAAACAGTGAGTATTATTAATGTTCTTACTATACTTGGAACATTTCTTTTACTGAACTTTACCCGCATTGCTCCGCCGCTTATTGTATTGGGTTGCCTGGGATTAGGATTTATTTTCTAGACTATTTTTTATAATACCCCCCTCTTTCAATTTCTTCTCTTACATTTTCCGGTACTAGATAGCGGATGGATTTTCCTTCTTTAAGATACTTACGTACTTGTGTAGCCGAAAGTTGTAATAATGGAGCTTCCACAATATGTAGTTTTGCATTTACATGATTGGTTACCTCAAAACCTGGCCTCAGATAAACATATACATCATAGTCCCTTGCAATAACTTCATAGTTTTTCCACTTGTGTAAATTTTGAAAACTATCGCTGCCCATGATGATGCAGAATTCATGTTCTGGATTTTTCTCTTTCAAATAAGCTAAAGTAGAGGTTGTGTAGGAGGGTTTGGGTAAACTAAATTCGATTTCAGAAGCCTTAATTCGATGATCATTTTCTGTGGCCAGATTTACCAGGTGTAAACGATGGTATTCGTTCAATAAAGAAGTTTCGCTTTTAAAAGGATTTTGCGGGGAAACTACAAACCAGATCCGCTCTATATCTGTTTCGTTCAAAATATGATTGGCAATGATAAGATGTGCAACATGAACAGGGTTAAAAGAACCGAAGTATAGCCCTATTTTCATTTTAAAATATTGATTATCAATATGTTATTTCAACCAAAATATGTTCTGCCTCGTTCAGGCGAAGACTTAAATGATATCCTGCTACATTCACAGAAATTGGGTCACCGAGAGGTGCAATTTGCTCCATCATTATTCTTTCGCCAGGCACACAGCCCATTTCCATTAGCTTTAGAAAAATCTCATTGCTATTAAACTCTTTAATAATTCCTTCCTGTCCTGGTTTCATTTCCGAAAGCCTCGCAATCATTAGCCTGTTTTATTAATTATAGCAAAACTACCCTTGTTGGTTGGTTTTTCTTTACGAATTTTGAAATTATGCCTTCAAAATCAAAAGTTTGCTTCTTTTTCGAGAAAAAGGGATTTGTCCTTCAGAACCGGGCGGAATTGAAGGCCTTTATTGAAATCCTCTTTAAAAAAGAAAAAAAGAAGCTGGCTTCTATTAATTACATTTTTTGTTCGGATAAACGGCTTTTGGAAATTAACCAACAGTTTCTCCGCCACGATTACTACACAGATATAATCACTTTTGATCTTTCCGAAGCTGAAGCTACACAGGCTGAAATCTATATCAGCATCGATCGGGTTAAGGAAAATGCTAAAAACGAGGGTGTGTCATTCAGGTCTGAACTTCTCCGGGTAATATTTCATGGAGCACTTCATTTGTGTGGATATAAGGATAAAACAAAGACAGAAAGTAACATAATGAGGGAAAGAGAGGGTTTTTATCTTTTAAGCTATTTTAAAGACTAAAGAAGGGTCGATTTCACGTGGAACTTCTCACTCAGGAATATTTCTATTTCACGGGAAACATTGTTCATTTATCAACTGATCCTTTAATCTCCTCTCCTTAATCACTTTTCCTGCACTACCTTTGCCAACTTATGTTTCCAGAATATGATGTGATAGTAGTTGGGGCGGGCCATGCCGGCTGTGAAGCAGCGGCAGCAGCGGCAAATCTTGGTTCCAAGACCCTTTTGGTAACAATGAACATGCAGACCATTGCCCAAATGAGCTGTAATCCCGCTATGGGTGGTATTGCTAAGGGACAAATTGTAAGAGAGATTGACGCTATGGGTGGGTATTCGGGAATTGTAAGCGACCTCTCTACTATACAGTTCAGAATGTTGAACCGTAGTAAAGGCCCGGCCATGTGGAGCCCCCGTACTCAGAACGATCGAATGCTTTTCCATTTAAAATGGAGAGAAATGCTGGAGAATACACCCAATCTCGACTTTTACCAGGACATGGTAAAAGGAATGCTGATCAAGGATGGCATATGCACAGGAGTGGTTACAGGGTTAGGGCATGAAATAAAAGCAAAGTCGGTAGTGCTTACCAATGGAACATTCCTGAACGGTATAGTGCATATAGGAGAAAAGAATTTCGGGGGGGGAAGAATGGCAGAGAAAGCAGCTACCGGAATTACTGAACAATTGGTTTCGCTGGGTTTTGAAAGTGACCGGCTTAAAACCGGAACACCTCCAAGAATTGACGGAAGGAGTCTTGATTATAGTAAAATGGAAGAGCAGCCAGGGGATGAAGAGGTAGTTGGATTTTCTTTTCTTGATACTGAGAAACCCAAAACACAAAGAAGTTGCTGGATAACCTATACGAATCAGGCTGTTCATGATGTGCTAAAAACCGGGTTCGATAGAAGCCCCATGTTTGCCGGAAGAATTGACGGGGTGGGACCAAGATATTGCCCAAGTATTGAAGACAAGATAAATCGATTTGCAGAGAGAGACAGGCACCAACTATTTGTTGAGCCTGAAGGTTGGAATACCGTTGAGATATATGTAAACGGATTTTCTACCTCATTACCAGAAGAAACACAATACGAAGCTCTTCGTAATATAGTTGGTTTTGAAAAAGTGAAAATGTTCCGGCCGGGATATGCGATAGAATATGATTTCTTTCCGCCAACACAATTGAAATACACCCTTGAAACAAACCTTATTCAAAACTTATTTTTTGCCGGACAAATAAACGGTACCACCGGCTATGAAGAAGCGGCTTGCCAGGGTTTGATGGCGGGTATTAATGCCCACCAAAAAGCAAAGAACTTAGCTCCGGTAATTTTAAAAAGAAGTGATGCCTATATAGGAGTTTTGATTGATGATCTTGTTGGCAAAGGAACACAAGAGCCTTATCGCATGTTTACCTCGAGAGCTGAGTTTAGAACATTGCTACGTCAGGACAATGCTGATCTGCGATTAACAGAATTAAGTTATCGCCTCGGCCTCGCATCGCAGGAAAGAATGGACAAGGTGATCAATAAAAGAAAAAGTGTAGAAGAAATAAAAACAATCCTTAAAGATTTTGCTGTTGAGCCTGAAGAAATAAACTCCTATTTCATTTCTATCAATTCATCTCCGATAACTGAAAAACAAAAAGCGCAGAAAATATTATTACGTCCTGATGTAGAACTGGATGAATTGGCTAACTCTCTTCCAAAATTAAAAGAAGCGTTAAGTCATTTTACTACAGACTCTATTGAACAAGCATCTATACAAATTAAGTATGATACATACATTGAGAAGGAAAAAGAATTAGTCAAAAGAATGTCTCAACTAGAGGAATTGGAAATTCCTGAAACATTCGATTATAAAAAAATTGCTTCGCTTGGTAATGAAGCGAGAGAAAAGCTAGCTAAAATAAAACCAAGAACACTCGGCCAGGCAAGTCGCATTTCTGGTATCAACCCAAGTGATGTGCAGATACTGATGGTCTTTATGGGTAGATAGTTTTACACTTTGCTGATATCCCGTTCTCTAATCGTAAGTGAATTACTCGGAAGACCCTCAATTAACCCCCGGCATTCTTTAACTCCACACTGGCATTGAAACGGCTCCATATTTTCATCAAGAAAATGAGCATAGTCGAGTGTGAGCTCTTCACCAATAGAAATATCCTTTAACGCCAAAACATTTAAACCATCAAATGCTGTGTTAGGGCTGCAGCAATGATTTTGTGGCGCCCATTCTGATGGGTCGTCATCCCAAAGAATAAAAAGTTCTTCGCTTACAGGATAAGCATAGCGACGAAAATGCATCTTCTCGTCTTCGTTCCAATTCTTTTCAACGAAACGTTTGGTGATGATTCGTTGTGATCGGCCTTCTCCCTTAAAAATGATATCCCCTTTTTTTATATCACGGTTTGCATAAATACCATAGCCAGCAATCGAATTCCCTTTCATAATAAATGGCTTCTTACTCCGCTTGTGGCGAGCAATGCCTTCGGCAATCATGTGCTTCAAAAATCCAGCCTGGCCAACTCCATCATGCTTTAAAATATAATCTGCGGATCCTTCGTAACCATCCTTATAAAAAACAGAACAGGTAAAATTAATCTCTAGAAAATAAATCTCGTTCTTATCATTTACCCGAAAATCTAATCTTGCATAGCCAACTCCATTAAATCCTTTGAAAATTTTTTCTGTTGCACTGCGGAGTTGTTTGTCCAAAACCTCGTCAGTACAAGGAACGTTGCAATCTGGGTGGAGTTCGGATGTTTTTAATGCGTAGGTTTTAAATTCTCTTCCTTCTGGAAATAAATATTCTACCGGGCGAAAAACAGTACAAGTATGTATATCTGTATTCGCCGCAACCAACACAGTAAACTCTCTTCCTGCAATATATTCTTCAACCAGCAAAGGTCCGTACTCATCCAATATGCTGATACACTTTTGTTGTAGTTCAATTTTATTATGCACCAAAGAATGTTCATCTACACCAAGGCTGTCTCCGGCTTTGGCAGGTTTTACAAATAGAGGAAATTTTAAAAGCTTTGCCGCTTCGTCTGCATCCTTTAGTTCGTTAATGATGACATAACCCGGAGTCTTTACTCCTTCGCAATATGCCAGGTACTTCATCAGCTCTTTGGGCGGGTCGTAAAGTTTAGAGGTGGGCCCTGTGAAAGGAAGGTTCAAAAGCTCTAATGTATAAATTACATCTATGCTCGGTACTTCCCATTCAAGATAACCTTCGCAGAGATTTACAAAAATATCATAACCCTGCTTTCCGAGATCTTTCAGTTGCTTGTAGGTGGTAAGTTTATTAAGAAAAACGTTGTGTACTTCTGTGCCGGGTAATAAAATTGCCAGATCCCTTGGCGGATCGTAGTTTTTATAATCAACTCCGGTGGTGGAGTAGTCAGGTTGTAGTACACAAACTTTCATTGCCTGCTAAGGTAATATGTAGTGCAATATAAAAATGATAAAAACTATTTAACCGAAGCGGTTTTTTTGAGAGTAGTCCTTTTGACTGTAGTCCTTTTGACTGACCCCGATTTTAGCATACTTCTTCTCAGCGCATCTTTCAATATTTCTCCAATAATTTCGGTGAAGGATACATTAGAAACCTTAAGAATGGCACCAATAGAGGTATAGTCCTCGTCTTCACTCAATCCACATTGGGCATTTACCTCCAGCATATATAATTTACCTGTCGTTGAATCCTGGCGAATGTCAATTCTTGTATAGCCTTTTCCGCCGCAAGATTTATAAGCGTCCAGGCTTAGCTGTTTTAATTTCGCAATTAATTCGTCTTCTGCAGGGCGATACTCATAAAAATTTTCATTCTGAGGCATTGGAGTTTCATCCTCATATATTTCCCAGAGGCGATCGAAAGATAAAAATTTCTCAGCTTCAGGAAGCGATTCATGAAAAACTCTTTTTACAGGTTCATAAACAATGCAGTTCTCCGGATCATCGGCAGAACCGGTTATAAATGTGGTGTATTCTGATCCTGTAATGAATTGCTCCACAAATAAACCATCTACCAATAAATTCCAGCCCCGGTAACCTTTATAAATTTCCTGAACCCTGCTATTTAGTTCTTCTTCGGTCTGTACTACATTTTTAACTGAGACACCCATACTTCCACCAGAAACCGCAGGCTTAATAATAATTGGGGTTCCAACTCTTTTCGCCAAACCTTTGGTTGAACCTTTCTTATCAGTAATAACCCTCCAGTTGGCAGTAGCAACTCCGGCTTTATCAAAAGCCTTCTTCATTGGAATTTTAGAGGTGGTAATATTATAAAAATAGGCGTCAGACCCTGTATAGATCAACCCGTATTTTTCCAATTCATGAATAATAGATACACCGGGAGTGCCATTTACTTCGTCGCCATCGCATAGATTTAGAACCAATGGGGTTTTTCCATTCTTGCTATTGGCTATGGATTTAATAATTGTTTTGAAATTATCCATTGTAACCGGTTGCCATTTCCATTCGGCCTTCAATTCTTCAAAAACCTTTGTGTATTCTTTAATACTTTGGGTAAAATCGTAGTAGTGTTGAATATTGGGGTCGTCTGTTTCCAGATGCGGCGCTAACACCCAAATAACATATGGTTTTAATAAGTTGGAAGCTTCTGAAATCTTCATCACAGTTCAGGCTACTTTTCTTGCCGCCCGTTTGGCCAGTTGTTGTTGTATAAAATCTGTAAAGCGATATCTTTCTTGTACTTCTTTGGAGAGATAAGCTGCTCCTTTAATATCACCAATACAAGCATTACTTCCACAATAGCAGTTGAATGACTGGGTCATTTGCCATTCGGTAGAAGGATAAAAAAAAGTCAGTTCCTCTTCCACCTGTAATTCTTTCAATGCTACTAATTGCATGGTTGAAGTATCAAAAAACACATTAGGGTTACAACTGTGATTGATGTATTGCAAAAACTCCGGTTGCAATGTAATGTGTTTATTCACTCCCACCTGTACGGTTAAATAAGTTGGTTCGGCAGAAATAGTTCCCGCAGAAAAATCAGCAATAACTTCTCCCGGCTGATAGGACCGAAGAGCAAATAATGCATTTTGTTTGTTGGATAATTTTTGCCGAACCTCGGCAATTTCATGATTGCTTATTGTGCGATAAGCACGGGTAGTTAATATATCCATAAAGGGGTTAGTAGTATTGTAATAGAAAGATAGATATATTGTTTAATGTAAAAAATTTGTAAGCGTTAAATGTGAATAATTAACGATTAATGTGAACTATGATCACTTATTTTAATCATTATTCATTTACACTTATAGCTATAAAAATAATTTCCATCGAAAATAAAATCTGAATTGAACCCCTCTATAAATTTGAATTTTTTCGTAAAATATCCTGACCGCTTACTTTGATTCTTTATTCTGGTCAATACCAAGTCCTGCCATTACCAGTCTAATTTCCCCGAAACTAATTCCATCACCCAGTTGTTTCTTAATGGTTGTTATTCCAACTCCATGGAAGTCTTTTAGAACTGGTTCAATTAAAACAAGTTTTTCACTACTTACAAGCTCATCAATTTTAATATCGCCGCTGCGTACAAATTTTTCCAAATGCGTTTCAATAGTATAGACAGTAAGGCCTCTAACCTGTGCTATCTCTGCCATTGTTTTCCCTTCTTTATAAAGTTTAAATGTTTCGGAATATGTATCACCTTTCTTCTTCGCAGGTCCAGTTCTTACCTTCTTTTCCTTCTTAGGATCTTTTTCATGAATCAACGATGAAAGCTGGTTCTGTTTGCTATAGGTAATAATCACATCTAAGAACTGCTGGCCATACTGCTTCACTTTTGCATCGCCAAAGCCACTAATTTTTCTTAGTTCTTCTGTTGTTTGAGGTAAGTACCTTACCATTTCATCAATAGTAGTGCTGCCTGCCACAATGTAAATAGGCAGATCTTTCTTCGCACAAATGCTTTCTCTTACTTTTCTTAGCTGCTGGTGCAGTACAGGTCTTGGACCTTGCGTTTTCTTATCCGCAGCGCCAGCGTATGCATTAATAGCAATCGAAGGAACAAGAAATTTTTGTTTCCTGCGATGAAACGCTTCCATGTCGAACTTACCGGTAAACCCTTCCATCATAAACCTTTTCATGGCTAATTGTGCAAATACTTCTTTGATACTGTCATTATATTCCTTGGAATGAAGACGACTATCCGTAACTGCGGGAGATTGTTGTATAAATTGAACTATAGAATTTATTTCCGTAACAAAATAGGTTGCTGCGGCTTTGATCCGTTCTTGTACAGTCTCGTTTTCTTCTGGTGGTTCAGATTGTTGAAATAAAAATTGCAGTCTTGCCTGGAACTTAACCGCTGTTTCCTGCAGTTTGTCAATTTTATCTACCAGATCCTGCGTCCAGGTAAAAGATTCCGGGTTGAAGGAAGAAGTGTGTTCCAGCAAATACTCCATCAATTCTTTTCCGCTACTAAAAGCAGTTGCGAAATCAAATGTTTGTAACAGTACAGCTTGCTGATAATGCTTTTTGGCTATTTCCAGTTCTTGTTGTAACTGTCCGCTTGAAGCACTTCGCTGCGAAAACTCTACAATTCTTCTATCGCTAAAAAGACTTCCTACCCTAACCTTGCTTTGCAAAACCATTCCTTCCAAACTGGTACAGCGGCTGAGTGCAACATATACCTGACCCGGTGCAAAGGCAGCACCAGCATCAATGATTGCTTTTTCAAAGGTTAGCCCCTGGCTTTTATGAATGGTGATTGCCCATGCCAATCGCAAGGGATATTGGGTGAAGGAACCGAGAACATCTGAATCTAATTGCCGGGTTGCCTTATTCATGGTATAACGAATGTTCTCCCATGTTTCTTTTGACACTTCTATTTCTGGCTCGTCTTCGCATTGCACAAAAATTCTATCTGCCTCTAGTTTCGACACTAGTCCAATCTTACCATTGAAATATCGTTTTCCTTTTTCAGCTGCGTCATTTCGTATAAACATAACCTGTGCACCCACTTTCAGATATAGTGTTTGTTCTGCAGGAAAGGCCCGATCCGAAAACTCGTCCAGTACTTTTGCTTCGTAGCTAAATATGGGTGTATCAAGGCTGGTTAATTCATTAGAGTTGATCTCCGCAGCTTTAAGGTTATGTGTGGTGAGAATAATATATCCATCTTGCTTCTTACGCCGGAACGTTGGTTGAAAACGACTATCTAAAATGTTCATTCCTTGTTCATCCAATTCATTATTACGAACCTGGTTGAGAACGGTGATAAATTTTTCATCCTTCTGCCGGTAAATTTTGTTGAACTCCACATATACCGGCGGATCTTCTTCCAACACCTTGCTATCAAAGAAATATTGTCCTTTATAGTACGCAGACAACAAACTCCATTCTTCTTCTTTAATTACAGGGGGTAGTTGCAGCATATCACCAATGAACAACACCTGCACACCGCCAAATCGTTCATTGGGCCGTTGACGGATATGGCGTAAGACCGTATCAATTGCATCCAATGTATCACAACGAACCATACTTATTTCATCAATAACCAATACTTCTAATTGTTGCAGCACTTTTTTCTTATCGCTATTAAAGCGAAGGCGACTAAGTAAACTATGTTTATTAGAAATTTCTTGTCCGGCAGCTCCAAAACCCGTTCCCCTAGCATCAGGAATAAATGGTGCTAATGGTAATTGGAAGAATGAATGAATTGTAACGCCGCCCGCATTAATAGCTGCAACACCCGTTGGTGCTACTACGGCCATTTGCTTGGGACAATTCTCCCGGATGTATTTCAGGAAAGTTGTTTTCCCTGTACCGGCTTTACCAGTGAGGAATATATTCCGATTACTTTGATTGACCAATTGAATAGCCAGTTGAAACATTTCATTGTCAGTATCATACTTTATCATACAGTAGTTGGCCTTAAAGAAAAGGAACATTGCGCCGGTTCCCGCCTTTGCAATGTTCCATAATAATTAGCAATTTTTCATCCTTCAGCTTTAACGCCCAGCATCAGCAATTCATTCACCTGTATTTCGGTGATGTATTTTTTGTTGCCGTCCTTATCATTGTAGCTACGGTTGATCAACTTACCCTCAATTGCTACTTCCTTTCCTTTGGTCAAATACTTTTCTACAAGCTCAGCAACTTTTCCCCAGGCTACTAAACTGTGCCATTGAGTTTCCGTTACTTTCTCGCCTTTCGCATTGCGATAGTTTTCACTGGTGGCTACGGAGAAACGGGCCATCTTTTTTCCACTTTCTAAGGTTTTAACTTCTGGTGCGTTGCCCAGGTTACCGATCAATTGAACTTTGTTTTTTAATGCGTACATAACTTTGTGTTTTGTGTCCCGCCATTGCGAGACGATTTAAAAATTTATTTATTTCATCCAACCGGCTTGTTACCGCCGATTGACAACACAAAGATGATAGGGCGGTGAAGCCCTAGTCGGTTTTTACCCGTTTACTCCCGAAGCTAACCGTGTAAAAACGTTTGCACACGGATAAATTTTGTTATATTCAACACCTGAAACCCTTGCTATGACTGTATCTGAAGTAAAAAGCTGCCTGGCTTGTGGCAAAACGATAAAAGGCCGTGCAGATAAAAAATTTTGTGATGATTATTGCCGTAATAACTATAATAACCTCCAGAAAGCAAAAGGAAATCACAGCAGTTTGGTAAGAAATATCAATAACGCTTTGTTGAAAAACAGGAAAGTGCTGGAGTCTATTCTTCCTGAAGCAGAAGAAACAGCAAAGGCAAATAAAGACAAATTGCAGCGATTAGGTTTCCAGTTTAAATATCTTACCCATATCTATACTACCAAAACAGGGAAGACCTATTATTATTGTTATGATTACGGATACCTTCCACTTGATAACGATTGGTTCCTGGTTGTAAAGAAAAAAGAAGAATAGGTTATAATAATAAAAGAGCCATTCCCTTTTCAGGAAATGACTCGATTATGAATCTTCAATTACAATTCTTTAATCTTTTTTGCTTCCGCTACCTTTTAACATAGCTACCAGCAAAAGAATAAAAACAGCGCCGCCTACTATCCAAACCCACGGCTGTTGATACCAGTTGCTGTTATCTCCTTTATCAAGGCTAATGTCTACATCTACTTTCTTATCATCTTGTGCAAGCAAATAAAAAGATGAAATAACTCCCAGAACCAGGAAGCTGATTTTCTTACTTAACCAATGTTTCATACAATGTGTTTTAGGTTTACGGCATTTAGATATGAATTTCATGCCAATTGATTTAATCGTTATATAAGGTGACAATAGAAGCTAACTATGTATATTTTGATACTATTTGTGGATTTTACTCCCCGCATTTAGACTTCTTGCTTAATTGAAACGATTAAAAAACCTTAGACCTGTTACTTTTGCAACATGTCAAAACCCGTTATCTGCATCGGCTCTGCTTTAGTCGATGAACTCTTTCATGCTACGACAGAATTGTTGCTTTCAACCACAACCGATGCCACGGTAACAAAAACCGCAGGTGGCGTAAGCCGTAACATTGCCCATCAACTTGCCTTACTAGATGTTCCTGTACAACTAATAGCGGCTGTAGGAAACGACAGTGACGGCGATTGGTTAAAACAAGTTTGCCTTTCGGCAGGGGTAAAGATTGATGCAATGATCACCAGAGAGGGTTTGTCGGGAAAATATACCGGGATATTGAATGTGGATGGTTCGCTATACACAGCGTTTCTTACAAATCCGGCCAATCATTTAATAACCCCCCAACATTTACAAAACAATATTGCGTTATTAAAAACAGCTTCTTATTTGTTGGCTGATGCAAATATTAATGTTGACACTGTAGAATGGCTATTAGCGTTTAGCGGGGAAACGGGAATTCCGTTTGTGTTAGAACCCGTTTCTGTTCCGCCGGCCAAAAAGTTTAAGCATGTAAACCTTAGCGGCCTTCATTTGATAACCCCCAACGAGGATGAACTGCCTGTACTATGCAGCGATAAGGCTTTTTTTACACAACAGCAGGTAGAAGAATTACTGAACAGGGGAATACAAAACATTTGGCTGCATAATGGTAAACATGGTTCTGCATTGTACACAAAAGAAAAATCAATCACCCTTCATGCACCATCAATAAACGTTGTTGATTGTACCGGTGCTGGTGATGGTTCTTTATCTGGTTATATATTAGGAAAGCATTTAGGGAAGGATGGGGTAGATTGCCTGAAACTTGCACATACACTTTCAGCAGAAATATTACAGGTAAATGGTGCTACCGCTACGCATCTTACACAAGAAAAACTATTAGGGCTTGTTTCAAAATACTATCCAGACTAATGAACCAATTCTTAGAAATACACCCGGAAGTTGGAGAGGCGCTGGCTGCAGGAAATGCCGTTGTTTCATTGGAATCAACAATCATCTCACATGGTATGCCTTATCCAAAAAATATTGAAACAGCCCTGGCAGTAGAGCAAGTGGTAAGAGAAAATGGAGCCGTTCCGGCAACGATTGCCATCTTCAATGGTAAATGCCATGTAGGATTGACCAAAGAACAATTAGAATATTTTGGAAAAGCTGACGATGTGTGGAAAGTAAGTCTGCGGGACATGCCCTATGTGATCAGTCAAAATTTATATGGCGCAACAACGGTGGCCGCTACGATGCGAATAGCCGCTATGGCAGGAATAAAAGTTTTTGTAACCGGCGGCATCGGCGGGGTGCATCGGGAAGCCGAAAGAACAATGGATATTTCTGCAGATTTAACAGAGATGGCGCAAACATCCGTTGCAATTGTTTCTGCAGGAGTAAAATCAATTCTTGATATTGGATTAACATTGGAATATTTAGAGACCCTGGGAATACCGGTTGTTACTTATGGGCAAGATGAGTTTCCGAGTTTCTATACCCGAAAAAGTGGCTTTGCTTCTCCATTACGATTGGATAATGCGAACGAAATAGCTGCGTTGCTTGATGCTAAATGGAAACTCGGTTTAAACGGTGCAGTGCTTATTGCTAATCCTGTTCCGGAAGAATATGAAATAGATGCTGCCGAAATGGAAGTGCATATTCTGCAAGCATTGAATGCAGCCAGGGATGCAAATGTTGCAGGAAAAAAAGTAACGCCTTTTTTATTGCAATATATTGCCGACCATACAAAAGGCGAAAGCCTCGAAGCTAATATTGCTTTGATAAAACATAATGCAAAAGTGGGAGCTGAGGTAGCAGTTAGCTTTGCTTCTTTAAAAGATTAAATTTTTATATCCACTACTTTATCTTCATTCCTGCTTTTCTCTGCCGCAAAACACATTACATGGCTTTCTATTGACGCATCAATGGTAGAGGAAAGCAAAGACGCATCTTGTTTAGCAACGGCTTGCACCCAATCTGCGGCGAGTCGCCAATCGCCACCGCCATGTCCCTGGTTCTTATAATTCTCCTGGTCCAGGGATTTTGATTCGTAGGTTTTTGTTTCGCCGGTACGAAAATCATTGATCGTAAATTTATTCATATCGCCTTCTATAAAACCCATGCTTCCCATTACTCTTGTTCTACGACCTCCCCAGGGAGTAAAGGCTTCCATACTAAAGCTGGCAGTTACTCCATCTTCAAATAAAATATTGCTTACATAGTGATCACATTGATCATTCTCCATTTTATAAACACAGCGGCCGTAATTGGTAGTTTTTAAATAATTCAAAATTGCATCGCCTTGCTTTTCTTTTTCTTCCGGAAGATCAAACACATAGGTCCAGCTTCGTTTGCGGTAATAAATTTTCTGTGCTGAGTATGGGCAGGTACTTTCAACCGCACATCCATCTGCACATCTTTCTGTACTTCCTGCCGGCGCATTTTCTTTTCGAAACCATTTCAGGTTTCCAAAAGCCTGTATTTTTTTTGATTCTTTTCCCAACATCCATTTGATGATATCCAGATCATGGCAGGACTTTGCTAAAATAATGGGTGTTGTTTTTTTACTGTTGTGCCAGTTGCCCCGAACATAAGAATGACTCATGTGAATGTGTTCAATTGGTTCGAAATGTTGCATACTTACCACTTCGCCAATAGAACCGTTTTGAATCAACTCTCGCAGCTTTATAAAATATGGTGCATACCGTAGCACATGGCAAACGGCAACAATGCGTCCTGTTTTTTTAGCTAGTGCTAATATATCCCTGCACTCTTGTTCTGATGGTGAGATGGGTTTCTCCAACAATATATCATATCCCATTTTCAATGCAGCCATACATGGACCATAATGTAAGTAGTCCGGGGTAGTGATAATAATAGCATCGGCAAATTTGGGTTTCTTAAAAACATCTTCCCAGGTGTTGAAGCGATTTTCAGCAACGATGTTATGTTTCTTACTGTATCGTTCATTCCGAATGGCAATAGGTTCTGCCACACCTACAATGTCTAACTGATCGGGAAACTCAACAGCAAATCCACCATAGACATTGCCTCTTGATCCTGCGCCCAAAGTAATCGCTGTTACAGGTTTTGCCAAAGGCTGATGCCGCATCTCATCGGGTAAAATCAAAGGTTCTCCCTGTTCATTAGTTGCCCAGGATGAAAATGGGAACACGGTGCTTCCAACTGTTACACCAAAAATTTTTAAAGCGTTGCGTCTGGAAAGTTTTGAGTTCATGATGTAGAGTTTGAAAATAATAATCTCTTGCTGTCTTAAAGATTGACATTTTCATTGTTATTGCCAACATTTCTTTCATTTCAAAATGTTGTACTTAGTCCGAATGGTGAATAAAACCCTGACGGTCAAAAAACAAAAAACCCCAACATTTCTGTTGAGGTCTTAAGTGGTGTGGGCCGGGGTTGAACCGGCGACACATGGATTTTCAGTCCATTGCTCTACCAACTGAGCTACCGCACCATTCCTGAAACACATTGACTTGGGTAAGTGGAAGCCTATCCTCGCTTTTGTGCTTCGGGGCTGCAAATATAGAGGGAATTCACATAAAATCCACAATCCGCAGCCATAAAGTTTTGGGTTATAATGGCCTTACATTCCGTACTCGCTTAAAAACTTAATCCGCATGATCTTCAACTGCTCCCAGTTAAAATTATAGTCAGACAGCTCTTCCTGCGCCACCTGCAATGAAGATGTTTCGCAGCTCTTAAAATACTCTATTATTTCATCCTGGTCGTCTTCGTCCAGCATTTCATCAATAGCATAAGTAAGATTGAGTTTTGTACCGCTGGCGGCAATGGTTTCCATTTCTTCCAGCATTTCATCCATTCTCCACCCTTTATTCTTGGCTATGGTTTCGAGAGAAACCTTTTTATCGGTGTTTTGAATAATATAAACCTTGTTGCCACTTTTATTCACCACACTCTTCATCACAAAATCATCCGGCCTTTCTATATTGTTCTCTTCTACGTAACGTTGAATTAATTCAACAAATGGCTTTCCGTATTTTATTGCTTTGCCTTTGCTAACGCCCTGGCATTTTTCCAATCCTTCCATCGTAATGGGATAAAAGGTGGCCATGTCCTGTAATGATGATTCAAGAAATATAACAAACGGCGGAAGATTTTTCTTCTTAGCTTCTTTTTGACGAAGTTCCAGTAACATTTCAACTAATTTTTCGTCGAGTGCTGCACCGCCTGTTGTTTCGGTTGTTTCTTCATCATCCGCATTTGCATCATCATACAACTTGTTCAATACAATCTGGAACGATTTCGGTTTCTTCAAAAACGCTTCTGCTTTTTTGGTAAACTTCAATACACCATATTCTTCGATATCTTTTGTAAGAAGTCCTTCCAGTATTAATTGTCTTAACAAGGAATTCCAGAAATGGTTATCCCTGTCATTACCGCTTGCAAACTCATCTAATACATCGTGGCGGAACATTTGTATCTGTGGTGTAAGCTTACCACTTATAATTTGTACCACGTAGTCAGTAGCAAATCGTTCATCCAGTGCTTTGATAGCTTTTAATGCAATCACTACTTCATCCTTAGCTTCTATTCTTTCTTTCGGATGTTTACAGTTATCACATTGTCCGCAATTTTCTTTTTCATACTCTTCGCCGAAATAACTCATCAATATTTTACGGCGGCAAACACCTGTTTCTGCAAACGCAACTGTCTCGTTTATCAATTGTGCCCCAACTTCTCTTTCACTCAATGGTTTATCCCGCATCAGGTGTTCTAGTTTGCTTACATCCTTATGAGAGTAATAAAGAACGCATTTCCCTTCCAAACCATCTCTGCCGGCACGGCCTGTTTCCTGGTAATAATTTTCAATGGACTTGGGAATATTATAATGAATAACAAAACGAATATCCGGCTTATCGATACCCATACCAAAGGCAATGGTGGCACAAATCACTTGCACATCTTCTCCCAAAAACTGGTCTTGCCTGGCTGCTCTTACTTTACTATCCAATCCAGCATGATATGCTACCGCCTTAACACCGTTGGCATTTAAAATATCTGCGAGCTCTTCTGTTGTTTTTCTATTCAACGTATAAATAATGCCGCTTTTCTTCTTCATGCTTTTAATGAAGCGGACAATATTCTCATCAGTTTGCGACTTTTTAATTTTGGGTAATACTTCGTAATAAAGATTGGCCCGGTTAAAAGAAGAAATAAAAATATTAGGCTTACGCAAATCCAGGTTCTTTTCAATATCACTTTGCACTTTGGGTGTAGCAGTTGCTGTTAATGCAATCACGGGTGCGTCAGGATTTATCTGTATCATCATTTCCCGCAGTCTTCTGTACTCGGGACGAAAATCATGTCCCCATTCTGAAATACAATGTGCCTCATCTACTGCGAAAAATGAAATTTTAAGATCAGAGAAAAATTCCAAATTCTCCTGCTTCGTCATTGTTTCAGGAGCAACATAGAGCATTTTTGTTTTGCCCGAAAGCAAATCATCATGCACTTCTTTTATTTCTTTTTTATTGAGTGTTGAATTGAGGAAGTGAGCCACTTCATCGTTGCTGCTATATCCACGAACCAGGTCCACCTGGTTTTTCATTAAGGCGATCAAGGGAGATACGATTAATGCCACACCTTCACTAACCATGGCGGGTAGTTGGTAGCAAAGACTTTTACCTCCGCCTGTGGGCATAATAACAAAAGTGTCATGCCCGGCCAATAAAGATTCGATTGCTTTTTCCTGTGTGCCTTTGAATTTGTCAAAACCAAAATATTCCTGCAACGCTTTGTGCAAGTCAAACCGCTTTTTAGGGGCTATCGTTTCCTTTGCCTTTACCGGTTTGCCGGCTTTAATTGGATTGGATTTGGTTGTTACCTTCTTCACTGTTGATGTTCCCATTACTCATTAATTTCATTCGTTCCGAAAATTTCGGAGCTACATTGCCTATTATTTAAGATACTCCTTTTTACCCGAATGAAGTTTACCGGCTAAACATATTTTTTTACACGGTAGATAAACATCGGATAACTAAGTGTTTTTCTTTCTGAATGGAGGGGAGAAGCTTGTAATGTAGTAAACCAAGGCTGGCAATCTGGTGCATAAAAACCTTCCCCACCAAAAGAGGATGGCAAATTTATGAGAAAAAGCCTGCTCTTCGCAGATCAATCAGTTAAAATTGCAGTACAACGATTGCATAACGGAGACTTCATTGCAAAAACTCTAAATTTGCCGCCGTTATCGGTTGTTGTAGTCGGCTTTTGGAATTAGTTTGGATGAATCAACCGGGAACTAGAAATACTATATGCCGCTTTCAATACAACAGGTTGCTCTCAGAACAATTGAATTAGAAGCCCAGTCTATTGCTGGTCTTGCTTCATTTATCAATGATGATTTTGAAAAGTCCGTAAATGCCATTGCTAATTGCAAAGGCCGTGTGGTTGTTAGTGGTATTGGCAAAAGCGCCGTAATTGCTCAAAAAATAGTCGCCACTTTTAACTCTACCGGAACGCCGTCTGTTTTTATGCATGCAGCTGATGCAATACATGGAGATTTAGGAATGGTGCAACAAGATGATATTGTTATTGTAATCAGCAAAAGCGGCGAAAGCCCGGAGATAAAAGTATTGGTGCCGCTGGTTAGAAATTTTGGTAATATATTAATTGGAATGGTAGGCAGCGTTGATTCCTACCTGGCAAAAAATGCAACCATTGTTTTAAATACGACGGTAGAACAGGAAGCTTGTCCCAATAATCTTGCACCAACAACCAGCACCACTGCCCAATTAGTAATGGGCGATGCTTTAGCGGTTTGCCTGATGGAATTAAAAGGTTTTCAAACAGATGACTTTGCCAAATTTCATCCCGGCGGAATGCTGGGTAAAAAATTATACCTGCGGGTTGCAGATTTATATGCCGACAATGAAAAGCCGAAAGTTTTATCCGGGCAATCATTAAAGGAAGTGATTGTAGAGATGACCGCAAAAAGATTAGGTATAACCGCAGTAATAAATAAGGACAATGATCTGCTCGGCATTATTACCGATGGCGACCTGAGAAGAATGCTGGAAAAAAACACCGCTATTGATAAAATTATAGCGGATGATATAATGACAAAAAATCCTCAATCAATAGGACCGGATGAAATGGCTGTTGATGCATTGGACTTGTTGCGTAAAAAAGGAATATCACAATTGGCAGTTATTGAAAGCGGAAAGTATTTAGGAATTATACATTTACATGATTTAATAAGAGAGGGATTGATATAAAACCCGGTGTGTAAAAATGGGGTTTACTCATTCATTATTCACCACTCACTATTTACAATGAACAAACATCACTACGTTGCAATTATGGCCGGGGGTATCGGCAGCAGGT
This sequence comes from Chitinophagaceae bacterium IBVUCB2, assembly GCA_002127295.1. GTDB lineage: Bacteria > Bacteroidota > Bacteroidia > Chitinophagales > Chitinophagaceae > JJ008. The sequence continues at coordinate 2,038,414 of NFUV01000001.1, forward strand.
TTTGGCCTATGAGCCGCACCGGTTTTCCTAAACAGTTTTTAGATATACTCGGCATTGGCAAAACGTTGATACAGCAGACTTTTGAACGCTATAGCAAACTGGTGCCCAAAGAAAATATTTACATAATTACCGCCCAGGAATATGTAAGTATTGTAAAAAAACAATTACCCGAAACACCGCATGAAAATATTTTAGCGGAACCCTCCAGAAAAAATACAGCCCCCTGCATTGCCTATATCGCTTTTAAGCTTTTTAAAAAAGATCCGAAAGCTTTGATGATTGCAGCGCCGGCTGATAATCTTATACTAGAAACTGATGAATTTGTAAAGACAGCGAGAAAAGCATATGATTTTGTGGACCACATCAATGCGCTGGTTACAATTGGAGTAAAGCCAACTTATCCTAATACCGGCTATGGCTATATTCAACATGATACCGCAGAAGCAGCACCTGATGTTTTTAAAGTAAAAACCTTTACCGAAAAGCCTAACGTTGAAATCGCTAAAGCTTTTATAGCAAGTGGGGACTTTTTATGGAATGCGGGCATTTTTACCTGGAAAGTAAAAAACATACTGAAGGCACTTGAAAAATTTGAACCCGAATTGTATGATTTATTTGCCGCTGAGAAAGATAGCTTTAATACCCCTGCGGAGAAAGAAGCAGTAGATTCCATTTACCCGCAATGCACCAATATCTCTATTGACTTTGCAGTAATGGAAAAAGCAGATAATGTTTATGTGATACCGGCGTCTTTTTCCTGGAGTGATTTAGGAACATGGAACAGTGCCTGGGAAAACAAGGATAAAGATTATTTTGGCAATGCTGTAGTGGGAAAAAACGTAATGGTAGTAGATGCCAATAATTGTATGGTGCATGTTCCGGACAATAAGCTGGTGTTATTGCAAGGGTTAAAAGATTATATTATAGTTGATAGCAAGGATGTATTGCTGATTTGTAAAAAAGACAAAGAGCAGGAAATAAAAGAATATGTGGCAGAAGTAAAACGTAATAAAGGCGATAAATATCTTTAACGCCAAAAAATACCTAAAAGTGGTAGCCCCGGTTTGTCCGGGGTTTTTTATTTTTAAAGAATAAACAACTATATGGCTGCACTCCCGATCAACAATATCCTCTTTCTTGATATTGAAACTGTGCCACAATACCCGGCATATACTGCCCTGCCCGAAGATTGGAAACAACTTTGGGATACCAAATCAAACTCTCTTTCAAAATATCATGAAGGGCAAACAAATGAAAGTCTCTATCCCCGTGCCGGCATTTATGCAGAGTTTGGAAAAATAGTATGTATCAGTTGTGGCGTGGTGCAGGGAAACGGTGATAATAAAAAAATTATTCTAAAAAGTTTCTTTGGCGAGGATGAAGCACAATTGTTGTTGAATTTTAATGACATGCTGAGCAAATGGGCAACCGGCGAACCAAAATTTCTATGTGCTCACAATGGTAAAGAATTTGACTTCCCTTATCTCTGTCGCAGGATGATAATTAACAACCTATCTATTCCATCTATCTTAAACATCTCTGGCAAAAAGCCATGGGAAGTAAATCATTATGACACCCTGGAACTATGGAAATTCGGAGATTTTAAAAGCTTTACTTCCTTAAACCTGCTGGCCCATACACTTGGTATTAAAACTCCTAAAGATGATATTGATGGCAGCAGAGTATGGGAAGTATATTGGATTGAGAAGAATGTACAGCGCATTGTTACGTATTGTCAAAAAGATGTGGTGACGGTAGCGCAGATCCTGCTTCGAATGAATGGAGAAACATTGATAAAAGAAGAAAACATAGAAATTAAAAACTAATGGAACGAACAAACTATTCCTCAGGTGCCAAATGGGAAGACATCGTTGGTTACAGCCGGGCTGTAAAGGTTGGAAATATGATAGAAGTAACGGGCACTGTTGCGGTTGACGAAAACAGTTTATTAGTTGGTGGCGATGATGCCTATGCACAAACAAAGTTCATCATTCAAAAAATAGAACAGGTTTTACAAAATGCTGGTTCTTCTTTAAAAGATGTAGTACGAACAAGAATGTTTGTAACCGATATCAGTCGTTGGGAAGAGTATGGAAAAGCTCATGGAGAATTTTTTTCTTCAATTAAGCCCTGTACTTCGATGATAGAAGTGAAAGGCCTTATTGCCCCGGAATATTTAATAGAGATCGAAGCGACCGCCATAATTACCGCCTGATATGGATATTGAATCATTAAGACAATATTGTTTGTCAAAACCCGGGGTAGAAGAAACGCTTCCATTCGGTCCGGATACGTTAGTATTCAAAGTAGCGGGGAAAATATTTTTACTGACAGGACTCGACAGCGAAGAGCTTCGCTTTAATGTAAAATGTGATCCGGATAAAGCGATTGAGCTTAGAGAGGAATTTCCTTGTGTTCTTCCCGGTTACCATATGAACAAAAAACACTGGAATACAGTGGTGGTAGATGGCTCTGTTTCCACAAAGCAATTAAAAGAATGGATTGATGATTCTTATGATCTAGTTAGCAAAAAGAAAAAATAATTCTACAGCATAATCTCTTCAATTTTCCCGGCTACTTCCAATCCGGCATTCCTTCCCGTGTCTTCAAAAACAATTTGCTTGGTTTTTTTATTCAGCAGTTGAACTTCTACTTCTGCTGTCATACTTTCTTCCACCCGTCCATCCATTAGTCCGCCAATGGGAGAGGCTAATGCGGTTCCTTCATCCCGATGCGCCAGTATCTCAATACGATAAGTACTATTCTCTATCACTAGTTCTACTTTTTTTTCAGTGATCGCAGATTTTCGAAGTGAAGAACCATTGTAGGTGGTAAACCTATACAGCTTATTGTTCAACCAAAGGCCGCCAATAAAACCCACAAAGGATTTTCGCAACCATGGAATTTTTGCTACTGAGGTTTTCAACGAAATGCCTGGCTCACTAAAATGATTTGTTTGCATCCAAACATAGGCTGCTGGAAATGAACGTCCCCAGTCTTTTTCCATATATCCCCTGCCATTGGTGAAATCAAACAACTCGTTGTTGATTTTTAGTTCCCCGGCAATATGATGATCCATGCTTACAATACCATGATAACACTCCATAAAAGGAACAAATGCAAACGGTCCCATTATACCGGGAGAATGAATTTTTGTAGGCCATGGAATATTCCCTGAAAATTCCAGTCGTCCTTCAATACCCGGTAACTGAAGATCAATTTGTGCAGCTGAAAATTGATTGTTCAATATTTCTACCGAAAACTTCCCCGCTGTGGGCACAAAATCAGTAACATCAAATTTGTGATACACAGAAGTTTTTCTTTTTCCATCCAATACTTGTATAAACGATTGCTTATTTCCTTGTTGATCCATAGCAATACCAGGAATAAAAGCAAGGGCCTTTGTTTCGGCCTCATTCACTACTTTAAAGTACCAGCCTTCAAAATAATTTTTTGTTTTACCCCACCCATGATACTGTTCGGGGTTAAAGAAAGCCTGTACTCTTTTTTTCATTGTTCCCTATTAAACCTTGTGCTATCAAATTTGTTTTACTATCTACTAATCGGAACAACCTGTAAAAAGGTTTGCCTATTTTAATATCTTCATTTGATATAATTTTACGCATCATTCATCTTCAATTTATTCCTTTTGCATATTAGTTCAAAATTGCCCGGGGTGGGCACCACCATCTTCACCATAATGAGTGGGCTTGCCAATGAATATAAGGCTGTAAATCTTGGCCAGGGCTTTCCGGATTTTTCCATGAGTGATGATTTGACAAGCCTGGTGAATAAGGCAATGAAAAATGATTTTAACCAGTATTCACCTATGCCCGGGTGGATGCCATTGCGGGAATCCATTGCAGAGAAAGCAAACTATTTATACGGGGCTACTATTAATCCTGATACTGAGATCACAATAACTCCCGGTGGCACCTATGCAATCTATTCAGCATTCACCACTATTTTGCAGCCGGGTGATGAGGTAATCGTATTTGAACCGGCGTACGATAGTTATATTCCTAATATTGAGATCAATGGGGCAAAAGCAATAACTATTGATCTTGTTTATCCCAACTATCATATTGATTGGGATACAGTGCAAGCTGCCATTAGTTCTAAAACAAAAGCGATCATTATCAACTCACCGCACAATCCAACGGGCAGTGTGATCAGTGAAAAAGATATACAGCAGTTAAGAAGAATTGTAGAAGGAACAAATATTTTTATCATTAGCGATGAAGTGTATGAGCATTTGATCTTTGATAATATTCCCCATCAAAGCATGTTGCGCTATCCTGATCTGCTGCAACGAAGTTTTGTTTGTTCTTCTTTTGGCAAAACATATAACTGCACCGGCTGGAAACTGGGTTATTGTATAGCTCCTGCTGCCCTAACAAAAGAGTTTAGAAAAGTACACCAGTTTAATTGTTTCTCCTGTTTTACACCGGCGCAAGTGGCACTGGCTGAATTTTTAAAAAATAAAGAAGCGTATTTGTCTTTATCCGCTTTTATGCAGGACAAAAGAGATTATTTTACGGAGTTAATGAAGCAAACAAAATTCACTATGCAACAATCTTCGGGGAGTTATTTTATTTGCGGCACCTATGAACGGATAAGTGACGAAGCAGATAAAGATTTAGCGATACGATTAACAAAAGAAGCCGGTGTGGCGACCATTCCTGTTTCCGCTTTTTATCAAAATGGAAAAGATGATAAAGTGCTGCGCTTTTGTTTTTCTAAAAAGAAAGAAACATTGGAAGCTGCTGTTGAAAAACTATCCGGGTTCTAATGGCCATTGATTCCCGATACAAAGGAATTCTCTACATGCTGTTAGCAGCGCTGGGCTTTTCTTTAATGGGAGGTGCGGCTAAGTTATTAAAAGGAAGTTTTGGTGCCGGGCAATTAGTATTCTGGAGAAATGCGGTTGGCCTCCTGGTATTAATTGTTGGATTTATTGCAAAACCACCCGAGAACAAGGGCGGAAAATTTCATTTGCTGATCTTTCGGGGAATGATGGGTACAACGGCATTGTACACTTTGTTGTATTGCATTCTTCATTTGCCGCTGGGTACAGCAATGACGTATAATTTAACTTCTGCATTATTCATTGCCGTGTTTTCTTTTTTATTATTCCGTGAATATCATGGTAGAATTGTTTTGCTGGCGGTGCTGCTAGGCTTCGCCGGTATGTTGCTTATTTATAAACCTGCCATGCATTTTCCCTGGTATTATCACCTTGCTGGATTATTATCAGGCATTACTTCTGCTTTGGCCTATATCACTGTAAACAGGCTGGCCGGTTATTACGATTCAAGAATAATTGTCCTGGCTTTTATTGGCACAGGAGTGTTGGTGCCAACCCTCCTAATGATTATTGGCTATCTCTTTAATATTAACCCCGACGACGTTTTCTTTATACAATGGAAATGGCCAACCGGCATAGAGTGGTTTTATGTGTTGTGGCTGGGTCTTGCTGCATTATTTGGGCAGTACTTTGTCACCAAAGCTTATGGTGCTGATAAGGCTGGTATTGTTTCTTCAATTGGTTATGCCAATATCATTTTCTCTGTATTTATTGGAATGGCATTAGGCGATGCATTTCCAGACCTGATGTCTTCTGCCGGTATTCTTTGTATTATTCTTAGCGGGGTAATTATCTCCGTGTTCAAAAGCAATACAAAAGGTTGATTTCTGCAACATCTTTTTTACATTCGGTCAACAAACTCTTTACAATGTTTTACCGGTCATTTTTCCTTCTGTCCTTTTTGCTCTTATTAATAAAAGGAGATGCGCAGCAAATTCTTTCTCCCCGAGAACAAGCTAAAGTAATTGATGAAATACTTGCTGAACGGCTGGATAATTTACTTCCCTCCCTGATGAAAGAAACAGGTATCGACCTCTGGTTGCTGATCAGTGAAGAATACAATGAAGATCCGGTGCTGAAAACAATGCTACCGGCAACCTGGATGTCGGCCCGGCGAACCACCATGCTGGTTTTTTACCGAAATGAAAAAAATAACCAATTTGAAAAAATGGCTATTGCCAGATACAATGTGGGTGAGAACATCAAAGCCAGTTGGGATATGAAACGTTTTCCCGATCAATGGGAGGCGTTGGTCAATGTAATTACAACAAGAAACCCTCAACAGATCGGTATCAATATTTCAGAAAACTTTGGTCATGCTAATGGGCTTGATCATACTTCCTATACTGAGCTGATAAAAAAATTGCCGGCAGCTTTTCAGAAGAAAGTTGTTTCCGCAGAAAAACTAGCTGTTCGGTGGCTGGAAACAAGAACTGAAAAAGAAATGCAATTGTATCCTCAACTGGTATCGATCACCCATGCTATTATTGATGAGGGTTTTTCAGAAAAAGTGATCATTCCTGGCGTTACTACAACAGATGATGTAGTATGGTGGTTTCGAAAAAAAATTAAAGACCTTGGCCTTGACACCTGGTTTCATCCTTCTGTAGCAGCACAACGGAGTGACAGCACCAGCTTTGAACACCTTCGTAGTTTTTCTAACCGGCCAAACGACGATGTGATAAGACCGGGTGATCTGCTGCATGTAGATATTGGCATTACTTATCTTAGATTGAATACCGATTGTCAACAACATGCTTATATATTATTACCAGGTGAAACAAAGCTTCCTGAGAATCTTGAAAAAGCATTTGCTGCTGCCAGCAAGGTACAGGATATTTTAACAGGGCAGTATAAAAAAGGTAAAACGGGCAATCAAATTTTGGCGGATGCTTTAGCTCAATCAAAAGCAGAAAATATTCAGGCAACAATCTACACTCACCCATTAGGTTATCATGGTCATGCAGCGGGGCCAACTATTGGTATGTGGGATAACCAGGGAAGGGTTCCCGGCTCAGGAGATTATCCTTTATATGAAAAAACTGTTTATTCCATAGAGCTGAATGCCGCTACCAATCTTCCTGAATGGAAAAAGAGCATCCGTATAATGCTGGAAGAAGACGGATATTTTGATGAAAAAGGCTTTCGCTACATCAATGGAAGACAAAAACAAATTCATCTTATTCCCAGACCCAAAGCCGCTATCGGTCAATAGTCAGATACCGTTTCAGGAGCGTCTATCCAACCATTTCCTGTTAAAGTAAATACCTGCCAAAAAAAATAGTGGTCAAAAATTTGGTGATCTGAATTGTCTTATCGTATATTTGCGATATAAGATTATAAAATGGCTATTCACAAAAAAGAAGAATTCACACAGAAAGAACAGGACCTGGCCAATTTTGCAAAGGCAATGGCACACCCTGCCCGCATTGCAATTCTGAAAGTGCTGGCACAACGGAACGAATGTATTTGTGGTGAGATAGTTGACCTGCTCCCCTTGGCACAAAGTACCGTGTCACAACATTTAAAAGAATTAAAGAACGCAGGGTTGGTAACCGGTACTGTGGATGGTCCCCGCAGTTGCTATTGCATCAATTGGAAAGCCTTTGAAAAATTCAATAGTGAGTTTAGTTTTTTATTCGCCAACCTGAAATTAAAAAACGAAAAAGCTTGTTGCTAATCATTCATAAATATATAAAGCCATGAACAACGACACTCAACTTAAACAACTGGTAAAAGAAAAGTACAGCGAAATCGCTAACCAGTCAAAAGACACTAATGCTGCCTCTTGCTGCGGTGCAACATCTGCCTGCTGTGGCGATGGGGTATATAACATAATGGCCGACGATTATACTAAACTCGAAGGCTATAATCCTGACGCTGATTTAGGATTGGGTTGCGGGCTGCCTACAGAGTTTGCAAAAATTAAAGAGGGTGATACCGTTATTGATCTTGGCAGCGGTGCCGGTAACGATGCCTTTGTAGCCCGAAAGCTAACCGGAGAAAAAGGAAAGGTAATTGGTATAGATTTTACAGACGCCATGATTGCCCGTGCAAGAGATAATGCAGAAAAATTAAACTTCAATAATGTTGAATTCAGACAGGGAGATATTGAAGATATGCCTGTTACGGCTAACAAAGCGGATGTTATAGTAAGTAACTGTGTGCTCAACCTTGTTCCCAATAAACACAAAGTATTTAGCGAAGTATACAGGGTGTTGAAACCCGGTGGTCATTTTTCAATTTCTGATATTGTATTAGAAGGCGAGCTTCCTTCAAAATGGAAAGAAGTCGCTGAATTATATGCCGGCTGTGTATCAGGTGCTATACAAAAAAAGGAATACCTCGGTATCATTGAAGAAGCGGGATTCAAAAATATTGTGTTGCAAAAAGACAAAGCCATAGTGATACCCGATTCTATTTTGGCCGATTATTTAACCAGAGAAGAAATTGATACTTATAAAAAAGGCAACACAAAAATCACCAGCATTACGGTGTATGCAGAAAAGCCGGCGAAAGATGATAGAAATTGTTGTGAGCCGGGTAGTGGTTGCTGTTAAAAGGTCTCTTATTGTTTCAATATAAAAAGTAAAGCCATGAAATCAAACATTCAAATGCAGAAAGACCCCGCTTGTTGTGAGCCCGGCAATAGTTGCTGTGCTAATGACGGAGGCGGTATTGGTTGCTGCTAAAAATCCAGGAGAGGCTTGTCGCCTCTCCTGTTTATTTGATCTATTTTTATACCAATGAAAAAGAAACTACTCTTTGTTTGTGTTGAAAATTCAAATCGTTCTCAAATGAGCCAGGCTTTTGCAAAAATGCTGGGTGGCTCAACTATTGAAGCCTATAGCGCCGGTTCAAAACCATCGGGTATTGTAAACCCCAAAGCCATTGCCGCCATGAAAGAACTCGGCTATGATCTGGGTGAGCATGATTCAAAATCGCTGGAGGAAGTAAAACAATTTGCTCCTTTTGATGCGGTGGTAACAATGGGTTGTGGCGATGCATGTCCCTGGATGCCGGCCAAACAATTTATTGACTGGCAAATACCCGATCCAAAACACATGGAACCACAAGAATTTAATAAAGTAAGGGACTATATAAAAAGTCTTGTATCAGACCTGTTGATTTCTTTAAAGGAGAAATGATTTCCATCCTTCAAACTCCGCATTCTTTGCTTACTTTGCCAAAAGCATTCGTTTGAGCACTTCGTTTCTTTCCCGTAACACTTATCTCTTTTTATTTTCCCTGTTGGGATTGGTGTACATTATTGGCCTCTTCGTTCCGTTAATGGATAATGATTCGGCCCATCATGGCAATATTGCTTTGCGGATGTACCTCACCGGCGACTATGTAAATCTTATTGACTTTGGTAAAGATTATTTAGATAAACCGCATTTGCATTTTTGGTTATGTGCCCTGAGTTACGAAGTGTTTGGTGTAACCTCGTTTGCTTATAAGCTTCCTTCTTTTTTATTTACCATCGGTGGTATTTATTCGGTGTATAGATTAGGAAAAGCGTTGTATGATAATGAAACGGGCCAACTCGCAGCGTTAATCATCGCTTCTGCTTTTGCTTTTATACTCGCCAATAATGATGTGCGGATGGATGCCATTCTTACAGCCTGTATTGCTTTTGCTACCTGGCAGTTGGTTGTATTTATTCAGCATAAAAAATTGCTGAATGTTGCCGGTGCCGCACTCGGACTGGCATTAGGCTTTTGTACCAAGGGACATATTGCCGTTTTTGTTCCTGCTGTTGCCGCTCTGTTTTATATACTGTATCGCAAAGAATGGAAAATTTTTTATAACTGGAAGTGGTTGTTCCTGCTGTTTCTTTTTGCTTTGTTTATTTCACCGGTGGTATATTGTTATTACCTGCAGTACAACCTGCACCCGGAAAAAATAGTGCGGGGAAAAAATAATATCAATGGTATTGCCTTTATATTATTCAACCAAAGTGTAGAACGTTTTGGTGGAGGAATGGGTACTGCCGGAAAAAAAGATTACCTCTTCTTCCTGCATTCCTTTTTGTGGGCATTTGCGCCCTGGGGCATAATTACGGTTATTGCCTTTGCAGGAAGAATTAAAAACTTTTTACACCGCAAGGAAGAATGGTTGACAACGGGTGTTTTTTTTACAATGTTTTTAGTGGTGGCCTTTGCCGGGTTTAAGTTGCCGCATTATATCAACATTGTTTTTCCAACAGCAGCTGTTGCTGCCGCTGCATTTATCATGAAGCACCGGCAAAATGCAAAATGGACCAGGATAATACTCATTATACAGAGTATTTTAGTTTTCTTTTTGCTGTTATTATCCGCCTTTATTAATGGGTGGGCTTTCCCGGTACGATCAATTGTTGTTATTGCAGGTACTATACTTTTATTAGCCATTGTCTTCCATTTTGTAAAAAGCAAAGCATACAGTATTGCTCAAAAAAATATAATAGTTCCGGTAACGGCTATGTGTTTTAGTTTCTTTTTATTGAACAGCAATTTTTACCCGCAGCTGCTCACTTACCAGGGAGGAAACGAACTGGCTTTTGCCTCCAAAGGAAAAATAGATCCTGCAAGGGTTTATTACTGGCAGGAAGATTACAGTTCTTCGTTTGCTTTTTACACGGCCACACTCCATAAAAATTTTTCGGATTCTGTTTTACAAGCCGGGCAAACCACCTGGATCATTTATGATACCCGTGATGAAAAAGAATTATTAGATGCAGGCTATAAACTCAGCAAACATTTTGCTACTCCTGATTATGAAATTACCAAGCTGGATTTAAAATTTATGAATCCTGCTAAAAGAGAAAAAGAATGCAAGACCATGGTGTTGGCGGAGATAAGCAGGTAAAAGATTGCTTACTTATTGCTCAATACAACAAGATCCATAGGGTTAACATTCACTTCCTTCATTGGAACTAAAGAAAACACATTTTTGTACTTACCTGTCTTTAATAATGTATTGGAGAATTTCACAGGTTTGTTACCGCGGTTAATAATTACAACTACCTCTTCATTTCCATGTTTGCGGCTAAAGACATACAGTTTGTTTGTATCGTCTTTTAATAAAGTAGAATAAGTTCCCAACTGAATTGATTTGTAGTTGTTTCGCAGCGCTATGAATTTTTTATACCAGTTAAATAAGTCTGTATTAAAAACCACCTCGTCCGCATCATGTGTAGTTTGGTCGGGGTTATATTTCTCGGAAGTATAATTGTATTCGGGCCAGATCATAGGTTTACGGCAATCTGGATCGTTGCCACCCCATATACCGGCTTCATCCCCGTAAAATATCATAGGAGATCCGAGGTATAGCATTTGAAAAGCGGAAATAAGTTTTTGTTTCTGCAATTGTGCCAGCGTTGGTTTTCGGGTATTATAGTTTTTGTTATTACTTTTCTGGCTCCAGTTAAAATAAGGACCCCAGTCACCAAACTTTTTACCGTCGGGGTTTGCAACAGCACTGGCAAGCCTGGTTGCATCATGGCTGTTCATCAGGTTTTGCATATTCAAAGCAACATCATTGCCGAAGGCCTCACGCAGTTCTTTCAAGCGGTTATCAAATTGTGTTACGGTTGATCCGGTAGTATCCTGCACAAAAAAATCATGCATGATAAAAGCGAAATTGTAGTTCATGGTAGCATCAAATTCATCACCGTTTAAATAAGGCCTTGTTTCCTCGATGGGAGAAACCAACTCAGCGGTGATATAGGCATCCCGGTTAATGCTACGAACCCATTTTCCCCAATCCTTCCAGAAAGGGTGGCCAACATTGTACGCCACATCCAGCCGCCAGCCATCAATACCGTTTCCAATTCCTTTATTCATCGGATTCATCCAACGTTTAGTAGCATTGAAAATATATTCTTTGGGGCCGGCAACAATTCCTGTACTATCTTCTTTAAACTCTGGCAGGGTACTTACTCCAAACCAACCTTTGTACCTGAACTTTGTACCCTTCTCAGTATCGTTCCAGCTATCAACCATAAACCAATCCTTATAGGGAGAAGCCTGTTGATTTTTAATAACATCACTGAATGCAAAACTCTTCACACCAATATGATTAAAAACACCGTCGAAAATTATCCGCATATTCCGTTTGTGTACTTCCTCTATTAGTTTTAATGCCAACAGATCTGCACTGGTCCATACCCAGGAATCTGGTTGTAATGGATTTTCTTTTTCCATCATTTTTTTATCTCCTTCAGGGTCCGGACCGAAAGTTGGATCCACATGATGGTAACAAAGTGCATCATACTTATGTGAGGAGGGAGACCAGAAGATAGGTGTCATATAAATGGCGTTGATGCCAAGACCTTTAAGGTAATCCAGTTTATTGATCACTCCCTGCAGATCGCCGCCATAACGACGACGCTGAAGATTGAACCAGATATTTTTTCCATTTACCTGTTCGTAGGGTTGCAACTGGTACCAATCGCTGGTCCACGGATGTATCTGGAAAGCTGATGTGTCATCAAAAGGATAGGCTCCGTTCTGATCGCTAATTTTTGGGTCATTCGATGTATCTCCGTTGCTAAACCGCTCTGGAAAGATCTGGTACCAAACAACACCCTTGCTCCAGGCTGGTCCTACATTTTTTTGTGCACTTACAGAAGTTGCAAAGAACAAAAACAGTTGGATGGTGAAAGCCAATTTACGTAGGGGCATCATAATGATTTTATTATTAATAGCAACTTGTGCCTGGCAGGTAAAATTAGGCTATAATATATGCTGGTAGAAATGTAGAATTAAAAAACATTTATGGTATTCATACTAACCCATTCTCTTTCAAGACCGCTTGTTCATCACCTGTTATGTAAGCAAATATTTTAGGCTCATTTTGCTTTGTCTGGGTAAAGTAAAAATTTTCAAATTCTATAATGCCCTTTGAACTATCCTTTTTGGTGTAACTGCATTTCCAAAGAATTTTAGTCATTTCATGGAACTCGTTTAAAATTGTTATCTCCAAAGAAACGATATCCATTGATGTTACACCTATGCTTTTATAAAACGCATAACCCTGTGACATAGCAGTCCTGAAATCTTCATTGTTACTTCCGCCTATAACTCCTAAAGGATTTGCACTAACGAAGCAGTTGGAGAATGATTCTGCAGTTCCTTCGATGTCGGGACTTTCTCCCTTTATTGCATTGTTAAATCTATATGCGTACAAGTTAAAAAAGTCTGTTAATTGCTGAATTCTTTTGTCCATACCTATAAAATAAATCAATAATCGTTATTCGATTGAGTATGTTTTATAATGACCGGTAAGGTCTGCATTGCCGAAGTTGTGGGATTAATAGCTGGCCCTGCTCCAATTTTGGCAATAGAATGTTAGCAGTTCGTTGTTCTTTTAATTACGATCAAATTTTTCAATTGTCAAAAGAATAGGTAAAATGGAGAGCTTGTAATTCGCTGCTTACAGGGGTGCCTCTATAAAAACTTATTGCCTGCGTGTCCTCCATTTCAGCCTGGACAAATGCTTCACTAAAATTGTTTTCCTTACAATAATCGTTCAATGTTGCTATCAGATCTTTGCCTATTCCATTACGTTGCCTTTCGCTGATTACTGCGATGTCATAAATATATGCTGCTGGTTTTTCGGAATCATACCTGTCTAGTATATATGCAGTTAGTCCGCCCACTACTACATTGTCCATGATCGCAATGAAAACTAGAAACTGTTTATTGTCGAGAATTTTCTTTAAATAAAGAGGGTCTGGGGTACGAGAAACCCATTCAAAGACATTTTTAAAAACATTGAGAAGGTCTAAAAAACAGTCAACGTCTCTATTCGTAAGTTTTTTAATTATAACTGCCATACACTTTTATTATGTATCGACTTACAATGACCGCTAACGTTAGGCATTTGTGCTGTTGGGGGCTTCATCTATTCGTCGACCCCGGCGACGGCTGCCGAACGAAGAACTAAAGTAGAAAATATATTCTGAAGCTCAATAGTAAAAGTCAAGCTGGGATAAAAAGCTGAGCAGCGAACCGAACGATGAAAGACACAATCCGGAAGTCGACATTTTGCCAAACTAAATGTTGTGTGCTGTTGTCAAGTTGATGTCGTGTCAATCCTTGCCATTCTTTTTCTTATAAAGTTGTCCAGCAAAGGAATAACAATTGAAAAGATTGTCGCAGTAATAACTCCTTCATATATATTTTTAATAAAATATTCACTGAATGAATTATAGCGAGTATAATGTGGTTCTGCTTGATGTCGAAAAAAATCTGGTAATTGAACCAATAATACGGTTAAATTGAAAAGGATAAATAATGTCACAATTTGAGCTTTAACTGTGCATCGTTTATTCATCCACTTACAAATAGAAAGAATCAAGTGAAATACACAAACAGCTATAAATAAAGGTAAAAGAATAAAAAAGAAGGACATTATTATCGAATAGATAAACGTGTCAGTGGGCCAATTTAATGTCATGGTACTCAACAAGGACCCCACTAAAGCATAAAAAAAGGCAAGTATCAATACTGGGATGACAATTCTCATTATTGTCGTTTTGTCTACAATTGAAAGTTTATTAATAGCACACAACGTTAGGGCTTGGCGTTGTGGCGGTATTCTGTGTTACGTCAGCCCGGATATGTTGCTGATCAAAGATATGAAGATGAAAATATATTCTAAAGCTGGGATTTATTCGTCAGATGGATATGTCGCTCGGCAATGTTATGACTCGTCCTGAAAAAAGTTTACACTTGTGATTAATAATCCTGTTATTGGTTTACAAATGTAGTAATCCTGCGCAGGGTTTACAAAGTGTGTGGGCAAAAATAGTTTCGTAGCCCTCTGTAGCTAAAGAAACTATTTTTTGTGCGATGGCTTATCAGAGTTAACTCATAGCTTGTTGTTTTAGTTTTTTGGTTTTATAATAGTTCTTCCACTTCTTTATTTGTGGGCCTTGTTGAGTATGTACTTTGTCTGGTATCTGCCAGTTAAGACTGCTATGAACTCTTCTGTAGTTGTAAATGGTAATGCACCTGGCAATGTGTTGCATAGCTGCTTTAAGATCGGGGTAACTGTCACTGATTAATTCTGATTTCAATATTCCATTCACTCTTTCGGCCATAGCATTTTCGTAAGGGTCGCCATTTTGTGTCATGCTGATGCGGGCATGATGAGCTTTGAGCATTGCTACATAATCATTGCTACAGTATTGCAATCCTCTGTCAGAATGATGGATGACGATAGCATCTGCAGGTTTTTGATCGAGAGCTTTTTGCAAGGCAACAATTGCACTGGTTACCCGCATATCATCACTAACATGGAAGCCGACAATTTTCCGACTGTAAGCATCGGTTAGTAAATACAGGTAAGCGAATCTTTCTTTCATAGGTATGTAAGTAATATCAGCCACCCAAAGTTCATGGGCATGCAACGGCGTAAAATGCGCCACCAGATTGGGATAGCGGTAAAAGAAGTGTTTGGAATTAGTGGTATGTGTACTTCTTTTTCGCTTACGAATCAGTAGTTTGTTTTGGGCCAGCAATTGGAAGAAAGTATCTCTGCCAATTTGAATATCCTGCTTTTTAAAAAATGGTTGAAGCATGACTAACAATTTTCTGGTCCCGCAACGGGGTTGTTCATTACGGATATGCAACACCTGTTGCAGTATCAAAGCATCTCTTGATTGTTCAATAATCTGTAATCGTTGTTGTTTATAAAAAGCCTGTCTTGAATACCCGAACAGTCCGCAGAGTGATTGCAGATTGTAGCAACGGTAGTTTTGTTTCATTTGTTGGACTGTTGGGTGCCAGACTTTTTTCTGATAGGAATGTTCAGCTCCTTCTCTGCAATGTTAATCATCGTGTCGAGGGCATCGGCTCTCATTTTTTCCCAGGCCAGTTGTTTTTCAAGCAAAGCGATTTTTTGTTCTGCATCAGAAATGGCAACTTGTTTTTGTTTAGATTTTTTGCCTTGTTTCATTTGCTGAAGGTCGTAAGAATTTTGTCGTTTGCTGCGTGGCAAATCATGAATACCCTGATGAACGAGAACCCAGGTGTTGATGGTAGAACGGCTGACACCGTACTTGCTGGCCAACTGCCGGTAAGTGAATCCTTGCGTCAAATATTCGTTGACGGCTTGTTGTTTAATGTCCATAAGTTTACTTTTTTGTGTAAACCTATTTCAGGACGAGACATTATGCCGATCAGAATTTATTCGTCAAGCCAGCATAGCAGAAAACCGCATGTTAGGCGCAGTGTCTACTGTATAATCTTGATAGAAAATAGCAAGTCACCTCCACTCGAAGATTTCAAGTTTCGAATAAACCCTTCACTATTATAGCTAACTAAAAAAGTGGTATGATTTTTTACACTTCCTTCATTAAGTGTCAAACCCTGCCTTAATAACATAATATCTTTAGCTTCCAATTGTATGACCTTGACTTCATTTCCTGAACTGTCGTAAGAAAAAGTAAATCCGTATGATTCGGCTAGGCATCCTAAGCAGCTGTAAAAGATTTTAGATATTATTCGACCAATGGAATCACGTTCGATAACCAATTGTGACCGGTCGGGTCTCGATAATAAAGTAGACTGTTCATTTGGGTGATGTGAAGTCAGCCATAATTTGTCTGGGATCGGAATGCAAAAATCAAAATTGCGGCAAATGTATTTCGATGTCAGTTCGATACCCTGCGGCAATACTTTTGTCATATTAACGCTATCCCTATCTGATCGAAAATCTTTTATCTCGACAAGTGTCTTTGTTTGACAAAAACTAAGACATGAATGCGTGAATGCAAAAATGGCTAATAAAACTCTCATGGTATTGCGCCTAACGTCCGAGGCTTTGTGCAGTTGGGGAATTAACCAACTGTCCGCCCGGAACTGAAGCTAAATTTATAACTAAAAGCCGAAGTTAAGAACTACTGCCCGGCAGAATTACGTCCGCCGAATATGAAGACTGGATATGCACTGACTCGTCCTGAAAAAAGTTTACACTTGTGATTAATAATCCTGTTATTGGTTTACAAATGTAGTAATCCTGCGCAGGGTTTACAAAGTGTGTGGGCAAAAATAGTTTCGTAGCCCTCTGTAGCTAAAGAAACTATTTTTTGTGCGATGGCTTATCAGAGTTAACTCATAGCTTGTTGTTTTAGTTTTTTGGTTTTATAATAGTTCTTCCACTTCTTTATTTGTGGGCCTTGTTGAGTATGTACTTTGTCTGGTATCTGCCAGTTAAGACTGCTATGAACTCTTCTGTAGTTGTAAATGGTAATGCACCTGGC